>NZ_VTOK01000013.1:0-140373 GCF_009765375.1 Alteribacillus sp. YIM 98480
GGCGTTGTCACAGGACGTGACGCTCGTAGCCGAACTTCCTTCTTTTAAGGCGCTTGCGCTTTTCTTAAAAGGTAAGAAAATGATAAATAGTTGGCGTTTTACATGTCTAGCGCAAGCGCCTACTCGCTCGAGATTCCTTCGGTCCGTCAATGGAAAGCAAAGGTCAGCTTTCCATATGCCGCCCCTCCAGGACTTGTCGCTCGTGAGCAAGGCGCTTGCGCTTTTCTTAGTGATAAGTTTTTCTATTTAGAGGATATGTTCTAGAGGGGTGATACATATATATGTAGTATTCAACTTTTGCGTAAAGGGGCCAGGAAGATGAGAATTTCAGAATTACAAGCAAAAGATATAGTGAATATGCATACAGGGAAAAGGCTCGGTCATGCAGGAGATGTCGATATAAATGTTGAAACTGGTCAAGTGGATGCGATCATTGTAGGTGGATCTGCGAAAATGATGACACTTTTTAACCGTGATAATGAATTTGTCGTTCCTTGGACGCAGATTGTCAAAATTGGTTCTGATGTTATTTTAGTAAATTTATATGAAGGAGAGGCAGAATAACACTACTGCCTCTAATACTTTGAACAAGGTCTTGCAGGAATTTTCTATGGGAACAGCACAAAATATGTTAAAATAAATAGACTGATTGTGACGATTTTGACGAAGGAAGAGGTATGATGGAAAAAGATCCTTTTTCTAAAAAAAGCGAAAGAATTTTTACCGTAAACAGTAAACCATTTAAAAGAGAGCTTTCTCTTGCTGCTGGAATGACGACAAGAAAAGGCGGCGAAGGGGTAAAGCCGTTTGATTCATTAAATACCGCTTTTCATGTTGGAGACGATCCGCAAACTGTTATAGCAAACAGAAAGAAGATTGGAAAAGAATTAGGTTTTCCACTTTCAAGCTGGACAGCTTCAGAACAAGTGCATGGCAGTGAGATAATAAAGATCAGGGCTGAGGATAAAGGAAAAGGGGCGTTATCCCGGCATTCTGCAGCTGGTGAGGCAGATGGGATGTATACAAACGAAAAAGAATTACTGCTTGTAAGTTTTTATGCTGATTGTGTCCCTTTAATCTTTTATGCACCAGCTGCCGAATATGTAGGACTTGCGCATGCTGGATGGAAAGGAACCGCACTTAATATTGGCGGAAAGTTTGTAAACACATGGGTGGAAATCGAAAAAATAAATATAGAAGACATCTATGCTGTTATCGGTCCGTCTATTTCTCAAGAAGCGTATGAAGTAGATGATAAAGTCATTTCTCAAATGGAAAAACTTATTCCATCTTATCCTGTCCCTTGGTATTCTACACGAAAAGGAAAGTTTCAGCTGGATATGAAAGAAATGAATAAAGTATTATTAGAAGCTGCCGGACTTCCTTCAGAAAACATTTTTGTAAGCAGCCATTGTACATACAACGAAAATGAATTATTTTTCTCTCATCGGAGAAATGGCGGAGGAACCGGCCGGATGATGTCTTTCATTGGATTAAAAGAAAATAAGTAGAAAGGAGAAAAAGAAATAGTGACGGTAACAAACAACTTAGTTCAGATTCAGCAGACAATAAAAGAAGCATGCAGCCGATCAGACCGGCACACCGATAAAGTAACGATTATTGCAGTTACTAAATATGTCACACTTGATAAAACAAAAGAAGCTATAGAAGCAGGCATTCATCATATTGGGGAAAACAGGCTTGAAGGGGCACTAGAGAAGTGGGAAGCATTTCATGGACAAGCCGAGTTTCATTTTATTGGTTCCCTTCAATCAAAGAAAGCGAAACACCTTGTCGATAAGTATGATTATATCCATTCTTTGGACAGGCTGTCTTTGGCAAAAGAATTACAAAAGCGTTGTCCAGATGATAAAAAACTTCAGTGTTTTGTCCAGGTTAATACTTCTGGAGAAACGTCAAAATCCGGTCTTGCGCCTGAAGAGACGCTTGATTTTATTAAGAAACTTGAAGATTATCCTTCTCTTAAAGTGATTGGATTGATGACTATGGCTCCTTATGAGGAAGATCCGGAACATACCCGCCCCGTTTTTCGCAGGTTAAGAGAATTACGTGATGAAATTCATGAACTCCATTTAGAACACGCTCCTTGTGAAGAATTATCGATGGGAATGTCAAATGATTTTCATATCGCCATTGAAGAGGGCGCGACATTTATTCGTCTTGGCTCCACGTTAGTAGGTCATGAATAAGCAGTGGTTAGAGGCGAAAAGGAGGGAATAGAATGAGCTTCAAATCTAAATTTAAGCGCTTTTTCGAACTCGAAGACGAGGTGGTTGAAGAAGAGGCAGATATGACAGAAGGAATGCAAGCGTATGAAGAAAGGAAAGAAGGAAAAGGAAAAAATGTGGTCAGCCTGCAAAGTGTACAGCAGTCAGCTAAAGTAATGCTGATGGAACCCCGCCAATATGATGAAGCTCAGGATATTGCAGATCATTTAAAAAATAGAAAGTCTGTGATCATTAATGTGCAGCGCATTCAAAAAGAGCAGGCGCGCAGGATTGTTGATTTTTTGAGCGGCACTGTTTATGCTATCGGAGGAGACATCCAAAAAGTAGGTACGAATATTTTTCTATGTACACCGGATAACGTCGATGTCTCTGGTGCTATATCAGAAATTTTATACGATACACAGGATTGATTGTAGTAAAGGAGAATGCAGAAAATGAATACCATAGGATCGATACTGCTGACAGGTATGACGCTTTATTCTTATCTTATTATTATCTATATTTTAATGTCGTGGTTTCCAAATGCGCGTGAATCGTCGTTTGGGCAGCTGCTCGGGTCGCTAGTAGAACCGTATTTGGAACCGTTTAGAAAAATTATACCGCCGCTTGGAATGATTGATATTTCTCCTATCGTTGCTATTATTGCTCTTCATTTCGCACGTTACGGCGTACAAGCACTATTTTTCTAGGGAGTAAACGATGTCTGTTTTTGTACACTTTAGAAAAGAAGAACATGCTTTTGTAGAACAAGTTATGGAATGGAAAGAAGTAGTAGAAACAAAATATGAAAGAAAGCTGACAGATTTTTTAGATCCGCGTGAACAAGATATTCTCTCCTCCATTGTCGGAAAAGACGAAACGGTGCATCTCTCTTTTTGGGGAGGAGCAAACGGGTGTGAAAGAAAGCGGGCGCTGCTTTATCCTTTTTATGAAAAAGCAGAACCAGAGGATTTTGAACTCACTTTATTTGAGCTGAAGTATCCGTCTAAATTTGTGACTATCGGCCACCGAGATGTGCTTGGTTCCCTAACCGGACTGGGGCTAAAGCGAAGCAAATATGGTGATATTTTAGAAGGCAGCGGACGTTTTCAATTTATTGCTGCAAAAGACATAGCTATTTTTATAGAAATGAACCTTCAAAAAATAGGAAAGGCATCTATCTCGCTTGAAAACATTCCACTTCAGCAGATGCTGCCGATAGAAGACTACTGGGAAGAGGTACAGACAACGGTTTCATCTTTTCGTCTCGATGTTATGATCGCTGAAATGTATCGTCTATCCCGCAGCAAAGCGGCACCTTTTATAGAAAAGGGGCGCGTAAAAGTCAACTGGAAGTCAGTCGATCAAGTATCCTTTCCGTTACAGCCAGGTGACTATGTTTCCGTACGCGGTCTTGGAAGGAGAAAATTGCTTCATACAGAAGGAAAAACAAAAAAAGGCCGCTGGAAAATTAGTTATGGAAAAAAGCAAGATCCGTAAATGACAGGCAGGATTTTCACAACCGCTGTCGAAATATCATGTTACCTGAATAATAGTAGAATGGAGGTGGGCAAATTGCCTTTGACGCCATTAGATATTCATAATAAAGAATTTACCAGAGGCTTTCGGGGATATGACGAAGATGATGTCAATGAGTTTTTAGATCAGGTCATAAAAGATTATGAAAACGTGATTCGTGAAAAAAACGAATTGTTTTCAAAAGTAAATGAATTAGAAGAGCGGCTAGAACATTTTTCTAATATTGAAGAAACGCTGAACAAATCAATTCTTGTAGCTCAGGAATCCGCTGAAGAAGTGCGTCGCAATGCAAAAAAGGAATCACAATTGATTATTAAAGAAGCTGAGAAAAATGCAGATCGTATTATTAATGATGCCTTAAATAAGTCTCGTAAAATTGAACTTGAAATTGAAGAATTGAAAAAACAGGCTTCTGTTTATCGGATGCGTTTTAAAATGTTAATTGAAGCGCAGCTTGAAATGTTACATAATGATGATTGGGATACCGTAATAGATGCAGAAGAAAAACAAAGCGAAGAAGAAGTGGAAACAGATAGGCAAAGACAGCTTGACTAAGACAGGCTGTATGTTCTATAATTTTTTTAAATTTGAAAAACTCGGTGAGTTGCAGAATCCACATTTGCGGAATACCGTTGTTTAGCTTATACTATATTCGACTTATAATTTTTTCCAAAAGGTAAGAAATTATAAATAGTTGGCGTTTTACATGTCTAGCTCCAGCACCTATTCGCTCGAGATTCCTTCGGTTCGTCAATGGAAAGCAAAGATGAGCTTTCCATATGCCGACCCTCCAGGACTTGTCGCTCGTGGGCAAGGCGCTTGCGCTTTTCTTATAGCACAATTAAATATAAAAACAAAGAAAGGGACGCGCCTTTTTGATTTTTTCTATAGCGAGCCGTGGACGGTGAAAGCACGGTGAATGATCAAAACTGGACATCACCCTGGAGTTCCAAAGCCGAAGAGTGGCGGCACTTTCTAGGCTTTTGGCGGTACAAACCGTTAACATAAAAGAGTGGATGCTGTTTTTGTAACAGCATAACTAGGGTGGTACCGCGAGACCTTCTCGTCCCTTGATGGGGATGAGGAGGTCTTTTACTGTTTAAAAGCCTTAAATGAAAAAGGCAGTCGTTTTTTAAAGGTAAGAAATTATAAATCGTTGGCGTTTTACATGTCTAGCGTAAGCGCCTACTCGCTCGAGATTCCTTCGGTTCGTCAATGGAAAGCAAAGATGAGCTTTCCATATGCCGACCCTCCAGGACTTGTCGCTCGTGAGCAAGGCGCTTGCGCTTTTCTTAAATAAAGGAGGAAGTCAGTTAATGAGTTATAAAGAAACATTATTAATGCCGAAAACCGATTTTCCGATGAGAGGGAATCTTCCCAACCGGGAACCAGAAAAACAGAAAGAATGGGATGAACAAAATATATATGAAAAAGTACAAGAACGTACGAAAGACCGCCCTCTATTTGTTCTGCATGACGGTCCTCCATACGCGAATGGCGACATTCACATGGGGCACGCGTTAAATAAAATTTTAAAAGACTTCATCGTGAGATATAAATCGATGAATGGTTATCATGCACCTTACGTTCCTGGGTGGGACACACATGGTCTGCCTATTGAAACAGCCTTAACAAAAAAGAAAAAAGTAGACCGCAAAAAAATGACAATAGCTGAATTTAGAAAAGCGTGTGAAGATTATGCTTTAGAACAGCTTGACCGCCAGCGTGAGCAATTTAAGCGTCTAGGTGTGCGGGGGGATTGGGATAATCCGTATATCACGTTGACAAAAGAATATGAAGCGCAGCAAATTAAAGTATTTGGTGAAATGGCGAAGAAAGGCTATATTTATAAAGGGAAAAAGCCGGTATACTGGTCTCCGTCTTCTGAATCAGCTTTAGCGGAAGCAGAAATTGAATATCATGATAAACGGTCTCCATCGATTTATGTCAGTTTTGATGTAAAAGAAGGTAAAAATGTACTAGATGGAGACGAAAAATTTATTATCTGGACAACGACACCATGGACAATTCCAGCCAACCTTGCAATTACAGTTCATCCAGATCTCTCTTATGCTGTTGTGCAAGCAGGCGATGAAAAATATGTCGTTGCAGAAAAATTGATAGAACAGCTGCAAACAGAATTTGAATGGGAGAATTCAACGGTTCTGAAAACAGTACAAGGCAGAGAACTGGAACATATTATGACGTCTCATCCTATCTATGGGCGTGATTCTCTTGTTATTTTAGGCGATCACGTTACCCTTGATGCCGGAACTGGCTGTGTACACACAGCACCTGGACACGGGGAGGATGACTATGTTGTTGGACAGCAGTACGGGCTTGAAACGTTGTGCCCGGTAGATGACAAAGGTTATTTCACAAAAGAAGCACCTGGCTTTGAAGGACTGTTTTACGATGAAGCAAACAAACCAATCACACAAAAATTAGAAGAACTCGGAGCTTTATTAAAACTAACGTTTATAACACACTCGTATCCACATGACTGGCGTACGAAAAAGCCGGTGATTTTCAGGGCAACTGCTCAATGGTTTGCATCGATTGAAGATTTCCGTGACGATTTGCTAGAAGCAGTTAAAAACGTTAATTGGCTTCCAGAATGGGGGGAAACGCGTCTCTATAACATGGTGCGTGACCGCGGTGACTGGTGTATTTCTCGTCAACGGGCCTGGGGTGTGCCGATCCCGATTTTTTACGGAGAAGATGGAGAAGAAATTGTAACTGATGAAACGATTAATCATGTTTCTGAGCTTTTTCGCCAACACGGCTCTAATATTTGGTTTGAATGGGAGACAAAAGATCTGCTGCCAGAAGGGTATACATCTGAACATAGCCCGAATGGCGAATTTACAAGAGAAATGGACATTATGGACGTATGGTTTGACAGCGGTTCTTCCCACCAAGCCGTACTTGAGGAAAAAGAGCAGCTGCAGCGCCCGGCTGATGTGTATCTTGAAGGTTCGGACCAATACAGAGGCTGGTTTAACTCTTCCTTGTCGACGAGTGTAGCAACAACTGGCCAGGCCCCATATAAGGCTATTATTAGTCATGGTTTTGCCCTTGATGGAGAAGGCCGTAAAATGAGTAAATCTGTCGGAAATGTCGTCATTCCTAATAAAGTAATGAAACAGCTCGGGGCAGATATTTTGCGTTTATGGGTTGCTTCTGTAGATTACCAGGCTGATGTTCGCATTTCAGATAAAATATTAAAACAAGTAGCAGAAGCTTATCGTAAACTAAGAAATACCTTCCGTTTTTTACTTGGAAACCTGCATGACTTTGATCCGGTAAAAGACCGTATCGAAGAAAGGGATTTGCCTGAGCTTGACCGCTATATGCTAGTGAAGCTTCAAGATGTGATCAATAAATCGAAAAAGGGCTACGATGAATATCAGTTTGCCACTGTTTTTCACACGATTCATAATTTCTGTACGATCGAATTAAGTTCGTTTTATATGGATATTGCTAAAGATACGTTATATATTGATGCCCCAAATAGCAAAAAACGTCGTGCGATCCAAACAGTAATGTACGATACGCTTGTAGCACTCGTTCGCTTAGCTGCTCCGATCATTCCGCACACAGCTGATGAAGTATGGGCCTTTATTCCAGGGGTAGAAGCCGAAAGCGCACAGCTGACAGATATGCCGGAAGAAAAAGATGTCAGCCAAGCGAGTGAACTAAAAGAAAAATGGGACTTTGTCATGACTGCACGTGATGACATATTAAAAGCATTAGAAAATGCGCGAAATGAAAAAGTGATTGGAAAATCTCTCACTGCATCCATTACCCTTTATCCAGAGCAGGAGCTTAAAAAAGTATTAGAAGAAGCCGGCGATTTAACGAAATTGTTTATTGTATCCAATGCGTCCATTGCTGGAACAAAAGCTGATGCGCCGTCTTCTGCTGAAAGCCTGGAACATGTTGCTGTAGAAGTGAAACCTGCTGAAGGAGAAACATGTGAACGCTGCTGGACCGTAACAGAAACGGTTGGAAAGGATGCTGAACATCCTGGTTTGTGTGATAAATGCACAGATATCGTAAAAGAGCATTACAGTCACGTCTAATGAATAAACTGTCCGGGTGCCGCACAATGACATGGTTTCCGGACAGCTTTTACATCCATCTGTATAACAAGCAGGTGTATGAAATTTATTTTTGCAGGCAAGCAGAAAAGCAGGGTGGATGGTATCATGCTAATCGTTTATTATTTATTGACTGTTTTTATTATTGGTTTGGATCAAATGACAAAGTTTTTAGTCGTCGAAAATATGGATATCGGTGAAAATATAGAAGTAATTCCGGGCTTTTTTTATTTTACGTCCCATCGTAATGCCGGAGCAGCTTTTGGCATTCTCCAGGGGCAGATGTGGCTTTTTTACATTGTTACGGTTATCGTTATTATTGCTGTTGTTTATCATCTGCAAAAATACGGAAACGACAGTAAGCTTTTTGGTATTCCCCTCGCCCTTATTTTAGGTGGTGCAGTTGGTAATTTTATTGACCGCCTTCTTTTTGGGGAAGTTGTTGATTTCTTTAACGTTTATATTTTTACGTATAACTATCCGATTTTTAATATTGCCGATTCTGCGTTGGTGGTTGGAGTTCTTTTACTAGTTATTAAAATTACAGCAGATGAGTGGAAAGAAAAGAGGAAAAAAGCATGAAAGAATTAGAATGGTTTATCGAGACAACAGAAGCAGGAGAACGGATAGATAAATATCTTTCTGGAAAACAAGATGACTGGTCACGAACAACCATTCAAGCATGGATAAAAGAAGGCTATGTACAGGTGAATGAAAAAAAAATAAAACGTAACTACGTCCTGCAGGCAGGGGACACGATTGCAGTGTATCCAAAAGAGCTTGAAGAACCCGAAATAACCGCAGAAGATATTCCTCTTGACATTCGTTATGAAGACAGCGATATTGTGGTCGTAAACAAGCCAAGAGGAATGGTTGTTCATCCTGCACCCGGTCATTATTCTGGTACGCTTGTAAATGCATTGATGTACCATTGTGATGATTTGTCTGGTATCAATGGAGAATTGCGGCCTGGAATTGTACACCGAATTGACAAGGACACCACAGGACTGTTAGTGGCGGCAAAGCATGATAAAGCGCATGAGAACTTAAGTGTTCAGTTACAGGATAAAAAAGTGGAACGTCTATATAGGGCAATTGTTCATGGGACTATCCCGCATGAACGCGGCACGATAGAAGCACCAATTGGAAGAGATCCAAAAGACCGCCAAAAAATGGCTGTTACCGAAAAGAATGCAAAAGATGCTGTCACGCATTTTACTGTATTAGAACAGTGGAAAGATTATACGTTTGTGGAATGCCGACTTGAAACGGGCCGTACCCATCAAATTCGTGTACATATGGCTTACATTGGCCATCCAGTTGCCGGTGATCCAAAGTATGGAAGAACTAAAACGCTGCCGATTGAAGGCCAGGCTCTTCATGCAGCAAAACTGGGTTTTGTACACCCTGTAAAGGACAAATATATGGAATTTGAAACTTCTTTGCCAGAAGACATGTCAAAAATTATAGAAGATCTTCGAAAAAGGTCTTGACCTTTGTTTCTAGATTTGCCATAATCAATATCAAGATAACAGCACAACAGCAACTGAAAGCACCCTTTAAAGACAGTCCCGTGAGGCTGAGAAGGAGCTTGTGTACAGACCGCATAATAACGAAGCGGTATCCGTATGTCTGTATATAGGTAACCCATCCTCTCACCCAGCCGGGCGGGAGGATTTTTTATTGTTTAGGAAAGTGCAACTTTGCTAAAGGATAAAGTATAAGAATCTAACGAACGACGCTCTTTTCCTGCAATGCTGCTTGCAAGACCAAGAATCTTTTCCTGAAATCTTTCAAGCGGCAGTGAACAGAAGGGAAACATGAAATAAGCTTACAATATGAATGATAGGGCGGTAGGTTACGATGGAAACAGAAGAAAGAGTATTACTCGATGACCAGGCAATACGAAGAGCGTTAACCCGCGTTTCTCATGAAATTATAGAAAAAAACAAAGGCATAGAAGACTGCATTCTTGTTGGAATTAAAACGAGAGGGATTCACGTAGCCGAGCGGCTGGCAGCAAATATAGCACGGATTGAAGGAAAAGATATTCCGGTAGGTGTAGCAGATATCACTCTGTACCGGGACGATTTGAGCCATCAAACAGACAGTGCTGATCCAGAATTAAAAGGTACCGACATCCCCATTACTGTTCATGATAAAAAAATCATTTTAGTAGATGATGTACTTTACACCGGAAGAACGGTAAGGGCAGCAATGGATGCGGTGATGGATCTAGGCAGACCTTCTCAAATCCAGCTCGCTGTCTTAATTGATAGAGGGCACCGTGAACTTCCAATTAGACCTGATTATGTTGGGAAAAATATACCAACCTCAAAAGAAGAAGTCATTGCCGTTAAATTGACGGAAGCAGATCAAACAGACGAAGTGACGATTCGGCAAAAAAAATAAGTGTAAAATAGAGCACCTCTTTAAATCAGTCCGGTGAGGCTGAAAAGAGGTATAAATCAAGCGGCAGATTTTTGTCGTCCCCGCTTTCGATTTGTACCTCTTTGTCCTCTCGGGCAAGGAGTTTTTTTATACCTTAGCCGAGATGAGACAACAAAGTGCGATCACAAATCGGGAGGGAAATGAAATGGAAAACAACGTAAAATTACGTGTAGATGAAGTACCGAAGTGGAATCAATGGTTAATATTAAGCTTGCAGCATTTATTTGCAATGTTTGGAGCTACGATTCTTGTACCAGTATTAACTGGTTTGAGTCCAGCGATCGCTCTTATTTCAAGCGGTCTTGGAACACTGGCGTATTTGATTATAACTAAAGGACAGATTCCTGCTTATCTCGGCTCTTCATTTGCCTTCATTATGCCAGTTATCGCAGCCATGTCTATAGGCGGGCCTGAAGGTGTAATGATCGGTTCGTTTACAGCAGGGGTTATTTACGGTATCACTGCACTTCTTATTAAATGGACAGGTGTACAATGGCTGATGAACTTGCTGCCGCCGATTGTAGTAGGACCAGTCATTATGGTAATCGGTTTAGGGCTTGCAAGCACGGCCATCGAAATGGCAATGAACTTTGATGAGGAAAGCGGAACGTATGTCCAGCCTATGCTTCATTTTAGTGTTGCGCTTGTGACACTTGCGATAACGATTGTCGCTTCTATCTTTTTCAAAGGATTTTTTAACCTCATTCCTATATTGTTCGGCATAACAGGCGGTTATACGATGGCAGCGTTTATGGGACTTGTCGATTTTACAGAAATTGCAGCAGCACCCTGGCTGCGTGTCCCAGACTTCGTCACACCTTTTGCCACCTTTACACCGCAGTGGTCTTGGAGCATTGTAGCCATTATGGCGCCTATTGCGCTTGTGACATTAGCAGAACACATCGGAGATCAGATGGTATTAAGTAAAGTTGCAGGAAAGAACTTTGTTAAAAAACCCGGTCTGCATCGTTCGATCCTTGGAGATGGCGTAGCTACTATTATCGCTTCCTTTGTCGGAGGGCCGCCGAATACAACGTACGGTGAAAACATTGGTGTTTTAGCCATTACAAGAGTGTTCAGCGTATTTGTGATCGGCGGAGCGGCTGTACTAGCCATACTCTTTGGATTCGTAGGGAAAGTAGAAGCTTTAATTGCAAGTATTCCAGGAGCAGTTATGGGCGGCATTTCCATCCTGCTTTTCGGGATTATCGCTTCTTCAGGCATGAGAATGTTAATTGATAACCAAATTGATTTTGGAATAAAACGTAACCTTATCATTGCGTCTGTCATCTTAGTAACAGGGATTGGCGGGGCCTTTATCCAAATCAGTGACAATTTAGAAATTGCAGGTATGGCATTAGCAACCATCATCGGTATATTGTTGAATGCCATCCTTCCAGGGAAAAAATACGGCCAAGGAAACGGTGCTATGTTTGCTTCCCTGGAAGACCAACTAAAAGAAGAAAAGAATAACAACGCAGCCTGATCCATCCTTTAAAAGAGTACAGAGAGACTCTCAAGGGTGAATATACAGTGTGAGAAAGTATACGCTGACGAAAAGCAGATGCTTTCTAAGATCCTTTTGCAACAAAATGGATCCCTGTATCTTTAACCCCTGAAGAGAGCCTTCAGGGGTTAAATTTTTGGCTTTTTATTTTAGTGCCTAGCGGTTTTACCGATAAACGATTTCTTTTGAGGAGGATGATGATGTAATGATGATGCAAACCGAGCTTGAAAGAAAAAGAAAACAACTGCAGCCGACACACGTGTTAACGATGGAGGACTGGGGAGTAACCGAGATTCATAATCTGCTGGATCGAGCGGAAAAATTATCACGGAGCTCCAAAACTTTTCCTGCTCAGCGTCTTTTTGCAGTAAATCTTTTTTTCGAACCAAGCACCCGCACAAAAATAAGTTTTGAAGCAGCCGAGAGAAATCTAGGTCTGGACGTTCTTCCTTTTGAAGCTGATACGTCGAGTGTTAAAAAAGGAGAGACTCTTTATGATACGGTGAAGACACTTGAAAGCATAGGAGCTAATGTAGTAGTCATTCGCCACAGTAAAGAGCGTTATTTCGATGAACTAAGAGATAAAATAAATATCCCTATCATTAACGGAGGGGACGGCTGCGGTCATCATCCTACTCAATCATTTTTAGATCTACTTACGATAAAACAAGAATTTGGGACTTTTCAAGGCTTAAAAATCGTCATTGCAGGTGATATTTTTCATAGCCGGGTAGCAAGGTCCAACCTTGAAGTGCTTGAGCGGCTCGGGGCTCATGTATTAGTAAGCGGCCCAAAAGAATGGATGTCAAAAGAGCTGATGCATCGATATGTGTCAATGGATGAAGCTGTTGAAAAAGCAGACGTGATGATGATGCTTCGTATACAGCATGAACGTCACGCGGTGAAAATGGTAGCCGGCCCAGCCGATTATCATGAACTTTACGGTCTAACCGAAAAGCGTGAGAAAAAGATGAAACAAAATAGTATCATCATGCATCCAGCCCCAATTAATCGAGGTGTAGAAATAGCAGACGAACTCGTGGAGTGTGAACGTTCGAGAATTTTTAAACAGATGAAAAACGGTGTTTTCGTACGAATGGCCTTGTTAAGCCATGTGCTTGATCAACACAGAGGAGGAATTTTATAATGAACGGTTGGATTAAAGGCGCAGAATTGTTTACAGAAGAAGGAAAACTAGAACATAACGATGTGGAAATAAAAGATGGAAAAATAGCTTCTATAGGACGTGCTCCTGAAAATGCAAATGTGCTTTTACATGCAGAAGGAAAGCTATTATCCCCAGGATTCGTTGACGTTCACGTTCATTTGCGAGAGCCAGGCGGTGAGCATAAAGAAACGATTGAAACAGGTACAGCGGCTGCTGCTAAAGGAGGATTTACGACAATTTGTCCGATGCCAAATACGCGTCCTGTACCGGATACACCAAAAGAATTGGAAAGGCTGTGGGATCGTATTCATGACAAGGCTCAGGTTAATGTCTTACCATACGCCTCTATTACAACGAGACAGCTTGGCAGGGAACGAACAGATTTTCAAGGATTAAAAGAGGCAGGGGCGTTTGCGTTTACTGATGATGGTGTAGGCATTCAAGACGCTTCGATGATGCTTTCTGCTATGAAAGAAGCAGCCCGTGTTGGCAAAGCTATCGTTGCTCACTGTGAAGAAAACACTTTAATCAATAAAGGAAGCGTGCACGAAGGCAGCTTCTCAGAGAAACATCAACTAAATGGGATTCCTTCTGTTTGTGAATCAGTGCATATTGCAAGAGATGTACTGCTAGCTGAAGCAGCAGGTGCTCATTATCACGTCTGCCATGTCAGCACGAAAGAATCAGTCCGGGTCATACGTGATGCCAAAAAAGCAGGTATTCATGTAACAGCAGAGGTTACACCGCATCACCTGCTCTTATCAGAAGACGATATCCCGGATCTAGATCCTAATTTTAAAATGAATCCGCCGCTTCGCGCAAAACAAGATCAAGAAGCATTAATCGAAGGCTGGCTCGATGGGACGATCGATTTTATTGCAACGGATCATGCTCCTCATGCAGAAGAAGAGAAAGCACAAGGCATGGAAAAATCGCCTTTTGGAATTACCGGATCAGAAACGGCGTTTCCGCTTTTATATAAACATCTTGTTGAAAAAGAAGTCTGCACTCTTGAACAATTACTTGACAGCTTAACTCGAAAACCAGCTCAAGTGTTCAGCCTTCATGCCGGTGCGTTGACCGTTGGAGCTCAAGCTGATATAACGCTGATAGATTTAGAGAAAGAAGAAGTGATTGACCCAAATACGTTTGTATCAAAGGGGAAGAACACTCCATTTACAGGATGGACAACGAAAGGAGCTCCGATTATCACGATGGTCGGCGGCGAGATAGTATTTGAAAAGGAAGGAGCACGTCAATCATGAAACGAAAATTAATACTAGAAAACGGTACCGTATTTACAGGAGAAGCACTAGGCAGTTCACGAGATACTTCAGGAGAAGTGGTTTTTAACACTAGTATGACAGGCTATCAAGAAATATTGTCTGATCCTTCTTATTGCGATCAAATTATAACGCTGACTTATCCGCTTATCGGAAATTATGGGATTAATCGTGACGATTTTGAAACACTTAACCCTTCAGCTGGAGGACTAATTGTAAGAGAATCCGCAACACATCCAAGTAATTTCCGGAGTGCAGCAAGTCTTGATGCATGGCTGAAGGAAAAAGATATACCTGCAATAGCAGGAATTGATACGAGAATGCTTACCCGTTTAATCCGCAACCACGGGACGCTCTATGGACGCATTTGTAATGAAAAAGCCGATGAAGCAGATATCATCGAAGAGCTGCAAGCATTTCAGCCGTCAAAAGATAAAGTGAAAAAAGTATCTACGAAAAACGCTTATCATGCACCAGGTTCTGGCCGAAGAGTAGTATTAATGGATTATGGAGCCAAACATGGTATTGCCAGGAATCTTATTGAACGCGGATGTGATGTGTTTGTGCTTCCTTATAATGCTACAGCAGAGGAAGTAATGAAGCTTAATCCAGATGGAATTATGCTGAGTAACGGCCCAGGAGATCCGACCGATGTGCCAGATGCTGCTAAAACGTTAAAAGCATTGCTTGGTCAGGTGCCGATTTTTGGAATATGTCTTGGTCATCAGCTTCTGTGTCTCGCTTGCGGTGCCAGCTCATCAAAGCTGAAATTCGGACACCGCGGTGGAAACCATCCAGTAAAAGATGTCAGAAACGGCCGTGTGGATATTACGTCGCAAAACCATGGCTACACGATAGACAGAGATTCGTTAATGGGAACAGATCTTCAGCTTACCCATGTTAATGTAAATGATGGGACGGTAGAAGGTGTCACTCATCACCATTATCCGGCATTCAGTGTGCAGTATCACCCGGAAGCATGCCCAGGACCAGCAGATTCCAATGATTTATTTGACGATTTTATTGAGATGATCGATAAGCATCAAGCGGTATCCATCTAAGTAATAAAGGAGAGAGAAATATGCCAAAACGAACAGATATTAAAAAAATTCTCGTTATCGGTTCCGGTCCGATTGTCATCGGGCAGGCAGCAGAATTTGACTATGCAGGCACTCAGGCTTGTCAGGCGTTAAAAGAAGAAGGGTATGAAGTTATTCTCGTAAATTCAAATCCTGCAACGATTATGACGGACACGAACATGGCAGATAAAGTATATATCGAACCAATCACACTTGAATTTGTCAGCAGGGTCATTAGAAAAGAAAAACCGGATGCTTTGCTTCCAACTCTAGGCGGACAAACAGGTTTGAATATGGCGATGGAGCTTTATAACGAAGGAGTTTTAGAACGATATAATATTTCTCTTTTAGGTACAGAGCTTGAAGCTATTCAAAAAGCAGAAGATAGAGAAGTGTTCCGCTCCTTGATGAAAGAATTAAATGAACCAGTTCCTGAAAGCGAAATTATTCACAACATGGAAGAAGCAGAAAAATTTGTAGAAGAAATCGGTTATCCTGTCATTGTACGACCAGCTTACACGCTAGGCGGAACAGGCGGGGGTCTGGTTCATAATGAAGATGAATTACATGAAATC
Source organism: Alteribacillus sp. YIM 98480 (assembly GCF_009765375.1). GTDB lineage: Bacteria > Bacillota > Bacilli > Bacillales > Marinococcaceae > Alteribacillus. The sequence continues at coordinate 15,934 of NZ_VTOK01000013.1, forward strand.
GTAAGTTCAGGTTTAAAATACAGCCCTGTACACCAATGTTTACTTGAAAAAAGCATTGCCGGATTTAAGGAAGTTGAATATGAAGTAATGAGAGATGGTTCCGGGCAGAGCATTGTCGTGTGTAACATGGAAAACATTGATCCGGTCGGTATTCATACCGGTGACTCCGTTGTTGCTGCTCCAAGCCAAACATTATCAGACCGCGAATATCAAATGCTACGGGATTCATCTTTAAAAATTATTCGGGCGCTCGAAATTGAAGGCGGCTGTAATGTACAGTGTGCGCTTTCCCCGCACAGTTTCGAGTATTATATTATCGAAGTTAATCCGCGCGTCAGCCGTTCGTCGGCTCTTGCTTCTAAAGCAACCGGTTATCCAATTGCAAAACTGGCTGCTAAAATAGCAGCAGGTTACCGGCTCGATGAATTGAAAAATCCTATTACAGGCACGACATACGCCAGCTTCGAACCAGCATTGGACTATGTCGTTACGAAAATACCGCGCTGGCCGTTTGATAAGTTTGAAGCCGCCAATCGAAAACTAGGCACGCAAATGAAGGCTACTGGTGAAGTAATGGCAATTGGCAGAACGTTTGAAGAATCGATCATGAAAGGGATTCGTTCATTGGAAATGAACAAACTCCATTTGAGCGACCCGGCATATATGGAATACTCTAATGAATTACTGGAAGAAAAACTCGTGAAAGCGGAAGATGAAAGACTGTTTGTAATTGGAGAAGCTTTTCGGAGAGGATGGTCGATTGAAAAGCTTCATGGTCTTACCAAGATAGATCGTTTCTTTCTTGAGAAATTTGCGGGAATCATTACTACTGGAGAAGAACTGTCCTATCATCCAGGTAATCCAGACATGCTAAAGCTTGCAAAGGAAATGGGGATTTCTGACGAATTTATCGCAGCGAAGTGGGAATGGACAGAAACAGAGGTATATGAAGCAAGGAAACGTAACCAAATTATGCCGGTTTATAAAATGGTGGACACGTGTGCTGCAGAATTTGAATCAGAAACCCCGTACTATTACTCAACTTATGAACAGGAAAATGAAAGCGGGCGAACGAATAAGCCTTCTGTGTTAGTGCTGGGCTCTGGTCCTATCCGCATCGGACAGGGAATAGAGTTTGATTACGCTACAGTTCATACGGTTTGGGCGCTGCAAGAAGAAGGATATGAAGCGATAATCATTAACAACAACCCAGAGACCGTATCCACTGATTTCAGTGTGTCTGACAAACTATATTTTGAACCGCTCACGCTTGAAGATGTTATGCACGTAGTCGATCAAGAAAAACCTGAAGGAGTTATCGTTCAGTTTGGCGGTCAAACTGCTATTAATCTAGCAGACGGCCTTCATGAAAGAGGAGTAAAAATTCTCGGCACGGCCCTTGAAGATATGGATAGAGCAGAAGACCGTGATAAATTTGAATACTCTTTACAGCAATTGGGAATCCCACAGCCTCTAGGACGAACAGCAACCTCTTCTGAAGAAGCGGTAGGGATTGCTGCTGATATCGGCTATCCAGTACTAGTGCGGCCTTCCTACGTATTAGGTGGTAGAGCAATGGAAATTGTTGATAACGAAAATGAACTGTTGTCCTACATGGACCGTGCCGTTAAGGTAAATGAAAAGCATCCCGTCCTGATTGACCGTTATATGATCGGTAAAGAAATAGAAGTCGATGCCATAGCAGATGGAGAAAACGTATTCGTTCCAGGAATCATGGAACATATTGAACGTGCCGGCGTGCACTCCGGGGACTCTATTGCCGTGTATCCTCCACAAACACTCTCTGAAGAGATGAAACAAAAATTGGTGGAACGTACGGTAGCGATAGGTAAAGGGCTTAATATTAAAGGACTGCTCAATATTCAATTTGTTATCCATGAAAACGAAGTATATGTTCTGGAAGTAAACCCAAGAGCAAGCCGGACCGTGCCATTTTTAAGTAAAATTACGGGAGTGCCGATTGCTTCAATCGCAACGAGAGTCATGACTGGAAAAAGCCTGTGGACGCAAGGATACAGTGACGGCCTGCTGCCAGAGAAAAAAGAAGTATCTGTAAAAGTACCGGTATTTTCTTTCGCGAAACTGCGCAGAGTAGATATTACGCTCGGACCGGAAATGAAATCAACAGGTGAAGTAATGGGACGAGATGTATCACTTGAAAAAGCATTATACAAAGGACTAATCGCTTCTGGGATGAATATACCAGAACATGGATCTGTCTTGTTTACCATTGCAGATAAAAACAAAGAAGAAGCATTGTCGCTTGCCCGCCGTTTTCACCAAATCGGCTACAATCTGCTCGCAACCAAAGGAACAGCAGACTATTTAAGAAAAGAAAACATTCCTGTAACAGTCGTAAATAAAGTAGAAGAATCTTCTCCGAATTTGTTAGATATTATCCGGGAAGGAAAAGCGCAATTTGTTATTAATACACTCACAAAAGGAAAACAGCCCGCACGAGATGGCTTTAGAATAAGACGGGAAGCTGTAGAAAACGAAGTCGTTTGCATGACCTCTATTGATACTGCAGATGCTCTCTTGAAAGTGCTCGAAATGATCACATTTTCTGCTGAGGCAATGCCGGCAATGGAAAAAAGAGAAGCCGTTCCTCAAAACGGGGTGACAGTGTGAGAAAAGAAGACATGATCGTGCGCTCCAATAGAGAAATTGCCGAAAATATATTTGAAATGACACTGCAGGGAGAAATAGTGCAGGAGATCACAGCACCAGGTCAGTTTTTGCATATTAAACCTTCAGCACAGCCTGTGCCTTTACTTCGTCGTCCGATCAGCATCTGTAATAACAATAAACAAAATAATGAACTGACGATTATTTACCGGACAGAAGGAGAAGGTACGACGCTTTTATCAGAGCGTAAAGAAAATGATTCCGTGGATGTTCTTGGCCCGCTTGGAAACGGTTTTTCAATAGACGAAACGAAACAAGAAGAAACGGCATTAATTGTCGGCGGAGGCGTTGGTGTTCCTCCGCTTTACTCCCTTGCTCTGGCGCTTTTTGAAAGGGGCGTAAAGGTCACTACGGTTCTAGGATTTGCTGACGCGGCATCCGTTTTTTATGAAAATAGGTTTAAAGAAGCCGGAGAGGTGTATGTGAGCACCATCGATGGCAGTGCCGGCAGTAAAGGGTTAGTCACTGATGTGATTGATAACGAATCATTACAGTTTGACCGGTTATATGCCTGCGGACCAACACCTATGTTAAAAGCACTAGAAGAAAACTACCCAAATGCACAAGGCAGCCTTTCACTCGAGGAGAGAATGGGCTGCGGGATCGGTGCTTGCTTTGCCTGTGTTTGTCACACGCAAAATGACCCAGGGGGAAGCGAATACCGGAAAGTCTGCAGTGATGGCCCTGTATTTCCGTGGAGAGAGGTGGTACTATGACCCGTCTTCAAACAAATCTGCCCGGTTTAACCATGAAAAACCCTATAATGCCTGCTTCTGGCTGTTTTGGATTTGGAGAAGAATTTGCTAATTTGTATGATTTAAACCAACTGGGAGCAATTGCTTTAAAAGCAACGACGAATCATCCCAGATTTGGAAACGAAACGCCAAGGGTAGCAGAGACACCAGCAGGCATGCTTAATGCGATTGGCTTGCAAAACCCAGGCCTTGATAAAGTTATTTCAGAAAAGTTAAGCTGGCTTGAAACGTACGACACGCCATTGCTTGCAAACATTGCTGGTACGACGATGGAAGATTATGAGGAAGTAGCAGCTGACCTTTCTGAGACAAACCAAGTAGGGGCATTAGAACTGAATATTTCTTGTCCGAACGTAAAAGAAGGCGGGATTGCATTTGGCACGGATCCAGATCTTGCCGCTGAACTAACAAGACGTGTCAAAGCGGTGTCCACCTGCCCGGTTTATGTTAAACTTTCTCCCAACGTTACCGATATCACTGTGTTAGCTCAAGCAGTTGAACGAGCTGGAGCGGATGGTTTATCCATGATCAACACGTTGTCAGGGATGAAAATAGATATTCACTCAGGTAAACCGCTGCTTGCAAATGAATCCGGCGGCCTGTCAGGACCGGCAATTAAGCCGATTGCGATTCGAATGATTCATGAAGTTCGAAAGCAAACAGAACTTCCAATTATCGGGATGGGCGGCATTTCAACACTTAATGATATTATTGAATTTATAATTGCAGGTGCAGATGCTGTAGCAGTGGGAACAGCCAATTTCACCAACCCATTTATTTGCCCCGAGTTAATTGATGAGCTAGAAGATTACGCTAAAGCTAAAGGATTGGAAAATATTCAGGAGCTCCGGCAAAAAGGAGTGAATTCTTTTTGAATAAGCCGTTAATTATAGCAATGGATTTCAAGGACAAGCAATCAGCAAATGCATTTCTCACTTCTTTTGGGAACGAAAAATTATTTCTTAAAGTAGGAATGGAATTATTTTACCGAGAAGGTCCAGCATTAGTTGAAGAGTGGAAAGAGGTAGGTCATCAGCTGTTTTTAGACCTAAAGCTTCACGATATACCGAACACAGTAAAAGCAGCAGCGAAGCAGCTCGCCTCCTTACAGGTAGATTTAATGACCGTACATGCGTCCGGCGGCATAAAAATGATGGAAGCAGCTAGAGAGGGATTAGTTTCTGGAGCGAATAACAAAACTCCTGACTGTATTGCTGTGACCCAGCTGACAAGTACGTCTGAGAAAATGATGAAAAACGAACTTGCTATTGAAAAATCACTGCAGGACACCGTCATTCATTATGCGGCTAATGCAAAGCAAGCCGGACTTCAAGGCGTTGTTTGTTCTGCACATGAAGCGCCGTTTATTAAACAACATGTCAGCTCCGATTTTGCTTGTGTCACCCCTGGTATTAGACTTTCAAACAATAGTGCAGATGATCAAAAACGGGTAGTAACCCCGGGTGAAGCAAGCGAGCTCGGAAGTGACGCCATCGTTGTAGGAAGAAGCATAACGCGTGCCGACAGCCCGTATCAGCAATACAACGAAATGAAAAAGCAGTGGAGGAATGAAACATGAAACAATGGTTAGCACAAGAATTATTAAAAATAGAAGCAGTCAGCTTAAAACCAGATGAACCTTTCACCTGGTCATCAGGAATAAAGTCACCGATATATTGTGATAACAGATTAACCCTTTCCTACCCTCCCCTTCGTCAAAGGATTGCAGAAGGGTTAAAAGCTTTAATTGAAAAAGAATACCCACAAGCAGATGTTATTGCCGGCACAGCGACTGCCGGAATTCCTCATGCTGCTTTGGTTGCTGATAAAATGGGACTTCCGATGATTTATGTGCGCAGTTCTTCGAAATCGCACGGAAAAGGAAACCAAATCGAAGGTGTTCTTCAAGAAGGTGCCAAAGCAGTCATTGTAGAGGATCTTATCTCCACAGGGGGAAGTGTCATTAAAGTACAAGAAGCTTTGCAGGCAGAAAAAGCAGAAGTGTTAGGAACTGCTGCTATTTTCACTTATGGCTTAGAAAAAGGGAAAAGTATGCTAAGCGATGCTAACTTGAAAACTCATACACTGACAGATTACGAAACATTGCTTGAGGCAGCTCTGGAGGACCAATATATAACGGAACAGCAATATACAAGACTGGAAATGTGGCGGAAAAATCCTGAAAGTGAAAATTGGTTGAAAGCGAGCGTTTCGTCCAGTAAATAGATTATATACATGAGGGTGTGAAATTTATTTCACACTCTTTTTGAAAGGTAAGAAATTATAAATAGTTGGCGTTTTACATGTCTAGCGCAAGCGCCTACTCGCTCGAGATTCCTTCGGTTCGTCAATGGAAAATACCCATCAACGCATAGGACGTGCTAATGTCGTCAATGCCCATAAGACGCGGGGGTATTGACGACGGATCTAAGGAACTTCTACAAGTTCGCAAACGTCCTGTTCTGTGCGCGGAATTGGAAGCCTTAGTTTTTTCGTGAGCAAGAAGCGTTGATTAATCACATTCTTCACGAAACGAAATGCTTCCACAATAAGTCAATGGATTAATTTTTTTGATACGCTAATATCCCACCATTTGTAGCTGACTTTTATTTAAACGAGTTTAGCTGCTAGCGTCCCGCAGTTTTAATATCAAATCCTCATCTGGTGTCACAAAGACAGTAGACTGTTGTTCATAGGTGACAAATCCGGGTTTTGCGCCGTTAGGTTTCCTCACGTGCTTAATTTTTGTATAGTCAACCGGAACAGAAGCTGAATCTTTCGCTTTGGAATAATACGCGGCGATATTCGCTGCTTCTAAGAGCGTTTGTTCACTGAATGAATCACTGCGGATGACAACATGCGAGCCGGGGATTTCTTTTGTATGCAGCCATGTATCTTCTTTATGAGCGACTCGGCTCGTAAGATATTCATTTTGTTTGTTATTTTTTCCTACCAATATTTCGGTGCCGTCATTAGACACATATTTTTCAAGAACCGGTTTTGCTGGTTTATTTTTTTTCTTGGCTTTTTTTGTCCGTTTTTTCACATAACCTTGTTCAGAAAGTTCTTCTCTAATTTCATCAATATCAGAAGGAGCAGCAGACTCTAATTGCTGAATTAATTGTTCAAGATAAACCATTTCCTCTTTTGTCTGCTTGATTTGTTCTTTTCCCATTTCAAGAGAAGTTTTCGCTTTATTGTATTTACGGAAAAAAGATTGTGCGTTTTCTGAAGGAGTTTTCTCCGGATCAAGAGGTATAATAAGAGTTCCGCCGTTTTCATCGTAATAATCTATGACCTCTATTTCTTTTTCTCCTCCTTTGATTAAATGCAGGTTCGCAGTGAGCAATTCTCCGTACTTTTGGGCATCATGGGCTTTTTCGGCTTGCTGCACCGTTTTTTCAAGCTTTTTAATCTTTTTCTTATTTTTTTGCCATTCATTTCGTAAAAGTCGTTCTAAGTCATGAGCCTGCTGTTTTACACGATCTCTTTCTGCTTTTCCAGAATGAAAACGGTCGAGCAGTTCACTGACAGAATCGAATAATTTTGTGCTGCCTTTTAGGTATGTTAACTCTATAACAGAATAGTATTCTTTTCCGTCTGAGCTTATTATTTGAGGAAAGTAGTGATGCTCTTTAACGTTTTTCATTATATCCGTAAACGAAGCAGCGATTTTTTCCGTACTGCCAAGTCCGGCGCGGTGAACAATTTCTTTAGCCGTTTGCGGGGAAAGTCCAGTGAAAGCTTGGACAAGCTGACGGTCGATTTTTCCTTGGTTGCTGTCGAGTTTTCGAAGGACCTCATTTTCATCTGCTGCTAATGGATCTGCTTTATACTGTTTTGGCGGTTCAATGTATTCTCTGCCAGGTAATATCGTCCGGTGTCTGTTTACAGAAGGAGGCAGATGTTTCATGCTGTCCAAAATTTGATTGGAGTCTTGCTCTACAAGCATAATGTTGCTATGTTTGCCCATAATTTCAATAATTAAATGCTTGATCGACACATCTCCGATTTCATTTTTTCCTTCTATCACAAAAGTGACGATTCTCTCCATTTCATTTTGTTTGATTTCCCTGATAAACCCGCCCTCAATATGTTTGCGAAGCAGCATGCAAAACATGGGCGGCTCGGCAGGGTTGTCAAAGGAAGCATTGGTCAAATGCATTCTTGAAAAGCTGGGATTTGCCGATATTAACAGCTGTTGATTTTTTCGATTTGCCCGAATAGTTAAAAGCAGGTCTGTTTTATATGGTTGTTTGATTTTTGTTATTCTGCCGTTTAATAAATACTGTTCGCATTCATGAATAACCGCTCTTGTCATGACTCCATCAAAAGACATATGTATAGTACATCCTCTCTCTAATACTAAGAAAGCATCTCGGAACGCCCTGTGCAGAATATGTGAAGCTGATTTAACCGTTTAAACCAACGAAAGCGCTTCTTTTTTACTTTAGGAACTTTGTTAAAGAATCAAAGTATAAGCAATACTAGGGCATTCGTCAATAAGACTCGGCGAGAAATGGTTGTTTACAAGCAAAAGTTAACACATTCACTGAAAACCGGTTCAGTGTTGACACTAGGACGCACCTCTGCACGAGCCACTCATGCTTTTCTAATTAGTATAGCATGAATTGCGGCTTGTCTGAATATGATGTGTTGATACGTTTAACCAGGGGTGAGGGATGGAATGAACTGGCATCAGCAACCAAAAGAAAAACTGGAACACATATTACAAGTCACTGCCGGAACAGGATTAGATCATGGACAGGCTAAAGCTCGTTTAAAACAAGTAGGACCAAATACACTCGAAGAAAAGAAAAAGGTACCAGGCTGGCTTTTATTTTTAAACCAGTTCCAGGATACTATGATTCTCATCCTGTTAGGGGCAACTGCTATTTCTGCTGCGTTGGGAGAATACATTGACGCAATTACGATTATTTTTATTGTCATTATGAATGGGATTCTCGGTTTTATTCAAGAAAATAAAGCGGAAAAGTCTCTTGATGCTTTAAAAGAATTGGCATCTCCTACAATAACTGTGCGAAGAAACGGCCAATGGAAAACGATACCTTCGATGGAAGCAGTACCTGGAGATATAGTAAAGCTTACCGGCGGGGATAAAGTAAGTGCTGATATTCGTCTGCTCGAAGCGAACGGTTTAACTGCAGAAGAATCAGCCTTAACAGGTGAATCCTTCCCTGTCCAAAAAACAGCGGATGTTTTAAAGGAAGATGATATTTCTATTGGCGAAAAACAAAATATGGTGTTTGCGGGTACATTGATTACAAAAGGGTATGCGACTGGAGTTATAGTAGCTACAGGAATGAAGACAGAGATGGGAAAGATCGCTCATTTACTCAGCTCTTCAGAAAAAAATGAAACCCCTCTGCAACGACGACTTGCTCACTTAGGAACGATGTTAATTACAGGGGCGCTTATTCTTACAGGATTAGTAGTTGTGCTTGGTATTATGCAAGGACAGCCTATGTACAAAATGTTTCTCTCCGGGGTGTCGCTTGCAGTTGCAGCGATTCCTGAAGGACTGCCCGCTATTGTGACCGTTGTGTTAGCACTTGGTGTTCAGCGCATGATAAAAAGAAATGCGATTGTAAGACAGCTGCCAGCGGTAGAAACCCTGGGCTGTGCTTCGGTTATTTGTTCGGACAAGACAGGCACGCTGACTCAAAATAAAATGAAAGTGACGGCGTTATGGGATGGAAGCGGGCTGTCGCTTCGAAAACCAAAAAAGTCCTTTCAGAAAACAAAAAATGAAAAACTATTAACGTACGGTGCACTTTGTACTCAAATTGCAATTGATTCGACTCATTCACAAACCGAATCTAACAGTGATATGAAGGGAGATCCGACAGAAAACGCTTTACTAGAAGCGGCTGCTTCGTGCGGGATTGAACTTAACACGCTTTTATCTATTCATAAAGTGGAACGTGATTTCCCGTTTGATTCGGAACGAAAGCGTATGTCTGTACTGGTGAAAAACAAGAAGGGTGAATCTTTTATTATTACGAAAGGAGCACCCGATATTTTGCTTGAACGAGCTTCTCATATTGATACAAACGGACGAATAGAAAGGTTATCCACTTATAAGAAAAATGAAGTGAAGCAGACGATTGGATATATGGCAAATAAAGCATTGCGTACGATTGCGGTTGCATATCGGCCGCTAAAAGCAGGAGAGACCGTCAATAATGCCGATGCTGCCGAAAGAAATCTTATTTTACTTGGAGTGCAGGGGATGATCGACCCTCCCCGCCAGGAAGCAAAAGATGCGATTATGGAATGCCGTCAAGCTGGTATTAAAACAATTATGATTACAGGAGACCATAAAGATACAGCAGCTGCGATTGCAAAAGACATCGGATTACTGCCAGAGTATGGTCTTGTTATTACCGGAAAAGAGTGGAACCAAGCATCCGAAAAAGAAAAACAAAATCTGATGCAGCGAGCATACGTGTTTGCACGCGTTAGTCCGGAAGATAAATTAAATATTGTAAATGTTTTAAAGAAACAGGGACACATTGTTGCGATGACAGGTGACGGAGTAAATGATGCCCCTGCTCTTAAATCTGCCGATATTGGAATTGCGATGGGGAAAACAGGAACCGATGTAGCAAAAGAAGCCTCGGCTCTCATATTACGCGACGACAATTTTTCTACTATTCGCTCGGCAATCAAAGAAGGCCGCAATATCTATGAAAATATCCGCAAGTTCATTCGTTATATGCTTGCTTCTAATGTTGGAGAAATATTAGTTATGCTTTTTGCTGTTATGCTTGGAATGCCGCTTCCTCTTGTAGCTATACAAATTTTATGGATTAATTTAATTACAGATGGACTGCCGGCCATGGCTCTAGGACTCGATCAGCCGGAAAACAATGTAATGAAACGGCCGCCTAGATCTGCGAAAGAAAGTATTTTTGCTCGTGGAATGGGATGGAAAATAATCTCTAGAGGGTTTTTAATTGGGTGTGTGACATTACTTGGGTTTATGACAGCTTTACATGAACAGCCGGATGATTTAATTAGAGCACAGACGATTGCTTTCTCTACGCTTGTGATGGCTCAGCTTATCCATGTTTTTGATTGCCGTACCAATCAGACAATCTTTGATAGAAATCCATTTGAAAATAAATATTTAACAGCCGCTGTTTTATCATCAATTTTTTTACTCTTACTTGTTATATACACGCCAATGCTCCAGCCGATTTTTCATACCACTCCCCTTAGTGTAATGGAATGGGCGCTCGTTCTTGCACTTGCTTCTATACCGACCTTTGCACTTGCAGGTAAGACGCTTTTTGGTCAGACTAATGTAAGAAAAGCGAAAGCCTCGTAAGAAAAAAATTATGGGATTGAGCCGCTTCCCCTTTTCATTCGCTTGTGGCAGGTGGTAAAATTAGTTAGAATAGGATAAGCGGGTGTGATAGACATGTCAGTGAGTATGACAGGATATGGCCGTGCAATTCTAGAGCAGGACGGCGGAAGTATTCTAGTTGAAATAAAATCAGTTAACCACCGATTTTGTGATATACAATTTCGAATGCCCAGGCAGCTGCTTTCTTTGGAGGACCGCCTGCGCAAGTGTGTGTTAGACAAGGTGGAACGTGGAAAAATAGACGTTTTTATAACATTAGAAGGCATTTCACCATCTACAAAAGAGGTAAATGTGGACTGGTCTCTTTTAAACCAATATATAGATCAAGCTGAAGAGCTGGATCGGCTAGATGTTTTCGAATCTCAGTTAAGGCTGCAAGATTTTTTGCTTCATCCTGATATTGCTGCAATCGAAGAGAGTCCACAAATGTCAGCAGAGTGGCAAGAAGCCATTGAGAAAGCTGTTTCAAAAGCAGCGAATGAACTTCACAAGATGAGAGTTGAAGAAGGAAAAAGGCTTCAAAACGATGTGAGAAAACGGATTGAAAACATGCACCATCTAACCTCACAGCTACAAGAACAAGCACCAGAAGTCGTTTCTCTTTACCGAGAACGTCTGTATGAAAGGATAAGAGAATATATCGACGGTGAGTATGAACCAGATGAAACCCGGCTTTTGCAAGAAGTTGCATTTTTTGCAGAAAAAATCAACATTGACGAAGAGTTAACCCGGCTTTTTTCTCATTATGATCAGTTTATTCTCTCTCTGGAAGCGGATGGAGCGAAAGGAAGGAAATTAGACTTTCTAGGGCAGGAAATGAACAGGGAAATCAATACAATCGGGTCAAAGGCAAATAATGCATCACTAAGCCATCTCGTGGTAGATTTAAAAAGTGAACTAGAAAAAGTTAAAGAACAAGTACAGAATATAGAGTAGCCAGCGAACGCATTTTCGTATATATTTATAGTTAAGTGGTAAAAATAGAGCGTAGCTGTCGCTCCGGATGAAGTGAGGGATACTAGTGAACATTAAACTTATAAACATCGGTTTTGGTAACATTGTATCAGCTAATCGTATTATTTCTATTGTTAGTCCTGAGTCAGCTCCTATTAAACGTATTATTCAGGAAGCCAGGGATAGAAATATGCTCGTTGATGCTACGTATGGCAGAAGAACAAGAGCAGTTATTATTGCAGACAGTGATCATGTGATTTTATCTGCTGTACAGCCGGAAACGGTTGCACAGCGTTTAAATACAAAAGATGATATGTCAGACGACTAACAACATTTGATTGGATTTTGGCAAGAAAGGCGTTGGAAAGAATGAAAGATGAAAAAGGGCTGCTGATTGTTTTATCCGGACCAGCTGGCGTGGGAAAAGGGACAGTGTGTAATGCCCTGCGCGGCGTGGATACGGAGATAGAATATTCTGTTTCTGCTACAACAAGACAACCTCGTGAAGGAGAAGCAGATGGAGTAAACTATTTCTTTAAAACAAAGCAGGAATTTGAGCAGATGATTGAAGAAAACAAACTGCTTGAATGGGCAAAGTACGTAGATAATTATTACGGCACACCGCTTGATTACGTAGAAGAGACACTAGAAAAAGGAAGAGACATTATTCTTGAAATTGAAGTGCAAGGTGCCAAAAAAGTAAAAGAAAGATACCCAGAAGGTATATTTATCTTTTTAATGCCGCCAAGCCTTGCTGAATTGCGCAGCCGTATTGTTGGAAGAGGTACGGAAAACGAAGACTTGATTAATAAAAGAATGACAGTCGCTCGTGAAGAATTAGAGATGATGGAAAACTATGATTATGTTGTAGAAAACGATGAAGTAGATAAAGCAGTGAATCGAATTCAAGCGATTGTAACAGCAGAACATTGCAAAAAAGACCGTTTAATAGAAAAATATAAACAATTAGCGGAGGTTGAATAGTTCATGTTATATCCTTCTATTGATACGTTAATGAAGCACATTGATTCAAAGTATACACTGGTCACTATTTCTGCACGGCGTGCCCGTGACTTAAAAGAAATGGAAGAAGCTGACCCGCTGATTGATGATTATGAATCATCAAAATTGGTTGGCATCGCTCTTGAAGAGATCGAGCATGGAAAGTTAGGTTATAAACATACAGAGGGATCTTAAGATAACAACAACCTATAATACTTATAGGTTGTTGTTTTACTTCCGAGAACGTTTTGAAAATAACACATAAATGGAGAGGAATATTTATGCTGCAACATAAACATATTTTATTAGGTGTAAGCGGTGGTATTGCTGCCTTTAAAGCAGCAGCTCTAGCAAGTAAATTAACCCAGGCCGGTGCTTCGGTAAAAGTCATTATGACAGAGCACGCAAAAGAATTTGTCACACCGTTAACGTTTCAAGCTCTAACTAGGGAAAGAGTATATGATGATACGTTTGCTGAAAAAGATCCCGAAAAAGTCGCTCATATTGATATAGCCGACTGGGCAGACCTTTTCATTATTGCACCGGCCACCGCAAATGTCATTGGGAAAGCAGCACATGGGATTGCCGACGATATGCTTTCAACAACGTTTCTAGCTGCGACGTGTCCGGTTTATTTTGCTCCTGCGATGAATGTAAATATGTATCAGCATCCGGCTGTAATGGAGAACATGAATACGCTGAAAGAACGCAATTGTACTTTCATTGAACCAGGTGATGGATATCTAGCTTGTGGATGGACAGGCAAAGGACGTTTAGCAGAACCGGATGAAATAGTAGATTTCCTGGAAGCAGAAGAAAAAGATCATACTCCATTAGCGGGGAAAAAGCTGCTGGTTACAGCAGGGCCAACCTATGAATATGTCGATCCGGTCCGCGTTTTTACGAATCCATCGACTGGAAAAATGGGATTTGCGGTTGCTGCTGAAGCTGCAGCAAAGGGAGCAGATGTTACCCTTATTGCAGGGCCGGTTCACCTGGATGATCTCTCAGGAGTAAAAAGGATAAACGTCACAACAGCCGAAGAAATGTATAATGAAGTTACCAAAATTTATTCCTCTATGGACATTGTTGTGAAATCAGCCGCTGTCGCTGATTACAAACCAAAAACCATTCTCGCTCAAAAAGCAAAAAAGCAAAATGGTGATATGGACATTCCTATGGAACGTACAAAAGACATTTTAGCCGAATTAGGGAAGAAAAAAACTCATCAATTGTTAATTGGATTTGCTGCTGAATCAAACAATATAGTTGAATATGCGAAAGACAAATTAGAACGCAAAAATCTTGATATGGTTATTGCTAATAACATTACTTCAGAAGACGCTGGATTTCGTTCCGAAACCAATAGAGTCATTATTGTGCAACGAGAGCAACATCCAGAAGATGTACCGTTAATGACAAAAACGGAAACAGCAAAAGAAATTCTTGCACGAATAGAAAATATGTTAATAAAGGACGCTTAATGATGTATGCAAAAGTAATTGTAGATGTCGCTGCAGGTCAAACGAATAAGGCTTTTGACTACCGTATACCTGAAGAACTGATCGATTTAATATTACCAGGGATGCGGGTGATCGTTCCATTCGGGCCGAGAAAGATTCAAGGTTTTATATGGGAAATCACGGAAAATACGGAACTGGACAGAGTGAAGCCGATTTCTGAAATGCTTGATCCTTATCCCGTTTTAACAAATGAAATGTTACAGCTCGGGCAATGGCTTGCTGAAGAGACCGTCTGCTTTCTTATCACCGCCTTGCAATCCATGATTCCTTCAGCCATACGAGCCAAACCAAAAAAGGTTTTAAAACTTAGGATAAAGGAACAATACCTTCCTGTTTCGCTTCAAGCTGTATTTGCAGGTAAATCATCAGTAGATTGGAACACTCTTCCTAACGAAAAAGGAATTTTTTCGTCAATCAAACAAGCGGTGGAAAAAGACGAAATTGAAGTAGATTATCTGGTGAAAGACAAAACCAAAAAGAAAACCATCCAATCCATACGTATGAATCCACAATACCGAGACGTCCGTTTCGCTGATATTTTAGGAAACAGGGCTAAAAAGCAAATAGCTGTTATGGAATGGGTACAAATGAACTATCCGGATGAACCAATACCTATAAAAGAAGTAACAGATACTTTACAAATCTCTAAATATACGATGCAGCAGCTAATAGCAAAAGAAATGTTATTTTTAGAAGAGCTCGAAGAATACCGAGATCCATATAGCGACCGTTCGTTTGAGCCTGATCCCAGCCCTGAGTTGACCGATCAGCAAAAACATGTGCTCGCTCCCGTCCGAACTGCTGTTGACCATAACCAAGATACGACTTTTTTGCTGCGCGGGGTTACAGGCAGCGGTAAAACGGAAATTTATTTGCGAGCGATTGAAAAAGTTCTGGAAAAAGGGGAAGAAGCCATCGTTCTTGTACCTGAAATTTCACTTACCCCGCAAATGGTGAAGCGTTTTAAAGGAAGATTCGGTTCTAAAGTAGCGGTTCTTCACAGCGCTTTGTCTGCAGGAGAAAAATACGATGAGTGGAGAAAAATCCATCGAAAAGAAGTACAAGTAGCAGTGGGAGCACGTTCGGCTGTATTTGCACCTTTTGAAAAATTAGGTTTAATTATTATAGATGAAGAGCACGAAGGCAGCTACAAACAAGAAGACCACCCCAGGTATCACGCCCGTCACATTGCGATTTGGAGAGGGAGTTATCATAAGTGCCCGGTCATTTTAGGAAGCGCCACTCCTTCGTTAGAATCTTATGCAAGAGCAAAACGGGGCGTTTATGAATTGCTTGAATTAAAAGAACGTGTAAATAATATAGCTATGCCAGAAGTAAACATCGTCGATATGCGAAAGGAACTAAGAAAGGGTAACCGTTCTGCTTTTTCAGAACTTCTGCTGCAAAAGCTAAAAAGTAGGCTGGACAGAAACGAACAAGCGGTATTGTTTCTAAACAGGCGCGGATATTCTACCTTTGTCATGTGCCGCAATTGCGGCTACACCGCAGAGTGCCCTCACTGTGAGATTACGCTTACTTATCATCATACCCAGCGAAAGCTGAAATGTCATTATTGCGGGTATGAAGAGCCTATGTTGACAACTTGCCCTGCTTGTGAAAGTGAACATATCCGCTTTTTTGGTACAGGAACACAAAAGGTAGAAGAAGAGCTGACAAAGCTGCTGCCTGAAGCAAGAGTCATAAGAATGGATGTGGATACAACCTCAAAAAAAGGGTCTCATGAAAGGCTGCTGCAAGCATTTGGAAATGGGGAAGCCGATATTTTACTTGGAACACAAATGATAGCAAAAGGTCTTGATTTTCCAAAAATTACGTTAGCCGGAGTGTTAGCAGCTGATACGATGCTTCACTTACCTGATTTCAGAGCATCGGAGAGAACGTTTCAGCTTTTAACACAAGTAAGCGGCAGGGCTGGCAGGGATAAGCTGACTGGAGAAGTCGTCATTCAAACGTATACGCCAGACCATTATAGTATCGAGCATGCAAAAACCCATGATTATGAAGCCTTCAGCTTAGAAGAAATGGGACATAGAAAACGAAGCGGTTATCCTCCTTATTATTACTTAGCTCTTGTGACGATTGCTCATGAAGATGTTGTGAAAGTGATGCAGACTGCAGAAAAAATTGCTTCTTTTCTGAGAAGCTCATTTTCTCCTCAAACAAAAGTACTCGGGCCGACTGTTTCACCTATTGCCCGCATTAAAGATAGATATCGGTATCAATGCATGATAAAATACAGAAATGAGCCAGATTTAACGAGTATCTTAAATAAAATAGCAAACCGGTATCAAAAAGAAATGGCAACTGATAAATTATTTATTTCCATCGATATGAACCCGCAAATGTTCATGTAGCATAAAGCCCCGCTGCTGATTCTAATCGCGGGGCTCCTTTTATGAAGAAAGAAAAGAAAGGACGGATAGGATGAAAATTATTTTTATGGGAACTCCCGATTTTTCTGTTCCCATTTTAAGAGGGTTAGTGGAAGAAGGGTATACGATTGAAGCAGTTGTTACCCAGCCGGACCGTCCGAAGGGAAGAAAAAAAACGCTCACTCCTCCTCCAGTTAAAGAAGAAGCCCTTAAACACGGTTTAAGAGTGCTGCAGCCGGAAACACTAAAAAAGAAAGAAAATGTGGAGGAAATTCTAAATCTTGAACCAGACTTAATAATAACAGCTGCGTTTGGACAAATCCTGCCAGAATCCATTCTCGAAGCTCCTGTTCACGGTGCGGTTAATGTCCATGCTTCTCTGCTTCCTAAGTACAGAGGAGGAGCACCGATTCATCAAGCCGTTATTGACGGTGAAAGTAAGACAGGCATCACGATCATGTATATGGTAAAGCAGTTAGACGCAGGGGATATTTTAACACAAAAAGAAGTTGAAATAACTGATACCGACACAACAGGAAAACTCCACGATAAATTAAGCATTGCCGGCAGGGATTTATTATTAGAAACACTGCCAGATCTCTTACAAGGAAAACTTGCACCTATAGCACAAAACGAGCAGGAAGCAACGTTTGCTCCCAATATTCAGCGCGGTCAGGAAAAAATTGATTGGAACATGCCAGGACAAGCAGTTTATGACCATATACGCGGTATGAATCCTTGGCCGGTGGCTTATACAACCTACAACGGCAAACCGTTTAAGATATGGGAAGCAAAAAAAGTGCGATCTTCTTCGGATGAACAGCAGCCTGGGACCATTGAGACGGTAAAAGAAGATGGTATTATCGTAAAAACAGGAGATCAACAATCCATTGATATAAAAGAAATCCAGCCATCCGGAAAAAAACGAATGAAAGCTGCTGACTTTTTAAGAGGAAATCACGGTTTTAAAACAGGAGAGCAATTTAATAATGACCAATAATTCTAATAAAAACGTAAGAGAAAAAGCATTAGATCTTCTTCAGCGAATTGAAAAAGAAGGGGCTTACAGCCATTTGCTTTTAAATCATGTATTAAGTCATGGACAAGTTTCAAAAAAAGATGAGTCTTTGCTTACAGAGCTTGTCTATGGCACGATAAAACGAAAGAATACGCTTGATTTTTATTTAACTCCCTTTTTAAAAGACGGAGTAGAGTCGATAGAACCCTGGGTTCTGCAGCTGCTTCGTCTTTCCGTGTATCAGCTTGTGTATTTAGACCGGGTGCCAGATAGAGCGATTATTCATGAAGCTGTCAATATCGCGAAAAAGCGAGGACATAAAGGAATAAGCGGCCTGGTGAATGGTGTTCTTCGTTCGATTCAGCGAAAAGGTTTGCCGCGCACAGATACATTGTCAGGCTTAGAACGGCTGGCGATCGAAACGAGCCATCCAGAATGGCTTCTAGAAGACTGGATAGCAGCTTATGGGGAAAAAGAAGCAAAAGCAATGGCTCTAACAAATTTAGAACCTCCTCCTTTAACTGTGCGGGTAAATCTGTCAAAATCGACAAAAGAAGAAATAAAAAACAAATTGCTCGAAGAAGGCTGCCAAATCGAAGAAGGCGCTCTCTCTCCTGATGCCCTTATTATTACTTCAGGAAGTGTCATCACAACAGAAACGTATAAAAATGGATATGTTACGATACAGGATGAAAGCTCTATGCTCGTGGCAAGGTTGCTTCAGCCTGAACCTGGAATGAAGGTATTGGACGCTTGTGCAGCTCCTGGAGGAAAAACGACGCACTTGGCCGAACGTATGAAAGATAAGGGTACCATTAATGCATTTGATCTTCATAAGAAAAAAATAAAATTAATTGAGGAACAAGCAAAACGTCTTGGCATATCTATTATTGAAGCAAAAGCCATGGACGCTAGAGAGCTGACAGCTCATGTCGACCAACAGTTCGACAGAGTACTTGTTGATGCTCCTTGCAGTGGTCTTGGTGTTATAAGACGAAAACCTGAATTAAAGTGGCAGAAGCAAAAAAAAGACTTAGAACGTTTCCCGAAAATTCAAGCGGACATTTTAGCAGAAGCCTCAAAATTGGTGAAACCTGGCGGGATGCTTGTTTACAGCACTTGTACGGTAAGAAAAGCAGAAAATGAAGACGTAGTGGAGGCGTTTTTAAGCCAAAACAACTCGTCGTTTAAAAGAGAACGAAATGAATTTTTAGTAAATACGCTGAAAGCCGAAAATGGAGAAGGCACCATTTTACCTCAGCAATTTGGTACAGACGGTTTTTTTATGGCTTTGTTAAAAAAGCAGGATTTATAAACATTTGAAAGGAAGAATAGTCATGCAGCAGTTAAAGAAAAAAGTAAAAGCCGAAGCGCCTGGGAAAACATCCATATTCACGTTGCGATTTGAACAGCTTCAAGATTGGCTGAAAGAACAGCAAGAACGAGCATTTCGTGCAGATCAGATTTTCGAGTGGCTGTACCAAAAAAGAGTAGAAAGCTTCGAAGAAATGACAAATTTATCGAAAACACTGCGCCAAAAATTAATAGATGCGTTTTCGATAACGGCATTAAAAGAAGCCACTAGACAGGAATCATCTGATGGAACGGTGAAATTATTATTTGAACTGCAAGATGGATACACAATTGAAACGGTGGTCATGAAACACAACTATGGAAATAGCGTATGTGTAACAACGCAAGTAGGCTGCCGGCTTGGCTGTACGTTTTGTGCCTCCACACTTGGCGGGTTAAAGAGAAATTTAGAAGCTGGTGAAATTACAGCTCAAGTTTTGGAAGCACAGCGGGCACTAGATGAAAAAGGGGAGCGTGTAGATTCGGTAGTAATCATGGGGATCGGGGAACCATTTGACAATTATGATGAACTGATTTCTTTTCTAAAAGTGATTAATCATGATAAAGGGTTAAACATTGGCGCCCGTCATATTACCGTGTCAACTAGTGGTGTCGTTCCGAGAATTTATGATTTTGCTGATGAAAACATGCAAATTAACTTTGCAATTTCACTTCATGCACCGAATACAGAAATACGCAGCCGGCTTATGCCAGTCAACCGCGCCTGGCCGCTTGATAAATTAATGGACTCCATCCGTTATTACCAGAAAAAAACGAACAGACGTATAACCTTCGAATATGGTCTATTTGGCGGCGTGAACGATCAAGTCGAACATGCTGAAGAACTTGCAGAATTGATTAAAGGATTGAAATGCCACGTGAATTTGATTCCTGTTAACTACGTTCCTGAGCGTGATTATGTGAGAACGAGCAAAAATGATATTTTTGCTTTTGAACGAACGTTGAAAGAGCACGGCGTAAACGTTACAATCCGGCGTGAACAAGGACACGACATCGATGCAGCATGCGGGCAGCTTCGCGCGAAGGAACGCAAACAAGAAACGAGGTGAACCCTATCTGTGGATACCGTATTTTTAACCGATGCCGGTAAGGTTCGGGATCATAATGAAGATGCAGGCGGAATTTTTATAAACAAAGCAGGGGAGTACCTGGCAGTGGTGGCCGACGGAATGGGAGGCCACCAAGCCGGGGATATTGCAAGTAAAATGACAACAGATTTGCTGAGCCAAGCATGGGAGTCATTAGAAAAGTCTCTTACCCCAGAGGAGGCCGGAGAATGGCTGAGTGTTAAAATAGACGAAGTGAATCAGAAAGTATTTGACAAAGCAAAGGAAAATAGTCATTTGCAAGGAATGGGAACAACCTTAGTTGCGGCGGTCTGTACGCCGTCCTTTATAGTAATTGCCCATGTTGGCGACAGCAGAGCGTATCTTTTAACGGAACAGGCATTGCAGCTTAAAACACAAGATCATTCGCTAGTAAACGAATTGAAAAAAAGCGGTCAATTGACAGAAGAAGAAGCAGAAAATCATCCGCGCAAAAACATTTTAACAAGGGCACTGGGGACAGAACCTATTATCAAAAGTGAAAAAATGGCCTTGGAATGGAATCAAGGAAATGCTGTTATCCTTTGTTCTGATGGATTAACAAATAAGCTAACAGATGAAGAAATAAAACAGGAGCTGTGCAGTAAGCAATCTCTAGATGACAGTGCCAAGATTCTTATACATACTGCCAATGAACGAGGGGGAGAAGATAACATCACTCTTGCTGTTGTGATAAATGTCCCGCTTGAAGAGGGGATGATGTAATGTCTGACCTGATTGGCAAAAGAATAAGTGAACGGTATCAAATTCAGGACAAAATAGGCGGGGGCGGTATGGCTCACGTCTACAAAGCGCAAGATATAATATTAGAACGCTCCGTTGCGGTAAAAGTTCTTCAGCCGCAATACAACACGGATGAAGAATTTATCCGGCGGTTTCACCGAGAGGCGCAGGCTGCAACCAGTCTGGCACACCCAAATATCGTTAATATTTACGATGTAGGAGAAGAAGAAAACCTTTATTATATTGTAATGGAATATATTGAAGGAGAAACACTGAAAGAAAAAATCCAGCAGCAAGGGCCTCTCCCGTTAGAACAATCGGTCGGCCTTATGAATGAAATTTTAGGCGCAATCGGGCATGCCCATGCCAATGGAATTGTACACAGGGATATAAAGCCGCATAATATTTTAATAAATCATAACGGAGAAGCAAAAGTAACGGATTTTGGTATAGCGAGAGCAGCTTCAGCAGCAACAATCACGCATACGAATTCGGTTATGGGATCCGTTCATTATTTATCGCCAGAACAAGCAAAAGGCGGCCGTATTACAGCGCAGTCGGATATTTATTCACTCGGGGTTGTACTTTATGAAATGGTGACCGGATCACTCCCTTACACGGGTGACTCCGCGGTTAGTATTGCATTAAAGCATTTACAAGAACCATTGCCGCTTCCATCTGAAAAAAGACCGGGACTGCCGCAAAGCCTAGAAAATGTTATTTTAAAAGCAACAGTGAAAGATCCACTTGAACGGTTTGATAGTGTTTTCACGATGCAGGACGATTTAAAAACCGTTCTTTCGATGGAACGCCGTAATGAAGCCCCTTATATTCTTCCTGAAGATGAGGATGCTACAAAAGCCGTCCCAATTATAAAAGATGAGGATGGATTTGCAGAAGAAACAAAAGTAGCTCCTTCCGAAGCGACGACGGTTCATAATAATAATATTGATAATCAAGCTCCTCCCCCTAAGAAAAAAAGAAAGCGCTGGGGATGGATACTGTTTTTCATTTTATTGTTTCTCATTGGAGCTGCAGCTGCTGCATTTACTATTCTTCCTGATTGGCTTAAAGTAGATGAAGCTGAAGTTCCTGAAGTTCAAAACATGGAAGAAGATGAGGCGGTACAAGAAATAGAACAAGCACGTTTAGAGGCTGAAGTGGAAAATGTTTATGACGATGAAGTGGAGGAAAACTTTGTAGTCGGCCAAGATCCAAGAGGCGGTTCCACTGTAAAAATCGACAGTACGGTTACCTTATATGTCAGTGATGGACAAGAGGAAGTGGAAATGCCTGATCTAGAGGGAGTAGACCGGGACCAGGCAGAAGATATGCTAAGTGATTACAATGAGGTGGAATACACTGCCTCTGAAACATCAGAGTATCCCCCTGATCGTATCATTGAACAAACGCCAAAAGCAGGGGAAAGCGTCGTAGCGGAGGAAACAACAGTTTATTTGACATATAGTACAGAACGAGAGTTTTCCTTAGACAATTTAGAAGGTGAATCGAAGGATGCGGTGGAAAAATATTTAGAAAATAACAACTTAAACGGAAGTTTTGAAACTCGACATTCAGATGAGATCAATAGCGGCCGCGTCATTGAACATTCTCCAGGACCTTACACCACGGTTACAGAGGGAGATGAAATTGCGTTTGTGATTTCGGAAGGGCCCGAAGAAGAACCTGCGGAAGAAAATGAAACCGAACAAATCGAGGCTGTCATTCCGGTAGAAGTGGAAGAAAGCGAGGAAGAAGAAGGCCAGTCTTTCGATATTCGTATCGTTTATGAAGATGCAACCACTGAAGGAGAGACCACTTTTACAGAAGAAACGATTTCAGAAACAAAAACGTACCGGGTACCGCTCGAAGTTACTCCTGAAACGGATGGGTATTACAAGCTTTATGTCGATGATGAAGAAGTCCAATCGAATACTTTTAATTATGGGGATGAATAGGAGGATTTATGGAGGAAGGAATCATCGTAAAATCACTGAGCGGATTTTATTATGTAGAAAATGAACAAGGTGTCTTCCAATGCCGGGGGAGAGGGTTATTCAGAAAACAAAAAATTAAACCTCTCGTTGGTGACAATGTAAGATTTGAAGCAGAACAAAAAGAAGAAGGTTATATTTACGAAATTGTTGAACGGCAAAATGAATTGATCCGTCCCCCAGTAGCTAATGTAGACCAGGCTTTGCTCGTGTTTTCAGCAGAGGAACCAGCATTCTCGTCTCTTTTGCTCGATCGTTTTCTTATTCATATGGAATCCTCAGATATTGAGTCTATTATTGTAGTTAATAAAATGGATTTAGTAAAAGAAAAGCGCGAACAGGAACTGATGGCATTTCAACAAGACTATAAAGATATAGGATATGCGTTTTATTTTATGTCGGGAAAAAGCGGGGACGGGATAGAACAGCTTCCTCCCCTCTTAGAAGGCAGCATCTCCATTGTTGCAGGTCAATCTGGTGTTGGTAAATCGACCCTTTTAAACAACTTGGATCGTTCTTTACAGTTAAAAACAGCTGAAATTTCTTCTCATCTAGGAAGAGGTAAACACACAACGAGACATGTTGAACTTCTTTCTATGCACAACGGCTGGATTGCTGACACTCCAGGTTTTAGCTCGCTCGATTTTAAGTCTATCAGCGAGGACGATCTCGATGTCTGTTTCCCTGAAATGAAAGAAAGACTGCCTGATTGTAAGTTTCGTGGCTGCACCCATCGAAAAGAGCCTGGATGTGCAGTGAAACAAGCTTTAGAAAATGGGGACATTCCTTCCTATCGTTATGAACATTATATTCAATTTTATAAAGAGATTTTCGATCATCGGAGGTATTAATACATGGTTAAAGTAGCACCATCCATTTTGTCAGCTGATTTTTCTCAACTAAAAGAAGAAATTATTGATGTAGATAAAGGTGGAGCTGATTATATTCATATAGACGTGATGGACGGCCATTTTGTGCCGAATATTACAATTGGACCGCTTATTGTACAAGCGGTTCGTCCTCATACAGAACTTCCGCTTGACGTTCATTTAATGATTGAAGAACCAGATCGTTACGTTGCTGATTTTGCCAAAGCAGGTGCTGACATCATTTCCGTCCATGTGGAAGCCTGCCGGCATTTACACCGGACTATTCACCTTATAAAAGAACACGGAGCGAAAGCTGGGGTAGTGCTTAATCCGGCAACGCCTGCGGAAACTATAAAACATATTTTAAAAGAAGTTGATCTCATTTTATTAATGACCGTAAATCCTGGTTTTGGAGGACAGGCTTTTATCCCGGAAGTTGTGGCAAAAATCGAAGAAGTAAAAAACATGTTGTCAGAGCTTGGACATGATGCAGAACTTGAAGTCGATGGCGGCGTCAACAAAGAAACGGCTGCTTCTTGCAGAACTGCTGGGGCCAATGTTTTGGTAGCAGGCTCGGCTGTGTACAAACATGCAGATCGGCAAAAAGCAATAGAAGAAATTCGTGGGTCTGCTGAATAGATATGTGATACGGAGGCAAAGGGAACCGTTCCGAGGCAGGAGCGGTTCTTTGTTGTAAGAAAAGGCTCCTAATTCACTCTTCTCCTTTATGCTATGAAATTTTTACAGGGAAGATTTTGATTCAGATTTAAAATTTATAGAGGCCCTCCAACCCTTATTTAAGCATTTATACTCGAAGCATATAAAGACGAAGCAATCGTGCTTTTATTATTTTTCAAGATTTTCTATGTACTATTTTAAAGTTCCTGAATATACATATAAAAGAATCTCATTTGGGAAAAACGATGCCTGAGAAATATGGGCTTTAACCATGCGGAAAAGGGCTTTAGGGAAGCGGCGCGTGCCGCATTATAGTAAAGGAAAGAGGAGGAGTTATAATGAAATTCTATACTATTAAACTGCCTAAGTTCCTGGGAGGATTTGTACGCGCCGTTATCGGTACTATAAAAAAAGAGTAGTTGTTTATAATAATGTTATGTAAACTAAAAACGAATAGTTTATCCATTGAACAATGAATAACCCCGGCACCATTCCACAGATAATAGGGATAGTCCGGGGTTATTTTTGCATCTTATTTTCATTTACACGTATTGTATTACACGCGCTGAACTTTGCCTGATTTGAGAGCGCGGGCAGAAACATAAACACGTTTTGGTTTTCCATCAACCATGATGCGAACTTTTTGAACATTAGATCCCCAGCGGCGTTTTGTAGCATTGTTTGCGTGAGAACGGTTGTGACCGGATTTCGGTCCCTTGCCTGTCACGTAGCATTTACGTGCCATGACATGCACCTCCTTATACATTCCATCTTTCAGTATCAAAGCATACTTTCATATTTTAGCATAGCACCAACACCATTGCAATCATAGGTTTTTTCCAAAAGGATTTATTTTAACATCTATATTTTTTCAACATATCGATTGTAGCGGAAAGCGTCCGCCTGCAGCGAAAATGTGAACGATAACGAGGAAGTTTTATATCATGCTCGTTTATAATGATATAGAAATAAATGATGAAATTCATTCACTTATAAACATATAAACATTTTGCGTCGAGCTTTTCTAGCTTCAATGCCAGAAGTTTGGATGTAAATGGTTGCTGCAGGTGCTGTGTCCTGCACTTTAGCTAAACTTCCTTATTACTTGGCGCTTACGCTTTTCTTA
This sequence comes from Alteribacillus sp. YIM 98480, assembly GCF_009765375.1. GTDB lineage: Bacteria > Bacillota > Bacilli > Bacillales > Marinococcaceae > Alteribacillus. The sequence goes on from NZ_VTOK01000013.1 coordinate 41,551, forward strand.
CGACCTTTCAAAAAAAGGAAGAGTATAGTAAAATAATCTTAGCCAATTGAAGGAAACGGTAAAGGGAGGCTTAATCATGACGATTGAAATGAATTCACAACTAGGTTCGATAGATGTTTCAAGAGAAGTTGTAGCTACTATTGCCGGAGGCGCAGCCGTTGATTGTTATGGAATTGTCGGTATGGCATCCCAAAAACAAATCAAAGACGGTTTATCTGAAATGCTCGGCCGGGATAACTTTTCTCGCGGTGTAGTCATTCGTGAACTTGATGAAGGAATTCATATAGATATGTATATTATCGTAAGCTATGGTACTAAAATTTCTGAAGTCGCTTATAATGTTCAAAGTAAAGTAAAATACCAGCTCCAGCAAATGCTCGGTTTAACCGTTGATTCTGTGAACGTATATGTACAAGGTGTACGGGTCACACAGTCATAGGCAGAGGAAGTTAGGAGGAAATTCCAGTGAATGAAGTAATTGAAGGCAGACAGCTCGCTTCCATGTTTGAAGAAGGAGCAGCTGTTCTTAAGAAAAACGTTAAAAAAGTAGATGCACTAAATGTTTTTCCTGTGCCGGATGGGGATACAGGTACAAACATGAATTTAACGATTCAATCAGGAATAAAAGAAGTGAAAACGAATGCAAGCAATCATGCTGGGGAAGTAGCAAAATCTTTTTCTAAAGGGCTTTTAATGGGGGCAAGAGGGAATTCGGGAGTCATACTCTCACAGCTTTTCCGCGGATTTTCCAAAGCAGTGGAAAAAAACGCAGAACTAACAACAAAGGATCTCGAACGAGCTTTAGAAGAAGGGGTGGCGACTGCTTACAAAGCAGTCATGAAACCTGTAGAAGGAACAATATTGACCGTTGCTAAAGATGCATCTGCTTCAAAGGAAACAACATTAAATGTAACGCCAATAGACTGGATGAAATCTGTCGTAGAAAAAGCGAGCAATTCCTTAAAAGAAACGCCTGAGCTTTTACCTGTATTAAAGGAAGTTGGCGTAGTAGATTCCGGCGGACAAGGTTTAGTATATATTTATGAAGGCATGCTCCACGCGCTGGAAGGAAAAACATCAAAAGACAATGCAGAGTCTGCTGCTCCTTCTTTAGATGAACTTGTTAAAGTCGAGCATCACCAAAATGCTCAATCCCATTTGGCAACAGAAGAAATAGAGTTTGGTTATTGCACAGAAGTGATGGTGAAGTTTGAAGAGGACAAGCTGCTTGAAAACCGTTTTGACGAAAACGCTTTCAGAAATGAGCTGGCTCGGTTAGGCGATTCTTTACTTGTCGTTAGCGATGAAGATTTAGTAAAAATACATATTCATGCAGAATACCCAGGAGATATTTTATCAAAAGCCCAACATTACGGCAGTCTTGTACACGTAAAAATTGAAAATATGAGAGAACAGCATCAGGCCCTCACAAGTAATACAACAGACAAAGAACAAGAAGTAAAAAAAGACGCTGGTCAAATCAGTACGGAAGAAGCGAAAAAAGGTGAGCCGGTTTCAGCTCCTTATGGATTTGTCACGGTCTCGATGGGAGATGGTATTGAAGCTTTATTCAGAGGTCTGGGTGCTAATGAGATAATTGCAGGCGGTCAAACGATGAATCCAAGTACGGAAGATATTGTTACAGCAATAAGAAAGGTTAACGCAGAACACATTTTTGTCTTGCCAAATAACGGGAACATCGTATTGGCTGCTGAGCAGGCAGCAGAAGTTGTTGGTTCCCATGTTGAAGTGATTCCGACTAAATCGGTACCTCAAGGTCTAAGCGCCCTGATTGCTTTTAATGAAGAAGCAGACGCTTCAGAAAACAAACAAGCCATGGAATCTGCCAGAAAAGAAGTGAAAACCGGACAAGTTACATATGCTGTCAGAGACACAGTTATTGATGGTTTGGAGATTAAAAAAGGAGATTACATGGCTATTGCCGAAAAAGAGATAATAGCCTCAGGGTCTGATGTCGAAAAAGTTACCAAAAACCTTCTTGAGAATATGATTGAGGAAGAATCAGAAATTGTGACATTAATTCGAGGAGAAGACGGCGATGAAAAATTGGAAGAAAAAATTACCGCTTTTATTGAAAAAGCATATACAGATGTAGAAGTCGAAATTCATGAAGGCGGTCAGCCCTTATATTCCTATATTATCTCTGTAGAATAATAAAAAGGTGGTTTTTGTACGGAAGGAGCAGAATTGCACAGTTGTTTGTGCACCAAGGAAGGGGAATTCATGGTGGCACGCGTGAAAATTGTAACAGATAGTACGGCTGACATTCCGTTAGATTTAGTAAAAAAATATAACATTTCAGTGATTCCTTTAAAAGTCGTGATCGGAAATGAGACATTTCAGGACGGGGTGAATTTAACACCTGAGTCTTTTTATCAAAAACTAGAGGAAATGGACGATTTGCCGTCAACATCTCAACCTACCCCGTATGAATTTGAAACAGTTTACCGTCGTATTGCTGAAAATGACAATACAAATGACACAACGATTCTCTCTATTCATCTATCGTCTCAATTGAGTGGTACGATTCAATCAGCTACACTTGCTGCAGACGAAGTGGAAGACGCTGTAAAGGTTGAAGTTATAGACTCTAAGCGTGCTTCTTATGCCATTGGAATTATAGTCGTCGAAATTGCGAAAATGGCCCAAAATGGTGCAGGCTTGTCAGAATGTAAGGCAAAACTTGAATTATTACTAAAGCATACAAACGTTTACTTTTTGGTCGATACACTCGAATATTTACAAAAAAACGGCCGCATTGGAAAAGCTTCAGCTTTAATCGGTTCCTTGTTGAAAATGAAGCCGGTGTTAAGTTTAACAGAAGACGGGCAGGTATACCCCTACCACAAAGCAAGAGGAAGAAAAAAGGCATTGGCAGTCATTCGGGAAGCGGTGAAAAATCAGTACGGAGATCAGCCGGTCCATGTCGGGGTTTCTCATGCAGAAGCAGAGGAAAGTGGAGAGCAGCTGCTTCGAAATGTGGCAGACGGATTGAATACACAATCAATGACGACTACAAAAATCGGAGCTGTCATTGGAGCGCACACTGGACGTGGAACGGTTGCAATTTCAGTAACTCCGGCTGAATGATAAGGGGACTGTCCTGGATATATGCTTAAACCAGGTCAGTCCTTATTTACGTGTTTATACTTCTCAATATTATCTGTCAGCAGGAGGTTTTTTAAAATGATAGACACGAATGTTTGTGGTTGGAAATTAGGCAAAAAAGCAGCGACAGGATGGGAAACGAATACAGCTGGTGTTTCCTTCGATAGAAGATGAACCGCACCTTAAGTCAGCCGGTTTCCATATTAAAAGGAATTGGTGAGGAAAAAGAAAAAGAACTTAACCAGATTGGTTTATTTACGATTGCAGATCTTTTGCAGCATTTTCCTTATCGCTATGAAAATCATGAAGTTCTCCCAATAGAAGAGCTGCGGCATGATGATCGAGTAACTGTTTCAGGAACGATTCAAACGGAGCCTGCTATTCGATTTTACGGGAAAAAGAAATCAAGAATGACAGTTCGTTTAATGGTTGAAAACATACTCCTTACGGCTGTGTTCTTTAATCGAGCCTTTTTAAAAAATAAACTAAAAAGAGGTGAAACGGTAACGCTTACAGGCAAATGGGATAAATATAAGCTGTCCATTACTGTACAGGATTTTAAAAAGGGAAGCCCGGATCCGACAAAGCAGCTAGAACCGGTATACTCGACTGGAGGTAATGTAACAGTAAAGCAGCTGCGCCGTTATATTCATTCTGCTCTTACAGAATACAGCACATACATCGAGGAAAATTTGCCGTCATCGTTTTTAGTCTCTTATAAACTTCCTTCGCGAAAACAATCATACACAGCAATTCACCGTCCAGAAAATAAAGAAAAATTAAAGCATGCTAGACGCCGCTTGGTATATGAAGAACTTTTATTTTTTCAATTAAAAATGCAGGCCTTTAAACGCCAAGAACGTCTCTCAGTACATGGCAGAGTTCATTCCTTTGATAAAGAAAAAATAACAACATTTATAAACAAGCTGCCGTTTTCTTTAACAAACGCTCAAATGCGTGTCATAGAAGAAATAACCAAAGATTTAAAAGATCCATTAAAAATGAATCGGCTTTTACAAGGGGATGTAGGATCGGGAAAAACGGTCGTAGCCGCTATAGCTATGTATGCTGTCTACTTATCAGGATCTCAATCTGCATTAATGGTTCCTACAGAAATTTTAGCGGAACAACATTACCAAGGGCTGACAGAATTATTTTCGAACACAAACGTGAAGATTTCTCTGTTAACTGGTTCGACAAAAGGTAAAAGAAGAAGGGAAGTGAATGCTTCCGTAGAAAATGGGGAAACACATGTTGTCATAGGGACGCATGCGCTTATTCAAGAGGATGTAGCTTTTTTAAATCTCGGACTGGTCATTACCGATGAACAGCACCGATTTGGTGTTGAACAAAGACGAGTCCTTCGCGATAAAGGCTATGAACCAGACGTGCTGTTTATGACGGCAACCCCTATCCCTCGTACGCTTGCAATTACTGTGTTTGGAGATATGGATGTTTCTATCATCGATGAACTGCCGGCTGGACGAAAAACAATAGAAACATATTGGGTTAAACCTCCTATGCTAGATAGAGTGCTGCGGTTTATACAAAAAGAAGTGAACAAGGGACGACAGGCGTATGTCATTTGTCCGCTTATTGAAGAGTCTGATAAACTCGATGTTCAAAATGCCATTGATGTCCATGCTCAGCTGCAGCAATTTTTCTCCTGTGAAGTAGGTTTAATTCACGGAAGACTGGCTGCTGAGGAAAAAGAACAAATAATGGAGGCTTTTTCTACAAATGATATTCAGATTTTAGTTTCAACTACTGTAGTAGAAGTAGGTGTCAACGTTCCTAATGCGACAGTCATGGTCATTTATGATGCCGATCGTTTTGGACTTTCGCAGCTGCACCAGTTAAGAGGGAGAGTTGGTCGAGGAGATCAACAATCTTACTGTATTTTGCTTGCTGATCCTAAAGGAGAAACAGGAAAAGAGCGGATGCAGATCATGCAGGAAACAGAGGATGGCTTTGTTTTGTCTGAAAAAGATCTAGAATTAAGAGGACCGGGGGATTTTTTTGGAAGTAAACAAAGTGGACTTCCTGACTTTAAAATTGCCGATCCTGTCCATGATTATAGAGCACTTGAAACAGCACGGCAGGATGCAGCCCAGTTAATAAAAAGCAAAGAATTTTGGACAGCTGCTGAGTATTCTTACTTAAGGCACTATTTAGATAAAAGCGGTGTGTTAAGCGGACAAAAAATAGATTAGGAAAGTGTATGCTTGAAATTAAAAAAGCAGAATTATATACTACTTTTAGTACCTAGTCATAGAAGCGGATGGTGGCGGAGGCGTGAAAAGAAATAAAAAAGAAAGACAACACTTTTTAAAAGAAAAAATCCAAGCTGATCCATTTATTACAGATGAAGCTTTGGCTGAAGCCTTTGATGTAAGTGTACAGACAATCCGCCTCGATCGGCTGGAGCTGTCTATACCAGAATTGCGTGAGCGGATTAAACACGTAGCGAGGGAACACCTAGATGAAGTAAAAGCTCTGCCATTAGAAGAAGTCATTGGGGAAATTGTTGATTTACGATTGGATGAAGAAGCTATTTCTATTTTAGATATCGGTGAAGAACATGTTTTTTCGCGTACTGGGATTGCTCGCGGTCATTATTTATTTGCCCAGGCCAATTCTTTGGCAGTTGCCATTATTAATGATGAATTAGCCCTTACTACAAAAGCTTCCGTGCATTTCAGCAGACAGGTGAAATCCGGGGAAAGAGTCGTTGCTAAGGCTGTTGTGGCTGAAACAGGAAAAAGTAAAACGATTGTCGAGGTTACCAGCCGAGTAAACCGGGAGACTGTCTTTCACGGGGAATTTGTGATGTATCGATCTCATAGATAAAACATATTCATTTACAGCATTAACAAAACAAACAGTTTCAACGTACAGGAGTGATGAATGGAACTGTCACAGGTGCGGTGTTTTTAGGCAATTTCTTTTAATATAAAAAAAGCATGCCGAGTTTGTCTAAGAAAAGGAGAAGACGTTCATGAAAATTGTCATCGACGCAATGGGCGGAGATCATGCTCCTAAAGCTCATGTTGCGGGAGCAATGGCTGCGGTTCGTTCCTTTAAAGATGTTGAAATTTTATTAGTAGGCGATGAACCGCGAATCCGCAAGCATTTAACCAAATCAAAAAATATTTCTGTGTTACATACCGACGAAAAAATAGAAGATGACGATACACCGACAAGAGCGGTTCGAAGAAAACGTAACGCTTCGATGGTGCTTACAGTACGCGAAGTGAGAGAAGGACGTGCTGATGCTTGTATTTCATCAGGTAATACAGGAGCTCTCATGACAGCTGGTTTATTGCATGTCGGCCGTATAACAGGCATTGAAAGGCCAGCCCTTGCTCCGATGCTTCCCACAGTAGATGGGGAAGGTTTTCTGCTTCTTGACGTTGGCGCAAACGTTGATGCAAAAGCTTCCCATTTACTCCAAAATGCATACATGGGATCTACGTACATGGAAATGGTAAAAAAAGTGAACCGTCCAAGAATCGGGCTTATTAACGTAGGAACAGAAGATGGGAAAGGAAATGAACTTACTAAAGAAGCATTTGACCTGTTATCAGAAGCTCCGCTCCATTTTATAGGAAATGTAGAAGCTCGTGATCTTTTAAACGGAGTATGTGATGTGGCTGTGTGTGATGGATTTTCTGGTAATTTGGTCTTGAAGTCAATAGAAGGAACAGCGGGCACCTTATTTACACTTTTAAAGCAGGAATTGACTTCTAGTTTCTCGAATAAACTGGCAGCAGGATTATTGCGATCTAGTTTTTCTAATATCAAAGAAAAAATGAGCTATTCTCATTACGGGGGAGCTGGATTATTCGGTTTAAAAGCTCCGGTTATTAAAGCGCACGGTTCTTCTGATCATACCGCTGTATATCATGCTATCCGCCAGGCTAGACAGATGGTAAATGAGAACGTAACAGATGTAATAAGCAAAGAAGCAAATAAACAGGAGGAATAAGATATGGCAAAAACAGCGTTTCTTTTTCCCGGACAAGGATCGCAGCATGCCGGTATGGGAAAAGATATTTATGAGAACCATTCCGGAGCAAAAAGTAGAATAGAGTCAGCAGATGAAACGTTAGGTCATCCATTGTCCGGATTAATGTTAAATGGACCAGAAGAAGAATTGAAACGGACAGAAAATGCTCAGCCAGCCTTGCTTACTGCCAGTACGGCTTTGTTTGAAATGCTAAAGGAGAGGGGGATAACTCCTGATTATACAGCAGGGCACAGTTTAGGCGAATATTCTGCTCTAGTTGCAGCAGGAGTGCTTCCTTTTTCTGATGCGGTTAAAATTGTAAGGCAGCGCGGTTTATTTATGGAAGAAGCAGTACCATCCGGTGTTGGAGCAATGTCAGCTGTCATGGGATTAGATAGAAGAGAGCTGCAGGTCGTGACAGAAAATGTGTCAGGAAGTGGTGACATTGTTCAGCTTGCGAATTTAAATGCCCCTGGGCAAATTGTCATTTCCGGGACAAAAGAAGCGGTAGAAAAAGCAGGAGAACTTGCCAAGGGAAAAGGGGCGAAACGGGTCATACCATTGCCGGTGAGCGGTCCTTTTCATTCCAAATTGATGCAGCCCGCTCAGGATAAGCTAGAAAGTGTTCTTTCCCCGGTGGCATTTCAAGACGCTGAAGTACCAGTGGTTGCCAATGTAAATGCAAAAGAAGCCACAGAAGCTGGAGTACTCAAACGGCAGCTGGTTGAACAAGTTACTTCCCCTGTGTATTGGGAAGACACCATCCGACGTCTCCTTGAACTGAATGTTACGACATTTGTTGAAGTAGGACCTGGTAATGTTCTGAGCGGTCTTGTTCGACGGGTACAGCGCAGAGGAGTAAACGTTCACGCTGTTCAAGATATGGAATCGATGGAAAAAACAATAGAGAAATTAAAAAAGGAGGAGTCGTAATTGTTAAATGGTAAATCAGCGCTTGTCACTGGTGCTTCCCGCGGGATTGGCAGAGCAATTGCTCTTGAACTTGCTAAAAACGGAGCAAATGTAGCAGTTAATTATGCAGGCAGTGCTCAAAAAGCAGAAGAAGTTGCTGCAGCCTGCAAAGATTACGGAGTGGAGGCATTTGCGATCCAAGCGGATGTCTCAAAAGAAGATGATGTGAAAGCAATGATAAAAGAAGTGACCAATGTATTTGGAAGTATTGATATTCTAGTAAATAATGCAGGTATTACTCGTGACAACCTAGTGATGCGCTTAAAAGAAGAAGATTGGGATGCTGTACTTGATACGAACTTAAAAGGCGTCTTTCAGTGCGCGAAAGCAGCTGCACGTCCGATGATGAAACAGCGAGGCGGTAAAATTATTAATATTGCTTCTGTCGTTGGCATTTTAGGAAATGCAGGACAAGCAAACTATACAGCTGCAAAAGCTGGTGTAATCGGATTGACTAAAACATTGGCAAGAGAATTTGCTCCTCGCAGCATTCAGGTGAACGCGGTAGCTCCTGGATTTATAGCGACAGATATGACAGAAGAGCTGCAAGAAGACTCTAAGGAGGCTTTACTACAGCAAATTCCGCTTGGCGTACTTGGAGAACCAGAAGACATCGCAAAAACGGTGCGTTTTCTCGCTTCCGAAGACGCAAAATACATTACCGGCCAAACCGTTCATGTGGACGGCGGTATGGCCATGCCCTAACCTGTAAAAAACGTGTGTAAGGTTATGTATGAGTAATAACAAGCCACAGAAATTTTACGGACATCCAAGTTTTATAAAAGAGTGCCTCTTGGTTAACTGTAACTAGTAAATAAAGGGCACATCTTCTATAATGTCACTTAGTACTAATGAAAATCCTTTAAAGGAGGTGAAAGATAATGGCTGATACACTCGATCGCATTAAAAGTATTGTCGCTGATCGTCTAGGAGTAGAAGAATCAGAAGTAACGAAAGAAGCTACTTTTAAAGACGACTTAGGCGCCGATTCGTTGGATGTGGTTGAACTCGTAATGGAATTAGAAGACGAATTCGACCTTGAAATTTCTGATGAAGAAGCAGAAAAAATTTCTACTGTTGCTGATGTTGTCAATTACATAGAAGCACAGCAATAATAGATGATATTGAAAAGAGGCCGTTAAAAAGGCTGATGTCACCTGCTCTTTTAAGCGGTCTCTTTTTCTTTGTACTTGAATCCATTTCATAAGTGCTTGATTATCAAAAACGAACATTATATCGATTGTAGCGGAAGGCGGCGACTTCGGCGGGATAAGCTTGAGCTCAAGACCAGCAGGCCGCTTGCTGTCAAGGAGGCTGAAGCCAAGCCCGGAGCAAAGAAGCCACGGCGATAACGAACAAAGGGAGCTGGAGTGGATGTCGCGCTTGTGCCCCGAGGATGAATGCATCCGTCTGAAGTGAAAATCGAACAATAACGAGGAAACTTATATATGTTCGTTTAAATGATATAGAAATGAATGATGAAATTCATTCACTTTAAAAAAATTCACCTTTTCTAAAGGAATAAAGTAAAAACAAAGACTAAGGCTTCTGTCATTTGAAATGGGCGGAAAGCAAAGTTTTCCTAATACTGTTAAGGCGCATAAAATTTTATCGGTACACAGTATAAAAAAACGGCAATTTTCGCGATTAGGATTTGCTAAAAATAAAAAAGAGAAAGTGGTTTCCTCACCTCTTATTTTTTTCATGATACTGGTACGAAAAACGGAGGACCTGCTATGGCACACCCATCACAAAAATCTTCAAAAAAACATCCGTCTTCGCGCGGACGCAGGACTAGAAAAAAATTGGTGCTTACCGAAGAACACCGTCAAAAGCTTACAAAAATGCTTGAAACGCTTGGTTTATCTTTTGAAGACGAAAAACTTTTGATTCAAGCTTTTACTCATTCATCCTATGTGAATGAGCATCGTATTCGTTCCGTTCATGACAATGAACGCCTGGAATTCCTGGGGGATGCTGTCCTTGAGTTAGCTGTATCGCAGCACCTTTTTAAACGGTTTGCTACGATGAGTGAAGGAGATATGACAAAACTCCGCGCAGCCATTGTCTGCGAGGCATCTCTTGCCAATCTTGCAGAAGAACTGCATTTTGGAGAGCTTGTTTTTCTTGGCAAAGGAGAAGAAATGACCGGTGGGAGAAAGCGGCCGGCTTTATTGGCAGATGTATTTGAAGCATTTGTCGGAGCATTATATCTCGACCAAGGAATCGAGCGTGTATATACGTTATTAAATCAAACGGTGTATCCGAAAATTGATCACGGTGCTTTTTCGCATATGATGGATTTTAAAAGTCAATTACAAGAGCATATCCAAAGAGATAACCTGGGAACTATTGTTTATGAAATTAAAGATGAAATCGGACCGGCGCATAGCCGTGAATTTGTGTCAGCAGTATATTTGAATGAAAAAGTACTCGGAGAAGGACGGGGTCGTTCTAAAAAAGAAGCGGAACAGCATGCTGCTCAGCAGGCACTGTCAAAATTAGATCCATCGGAAACCGAGAAGGGAAAGGTAGAGTAACAAGTTCTTTTGGAAAATAGTACGATGTTTCAGTTTGTATCTGGACCAGTTATTGGAATGAAAAACCACGCGAAACAAAATAAGTCCGCGTGGTTATTTCTAGTCCTATAGAATATAATGCTTTATGACTTTTTAAGTTTTCCAAGCTCTGAAACAATAGCGTCCATTTCACTTACACTGAAGTGATCTTTGCTTTCTACCATTTCATAAATATCTTTAATGTCTTCGTAATTTTTCAAGTCAAAGCTGTCCCCTTTCATGGCAGCTGTGTTCACTACTTGTAGTTTTTGCGTAATTTCTTCAACCATAAAGCTCAAATTTTCTTGTGTTTTTTCTTCTAAACTCAATATTTTCCCCACCTTTTTTCACTGCTTTTCCATGTATTCATTTTAGGGGTTTTATGAAAAAAGCGCAAACAGGCATTAAGTCCTGGCAATACGACCTTCTTCGATAATTGCAGGTATGGTAAAATAGTGTAGCCGCACTAACATAAGGATTGCAGCATGCAAATTTCAACATAGAAAGAAAACAGAGGAGGATACAGATTTGTTCCTCAAACGACTTGAAATTAAAGGATTTAAATCATTTGCAGAAGAGATGAACATAGAATTTTTGTCTGGCATAAATGCCGTGGTTGGCCCCAATGGAAGCGGAAAAAGTAATATTTCAGACGGTATACGCTGGGTTCTAGGAGAACAGTCAGCAAGATCTTTGAGAGGATCTAAGATGGAAGATGTTATTTTTGCTGGCAGTGATACACGGAGGTCCTTAAACCGAGCAGAAGTTACACTTGTATTAGACAATGAAGATGGCGAGATGGATCTTGGTTATAGTGAGGTCAGCGTAACACGCAAATTATACCGCTCTGGGGAAAGTGAATACTTAATTAATCAACAGCCATGCAGACGAAAAGACATAGTAGAATTGTTTATGGATTCGGGAATGGGAAAAGAAGCATTTTCGATTATCGGCCAAGGCCGGGTCGAAGAAGTACTTTCAAGTAAGCCAGAAGAGCGCCGGGCTATTTTTGAAGAAGCTGCCGGGGTTGTAAAGTATAAACAGCGCAAACATCAGGCTGAGAAAAAATTAACCGAAACGCAGGATAATCTAAACCGGATTGAAGACATTTTACATGAACTCGAAGGTCAAGTGGAACCTTTGAAAATGCAGGCATCAGCGGCAAAGGACTACCTTGCTAAAAAAGAAGAATTAGAAGAACATGAAATTGCACTGACAGTAAAGGAAATAGAAGAAAAGCATGAAAAATGGACAACGATTCAAGATGAACTAGATCATGTGGAAGAACAAAAACAAAAAGTAAACAACAAACTGAAGCAAGATGAAGATCAGTTGTCAAAAGTCCAAGAAGAGGCTGAATTGCTCGATGAGTCCATCAACACCCTGCAAGATAAGCTAGTAGCCACTAGCGAACGTTTGGAAAAAGAAGAAGGTCAGCGCCGTCTTTTAGAAGAACGAGGAAAAAACGCTGGCGAGAAAAAAGAAGAATGGGAGAAGCGTCTACAAGAAATAACACGGAAAAATGAGCAAACCAAAACAGACCTTGAAACCCAGCAGAAAAAATTGCAGAAAAGTACCTCACAAGTTAAAGAACTCGAAGAAAAACTTAAAGAAAATCAAAAGAAATGGAAACGTTATGCACATAGCAAAGAATCGGAAATTGAATCGTTAAAAAGCGAATATATTGAGCGGTTAAATGAACAAGCTGCGATTCGAAATGAAGAAAGACATCTAACAGATCAACAGGCGCAATTAAATAAAAAATCTGGTTCTTTACAACAAGAAAATGAGATGTATGTGAGAGAAAGACAACAATCGGAAAAAACAGCCGCAGAACGACGGGAAGAAGTCGAAAAGCTGCAGGAACATTATGAAAAAATGAAAACAGCATACAAACAACTTCATAAACAATGGAGCGAACATACAGAAGAAACAGATAAGCAAGAGAAAAAGTTATATGAAGCCTATCGTTATTTAGATCAGACGAAATCACGTATGAATGTATTAGAAGAAATGGAAGCTGATTATTCTGGTTTTTTTCAAGGCGTAAAAGAAGTATTAAAAGCGAGAGTAAATCTAACAGGAATTGTCGGTGCAGTAGCAGAGTTAATTGATGTGGAAAAAAAGTATGTTACTGCTATAGAAACAGCGCTTGGCGGTTCTTTACAGCATATCGTAACCGAAACAGAAAGCGATGCTAGACAAGCCATTCAATATTTAAAAAGCAGACAAAAAGGAAGAGCAACCTTTTTGCCTTCAAATGTTATCCGTAAAAGGCCATTGTCTGCTTCTATAAAACAAAAACTTGAGGCTGCCGACGGGTTTATTACAGTTGGCTCAGAAGCGGTGAAAGTACAAGACGCTTATAAGCATATTGTTGAAAACCTGCTCGGCCAGGTTGTGTTTGCTAAAACATTAGAGGCAGCAAACAACATGGCTAGAATTTCCGGCTATAAAATTCGTTTTGTAACATTGGACGGCGATGTCGTTAATCCGGGTGGTTCAATGAGCGGAGGAGCAGCTAATCAGAAAAAAGGGCAGCTGTTAGCGCGGCAGCAAGAGCTTGAAGAATTAAAGAAAAAGTATAAAATCATGCACGAAAAAACAGATAACTTGGAGCGCACCGTTAAAACCTTAAAAGAAAAGCGGGAACAACTTACTAGACAATTAGAAACGAGCCGTCAAGAAGGTGAGAAAGCCAGAGACAGGCTGGAGCTTGCAAAAGAAGAACTTGCAAAAGCAGAAGCAGAGCTTTCCCGCGCTAATTCTCGTTTGTCCCTGTTTGACAAAGAATCAGCTTCTCTTGAAGAAGAAAAAAGAAAACTTGAACACCGTCAAAAGGTACTTAGTGAAAATAAAGAATCGATTCAAGCTAAGCTGAAACAAATGGAAGATAAGATGACTGAGCTTGAGTCAATGGAAAAAGAACGTGGTCAAAAATTAGAGCAATTAAAGGAAGAAGAAACGGCTTGGAAAGTCGAACTAGCAGCTGCAAAGGAAACGATGTCTCATGATTCGTCTGAAATGAAACGATTAGAGTCTCAACATAAAGAAGAAGAAAAAGACCTTGAGTCGCTGCAAAAAGACATTGAAATCTTACAAGAACAGTTGTCTTCTTTAGATGGGGGCGATGATGCCCTGCAAGTAGATATTGATGCCATAAAAGAAAAGAAAGAACAGCTAACCCAAGAAATGACAGCCCTTCGTAGAGACCGGGTCGAAGGCTATGAAAAAGCCGAACGTTTAAAGGCTAGTATTCAACAGCTTTCCTATGACTATAATGAACATCAGAAGACGTTTCACGACAAACAAGTGGAACTAAACCGGCTTGACGTGGAGCTAGATACACGGTTGAACAGTCTTCAGGACACATATGAGCTGACTTTCGAACGAGCAAAAGACATGTATCCTCTCACTGTGGAGACGCAAGAGGCTAGAAAGAAAATTAAATTAATTAAATTGGGAATAGAAGAATTAGGCACGGTGAACCTCGGCGCCATTGAAGAATATGAAAGAATACATGAACGAGTGTCGTTTTTATCAGAGCAAAGAAGTGATTTGCTTCAAGCACAGCAGTCGCTGCGTGATGTGATTAATGAAATGGATGAAGAAATGAAGCGGCGTTTTTCAGAGACTTTTACCGAGATACGGCACCATTTTCAAGAAACCTATACAGAGCTGTTTGGCGGTGGAGAGGCAGATCTTCACTTAACAGACCCGAAAGAGCTGCTTGAAACAGGAGTAGATATTATTGCAAGGCCTCCTGGGAAAAAACGCCAGCACCTTTCTTTGTTATCAGGGGGAGAAAAAGCATTAACAGCAATAGCGTTATTGTTTTCCATTGTGAAAGTAAAACCTGTGCCGTTTTGTGTGCTTGATGAAGTGGAAGCAGCCCTTGATGAAGCAAATGTCACACGCTTTGCTAAGTATTTACGAACATTCAGCCAAAGCACTCAATTTATTGTGATCAGTCATCGAAAAGCCACAATGGAAGAGGCCGACGTGCTATACGGGATTACGATGGAAGAGTCAGGTGTTTCTAAAATGGTTTCTGTCAGACTTGAAGAAACGTCTGAACTAATAGAATCCGCCACTTAATTATAGAAAGGAGTTTACATATTAATTATGGGGTTTTTTAAAAAATTAAAAGATAAATTCACTGAACAGACAGAAACAGTGACAGAAAAGTTTAAAGATGGACTGACGAAGACAAGAGACTCTTTTGTCGGCCGAATGAACGAGTTATTTGCCCAGTACCGCACGGTGGATGAAGACTTTTTTGAAGAACTAGAAGAAATTTTAATTGGGGCAGATGTCGGTGTTTCGACCGTCATGGAGCTTATTGACGAATTAAAAGATGAAGTGAAACTTCGCAACATTAAAGAATCAAGAGAGATTGCCCCAGTCATTAGTGAAAAACTGGCTGAAAAACTGGATAAAAGTGGAGAAGATGCAGACCTTAACATGCAGGACGATCAAATGACTGTCATTCTTTTTGTCGGCGTTAACGGAGTAGGTAAAACGACAACGATTGGAAAAATGGCTCATTCGTTTAAAGAAGAAGGGAAAACAGTAGTTATGGCTGCGGGAGATACGTTTCGGGCCGGGGCGATCGAGCAGCTAGAAGCATGGGGAGATCGAGTGGGAGTGGATGTCATAAAGCAGCAAGCTGGTTCTGACCCTGCTGCTGTTATGTATGATGCTATCCAATCGGCTCGTGCTAAAAAAGCAGATGTACTTTTATGTGATACGGCAGGAAGACTGCAAAACAAAGTGAATCTGATGAAAGAGCTTGAAAAAGTTAAGCGGGTGATTTCCCGTGAAATACCCGATGCCCCTCATGAAGTCCTCTTGGTACTTGACGCCACCACAGGTCAGAATGCAATGAGCCAGGCCAAGACATTTGGTGAAGCAACGGAAGTTTCTGGGATTGTGCTGACAAAGCTGGATGGTACTGCAAAAGGCGGTATCGTACTAGCCATAAGAAACGAATTAAATATACCGGTTAAGCTCGTAGGCTTAGGAGAAGGCATGGATGATCTGCAGCCATTTGATGCAGAACAGTTCGTGTATGGACTTTTTAAAGAACTAGTCGAAGAAGAGACAGGGGAAGAAAAGGAAGAAGAAGAAATAGAAAATACACGTGAATAATAATTGGACGTAAAGATATTTTCTTGACAGACAGTTATAATTTTAGTATCATCCTTGTTTGTAAAGGGATTTGACTTAACATTAAGAGGGTGAACATCATGCTCGAAAAAACTGTACGCATGAACGCTTTATTTGATTTTTATCAGCCCTTGTTAACGTTAAAACAGCAGAAGTATATGGAGCTTTACTTTCTTGACGATTTTTCGCTCGGAGAAATTTCCGAGACGTTCGACGTCAGCCGTCAAGCCGTCTATGATAACATTAAACGGACGGAGGCGATGCTAGAAGAGTATGAAGACAAACTTGGTCTTTATCAAAAATATAAAGAGCGGACAAAGCGATATCGTCAGTTAAGAAAGTACGCTGAAGAAAGCTCTCCTTCCCCCGGTCTGATGAAAACCATTGATGCGCTCGAAAAATTAGAGGAGGAGGGGACAAAATAATGGCTTTTGAAGGTTTGGCGGAACGACTGCAGGCAACCTTTGACAAAATGAAGGGCAGAGGAAAAGTTTCGGAGGCAGACGTTAAAGAAATGATGCGTGAAGTGCGTCTCGCCCTTCTTGAAGCAGACGTTAACTTTAAGGTCGTGAAAAAGTTTGTCAATGACGTGAAAGAACGTGCAGTCGGCCAAGAAGTGATGAAAAGCCTCACCCCAGGCCAGCAAGTAATTAAGGTGGTTAATGAAGAGCTCACCAAGCTGATGGGCGGTGAACAAAGCAAAATTGCCCACGCTCAAAAGCCGCCTACCGTTGTGATGATGGTTGGTCTGCAAGGTGCCGGGAAAACAACGACGACAGCTAAGATTGCTAACTACCTCCGCAAAAATAATAATCGAAAACCGTTAATGGCTGCTGCTGATATATATCGTCCTGCCGCTATTGATCAGCTGAATACATTAGGAAAACAGCTTGATATGCCTGTGTTTTCTCTAGGTGATCAAGTAAACCCTGTAGATATAGCTAGCGGTGCCGTAAGTCAGGCGAAAGAAGAGCATCAAGATTATGTTCTCATCGATACCGCCGGCCGTTTGCATGTCGATGAACAACTGATGGGAGAACTTCAGGAGATAAAAGATACAGTTCAGCCTGATGAAATCCTTTTAGTTGTCGATGCAATGACAGGGCAGGATGCTGTCAACGTCGCTGAAAGTTTTAATGAACAGCTTGGTCTTACTGGCGTTGTCCTGACAAAACTTGACGGTGACACAAGAGGCGGTGCTGCTCTATCTGTTAAAGCAGTAACGGAAACTCCGATTAAGTTTGCGGGGATGGGGGAGAAAGTAGATCAGCTTGAACCTTTCCATCCTGAACGGATGGCATCCCGTATTTTAGGTATGGGAGACGTACTTTCTCTCATCGAAAAGGCTCAAACCAATGTAGATGAAGAGCGCGCTAAGGAACTTGAGAAAAAAATTCGCTCAGCGGACCTTACTTTTGATGATTTTCTCGAACAGTTAGAACAAGTTCGCAGCATGGGGCCGCTCGATGAGCTGTTAGCGATGATGCCTGGCGCCAACAAAAAGGCGATGAAAAACATTCAGATTGATGAGAGCCAAATTGGCCGTGTTGAAGCGATCGTCCGCTCTATGACAGCACATGAAAAGCAGAACCCTTCTGTAATGAATGCCAGTCGTAAACGCCGTATTGCTAAAGGGAGCGGTACAACCATTCAAGATGTCAATCGTTTGTTAAAACAGTTTGAAGATATGAAAAAAATGATGAAGCAGATGACGTCTATGCAAAAGGGTAAGAAAAAAGGAAAAGGCGGTTTCCAATTGCCTTTTATGTAGTGAAAAGGAAAAAACCTTTACAGGGAATCCAATTCCTATTATAATGTGCTATTGTGTGAAATAATTTTTTGTGAATAATTATGGAGGTGTCTATAAATGGCAGTAAAAATTAGACTAAAACGTATGGGTTCAAAGAAAAAGCCTTTTTATCGTGTGGTGGTAGCAGATTCCCGCGCACCGCGTGACGGACGTTTTATCGAAGAAATTGGAACATACAATCCGTTGAGAGAACCAGCAGAAGTGAATATCAATGATGATAAAGCGCTCAAGTGGATGCTTGACGGTGCAAAACCATCCGATACCGTTCGTAACCTTTTCTCTAGAGAAGGTCTTATGGAAAAGCTTCACAACGCTAAAAACGAAAAGTAATCGACTCAGCGCTCGAAAAGAAGGGCGGGAAGGATCATTACTTTAAGGAGGCGGGGGAGAGCAATGAAAGAGCTTGTTGAAACGATAGCCCGCGCCCTCGTGGATTATCCAGACAATGTTGACGTAGAAGAACGTCAACAGGACAACACCCTCGTCTTAACGTTGTCTGTCCATGAGAGTGATATGGGAAAAGTGATTGGAAAACAAGGCAGGATTGCTAATGCGATTCGTTCTGTTTTGTACGCATCCGCTTCTCATCAAAAAAAGCGTGTTCGCCTTGATATCGTAGAATAATACAGACAAAAAGGTGAGGATTTGATCCTTGCCTTTTTTGCACGGATAGAATAATAAAAATAGGCATATCGCTTTTAACGAAGAACACTTGACGGAACGATACATTTTTGAACATGATAATAGTATGTTTACCTTCAAAGCCTCTCAAATTGAATCTGTATGGAGTGGATCATGCGAATAATTAAAAAAGTAACGGTAAAGCATGTACTTACGGAGTCATTAAAAGAAAAAATGACAGATGATTTCCACGAAGAACAGCATCGGCTAGAAAAAGAAATCGAACAGCTCAGGTTTCAAATGCAGAAACAGTGGAGAGCAGAGGAAACGTCGAGACGAAAAACAGAAATTAAAGAACGGTTTGAAAAGGAAGTCGAGAAACGAAAAGAAAAAATAAACAGAGTAGTGTTTCAACGTTCTCAGCTCGAACAGCTGCCGCTTTTTTCGGAGATTACTGCTGGACAAGTCGATGCGATAGAGGAAATAGAGACAGGAGACGACTGGCCTCTAGCCGAACAAGAAATAATAGTCGAAGACGGAAAAATAATTTCCATTCGTAACAATAGGGCGGATGATAATAATGGAATGGTTTAATGTCGGTAAAATCGTAAATACCCATGGTGTACGTGGAGAAATAAAAGTCCTTCCGATAACTGATTTTGAACAAGAACGCTTCGCAAAGGGAAAAGAGTTGTACATTGGTCATGAAACAGGCAGTGACAAAGAAAAAGTAACCGTGAAAAATGTCCGCTCTCATAAGCAATTTATTTTACTAACGCTTGAAAAAATTACTTCTTTAGATGAAGCAGAAAAATGGAAAGGCGGGATGATATACGTTCCTGAAGATGACCTTCAAGAACTTGATGAAGGAGAGTATTATTATCATGAAATCATCGGCTGCCAGGTTTACTCGGAAGACGAAGAACTGCTCGGTGAAGTTCGTGAAATTCTATCTCCGGGAGCAAATGATGTCTGGGTCGTAAAGCCTTTGGAAGGAAAAAAAGAGATTATGATCCCGTATATTGATGATGTGGTAAAAGAAGTAGACACCGTCCATAAAAAAATTACCGTGCATGTAATGGAGGGGCTGCTTCCATGATGAGAATGGATTTTTTAACACTGTTTCCGGAAATGTTTCCCGGAGTACTTGAATCGTCGATATTAAAGCAAGCTGCTGAGAAAAAGGCAGTTTCCTACAATGTGCTAAACATTCGGGATTTCTCTGAAAATAAGCACGGTAAAGTAGATGATTATCCTTATGGAGGCGGAGCAGGAATGGTTCTTACTCCACAGCCGGTTTTTGACGCTGCTGCTTTTGCAGCTAATGAAGGACGCAGGAAACACCGCGTCATTTTACTTTGTCCGCAAGGTAAGCCTTTTAATCAAGCAGAAGCTGAAAAATTGGCGTCTGAAGAACATTTAATTTTCATTTGCGGGCATTATGAAGGATATGATGAACGAATACGAGAGAATTTAGTAACAGATGAATATTCTATTGGAGATTTTGTATTAACCGGAGGCGAGCTGGGAGCGTTGGTCATGGCGGACAGTATTACAAGATTGCTTCCTGACGTTTTAGGCAACACGGAGTCTGCAAAAAAAGACTCGTTTTCCAATGGGCTGCTTGAACACCCGCATTATACACGACCTGCAGATTTTAAAGGCTGGAAAGTACCTGAAGTATTATTGTCAGGTCACCATGAAAATATTGATAAATGGAGAAAACAGCACTCTCTAAAACGTACTATGGAAAGACGTCCCGACCTTCTAGAAGGCAGACAATGGACAGAAGAAGAAAAAAAGGTTCTGGAAACATTGAAAAATGATAACTAAACATTGATTACAAAAGTTGCTTGTGATATGATTTACGTTGTGGCGAAAGCCGTTTACTACGATGTTCCGCTGCCGTTCAATGCAAGGCATGAGCATTTGGAGAAAGGGAGGCGAATACGATGCAAGACCTTATTCGCGAAATTACAAAAGAACAGCTTAAAACGGATCTTCCAGCATTCCGTGCCGGAGACACTGTACGTGTTCACGTAAAAGTTGTAGAAGGTTCCCGTGAACGTATTCAGGTGTTCGAAGGTGTCGTTATTAAGCGTCGCGGAGGCGGAATCAGCGAAACATTCACTGTTCGTAAAGTATCTTACGGCATTGGTGTAGAGCGTACATTCCCTGTACATTCCCCGCGTATTGACAAGATCGAATTGAAGCGTCGCGGAAAAGTCCGTCAAGCGAAGCTTTACTATCTTCGCAACCTGCGCGGAAAAGCAGCCCGCATCAAAGAAATTCGATAAGAAAAAAGATAAAAAAGACTGTGGCGGCCCGAACCGTTACAGTCTTTTTTTCATTTTATTTTTATACTTTATGAAAGTTTAACATTATTAAAGGATTAAAGTATAAGAAAAAATAAGGCTTTTGCCAGGATAAAAATCCAATTATTTAAGACACTCAGAATACTCTTATGTCCGGCAGGAACGTGCTATAATAATAGATATTCGATCAACGAGCTTAAGAGGAGATACATATGTACCAAATGAGCGATAGCTGGAAAGAGTGGATCAGACTGTTGTTTTTTGCAGTAACAATTGCCATTGTCGCACGCACTTTTTTGATTGCCCCTATTATTGTAGATGGAGAATCGATGGCTCCAACTTTGGCTGACGATGACCGCATGATCATTAATAAAACAAGCTACTGGTTTTCAGACCCAGAAAGATTTGATGTAATAGTATTTCATGCCTCAGAAGAGAAAGACTATATTAAACGAGTCATCGGTGTGCCTGGAGACACTCTATATTACGATAATGATTCGTTATATATAAACGATAAAAAGATACCAGAACCCTATTTACAGTCAAAAGAAACAAACGATGAAAAACCAGTTACTTTCGATTTCACTTTAGTAGATGCTACAGGTATGAGCACTATTCCGGAAGGGCATGTATTTGTACTTGGAGATAACCGCAGGCACAGCTTTGATTCAAGAAGTATCGGCCTTATAGAAACGGAAGATATCGTGGGAGAAGCAGAGTTAACCTTTTGGCCTGTCTCTCATCTTAACTGGCTTCGTAATTAGAAAGGAAGTGAACAGATGAGTATACAATGGTTTCCCGGACATATGGCAAAAGCTAAACGAGAAGTAACCGAACAATTAAAGAAAGTAGATATGGTGATAGAACTGGCTGATGCAAGAATACCCCATTCTTCAAGGAATCCTATGCTTGATTCTATTCTGCAAGGAAAGCCGCGTCTATTAGTTCTGACAAAAAGCGATATGGCTGATCCTGCTATGACAAAAGAATGGCTTCAGACATTTCAACGAGAAGAAATCGATGCCCTTTCTATCAATGCATTGAAAAACCAAGGAGCAAAACCGATTATTGAAAAATCAAAAAAGCTGACCGCTCCTATCTTTGAGAAAATGGCGAGAAAAGGCATTCGGCCGCGCCCGATCCGAGCCATGATTGTAGGTATACCTAATGTAGGAAAATCTACTGTTATTAACCGTCTTATAGGAAAAAAGAGCGCAAAAACCGGAGACAAACCAGGCGTTACAAAAGCACAGCAATGGCTGAAAGTCGGACGTGATATGGAACTGTTAGATACTCCTGGGATTCTTTGGCCTAAATTTGAAGATCAGCTGATCGGATACCGTCTCGCAGCTACTGGAGCAATTAAAGATGAACTTCTTGATTTTGAAGACATCGCATTGTTTGTGCTTAACATTTTAAAGGAAAGATATCCTGCGGAATTAAAAGACCGATATAAATTAGAGGAACCTCTTCCAGAAGACGGAGTGGAGTTGTTTGATGTCATAGGAAAGAAAAGGGGCTGCTTGCAAGCAGGCGGTTACGTAGACTATGAGAAAGCAGCAGAAATTATTTTAAGAGATCTGCGCAATGAAAAGTTCGGAAAAATTACGCTTGAAACTCCAGCAGACAGAGAGCAAATACAAGACGAATAAATAATTATACTGTTACGAAGGCAAAACATACCGATATTTATTAATGGGGAAGATGACATGGAACAAAATAAGAAAACTATTTCAGAGATAAAACAGATATTAGCAGACGGCAATGTAGGAGACAAATGGCTGGAAAAGCTGCGCAAAGACGAAAGAAAAGGTGTGCAGCAGCTGATAGCTCAGTATGAAAAAAAGCTGGCTAATAATAAAAAATTAGAAGAAGAGTATGTAACCCTTCTTCGTAATGAAAAAGAATGGCAGGCGCTCGGGTATCGTTATATTGCTGGAGTAGACGAAGTAGGAAGAGGGCCGCTTGCCGGACCGGTCACAGCAGGAGCTGCAATCTTACCAGATAACGCTTTATTTCCAGGGCTGACCGACTCAAAAAAACTTAGTGAAGAAAAAAGAGAATATTATTATAACCTTCTAAAGGAACAGGTAATTGCTTACCATGTTGTTCATATTCCTGCTGAAAAAATTGATTCCATCAATATTTACCAGGCTTCCAAAGAAGCAATGAAGCAAGCTGTTGCCGGCTTAAGCATAAAAGCAGACGCATTGTTTATTGATGCGATGTCGCTGCCCCTTCCTTTGAAACAATTATCATTGACTAAAGGGGACGCAAAAAGTGCATCTATAGCAGCTGCATCAGTGCTTGCTAAAGTTGAAAGAGACCGTTATATGAAAGAAAAGGCCAACTTCTATCCAGAGTATGGATTTGAGAAACATATGGGCTACGGAACAAAACATCATCTTGAAGCTCTTCGCACTTATGGACCCACTCCAGAACACCGTAAAAGTTTCTCGCCGGTAAAAGCATGTTTATCCTAACATAGGCTTTTATTCGTTTCTCAGCTTAAAGCAGTCTCTTTTCAGCTTTGTTTTTAGATTCCAAAACGATTTTTTACATACAACAAAAGCGGGAGGTGTGCTCCCTTATGGGAAGACCAGAATTATTGTCATCTGCTTCAATGTCTCATACACAAAATATTCGCGCAAAAACGCTCCCATTAAAAAAAGGCCAAGTGTTTGAAGGGAAAGTATTGAAATTGTTTCCGAACCAAACAGCAGCTCTCCGCTTAGGGTCCATAAATGTTACTGCACGTTTAGAAGCAGCTTTAAGCGCAGGAAAACATTATTTATTTCAAGTGAAACAAAACGAAGGGATTCCTCGTTTGCAAGTGTTGGATACAAAACATTCCTCTGTTAGAAACTCGTCTGGTTCTATAGAAACAGCAAACGTGCTGCAAGCATTAGGACTTTCAGAAAATAAACAAAACCAAACAATGCTTCGTATGCTGCTTGCAGAACAAATTCCTTTTTCAAAAGAAATAATTGAAGAAGGGGGCAAAATCCTTAAGAATGCAAACGCACTGGACCAAGATGGCATTCGAATATTGGCTGCAATGAGTCAAAAGCAATTTCCCATGACACCGCAAACGTTTCAAGCTCTTTATCAAGTAGAAAACGGTGCACCTTTGTCTTCTCAGATGCAAGAACTTTCTTCTCGCATTGATGGAATGACTGAAAAAACGACTTCTCCTTCAGCAGTGCAAGCGGCGGCGACGCTTCAAAAACAACTTACTAAAACGATGGAAATAGCATCTATGAACGGTCCGGTAAATGGAGAAAGTGGACACAAACTTGTACAGCAGCTTTTGCAGTTAACTGTTTCTTCACAAACACCTGTTACAGTAAAAGATGGAGCAGCTGCATTATTGCAGAAAACAGGCCTTGTGCCCGAATCAACCGGTTCAATATCTTGGCTCGACTCCTTTAAAAATACGATTCTTCACCCCTCTAACCGCACTGTTATCCAACAGCTGTGGCCGAGTATAACAGAAGGAGAGAAGATCCCTCTAAGCAGCCTGGAATCCAAAGAGCTTTTTCAAACATTAATGAATCGGCTGTCCTTTCAAGAGGGAGAGAGCGGACGTCAGCAAATGAATCAGCTTCTTTCATTGTTTCAGCAGGCAGAAGGGCGGTCAAGACGGGTAGATCTAACAGCAGGACAGCTATCAAGAACCATCCAAGGCATGCAGGAAATGCCTCTGTCATCGCAAGAAAAACAAGCTTTAACGGTCATAGTACAAGGTTCATTTTCCAATCAATCAGCCGGTGCTCAAGGGATGTCGTCTGTAGCAGGACAGCTAACAAAATTGCTGGTACAGCTTGGTTTTCAGCATGAATCAGACCTTAGTCTTACGAATGCACAGTCTGAAACTAATGAGGCAGCAAAAGACCAATTAAAACAATCTTTGCTGCAGCATATTCCTCAACTTCCAGCATCAGCGAGAGAAAGCGCTGAAGCATTGCTGTACAGACTAACGGGTCAACAGCTGTTGGCACAAGACCAGCAAGGGCCGATACAACAAGCTGCATTACAGTTTCCTTTAGTGCTAGGAGACTATCACACTGATTTAACCGTGCAATGGGAAGGCAGAAAACAAGAAGACGGACAGCTTCATCCCGATCACTGCCGAATTTTGTTTTATTTAGAAATGGAACGGCTTGGGGAAACGATAGCTGATGTCCAAATTCAGAATCGTTTTGTAACGGTTAACATCTTTAACGATAATGAAAAACCAATATTGTTAATGGAACTGCTGCAGCCTTTTTTAAAAGAAAGATTAAACGAACACCAATATATGCTGAGCTCCGTTAATTGGAAAAGGCTGCAAGACAGCGCCTCGACTAAACAAAGAAACGCTTATCAGCCATACACACAATCTAGAGGAGTGGATGTGCGGATATGAAAAACAAAAAAGATCCACAAAAATCGGCAGTTGCTTTAGGTTATCAACCTCAATCTGACGCTACACCTATGGTGAAAGCAAAAGGGAAAGGATATATTGCCAGTGAAATAATAAAAAAAGCAAAAGAAAATAATATAGCTGTTCAAGAAGATCCTTCGCTCGTCGAACTGTTGTCTCAACTAGAAATGAATCAAACGATTCCGCCTGATCTTTATGAAGTGGTCGCAGAAGTATTCGCGTTTATATATAGGATTGATCAAAATACGCATAAAAAGGAATAAATAGGATAACCTAACATTAGAAAAACTAAGTCTTATGGCAATATACTTTGATCCTTTAGAAAAAATAAAACTTTCCTAAAGCATAAAAAAAGGAGTAGCCTATGAAAGAACAAAGAAAACCAGTGGTAAAGCGGGCTCGAAACGGTCAATACATGGAAGAAGCAGGCCACGAGTTAGGATTTTTTCGAAATATGGCAGAAATAAAAGCCCTTGCATCTATAGGAAAATGGTGGAAAAAAGAAGACGATAATAATGAAAATGAAGAAAACTGTTAAATAACAATTATAAAATGAAAAACTTCCCTGGTACTAATTTACCGGGGGATTTTGCATTTTTGTAAGTAAATAATAAAAAGATTTTCATAAACTTTTTGACGAATTGTTGAATTTATCGGTTTTTTTTTATACGATAATTGATGTGTGCGAAACAATGGCCGCAACACAAGCCAATGATTCCACCCGATCCTTGCACGCAGGTTTACTGCATGGTATTCGTATCGAATCGTTAGGAGGATGGAGAGAACATGAATATTCATGAGTATCAAGGAAAAGAGCTCCTCAGAAAGTACGGTGTCTCCGTACCAAATGGAAAAGTAGCC
The DNA here is from genome assembly GCF_009765375.1 of Alteribacillus sp. YIM 98480. Classification (GTDB taxonomy): domain Bacteria; phylum Bacillota; class Bacilli; order Bacillales; family Marinococcaceae; genus Alteribacillus. The sequence continues at coordinate 67,421 of NZ_VTOK01000013.1, forward strand.
TTTTCTGTTGAGGAAGCTGTCGAAGCTGCAAAAGAACTAGGATCTGACGTAAATGTTGTAAAAGCTCAGATCCACGCTGGAGGCCGCGGAAAAGCCGGCGGTGTAAAGGTTGCCAAGAACCTTGATGAAGTACGTACATATGCTGATGAGATTCTTGGTAAAACGCTTGTCACGCATCAAACAGGACCCGAAGGCAAAGAAGTAAAGCGTTTACTTATTGAGGAAGGCTGCGATATTAAAAAAGAGTACTATGTCGGCCTTGTTCTCGACCGTGCTACTTCTAAAGTCGTAATGATGGCTTCAGAAGAAGGCGGAACTGAAATTGAAGAAGTAGCTGAAAAAACGCCGGAAAAAATCTTCAAGGAATTTATTGATCCGGCTGTTGGCATGCAAGGCTATCAAGCACGCCGTCTTGCATTTAACATCAATATTCCAAAAGAACTTGTCGGACAAGCAGTTAAATTTATGCTTGGGCTTTACAAAGTATTCACAGAAAAAGACTGCTCGATTGCAGAAATTAATCCACTCGTTACAACAGGGGACGGCAATGTAATGGCACTTGATGCTAAGTTGAATTTTGATTCAAACGCATTGTACCGTCAAAAAGATGTTTTAGAATTTAGAGATCTTGACGAAGAAGATCCAAAAGAAATTGAAGCTTCGAAGTTTGATTTGAGCTATATCGCTCTTGACGGCAACATCGGCTGTATGGTTAATGGAGCCGGTTTGGCGATGGCAACGATGGATATTATTAAACACTACAAGGGCGACCCAGCCAACTTTTTAGATGTAGGCGGCGGCGCTACAGCAGAAAAAGTTACAGAAGCGTTTAAAATTATTCTTTCCGATGAGCATGTAAAAGGCATTTATGTTAATATCTTCGGAGGAATTATGAAGTGTGATGTCATCGCGGAAGGTGTCGTAGAAGCGACAAAGCAAATCGGCCTTGAAATTCCGCTTGTTGTGCGCCTCGAAGGTACGAACGTAGGACGAGGAAAAGAAATTTTGGAACAGTCCGGACTTAACATTACAGCTGCTGATTCTATGGCAGACGGGGCACAAAAAATTGTATCTCTAGTGAAATAGAAAGGCGGGACGAAGACTAATGAGCATCTTTATTAATAAAGATACAAAGGTGATTGTACAGGGGATCACCGGTTCTACTGGTTTATTCCATACCCAGCAGGCCGTCGAGTACGGCACGCAGATTGTCGGCGGTGTAACGCCTGGTAAAGGCGGAACAGAAGTAGAAGGCATTCCTGTATTTGATACAGTAACAGACGCAGTAAAAGAAACAGGTGCGAATGCTTCTGTTATCTATGTGCCGCCTGCATTTGCTGCTGATGCCATTATGGAAGCGGTAGACGCAGAAATGGATCTTGCTATTTGCATCACAGAAGGTATTCCTGTTATTGATATGTTAAAAGTGAAACGCTTTATGGAAGGTAAGAAAACTCGTCTAGTTGGGCCAAACTGCCCAGGCGTTATCACACCAGAAGAATGCAAAATCGGTATTATGCCTGGTTACATTCATAAAAAAGGCCACGTAGGAGTGGTTTCACGTTCTGGTACACTCACATATGAAGCAGTACATCAGCTTTCCACAGCTGGGATTGGCCAGTCTACTGCTGTAGGCATTGGCGGTGACCCGGTGAATGGAACAGACTTCATTGACGTGCTGCAAGCATTTAACGATGATGATGATACAGAAGCTGTTATTATGATTGGTGAAATCGGCGGTACAGCAGAAGAAGAAGCTGCTGAATGGATTAAGGCCAACATGAAAAAACCAGTAGTCGGCTTTATTGGCGGACGTACTGCACCTCCAGGAAAGCGTATGGGCCACGCTGGCGCGATTATTTCCGGAGGTAAAGGAACAGCGGACGAAAAAATCTCAACGCTTGAAAAATGCGGAGTAAGTGTGGCAGACACACCTGCAGAAATTGGGGAAACCCTTATTTCTTCTTTAAAAGACAATGGCATCTATGAAAAATGCAAAACCCACGATCCACAATAAATATTTAGAGGAATAAGACAGGAAGGACAGGTGTCAAAAGCCTGTCCTTCCTGTCATCCTTAAAAATGGAGGGATGGTATACGTTTACTTTCACTGAAAAATTGCTGCATCTCCACGAGGCCCCCTGTATTCATTGGAAGAGAATACTTGCTTTTTATGAAGCCGATCCTGCTTTTGATCTTCCCTACCAAATGAATTCTTCCGAGCTTTCCTCTTTTTTACGTATTTCTCCGACACAAGCATCTCTTCTCTACCACTCCTTACACTCCTATTCTCCAAATGAAAAACTTGCAATGTATCAAGATAAGGGCATTCATATTCTCACTTCTTTTGACAAATGCTTTCCGGAAAGATTGAATTATATGTATGATCCCCCGTGGATCCTTTATGCAAAAGGAGATCTTCGTTTACTCCATTCCCCTTTAAGTTTAGCTGTAGTTGGAACGAGAACACCTACAGAATATGGTAAAAACGCCCTGCATCATCTTCTGCCGGAACTGATAAAAAGCGGAGTAACAATTGTCAGCGGTCTTGCGAATGGAACAGATGCATTTTCCCACAATATCGCAATAAATAAAGGTGGAAAAACCATTGCTGTACTCGGTTCTGGATTTGAGCATATTTATCCCCGACATCATTTTCGTCTTGCATCCGTCATTGCAGAAAAGCATTTATTGCTGAGTGAATATCCTCCATCAATCCCTCCAAGAAAATGGCAATTCCCTATGCGAAACCGTCTTATCAGCGCATTATCAGATATAACATTTATTTCAGAAGCGGGGGAGAGAAGCGGTTCTCTGATCACTGCATATCAAGCCTTAGAACAAGGAAAAGATGTGAGAGTGCTGCCTGGATCCATATTTTCTCCAATGTCCAAAGGGACCAATCAATTACTAGCTGAAGGAGCTGCTCCGGTCTTGAGCAGCAGGGATTTATGGTATGAGCGCTGGATGTGAAGATAGGCCTCATTTTTCCAAAAATATGCGTATAAAAGAGAAACATAGACATTTTGGGTAGACAGGGCACATAAACTGTGAAAAAATGATTGTGATTTGTTTCCCAAAAACGATGCGATTTGGACTTTTAGCGGAGAAAAAGAAATAAAGTATAAAAAACCTGGCGTTTTGTTATTTTAATAGTATGATGTATACAATTTGACAAAGTACCTTAAACTGGATGATAATATGTAGAATTCTAAAAATATAAAAGGGGGAGGAAACAAGAGATATGGCAGATTATTTAGTAATCGTTGAATCTCCCGCTAAAGCAAAAACGATCGGTAAGTATCTTGGGAAGAAGTATACTGTCAAAGCTTCCATGGGTCACGTTCGGGATTTGCCGAAAAGTCAAATGGGAGTAGATACAGAGCATAATTATGACCTTAAATATATAACGATTCGAGGTAAAGGTCCTGTCTTAAAAGAGTTAAAAGCAGCTGCGAAAAAAGTAAAGAAAATTTACCTTGCAGCCGACCCTGATAGAGAAGGAGAAGCCATTGCCTGGCATTTAGCATACAGCCTTGGAATTGATGAGCATTCAAAATGCAGGGTCGTTTTTAACGAAATTACGAAAAGTGCCATTAAAGACGCTTTTAAAGACCCTAGACCTATTAATATGGATTTAGTTGATGCGCAGCAGGCACGACGCGTTTTAGACCGGCTTGTAGGGTATAATATCAGCCCGTTATTATGGAAAAAAGTCAAAAAAGGTCTCAGTGCCGGGCGTGTTCAATCGATTGCGGTAAAGATGATTATAGACCGTGAAAAAGAAATTAAAAACTTTGTGCCAGAAGAATACTGGAGTATTGAGGGCACTTTTAAACGAGGAAAAGATCAATTTGAAGCCAAATTTTATGGAATTGACGGTAAAAAGAAAGATCTTCGTTCTAAAGAAGAAGTAGATGAGGTCCTATCTCGTTTAAAAGGCAGCGATTTTACGATACAAAAAGTTACTAAAAAAGAACGGAAACGAAACCCTGTCCAGCCGTTCACCACGTCCTCCATGCAGCAGGAAGCTGCCCGAAAATTAAACTTTCGAGCGAAAAAAACGATGATGATTGCCCAGCAGCTATATGAAGGGATTGATATTGGCAAGGAAGGAACTGTCGGTTTAATAACCTATATGAGAACGGATTCCACTCGTATTTCTAATACTGCAAAAGAAGGCGCAAAGGCTTACATTGAAGAAAAATATGGCAGTGAATATACGAGAAAAGGCAAAAGAGAAACAAAAAACAGCAATAATGCACAGGACGCTCATGAAGCCATTCGACCAACTACAGTAGAAAAAGACCCAAAGACCATTAAACAATATTTAAGCCGTGATCAATACAGGCTTTATAAACTTATATGGGAACGTCTCGTTGCAAGTGAAATGGCCCCTGCCATCATGGATACGATGTCTGTAGATTTGGAAAACGGCGGAGTCATCTTTCGTGCAAACGGATCCAAACTAAAGTTTCCAGGTTTTATGAAGGTATATATTGAAGGCAGAGATGATGGCAAACAAGAACAGGATAAATTTCTTCCTGATTTGAAGGAAGAGGAAACGGTAAACAAAGAAGAGTTAAATGAAAACCAGCATTTTACTCAGCCGCCTCCACGCTATACAGAAGCACGTCTAGTAAAAACAATGGAAGAAATGGGGATTGGCCGGCCTTCTACTTATGCGCCGACACTCGATACAATTCAGCGCAGAAATTATGTAGCGTTAGAAGATAAACGGTTTGTTCCTACTGAACTCGGTGAAATAGTGCTTGAGCTCATTGTTGAATTTTTCCCGGAAATATTAGACGTAGAATTTACGGCAAAAATGGAAAATGACCTTGACTATATTGAAGAAGGACGTCAGAATTGGATTCAGATCATTGATGAGTTTTATCATGGATTTGAAAAACGGCTGAAAGTTGCCGAAGAAGAAATGAAAGAAGTTGAGATTCGTGATGAACCCGCTGGTGAGGATTGTGAAAAATGCGGACATCCTATGGTGTATAAAATGGGCCGGTATGGTAAATTTATGGCCTGTTCCAATTTTCCAGACTGCCGCAATACAAAGGCTATTGTTAAAGAGATCGGGGTAAAATGTCCAAAATGTAAAGAAGGAAATATTGTCGAGAGAAAAAGCAAAAAGCAGCGAAAGTTTTTTGGCTGCGACCGCTATCCGGAATGCGACTTTGTTTCCTGGGACAAACCAATAGCAAGACCTTGCCCAAAATGCGAATCTTTGTTAGTTGAAAAGAAAACGAAAAAAGGCGTAACCGTTCAATGCAGTGAATGTGATTATAAAGAAGAACCAAATTAACAATATAAAACCGGAAAGATCCCCTTTAAAAAAAGGGGGTTTTCCTATGTCTCGCTGTTAAGGTTTTAAGGCAGCCGGTCACAGTGTAATCACAATATTATAATGATATTTGGCAGTAAGCTATGTTTTGCTTACGTATGAACCAAAAAGGAGAGAATGTACGTATGGCAATAGAGAAACAGAAAGTAAATGTTATAGGAGCAGGACTAGCTGGTAGTGAAGCTGCCTGGCAGCTTGCAATACGAGGAGTGCAAGTAAACCTTTATGAAATGAGGCCAAACAAACAGACACCAGCACATCATACAGATAAATTTGCTGAGCTAGTATGCAGCAATTCATTAAGAGGGAACAGTTTAACCAATGCAGTTGGGGTTTTAAAAGAAGAAATGCGTATACTTGATTCCGTCATTATCCGAGCAGCTGATGAGTGTTCTGTACCTGCTGGAGGCGCACTTGCAGTAGACCGTCACGAATTTGCAGCCAAAGTAACCGAACGTGTAAAAGGTCATGAAAATGTTAATGTATACCAAGAAGAAATCAACGAAATTCCAGAAGGACCGACGATCATTGCGACTGGTCCGCTTACAACAGAAGGACTTTCCAAAAACATAAAAGCATTGAGCGGCGAAGATTATCTTTATTTTTATGATGCCGCAGCACCGATAATAGAAACCGACAGCATCGATATGAACAGAGCCTATGTAAAATCCCGTTATGATAAAGGAGAGGCAGCTTATATTAACTGTCCGATGACCGAAGAAGAATTTAACAGGTTTTATGAGGCGTTAACAACAGCAGAAACCGTGCCGTTAAAGGAATTTGAGAAAGAAATCTTTTTTGAAGGATGTATGCCTGTTGAAGTCATGGCGGCAAGAGGAAAAAAAACGTTGTTGTTTGGCCCGATGAAACCAGTTGGGCTTGAGCATCCTGAAACAGGGGAACGGCCTTATGCTGTTGTTCAGCTTCGGCAGGACAATCAGGCCGGCACTCTTTATAATATAGTCGGCTTTCAAACACATTTAAAATGGGGCCCTCAAAAAGAAGTGGTTCGCATGATACCCGGGTTGGAAAACGCAGAGATTGTAAGATATGGAGTGATGCATCGAAATACGTTTATCAATTCGCCCAATCTTCTTCATCCGACATATCAGTTCAAAAAAAGAGAAAATTTGTTTTTTGCTGGACAGATTACAGGCGTTGAGGGGTATGTTGAGTCTGCAGCGGCAGGGCTGATTGCTGGAAGAAATGCTGCTCTCTTAAATGAAGATAAAAGCCCTGAAGTGCTTCCTGAGGATGCTGTGATTGGAGCACTTGCCCAATATATCACGACAGCAAATCCAAATAACTTTCAGCCGATGAACGCTAATTTTGGCTTGCTGCCGCCTCTTTCAAAAAAAATTAAGAACAAAAAAGAACGAAATGAACAATTAGCAGAACGAGCACTGGGGTCCATTCAGAATTTTATGAAAAAATAATCAATTCCCTTGCCTGCTATGGGCGACTATGATAAAATTTAATAGCTTTTGTGTAAAGGGTGAGTAAATGGCTGAAAAAATGTTTTCGTTTTATTTAAACGGTTTTAAAAAGTACCTTCAAGTGGAGAAGAGTGTCTCTGATTTAACCTTGGTGGCATACGAGAGAGATTTAACAGATTTCCATGAGTTTTTACATGAAGAGGGATTAACAAGTCCGGTTGAGGCAGATACACGCACAGCCCGGGTTTATTTCAGCCATTTATATAACAAAAAATACGATCGGGCCACCGTAGCAAGAAAAATATCTGCTCTTCGCACGTTTTACAAGTTTTTAAAAAGAGAAGGCTATGTGGAAAACAATGCTTTTTTGTCTTCTAGTTTGCCGAAAAAAGAGAGAAAACTGCCGCGTTTTTTGTATGAAGACGAATTGACCAAATTGTTTCATTCCTTTGATATAACGAAAGATCTCGATCAACGAGATCTAGCTATTTTTGAGCTCCTTTATGCTACTGGGATGCGTGTTAGTGAATGCTGCCGCGTTCAAGTAGATGATGTAGATGAAGATTTAGCCACATTACTTGTAAAAGGAAAAGGCAGAAAGGAACGCTACGTGATAGTCGGCAGCTTTGCTCTAGAAGCAATTTCTTATTATAAAAATCATGCTAGAAAAAGACTTTCACAAAAGAATAAAGGAGAGCCGGCAAAAGCGTTATTTCTGAATAATAACGGCGCTCCTCTAACAGAAAGAGGAGTTTGTTATGTAGTAAATAAGAGGGTGAAAGCTGTATCACATACGCTGAATATTTCTCCGCATGATCTGCGGCATACGTTTGCCACCCATCTGTTAAACAACGGGGCAGATATGCGGACGGTACAGGACTTACTAGGTCATGAACATTTATCAACCACCCAAATATATACTCATGTAACAAAAGACCGTTTAAAAAGTGTGTATGAAAATGCCCACCCTCGGGCACGTAAGAAAGGTTGATGACGATTGGATATGTCCTTTCACGCAACGACAATATTTGCGGTGCGCCATAATGGCAAAGGAGCAATGGCAGGCGATGGTCAAGTAACATTTGGGCAAGCGGTTGTTATGAAGCACACAGCAAAAAAGGTCAGAAAAATTTATAACAATCAAGTGCTGGCTGGATTTGCTGGTTCAGTAGCAGATGCCTTTACATTGTTTGATATGTTTGAAGGGAAACTCGAACAATGGAATGGAAATTTACAAAGAGCGGCTGTTGAACTTGCAAAAGAATGGCGAAGCGATAAAATGCTGCGCAGACTAGAAGCAATGCTGGTCGTTATGAATAAAGACAGCTTACTATTAGTGGCTGGTACAGGGGAAGTAATTGAACCAGATGACGGGATTATTGCGATTGGCTCAGGAGGAAATTATGCACTTGCTGCCGGCAGAGCGCTTAAACAGCATGCCGCTCACTTAGAAGCAAAAGAAATAGCAGAAGCTTCATTAAGAACGGCGGGGGATATTTGTGTATACACAAATGATCAACTCGTTGTGGAAGAGCTTTCGGAATAACGTTAAAAATTTTTTTGAAAAGAAAGGGGATTACAACTAAATGGAAACCCCGCTTACGCCGAAACAAATAGTAGAGAAACTTGATCAATATATTATTGGACAAAAGGAAGCAAAAAGGTCTGTCGCTGTCGCACTTCGTAATCGGTACCGCCGGAGCAAATTAAGCGAAAACCTAAGAGAGGAAATTACTCCTAAAAATATTTTAATGATAGGGCCTACTGGTGTCGGAAAAACAGAGATTGCAAGACGTCTCGCCAAATTAACTGGAGCTCCGTTTACAAAGGTGGAAGCAACAAAATTTACGGAAGTCGGGTATGTCGGCCGCGATGTGGAGTCTATGGTTCGCGATTTAGTTGATACATCGGTTCGCCTTGTAAAAGAGGAAAAAATGCAGGAAGTTCAAAAAGAAGCTGAAATAGAGGCCAACAAAAAACTGGTTAAGCTGCTTGTTCCGGAAAGAAAGAAACAGCAAAATTATAAAAACCCATTTGAAATGATTTTCCAGCAGCAAAATAACGAGGAAGAAGATCAGCCTCAAGAAGACCAGAATCTTGCTCAAAAACGCAGGCAGATGGAACATCAGCTCGCCCTAGGAGAGCTCGAGGACCATATGGTGACCATTGAAGTGGAAGAACAGGCCGCTAATATGATGGATATGTTTCAAGGTTCTGGAATGGAACAAATGGGGATGAATATGCAGGAAATGCTGGGCAGTATGATGCCGAAAAAGAAAAAAAAGCGAAGACTCCCAGTGAAAGATGCAAGAAAAATTCTCATAGAACAAGAAGCCCAAAAGTTAATAGACATGGACGAAGTGGGACAACTGGCTGTTTCAAAAGCCGAGCAGCTGGGTATTATTTTTATAGATGAGATTGACAAAGTAACCGGCAAACAGCAGCAAAGCAGTGCAGATGTTTCTAGGGAAGGGGTACAGCGTGATATTCTTCCGATTGTCGAAGGCTCTACCATTACTACAAAACACGGTCCTGTAAAAACAGATCACATTTTATTTATCGCCGCTGGAGCGTTTCACATGTCTAAACCTTCTGATTTAATTCCAGAATTACAAGGCAGATTTCCAATAAGAGTGGAGCTGAATAGTCTAGGTCCTGCAGACTTTAAGAAGATTTTAAGAGAACCAGACCAGGCTTTACTGAAACAATATCAAGCTTTATTACAAACTGAAGGTATAAATGTGGAATTTTCTGACGATGCTGTGCATAAAATCGCAGAAATTGCTGAAGATGTCAATCAGCATACTGAAAATATAGGGGCTAGAAGGCTTCACACTTTGTTAGAACGACTGCTTGAAGACCTTTCATTTGAAGCACCCGATATTACGATGGAAAAAATAACGATTACTCCAGAATATGTGGAAGAAAAATTAGCAACCATTGCAAAAAATCGTGATATGAGCCGATATATTTTATAAGGAAAACAGGAGGAGACATTAAAATGGATTTATTATCAAAAAGCCGTAAAATCAATGACATGCTTCAAAAAACTGCTGGAGATCATGTGAATTTCAAAGATATGGCAGAAACATTACGGGATATAATCACGGCAAATGTATTTGTCGTCAGTCGTCGTGGTAAGTTGTTAGGATATGCCATCAAACAAGAAATTGAAAATGATCGAATGAAAAAAATGCTTGAAGAAAGACAATTTCCTGAAGAATACACATCTGGTTTATTTAAGATTGAAGAAACTTCTCCAAACCTTGGAATTGAAAGTGAATACACTGCATTCCCTGTCGAAAGCAAAGAACTGTTCAGTTCTGGGCTTACAACCGTTGTACCGATCATTGGAGGCGGACAGCGTCTTGGGACACTCGTCCTTGCCAGGTTAAATGATTCATTTGACAACGATGATCTCATTCTAGCCGAATATGGTGCGACGGTGGTCGGCATGGAAATTCTTCATGAAAAAACACAAGAAATTGAAGAGGAAGCAAGAAGCAAAGCAGTTGTTCAAATGGCTATTAGCTCGCTGTCTTACAGTGAACTAGAAGCGGTAGAACATATATTTGAAGAGCTAGAAGGAAAAGAAGGCCTGCTCGTAGCTAGTAAAATCGCTGACCGTGTCGGCATTACGAGATCCGTTATTGTAAACGCCCTAAGAAAGTTAGAAAGTGCTGGAGTAATAGAATCTCGTTCACTAGGTATGAAAGGAACGTACATTAAAGTACTTAATGATAAATTCCTATATGAACTTGAAAAAGTAAAAACGTAAATACAAAGCAGTGAAGAACAGGGAAAGATCAAATCTTTCCCTGTTTTTTTTTTTGTAAGGTAAGAAATGATAAATAGTTGCGTTTTACATGTCTAGCGCAAGCGCCTACTCGCTCGAGATTCCTTCGGTTCGTCAATGGAAAGCAAAGACAGCTTTCCATATGCCGACCCTCCAGGACTTGTCGCTCGTGAGCAAGGCGCTTGCGCTTTTCTTATACTTTTTAGCAAGGTTTAACTTTGTATAAGGTTTAAAGTAAAAGCTTACGAAATTCGCCATTTAGAATAGTCGGTAAGCTAATTAAAAATTAAAAATAATGTCGGTAATGATAAATATATGTTTTGTATTAAAGGCAGGTCAGAGATCATACGCAACCATTTTAAAAAATAGGAAATGACGGGAAAAAAGACCTATTAAATTTTTTGTGAACATTAAAAGAAATCTTATGGTCGATAAGTTATATTTAGTGAACGACTAGAGCGGCAGTTGTTGTATATAGTGAATATATTAAGTGAGGCTTTCATTAGATACGTAAAATCTAATGAATGATTAAACGGTTAACGGTACAAAAGAATTATAAAAAAGGTAAAATTTGGTTTCTTAATAATGCCGATGCTTGTGAAACGGATTAGACAGGGTTAGACAAAAGTCATTTATTTTTATACAATTTGGGTAGTAATGGCTAAATATTTGAATATAAAGGAAACATTTGCCTAAAAGGCATAAAATACGGGAATAATCACCTAAGATTTAAGGTCTTAAGTAATAGGAAGGGAGAACAAGAATGGGGCTGTTTAATTCTTCTACTTTTCAAAACCTTGAGAATGGTTTGAATGGAGCTGCATTAGAGCAGAAAGCCATTTCGCAAAACATTGCCAATGTTGATACACCAAACTACAAAGCTAAACGTGCTGCCTTCAAGCACACATTAAATGAAGCCATTCAAACTCAGATTCAGGCAAATAGAACAAACCAAAAACATATAGAGTTTGGCGGTTCGCCTGCCGGAGCACATGTGCGAGAAGAAAATTCGACAATGTACAATCATAACGGAAATAATGTCGATATTGATAAAGAAATGTCTAATCTTGCTAAAAATCAAATCTATTATAACGCACTTACAGATCGGTTAAGCGGAAAGTTTGGCAGCCTGAAAACAGCAGTAAGAGGGGGGTAAAACAATATGGGAATATTTGACGGTATTAATACATCTTCTTCTGCGCTAACTGCTCAAAGACTGCGTATGGATGTAACGTCTTCTAATATAGCCAACGCTGATTCGACAAGGGGGCGTTTGGTAGATGGTGAATGGGAACCTTACCGTAGGAAAATGGTCACTATGTCTCCAAAACAGTCTGGTTTTTCTTCTTTTTTAAATCAAGCGAAAGCACAAGGAGAAACGTCGCCTGTTGGTCAAGGAGTGCAAGTAGACAGATTGATAGAGGATCAAACACCATTTAGGCAGGTTTACCAGCCGGATCATCCAGAAGCAGATGAAGATGGTTTTGTAGAGATGCCAAATGTCGATCCTTTAAAAGAGATGGTGAACATGATGAGTTCAACTCGTTCTTATGAAGCAAATATCACCAGTATGAATGCCACAAAAAATATGATGCTAAAGGCACTCGAAATTGGTAGAAGTCAGTAAAATAGGAGGTTAGCCTATGAGTAATCATTTAATAAATGGTACATATCCCAACACATTAAATCAGGAATCTTTACGGCTTAACGAAAATAATAAAACACCAGCTGAGGCACAAGAGTCTTTTAAAACAGCATTAAACGAGGCAGTTTCTAATGTCAACGAGGCGCAGCTTAAATCTGATGAAATGACTTCGAAATTAGCAAGCGGAGAAGTGGAAGATCTTCATGAAGTTATGGTTACAGCAGAAAAAGCAAGTGTTACTTTGCAAAGCACAGTAGAAATTAGAAATAAAGCATTAGAAGCATACCAGGAGATCATGCGGATGCAAGTATGATGAATAAACCTGGCCGGGAAGTTTTTACAGTCGGGAGGACCCATGAAAGAGAAGTTTTTACAATTTAAAAATCAGACAACGGAATATTGGCGAAAACGAACAAAGGGGCAAAAAAGCCTCCTCATTGGATTTATTATACTTATTATTCTTGTAATAGTCTTCACTATATACTTTGGCACACGCACAAATTACGCTCCTTTGTATTCCGACCTTTCCCCTGAAGAAAGCGGACAAATTAAAGAGACCCTGGACAACAGAGGGGTGCCTTCTCAATTAACGAATAATGGATCAACTATTAACGTTCCAGAAACGCGAGTAGATTCGTTAAAAGTTGAACTAGCATCTGAAGGGGTTCCGGAAAGCGGTTCGATCGATTATACCTTTATTGAAGATCAAATGGGCTTTGGGATGACAGACAATGAATTTGATGTCATGGAACGCGCCGCAATGCAAACAGAGTTAGAAGGCCTTATTCAAAATATTGAAGGAGTGGATGCGGCCAACGTTATGATCACGCTGCCGCAGGAATCGACTTGGGTGGCAGAAGAGGATGAAGGGGCTTCTGCGTCTGTCGTAATTGATACAGGCGGAAGAAACAACATGGATCAAACTCAGGTGAAAGCTCTGTATCATCTTGTTTCCAAAAGTGTGCCCAACCTGTCTGTAGATAATATCGTTATCATGAACGAAAGATTTGAGCATTTTGATTATGAAAACCAAGATTCCTCAAATTCTACTTTAAATGCGTACGAAGAACAACGCAGCATTCAAGACGATATTGAAAAAGACATACAATCTCAAATTCAGCAAATGCTTGGGACAATAATGGGACCAGATAAAGTGGTTGTTTCGGTGACAACCGATGTCGATTTCACCCAGGAAAACCGCGAAGAAGCACTGGTGGAACCAGTAGACGAAGAGAATATGGAAGGTATTGAAATTAGTGCAGAGCGAATCACTGAGACGTATGAAGGCGAATTTGATGAAGAGGGCGGAGTTCCTGGTGCAGGTGAAGAAGACGTTGTTAATTACCCGGCAGGAGCTGCATTTGGAGACGGTGATTACGAACGTACAGAAGACAGAATAAATAATGAAGTGAATCGAATTCATAGAGAAATTGTAGAGAGCCCTTATAAAATTCGTGATTTAGGCATTCAAGTGATGGTAGAACCGCCAGACCCTGAAGATCCGGAATCTTTAGCACCGGAAAGCTTAAATGACATAGAACAAATCTTAAGTACAGTAGTGAGCACTAGCATTGATGATACCTATTTACAAGATGTTACAGAAGATGAAATAAATAACAAGATTTTTGTTTCAGCCCAAGAATTTGAAGGGAAAATTGACTTTGAAACAGAGGCTGGATCTTCGATTCCTTTATGGATGTATATTTTGGCAGGAGTGTTAGGTGCTGCTGTTATCGTTTTACTCGTTCTGCTTTTAAGACGAAAGAAAGAAGAAGAGGAAGAAGATCATGTGTACTTAGATCAAATGACAGCACAAGATGAAGTCCCGGATTTACCGGAAGATGAAGATTCAGAACAGGCAACAAGACGAAAACAGCTTGAAAAACTTGCAAAGGAAAATCCTGAAGAATTTTCAAAACTATTACGGACCTGGTTGTCCGATGATTAGGAGGTTGTCGTATGCCACAAGCTAAAGAAACGTTAAGCGGGAAACAGAAGGCAGCGATGCTCCTGATTTCCCTTGGTCCAGATGTTTCAGCTCAAGTTTATAAATACTTGAGTGAAGAAGAGATTGAAAAGCTTACTCTTGAAATCGCCAATGTCAGAAAAGTAGACAGCGGTATGAAAGAAAACGTACTAGAGGAATTTTACCAAATTGCTGTGGCTCAAGATTATATTGCTCAGGGAGGAATTGGATACGCGAAGAGTGTACTAGAAAAAGCTCTGGGTGAAAATGAAGCAATGCAAGTAATAAACAGATTAACGTCTACTTTGCAAGTAAAACCATTTGATTTTGCAAGAAAAGCAGATCCATCTCAAATATTAAATTTCATACAAAACGAACACCCCCAGACGATAGCTCTTATTTTGTCTTATTTAGAATCAGTACAGGCCGGACAAATTTTATCTGAGCTCCCGCAAGAAGTGCAAGCAGATGTTGCAAAACGCATTGCAGTAATGGACAGTACATCGCCTGAAGTGGTAAACGAAGTAGAAAATATATTAGAACAAAAGTTGTCGGCTACTGTTACACAAGACTATACAGAAGCCGGTGGTATTGAGTCGGTAGTAGAAGTGTTAAATAGTGTGGACCGGAGTACAGAACGTACTATTTTAGATTCACTTGAAATTCAAGACCCTGAATTAGCAGAAGAGATTAAAAAGAGAATGTTTGTATTTGAAGATATCGTTACGCTTGATAATCGCTCGATCCAAAGAGTTATTCGTGATGTTGAAAACGAAGATCTGCAGCTCTCTATGAAAGTCGCCAGTGAAGAAGTTAAGGAATTAGTGTTTAATAATATGTCCCAGCGCATGGCTGAAACGTTTAGAGAAGAAATGGAATTTATGGGACCTGTCCGCCTTCGCGATGTTGAAGAATCACAGACAAGAATTGTTTCTGTGATTCGAAAACTTGAAGAATCTGGTGAAATTGTCATTGCCCGCGGAGGAGGGGATGATATTATTGTCTAGACTTATCAAGGCCCCTCATGCTTTGACAGAGAGCTCTAACAAGAAAGCTATTCAATTAAAGCCAATTTCTTCTCATCAAACAAAAGATGAAAATAGCGCGGCACATACGGAAGATGATACTGCTGCCATGATGGAATACGAATTACAAGAGAAGCTCGGAAAAGTAAACGAGCAGCAAGAAGCTGCAGTCCAGCTGAAAGAGCAAGCCAAGCGAGAACTAGAACAGACAAGAAAACAAATAAGCGAAGAAGAACAAGAGTCTAAACAACGCATAGAACAAGCATTTTCAAAGGCAAAAGAAAATGGTTATGCAGAAGGGTTTGAGCAAGGTGTCAATGACGGGAAGGCTTCTTACGATGAAGCTATTGAAGAAGTGAAAGCTATTATACATTCTGCTAAACAAGAGTATACAAGCTACCTTGAAAAAGCCGAACCTGTCATTTTAGATCTTGCTCTTGCAGTTGCGAATCGAGTAATCTATAAATCTTTAGAAGATGAAGACGGAACGTGGCTTGAAATTGTTAAAAACGCTGTACAAGAAGTAAAAGACCACGAAGATATAGCAATATACGTTCCTATTTCCCGTTATGAAGAAACCAAACAGCAGCGTCAAGAGATTGAAAATGTATTAACTTATTCCAAAGAGCTCCTCCTGCTTCCGGACGGACATTTAAGTGAAGATCAATGTATTATTGAGACTTCTTATGGAAGAGTCGATGCATCTCTTGATAGTCAGCTCGATGAATTGAAAAACAAACTGCAAGACATGTTGAAAGAAGGAAGACCTGATGAAAGCAGCTGATTTACTGGACATCGTACCTGCTATAAATCCTTATAAACAATACGGAAAAGTAACTAGAGTGGTCGGGCTCACGATAGAATCGAAAGGCCCTAAGACATCTGTGGGGGATGTTTGTCTTATCCACCCCCACGATCAAAATAGGCCGGTTATGGCAGAAGTGGTCGGATTTAAAGAAAAAAATGTTTTGCTGATGCCACTAAGCCAAACGATAGATATTGGTCCCGGATGCTTAGTAGAAGCAACTAGAAATCCGCTTCAAATAAAGGCTGGTTACGGAATTATTGGAAAAGTAATTGATGGAACTGGACAGCCTTTGGATGGCTCTGCTCTTCCAGAAGGGCTTACCTCCGTGGGGACAGAATCTGATCCTCCCAATCCGTTATTAAGACCGAGAATTGATACACCGCTGTCACTAGGAATAAAAGCGATTGATGGACTGCTTACTGTTGGCAAAGGACAGCGTGTAGGTATTTTTGCCGGAAGCGGCGTTGGAAAAAGCACCCTTCTTTCCATGATTACAAGGCACTCCGAAGCCGATGTTAATGTTATTGCTCTTATTGGAGAACGAGGCCGGGAAGTGAAAGATTTTATTGAACGCGATCTTGGTCAAGAAGGGATGAAAAAATCTGTACTAGTGGTTGCAACATCAGATCAGCCGGCTTTGATGCGAATTAAAGGGGCCATGACTGCTACAGCTGTAGCCGAATATTTCAGAAACCAAGGAAAGCACGTAAATTTGATGATGGATTCTGTTACTAGATTTGCTATGGCACAACGAGAAATTGGATTAGCAATAGGCGAACCCCCTACGACAAAAGGATATACGCCATCTGTTTTTGCTCTCCTTCCCAGGCTGCTAGAACGTTCCGGTACAAGTGAGACAGGTTCAATCACCGCGTTTTACACTGTTCTAGTTGATGGTGATGACATGAATGAACCAATAGCAGATGCAGTAAGAGGGATCCTAGACGGCCATCTTGTATTAGACCGGAAACTTGCTGATAAAGGTCACTATCCAGCGATTAACATATTAAAAAGTGTTAGCAGGGTGATGGGGGAAATAGTAAGTGCAGATCACAGCCAGGCGGCAGAAAATTTCCGCAGGTATTTATCCACATATGATGAATCTCAGGATTTAATTAACATAGGTGCTTATAAAAAAGGGTCTTCAAAAGACATCGACAAGGCTGTAAAGATGTATCCGGCAATGACTCGTTTTTTACAGCAGAATAATGACTACAGTCATCCCTTTACCGAAACGATCAAATTATTAAAAGAGCAATTTCAAAAAGGAGAATAGCTATGTCGTTTGAATATCCCTTTCAAAAGATTTTGGAGCTTAAAGAACAAGAAAAAGAAAAAAAAGAACAAGAATATCAACAATCATTCGAGCAGTTTGAAAGCATGGCTTCCTCTCTATACGAACTGCTGAAACAAAAAGAACAGATGGAATCTGTATATCAAGACAGAATGAGTACAGGCATATTAATTCAAGATCTCCAATTGAATGAAAAGCTGGTCATTCAGCTGCAACAGCAAATTCACCAAATAAAGCTTAAAACAGATCAGGCGAGAAATGACATGTACCAAAAAGAAAAAGAAATGCAAAATGCGTCGATTGAATGTAAAAAATACGAAAAAGTAAAAGCTTGGAAGAAAGAAGCGTACGAGCAGCACGTAAAAAGGGAAGAAGAAAAACAAATGGATGAAATATCAACCCGACGTTATGTGTTTCAGTAAATAAATTGTTGAGTAGAGCATGAAAATAGGTGAAGGTATGCCAAAAAAGACATCAGAAAAAAAAACTGGAAAACTGCAATGGTTTGTTTTGATCATTTTCATTCCTATATTGTTTGCTGCCATCATCGCGGGTGTTCTTTTATCTATTTTAGGAATTAACGTGCTTGATTTAGGAAAGAGCGCAGCATCGGACCTCCCCGTTGTATCGTCTTTTTTTGAAGAAAAAGAGAATGAAACAGATGATGAGCTTGCCAGCAGACCATCAGAAGAAGAACTGAACGAAAAAGATCAAGAAATAACAAGGCTTGAACAAGAAATAGAAGAAAAGGACGAAGAGCTGAGAAGGTTAGAAGAAGAATTAGAAGACCTGCAAATAGAATTGGAAACCGAAGCAGAAAACAGAGAACAGATGAATACCGAATTAAAAGAACTCGCGCAAGTCTATGAAAATATGTCTGCTGGCAAAGCGGCTGATAT
The DNA here is from genome assembly GCF_009765375.1 of Alteribacillus sp. YIM 98480. Lineage (GTDB taxonomy): Bacteria > Bacillota > Bacilli > Bacillales > Marinococcaceae > Alteribacillus. Next base: position 85,646 of record NZ_VTOK01000013.1, read on the forward strand.
TTTGGCTGAAATGGAGACAGATCAAATACTAAGGCATATAGCTGAAATGAATACAGAAGCCAGAGCAGCTATTATTGGAAAAATGGAAGCAGAGCAAGCTGCAGAAGTAATGAATGCGTTAGATGAGTAAATATATACATGCCTTGAAAGGAGGTGAAAAGTAATGCAAATGATAATACCCGGTTCGATGACACAAAAATTATCAGGAACACAAGCTGCTTTACCGCAACAAGGATCATCAAAAAGTAAAGACAGTAAAGCGTTTCTTGAAGCATTAGAAGAAGCTCAGCTTCCCGAAAACGATCGCGAAGAGCTTCTTGAAATGGCCGAAGACGTTTCTATGAAAGACCTGCTGGCTGCAATTTTGCAAGATGGAGAAAGACTGTTTAAAGAGTTTGACGAAGAATTACAAAGTTTATTTGAAAATGATGAAACATTTGATTGGACTGGTGAGTTAGAGGCTTTAATAGACCAATTACCTGGAAACGTAAGGGAGTTGGGAGATAACCTGCAAGGAATGGAATCGGAAAAAGCACTTGCAATGATTGAACAATGGCTTAGCGGAATGTCTGGAGAAAAATTTGAAGACCTTAAAAATCAAGAGCAAAAATTCACAGAATCTATGATTGGACTGCTAGCTATTTTCAATCAAACGTATGATAATGAACATTCTGATAAAGCGTTGCCTGAATTAAACCAATCACTGGCCTCGCTTGCAAATACTATTTCCAAAGGACATGCAGGTGAATCAATCGATACAAAAAAAATTGTCGATCATTTGACACAGTGGGCGAAAAAACAAGTGAACAGCAGCCAATCGATTGAACAATTAGTTCCACAAATGCAAAAGACGGTGTCTCCTGAAGAAATTACAAGAAATGAAAGGCAGCAGCAAACAGCGGGTATGATGAGTAAGGCCCAGCAATTAGCTGTTCACCGTGGAAATGAAGGAGTACAGCAGGTAGCGGGTGCGGTAAAAGATCAAGAAGCAGCAAGTACGATGAGTAATACAGCTTTTTACCGTGGAAATCAAGGTGTTGATAGGAATACAGAAGGATCTCAAAGTAAAAGTCACTACTTGCAGGAGTTATTAAATCGAGGATTTTTCGCATCAGAATCTAGATCGAACAGCAATCAAACAGCACTAGGAGCTCAAGGAACGGGCACAGCGATGACAAATGTCGCGCAGCTAGTCATGCACTTAGGAGAAAACAAAACCGAACATGCAAGAAGTCAGGAATTTGTGAAACAATTTCAAGATTTGCTTGGAAGAAGCAGTTTGCAGTCGTTTAAAAACGGCACGCAAGAGCTTTCCTTAAAATTGCATCCTGAACATCTTGGACGCGTTGACATAAAATTAGTGCAGCAAAATGGCCAGATTAATGCTCAGCTGTTAACTACGACAAAAACAGCAAGAGAAATGATAGAAAGTCATATTCAGCAGCTGCGTCATACTTTTGCACAGCAAAATATTCAAGTGGACCGAATCGAAATCGGCCAGCAGCAGCCTTCTTATTTACAGCAGGAAAGTCAAAATAAAGAACAAGAACAGCAGCCCTTTTCCGAAAGTAATCAATCAGAGCAGCAAGAAGAATCCTCAGAGGACAGCGATAATTCCTTTAGAGAGATGCTAGACGAGCTGACTTTTAATGAACAAGTGTAGGTGATAAACATGTCAAGTTCAATACAAGAAACATATGCCCTGCCTTCTAAACAAGATTCATTGATTAAAGATAAAGAAGACGCCAATATCATGGGAAAAGACGATTTTCTAAAAATCTTAATGGCTCAGCTTCAAAATCAGGACCCTTTAAATCCAATGGAAGATAAAGAATTTGTATCCCAAATGGCACAGTTTTCTTCTCTCGAACAAATGACCAATATGTCTACTGCGATGGAAGATTTCGTAAATGCACAAAAAAGCGGCTCACTTGTTCAACATAGTGAACTGATCGGTAAAAATGTAATATGGGAACGGCAAACAGAAACAGATGGGCAACCGACGGGTACAGAAGAAGTAGAAAGCACCGTTAAATCTGTAAAAAGAGACAGCGACGGAAATATTCGTTTACTTTTAGAAGATAACCGCTGGATTAACAGTGAGCAACTAATTCAAGTAGGAAATGTCTCAACTGATGGAGGAAGTGAAGAAGATTTTATAGAGGAAACCGATGAAGCAACCATGCAAGATCCCCAGCAGCAAATGGTAGGACAAACTGCTCCTTTAGAAAACGAAATAGAACAGGATCCGATGATGAATGAAACAGAATAAAAGTGAAAATTGCCTGATAAACAGGAGGCGAAACTTATGAGTTCAGGCATTCATACGAGCGGCCTTCATCAATTACCCCATCCTCGCCCAACGAAACAAATGCCAAAAGCTGCAAACGATCAGCTCTCTTTTAAAGATGTTTTTGAAAAAGAACTGCAAACAACTAAAGAGTTAAAGATAAGTAAACATGCAGAAAAAAGGCTTCATAAGAGAGACGTGGATGTGACGGATACAGAGTGGAAAAAAATCTCGGAAAAAGTAGAGGAAGCCAAATATAAAGGTGTTAAAGATTCGATTGTCTTAACAGATAGCGCTGCACTGGTAGTAAGTGCGGAAAATCAAACAGTGATCACAGCTATGACCCGTGAAGAAGCGTCTGACCATATTTTTACGAACATAAACGGCACCATTGTAGTAAAAGAATGACCGGCTCGACCTGTAAAAGGAAGCCGCTGTACGGTGGAATGAAAGAAGCCGTATGACTGAATATGAAAAAGAAAAAGGAGGATGAGGCGCATGCTTCGTTCGATGTACTCCGGCATATCCGGAATGAAAAACTTTCAACAAAAACTAGATGTCACAGGTAATAATATATCAAACGTTAACACGTTTGGTTTTAAAAAAGGAAGAGCAACTTTCAAAGACATGGTAAGCCAGCAAATAGCAGGTGCAACTGGCCCAGGGGAGAACCGCGGGGGTGTAAACCCAAGGCAGGTAGGATTAGGGACGCAGCTTGGAACAATCGATACGGTTCATACCCAAGGCAGTCTTCAAAATACAAATAGGGAACTTGATCTTGGAATATCCGGAGATGGCTTTTTTCAAGTTGTGGATGGAGATCAAACCTTTTATACGAGAGCTGGCAATTTCTATTTAGATGAAGAAGGAGATATCGTAAATGGTGATGGCCTTTATTTAGATGGAGCAGGGGATATGAACATTCCTGCAACGGCAGAAAGCTTTAGTATTGGCGAAGAAGGCACAATAACTTACGTTGATGAAAATGGAGACCTTCAAGATGCTGGTGAAATAGAAGTAGCCCAATTTGCTAACCCAGAAGGTTTACAAAAGTCAGGGGATAATTTATATCAAGAAACAGAGAATTCGGGAGAGCCGGAAATCTCTAATCCTGGAGAGGATGGGGCTGGAACATTAGTAGCTGGCACACTCGAAATGTCTAATGTGGACCTTTCAGAAGAGTTTACCGAAATGATTACGGCACAACGTGGATTCCAGGCAAACACTCGTGGTATTACGACCGCTGATGAAGTCCTGCAAGAATTAATGAATTTAAAACGATAAGGTATACATCCATTTAAAGAAGGAGGTTTGAGCCGGGGCGTGCTCCCGGCTCATCCATTACATATGATCCAATTAACAAAATTAAACGGCCAAACCTTTTTACTTAATATTCCGTTGATCGAACAAGTAGAAGCTTTACCTGATACAACGATCACACTCATAAACGGCAAAAAACTAGTAGTGAGAGAAAATATAAAAGATGTTCATGACGCAGCAAACGCCTTTTACCGGAGAATCGGATTAATGGGGATAACAGTCAGGGAGGAGGAGCTTTAATCTTGTTTCAAAATAAATTAGTCAACATCATGCTCATTATGATCATCTCAATTACCTTGATTGGGGTCGTTACATTAGTTTTAGTTAACTATTTTTCCGCACCGGAAGCCGGAGCTGAACCTACTATAGATGAAATTATAAATAATTCTTGGGAAACAGAAGAAATTACCACCAATCTGGAAGACAATCACTTTTTAAAAACACAGTTCCGCATCCATGTCGATTCAGGAAAGGCAAAAGATGAATTGGAAAAAAGGGATTTTCAAGTGAACAACTTAATTATCCATCAACTCGCAGGGATGTCTTCTTCTGATATAAAAACCCAGGAGGGAATAGAAGAATTAGAGTCTACCCTTCGCTTAAAAATCAATGACATTATGAACGAAGGCAAAGTCATTCGTATTTATACAACAGAGAGATTGATACAATAACGCGTACGTGAAGCGAAGTGAGGTGAAAAAAGTGGCAGATGTTCTTTCACAAGGTGAAATAGATTCTTTATTATCAGCCCTGTCGACCGGGGAAATGGATGTGGATGAGTTAAAAAAAGAAGAGACCGAGAAAAAAATAAAATCATATGATTTTAAAAGAGCGCTCCGTTTTTCAAAAGATCAAGTTCGCAGTTTATCCCGTATACATGAGAATTTCGCAAGGCTGTTAACAACAACCTTTTCAGCGCAATTGAGGACGTTTGTGCAAATTTCCGTGGCATCCGTTGATCAGCTTCCATATGATGAATTCATTCGCTCTATACCAAAGATGACCTTACTCAATATCTTTGAAGCTTATCCCCTGGATGGACGTCTGCTTATGGAAGTTAATCCTAACATAGGTTATGCCATGCTTGATCGTCTGCTTGGCGGCAAGGGTACAAGCATTAATAAAGTTGATAATTTAACTGAAATAGAGACAAAAATAATGACCCAAATGTTTCAGCGTATGCTTGATACATTTCAAAGTGCATGGGAATCCGTGTTAGATATAGACCCGGAAATGCAGGATCTTGAAGTAAACCCTCAGTTTATACAGATGGTTTCACCAAATGAAACAGTGGTCGTTATTTCTTTATCTACGACGATAGGCGAGACAACCGGAATGGTCAATATTTGTCTTCCGCATGTTGTACTAGAGGAAATATTGCCGAAATTATCGGTTCATTATTGGATGCAGACAAAGAAAAAACAAAGAGACGAAACCGAAATAGATGCTCTTGAACAGACTGTCAAATCTGCTCCTTTATTAATGCAGGCAATCCTTGGCTATTCAGAAATCACGATCGAAGAGTTTTTAAATTTACATGAGGGAGACGTAATCGAGCTTGATCAAAATATTCATGAACCGCTGCTTCTTGTTACCGGCGGGGAGCCGAAATATTATGGACAACCAGGTCAATTGAAAAGCAATATGGCCATTCAGATCACAGAAGAAATTAAGGAGGGGGATTAGCATGAACGATGATATGCTCTCTCAAGAAGAAATTAATGAATTATTGAAAAGTGTTGGCGGAGATGATGACGAAGATGTAAATCAAAATGAAAACCAAGAGGAAACCCAGCACACGGAAACGAAAACACCTCGCAAAAACAGCAGTCAAATTGATATAGAAGATTATTTAAATACTATTGAACAAGATGCACTTGGAGAAATTGGTAATATCTCTTTTGGAAGCGCGGCTACCGCACTGTCTCAATTACTAAATCAAAAAGTAGATATTACGACTCCGGTTGTGTCTCTTGTACATCAAGAGGAACTAGACAAGGAATTTCCCCAGCCGCATGTAGCAGTTCACGTCCAATATACGGATGGATTTGAAGGAACAAACTTGTTAGTTATTAATACATTAGATGCTGCAATTATTGCAGATTTAATGCTTGGCGGAGATGGAACAAATCCTTCCGAAGATCTTACTGACATGCATATAAGCGCTGTACAAGAAGCTATGAATCAAATGATGGGTTCTGCTTCTACATCAATGTCCACCATCTTTAATAAGCGAGTTGATATTACTCCGCCAGGAATTGACCTTATGGATGTGAAAGAATCCAGAGGAACAAACAATATTCCTAATGATGACATGCTTGCTAAAATTTCGTTTCATCTAAAAATTGGAGAACTTATCGATTCATCTATTATGCAGCTTGTCACTATTCCGTTTGCCAAACAGATGGTGGAAGATCTAATGAAGCCTCCTGTTGAAAAGGGAGAAAAACCGGCGGAAAAAGCTTCTAGTCTTGCTTCGAAAGCGGAACAAGCTTCCAAAGTACCTAGTGATGCACCACCTTCTCAACATAGAGAAAAACATGATAATTCCCACACTCAACAGCCTCAAAGAAAAGAGCAGGAACAGCAGATTTTAGGAGGAGGTTCAGAGCTGCAACGTGCAAAGAGTGTACAATCAGCCGAATTTTCGTCATTTGAATCACCTGCTTTAAATGAAGCAGAATCGAAGAATTTAAATATGCTTCTTGATATTCCACTTGATGTGACGGTGGAGTTAGGCAGAACGAAGCGGTCCATAAAAGATATTTTAGAATTCTCTCAAGGATCGATCATAGAACTAGATAAGCTGGCAGGTGAACCCGTTGATATTCTCGTGAATCAGAAATTAGTAGCCAAAGGCGAAGTGGTGGTGATTGACGAAAATTTTGGAGTTCGTGTTACTGACATTGTCAGCCAGGCCGATCGATTAAAAAAATTAAAATAACTTTCTATAAGGAGGATGCAGAAGAACATGGCACATTCTGTTTTAATTGTTGATGATGCATCATTTATGCGAATGATGATTAAAGATATTTTAGAAAAAAACGATTTTGAAGTAACAGGTGAAGCAAAAGACGGACAAGAAGCTGTGGAGTTGTATAAAGAAAAGTCTCCTGATCTGGTGACAATGGATATAACAATGCCGGAAATGGATGGTATTGCTGCTTTAAAAGAAATAAAAGCATTTGACCCAAACGCTAAAGTCATTATGTGTTCTGCTATGGGACAGCAGGCAATGGTCATTGATGCGATTCAAGCAGGAGCAAAAGATTTTATTGTGAAGCCTTTTCAGGCAGACCGGGTGCTTGAAGCTATCAATAAAACACTGGGCTGATTTAGCGGAGGTATGAAGGTGAACAGTAAAACAACACGGTGGAAGATCATGACTATTATTGCGCTGGTGATATGGATTACTATGACGCAAACGTTAGCAGCCGAAGAGGAGGATCGAACAATAAGCGAAGCATTGCAGCAGAGTAATGAAGAAAATACCGATGCAGTCAATGGAAACGAAACCTCAAATAATGAAGATATTGTTTCAGATGAAGAAACACAGCTAGTAGAGGACAGAAGCGCGTTTGCTATACTTCTTCAGTTAGTTCTCGCACTCGGAGCAGTCATTGCTGTCATGTATTTTCTCTTAAAGTTCATTAATAAAAAAACACAGAGATTCCAATCTAATCAAACGATGCAGAATCTTGGCGGTGTTCCGCTTGGGCAAAACAAATCTGTCCAGCTTGTTAAAGTAGGAGACCGTCTCTTAGTAGTTGGTGTAGGCGATTCTATTCAACTATTAAAAGAAATAGAACGAGAAGAAGAAATCGATGAGCTGCTTACATCTTATGGCGGAAACAATACGTCGTGGGGCGAAAAAGGCGCTTCATACCTAACTAGAATTCTAAACAATTCCTCCTCTTCTAAAGAGAAAGCCAATGCTTCTTCCTTTCAGCAGATGTTTGAAGAGCAGCTAGGAGAAATGAAGAAAACGAGAAAGAAAGCTCGTCACCGTTTAAAGGAGTATGACAAATGATTTTTATGATTCCAGGTGTTGATTTTGGCAATTTCATTAGTGATGATCCATCTGATCTTGCCACAACGCTGCAATTAATATTGCTTATTACTGTACTATCTCTCGCTCCTGCGATTCTTATTTTAATGACGAGCTTTACACGAATTGTTATTGTCCTTTCTTTTGTTAGAATGGGACTGGCTACCCAGCAAACACCTCCAAACCAGGTCTTGATCAGCTTAGCCCTTTTTATGACCTTCTTTATCATGGCGCCGGTGTTTTCGGAAGTGAATGATGAAGCATTAACCCCCATGCTTGAAGGAGAACTGAATCAAGAAGAAGCTTTTAGTGAGGCTGCTGTGCCGATGAAAGAATTCATGTCCGAGCACACACGTGAAAAGGATTTATCATTATTTATGGGATATGCCGGGATGGACAGACCCGAAACATTAGAAGATATTCCATTAACAACACTCATACCAGCGTTTGCTATTAGTGAATTGAAAACAGCATTTCAAATAGGCTTTTTAATCTTTGTTCCGTTTCTAGTGATCGATATGATTGTTGCTAGTGTGCTTATGTCTATGGGCATGATGATGCTTCCGCCCGTTATGATTTCACTTCCTTTTAAAATATTGCTTTTTGTTCTTGTGGATGGATGGTATTTAATTGTGGAATCGCTCTTAATTAGTTTTTAGAGATGTAAATAGAAGGTGATTTAAACATGACAGCAGAAACGGTCATTAATCTTGCGGAAAATGGTGTATGGACCGTATTTTTTGTAGCGGGCCCTCTTTTAGTTGTTGCCCTCGTGCTGGGGTTTGGGGTTGCAATTTTTCAAGCAACGACACAAATCCAGGAACAGACGCTTGCATTTATACCAAAAATATTAGGAGTGCTGTTATCATTAGTTATTTTTGGTCCATGGATGTTATCACAGCTCGTTAACTTTACATATCAGATTTTGAATAATCTTCATGAATTTATAGGGTAAAACATGATGACATTAGAATGGATAAACCAGCTGCCGGTTTTTTTGCTCGTTCTTATCAGGGTGCTTGCTTTTTTTACTAGCATGCCTCTCTTTACGTATCGGACAATTCCGGCACATTTTAAAGTAGGACTAGGTGTTTTTTTTGCATTTATTATTGTTTTTACCATTGACACGCCAGAAATGGGGATTAACAGCACTTATATTTTATTAATTTTTAAAGAAATGCTGGTAGGGCTTAGCATCGGTTTATTAGCAGGAATTCTTATTTATGCGGTGCAAGTGGCCGGTATGTTTTTGGATATTGCTTTTGGGTTTTTAGTTGCAAATGTTATTGACCCGCAAACAGGAGCTCAAAGCCCTCTTATGGGGGGGTATTTGTACACATTCACATTATTGTTTTTGTTAGCGGTGGATGGGCATCATCTCATTATGGATGGGATTTATTATAGTTATGAATTTATCCCGGTAGATCAACTTTCTCTTCCTTTCGGAAATGAGGCTGTAGCTGATCATATCCTTACGTCTTTTAGCACTATGTTTATGATAGCTTTTCAAATGAGCTTTCCGGTTATCGGCTCCTTGTTTCTCGTAGATGTCGCACTTGGAATGATGTCACGGGCTGTTCCGCAAATGAATGTGTTTGTTGTTGGTCTTCCGTTAAAAATATTTGCCGGTCTTCCGCTGCTTGCTGTAACGATGCCAGCTTTCTTCATGGCAGCTGACAATCTTTTTGATGAAATGTTTACGGCGATGCGAACACTAATGGAAATGTTTGGGGGAGCGTAATATGAGACTTAGATTAAACCTCCAGTTTTTTGCTCAGGAAAAAACCGAAAAAGCAACGCCGAAAAAAAAGCAAGAAACGAGAAATAAAGGTCAGGTGCCAAAAAGCACAGATGTTAATACGGCATTTATACTGCTGGCTGTTTTTTTGTTTATGTTTCTTTATGGCGGTGTACTCGGAACTCATTTGTTTACGATGATGCAGCACGTCTATCAAGAGTATATTCAGTGGGATATTACCACTAACACTATTCCAGCCATTTTTAAAGAATTAAGTATAAACTCAGCCTTAGTCATGATGCCGATAATGCTTGTTGCCCTTTTTGTAGGAATGGGAGCGTCCATGCTTCAAGTCGGTTTTATGTTCACCCCTGAAGCGATCAAATTCAAATTGGAAAAAATTAATCCTTTGAGTGGGTTTAAACGAATATTTTCTTTAAGAGCTTTGGTTGAATTTCTAAAATCGATGCTGAAAATATTGCTTGTCGGCATGCTCGTTTTCACGATTATTTGGCTGAGCCTGGATTCATTAATGTTTTTATCGCAAAAAAGTGTGTCAGATGGATTTGGCGAAATTGCCAGGCTGACTGGCATTATAGGAGTTTCGGCAGCACTTCTCCTATTGTTTTTGTCGATTCCAGATTATATCTACCAAAAATACGATCATGAAAAACAAATCCGGATGTCTAAACAGGATGTAAAGGATGAACAGAAAAAAATGGAGGGAGACCCTCTCATTAAATCTAAACGCCGCAAAAAACAAATGGATATGGCGATGCAGCGTATGATGCAGGAGGTTCCTAAAGCAGATGTAGTTATCACCAATCCAACCCATTTTGCAATTGCTCTTACTTATGAAGAGGATAAAATGGCCGCACCAAAAATCACAGCAAAAGGAGCCGATTTTGTTGCTCTTCGAATAAAAACAATCGCTAAAAACAATGATGTCATTCTAGTTGAAAACAAACCACTGGCTAGAGCTTTATACAACCAGACAGATATTGGGGATGAAGTACCAGAAGAATTGTTTAAAGCAGTAGCGGAAGTACTTGCTTATGTGTACCGATTGAAAAATCAGCTTATATGAAAATAGGAAAGAATAAAAGGAGTATTATCTATGGGAGCAAGAGAATTTTCTGTATTATTAGGTGTTATCTTAATTGTTATTATGCTTATTATCCCGCTGCCAACGGTCATGCTGGATATATTAATTATTATTAATATTTCTCTTGCCCTTGTTATTATTTTAGTTTCGATGAATACAAAAGAGCCGTTGGAATTTTCCATTTTCCCGACATTGCTTCTGCTTGTCACCTTGTTTCGTTTAGGTCTTAATGTATCTACGACCCGTTCCATCTTAGGTAACGCTGAAGCGGGCAATGTAATTGACACTTTCGGAAATTTTGTTATTGGCGGTAGTGCACTTGTTGGTTTTGTGGTGTTTTTAATATTAATTATTATTCAATTTGTCGTTATCGTAAAAGGGGCCGAACGTGTGTCAGAAGTTGGAGCTCGCTTTACGCTGGACGCGATGCCAGGTAAACAAATGAGTATTGATGCCGATTTAAATGCAGGTATGATATCGGAGCAAGAAGCAAAAGGACGGCGTGAAAAAATTGAACAAGAAGCGGATTTTTACGGGTCTATGGACGGCGCTAGTAAGTTTGTAAAAGGAGATGCCATAGCAGGGATTGTTATTGTTATTATTAATATGATTTTTGGGCTTGTTATTGGCATGGTAGAACACGGCATGGGAGTTGGTGAGGCAGCCAATACATACACGCTTCTTACGGTCGGGGATGGTCTTGTCAGTCAAATACCGGCTTTACTCGTATCAACAGCGACAGGAATAGTAGTCACCCGGGCGGCATCTGAAGGTAATCTTGGACATGATGTAACCAAACAGCTTTTTGCCTATCCGACAATGCTATTTGTTGCAGCAGGAGCCATTTTTCTGCTGGGAATCTTTACTCCTATTCAAATTTTATTAACGACCGTCATTGCTGGAATTCTCGCATCATTAGGTTATTTCTTAAAGCAGACCGAACAAAAAATCACCCGCGATGAAGAAGAACCTGAAGATGAGCAAGAAGAAGATGAGATGAAATCACCTGAAAATGTTGTGAGCTTGTTAACGATAGATCCAATCGAGTTTGAGTTTGGCTACGGCCTGATTCCTTTAGCTGATGCAAACCAAGGCGGTGATTTGCTTGACCGTGTTGTGATGATCAGACGTCAGCTTGCTCTTGAGATGGGAATGGTCGTCCCGGTCATCCGTATACGGGATAATATCCAGCTTCAGCCAAATGAGTATGTCATCAAAATGAGAGGCAATGAAGTGGCAAACGGTGAATTGCTGCTCGATCATTATATGGCTATGAGTCCAGGCGTGGAAGATGAAAATATTTCTGGGATTGAAACCACTGAACCAGCTTTTGGATTGCCGGCGTTGTGGATTGGGGAAGAAATGAAAGAACAAGCTGAATTAGCCGGTTACACAGTCGTTGACCCGCCATCCGTAGTTTCCACTCACTTAACGGAAGTGATAAAAGCACATGCACACGAACTGCTCGGACGTGAAGAAACTAAACAGCTTGTTGATCATTTAAAAGAAAGCTATCCAACGCTTGTAGAAGAAGTGACACCGAACCCGCTTGGATTGGGAGAGATACAAAAAGTTTTGTCAAATTTATTAAAAGAAAAAGTATCGATTCGAAACTTGCCGACGATTTTCGAAACTCTCGCTGAATATGGTCCATTATCAAAAGATATGACGCTTATTACAGAGTATGTGAGACAATCTCTCTCAAGGCAAATTACAAAACAATATTCTGTATCTGGAGAACCTTTATATGTTGTAACGATGAGCGGCAATGCGGAGAAGAAAATAGCTGATTCCGTACAGCAAACGGAACATGGAAATTACTTGGCCATGAATCCTGAAGATTCTCAATCTCTTATAGAAAAAATCGGTAAAGAAGCAGAAAGACTATCAGAAATGGGGCAAACACCTATACTGCTTTGTTCACCAGCAGTGAGAATGTATATATATCAAATGATAGAACGATTTTTTCCACAAGTCCCTGTTTTGTCTTATAACGAACTTGAGCCTAATGTCGAAGTCCAAAGCGTGGGAGTGGTGAGCGCCGAATGAAAGTAAAAAAATTTACAGCGAAAGATATGCCAGAAGCAATGAAAAAAATTAGAACGGAACTTGGTGAAGAAGCAGTTATTTTAAACTCAAAGCCTGTGTATGCAGGCGGTATTCTTGGCTTTTTCAAAAAGAAAAGCATTGAGGTAATTGCTGCACTCGATGATACTAAAGCTTCGACACCGCCAAAACCTCAGCCTGCTCAACCGGTGAAAACGAATATAGAAGAACTGCCGCGTTCTGCGCCGGTAAAACCAACGGAAGATTTGCAAAAAGAGGTACAGGAACTGAAGAAAATGATTTCTTCATTGCACCGGCAAGAAAAAGTATCAGTGAATGGCTATCCTGTTCCAATTCAACGTATCGATGCTAAGCTCAAAGAACAGGAAATTAACGAACATATCAGATACCAATTGATTAAAGAATTGCTTTCAGAATGGTATCGTACCGAAAACCCAGATGATGAATTAGTCCTCAAATGGACGAAAACATATCTTATGAAAATGTTACAGCAGATGGAATTTGGGCCGGCTCTTCCATCGAAAAAAATCATTAATTTAATAGGACCTACCGGTGTCGGGAAAACCACAACGATAGCAAAAATGGCGGCATATTATCATTTAGAACAAAAACAATCTGTAGCTTTTATTACAACTGATACCTACCGTATAGGAGCAGTAGAACAGTTGAAAACATATGCCAAAATATTAGACCTTCCCATTGAAGTCGCCTATTCTATAGACGATTTTCAAAAAGCAAAAGAAATGTTTCAAGATAAAGATATCATTCTTGTTGATTCGGCAGGACGAAATTTCAGAAATCCTATATATGTGGAAGAGCTTCAAAAATTGATTGATTTTAAAGAAGATATGTCCACCTATCTTGTATTGGCTCTTACTTCTAAATACAAAGATATGAAAAAAATACACGAACAATTTTCGCTTATTCCAATCGATAAATTTATATTTACAAAAAAGGATGAAACTTCTTATGTTGGGCCTATGATCAATATGATAGCGGAAACAAATACGGGCACAGCCTATGTTACAAATGGCCAAAGCGTGCCGGATGATATAGAAGCGGCCGATCCAAAGAAAGTAACAGAATGGATATTTGAGGAGGATGGCCATGCGTGATCAAGCTCAAAATTTACGAAAAGTAATGGAACATAATAAAGAAGATATAAAGCGGCATACAAAGGTTATTTCAGTGATCAGCGGCAAAGGCGGTGTAGGTAAATCAAATATATCATTAAATTTTTCTCTGTCATTAGCAGAACAAGGAAAAAAAGTCCTGTTATTTGATCTTGATATTGGAATGGCAAATCTCGATATTTTAATGGGCTTGATGCCGTCTTCTCATGTAGTCGATGTAATTGAACATGATCGGTCCATTTGGGACATTATGGAAGAGGGTCCGTGTGGTATACAATTAATAGCCGGAGGTTCTGGGTTAACGAAGGTATTTGAAATGACAGCAGCGAAACAAGACCGTTTTTCTCAGCAGATGGCATTACTGGATGGATGCTTTGATTTTATCGTTTTTGATATGGGGGCCGGGGCAAGTGAGGATGGTTTGAATTTTATTCTAGCATCCAATGAAACTATTATTATTACCACCCCAGAACCAACATCCATTACAGATGCCTATGCCATGTTGAAATATATTCACTCCAAAGACCCGTTTTTGACGAGTTCAATACTTGTAAACCGGACGGAATCAAACATAGAGGGCAAGCAGACGGCAGAGAATCTGCAAAGGGTGGCTAGGCGATTTTTAGAAAAAGAATTATCTATTCTAGGAAGTGTACCTTATGATAAACATGTGTTAAAAGCAGTGAAACAGCAATCGCCGTTTCGTTTGAAATATCCTGCATCCCCTGCTGCAAAAGCAATAAAGGCTTGCGCGAATTCTTTTATTGGAAAAGAAAATCTTCCAGAAAAAAAGCCCGCTTTTCGTCAATTTTTGACGCAGATGAAAGGTTTTCTCAAAAGGGGGCCTAAAAATGATTAATGTATTAGTGGTAGATGATTCAGCTTTTATGCGGAAACTCATATCTGATTTTATTAATGAACATCCTGGCATGAAAGTAAACGACACAGCAAGAAACGGGAAAGATGCCCTTAAAAAAATAAAAAAACACAAGTACAGCGTTGTAACCTTGGATATAGAGATGCCTGAAATGGGAGGCTTAGAAGCATTAACCCATATAATGAGCGAACACCCTTGTCCGGTAGTTATGGTCAGTTCATTAACCCAAGAGGGGGCCGAACAGACCATGCAGGCAATGGAAGCAGGAGCTGTCGATTTTGTTGGGAAACCTTCTGGAGCTATTTCTTTAGATTTACACCTCATCAAAGAAGATTTAATTTTTAAGATTGAAGCTGCTGCGAAGGTGAATATGAGCGCTCATTTAAATAAGAAGACCATTCCAGGGAGGCTGCCAGCAAAAAAGACATTTTCTCACACGATAGAGGGGAAAAAAATTTTGGCTATTGGTACATCAACCGGGGGGCCAAAAGCTCTTCAGAACGTATTGCCGCGTTTAGAAAGAAATTTCCCAGCACCGATATTTATCGTACAGCATATGCCGCCAGCATTTACGAATTCTTTAGCTAAACGCCTGGATCAGTTAAGCAGTATTACTATTAAAGAAGCAGTAGATGGAGAAGTAGCTAAAAAAGGAACAGCATACATAGCCCCAGGAGGAAACCATTTAAAAGTGAGAAAAATGGGGATGTCTCTTATTAATGAAGTGACAAACGCTCCTCCGTTAAATGGTCATCGTCCTTCGGTAGATGTTCTCTTTTCTTCATTGGCTGAATTAAAAGATTATCATGCAGCTGCGTTAATTATGACAGGTATGGGAAGTGATGGTGCAAAAGGCTTACTGGAAATGAAAAAGAACAAAAGCTGTATTGCAGTGGCGGAATCGAAAAAAACTGCCATTGTCTACGGAATGCCTAAAGCAGCTGCCAATACAGCTAAGACTGACTACAATTTAGATCTTGACGAAATAGCCCCTTTTCTAAATCAACAATTTTGCAGAACTTGAATTTTGTGTAAAGGCGGGAATAAGAAAATGGAAGTTATTCAACAAATTAAACCTTTTCATTTAGATGTACTAAAAGAGGCAGGAAACATTGGAGCTGGTAATGCAGCAACGTCTTTATCACAACTATTAAATAAAAAAATAGATATGAAAGTGCCTTCTGTTCGAATTGCTGGTTTTCAGGAACTGCAAGCGTTAGCAGGCGGGGAAGAAACGATTGTTGCAGCCACTTTTCTTCGTATTACAGGAGAAGCGCCTGGCAGCATGTTTCTTATTCTGCAAAAAAAAGAGGCAGAAGAGTTATCCTATTATTTAACGGGTAAGAAAGTAGATATAGCAGAAGGAACATTCGATGAGTTGGCGGGCTCTGCCCTGCAAGAATTAGGAAACATATTAGCTGGTTCGTACTTGTCTGCATTATCTGATTTTACATCGATCAATATGCAGCCTTCCGTCCCCTCATTGGCTGTAGACATGGCGGGAGCTGTGATGAGTTCAGGGTTGATAGAAATCTCTCAAGCAGGTGATTATGCAATTGTTATCGATACGGAGATGAAAGAAACCGAAGGGAACACGCCTTCTGCAGCCACTGGTCAATTTTTTCTGTTTCCTGATCCTGATGCGTTTATAAAAATTTTTGAAGCCTTAGGGGTAGAGCTGCCATGAAACTTGACCATAAAAAGGTAATAAAAGTAGGAATGGCTGAATGGAAGCAAATAGAATTCCCAAACACAATACGCACTTCCGGACTTGGCTCTTGTGTAGGTGTAGTTGTGTATGATCAATGGAAAAAGAAAGCTGCTTTAGCGCATATCATGCTCCCAGATTCTACCATGGCAAAATATAAACAAATAAACCGAGCTAAATTTGCAGATACAGCTATAGAGGATGTCGTAGCCGTGCTGCAAACAAAGGGGTGTTCCATCCAAAATATGAAAGCAAAAATAGCAGGAGGTGCCCAAATGTTCTCTATTTCTTCAACAAATGACATCATGAGAATCGGTCCAAGAAACGCAGAGGCTGTAAAAAAAATATTACGAAAATATCGTATACCTGTAGCAGCAGAAGATATTGGCGGGAACAAAGGAAGAACCATTGAATTTGACCCAGAGCTTAGCACGCTTCACATTCGTACGGTCAATCAAGGAGAGGCCGTGATTTAATGAAATTTGATTCGTGGAAAACAAATGTTTTTGCTGCACTTATAGGGTTTATTGTTTTCTTTTTCTTGTCATGGAGAGTAAATCTATTAACGACTTCGTTGATCAGAGCAGGACTTTTTAGTCTCATTGTCTTCGTCACTGCTTTTTTGTTCCGCTGGATGCTTCGAAAAATACAGGCGGCCCCAGAAGAAGATGATGACAAAACACAAGAGGAGTCTGTTGAACAAAAGGACAGAGAGTCTGAAGAAAAAGAAGAAAATGAGGATTCTTTGTCAGAAGAAGAAATAGAATCGGCGTCTCGATTTATTAAAGAAAAGCTGAACGAGTGAAAGGAGGCTCTTTATGGCACGTTCTACTACGCATGCTCATCAAGAGATATGGGATAAATGGATAAGAAACGGCGACGAGAATGCTGCCGATCAATTGGTAGAAGCATATATGCCGCTCGTTCATTACCATGTTCAGCGAATTGGATCAAACCTTCCCAAAAATGTAGCAAAAGAAGAATTAATCAGCCATGGATTAACAGGATTATATGACGCTATGAAAAAATTTGATTTCTCAAGGGAGTTAAAATTTGATACGTATGCTTCTTTTCGCATTCGAGGCGCCATTATTGACGGACTGCGTCAAGAAGATTGGATGCCAAGATCTTTAAGGGAAAAAGCCAAAAAAATAGAAGAAACCATGGAAAATCTCGAACAAAAATATGGTCGTTATGTTTCGGAAGAAGAAGTAGGAAAAGCCCTGAGTATGAGTGGAGAAGAGGTAAGAAAAATTGCAGCAGAAAGTTTTTTTGCTAATACCTTATCGATTGATGAAGAAACACCAGAAGGAGAACGAGAAGAAACGTTTAGTGCTTCCATAGAAGATAGGGACGTATTGTCACCAGAAGAAACATTAATAAAGACGGCAGCATTACAGGAACTAGCTGAGGTCATTCAGAATTTACCGGAAAAAGAAAAGACAGTAATTGGGTTATTTTATCAAGAAGAAATGACATTAACAGAAATAGGAGTAATTATGAATCTCTCCACTTCCCGTATATCTCAAATCCATTCTAAAGCCCTTTTTCGATTAAAACAGGCTTTGATGAAACGCTTGGAGAGCTAAGTCAAAAATCGGTTTTCGTTCTATGTTGTATTTCATTTCGTAAAAAAGAAGGCTTGATACTATGAGTTTACAAGATTTTTTCGAAGTGAGGATTTCGGAAGATAAGCTTTCAGCCCATGTTTTGGCTGCTGCTTCTTTAGAGTCCACTTCTGTTTGGACGAAAGAAGAGTGGGATGTTTTTTTAAAGGAAGAGAGTGTCGTTTTTGGGGTCCTTGATGAAAACATTGATGCTTTAGTAAATGATCCGTCTTCTGTTGCTTTTCCAATAGAAGTGGCGGTAGGAATCGCTCCTAAAGATGGAGGACATGCATATATAAAGCCAGCATTACAAGACGAGAAACAGCAAGAAATGGAAGAAACAAAAGGGGCAGTCAATTTAAAAAATGTCGTGGACATTCCAATGGTAGAGCAAGGTGAGCTTGTCGGTGAAAAAGTAGCAGCTGAAAAAGGCAGGGATGGAAGAGCAGTAGATAATGAAGTGTTAGAAGCAAAAGATGGGCGTGATTTTGTGCTTCGTCCTGGAAAAAACACGAAAGTGGAAGGCAGCTGTCTTTACGCGGTAACATCTGGACAAGTCAGTATCCAAAAAAAGACCATCCATGTTTATCCATTGTATGAAATTAATGGCGATCTAGATTTAAAGACCGGAAATATTGATTTTACTGGGAACGTTCAAATCCGTGGTAATATTCCAGCAGGTTTTGAAGTAAAAGCCAAGGGAGATATAAGAGTACAAGGAACAGTAGAAGGTGCCTATCTAGAAGCGGAAGGCTCGATTTATATTTCTTCAGGTGTTACTGCTCAAAATAAAGGTTTCATTCAAGCAGGAAAGGACATTGAAACAACTTATTTAAATGAAGCGAAAGTACAAGCAGGAGGCACAATCACTGTCAAACAAGCCATCATGCATAGTAATTGTGAGGCAGGAGAAAGCATTAATTGTCTGCAAAACAGAGGGCTCGTGGTAGGGGGGAATTTATCTGCTGTTCGTTCCATTCACGTAAAAGAAGCTGGCAATCCTATGAATACGGCCACTTCTTTTTTCATTGGTGTTCCACATTATTTTTTAAACGTGCAGCGTCAACACGAACATACACTAATAGAAGCGAAAGAAGAAAGCCAAAAAATCATGCAGCTGTTAAAAGCATTGGAGGCAAAGGAGAAAGAAGGGATACCTCTGTCCTCTAAAGAAAGAGTGATGAAACTAAGAGCTCGCAATACCCTTAAGTCTTGGAAAGAGCGGGCAAAAGATGCAGCTGAAGAACTAGAAGAAATGCACGGTATGTTTAATAATGAAGAAAATGGTATAGTAATTATTGAAGGAACACTGCATCCGAATGTTGATTTTCATTTTGGAAAATACCGCCGTAAGATAAATTCGACTTACAAAAAGGTAAAAATGCTATATGAAGAAGGAGAAATTGCACTGAAAATAGTATAAGTTCATTATACGTTCGTAATAGTCCTGATTAGGAGGCGGAATAATGAGTTGGAAAGCGGTTGAGTTACAAGTAGCTATTCCAAGAACACAGGATGCAGGTAAAATTCAAGAGCAGCTTCAGCAGCGATCTCAAGCGGCTCAGGACAGGATGGCAGCTGTACAAGAAAAAGAACATAAAAAAGAACGGACACAAGTTACTAATAAACAAGAAACGAATAAAAATCATTTTGAAAAACAAAAAGACGGCGAGACGAGCCGAGAGAGCTGCTTTACTGGTGAAAACAGAAAAGCAAAAAAAGAAGAAAACGAGACGATAGATCATCCTTATAAAGGAAAAAAGATTGATTATACAGGGTAGGAATAAAAAATGACCATTGTTTTACTTGTTATCAGCATGGCTTTCCATTTGCTTACATTTTTTATTTTCATTCTTTTTTATCAACAACAGCAAAAGTTAAAAGAAGAACGGCGCGAGCTATATGGTATGCGTGAAGATATGGAAGAAGTATTGGAAAGCTATACAGCAGATATAAAAAAAGAAAACGAAGAATTAAAACATTTACTCCATGAAAAGAGCACGTCCAATCTTAAACAAGATCAGGATTATTTTCCGATAAATACGGAGGAAAAGAAGAATGGGCTCGAGGTTCAAAAATATAAAAATAAACATCAATCTTTCCATGAACCAGCTCCCCAACCTGCTGAACCTTCATTTGAAAATTATTCTCCTCTAACAGATCAAAAAGCAGAGGATACGGTAGAACAATCTTCCCAAGCGCAAGTTCTGTCTCTTGCTTCACAAGGATATAAGCAAGATGAGATTGCAAAAAAACTTAATATGGGAAAAGGAGAAGTCGGTTTACTTTTAAAATTTTATCATAAATAGCGCTGACAATCTTGCGTTGCTACAAAACGTATGGTATATTAATCCACGGTGTTATTACACACGTCTGACTGATTTAAGCAACGGTGCCCTTGACAGGGTCTTGCTTAAATATGAAGCAGACGGAGGAAAAAACCTAAGGAGGAATAAACATGGCTGTTATATCCATGAAACAACTGTTAGAAGCAGGGGTTCACTTCGGGCATCAAACACGCCGCTGGAACCCGAAAATGAGCCGTTATATCTTTACAGAGCGAAACGGCATCTACATCATTGATTTACAAAAAACGGTGAAGAAAGTAGAAGAAGCGTACAAGTATGTGCGTGATCTTGCAGCAGACGGTGGTAAAATCTTGTTTGTTGGAACGAAAAAGCAAGCACAAGATTCTGTCCGTGAAGAAGCGCAGCGCTCTGGGATGTATTACATCAACCAGCGCTGGCTCGGCGGAACGCTTACAAACTTTGCAACAATCCGTAAGCGTATCGCACGCCTGAAAGACATTGAAAAAATGCAGGAAGATGGAACATTTGATGTTCTTCCAAAAAAAGAAGTTATGCTTTTGAAAAAAGAAATGGATCGTCTTGAGAAATTTCTTGGCGGTATTAAAGAAATGAACGAACTTCCAGACGCTATTTTCATCATTGACCCGCGCAAAGAGCGTATCGCTGTTGCGGAAGCTCATAAATTAAACATTCCGATTATTTCTATCGTGGACACGAACTGTGACCCTGATGAAATTAATAAAGTGATTCCTGGTAATGATGACGCGATTCGTGCTGTACGTCTTTTAACTTCTAAAATGGCAGACGCTGTTATCGAAGCTACTCAAGGAGCAGAAGAAGCTGTAGTTGAACAGCCAAAAGAAAACGAAGCAGAAGAGAAGGAAGAAGAAGAAACCCTTTCCTAATCTTCACAACATCCCTGCTCTTTAGCAGGTAGATATATGCTTAACTATAAAGGGTGATAAAAGGGGCATGCCCTTTGTCACCCTTTTTCCTTGCATAATTTGCTTTTCAATCAGTGAAAATGTACTTAACACACTTTTATACTACTTGGAGGAGGAATAATCCATGGCAATTTCGGCTAGCATGGTAAAAGAACTTCGTGAAAAAACAGGTGCAGGTATGATGGACTGCAAAAAAGCATTGTCAGAAACGGACGGTAATATGGAAGAAGCAGTAAATTACCTTCGCGAAAAAGGAATTTCTAAAGCAGCTAAAAAAGCAGACCGTGTAGCGGCAGAAGGTCTTACGTACGTAACAAATGAAGGGAACAAAGCAGTTATTGTAGAAGTGAACGCAGAAACGGACTTCGTTGCAAAAAATGAAAACTTTCAAAATCTCGTTCAAAACATCGCAGGCTACTTGCTTGAAAAGGAGCCAGCTGATGTAGAAGCTGCTCTTTCCGGAGAAATGGAAAACGGTGCTACACTAGAAGCGTACATTAATGATCAAATTGCAAAAATTGGTGAAAAAATTTCTCTCCGCCGTTTTGAAGTTGTTCAAAAAGACGATAATGCAGCATTTGGTGCTTACTTGCACATGGGCGGCCGTATTGGCGTGCTGACTCTCTTAGAAGGTACAACAGACGAAGATTTGGCAAAAGATATTGCAATGCATGTCGCTGCTATCAACCCAAGCTATGTTTCCCGCGATGAAGTACCTGCAGAAGAAACGGAAAAAGAACGTGAAGTGTTAAAACAGCAAGCTTTAAATGAAGGCAAACCAGAAAATATTGTAGAAAAAATGGTAGAAGGCCGTATCAATAAATATTTTGAACAAATTTGTCTGCTTGATCAAGAATTTGTTAAAGATTCCGATCAAAAAGTTGGTAAATATGTGAAAAGTAAGGGTGCTTCTGTCAAAACGTTTGTTCGTTATGAAGTGGGAGAAGGCATGGAAAAACGTGAGGATAACTTCGCTGAAGAAGTAATGTCACAAGTGAAAAAATAATAAAACACTTGGCAGGGGCTGAAAGGCGTAGCTGTCTCAAATGATTTACAGCGGCAATCTGGTGGATTACACCAGGTACCCTCTTCTATTGAGAAGGTCTACCCCGGCCCCTTCTTTTTGTTTGAGAAACAGGGACTGCTTCGTAGATAAGGGCAGCCCCTCTTTTTCATAAGTGATAACTCAAATATTTAGAACGGTCCAACAGTTTTAACGCTTTAACCACGCTCACACTGCATTTAAGGAAAACGGGGGTTAAACATGGGAAAATACAATAGGGTAGTATTGAAATTGAGCGGAGAAGCCTTGGCAGGGCAGCAAGGATATGGAATTGATCCGGATGTTATTCAATCCATTGCTTCGCAGATAAAAGAAATTGTAAAATTAGATGTAGAAGTAGCTGTAGTTGTCGGCGGCGGCAATATTTGGCGCGGTATGGCAGGCAGTTCAAAAGGGATGGACCGGGCTACCGCTGATTACATGGGCATGCTGGCAACGGTGATGAATTCATTAGCTCTGCAAGACAGTTTAGAGGATAATGAGGTGGAAACAAGAGTGCAGACGTCTATTGAAATGAGACAGGTAGCAGAACCATACATACGCCGTAAAGCTATACGTCATCTCGAAAAAAAACGCGTCGTTATTTTTGCTGCTGGTACAGGAAATCCGTACTTTTCGACCGATACGACTGCAGCGCTTAGAGCAGCGGAAATTGAAGCAGAAGTTATATTAATGGCTAAAAACAAAGTAGACGGAGTATATGACGCAGATCCATTTGTAAATGAAAATGCAAAAAAATACAGGGAATTAACATATTTAGATCTCTTAAACGGCGGGTTAGGGGTTATGGATTCAACCGCCTCTACTCTATGCATGGATAACAATATCCCGCTGCTTGTTTTCTCTATTATGGAAGAAGGAAATATTAAAAAAGCGGTTCTTGGTGAAGATATAGGAACCGTGGTCAGGGGGAACGAATAATGGCGAAAGAAAAAATTCAAGAAGCAACTGAAAAAATGGGTAAATCCGTCGAGTCTCTTAACCGAGAATTGGCGACGCTGCGAGCTGGACGGGCAAATCCGTCAATGCTTGATAAAGTAATGGTTAATTACTATGGAGCAGAAACACCTTTGAATCAACTTGCCACGATTTCTGTACCGGAAGCAAGACTTCTTATTGTTACTCCGTTCGATAAATCTTCTATTGGAGATGTTGAAAAAGGAATACAAAAAGCTGATCTTGGCCTGTCGCCAAATAATGATGGGGAAGTTATCCGCATTAACATCCCTTCGTTAACAGAGGAACGAAGAAAAGAATTAAGTAAATTAGTAAAAAAATACGCGGAAGATGCCAGGGTTGCTGTGCGAAATATACGCCGCGATGCAAATGATGAATTGAAAAAGCAGCAAAAAGAGGGCGAAATTACGGAAGATGAGCTGCGCAGACACCAAGATGAAGTACAAAAGGTAACGGATAAACATATTAATACAATCGACAAAGCTGCTGAAAATAAAGAGCAAGAAATTATGGAAGTTTAAGGCAAATCACGTTACAATGAGAACGTGCTAATAAAACCCTCTTCTTAGTTAGGAGGGTTTTTTTGCACCGTTAAAGAATGAAAAATGAGTATAGATGATGTATGCTTAACTTACATATTCGTTATACCTTAACAAAGGCTGGTGCCCTCTATATGATTAATCGATTTTTTCATCCCGCAGAAATGAATAGTGAACAAAGTAACACACCCTTAGACCCAAACAATATTCCCACACATATAGCAATTATTATGGACGGTAATGGACGTTGGGCTAAACAAAAAGGGCTGCCGAGGATAGCCGGACATAGAGAAGGCATGAAAGTAATTAATAAAGTTGTTGAAAAAGCAGATGAACTCGGCGTGAAATATTTGACATTGTACGCTTTTTCTACAGAGAATTGGAAAAGGCCCAAGTCAGAAGTGGATTTTTTGATGAAGTTGCCAGAAAGATTTTTATCAAAGGAATTACCGAAACTTCAAAAAAACAATGTAAAAGTAAGGATTATGGGGGATGAAACACTTCTTCCGCCTCATACAATTCAAGCTGTAAGAAAAGCCGTTGAAGAAACATCTGAAAACACGGGTATGTTATTAAATTTTGCTTTGAATTATGGAAGCAGACACGAATTAGTGCATATGATGAAAAAGATGGGAGAAAGCATTTCAAAAGGAGAATTATCTCCTCAGGATATTGATGAAAAAATGATTTCCGATCGTCTTTTAAGCAGCGGGCTTCCTGATCCTGATTTGCTCATACGGACAAGCGGTGAAAAGCGCCTTAGTAACTTTATGCTTTGGCAGCTTGCATACAGCGAATTTTGGTTTACAGAAGTGCTTTGGCCTGATTTCAAGGAAAATGATCTAATGCAAGCCATTCAGACGTATCAACAGCGCAAAAGGCGGTACGGCGGTGTATAAATGGAGGACGAAACATGAAACAGCGACTTATTACCGGAATTATTGGTGCAATCGCATTACTAAGCGTCGTAATAATAGGAGATAATGTATTCACTCTTGCAATTGCCGTCGTCGCTTCCATTGCAATGTATGAGCTGTTAAAGATGAAACAAATCAAACCTTTATCGTTAATGGGAATTATTAGTTTAATTATTATGTGGATTTTATTAGTTCCTGCGGCATGGCTTGATATTCCGCTTCTTTTGCACGTGTCGAAAGTAGAATTATTTTTAATGATGATTTTATTGCTTTTGGCTTTAACGGTGGTCACGAAAAATACGTTTACATTTGATGAAGCGGGTTTTGTTATATTATCCTCTGTTTATATTGGATATGGGTTTCATCACCTTATTTTAGCTAGAAATCTTGAAGATATTGGTCTTGTGATGGTTTTTTTAATCTTGTTCATTATTTGGGCTACAGATTCTGGTGCCTATTTTGTAGGGAAAAAATGGGGGAAACATAAATTATCTCCACATATAAGCCCTAAAAAAACGGTTGAAGGATTTATCGGGGGAATTGTTGTTGCTGCAGTGATCGGTGTATTGTTTCATTCGTTTTTCCCTGTGTTTTCTTCAACCTTTACTTTAGCCGCTTTTATCATTGTGACTTCCGTTTTTGGTCAACTTGGCGACCTTGTTGAATCGGCATTAAAGCGCCATTATGCCGTGAAAGACTCTGGCAGCGTATTACCTGGGCACGGAGGCGTTCTTGACCGGTTTGACAGTTTAATTTTTGTGATGCCGATATTGCACTTTTTACACTTTTTTGGATAAAGACTATATACATTTCACATATCATAAAGGAGCATATCAATGAAAAACATAGCTTTAATAGGTTCCACTGGCTCCATTGGCACCCAAACACTTGATGTTATTCGAAAGCACCCTGACCGTTTTAATCTTATATCCCTTGCAGCCGGCAGAAATGTAGAACGTGTTATTGAACAGGTCCAGGAGTTTAAGCCGCGTGTCGTGGCTGTAGAACAAAAACAAGATGCAGAAAAAATCCAACAGCAATTCGGAGATGTTGTGAAAGTATTCTATGGAAAAGAGGGACTTATTGAAGCATCTGTGTTACATGATGCTGATTTTTTAATGAATGCTTTAGTTGGAAGTCTTGGTCTTGAACCGACTTTGCAGGCAATGGAAGCTGGAGTGGACATCGGAATTGCCAATAAAGAAACGTTAGTAACAGCCGGGCACTTAGTTACAGAAAAAGCAAAAGCGCATAATGTAAACCTTTTGCCGGTAGACAGCGAACATTCGGCAATCTTTCAAAGCCTCGAGGGAAACCGCATCGATGAAGTGGAAAGGCTTATCCTGACAGCTTCTGGGGGGAGTTTTAGAGAGTATACACGTGATCAATTGGAAGAGGTTTCGGTAGAAGATGCTCTAAATCACCCTAATTGGAACATGGGTGCTAAAATAACAATTGATTCAGCAACAATGATGAATAAAGGATTCGAAGTAATAGAAGCGCACTGGCTTTTTAATATCCCTTATGATGACATTGAAGTCCTTCTTCATAAAGAAAGCATTATTCATTCACTCGTTGAATATCGTGATAAAAGCGTTCTTGCTCAGCTTGGTACCCCTGATATGAGAGTTCCTATTCAATATGCAATGTCTTATCCAGAAAGGCTTGAATTAAGAGATACGAACAGGTTAAACTTATGGGAAATAGGAAAACTGCATTTTGATAAGCCTGATTTTGACCGATACCGTTGTTTACGCTATGCTTATGAAGCAGGAAGAACGGGCGGAACTTTACCTGCGGTGTTAAATGCAGCTAACGAGGAAGCAGTGAAACAATTTCTGCAAGGAAAAATAACATTTCTTTCGATTGAAGAACACATAGAAAAAGCTCTAGAGCGTCATCAGGTCATTGCTGGTCCGTCCCTTGATACTATTTTGGAAGTAGATAAGGAAACAAGGACATATGTTAGCTCTCGAATAGGATGAAGGTGGGAGAAACGTGGATACTTTAATAGCGATAATTATTATATTTGGTGTACTGGTAGCTGTTCATGAGTGGGGGCATCTTTATTTTGCAAAAAAAGCTGGCATCCTTTGCCGTGAATTTGCTATCGGTTTTGGGCCGAAAATTTTCTCGACTAAGAAAAATGAAACCGTCTATACTATTCGTTTATTACCGTTAGGCGGGTTTGTCCGCATGGCAGGAGAAGATCCGGAAGCTGTACAAATCAGACCTGGGTACGAAGTTGGTCTTGTATTCAATCATGAAAATAAAGTTCGCCAAATTATTGTAAACAACAAATCAAAGCATCCTGAAGCAAAAGTTGTTTCTGTAGAGCGGATAGATCTTGAAAGACGTTTGCAAATTGAAGCATATACAGACGAGGAAGCAGGGCTGCAAACATTTAAGGTAGATGATAAATGTGATGTCATTGTAGATGAAAAAGCTGAACAGATCGCCCCGCTCGATCGTCAATATGGTTCAAAAAAGCCATGGCAGAAAGCAGTTGCTATTTTTGCCGGCCCATTTATGAATTTTGCACTGGCATTCGTCATTCTTGTGACTTTTGGATTGATTAGCGGAGTGCCTCAGGACGATGCCAAGTTAGGAGAATTCACAGAGGAGAGTCCAGCTAGGGAAGCAGGACTTGCAGAAGGTGACGAGGTTTTAGCGATTGAAGGCCAAGAAGTAAGCAGCTGGGATGAAATGACTACGGCTATTCGCGAGCATCCAAATGAAGAAATTACTTTCGAAGTAGTTAGAAACGGGGAAAACCTTACTATCCCTGTGGAGACAAATTCGAGGTATGATGAAATGGCAGAGGAAGAAGTTGGTATAATTGGGGTAGCAAGTGTAATGGCACACTCTCCTCTCGAAGCTGTCCAATATGGGGCGAGTCAAGTCTATCAAGTGAGCATGCTTATTTTTGATGTATTAGGAATGATTGTTACTGGTCAATTTTCACTTGATTATTTATCTGGGCCAGTAGGTATCTATAATTATACGGGAGAAGCTGCTTCATTAGGAATGGCTGTGCTTATTCAATGGGCCGCTATGTTAAGTGTCAACCTTGGGATCGTTAATTTACTTCCACTTCCGGCTTTGGATGGAGGAAGACTGCTGTTTATCTTTGCAGAAGCCGTGCGCGGAAAGCCAATAGATCCTCAAAAAGAAGGGATGATTCATTTTATTGGATTTGCCTTGCTCTTTTTGTTGATGCTAGTAGTCACCTGGAATGATATTAATAAATTTTTTATGTAGACAATGCTAACAATTAGTGGACGTAATAACATAAGAAAGAGGGTTCTTCGTTTATGAGACAGCAATTATTTTTCAGTCCTACGATGAGAGAGGTTCCCCAGGGAGCAGATATACCGAGTCATCAGCTAATGCTTAGAGCTGGTCTTATTCGCCAGACAGCCTCTGGGATTTATTCTTATTTGCCGCTCGGACGCAAAGTCCTTCGCAAGGTCGAACAGATTATTCGGGAGGAAATGGACGCTGCCGGCGGTCAGGAGTTATTAATGCCTGCTATTCAACCTGCTGAGTTATGGGAGGAATCTGGACGGTTGGATGATTACGGCCCTGAACTTATACGATTAAAGGACAGGCATGAACGGGACTTTGTGCTAGGGGCAACGCATGAAGAAGTTATCACGAGCCTTATTCGAGATGAAGTAAACTCGTATAAAAAACTGCCGATGAACTTATATCAAATTCAAACGAAATATCGAGATGAACGCAGACCAAGGTTTGGTGTGCTTCGCTCTCGTGAATTTATTATGAAAGATGCTTATTCATTTGATACGAATAAAGAGGGTCTGGACAAAAATTACAGAGCAATGTATGAGGCGTATACAAATATATTTAAAAGGTGCGGATTGGATTTTCGTGCTGTAAAAGCGGATGCAGGTGCGATTGGAGGAAAAGGCGGTACCCACGAATTCATGGTGCTTTCTGATGTGGGAGAAGACACGATTGCCTATTCAAATGGCTCTGAATACGCAGCAAATATTGAAATTGCTGAGCTGCCGGATATGTATGAAAAAGCGGTTTCTCCTTCTAAAAGCTTAAAAGAATTAGACACACCAGGGATGAGAACAATTGAAGATTTAACGAACGGCCTTGAAATAGAGAGTAGCAGCTTGTTAAAATCAGTACTGTTTCTAATAGATGATAAACCTGTGTTGATTGTCTGCCGGGGCGATCATGAGATAAATGAAATAAAAGTCCAAAATGCTTTTGACGCAGAAAACGTAATGTTAGCAGAAACAGAAGACATTCAACATATTATGGGAACAGAAGCTGGTTTTATCGGACCGGTAAACGCACCAGAAGAAGTAACAATCGTATGTGACTTTGCGGTAAAGGCTGTATCTTCGGGTGTTTGCGGAGCAAATCTAGTAGACAAGCACTATCAAAATGTACATCCAGACCGTGATTTTAAAGTCGAAAAATATGGTGATTTCCGTCTCGTACAAGAAGGGGATCCATCCCCTGATGGAAAAGGTACGATCCAATTTGCCAAAGGGATTGAAGTAGGTCACGTCTTTAAACTTGGAACAAAATATAGTGAAGCCTTGGGAGCTCAGTATTTGGATGAGAACGGACGGGCCCAGCCAATTATTATGGGCTGTTATGGAATCGGTGTGAGCAGAACTATTGCTGCGATTGTAGAACAGCACCATGACGATAACGGATTAATGTGGCCAAAGGCTGTTTCACCGTATGATCTACATCTGTTAGTGTTAAATCCAAAGCAGGAAGAGCAGAACCAGCTAGGTGAAACATTATATGAAACGCTGAAAAAAGCAGGATACGATGTACTTTATGATGATAGAAAAGAGCGTGCAGGCGTTAAATTTAAGGATTCTGATCTTTTTGGTCTCCCGATCCGAATAGCATGTGGCAAAAAGGCAGCAGAACAAATAGTAGAAGTAAAAACAAGACGGGATGGAAAGATGGAAGAAGTGCATATTAATGATTTGCCCACGCATTTAGCATCCATAGAAAAAGAATTATTTTGATACATGAGTCAAGGCTGTTTTCAGGCTCTAATAACAGAGTCTATTTAAAACAGCCTTTTTGTTTCCAATGATGCTTTTAACGGTTTAAAAAATATATAAACTGAATATGTAAGAAACATAGAACGTGGTGTTTTATATGGAAACAAGTTGAGTTTTTCTAATGATGGGGAGGATATATCCTATGAGCACCGAGGAGAATCAAATTAGAAAAGATCGTTTTCAATTGCTCCTTCAACAGATTATGATGCCAAAAGATGTTATCGATGAGCATTTTAAAGGAGGAAAAGTTGACAAATTAACGATATGGAAAGAAGAAAAGAAGTGGCATTTTCGATTCACATTGTTAACTCCTCTTCCGTATGAAGCATTTTTACAATTAGAAGAAAGAATTACTAGAGCTTTTCAACAAATAGCCTCTGTGCAATTTTCTATTTCCTATGAACAGGAAGTACTGCCACTGTCAAATATACCTTCCTACTGGCCTTCTATTATAAACAGGCTCGAAGGATTAGCTCCCTACGTAAGACAACGTTTAAATGGCAGAACACCAACGATTACGGGTAACAAATTAACGATTATTTGTAAAAATGAAGCAGAAGGTGCTGCGCTTGAACGCCGATTGCATGAGCCTCTTAATGAAATATTGGCTGAATTCGGTTTTCCGACCTGTCAAATAGAGACGAAAGTGGAAACGTCAGCAGAAGAGGTAGCGCAGTTTGAGGAAAAAAAGAAACAAGAAGACCGCTCTAAAATAGTGCAAGCAATGATGGAAAAGAAAAAGCAGGAAAAACAAGCGCAGGAAGAAAATAAAGTGAAAACCTTGCAGATTGGATATCCGATAAAAGATGAACCGGTACCGCTAGAAACCATTCAAGAAGAAGAAAGACGAATGACCGTACAAGGTTATGTATTTGAGGCTGAAACAAGAGAACTTAGAAGCGGCAGGACATTATTAACTTTTAAAATAACCGATTATACGGACTCCATATTGGTGAAAATGTTTTCAAGAGATAAAGAAGATGTTCCTCAATTTGAAGCACTCAAAAAAGGAATGTGGCTGAAAGTACGAGGCGGCGTACAAAATGATACATTTGTTCGTGATTTAGTTATGATCGCAAATGATATTATTCAAATACAGCCGGAAATTCGAACAGATGAAGCTGAAGAGAAAAGAGTAGAATTGCACGCTCATACAGTGATGAGTCAAATGGACGCTACTGTTACAGCTTCTCAATATGTAGAAAAAGCAGCAGAATGGGGACATGAAGCCGTCGCTATTACAGATCACGGAGTGGTACAAGCTTTCCCGGAAGCTTATAATGCTGCACAGAAACATGGAATTAAAGTGTTGTACGGAATGGAAGCAAATCTTGTAGATGACGGTGTACCCATTGCTTATAACGAGGCGGACAGAAATCTATATGATGACACATTTGTTGTTTTTGACGTCGAAACGACTGGTCTCTCGGTCGTATACGATACCATTATTGAATTAGCAGCAGTAAAAGTGAAAGACGGAGAAATTGTTGATCGTTTTGAATCTTTTGCGAATCCGCATGAGAAGCTGTCAGACACAATAATAGACCTTACTGGTATTACCGATGATATGGTTGAAAATGCCCCAGAAGTGAGTACGGTCTTAAAAGATTTCAAAGAATTTACGGATGATGCCGTCCTTGTGGCTCACAATGCCAGCTTTGATATGGGCTTTTTAAATGAAGGATATAAAAAAGCAAATATAGAAACTGCTGAAAACCCAGTGATTGACACGTTAGAACTGGGCCGTTTTCTCTATCCGCAATTAAAAAACCACCGTTTAAACACGCTTTGTAAAAAGTTTGACATAGAACTGGTCAGCCATCACCGCGCGATTTATGATGCGGAGGCTACCGGTTATTTGTTATGGAAAATGGTCAAAGACGCAATAGAAAAAGGAATAAACCGCCACTATGAATTAAATAAAAATATGGGACAAGGTGATTTTCATCGGCTTAGACCATCTCATTGCACGTTAATCGCTGAAAATCAAGAAGGGTTAAAAAATTTATATAAACTCGTATCTATGTCTCATATTGATTACTTTTTCCGGACTCCTCGTATTCCAAGATCCAAACTTCAAAAGCACCGCAAAGGTATTTTAGTAGGTTCTGGATGCGACAAAGGCGAAGTTTTTGAGACGATGATGCAAAAATCAGGAGACGAAGCAAAGAAAGCTGCTGAGTTTTATGACTACCTAGAAGTACAGCCTCCTGGTAATTATTCTCATCTCGTCGAAAAAGAACTGCTTCGAAACGAGGATGCTATTTATGATATTTTGAAAAAAATAATCACGCTGGGTGAGGAACTCGGAAAACCTGTCATTGCTACAGGGAATGCTCATTACATGGAACCAGAAGATCACGTATATAGAAAGATATTAATTGCTTCACAAGGCGGGGCTAATCCATTAAATAAACAAACCTTGCCGCAAGTTCATTTTAAAACGACCAATGAAATGATAGAGAGCTTTTCTTTTCTTGAAGCTGATACAGCACGATCAATAGTTATTGATAATGCTCGAGAGCTTGCTGCCCGTGTCGAGGAAATCCATCCTATTCCTGATGAATTATACACACCAAACATCGAAGGGTCCGACCAGGAAATTCGTGAAATGAGTTATGGGATGGCTAAAAGTATTTATGGTGATCCATTGCCTGAAATTGTAGAAAAAAGGCTCGAAAAAGAATTAGAAAGTATAATCGGCCATGGCTTCGCTGTTATTTATTTAATATCTCAGAAGCTCGTAAAAAAATCTTTAGATGACGGCTATCTGGTAGGTTCACGCGGCTCGGTAGGTTCCTCTTTTGTTGCAACCATGACAGAAATTACAGAAGTAAATCCGCTCCCTCCGCACTACGTATGTCCGTCTTGTAAGCATTCGCATTTCTTTAACGATGGTTCTGTCGGTTCTGGCTTTGATTTACCTGATAAAGAATGTGAACAATGCGGAACATCTTACGTGAAAGATGGACAAGATATCCCATTTGAAACGTTTCTCGGGTTTAAAGGGGATAAAGTGCCGGATATTGACTTGAACTTTTCCGGGGAATATCAGCCGATTGCTCATAACTATACAAAAGAGCTGTTTGGAGAAGACAGTGTTTACCGTGCTGGTACGATTGGAACAGTAGCAGATAAAACAGCTTATGGTTTTGTTAAAGGCTACCAAGGAGATTTGGATATTCATTACCGAGGGGCAGAAATCGATAGACTGGTTTCCGGATGTACAGGGGTGAAACGCACAACAGGACAACATCCAGGCGGGATTATCGTTGTCCCGGATGAATATGATATTCATGATTTCTGTCCGATTCAATTTCCGGCGGATGATAAGGGGTCAGAATGGAGAACAACACATTTTGACTTTCATTCCATTCACGATAATTTGTTAAAACTTGATATACTCGGTCACGATGATCCAACGGTGATTCGTATGCTTCAAGATCTGAGCGGGATAGATCCAAAAACGATACCTACAGATGACGAAGAAGTTATGAAGATATTTAGCGGACCGGAAGTACTCGGAGTGACGCCAGAACAAATACTGTGTAAAACAGGAACATACGGTATACCTGAGTTCGGTACTAGGTTTGTTCGGCAGATGCTTGAAGAGACAAATCCAAGCACATTTTCGGAGCTTGTTCAAATATCCGGGCTGTCCCACGGGGCAGATGTGTGGCTTGGTAATGCACAGGAACTTATCCAAAGCGGTACGTGTGTGCTAAAAGATGTGATCGGCTGTCGTGATGACATTATGGTTTATCTCATTTACAAAGGTGTGGAACACTCGCTCTCCTTTAAGATCATGGAATTTGTCCGAAAAGGCAGAGGACTGCAAGAAGAATGGGTAGAAGAAATGAAAAAGCACGGCGTTCCTGATTGGTATATTGAATCGTGCCTGAAAATTAAATATATGTTCCCGAAAGCACACGCCGCAGCTTATGTGTTAATGGCTGTACGTATTGCTTATTTTAAAGTCCATTATCCTATATTATTTTATGCAGCTTACTTTACGGTCAGGGCCGATGACTTTGATCTGGGAACAATGGTTAAAGGAGCTGCTTCTATCCGAAGCAGAATTGAGGAAATTCAAGCGAAAGGTCTGGACGCTTCACCAAAAGAAAAAAGTTTAGTAACAGTATTAGAGCTGGCGCTTGAAATGTGTGAAAGAGGATTTACTTTTCAAAAAGTAGATTTGTACCGCTCGAAAGCAACAGAGTTTGTTGTTGATGGGGACAGCTTAATTCCTCCATTTAACGCGCTCGACGGGGTAGGTACGAACGCGGCGGTTAATATTGAAAAAGCTAGAGAAGCTGGAGAATTTTTGTCTAAAGAAGACTTGCAGCAGCGGAGTAAAGCAACAAAAACAGTTATTGAGCATTTAGATTTACATGGTTGTCTTGAAGGTCTGCCCGACTCAAATCAACTATCTCTTTTTTAAGCAATATAACTTTTTTACATGCGGCGTGTTCTGTCTATCCTTAACAACTCGCCGCTCGGGTGCATGAAATAATGGATCATTTGCTGTAGAAAGAGCTTGATATTCAACCTTAGCCCAACTTCCTTTATTAGGGAGCTTCCGTTTTCTTAGAAATGGCGTCATTTGTCGAAACCGGAGTATGTTGCATTCTATGGCAGAGTGTGGTAGTCTTTTTGATGGATACTTCAAATATGCACGGGGCGAAGAGTGGGTAATTACCCACTCTTTCGTTTGCAATTATAGCATTCTTTTAAGATACTGGTTCACACACATGTAAAGACTTAAATTGATCCATACTAAGAAAATCCTTGTTTTATACTTTAAGAATGTTAACAATGTTAAAAGATCAAAGTATAAGCAAAACTACGACTTCCGCCATTTGGCGGTAAGGATTACCTGTGTTTTTGAATTCTGCGTTGCTTCCTGTACCGGGTCATTTAGCATGGCTGTTGATAATAACATGAATGATGCATTTAAAGGCATCGCGCCCCCTTCACGTTTCTAGAAGAAAATGTCACATGCTTTTCTAACACTGTATAGAAAGCACGGCATTCATTCGCCATAAGAACTCGTCGACAAGCCGAGTTTTTCTAATACTTTTGGAAAAAATTTAACTTTGCACTAAGGCTTCCGTCATAAGGAATTGGCGGCAAGCCAAGTTTTTCTAATAAGGAGGCAGGAAATGAGTGAAAGAATAAAAGATACAGCATCCAGACTGGCACAGCCTGTTTTAGAAGAAATGAATTTAGAATTAATTGATGTGGAATATAAAAAAGAAGGAAAAAATTGGTTTTTACGCGTGTTTATAGATGGTGAAAAAGGCGTTGATATCGAAGACTGCGGAAAAGTAAGCGAGCGTCTTAGTGAACAACTTGATAAAGAAGATCCGATTCAAGGAATGTACTATCTTGAAGTCTCTTCTCCAGGTGCTGAGCGTCCATTAAAAGATGATAAAGACATTGCCAGGTCGATTGGCAAGCATGTTTATGTTACTACTTATGAAGCCATTGATGGAGAGAAAGCATTTGAAGGTGTACTTAAAGACTTTGATGGAGAAATATTAACGATCGAAGGGAAAGCAAAGCAAAAGACAGTGACGTATACTGTTCCATACAACAAGGTGGCAAAAGCACGACTAGCTGTCCAATTTTAAGAAGATACCGGATCTAATAGAAGGACCAGCCGGTAAAAAAGGGGGAACCAAAGTCCATGAACAGTGATTTTATGGATGCGCTAACGACATTAGAAACGGATAAAGGCATTGAAAAAGAAATTATTTTAGAAGCCATAGAAGCGGCCTTGATTTCTGCATATAAACGAAACTTTAACCAGGCTCAAAACGTACGGGTTTCTATAAACCGTGAAAACGGAAGCATTCGGGTGTTTGCCCGTAAAGAAGTGGTAGAAGAAGTATTTGATCCTCGACTTGAGATTTCGCTTGAAGCAGCCAAAGACATGAATCCTAACTATGAACTAGATGATGTGGTTGAGCTTGAGGTGACGCCGAAAAATTTCGGAAGAATTGCTGCTCAAACTGCGAAACAAGTAGTTACTCAGCGAGTGCGTGAAGCGGAAAGAAGCATCATTTATTCAGACTTTATTGATCGTGAAGAAGATATTATGACTGGGATTGTGCAGCGCCAGGACAACCGTTTTATTTACGTTGACCTTGGGAAAGTAGAAGCATTGCTCCCACAGGGAGAACAAATGCCAAATGAAACATATAAACACAACGACCGGATTAAAGCGTATATAACAAAAGTGGAGAAAACTACGAAAGGACCGCAAATTCTTATATCCCGTAGTCACCCAGGGCTTTTGAAACGACTGTTTGAGCTTGAAGTGCCAGAGATTTATGACGGAACCGTAGAAATATTATCGGTGGCTAGAGAAGCCGGCGACCGCTCTAAAATCTCTGTGTATGCAGAAGATCCAGATGTGGATCCGGTTGGAGCTTGTGTTGGACCAAAAGGGCAGCGTGTTCAAGCTATTGTTGATGAACTGAAAGGAGAAAAAATCGATATTGTTCATTGGTCCGAGGACACTTTTGAATATGTTTCCAATGCATTAAGTCCATCCAAAGTTCTTGACGTACAGGTGGATGATGAGGAAAAAAGCACGCTTGTTATCGTTCCGGATTATCAACTTTCACTTGCTATTGGTAAACGAGGTCAAAATGCTAGACTGGCAGCAAAGTTAACAGGGTGGAAAATTGATATTAAAAGCGAATCAGAAGCAGAAGAACTTGGCCTTTATGACCCAAATGCCCCTGCTTCTAAACGAAATATAGAAGAATCGGACGAGCTTCTTGAAAATGATGAAGCTCTGGCTTTTGAAGACAGCAGTGATGAAGAATATATAGAAGAAGATTGATGGGTGGAAAAGGAGCGAAGAACCTTGAAAAAGAAAAAGCCTATACGAAAATGCATTGTGACAGGTGAAGCGAAAGAGAAAAAAGAACTCGTTCGTATTGTAAGGGACCCGGACGGTAATGTCTTTGTGGACCACACTGGCAAAAAAAACGGCCGCGGCGCTTATTTAACTAATGATGAACAATGCTTTCTTCAGGCCAAAAAGAAAGATGCTCTCTCCCGTCATTTAAATACACAAGTTTCTCCGGAGGTTTATGAACGCCTGCTTGAGGAAAGAAAGAAAGGAACGAAATAATGAACGATTCTTTTCACTCCTTCCTCGGACTTGCCGCTAGAGCTGGTAAATTAAAGACGGGAGAAGAAACAGTACTGAAAGAGATAAGAAATCAGTCTCTTCATCTTGTCATTATGGCCGGAGATGCTTCACCAAATACACAAAAAAAATTCAAAGATAAGTCCAGCTATTATCAAGTGCCGCTCTTCATTGCAGGCGATCGGGACTCACTCGGTCATGCTATTGGAAAAAATAGCCGTGTGATCATTGGCGTTACAGATAAAGGGTTTGCCAAAAAGCTGATCTCAATGCTGGATTATTAGAAGGTGGAGGTTATGCTTATGAAAAAAATGAGAGTTTATGAATATGCGAAATCGGTTAATAAATCAAGCAAGGAAATAGTAGAACAATTAAAAAATATGGATGTGAACGTTTCAAACCACATGTCTGTCATAGATGAAAACACTGTTGCAAAGCTGGAAGGAAAAACAAACAACAGTCAAGAGAATAAGCCAAAACCAGAAAATAAACAGCCTTCCAGCCAAAAAAGTGAACGAGGAGATAAAAAGAAAAATAATATGAATAAAACAAAAAAAGAGAACAACCAAAACAAACAAAATAAAAACAATGCAAAAAAAGGAAAAAAACATAAAAAAGACAATCGTCAGCAGCGCTTTCAAGATTCTAAACAACAACAAGCTGTACCAGAAAAGGTCACGTACAGCGGATCGCTGACTGTTGGAGAGTTGGCGGAGAAATTAAACAAGGATTCTTCAGAATTAATTAAAAAACTTATGTTTCTCGGGGTAATGGCAACCAAAAATGAAGATTTAGAAAAAGAAACCATTGAACTTATTGCAGAAGATTACGGGGTAGAAGTAGAAGAGGAAATAGAAATTGATGAACTTGGTATTGAAACGCAAGTCGAAGAAGACGATCCGGCTAAATTAGAAGAACGTCCACCTGTTGTTACAATTATGGGCCATGTCGACCACGGGAAAACAACACTATTAGATTCTATCCGTCATACAAAAGTTACCGCTGGAGAAGCAGGCGGGATTACACAGCATATTGGTGCCTATCAAGTAAGAGAAGACGGAAAAAAAATTACGTTTTTAGATACACCTGGTCACGCCGCTTTTACGACGATGCGTGCTAGAGGTGCTCAAGTAACTGATATTACTATACTAGTGGTTGCTGCAGACGATGGAGTTATGCCGCAGACAAAAGAAGCCATTAACCACGCAAAAGCAGCTGAAGTACCGATTATTGTAGCTGTAAACAAGATGGATAAAGAAGGGGCTAACCCGGATCGAGTCATGCAGGAGTTAACAGAGTTTGAACTTGTGCCAGAAGCTTGGGGAGGCGACACTATCTATGTAAATGTTTCTGCTTTAAAAGGGGACGGCATAGATGAACTTCTGGAAATGATCTTACTTGTTGCCGAAGTAGAAGAGTTAAAAGCTAACCCTGATAAACGAGCACGGGGCACAGTGGTTGAAGCAGAATTGGATAAAGGACGGGGCCCTGTTGCTACGCTGTTAGTCCAAGAAGGTACAATGAAAGTCGGCGATCCAATCGTTGTCGGAAATACGTATGGAAAAATACGTGCCATGGTAAACGACCTAGGGAAACGTGAAAAATCAGCAGGACCGTCTACCCCCGTTGAGATTACTGGTTTAAACGGTGTCCCAAATGCAGGGGATCAATTTGTTATTTTTGAAGATGAAAAGAAAGCTCGTCAATTTGGTGAAGCAAGAGCAAACCGGGCTCGCGAAGAAGAAAGAAATCAAACATCGAAAGTGAGCATTGACGATTTATTTGATCAAATCCAAGAGGGCGACGTCAAAGAGATTAATGTTATTGTTAAGGCGGATGTGCAAGGCTCTGTCGAAGCAGTGAAAGGTTCTTTGGAGAAGATTAATGTAGAAGGCGTCAAGATTAACATTATTCATGCTGGCGCTGGTGCCATTGCTGAATCGGATGTCATTCTTGCTTCTGCTTCGAATGCGTTAATTATCGGCTTTAATGTAAGGCCTGATGCGAATGCAAAACGAACAGCTGAATCGGAAAAAGTTGACATTCGACTGCACCGTGTTATTTATGATGCCATTGAAGAAATTGAATCTGCCATGAAAGGTATGCTCGATCCAGAATACGAGGAAAAAGTTATCGGGCAGGTAGAAGTGCGCCAGCTCTTTAAAGTATCTCGTATTGGAACTATCGCAGGGAGCTATGTATTAGAAGGAAAAATTACAAGAGATTCTACCGTGCGATTAATTCGTGATGGTGTTGTCATCTATGAAGGAAACTTAAACGCGTTAAAACGGTTTAAAGATGACGTAAAAGAAGTAGCTGCTGGGTATGAATGCGGGATTACGCTGCAAAATTATAACGATGTAAAAGAAGGCGACATTATTGAAGCTTACATCATGGAGGAAATTAAACGCGCATGATAGGAGCTGTACATTGTGAATGTCTAATTTATCAAGCCCAGTCGTTAAAAGAAAAGAGAGCAGTGCTAAAAAGTATAACTGCGCGATTGAAGCAAAAGCTAAACGTATCGGCCGCCGAAATGGATTATCAAAATCTTTGGCAGCGCACAGCTATATCAGTTGTCACCATTAATCAAGAGAAACGCATAGTGGAAAAAGAGCTGCAGGCAGCCCTTGATATGATAGACCAGATGCCAGAGATAGAGCGTACCGTAACAGAATACGAATGGCTTTAATAAAGGAGGCAGCGGATATGAGCAATGTCAGAGCTGACCGTGTAGGCGAACAAATAAAAAAAGAACTAGCTGATATTTTAGCCCGTGAGGTGAAAGATCCACGTGTTCAATTTGTAACGGTAACAGGAGTAGATGTAACTGGAGACCTCCAGCAGGCTAAAGTATTTGTAACTGTTCTTGGTGAAGAGAAAGATAAAGAAGAAACATTAAAAGCTTTACAAAAAGCAAGAGGGTTTATACGAAGTGAAATTGGTAATCGAGTACATTTGCGCAAAACCCCGGAAATTTCCTTTCAGTTTGATGAGTCCATTGATTATGGGAACCGTATTGAAAGGTTATTAAGGGAAATAAATGAAGAAGAAAAGTAAGGAAGATATTTCATAAGCTGCAAAGCTGTCTCTAAAGAAAAAATGGATGTGTGATAAGGGTGCAGCACCTTTTTCGGGTCTGCTGCTTGCAGCCCCGGGACATCCTTCTTTGAAGACAGCTTCTTTTTTTCGTATAGTATTATAATATTTTTTTCGATAAACATTATAAGACAGCAATGATTTTTACCATAAAACCTTGGTGAATAGCTTAAGTAGGTGACATACATATGTTAAATGGTATCGTTCCGCTCTATAAACGAAAAGGCATGACTTCTCATGACTGTGTAACGAAATTAAGAAGAATGTATGAAACAAAAAAAGTTGGGCATACGGGTACATTGGATCCGGATGTTGAAGGGGTACTCCCTATCTGTATTGGGAAAGCAACAAAAATCTCAGAATACATTACTTCCTTGCAAAAGCAGTATGAAGCTGAGATAACATTAGGTTATTCAACGACAACGGAAGATGCCAGCGGTGATATAGTTGAAAAAAAACCGGTGAATTCTCTTATGGACAAAGATGAAATAGAAAAAGCGCTGCATCAATTTTACGGAAAACAACAGCAAACGCCTCCCATATACTCAGCGGTAAAAGTAAAAGGAAAAAAATTATATGAATATGCAAGAGAAGGTATAGAGGTTGAAAGACCTTCTAAAACAATAGAAATTTATGATCTAACTCTTGATAGTGAATCAATAGAACAATCAGGACAAAATGTTTCTTTTCGATTTACAGTAACGTGCAGTAAAGGCACATATATTAGAACGCTTGCAGCAGACATCGGAAAATATCTTGGTTATCCTGCTCATATGTCCTATTTAAAAAGAACGAAGTCTGGCCCATTTTCCTCTCAAGAATGTTATACTTTGGAAGAATTAAATGAAAAAAAAGAAAGAGGCATGCTAGATGAGACAATTGCCCCTATGTCAAAAGCATTACAGCATGTAGAACATATAGAAGTAGATGAGATAACGGCCCAAAAAATACTTAACGGCAGCGTATTGCCAAAAAGTATAAAAACAAACGATTCCATTTTTCTGCTTATTTATAAAGGCGAATCCCTTGCAATTTATCAAGATCACCCTAAGAAACCCGGTTTAATAAAACCAAAGACAATGCTCAAATCCAAATAATTAGAGGGAACTTAGCAGGTGTGGACGCAGTTAATTTAATAGTAAAACGGCAGGTGAAAAACCGGTGAAAACCATATATTTGTATCATCAGGAAGGTGACTCGGCTGTTTCCTATCCCGAAATGGTGCTTGCGCTTGGATACTTTGACGGCGTTCATCGAGGGCATCAGGAAGTAATCCGGACGGCTCGGGAGACTGCAAGTATAAAAGGAATAGCTCTTGGGATAATGACATTTCATCCTCACCCAAAAACGGTGTTGTCTTCAAAAGTAAAAGAAGAAAATATGCGCTATATTACTCCTCTACCTGAAAAAGAAGAGCAGTTATCCAAAGAGCAAGCAGATTATTTATTTATAGTCCATTTCGATAAATTGTTTGCAGGTCTTGAACCGCAGGAATTTGTTGATCAATATATCATCGGTCTTCATGCGGTTCATGTAGTAGCCGGGTTTGATTTTTCTTATGGGAGAATGGGAAAAGGCACGATGGAGACACTGCCTTTTCATTCCAGAAAAAAATTTGAGCAAACAACTGTCGGAAAGGTCACAGATAAACAGCAAAAAATAAGCTCTACTCTCATAAAAGAAAACATTTTAGAAGGAAAAATAGAAAATGCCAACCGGCTGTTAGGACGTTCATACAGCATAGAAGGAAAAGTTGTAGAAGGAGAACAAAGAGGCAGGACGATTGGCTTTCCAACTGCAAACGTTCAGATTAATGAACCTTATTTAGTTCCTGCGATCGGCGTGTATGCCGTTCAGATGAAAATAAGAAAAGCATGGTATAATGGTGTTTGCAACATTGGATATAAGCCGACTTTTCATGATGAAAAGAGCCCCAATCCTGAAATTGAAGTACATTTATTCGATTTTAATGAAGATATTTATGGAAAAGATGTTATTGTTCATTGGCATGCTTTTATTCGTGGTGAAAAGAAATTTTCATCAGCGGAAGAGCTAGTAGAGCAAATTGGCAAAGACAAAGAAAAAGCAAAATATATCCTTCAATCTTCTTCGGCTCCTTAAAAATGGTAATCTTCTCTTGCATTTTTAAGTGAAAAAAGGTATTCTATACACTGTACCAAAAAAGAAGCCATTGCTTGGCCTGTGCGATTCTCCGACGACTGGCTAGGGAATTGGCGATTAAAAAACAAGGAGGTGTTAGGATGGCTTTAACACAAGAAAGAAAAAAGGAACTTGTTGAAGAGTTTAAAACGCACGACAATGATACTGGTTCTCCAGAAGTTCAAGTAGCTATCCTTACTGAGCAGATCAACAGCCTAAACGAACATTTGCGTGATCATAAAAAAGATCACCATTCTCGCCGCGGGCTTTTGAAAATGGTTGGTAAGCGTCGTAATTTGCTAACGTTCTTGCGTAAGAAGGATGTTACTCGTTATCGTGATCTAATTAGAAAACTCGGTTTACGCCGATAAGAAGAAAAAGCGGGAGAGATCCCGCTTTTTGTTGTAACTTCAGATAGTATAGAATAAGGGAAGGCCTTAAAAGACAATGCTAAGGCCTGCCAGCAGAACTTGGCGAAAAGCCAAGTTTTTCTAATACCTATATGTTTAACAATTGTAGGAATACAAGGGAAACATTAGCAAAATAAACGCTAAGATCTTTCTTTTTCTTATATTACAATTGTAAAATAGAGTATGTCCGGCTACACTAGGAAGTATAATGAGTAATTATGTTTGAAAACAGGAGGAAGATCCTTTGGAAATGGAACAAGAATTAAAAACTTTTACGCTTGATTGGGCAGGAAGAGAGCTGAAAATTGAAACAGGTCAGCTCGCCAAGCAGGCAAACGGAGCGGTAATGGTTAGATATGGTGATACAGCAGTGCTGTCTACTGCGACGGCTTCAAAAGAAGCAAAAGATCTCCCATTTTTCCCGCTTACCGTGAATTATGAGG
The DNA here is from genome assembly GCF_009765375.1 of Alteribacillus sp. YIM 98480. Taxonomy (GTDB): domain Bacteria; phylum Bacillota; class Bacilli; order Bacillales; family Marinococcaceae; genus Alteribacillus. Next base: position 128,611 of record NZ_VTOK01000013.1, read on the forward strand.
AACGATTATATGCAGCCGGTAAAATTCCGGGAGGTTTTATTAAACGAGAAGGACGACCAAGTGAAACGGCAGTATTGACAAGCCGTTTAATCGATCGTCCGATTCGGCCGCTCTTTCCAGACGGCTTTAGAAACGAAGTACAGGTTGTAAGCATTGTAATGAGTGTCGACCAGGATTGCTCTTCAGAAATGGCGGCAATGCTTGGATCTTCACTGGCATTGTCTTTATCTGATATCCCTTTTTCCGGACCTGTAGCAGGTGTGAACGTAGGCAGAATAGACGGAGAGTTTATTATTAATCCTACTTCTGAACAAATGGAAAAAAGTGATATTGAACTCACTGTTGCCGGTACGAAAGATGCTATCAATATGGTAGAAGCTGGTGCGAGTGAAGTACCGGAAGAAACGATGCTTGAAGCGGTCATGTTTGGACACGAAGAAATCAAACGTCTCGTTCACTTCCAAGAACAAGTAATGGAAGAAGCAGGCGTAAAAGAGAAAATGGATGTGGAGCTTCAAAAGCCGGATGAGGAACTTTCAGGTAAAGTCCGCGAAATAGCAGAATCCCGCTTGAAAGAAGCAGTGCAAGTGCAGGAAAAGAAAGCAAGAGAAGAAGCGATCGGCGAAGTGAAAGAATCGATTGCCGAACAATTTGAAGAAGAAGAACAAGAAGAAGTAAAAGAAATATTACAAGGGCTTGTCAAAGAAGAGTTCCGCCGTTTAATTACAAAAGAAAAAGTTCGACCTGACGGAAGAGGACCAGATGAGATAAGAAATTTAGCTTCTCAAGTGAAAATGCTGCCAAGAACGCACGGTTCCGGACTTTTTACACGCGGACAAACTCAGGCGCTCAGCATATGTACACTAGGCGCGCTTGGAGATGTTCAAATTCTTGACGGGCTGGGTATGGAAGAATCAAAACGATTTATGCACCATTACAATTTCCCTTCTTTCAGTGTCGGAGAAACCGGTCCGATGAGAGGACCAGGCCGCCGGGAAATCGGTCATGGCGCGCTAGGAGAAAGAGCGCTAGAACCAGTTATTCCACCGGAAAAAGATTTTCCTTATACCATCCGTGTTGTCTCTGAAGTGTTAGAATCAAATGGCTCTACCTCGCAGGCAAGTATATGTGCAAGTATTCTTGCTATGATGGATGCAGGGGTTCCAATTAAAGCACCTGTGGCCGGGATTGCGATGGGACTTGTGAAAGAAGATGAAGATGTAACCGTACTAACCGATATACAAGGGATGGAAGATGCTCTTGGAGATATGGACTTTAAAGTTGCAGGCACAGAACAAGGTGTAACAGCACTTCAAATGGATATTAAAATTTCAGGAATCGACCGAAACATTCTTGAATATGCATTGGAAAAAGCTCGTGCAGCACGTCTAAAGGTTCTTGAGAACATGCTGTCGGCCATTAGTGAATCGAGAAATGAATTGTCTGTTTACGCACCAAAAATCCTGACAATGACTATTCATCCAGATAAAATCCGTGATGTCATTGGACCGAGCGGAAAGACGATTAATCAAATCATTGAAGACACGGGCGTAAAGATTGACATTGAACAGGATGGCACGATATATATATCATCCACTGATGCGGAAGCGAACAACAAAGCAAAACATGTCATTGAAGACCTTGTCCGCGAAGTGAAAGTTGGAGAGACGTATCTTGGCAAAGTAAAACGAATCGAAAAATTTGGTGCGTTCGTAGAACTTTTCAAAGGTAAAGATGGTCTTGTTCACATCTCACAACTTGCTGAAGAACGTGTCAATAAAGTAGAAGATGTAGTTAAAATCGGGGACGAGATTATGGTTAAAGTAACAGAGATTGACAATCAGGGAAGAGTTAATCTTTCTAGAAAAGCTTTGTTAAGAGAACAAAATCAAAAATAAAAACGAAGAGAAGCACCCAAAAGAAAAGACGCTTGGCTTTGGCCAAGTGCTTTTTACTGGCTGTGCTGCTTTTTCAGCTGTCTGACCTAGGTTTTCAGTTCTATCCCTTGTATGCATTTGCATAGAATGTGGACAGGGGGGAGAACTTATGAAAAAGCAAATCACTGCGCTAAGTATATTTATTCTTATTATCCTATTTTTCGTACAAAAAGAAATCCCGTTTGAATCTATTCCATACATACACGATGATAAGCAGGTGGTTACCCCTGTTACGAGTAAGCCGTCTTCTTTATTTGAACAGTTAGAAGAAGCGGCAACCACATATAACGAACCACCAGTTGATGCAGTTGTAGATAAGGTGTGGAAAGCTATACCTGGCTATAACGGTAAAATGGTTGATATCAAAGCGTCCTATGAGGAAATGAAAAAAGAAGGCTCCTTTGATGAGCGGAAGTTAGTGTTTGAAGATATAGAGCCGGAAGTTCATCTTGAAGACCTGCCGCCAGCACCTATATATAAAGGAAATCCGCAAAAACCAATGGCAGCCTTTTTGATCAATGTATCATGGGGGGAAGAGCATCTTCCGTCAATTTTAAAAACGCTGCGTGAGGAAAAAGTTAAAGCGACCTTTTTTCTCGAAGGCAGATGGGTGCAAAAAAATCCTAAGTTAGCTAAAATGATCAAGGAAGAAGGGCATGAAATAGGCAGTCATGCTTACTCTCATCCCGATTTAAATGCAACACCCCGGGCTGGTATTAAAGAAGAGCTTCAAAAAACAAATGAAGCATTAGAAGCTGTATTATCTGAGAAACCAACATTATTTGCTCCTCCTTCAGGCAGCTTTAATCAAGATGTTGTAGAAATCGCTTCAGATTTGAATATGTATACAATTTTGTGGACAGTAGACACGATTGATTGGAAAAAACCTGACCCGATTGATATGGCAGAAAAAACAGCTTCTAAAGTAGAAAATGGATCGATGATATTAATGCACCCGACTGCATCAACTGCCGGTGGTTTAAAAGTAATGATACGTAATATAAAAGAAAAAGACATTGAACTAGACACGGTAACGAATCTCTTTGACGAGACAAGAATACGCTAAATTTTCAGTCATAATTCCAGTACAAGGAGGCTTCATTTTGGTACAAACAACGACTTTAGATAATGGACTCCGAATTGTAACCGAACATATATCATCTGTCCGCTCTATTACGATGGGAATATGGGTGGGAACAGGTTCAAGATATGAATCACAAACAGAAAATGGAATTTCTCATTTTTTGGAACATATGTTTTTTAAAGGAACCGCTGAACGAACTGCAGCTGACATTGCGGAAAGTTTTGATAAAATCGGAGGACAGGTGAACGCTTTTACGTCAAAAGAGTACACTTGTTTTTACGCAAAAGTGCTAGATGATCACGCTAATCGAGCATTGGATATTTTGTCAGATATGTTTTTTCACTCAACCTTTGATTCAGATGAGCTAGAAAAAGAGAGAAACGTTATTTTTGAAGAGATCAAAATGGTTGATGACACACCTGATGACATTGTACACGATATATTAAGTGAAGCCAGTTACGGCAATCATCCTCTCGGTAAACCAATTCTTGGAACCGAAGAAACAGTGTCTGCATTCAATAAATCAAGTTTACAAGCTTATAAGGATCGTTTTTATACAGCCGATAATGTAGTCATCTCTTTAGCAGGAAATATTAGCAGTGATGTTATTCAGCAGCTCAATGAACGATTTGGCTCGCTGCCATCCAGCAAAGACAAAAAACAGGTGAAGCAGCCAAGTTTTTTGACAGGCAAAAAAACGAAAAAGAAAGACACAGAACAAGCTCACCTATGTTTAGGATTTCCAGGTCTGCCTATTGGTGATGATGATATTTATTCTTTAATATTATTAAACAACGTACTTGGTGGAAGTATGAGCAGCCGTTTATTCCAAGAAATTCGTGAAAAAAGAGGGCTTGCGTATTCTGTTTTTTCCTACCATTCATCGTTTAAAGACAACGGTATGCTGACTATTTACGGAGGTACTGGTTTTAACCAGTTAGATGAACTGTTTGATGCTACGATGGAATGCGTACGCGATTTGGGAATGAACGGATTAACAGAAAAAGAACTGGCAAATGGCAAGGAGCAATTAAAAGGGAATCTTATGCTGAGTCTAGAAAGCACAAGCAGCCGTATGAGTCGTAACGGAAAAAATGAGCTTTTGCTCGGTTACCATCGGACATTAGATGAAGTAATGAAGCGAATTGAAAATGTTGATTTAAAAGATATTAAAAAAACGGCAGAGAAGGTTTTTCAAGAAGACTTTGCTCTATCCTTAATAAGCAAAGATGGGAAATTGCCTACCTCTATATAATATACAAGGAAGGGGTTAAGGGAGTTGCGATTAAGTGAAATAAGCAAAAAGGAAGTGCTCGATGCCAATACAGGAGAAAAACTTGGAATGCCTGGTTCAGCCGATCTGGTTATGGAAAAAGAAACAGGGAGAATTGAATCGCTTGTACTTCCTTCATCTCCAGCTTATCCGTTCCGAAAAAAAACAAAAGAATGGGTCATTCCTTGGGAAAACATTCAACGAATTGGTGAGGATTTTGTCATTATTGATACCGCGCATTTAAAGAAAATTCCAGGGAGATCAGAATAAATCTCAAATTATATTGGTTGATAAGCACAGCAGTCTTTTAATAAGGGCTGCTGTGCTTTTTTTTGTATATGTTCTAGGCTATTGTATTTCACTATTACTTTGTTTTCTCATAATGTATTAAAGGCGGAGATGCAGTGCGAAGGAGAGGAGCAAAATATGGGAAAAGCAAATAAAGTGGTGATCATTGGAGGAGATGCCAGACAGATTGAAATTGCAGAAAGCTTACTGGCAGATGGAAACGAAGTATTTTTATTAGGATTTGATCAATGGATGAGAAATGTGGCTGGAATCTCAAAAGCTGTTAGTGATACTGATGTGCCGTGGAGTGAATTAGATGCTGTTTTGCTCCCGGTTAGCGGTTTGAAATCAGATAACAAAGTAGAAGCCTGTTTTTCTTCAAAAGAATTAATTTTACAAGAAAGCTGGCTCAAAAAGACACCACAGAACTGTTTAGTTATGAGCGGCATTCATACTAACGAACTTGAAACAGTCATCAATACAGTGAAGCGTCCGTTAATAAAGCTTTTAGAGAGAGATGATGTAGCCATTTACAATTCGATTCCTTCTGCAGAAGGTACTCTTTTAATGGCCATGCAAGAAACCGATATTACCATTCATAAATCAAACACAGTGATTTTAGGATTTGGCCGCACAGGTCAAACGATAGCAAGAACCTTTTCAGTGCTGGGTGCATATGCAAAAGTAGGAACTATACATCCATCCGAAAAAGCACGTGCAGAAGCCATGGGTTTAGAGACTTTTGAACTCGAAGACCTGCCAGCCGTTGTTCAATCGGCCGACCTTTGTATAAATTCCATACCGGCAATGGTTTTACCAGAAGACATTCTTATACATTTTCCTGTTCATTCCGTTATCATTGATATTGCTTCTCCACCCGGGGGGACAGATTTTGAATATGCAAAAAAAAGAGGTATAAAAGCTATTTTAGCCCCGGGGCTGCCAGGAGTAGTTGCCCCAAAAACAGCTGGACGTATTTTAGCGAAAGTCATAAGTCAATTGCTTGGTGAAAACCAGGTGGAAAAGGAGGCTTAACATGCCTTTTCATAATAAGAAAATAGGTTTTGGTGTAACAGGTTCACACTGTACTTTAGAAGAAGCAATTCCCTATATGAAAGAATTGCGGGAAAAAGGAGCCGATGTGTATCCTTTTATAACTCCAACTGTGTTAAAAACGGATAGTAAATTTGGGGCAGCAGAAAAATGGTTAAAACAAATTCAAGCCGCTTCTGGAAAAACGGAAGTCATCGATTCAATTGTCAAAGCAGAACCATTTGGACCAAAAACACCGCTTGATGCAATGATAATTGCCCCTATTACAGGGAATTCAATCAGCAGATTCGCAAATGCTATTACAGATTCCCCCGTATTAATGGGAGCAAAAGCAACACTTAGAAATAGCAAGCCAGTAATACTTGCTATTTCAACAAACGATGCTTTAGGGCTCAACGGACCAAATATTTTGAAGTTAATGAATTCAAAAAATATTTTCTTTGTTCCATTTGGTCAGGATAATCCAGTAAAAAAACCTACTTCTCTGGTTGCCAGAATGGAAGATATCTCTGCAACATTGGAAGAAGCTCTTTCTGGTCGCCAATATCAGCCAGTCATTGTTGAAAAATTCAAAGATTAGACGATTACCGCTATTGCGAATTATTGCGTGATCTTTTATGTTAAAATAGATGCAGTTAAATACGAAGCTTCCATCACTATTATCATGGAAGTAATTTTCACGAAAACAGGAAGGAGTCATTCAATCATGGCTAATGAAACAGGATATAACGTAGCGGTTGTTGGAGCAACTGGTGCAGTAGGTGAACAAATGTTAAAAACGTTAGAGCAAAAAGAATTTCCTATTAAAAATCTAAAATTACTATCCTCGAAACGTTCAGCTGGTAAAAAAATTTCCTTTAAAGGAAATGAATATACTGTAGAAGAAGCGACACCGGAAGCATTTGAAGGTGTACAGCTGGCATTGTTTTCTGCAGGTGGATCTGTATCAAAATCACTTGCTCCTGAAGCAGTAAAAAGAGGAGCTGTAGTAGTAGACAATACAAGTGCTTATCGTATGGATGAAAATGTTCCGCTTGTCGTGCCAGAGGTAAACGAGAATGCCTTAAAGGAACATAATGGCATTATCGCAAACCCTAACTGTTCTACTATCCAAATGGTGGTAGCACTTGAGCCGATTAGAGAAAAGTATGGTTTGAAAAAAGTTATTGTCTCCACCTACCAAGCCGTGTCAGGAGCAGGGCTTGCTGCAGTAGAGGAAATGAAAGAACAATCTAGAGATGTTCTCGACGAAAAGGAAATTAAACCTGAAATCCTGCCTGTCGGCGGTGACAAAAAACATTATCAAATTGCTTTTAATGCGATTCCTCAAATTGATAAATTCCAAGATAATGGCTACACCTTTGAAGAAATGAAAATGATTAACGAAACTAAAAAAATCATGCATCAGAACGATTTGGAAGTAGCAGCAACGTGTGTTCGTCTTCCAGTGGAAACAGGACATTCTGAATCCGTATATATTGAAGTTGAAAACGGCTCTCCTGAAGTAGAGGAATTAAAGCAGCTGCTTTCAGAAGGAAAAGGCATTACCTTGCAAGATAATCCATCTGAGCAAGAATATCCGATGGCTGTTGACAGTGTTGGTCTTCCAGATGTGTTTGTCGGAAGAATCCGCCGCGATCTTGATCGTAATAATGCTTATCACTTTTGGGTAGTATCTGATAACCTTTTAAAAGGAGCAGCATATAATTCGGTACAGATTGCGGAAAGCCTTGTAAAATTGAATTTGTTAAAGGGATAAAGAGGGTTGCCTATGAAAGTGCTCGTTCAAAAATTTGGCGGTACCTCTGTTCAAAATGAAGAAACGAGAATAGCGGCAGCAAGACATGTGCAAAGCGCGGTAGAAGATGGTTATAAAGTGGTCGTCGTCGTTTCAGCGATGGGAAGAGATGGCGATCCATACGCAACAGATACATTACTTGGCCTTGTTCATAAAGAAGATTCTCACGTAGGGAACAGAGAAAAGGATTTACTCGTTTCTTGCGGAGAAGTTATCTCTTCCGTTGTTTTTACAGAGCTTTTACAATCACTTGATGTGAATGCAATTGCGATGACCGGCCCTCAGGCTGGATTTCGGACAAATGAAGACTTTGGCGAAGCTCGTATTGTGGATATGCAGTGCCGTTCCTTAGAACACTCGCTTTCAAATCTCGATGCTGTGGTTGTAGCAGGATTTCAAGGGGTGTCTTCTAATGGAGAAATAACCACGCTTGGCCGCGGGGGAAGTGATACGTCGGCTACAGCACTTGCTTCCGCTTTAACAGCGGAACGGGTAGATATTTTTACAGATGTAGACGGAATTATGACTGCTGATCCCCGTATTGTAGAAGAAGCTACTATCATCGATTCGGTTACCTATCAGGAAATTTGCAACATGGCCTATCAGGGCGCAAAAGTGATTCATCCAAGAGCAGTAGAGATCGCCATGCAGGCTAAGATCCCAATACGAATACGTTCGACGCTTTCTAAAGCAGAAGGAACACTGATTACGGTTGGATCAGATCCAGGTGTAGACTTAGAAGATCGGCCAGTAACGGGTATTGCACATATGTCAGGTTTATCTCAAATAACTGTAAGGGGAAAAGATTATTTAAATCTCCAGGCAGATGTTTTTCAAGAAATGGCAAAAGCCAACATATCTGTGGATTTTATTAATATCCAACCTGCTGCTGTCGTTTATACCGTTCCAGATGAACGGGTTGAGCAGGCCTTAAACGTATTGCAAGCAAAAGGATATGAACCAGAATGTTTATCAAATTGTGCTAAAGTTTCCGCTGTCGGTGCAGGTATGACTGGAGTTCCAGGAGTAGCTTCAAAGATCGTAGCTGCGCTGACAAAAGAAAATATTCAAATATTCCAATCTGCAGATTCTCATACCACCATTTGGGTGCTTGTGAAAGGGGAGGACATGAAAAAAGCAGTCTTTGCTCTTCATAAAATGTTTCAGCTAGAAAAACAGAATAATTCCGCCACGAATGATGATTAAACAGGCGGTGAAATCCTGCCGCTTCGACATGAGTTGGTTGGCGGATTAGATGGAAAGGGGCGGAATATGATTGGATTTCGGTCGATTGCTCACCGCTATGGTTACACCCTTTGATGAGAATGGGGCGATAGATAAGCCAGCACTTGAGCCATTGGTAGAACATTTGATTTCTACCGGTACAGAAGGCTTAGTAGTGGCTGGAACTACCGGTGAGTCCCCTACTCTAAAATCAGAAGAAAAGTTATTTCTTTTTAAACGAGTGAAAGAAATAGCTGGGAACCGTGCTTTTGTTATCGCCGGGACGGGAACGAATGATACTGCGTATTCGGCAGAATTAACAGAAAAAGCAGCTATGCTTGGGGTTGACGGTTTTATGGCCGTTACCCCGTACTATAATAAGCCCAGTCAAGAAGGTATGTATTATCACTTTGAATCGATTGCAAAAGCTTCAAATCTTCCTTTAATGATATATAATATTCCAGGAAGATGTATCGTTAATCTTCAGGCAGATACACTGCTTCATTTAAGTAAAATACCAAACATTACAGCTGTTAAAGAAGCCAGTGGTGATTTAGAACAGATCTCATATGTAATAGAAGAGAGCCCGGATCATTTCTACGTGTATAGTGGAGATGATTCGATGACGCTTCCAATTATGGCAGTAGGAGGACATGGGGTGGTGTCTGTTGCGGCTCATGTCATTGGAAGTGAAATGAACGAAATGATAAAAAGCTTTATAAAAGGGAACACAGAAACTGCTTCTGCTGCCCACAGAAAGCTACTTCCGAAAATGAAAGCTTGTTTTATCGCACCAAACCCTTCGCCAGTAAAAGCGATGCTTGAACAGCTCGGTTTCGTTTCTAAATATACAAGATCACCAATTCTGCCATTAAATGCAGCCGAAATAAAACAACTTGAACAATGGTTCAGCCTGGCGTAAAGCCAGGCTTTCTTATTTTTCAAACATTGGAATATACTTGTATTTTTTAATATATTTAAGTTATACTACTATCAAGTGATCTGTCCGGGTACAAATAAATAAAGTATATAAATTGAACGTATCAATCCATTTGAGAATTGAATACCTTAGGAGGAAATAATGTTGTCAAAGCAGTCTATTGAAAACATACGTGTTTTTGCCCTGGGCGGAGTCGGTGAAATAGGCAAGAACATGTATATTGTAGAAACAGATGAAGATATTTTTATGATTGATGCAGGTCTGATGTTCCCTGAGGATGATATGCTCGGTGTCGATGTTGTTATTCCCGATATTTCGTATATTGTTCAAAACAAAGAACGGTTTCGAGCCATTATTTTGACCCATGGTCATGAAGATCATATTGGAGCCCTTCCTTACATTCTTAGAAAAGTAAATGTTCCCGTGTACGGAACAAAATTAACACTAGGCCTTGTAGAAGATCACTTAAAAGAAAAAGGTCTTCGGAAAAAATCTGATCTTCGTTTAATTGATGAAGACAGCCGTATCAAAGCCGGTCAATTACCGATCAGCTTTTTCCGTGTAAACCATAGTATTCCAGGTTCTGTCGGTGTTTGTATTCATTCGCCGCAGGGGATTATCGTACATACGGGAGACTTTAAATTTGACCAAACTCCGGTAGATGGCAAATTCGCAGACATTGATAAATTATCACACATTGGTAAAGAAGGAGTACTCTGCTTACTATCGGACAGCACCAATGCAGAGAGGCCAGGTACCAGTCCTTCAGAAACTTCTACTGGTGAAGGAATTAAAGAAGTATTTCAAGAAGCAGAAGGGCGTATTGTCATTACCACCTTTGCTTCGAATGTCCACCGCATCCAACAGGTGATAGACGCTGCTAAACAACAACAAAGAAGAATTGCTGTTGTCGGGCATTCCATGAAGAAAGTAATTGATATTGCGCGCGATATTGGGTATCTTCATTGTCCAGACGAGCTTTTTATTGATACAGACAAAGTGAATGACCTTGATAATGATAAAGTGACTATTCTTTGCACAGGAAGCCAGGGCGAACCTATGTCAGCACTAACCCGGATGGCAAAAGGAGCTCATCGGCAAGTGACAATCGAAAGCGGTGATACAGTAATTATAGCTGCGAACCCCATTCCTGGTAATGAAAAATCCGTTTCTAGAATTATTGATTTTTTATACCAAATTGGGGCTGAGGTCGTTTATGGCGACCGCAATGTGCATGCTTCCGGACATGGATGTCAGGAAGAGCTGATGCTTATGCTGAATCTTTTAAAACCTACGTATTTTATCCCTGTCCACGGGGAATACAGGATGCAGTATGCTCACGGTGAACTTGCAGAAAAAGCCGGCGTAGATCCAAACCATATCTTTCTTGTTGATAAAGGAGAACGAATTGAGTTTGTTAACGGTAAAGCAAAACAGGCAGGTAAAGTGCCTTCCGGAAATGTCTTAATTGATGGTCTTGGTGTAGGGGACGTCGGAAACATTGTTTTACGGGACCGCAGACTTTTATCAGAAGATGGAATATTAGTAGTGGTTGTGACTTTAAACAAAAAGAACGGTGGAATAGTATCCGGACCGGATATCATTTCTCGAGGTTTTGTTTATGTCAGAGAATCCGAAGAACTTCTAGAAGAAGCGAATAAAAAAGTTTCAGCTACACTTGAAAAGTGCATGAGTGAAAATATTAATGAATGGTCCTCATTAAAAAGTAATATCCGCGATGTGTTAAGCCGTTATTTATATGAAAAAACAAAAAGGCGTCCGATGATCCTTCCAATTATAATGGAAGTTTAAAAAATGCTGTCCCACGGGTTGAATCTATAGTATTCTCCCAGCGGGACAGCTTTTTTAAAAGGTAAGAAATTATAAATAGTTGGCGTTTTTGATGTCTAGCTTCAGCGCCCAGCCGCTCAGGCACACACGATAAAGAGGAACTTTTGCTAAAACCGCGAACGTCCTGTCGCAACGCAAAAGTCAACACCTCCTGTGCAACCCATTTCAGCGTTGTCACAGGACGTCCTTCCACACGATGTGGTGACATCTACGTTGCACACTCGTCGCCACTAATGCCACGTCCTGTGGCATTAGTGACATTAGCACATCCTATGCGTCGACGTGTGCGATCTTAGTAGAAGTTCATTAAAATGA
>NZ_VTOK01000013.1:140426-140845 GCF_009765375.1 Alteribacillus sp. YIM 98480
CCGCAGGCGACTCTGCGCGAAAGCTCCAGAACCTGTCGCGGGCTCCCAGGATGGGAGTCAGTTCGGCGTTGTCACAGGACGTGACGCTCGTAGCCGAACTACCTTCTTATAAGGCGCTTGCGCTTATCTTACACTGTTATGTAAGATAAGTTTTTTCATCATTTCTTGTGCAACCAATTTCCATATTTTAGATGTTGTGTAAACGACAAAAAATAATTACAATAGGTTGCAGGGTTAATGAACAGGACCGTACAGCTCTGTTGTTTATCATTAATCTTTAAAAAAATATTAAAAAGTTATTGACTTATCTTTGTCATGTTGTTATGATATTAATTGTCGCTTTAAACGAGCCGATGAAGTTGTCCTTTGAAAATTGAATGAAAGTCAAGCGTCTGTTAATTTCTTTAATGATTATGTAA
>NZ_VTOK01000014.1 GCF_009765375.1 Alteribacillus sp. YIM 98480
ATGAATGCAACGAAAAAGGAAAACTTGCCGCCGTTGTCTTTACCGAAAAAAGAGTATATGGAACGGGCTAAAGAACTGTGGGAAGAACTTGAACTACCATCAATCCGTCCGGAATGGCCTTGGCACGGTTTTTCAATGGGAGATTGGGATGAGTTCAATGACGAAATGGCTCAGCGTGCCGTGAAAGGCGACTACTTCAAAACGGGAGAAGAGCAAATAAACGAACGAGTAGGCCCTGAATGGATCAACAAAGATACCAAATGGTTCTATAATAAAAATAAAAGATGAGATAGCAGTAAGGAATAAAATGTATAAACGGCAGGGTGTTTTCCTCTTCATAACATTTTAAGAAGAGACACTCTGGCCGTTTATCATTATGAATCTCCCCCAATTACTTACCTACTCTACTAAATACATGAAAGTCTTTTATATTAAATGGCTTAGGGCAATTGCTTCTACCAGGGAAGTTGATCCCATAAAGGACCAAAAACCACTTCTCCCCCCCCCCACTATCCTGTTCGTAATAAAAGTATTCGAAAATCCCTTTCCTTAATAAAACATTGCAGTCTCTTTATATGGACATTATCTGATAACTCAGAGTGAATGACATCCTCTACCATTTAAGATAGAAAGAAGCTCCTATTTGATATATTGTTTAGAAGACTGTTATCGTAAAACAGTTTTACCCTATCTACAGAGCACAAATAAATGAATAAAATACAGTATTACTACAATCATATGAAAACGACCGACTTGTTTAAGTCGGCCGTATGAAGAGGGTAACATCAAACGAGAACAATATTAGAATTTCTGATCTTTTCAGTAATGGAATTGCTTCACTTAGAATATGGATGAAGTTTGTTATGCATTTTGCAAATAGTAACATGAATGTCCAGCTAAAAAACAAATACTACATAAAGGGCCTTCATATCTAGATTAGATCTAGATAGTAGATAATAGCATTTATTTAAATATTAGTCTTCTGTATAAATATTTAAATATTCTTAAAATTATGGTTTTTATTATTGACTCTACTCCTTGGTAATAATTGATTCGGCGCATTCGATCCTTTAGAAATATACAGAAACTCTAAAAGAGATAAATAGACGCTTTTACATATTAAGACTCGAATCCACATTATTATCTTTTTTTCTGCTTCTTATTACTCCATAAAGAATCATTAAAACCACAAGCACAAATAGAACGAGAGAAATTGGACGAGTAAAAAAAATACTATACGATCCACCTGATACAACAAGGGCTCTTTGAAAACCCGTTTCAATAATTGGTCCTAGAAGAAAGGCTAATACAAAACAAACTATGTTAAAATTTGTTTTGATAAAAATATAACCAATTACCCCAAAGGTTAGGCACACTATAACATCCATTAAACTATTTCTAATCGCAAACGAGCCAGCTGTTGCCAGAATTAGAATTCCCGAAAGAAGTATTTCATTTGGGAGAGTGACAATTTTAGATATAGGTCTAGCAAATAGTAATCCCATTAGTAAAAATGCTATTTGAGCAAACAACATAGCAACAAAGAAAGTTCCTACCATACCAGCTTGCTCTGTAAACAATTTAGATCCAGGAGTAATACCTACAATAATGAGACCACCTAGCAATACAGCTGTTGCTGCACTCCCTGGAATACCTAAGGCTAATGTAGGGATTAATGAGCCTCCAACTACCGCGTTGTTTGCAGCTTCAGGCGCTACTACAGCTCTATGTAAGCCTTTCCCAAAAGATTTTGCTTCCTTCTTAGCAGACCGTTTTTCCGTTATATATGCAAAAAAGGCAGCTGCATCTAATCCTAATGCAGGCACTGTACCGAACATAACACCTATTAAAGCCGAACGTATAAGCGTAATTCGATATTTTAAAGCAGATAATGCTCCTTTTAAAAAACCACCTGATACATGACCTGGTCCAGAAATCGTTCCTTTCATTTGCGCAAGTGTTAACACTTGTGTAATAGCAAAAAGTCCTACCATCAGTGGAATAAACTGTAACCCATCATAAAGGTAATCCCAACCAAAAGTGAACCTTTCTTCTCCTGTTACTAAATCAAATCCTACCATACTTAACATCAGTCCAAGGCCTGCACTAATCCAGCCTTTTAGAAAGTCATTATCTGCTGCTAACGAAACAACACTTAATCCTAGAAGTCCAAGCATACATTGTTCAGCAGCACCAAAGTGAACAGCAATATTAGCCAATAATGGAGAAAAAAAGCTTAATACTAATATACTAATAATACCTCCAATAGCCGAAGACATAGCTGATATTCCTAATGCAATACCTCCTTCTCCTTTACGGGTCATTGGATAACCATCAAAACTAGTAGCTGCATTTCCAGGGGTTCCAGGAGTATTTATAAGTATTGCAGATATCGACCCACCATATACTGAACCACTAAATATTGAACCGAGCAAAATTAAAGATGTTTCTGGTGCCATCCCAAAAGTGAACGGTAATGTTAATGCAATCGCTAAAGCCGGTCCAACCCCCGGAAGTGCCCCCATTATAATGCCTATTAACGTGCCTATTAATACTGCTAACAAACTCTCAAAAGTAAATACATTCGAAAGCCCAGCTACTAAAAAGTCCACGACTTTTCACCTCCATATCCAATTAAATTAATGACATAAGAAAAGCGCAAGCGCCTTGCTCACGAACGACAAGTCCTGGAGGGGCGGCATATGGAAAGCTGATCTTTGCTTTCCATTGACGAACAGAAGGAATCTCGAGCGAGGAGGCGCTGGAGCTAGACATGTAAAACGCCAAATATTTATAATTTCTTACCTTTAAACAAAAAATATTAACCTAATATTCCTTGTGGAAACGGGACATTTAAAATAACGTCGAACATTACAAATACTACAACCCATATAATGGAACCCAAAACGATAATTGGTGTTTTCTCTCTTTTACCTAGCCATACAGGTAAACCGAAAATTAAAATTGCACTTGCTAATAAAAAACCTAATATTGAAACTAATACTATATATACAGGCATGGCTATTAATACCTTTTCAAAACCAGGATGTAAAACTGTCTTAGACTTTTGCGTTTCACCTTTCTTCGTAGCCTTCATCTGTTTGACAATATCTACTAGTAATAATATGCTTAAAGTTCCACCTACCAATTGAGGCAACAATCTAGCTTCACTATTGTATTGAGTTGTCATGAAAACCATACTAACGACGCTAATAAATAAAATAATAGAAAACATCAATGGGCTATTTTTAGGAATAGATATATGCACACCTAACACTCCCCTCTTATAAATTCAGTTAATCCTTGGTTTAACCCAAGGACTAACTAATTTTATTACTTTAAAATTATGACTAATTTAATAACTCTGAAAATTCTTCTACAGTGTCGTATAACCGTTGCGTTTCATCCGCAAATTCAGATGATCCCATTTTCTCTATTCCAAAATCTGCGTTCTCTGCCCATTCAATAAACTCAGGTTCGTTAACTGCCTTTTCAAAGGCTTCTTCTAGAATTTCAACCCGTTCTTCTGGAACACCAGGTGGTCCAAAAGCTCCTCCTAACGATGGAACGATAGCTCCTTCATAACCAAGTTCTTCAAGGGTAGGTGTATCAGGTAAAATAGACAATCTTTCAGAAGACAAGCTTGCTAATATTTTTAGTCCATCTTGGTTCAATGCATTAGCCCCTGGTGTTACTACCGCATCTGTCTCTCCTCCTAATACTCCTTTTGCAGCTTCAGCGCCACTATCATAAGGTACATAAGTGTGCTCAATTCCTCCTGTTTCCTGGACAACTAGAGAAGACAAGTGTCCTGCAGACCCATTCCCAGCTCCACCAATAGCAATATCGTTTTCTTTTGATTCATTTAATAAATCTTCATAAGATTCATATGGTGCGTCCTCATGAACAGCTACAACAAAGGCATCATCTCCATGCCAGTTATAAATAGGTGTCATCTCTAGTGTATTGAAGTTTCCATCTTCCACAATTTCTCCCATTTGTATAGAAGGAGAAAGAGTGACTAAAAGTGTGTATCCATCTGGATCTTCCTTAAATACTTCTTGTCTAGCAATGTTTCCTCCAGCCCCCTCACGATTTTCCACAACTACTGAAACACCCAGATGCTCTTGTAAGTAAGGTTGAATAGATCTTGCAACGTTATCCACAGATCCTCCAGCACTATGAGTAACGACTAATGTGACATCTTTTTCCGGAAAACTCTC
This sequence comes from Alteribacillus sp. YIM 98480, assembly GCF_009765375.1. Taxonomy (GTDB): domain Bacteria; phylum Bacillota; class Bacilli; order Bacillales; family Marinococcaceae; genus Alteribacillus. The sequence continues at coordinate 4,224 of NZ_VTOK01000014.1, forward strand.
GGTATCTGCATCACTTTCAACTTCATTATCCTCCGGTCCATCTGCTTCAGAATTTTCTGCTTGGTCATTACCACAAGCAGTTGTAAACGCTACCATAAAAAGGATCAACATTAAAAAGAAAAGTAATCTGGTTTTTGATTTCATCGGCTCCCCCTCATTTTTTAAGGCTGTTTTTTAAAAGATTGTTGCTTATGATAAGATGATTGATCAAATCCGTTAGAAGCGGACGCTTTCCACAGACACACTTCAGCATCCTTTTACTAAAACTTCTGCTCTCTGCGGGATTTTCAGATGCTGCTTTAAGGAACTGGACGTTCTAATATCTGCGTTAGTCACAGAACGTCTGCGGTTTTATTAGAAGTTTCTTTTTCTTAGCCGCCGACCACTGAGTTCATCGTCCTTAGGTTCTTCGATGTAGCAATAAAAACAACAATCTATACGAAAAGAACGATTTCTAAAATTCCCCTTTATGTTTGGTTACTAGTTTGATTAGGTAGAATGCTGGAATATCAACCCATTTGAATAAAACTTTATTTATTGTCAAGTTCAGGGAAATCATAGTCTTTCCAACCTTCAACATCTGCAACCTCAGCAAAATCTTCTCCAAACGCTCTTGTGGCATCTATACCCATCGCTGACATTTTTCTATTTTGTAATTCCTCTTTCTCTCCTACTGCAGGATCAAGCGGTCCCGCAGGGAGATCATCGATGATGACCACGTCGCGATGTGGTAAAACTCTAAAACTAAGAGCCCATTCTACATCTGTTGAATTATTTATATCAATATCAGGGTCAACTACAATAATATACTTTGGTCTGATATTACTTGCCATAGCTGAAAGAATAGCGTGACGAGCTTCGCCTGCATACCTCGGCTTCATTGCTATTACAACGTAAAACGACACACCGCCTGAAGGAGGAATAGATATCTTTTCAATTGTAGGAAATCTCTCTTTCATCATTTGAAAGAATGTTGCCTCAAATGGTATTTGCTTTAATATGTGATTTTCCGTTGTAGGCTTGCCAGTAAGAAGGCCTTGCACATAAGCATCTTTACGGTGTGTAATTGCTGAAATGAACGCAACTGGTTTTTCTGATGCCGGTGTGTAATAACCGGTATACTCACCAAGTGGTCCTTCCATAACAGTTTCATTAAAGTCAATCTTTAATTCAATTACCATTTCAGCCGTGGCAGGTACTTCAACATCAATTGTTTTACATTTAACCAATTCTACTGGTTCTCCTCGGAGCCCCCCTGCAACAGAAAAATCGTTCGTTGTATCCGAAACTTGAGCCTGACAAGTATATGCTAATATTGGATCTGTTCCAATAACTATGGCAGCTTCATACTGATTAAAGCCCATTTCTCTTGCTTTGTTTAAATTTTTACCGAATCGATGAAAAGGTTGTGCTAAAAATGATAAAGTATCCTTTCCCATCACCTGAAAGCGATAATGCCCCATATCAGGCACTCCGGTTTCTGGGTCTTTACTCACTACAATACCTGGTGTAATGAACGGCCCCCCGTCCTTTTCACTATAGGTTGGCACAGGTATTTCATTCATATTAATATCATCTTTTAGTATAACTTCCTCATGAACGGGAGCTTTATTACTTTCAAGGTTTAAAGGCTCAATTGGATTATTAAGGCCATTTAATACTTTATCAAATATCTCCTCTTCCGTACTTTCAAAGGCTAATAATGCTTTCTTTCTAGTAGAGTACAATCCAGCTATTAAAGGGAATTTTGTTCCGTTTTGATTAAAGATTATTGCTGGACCTTCTTTTGCATATGATTTTTTTAACGCCTTACTAACTTCTAAATACAAATTTACTGGTCGGTCGACCTCTAATAACTCATTATTCTCTTGTAATGTTTTCAAGAATTCTCTCATGTCACGGTAAGCCAAAATAAATCCCGCCTTATTCTTTTTATTTGCCTAATCAATAAAAATGTGTGAATTACATATTCTCCCTTAAAACTTTTATTTGTTTTTACCATCCTGTTTGGGAAAGCATTTTAATCCAGCCCTCTTGTTCGGAATCTACCTTTTTAATAACTTCATCGGAAAACCAATGACTCATATCAACTCGGTGTATAGGATATTTTGGACGTTCATAGTGTTCTGACATTCCATATGGCACGGTTGCATCAATTGCCATTCCACCTTCAAAACGTGTAGTAGAACCTTTATGTTCTTTAGCTCCTGCAATCAATCCTTCACTCGGTTGAAAGGCTTGTCCTGCTGCCCCTGGGAGTGGATTAAGCATGTCAGATTGAGGACTAACTCTCGTAGTTAGAGCCCACATCAAATCATCCATACTGTAAATGTTTATATCTGTATCCACTGCAATGGCCATTCTCATACCCCGGGATGTACCAAGTGCTGAAACCAATATATTTCTCTGGTAACCTTCATCTACAGCGTTTCGTTTGTTGACTTGATAAACTGCTCCGCCCCAATCCGTCATACTAAAAGGTATATGAACATCTTCAGTAAAACCTGGCATGATACGATCTGCTAGTTCATACAATGCCCCTTCACGAGTAGTAGTTTGGATCGTATTTTCTTCTGCACCATGTACAATCATCGGTTGAATGATTGGACGAGATTCTAAACGACGATGGGTAACAGCTGTAACATGAAATGTGGGAGCTCGATATGCCTTACCCATGTACCCTGCCCATTCAGGATGAAATGGATGTTCTCCTTGTTGTTTTGTTTTCTCAGCCATTTCAGTCTCAAAGCGTCTATCTGTTGGGTCAAGGTACCCTTCAATAACATATTCTGCACCTGCAATTGAATAAGCTCCATCAACAGTAGCTGCTGGAACAAGTTCAATCGGAGAACCTTGAATAGCTCCAGCAATCCCCAATTCGTCACACCCATATGGCAACATAACATAGTCAAACCCTCCACCAGCAGCAATCGTAGCAGCAGGCGGGATTCCAAAGTTCATTGTTATAGGAATACGTTCCTTTTTATAAAATTTATTCATGGACATCCAAATGTGGCTGCCTGGCGCGACTTGAAACGTTGCGACATCATCCCAACGAAAATTCATTCGGTTATAACCGACATGGGTTCCCCCATCAAAAAATCTTCCACTCAGCACACTTACACCGCTTCCGATCGTCGGTTCTTCTTCCTTTTCTGTATGACGAATCGGTACAATTAAATCATTCACATTTAAATCTTTTCCTGTCTTAACAACTTCTTGTACGGGAGCATTTTCACGATCCACTATGACCGGCTTAAGCGGGCTTCGTACTGCTTGAGCAAGTTTTTTTGTTCGATCTTTGGCATCTTTAAAGCCAAATAACTCATCAACTCGTTCCCTTTTTGCAAACAAATTCATCACAAAACGGGCATGATCATAACCTTTAACATGATTAAATAGAGTTGTTGGACCACCATCCATCCTTTTTTGTAATGCTGCAAACTCTAGATCCGGATCAACAGGTTGATCTGTTTCAACCAATTCTCCTTGCTTTTTCAAATCTTCAATTGTTGTACGCAAGCTGTATACATTAATGGCATTAGGTTTTACTACCTTGTCTGCCATCTTTTCTTTCATTTTATTTTCCATTTTAATGCCTCCCTACATGTTCACAGTCTTACAATTAATTTTCTTGTACAACTTGTGCTAAATTTTTATACTCTTCAGTTAATTTTTTACGAGGAACGGAACCAGTAGGTGTTTTTGGCAAAGAATCTCTAAAAAAGATCCGCTTTGGTACCTCATAACGAGCCAACCTACCTGTCGTTTTACAATATTGGATCACTTCTTCTTCATTTAGAGTAGAAATCTGTTTGGTTACAACTGCCAAGCAAACCTCTTGCCCCCAACGCTCATGAGGAAGGGCGAACACGGCTGCTTCAAGAACATCTTCGTGTTTTAACACTGCGTTTTCAATGGCTCGTGGGCTTACATTTTCTCCTCCACTAATTATAATCTCATCTTTTCTTCTAACGTGATATACGTGTCTGTCTTCCTCAATCCTAATAATATCTCCCGTTCGATACCATCCATCATCCGTAAACGAATTTTTAGTTAATTCAGGCAAATTCCAATATCCTTTAAATAAAGAGTCACCTTTTAACTGAAGCTCACCTTCTCCAGTCTCCTTAACTTCACCGGTTTCAAGATCTATTAGACGAAAATTAATTTGGTTATACAATGGTTTACCACAAGAACCATCAATTCGATACGGTAATTCTTCACGTGGATTATATCTCCCTGGCTTTCCTACCGGATAAACAAATATAATTCCAGCTTCTGTCATCCCTAAACGTTCAGTGAATTGGAAATCATACCTATTAATAATTTTATTAAAGGCTGTTTCATTCATCGGGGCTCCGCCACCGCATACGAATTTTAACGAACTTAAATCCCATTTTTCAGGGTGTTCATAATTAGCTATATCTACCATCATTGAACCAGCTACATAAACGGCATCTGGTTTATACTTGTGGACATGTTCAAAAAATTTATCAACATGCCACTTAATTGATATAACAGTTCCACCACTTGCTAAAACTGGTAATGAGGAAGATTCTAATCCTGAAGTGTGGTAAACAGGACCCGCACAGAGCCATTTACTATGAGGACCCAACTTCCATACATGTGCTAAGTTATCTATATGAACACTCATATTACGATGACTCTTAATTACACCTTTAGGACGGCCTGTTGTCCCACTTGTATACGTAATATTAAACATGTCATCATCATTTTTTGGAAGCGAGGAAAAGGTTTCTTCATTTGCAGCTAAAATCTCATTAAGAGTAATATCCGCATAAGGTGATTCTCCCACCGTAATAATATACTTTATAGAGGTATCTTTTGCAGCAGAAGCAACTAATTCTGCATTCTCACTATGGACGAGAATTGCTTCCGATCCTGAGTCTTTTAATACATATTCAATAATATCCTCAGCAAACATGTAGTTAACGGGAACACCAGATGCCCCTGCTTTCAATGTGCCAAATTGTGCAATATAAAATTCATAACAGTTTGGGACATACATAGCAATCCTTTTAAGGTTATTGTTATACACCCAATTTGCAAATGAACTTGCCTGCCTATTTAATTGATCATATGTTTTAGACTGGCCATTGTAAATAATGGCAATTTCGTGTCCCCGATTATGAACTTGTCTCTCAAACTCGTAGATCCAATTTGCCATTTAAATTCTCCTTCTCACTTTAATGAATGTACTCTCGTTAAGTAAAAATTTCTAATTTTTAGTGGAATTCATTTATGCCCTAGATAATTTTCCTTACTATCCACTAAATATGATTTTTATAGTTATGAATTATTAATAGTTCTTTATTACCCTTCCATATTTAGACACCTCCACGTATAATAATTAAATTTATATATACTTATCCTTTTACCACCCCCATTTAATAACAGTGTTTAGAGACAAGAAAAAATATTAATTGTAGTCCGGAAATCCATTCTGTAATTTCATAAATTTTCGGCAAATTATAAAAATAATTTATTTTCAGTTTATTTTTAGTGGTTTTTCCCATTTTAAATAACAAGAGGGAAAAACCTTAATTAACTTTGTTCATATTAAGGAAAAATTGCTATGAAATATTCTTAGGTGGAGATCGTGTATATGGAATGATCGTTAAGGATTGATATATTTTTATTAAGATCTGGAATTAATATAAACGAACTTTATATAAAATCCCCTCGCTATCATTCGATTTTCGCTTCGGGCGGACGCTTTCACCCTCGGGACACAAGTGCGACATCTACTTCAACTTCCTTTGGTCGTTATCGTAGTGTCTTCTTTGCCGAGGGCTTGGCTTCAGCCTCCTTGGCAGCAAGCTGCCTGCGGGGTCTTCAGCTCAAGCTTATCCCACAGGAGTCGTCGTCTTCCGCTCCAATCGATATAATGTTCGTTTTTGATAATCAAAATAGCATTTATGAAATGGATTCAATTTAAAACCTTATGGCAATTATCGAATTTGTTTCTTGTTTCCCAAATCATAAACACGCTTTTTTATACATGTCCAATCACGTAACTAATACTCTTCCTTATGTTTTGGATATGTTTCTTCATCATTTTTTCTGCCATATCAGGATTTTCTTCTAAAATGGCATCAATTATTTCAATGTGTTCACGTGAGGATTCCTGAAGTCTTCCATTACCTTCACTAGAAACTTCCCTAATTCTAGAGACTTGTTCAGTAAATTGTTTTAGTAAAAACTGTAAATGTTTGTTTTTAGCTCCTTCCGCTATTAGAAGGTGGAGTTTGTTAGCAGCTTCAAGAACCTTTCTCGTGTCATCATTTGAATTTTCAAGGTAATCCATAAACACTTCCCTTAAATCAATCAATTCCATATGACTTACAAAACCCACTGCCTTACGGGCTGCTAAGGCTTCTAAAACTTCCCGAACTTCATAGATCTCAAGAACGATATTCGTAGAGGAAGGTGCTACAAAGGCTCCTTTCCCCCTGATAATAGTAACTAACCCGTCTCGCTCTAGGGCTGCTAAGGCTTCTCGAATAGGTGTTCTGCTAATTCCAAATTCATTTGCTACTTCTGTCTCTGGTATCGGGGAAAGAGGTTTTAATTCCAAAGAAAGTATACGTTCTCGTAGTGTCTCATAAGCTAACTGCCTTCGTGAAACTGACATGTTTTCCTCCAAACTATTTTTTAAGATTTTTTGGATTTGACTTGGGTTAATAGTGATATTCTATGAACCAATAAATACTTTACTGTAATTAATGAGAAATTTCTATAAAATTTTGTTAACAATTCATCCATTTCAACTATTTTAAAGTTCTATTGCAATTGATGATGAATCTATAAGGCAAACATCATGTTGGGAGATATTCTAAAAAAATGTGAGTTAGTTTTCTTGGATTCACTCCATTTATTTATACATTTGGAGCTGCTAGTGTGCAATGAACTAGCCAATTTTCTTTACAATGTGGGTCAATTACGGGGATCTAGATTACTTTCCCCCTTGTAACAGTGGCGTGACTCTTTGTGGAACAAGATGGAACTCTTACGCATATCAAAACAAATCAATTCGTTAAAAATAATTTTAACTTTTCTTATTTAAGATTTAGATAATGTAGCCTTACTCTAAAATCTTTCCCAATACTCATTAATTCATTTCTAACGTTAACTAAACTACTAATAATTATTTAGATTAAAATTGAGCTTTTTTTGTATACACTTTGTATATTATCATTGTAGTGAATATTGTGTCAATAAATTTATTTAATTTATTAATTGAATCAATAAGCATGAATCGTCTTATGTATGAATGTTTCTCCGATATGATAGAAGAAATGTTTACGTTTCTGGATCGTAAAGAAAAGCAGGTAGAAGGTTGGCTGGTCAAACGTGAAGATAAAAAGACGATTCAATTTATGTTTGAACCGACCCGTTACCGCCGTACGTTGATGATTGACCCTCAGAGCGACTATCATTATCCCCTTGATGAATGGCTGTGGAAACAAAAAAATCAAAGACAAAGTCCTTTGGTCAAGTAAAAGGGCAGAAATGGCTAGTGAATCGATGTATAGGGAGAACAACGCGCTTATTAATGAAATGGACAGTTGTAGACATCAGTCATCAGAGGGCAGGGAATATTGTGAAGCAGGTAGGAACGGCGCAAGTTCAGGAGGATAAATACTTGGTAACGGAACTAGAGGAAGCAGCTGTTCAGCCAGAAGTGAAATATGTCGACTATTTATATACGGAATCAGACGTCAGACGGCATATTTATTCGCGGAACAGAGAAAAAGAAATGCACTCGAAGTCAGCGCGCGGTGGTGTTTTAAGGTTGGGAAACTAATCAAAAACATCTCTCTTCACCCCAAAGTGATATTGACAACACAGCCGCTCTCGGACCTTTGGAAGGAAGTGCAGGACCTTACCGCCAATCGCTATTCTTATGAGAAAACCTAAGTGTCTTGTGACTTTGGAATCCAACCAGCATCGCAAGTGTTCCGAAAAAGTGAAGGCCACCAAGCGAAGCACGGCAGCCGGTTTTTAAAGTGTTCAAAAATAGAAAAAATAGAGTGTTAAAAATAGTGGGGTTTTACCCTTGTTAAGAAAAGCGTAAGCGCCTTAAAAGAAGGAAGTTCGGCTACGAGCGTCACGTCCTGTGACAACGCCGAACTGACACTGACTCCCATCCTGGGAGCCCGCGACAGGTTCTGGAGCTTTCTCGCAGGGTCGCCTGCGGCCCGGAGTCGAAAGGGAAGACATAAGACGTTCAGCTAAAACCGTCACGTCCTGTGACAACGTTGAACTGACCCACATCGTGTGCGCCTGAGCGGCTGGGCGCTGAAGCTAGACATCAAAAACGCCACATATTTATAATTTCTTACCTGTCGAGAAAAACTTGACGTATACTTTTAGGTTTACCCTGGCATTTTTTATACATTTATTCGTTATGATTTCCATAGCGTTTGAATAGTATTACTGTTTAAACGGCTGCTGCAGAAAAACACGTCAACAAATTGCAGATCTCGTCTTGGTTGTTGCTATTAAACTATTACGCCCACATCATTCCTCCATTGGTGATATCCACCAGAAAGATTAATTACATTCTTAATTCCTTTCGCTTGTAATACACTAGCGCCAATTGCTGAGCGTATTCCGGTACGACAGTGGAGAACAATTGGCTTGTCTATTGGAATCTCCTTCAATCGGTATGGAATGGTTCCTAGCATAATATGACGGGCTCCTGGAATCGATCCTTCCTCCCACTCACTCTGATTTCGAACATCAATGAGATGAACTTTGTTTTCCTTAACTTCTTGATTAATTTTTGAGGGTTCTTCATTCTTATAACTTTCAAATAAGAAATCACCATTAAGTGCCGACTTTATATCCACATATCCCTCTAATTGATCAATTCCAATTGAACGGAGGGAATGAACGATATTTTCAATATGATTTGGATCTGCTAAGAGGTACAAAGGTTTATCATAATCTATTAGCCACCCGGCCCAGGTAAGGAATTGTTTGTAGGCATATGGAATATTAATTGTTCCCTGTATATGTTTATCTGCAAATTTTTTATAAGAACTCGTATCGAGAATCTGAGCCTCTTCATTCAACAATTCTTGCAATTGTTCCGTTGGTATCTCTTTAGGAAACCCAAGGTCATCTAAAAGAATTGGACCTTCTTTATTTATTTTTTTCATAATTCCGAAATATTTTGGTGGTTCGGGCTGTCCTTTCAGAAGAGCTTGAACAAAATCTTCTTCGTTGTTATATGATAAAGCTTTATTAAATAATTTTTCATAACCAACTGTAGATGAAGGAACGGATCCTAGAGCCTTTCCACATGCACTGCCTGCGCCATGTGCAGGCCAAACCTGGAGATGGTCTGGTAGTTCTTTAAATTTTTTAAGTGAATGGTACATGGTCCTGGCCCCCTCATCAGCAGCACCCACTTCATCCGCTGCCTTTTCCAATAAATCAGGTCTTCCCACGTCCCCTACGAATACAAAATCCCCAGTAAAAATACCCATCGGTTGAGTAGCACCGTCTCCCTTATCAGTCAAAATAAAAGAGAGACTTTCAGGGGTATGCCCCGGTGAATGCATAACTTCAAAGAAGATGTTACCAATATTAAATTCGTCACCGTCTTTTAGATAACGAGTTTTATTGTTTTGATTTTTATAACTCCACCCATCACCACCTTCATCTGAAAGAAATAGTTCAGCCTGACAATCATTAGCCAATTCTCTTGATCCTGAAACAAAGTCGGCGTGAATATGGGTTTCCGCTCCAGCAATAATATTTAAACCTTCTGCCTTTGCCGCTTTTAAATAAGGAGTGATGTCTCTAGACGGGTCTATGATAATCGCCTCTCCAGTAGCTTGACACCCTACCATGTATGAAGCATGAGCTAAATTTTCATCAAAAAAATATCGAAGCAGCATCCATTTGTCCTCCCTTTGGAAAAGTTTATTTCTTATGTTTTTCAGAGTAAACTTCTAGTAAAGCATGTACGTATTTCAACCCTTTTTGAACTTGGGGTTCTTTCAACCACTTTAATAATGTAAAAATAGATACCTGTTGATTATCTTGTTCTGTTCTTTCCTTAGCCTCTTTAAGAGGACTAAAAATTGGAGTCGCCATTTCTTCCATTCCTTCTTTTATATAATCAAGAGAGTCGTCGTCTTGAAGAACATTCTTACCAAACTCCAATAAATCCTCTAATACAGAAACCACTTTTATTATATTCGGTAATTTCTTTATAAGGGTTGTCAATGAACGTAATGATTCCTCATTTAGATGATAAGCCGATAATTCTTTACCTGCATTTCCGATAAATTTTTGTAAAGTTTCCTCGTCCTGAGAAACTGCTGCAACAAAATCAATGGCCCGTTCTGAGAATAGAACAGCTTCTTTTATTCGCGGGAGCTTTTGGAGAAGTATAGTTAGGGATTCTTGTATTTCAGGATCAGACAGTTGTAATTCCCAATCAGATCTACTTTCATCTTTAAATGATTTAGTAACCGCCATCTTTCTCCTCCTTATCAAATTAGTAATAAGAATTTCCTTACATTACGCCTTTTAGCATTCCATTCCAATAAATAAGAGGTAATAATTCTTTCTTGACAAGATACATGCTTCTGCGTTCTATTCCTTGGTCAACCGGAAAAGATTCTTGCGGTTCCAAATTATAGTCGAATTCAGCCATAATTAATCGATTATACCCAGTGACTAGTGGACAAGAAGTATAGCCATTATATTTTGCTTCTAATTCTTTTTCCTGCATTAGCATTAAGAGGTTTTTTTCCACAACTGGAGCTTGTTTGCGAATAGCAGCACCTGTTTTAGACGTGGGTAAATTACTGCAATCTCCAATCCCAAATACATTGGAATAACGCTTATGTTGTAATGTGTACTGATCTACATCCACCCAGCCGCTCTTATCTGCTAATGAACTATTTTTAATAAAATCGGGTGATTCCATCGGGGGAGTAACATGAATCATGTCATACTTTAAAACTTCTGTCTCTTTCGTTTCCATGTGTTCAAACACTGCTTCTTTCTGGTCAGGAAGGATTTCAACAAGATTTTTCAAATAATTTACCTTGATATTTTTGCGATCAATGACTTTGTTGAGAGCATTTGCATACTTTTCAACTGCAAATATAGCTCCTCCCGCATGACGGAAAATAATTTCAGATTTATCTCTAACTCCAGATTTACGAAAATAGTCATCGGCTAAATACATTATTTTTTGAGGTGCCCCTCCACATTTGATTGGTGTACTTGGGTGAGTAAAAATAGCGTTTCCACCCTTGAATTTACGGATAGCTTCCCACGTATACTCAACATGTTCAGCAGAATAATTACTACAAACTCCATTTTTGCCAAGTGACTCTTCAAGGCCTTTTATGCCCTTCCAATTAATTTGCAACCCTGCTCCCATTACTAGATAATCATACTTAATTTGTCTCCCGTCATCTGTAACTACCCTATTTTCTTCTGGTCTCACTTCTGCCACAGCGTTCTGTATCCAATCTACTCCCTTTGGAATTAAAGACTCCATAGAGCGCACGGAATCCTCTTTTTTAGCTGCACCTCCACCAACTAGAGTCCACAACGGTTGGTAATAATGTTTTTTTGCAGGATCAATAATTACCGTTTGATCTTTCAATGCTTTAGAAGCTCTGACTAATCTTGAAGCAACAGATATGCCTGCGGTTCCTCCTCCTACAATAACTACTTTGTACTCTTTTTGATCCATTACTTTTACCTCCTCAATTTTTACTCTTGAACTGTAAATCGTATTACTAAAGGACTGACCTTGTTTATCATTCAAACCATAAAAACTTTAAAATATCATGGTTCCAATTGCTGATATTTGCTCTTTAAACTTTAGCTAATAATATCAAACCAAATTTTAATAGCTGTACCGAGAATTAAAATTGCTAACATTCCCCGTAATACCATACTATCTACTTTTTTGCTTAGATTAGCTCCTAATGGTGATGCTAGAATGCTAGCAACAATCATAATCAACGCTGGTATATATAGAACTTGATTTGTCATGACTTTTCCAACTGTTGTTCCTATAGAAGATATAAATGTAATCGCTAATGAGGTTGCAATGGTCATTTTAGTAGGAATTTTCAACACTACTAACAGAACGGGAACGAGAATGAAAGCTCCTGCAGCTCCAACAATTCCAGCAGAAGCTCCTATGATGAGAGCGAGAATGGAAGCTAGTATTTTGTTATAAGTCACTGGTTCATGAGGAATATGATCTAACCCTTTTTTAGGAAATAACATCATTACAGCTGCGATCGTTGCTAATATGGCATATGTAAAATTAATTTTTTCTACCGTTAAATACTTAGAACCATATCCTCCGATAAAGCTCCCAATGAGTATGTTTGTACCCATAATAAGTATTAAGCTTTTATTTAAGTAATTTTCTTTTCTAAAAGCCCATACCCCTGCGATTGAAGCAAATAACACTTGAACCGCACTAATTCCAGAGACCTCGTGAGCATTAAAAGCTATAAAACCTAGAAAAGAAGGAATATATAAAAGCATTGGGTATTTAATTATAGATCCACCAATCCCCAGCATTCCTGAAATAAAAGAACCTACAAATCCAATAGCAAATATAAGTATTACAAATGAAAGGTCAATTAGTAATCACACCATTCAAACTAAAGTAATAGTCACTACAGCAACGAACTGGGCTCAATGGTTTTCTAATTCCTCTGTATCACGATAATGCTTATATATTGTTGGTTATGGTTTCCATATGTTCACCATTCCCTCTAGAACTTCCTACTGGCAGTTTCTTAAAACGATTTTTTCACCTCCTGTAGAACTTCTCCTCTCTATTAACATAATCAGCAAACGGACAAGCGGCTATTAAAAACTCATTGTGCACATTTCATGAATTCCTATTGTATACGATGTGTATATTACTATTTTGAGAATTTTTTGTCAACAACGAACATTTGAATCATTCATAATTTACTAAAAATAATGCAGAGGAGTTTAAGACTATTTTATTCGATAAATATACAACTCTTTAAAAATAAAAAAAAAGCTCCGTACTAATGCAAATTCCTTTTGCAGCGAGGAATTAAGTAGAAATAAAATTTACTTGAATGAATTTCATAGAAATATAAGAACCAATGAATCATATAGGAAAAGAACGACAATAAATAAAAACGCTATAATAATTTATCTCCTTCATGAAAAGAGACCCATCAAATGGGCCTTTTTTATGCTTTTCTAATCCAGAATTTTAGTACATCATCTTCCTCTGTGTCTTTCAACAGCTCGTGTCCACTGGATTTCGTCCAAGCAGAGAGGTCACTTTTTGCTCCTTTATCTGTGGCATGGACTTCCAGGATGTCCCCTAAATTCAGCTCTTCCATTGCTTTTTTTGTTCTTACAATCGGCATTGGACATGCCAGCCCTTTTGCATCTAATAATTTTGTTGCTTCCATGATAATTCCTCCTCTTTAACATTTATTATCCTTCTACCGCACAGCGGTTTGGACCTGTTTCCATTACTTTTTGATCTTCTGGTTCCGGGGTGATTTTACCCATGTTTGTTTTACGGATATCTTCATATGCATTAGGCTGCGGCGGAAGGTTTTCGGTCACCATCTTTCTAAATTCATTTTCATTTTCCACCTGCAGCCCGGAATTTCTTAGATAAAGATCTCCTAGACGGGCAGAGACGCTTCCGCCTTTGCCCAGCTCGTCAGCGAAAGAATAGTGAGCTGGCATAACAATAAGATCGTCGGAAAGGTTTTTATAACGACTGTAAAGCGTGTGACGCAGATCTTCTACCCAGTCTTCTGCTTTTCCTGAAAGATCTGGCCGTCCGATTGATTTCACAAATAAAATGTCACCAGTCAGTAAATATTTGTCATCTACAATGAAGGAAGTACTCCCAACCGTATGACCTGGAGAATAAAACGGCTGAACTTTAATTGCTGTATTGCCTACTATAATATCGTTACCTTCTTCCAAAGCCGCATAATCAAACGTTACCTCTGTGGCATCTTTTTCTGGAAGATAATACGTTCCCCCAGTTTTTTCAGCCAGCTGAAGACCGCCTGAAATATGATCCGCATGCAGGTGAGTATCGATCGTATATTTGATCTTGACGCCTTTTTCTTCTGCAAATCTTTCATACACATCAATCATCCGGTTTGCATCGACAACAGCTGCCTCCCCGTTGGATTCAATGAAATAGGACAAGCAACCTTTACCTAAACGGACAAACTGATAAATACTTCCACCGTCACTCAAATCACTGATTTTAACAGGCTCTAGATGTTCACTCCATGCTTTCATGCCGCCTTCAAGACTGTAGACGTTTGAGAAGCCTTCTTCTTCGAGCATATCTGCTATCATTTTGGAAGAACCGCCTTTGGCACAAACCACGATGATTTCCTGGCTCTTTTGGATTTTTCCTACAACAGCATCGACACCATCTAGTAAGTTGAAATAAGGTTCGTTTACGACTTCAACGTTTCCGCCTTCAATTTTCCAATTATCAAATTCATCCGTGTTTCGAACATCTAAAATAAGTGTGTCTTCATGATTGACGATTTTTTTCGCCAAATCTTTTGTGCTCAATATTTTTGTCATTCTGGTTACCCTCCCAAATTTAAATGTTAGGCTGTTATCTGCTTCTTTGGCATAATGCTCCTAAGTTAGTTGTTTTTCTCCGTTGGACCGTCCCATTCTGTCATACCTGGGACGACATTTTTTACCTTTTGAAACCCTTTTTCGGCTAGCTTTTGAGAGGCCAAATCACTGCGGCTTCCTGTCCGGCAGATCACGTGAACATCTTTTTCTTTATCCATTTCATTGATGCTCTCTTCAAGTTCATTAAGCGGAATATTGACTGCACCTGGAATATGACCAAACGCATATTCAGCTGGCTCCCGTACATCCAGAATAGTGATTTCTTCATTGTTTTCTATTTTGCTGTGCAGTTCTGTCAAATCGATTACATCTTCATATTTGGTTTCTTCTTTGGTTTCCTCTTCACTCGCTTTCCGCACGTAATGTTTGAGGACATCTCCCTCTTCAACAGTTCCGAGATATTGATGGCCGGTGCTTTCCACCCAGGCTTTTAAATCTGCTGTGGATCCTTTATCTGTAGCCTGCACTTCCATCACCTGACCAGGTTTTAAATCTGTCATAGCTTTTTTTGTACGGACAATTGGCATCGGACATGCCAAACCTTTCGCATCTAATATTTCATTTGCGGTAATGTTCATGAAAAACCCTCCTATTTCTCTACTTCATCTACCCAATGAGCTTGCCGCCATTTACATTTGTGACGATATATTCTTTTTCTGTTAAAAATTCACCGGCCTTTCCGTATCTTCCACCTGAACGGCATACGATATAATAATGCTGGTTTCTATCGATTTCACCTAAACGATCAAGAATCTCAGCAAGCGGTATATGACGTGCTCCAGGAATTTTCCCATGCACTACTTCATTATTTCCACCGACATCGATGACATGGACATCTTCTCCATTTTTTATTTTTTCAGCTAATTCATTTGTTTTAGCCTCTTTCGTAATTCTCTCTTCTCCTATTTTTTGATATAATTCCTCAGTCATCACTTTCCATCATAGGAATACCTGTATAGGTATTTTATAATGCAAAAATTTTTAGATAAACAATGTTATATTTCCATCTTCTGATTCTCCAATATAGGCGGCTACTCCACCGTAATCTATCCCATCTATCAGTTCATCTTTTTGAAGACCGAGTAAATCCATCGTCATGGTACATGCCAGCAATTTAATATCCTGCTCGTGCGCCATATCCACTAATTGAGGAAGAGGCATTGCATTATGCTTTTTGATTACATTTTTTATCATTTTAGGACCGATTCCCAAATAATTCATTTTGGAAAGCCCCATTTTATCCGCGCCTCTTGGCATCATTTTCCCAAACAGTTTTTCCAAAAGACCTTTTTTGACAGGGACCTGATTATCTTTTCGAAGCGCATTTAATCCCCAGAAAGTATGAAAAATGGTCACCTCATGATCATAGGCGGCCGCCCCATTTGCGATAATATAAGCAGCCATCGTTTTATCATAATCACCACTAAACAAAATAATTGTCGTTTTCTTTTTCTCCGTCATAAAAATTTCCCTCCTACACATCATTTACATATACTTGTATGGGTATTTAATATGCTAAAAAAAATACTAATTACTTGCTTTTACCAAAAGATCAACTGCTTCTCTTATAAGTTTTTCGGATCTTTCTCCATTTTCCTTCTCTTCACAAATACAGTGTTCAAGATTCTTGCTGACAATTATTGTAGCTGTACGATCTAAAGCACTTCTTACTGATGTTACCTGGGTGATACGTCTCGGCAATCTTTTTCTTCTTCCATCCTTTTTAACAAACCTCTAACTTGTCTTTCACTTCTTTATCAAATTCCTCCTATACCCCCCCCTTTGTATATTTTTTATTTATAGCGGCGTGATGAATGGTTGTTTTTAAATACAGCATTCATAATATACCCCCTCGTGTATTTTGTCAACCTATAAAGGAAACGACACCAGCCAAAAAACTAGAATAACAATAACGCCAAAATCTGGAGCATTTTTGTAAACTGCTATAATCAAGAAATTTCCAATAATTACAAAGCTAATAAATCCACTTCGAAATAACATCTCATTTTCTAAGAAGTTTTTAACACTTGCTGCTGCATCCTCTTATAGCGGAATCCGTAGTTTTGCTTTATACTTTAAACCTTTAATAAAATTAAACATTCTTTAAAGGGTAAAAAAGTACTCATCAATCATTTATTGATGAGCACTTATCCATTTCTTGATATCTTTTGCATCTAAATTTCCACCTGATACCTCTAGTCCATAAACAATTTTTTAAATCATGTAAAGGTATAACCAATGGTCTTTTTGATTTTTTGCTTTTAAGAGACTTTGAGCTCCTTCTACTTCCATTTTATACACGGATTTTTCTTATCTTATATTAAGGGATTTACAATACTAAAGCCATACTGTTTTTTCTTTAAAGGAAGTTCTTTTTTTCTCATTTTTGTCTTTCAATTCCTTTTCATCTGGATAACCTAAGCAAATGGTTCCAATCACCTTCTTACCTTCAGGAGCCCCTATAAACTCATGTGACCGATTATCATGGACAAGTCCTACTCCTCTCGTTCTCCATACAAAGCCAAGATCCAGTTCCTGGGCAGCTAACCACATGGAGTGAATAGCACAGCACACAGCATATTCATTGTCCTTTGTGTCAGCTTCCGTTGAAGCAATATCAGAAGTCACTATAATCATAACCGGAGTTTTTTTTACTACTGCCAAAGAACTTTCTACTAATTTCGGTTTCGTTGGAAAACGCTCTTGTAAGTACTCATAGGTTACTTCTTCATATCTTTTTTTTGCTTCTCCTTGTATAACAAAGAAACTCCAAGGCTCTCTCATACGATCATTGGGAGCAAGCGTCGCTGCTTTCAGCAATTGTTCTATTTTTTCTTGTTCGATTTCCCGAAGTTCGAAGCTCCGAATAGCTCTTCTAGTATGCAGTGCCTCTATGATACTCATTTCATATCTCTCCTTTTTTTATACCATATCAATCATCATCTTCTTTATTTTTCGTTAGTTTAGCTCTGTTTTTTTATCACGGCCGCGGGTTAAAGTTGTTTAACTTTCTTGGGCAAATTCGATTTCTGTTTCCTCTGACGTTTCTAACAATAAGCGTGAGTATGGGTGAGTCAGATGATTAACTTTCCATTCTTCAAAGATGTCTATGATTTCCCCTTTATACATAACCGCGACCCGTTGACAAAATTCTCTCAATGTATCTATATCATGTGTGATGAATAAATAAGCCACTTTCTCTTTTGATTGAATGTACTTTAACCGTTTAAGGATAGATTGCTGAGCCTCTTGATCGATACTAGCAATCGATTCATCAAAAATGATAACTTCCGGCTTAACGGCAAGAGCTCGAGCGATACAAACTCGCTGCTTTTGCCCGCCACTTAGCTGATAGGGTCGTCGTTCTAACAGACTATTATCTATACCTGCCATTTCCATTAGCTGCAAGCATCTTGCTTCCCGTTTTATGTTTTCACCGGGAAAAAAATTATGAAGCGGCTCTTGGATAATATCTCGTACGTTCATTTTCGGGTGAAGCGCTGAATGGGAGTCTTGCAGCACAAGCTGCATTCGTTTAAAAATTTCCAAGTCTTTCATTTGTCTAATGGAGCATCCGTTCAGAAGAATATCCCCTTTAGTAACAGGCTCTAGGTTCATGATAAGTTTTGCGAGCGTGCTTTTACCACTGCCGCTTTCCCCGACAAGTCCGAGACACTCTCCTCGTTTCAATTGAAGTGACACCTGCTTCACTGCCTGAAACTGTTCTGCTTTTTTCCACCATAAGCGCTTTCTTGACCTAAGTGGATATTCCTTTGTCACTTGATCGAGCTCTAGCAGGCTCATGATGTCACCCCTTCTATACGCATTTTTAGTATGCGGTCTGCAAACTTCCTCACGCTCTTTTTATCATGGGAAATGAGCAAAACAGTCAGTGAATAGTCGTACTGAAGCTTCTTCAATAGCGATAATACCCTTTCCCGGTTAATAATATCTAGAGCGGCAGTTGGTTCGTCAGCAATAATGACTTTTGGTTCAAGGCTCAGCATAATGGCCAGTAGTACCCGCTGTCTCATTCCTCCGCTTAATTCAAACGGATAGGCTCGTAAAATATCGGCTGGATCGGCAAATCCCACTTCATTAAGAAGGGTATGAAGCTGTAATAGAATGTCTTTTCGCTTCCATTTTCGGTTTTGGCCGATCGTTTCTACCATTTGTTTTTTAATCGTGCGGATCGGATTTAAGCCATTCAGCGAATCTTGAATTAAAAGCGCAATATGGTGACGGCGAAGCTGCTTCCACTGTCTATCATTAAACGGAACTACATTTTGCTGCTGATATATAATCCGCCCGCCCGTCACGTCCAGCCTTTTTCCGAGCAGACCAACGATCGCCTGTGCTGTTAAGCTTTTTCCGCATCCGCTTGGTCCGGTGAGCGCAACCATCTCACCAGCCTGAACGTGAAATGAAACATCGCGCACCAGTGGTTCAAACACACCATCTTTGTAATGAGAAATCTCCAGCTGATCTACTTGCAGTAATCGATGGAGGCGAGACATATTTTAACTACCCCTCTTTCGTAACCGGTTCATTGAATTGGTCGCTTACAAGCTGGCAGACAAGTACAAACAAAACGACAGCTATTCCTGGAAAAACCATGACGTGAGGCGCTACCTGAAAGTACCCGGTCGCATCCTGCAGCATCACACCCCACTCCGGGGTCGGCGGTTGCACACCTACGCCTAAAAAAGAAAGTCCTGCAATCAATAGTACGATTCTGCCTAAGTCAAGAGCTGCAAACACCAAAACCCTCGACAATATTTGCGGCAGTATGTAACGAGAAAGAATGCGAATATGAGAATTCCCCGTCATTCTCGCATACAAGATATAGTCTTCCTGTCCCTCTTTTATCACTAGGCTCCGAATAAATCGAACATAGTCTGCCCAGCGTACCATTACAATGGCAATAATCGTGTTTATAAAACTTGGTCCAAGCATTCCGACAATCGCAATGGTCAGCACAAAATCCGGTACTGCTAACATACCATCGATCATTCGCATAATAATATTATCGGTATTTCCCCGAATATATCCCGCCAAAAGAGCTATTGGAATACTGATGGCCACCGTGATAAGCATAATACAAAAAGCCGATATAACCGTGACACGAATCCCGTAAATGATGCGGGAGAGTACACAACGTCCAAGGTGATCTGTACCAAACGGATAGACAAGGCCGGGGGATGCCAACCGGTTAGACGCATCCACTGCAAGCGGATCATGAGGGGCAATCCAAGGGGCAAAGATGCCTGTCAACACAATGAAGAGAATCCCTGCTGTTCCTAGCCACAGGCTGCTGCCCTCAAGCTTTGAGGTTTGTTTTTTGCAAAACATTTCGAAATCCCCCTCGTTACCTTCGCAAACGTGGATCAATCATATAAAATATCACATCGACCAGAATATGAATCTTAACAAATACAATCGAGGCAAAAATCACGTATCCTTGAATGACCGGATAATCTCTGGCGTTAATGGATTGAATGATATAGCTTCCAAGACCTGGCCAGGCAAAAATCGTCTCAACGATGATGCTTCCCCCTAGCATGAAGGCAAAACTAGTACCAAGCATAGTCACAATCGGCATACTCGCATGTTTAAACACTTGAAACACGAGAATACGTCCATTCGACAACCCGCGGGCCTTTGAAGCTTTAATGAAGTTTTGGTTAAACATTTCCAGCATGTTTTTTCGCAAAACCCGGGCGTAAACCGCACCTATTCCTAGACCAAGTGTCAAGGACGGCAAGACGAGATGGCTCCATTCCCCCCGCCCCATTGTCGGAAACCATCCCTCTTTAACGGAAAAAAAATAAATCATCAATAAAGCAAGCCAGAATGAAGGCACAGCTGCCCCGATAATAGCTAGAACTCTTCCAGTTCGATCCATCCACCCGTTTGAAAAAACAGCTGTTAACACCCCGAGCCCCACTGTAACCGTCAGCATAACCAGCAGTCCCGCTGCCGCTAGTTCAACCGTGGCGGGAAACCGGCTGAGTAACTCTGTGACGACCGGTTCATTTGACACATAAGAGTCACCCCATTGCCATGTAAAAACGTTCATAAGCCACTGACCGTATTGTACCCATAGTGGTGCTGTCAGCCCCAGTTCTTCTCTAAGTGCTTCTATTGCAGTTTCGGAAACGGGCATATCATTGGCATGGAGCAAAATATAAGCAGGATCACCAGGTGTGAGACGCAGCAAAAGAAACGTAAGCGTTGATACCGTAAACACTACAATCAAAAGTTGTAAAAACCGATCTCCTAAAAAGTATATAAGTCTCATTGCACTTAGTCATTACTCCATGTCAATCAAAGGATGAATGTAATAGTATTCAATAGGATGAGGGGTAAATTCTTTCACTTCACTTCTAGCCGCAAAGACTGTGTTCGGATAAACAATAAACGACTGTGGCAGATCCTCATTTAACTGCTCCTGCATTCTTACAGCCAAATCATTACGCTTTTCATCGTCTGTCGTTCGGTTGATTTCCTCAATCATCCTATCCATATCCTCTGATTTGTAACTGCTCACATTTGATGAGCTTGACGAATGGTAAAAGATGTTCTGGAAATATTGAGGATCACCGGTGTGAGCAGTTAACATGCTGTACATGGCAATGTCCCACTTTTCTGAAGAAAGAGCCTCATCAATGTTTTCCACTTGCCTTAAATCGACGGATATACCTTCATCCAATAGTTCGCTTTGAATGATTTCTCCCATAACCGTCAGCTCTGGTCGCTGCGGAAAGGTAAGCATAGTCAATTCAACGATCTCTCCTTCTTTTTCCCACATACCTGATTTGTTTTTATTCCAACCAGATTTTTTCATGATTTCTTCTATGGATTGTGTTTCTTCTTCTGGCATCTCACCAAACGGCAGAATGTCAGCAAACGGGCTATTAGCCGCTGTCCCTTCCCCCATCATGACTGACTGCACAATATCCTCTTTTGGAATCGAAGCATCGACCGCCTTTCGATGAGTCAAATCCTCAAAAAACGGTGACTCCAGATTATACAGCATCATATGGGTACGAAGCGATGGCGTGGTTAACACTTCCAAATCATCGTCGTTTTCTAATACCGGGAGGTTATCAATCGGAACATCCGTGGCTGCATGCACCTCACCGGATTGCAAAGCCATTAACCGAGTTTCTCCCTCTGAAATAAAACGTATTTCAATTTCCGATAACAGTGCCTGCTCTCCCCAGTATTCGTCAAATCGCTCGACAATCAGTGACTCATCCTTATGAAACTCTTTTACCTGGAAAGCACCAGTAAGCGATGGAGAGGCAGTTTCGTCTTCCACCGTAGCAACATCAACAATGATGGTGGAGGGATCAGCCAGGTGCGGGATTAACGCAGCATTCGGCTCTTTTGTCACCATCTTCAGCGTATTATCGTCCACCACTTCGATCGATTCTAACTGAAGCAAATCGACCGTTTTTTGGTTGATGTCTAACGAGCGTTCCAGGGAAGCCTTCACGTTTTCTGCGTTCATTTCTTTTCCGTTATGGAAGGAAACGTTTTCTTGCAATTCGAAAATCCACGTGTTTTCATCTTCCTGTTCCCAATCTTTTGCCAGCCACGGCGACGGCTCAAGATTTTCATCTAAGCGTACAAGGGTTTCAGCAATACCAGCCCTCATGACTTCCCAGCTTTCCGTTCCGTGAGGGTCCAAGTTTGCCGGGCTCCATGTAAAGGCAACAGTAAACCTTTCGTCATTTGCTGTTGAATTTTCATTAGAACCATTTTGTTCCTCTGAAACAGAATCGTTTTGACAAGAAGTCATAAACAGAAGGCTAATCACAATAAAAATAAAATTCCATACATTTTTCTTCATCATTTTCTCCTTTTTGATCAATAAAAAAAGCATTTCCACCGTCGCTAAAGAGGTCAGAAATGCTTGTCTTTAAAATAGGCACAAATCCGTTGCGGATCACTCGTTTCCCTGCAAACTCAGTGCTGTCGCATCCTAACCACCTCCCTATTGTCCCGTAGGTCTAACAGTGATGTTAAAATAGGCAGATCTCCTGACTTAGGGCATTTCCTTTCAAACCTTCCCAGGCAGCACGCCCAGTGGTGTTATGAAAGGAATCAGCATCTGTGGCTGACACCCAATACAGTGGCGGGTCCGTGTCGGATTCTAACCGACTTCCCTTTTAAGTAGATTCAGCGAGTTTCGCATTCTCTAACACCTATTTTCATTCACTATTCAATTGAAAACTATGAATCTGAAATTTACCTTAACCTAAGAATAGCTTCTCTCGTATTTAATGTCAATCTATTCAAAAAACAGCAATATTGTGGTAGTAATTACTTATCATCACTTCTGTATTCTAAAATATCACCGGGTTGACATTCTAAAGCCTGGCAAATCGCCTCTAAAGTCGATAATCGAATCGCCTTTGCTTTTCCATTTTTCAATATAGACAGGTTAGCCATTGTTATTCCAACTCTCTCCGAAAGTTCTGTCACGCTCATTTTCCTTTTAGCTAACATCACCTCAATATTGATAATAATCGCCATTTTTTTCACCTCAGACTATTAAGTCATTTTCCGACTTTATATCAATCGCTTCTTGTAAAAGCTTTTGAAGAATAGCAGCAAAGACAGCAATAACCATCGATGCAAAAATGGGAATCATTCCGATTATAACAAGCCCCGGGGCATCGTCTAGCTCTGCAAAGATATAGAAAAAAGGCAAACCTGCCACATACAAACCGCTGATTGTGTTTGCACAGTATTTTATATTCTTTAAAGCCCTTACAGAAATGCTTGAGAAAGCTTTGTTCTTGTCAATATAGCTTAGAAGTCGGAACGCCTGATACAACGCAACGATAAACGGTATTACTGATACATACATAATGACTGTAATGGGATATAGTATATGGGCATAATCTGGATTTATTGGGTTATTCGCTAACCAAGGTAAGCCAAATATACATAAAGCAAGAACTGGAGTTCCAATTAGAAAAACAGCCAATCTTAAAAAGAGTGTGGACCCTCGTTTCATAAAAAGCACCTCACTTAAATAGTTTCACTTAATTTTATGTTTAAATTTATCGTTTAACAATAAAAATTTATTCCATTTAATTATATTATTATCGTTATAGAATTATTCTTTTAATGTAGATTAGAAAAAATAGGCTTGCCGACAGTCCAAATGGCAATATACTTTGATCCTTTAACAAAATTCCGTCTAGTGACATTGAGTCACCTCGTACAGCTCTTTTCGATTGCTTAAAAGCTCTTCTTTTATTTAACAAAATGACCAAATGTAATGGGTTCCTATTATTTCAAATTATTATCCAGATGTCTTACTACTAAAGGAACACGCAGCCAATACAACATCTATTAAGTTTATCTATACCTGGCGAGATACGGTTTGTTGATATAAGACCTTTGGATAGGTATTTTATACCGTCCTGACCAAATATTTTAATATTACTTGACAGGAATATTCCTTAAATGGAATAATCAATTTAACAACAAGGTGCGACATAGGTGAAGTGAAAAACCCGGAGGTGATATTCTTAATGTAACAACAAGAAAAATACACATGTTAGGAGCGAATTCACCATGAACGTACAAACATTTAGTGCACTGGCAGAACCCAACCGTCTTGCTATCGTCGATCTTCTTCTTAACGAACCACTTCCAGTCGGGGAAATTGCGGAGAAGCTAAACCTAAACCAGCCCCAAACGTCAAAGCATCTTCGCGTTTTGAGCGAAGCTGGTCTTGTCGAGGTTCAGCCGATAACTAATCGCCGAATATATAAGCTAAGACCAGAACCGTTTCAAGAGTTGGATAAGTGGCTTGACTCCTACCGCCGAGTGTGGGAAGCGCGGATGAATCGGCTGGACGATTATCTCAATGTATTACAACGAAAAAAACCACTTAATTAATGATTAGATAGCGAAAACCTACAGCAAAGTTGCTTCTTTTAATTGTATGCGGCTAATTAAAACA
The DNA here is from genome assembly GCF_009765375.1 of Alteribacillus sp. YIM 98480. Taxonomy (GTDB): domain Bacteria; phylum Bacillota; class Bacilli; order Bacillales; family Marinococcaceae; genus Alteribacillus. The sequence goes on from NZ_VTOK01000014.1 coordinate 28,912, forward strand.
TCAAGTTCAAAGACATAATAGCCTCCTTCCCCTAAGAGTCTTCAACTTTGCGATAGTGAAGATAACACTTTGCTGATCTGGAAAAAAGTACATGATAAACGGAAAAGATTATAAAAATGGGATGGAGGAGTTAAAATGTCAATCAACGAATTAAAATCTAGAGTAGAGAACGATCAGGTGCTGGTACTGGAGCGTATTTTCGATGCACCGCGCGATCTCGTTTTCAAAATGTTTAAAGAACCTGAGCATCTCATGCATTGGTGGGGGCCTATTGGCTGGGAACTTCCAGTTTGCCACATTGATTTTCGACCGGGCGGTACATGGCATTTCTGTATGAAGTGTATGGACCGGAATCAAGGAGAATATTACGGTATGGAGTCTTGGGGAAAAGTCGTTTACAAGGATATTATCGAGCCAGAAATGATTATTTACACCGATTACTTCTCGGATGCCGATGGTAATATCGATGAAAATATGCCATCCTCTGAGATCACGTTAGAATTCATCGATCTGGGCGGCAAGACGAAACTAGTTAACCGTGCTGAATATGTGTCTGCAGAAGCTCTCAAGTCGGTCATGGACATGGGCATGTTACAAGGCATCACCGAAACTTGGAACCGTCTGGAAGAGCATCTGAACGAGGTCAAATAAGGTATAAATTCATAATTAAAAGGAGGGTGTTAATGATAGAACAAAAAATTGTTCCGCACTTATGGTTTAATCATGAAGCAAAAGAAGCTGCACAATTTTATGCATCCATTTTTCCAGATTCAAAAGTCACCGATATCGCAACCATTCACGACACACCATCTGGCGAAAGCAATGTCGTTTCTTTTAATCTCGCAGGACATTCATTCATGGCCATAAATGGAGGCCCGCATTTTCAGTTCAATCCTTCGATTTCTTTTTTTGTCAATTTTGATCCTTCTAGAGATGAGAACGCGTGGGAAAATTTAGATCAGCTTTGGGAAAAGCTGTCCCAAGACGGTACACCACTTATGCCGCTTCAAGAATCTCCATTCAGTAAGCACTACGGATGGATACAGGATAAGTATGGCCTGTCATGGCAGCTGATCCTAACGAACCCCGCTGGTGAAGAACGACCATTTATCGTACCTTCATTGATGTATGTTCAAGATGTATACGGTAAGGCAGAAGCAGCCAGTGACTATTATCTTTCTGTTTTCAATGATTCAAAACGAGGGGAAATCGCACGCTATCCAGCAGACATGGAGCCAGACAAGGAAGGAACTTTAATGTTTACAGATTTTATGCTAGAGAAGCAATGGTTTGCTGCTATGGACAGTGCACACCCACATAACTTCAAATTTAATGAAGCCATTTCACTTTTAGTTCAGTGCGAAAATCAAGCAGAGATTGATTACTACTGGGAAAAGCTTTCCTCAGATCCAAAAGCAGAACAATGCGGCTGGTTGAAAGATGAGTACGGTGTCTCTTGGCAAATTTGGCCAAAAGTTATGGGAGAAATGATGGCAAACGGGACAAACGAACAAATGGATCGATTAACAAAAACATTTCTTCAAATGAAAAAATTTGACATAGAAAAATTAAAAGAAGCATACCAAGGTAAGTAATAATAATGTTGCTCCGAAATAAAAATAAATGTTTTTACAGCTGGTTACTGCCAGCTTTTTTTATTACACATAAGGGCGCAGCTATGCGACAAAAAGATGCTAATACCCTTCTTCATACTGCTTCGTTCGTATTATAAGGCAGCCGGGTAAAATATTTCTGGTTGACCATAGTTTTATTAGAACGGTACAAATGAATATTCAAATTGTTATCGTTTTGATTTATTACATGCAATTGCTCCAATATCGTCTAGTTCAGATTAAGGTCGGCATATGGAAAGCTGATCTTTGCTTTCCATTGACGAACCGAAGGAATCTCGAGCGAGTAGTCGCTTGCGCTAGACATGTAAAACGCCAAATATTTATCATTTCTTACCTTTTGAAAAAATGCCTGACCCCTATCGGCTAAAACGTCAGCAGATTTGAGGGTCAGGCACCATTGTGTTTCCTCTATTTTTTGTTCACTGAAGCATCGTAAATTGTATCGACAGCCTGTTGTAACGTCTCGTTGAATTCTTCGTCCGACTGATTGACATTCAAGTCAGCGGTGAGTGCGCGGGAGAAGCTTGCAATGAGGCCATCATTCTTTTTCAATTTTTCATTGGCTTCCTCACGGGCATAGCCACCGGATAGAGCGACAACACGAACGACACGCGGATGTTCGATCAATTCTTTATACAAATTAGCTTTCGTTGGAATAGTTAGTTTGAGCATCACATTTTCTTCTTCAGTTAGATCGTCCAGATGCTTAAGGATTTCCTCCTTTAGCATTTCTTCTGATTGTTCTTTGCTTTCACTGTGAATGTTCACTTCTGGTTCAATGATCGGTATCAGATCGGCAGCGATGATGCGTTTTCCGATGTCAAATTGCTGATCAACGACAGCCTTGATGCCTTCTTGGTTCAGTTCATGGATGACAGAGCGCATTTTGGTACCGAAAATGTTTCGTTCGTTAGCACGGCGCAAGGTTTCATCCAGATCATGGATCGGTTTCATGAGCTGGACACCATTTTCCTGTTCGGCGAGTCCTTTATCGACCTTCAGAAATGGCACAATTCCTTTATCGGCAAGGTAGTCGGCAGTGTATTGGCCTTCGATGTCACGATCCATCGTCTGTTCGAACAGAATGGCGCCGAGAATGGAGTCGGAACGGAAGGCAGGGGAAGTAATAATTCTTGTTCTCATCTCATGGACCAGGTCAAACATTTCATCTTTCCCGGCGTAGGAATCTTCCGGTACACCGTATGCGGCCAATGCTTTCGGAGTACTGCCCCCGCTTTGGTCGAGCGCTGCGATAAATCCTTTTCCGTTTTTGATTTTGTCAAACTGGTTATTGTTCATATCTTCCACCTTCTTTTCGCATTAAAAATATCCTTCAATAATCTTCCCATTACTGCCATCTTTACAACAGGTTACTTTCACATCGTACCTGTTTCTACGTGCGGCCAAGCTATCGTATGTCAATTATTGTACATGATAATGAAGAAGTTGTCTTTATCCTTGTATATAGATAGCAGCTCTTCATCAAAATATTTTGACTCTTGTACCTCCGTAATGTTGACTGTAGTTGAGTTTATGCCCATCTATTCCGATAGGCAAAGTTCCAAACGGGATTATATGTAATTCATTATCCAGCCACTTCATTGTTGCAAAAGTTCTCTGTTACTATTTAACGTACTAAATTCAAATTGCTTTTCTGGGAAACACATACCAATCAAAAACGAGATTAAAAAACGACACTACTCCTCGTTCAAACGAAAAGTAATGTCGTTAGTACTATGTATGGTGGAGCTAGGGGGATTTGAACCCCCGACCTCTACACTGCCAGTGTAGCATTCTCCCGCTGAACTATAGCCCCGTCATAACTGTATGGTCTATCGATTCTACGACAAGGGCAGTACAATCAGCAACGTCTCCCTGCTGAGCTAATACCCCGTTTCTCCTAAAAACGACAATTTTTATTATAAGCTTTTTTGTTTATTCTGTCAAATTTAAAATACTAATTCTAAGAGAAGCCAGCCAACAGCTCCTGCTGCCCCTGCCAGAAATGATTCTAGTATGCTCACTTTCCGCCACTTTTTTTCTTTTGAATAATCTAATATAATCCACCCTGCAAATACAGCTGCACCAAAAATAATGGCTTCTCCCATTTTTGCGTCCCCCTGACAACATCTACTCTTTTACGTTACCAGAGGAACTTGATTATGACAATAAAACTTCTTCTAATTCTGTATTTAACCGCTTCGCCATGTCAACAGAAGACTGCGGTACTTCTGCGTCATGCTCAACGGGTTCTGAAAATTGATTAAGTACAGCATTGTAGGGTTCAGAAACATTGTCTACATGCTCCTGGTATTTGTGTGTTAATACAAAAGGAGTGCCAATCTGCACTACTACGCCTTTTTGTTCTAACTCCCCGTCAACGGCTGTGAATGGCACACGAAAAAATTGGTATCCATTCTCATTTGAAATTTTATAATCAAAACTGCCATGGTCATAATCCCAATTTCCACCAATTTCATATCCAATCGGCTTTAATTTCTTTTCCAGGTCATATAGTACAAATTTATGGTTTTCAATCTTAGAGGACACCTCAATCATTTTTCCCGCTCCTTTTAAAAAAGTTTTCTGTTAGTATGTTTCCACTCCTTTTTTATTTCATGCTACTTCGCAGAAAAATTAGAAAAACACGGCTTGTGAAAAACGCAATAAAAATGCCCTCAGCATGTGCACTGAGGGGCATTCCTGTTAGGATTGGTTTAATCTGTTTTGCAATGCTTCTTTTCTTTCTTCAAAACCAGGCTTCCCGAGAAGGGCAAACATATTTTTCTTATATGCTTCCACACCAGGCTGATCAAACGGATTAACTCCGAGTAAATATCCGCTTATAGCACAAGCTTTCTCAAAGAAATAGACAAGGTAGCCAAAATAATATTCATTTAATTCAGGGATTTGTAAAACGAGATTTGGTACATCTCCGTCTGTATGCGCAAGAAGTGTTCCTTCGAATGCTTTCTTATTGACAAAGTCCATTGATTCCCCAGCAAGATAGTTTAAGCCGTCGAGATCATCTTCCGTTTCTTCTATGGTTACATTCTTACCTGTTTCTTCGATTTGAAGAACGGTTTCAAACAGATGGCGGCGGCCTTCTTGGACATATTGACCCATGGAGTGGAGATCAGTAGAAAAGTCAACAGAAGCTGGGAACAGCCCTTTTCCATCTTTGCCTTCACTTTCTCCAAATAACTGCTTCCACCACTCGGAAACATAATGAAGCTGAGGCTCATAATTAACCAATAATTCAATGGCTTTTCCTTTTTGATAAAAAATATGACGAAGCGCAGCATATTGATAAGCATAATTTTTATGCAAGTCCTCTTCAAAAAGGTCCTTTCGTGCATCATTTGCTCCAGTCATCATACTAGTTATATCAAGTCCAGCGGCTGCGATCGGCAAAAGTCCCACTGCCGTTAAAACGGAATAACGCCCGCCTACATCATCCGGGACAACAAACGTTTCATACCCTTGTTCATCTGCCAGTGTTTTTAAGGCTCCTTTTTCTTTATCTGTTGTAGCATAAATACGTTTGGCCGCCTCTTCTTTTCCATATTTTTTTTCTAAATAATTACGGAAAATCCGAAATGCAATTGCGGGTTCTGTGGTCGTACCAGATTTAGAAATAACATTAATAGACACATCTTTGCCTTCTAACATGTCTAATAAATCTTGAGTATAGGATTGACTGATTTGGTGGCCGGCAAAATATATTTCAGGCCCGCTGCGATCTTTGCTGCCAAGCTGATTGCGGAAAGAATGACTTAAACTTTCAATTGCGGCCTTCGCCCCTAGATAAGAGCCGCCAATTCCAATAACTAACAAAACATCACTGTCTTTTTGGATTTTTTCTGCTGCTTTTTGAATGCGAGAAAATTCATCCTTATCGTAGTTTTCCGGAAGGTCAACCCAGCCCAAAAAATCATTTCCTGCTCCCGTTTTCTCATGGACTGCTTGATGAGCATTGGCAACAGCACTTTTTAAATGCTCCATCTCCTCTTCTTTTACAAAAGACAATACATTACTGTAATCTATGGTGATTCCTTTCGCCATGAAAAATCTCCTCCATTTTTAACGTATATTCTCAATGTAAAGAAGCTCGTTTTGCAAATCAAGCACTTTACTATATGTAAACGGCTACATGAGAAAAATTTTGGTTTCATGCATAATCTTACAAAATATATATCATCCTAATAAATACAAACAAGTGAGAAAAACTGTTGAAGAGCAAGTCGTGAAGGGAGGTGAATAGGATGAGCGGATTACAGCGCACTGCTCTCGTACTGGCTATCATTGGAGCAATTAACTGGGGATTGATTGGCTTTTTTGGCTTTGACTTGATTGCATCTATTTTTGGAAGCCAGGCAGCCGCCTTATCTCGTGTCATCTACTCATTAGTGGGGATTGCCGGACTCTATTGTATTTCTCTGCTTTTAAAGCCCGATGAAGAATTAGAAAAAAGTCCAGAACCGCAGCGGTAATGCTGAACAAGTTTATTTCTGCCTTCATTAAAAACATTCATTAAAACTTGACTTACCGCCAAGTCTTTATGGGGAGAGTCGTGATTTTGCTTATACTTTGATTCTTTTTGCAAAAAAAGAAGGGGTTATAACGGAAAATATGTTCCGTCTATAATCCCTTCTATCTACATGAACTATTTGCGCATTCTTTTGTTTAAATCAGCTTGTATTTCATTGGATTGTTTTAGCCAATCTTTTAGTTTATCTTCAAGCGTATTAAAACCTTGATTTTTTTGGCTGTTATTTTTGCTGCCGCCTCTAGGACCGCTTCGCTGGCTGCGCGTTTCATTTGCTTTTCCTTCAGGAGCTGGCTCCGTATCACGAATGGAAAGTGAAATTTTCCCTGACTCTTCATCAATGGACTTAATTTTAACCTTTACTTGATCACCAACAGATAATGCTTCGTGTATATCTTTAACGTATCCATGAGCGACCTCTGATATATGCACAAGTCCTTGTTTGTTGTCATCAAGTGCTACAAACGCTCCGAAGGGCTTTATGCCTGTAACTTTACCTTCTACAATACTACCAACTTCATACTGCTTAACCGACATGCAAACATCTCCTAACAATTTATTAGCCAACAAATTGTAACATAAATTTCAGCATTCGGCAATTTCAATACATATGAACAACTAAGAAAAGCGCAAGCGCCTTAAAAGAAGGAAGTTCGGCTACGAGCGTCACGTCCTGTGACAACGCCGAACTGACTCCCATCCTGGGAGCCCGCGACAGGTTCTGGAGCTTTCACGCAGGGTCGCCTGCGGCCCGGAGTCGAAGGGAAGACATAAGACGTTCTGCTCATTTTAATGAACTTCTACTAAGATCGCACACGTCCTGTGACAACGCTGAACTGGCTTACACAGGAGGTGTTGACTTTTGCATTGCGACAGGACGTTCGCGGTTTTAGCAAAAGTTCCTCTTTATCGTGTGCGCCTGAGCGGCTGGGCGCTGGAGCTAGACATCAAAAACGCCAAATATTTATTATTTCTTACTTGTTTAAAAAATTGGCTGTGAACTTGACAATGATGGGATTTATCAGCTAATGTGATTTAATGTCAAATGATAAGGAGAGAGGAGACACCTATGAGTAACGCAGGAGATCAGTGGAAGTCGAAAATAGGTTTTATATTGGCAGCAGCCGGGTCTGCAATTGGGCTTGGAGCTGTATGGAAACTTCCATACGTAGCAGGAACAAGTGGAGGCGGCGCCTTTTTTATTATATTTTTAGCTTTTACATTAATATTAGGGACTTCCCTTTTACTTGCAGAGTTTGTCATTGGAAGAAAAACACAAAAATCGCCCATTCAAGCATATAAAGAGCTGGCCCCTGGGACGCCATGGTACTGGGTCGGAATTCTTGGTATTATTTCTTCTTGCTTAATTTTATCTTTTTATGCTGTGGTCGGCGGATGGATTCTTACTTATTTTGTTCGCAGCTTAACTGGCGGCATGACAAATCCACCCACCGGTGACTACGGTATGCTGTTTGGTTCCATTATTTCGAACCATTGGGAAGTCGGGATTGCTCACCTTGCCTTTATCATTATAACGATTCTCGTCGTACAAGGAGGCATTCAAAAAGGAATTGAACGAGCGAGCGGCATTATGATGCCTGCACTTTTTGTCATTTTTATTATTTTAGTAATACGTTCACTTACTCTTGACGGCGCAATGGAAGGTGTCAGATTTTTCTTGCAGCCAGATTTTAGCAAAGTTGGCGGTGACACTATTCTTTTCGCTCTCGGGCAAGCTTTCTTTTCCCTTAGCCTTGGCGTTTCCATTATGGTGACCTACAGCTCTTATCTCGATAAGAAAGAGAGCCTTGTCCGCTCAGCTTCTTCCATTGTCGGTCTAAGCATATTAATTGCCTTTTTATCAGGCTTAGCCATCTTTCCAGGGGTATTTGCTTTTGGCTTAGAACCTAACGAAGGACCTAGTTTAATATTCACCGTTTTACCGGCCGTTTTTAGTGAAATGGCATTTGGCGGTGTGTTTTTATCATTATTTTTGCTTTTATTGTTATTTGCTACCTTAACTTCTGCTTTTTCTTTACTTGAGATTGTCGTATCTTCTACGGCTAGAAATCAGCCAGAGCGCAGAATGGCAGCCGCATGGATTGGCGGACTTGGCATTTTTGTACTTGGTATTCCGTCCAACTTGTCTTATGGGGTACTTTCTGAGTGGTTTGTTTTCGGAAATACCTTTTTCGATAATATAGATTTTCTTGTTAGTAATATTTTACTGCCATTAGGGGCTCTTCTTATTGCGCTTTTTGTTCCATTAAAAATGAAGCATCAAGACTTGAAGGAAGAGCTGCTTCGAGGTTCTGGATTAGGAGAAGGGTTTTTCCGCAGCTGGATGATTATGATTCGTTATATCACACCTATAGCTATTTTATTTGCATTTTTAGATGTGCTAGGAGTTTGGTAATAAATTTCAAATCCAGGGATTAAAAAGTAAAAATGTGGGAAAATAATAGTATATTCCCCCTCTTTAAAGGCAAAGCATACTTCGCTTTGTCTTTTTTTCATTAAAAACCTCCTAGTCCTAGAACAGGAAGTTCGCCATTTTAGCAAAGATCCTTATTATCGTGTGCACCTGAGCTGCTATGCGCTTAAGCTAGACTTAGATCAAATAAAATGGTGATAGTTATCAGAATAGAAAATATATAATTTTTTAGAAAGCAAAAAACCTGTACCTTATTTTTTGGGTACAGGTTTACAAATATCAAAATCTTTATCGATGTTTTTTCAGGAAACGCCCTATCCGTTCAATAGCTGTTTGCAGGGAATCCATTGATGTCGCGTAAGAACAACGGATATGATTTTCCCCGCCTTCTCCAAAAACGTCACCCGGAACAACGGCGACTTTTTCTTCTTTTAAAAGAGCTTCTGCAAATGTTTCTGAACTCATCCCAGTTTGTTCTATGGAAGGGAACGCATAAAAGGCACCGCCCGGCAAGTGACATGGCAGACCAATTTCAGAAAAAGCTTTAACAATAAAATTGCGGCGCTGCCTGTAGCTTGTAACCATACGTTCTACTTGTTCCCTTCCGTTTTGCAGTGCTTCTAATGCGCCATATTGAGCAAGAGAAGAAGCACACATCATGGTATATTGATGAATTTTCAACATCGCTTGAGCGATATCTTGTGGAGCACATACAAAACCTATGCGCCAGCCCGTCATCGCAAACGCTTTAGAAAAACCTGAAATGAGAATGGTTCGATCTCGCATAGCAGGGAGATTCGCAAAACTGTAATGTTTGTTGTCATAGCTTAGTTCCGCATAAATTTCATCGGATAACACAAGCAAATTATGTTTTTCAATAACTTCTGCAATCGGCAGCAAGTCTTCTTTAGCCATTACAGCTCCCGTTGGATTATTTGGAAAACTCAACATAACAGCTTTTGTATTCGGTGTAATAGCAGCTTCCAATTCTTCTTTTGTGATTTTAAACTCATTCTCTTTTTTTGTTCCAATTGGTACCGGGACACCGCCTGCCAAAGAAACAATCGGTGCATACGCAACAAAACCAGGCTCTATAACGATTACTTCCTCTCCTGGATTTACCGTTGCCCTTATTGCAATGTCTATCGCTTCACTTGCTCCAACTGTTACAATAATTTCCGATTCAGGGTTATATAGGGTAGAGAATTGTTTATCTAAATAAGAAGCAATTTCTTCTCTTAATTCTATTACGCCGGGATTGGCAGTATATGCTGTAAAACCTCTTTCCATCGATGCAATGCTTGCTTCTCTTACATTCCAAGGCGTAACAAAATCAGGTTCCCCAACGCCAAGTGATATGACATCTTCCATGGTAGAGGCCATATCAAAAAAACGGCGAATTCCTGAAGGACGTATTTTTTGAACGGCCTGAGACAATCTTTCTGTTTGTTTGATAGAAGAAATCGTCATGGTGACACCACAATCCTTTTATCATCATCGTCTTCATCATCAAACACAACCCCATCATGTTTATATGTTTTCAGCCTAAAATGAGTGGTGGTTGAGATGACCGAATCTAATGCTGATAGTTTTTCGGATACAAAGCTGGCAATTTCCGACATCGTATTGCCGTCAATGACCACGGATAAATCATAAGCTCCAGAAACCAAATACAGAGCTTTTACTTCTGGAAAACGATAAATTCTTTCCGCCACTTCATCAAAACCGACACCGCGTTGAGGAGTCACCTTCACATCAATCATTGCTGTAACACCTTCTCGGTCGTTAACTTTACTCCAATCAACTACTGCTGCGTAGCTTAATATTATTTTTTCTTTTTCTAATTTATTTATAATGGCCTGGACGTCTTCTTCGGATTTATCTACCATTTTAGCAATGGTGGGAACATCCATGCGTCCATTTTCTTCTAACAAACGTAAAATCTCCAGCTTATCTTCCACCTTGATGACTCCTTTCCATTGAAAAACCATTACTCTTCTTTTCATTAAAACAACAAAGTATATACATTTAACGTCTATCTTATCATATTACACTTTACTCTAGGAGTTGTATGGTCAGATTTATAAAATTTTAGAAAAACTCGACTTGCCGCCAAATCCGTATGGCGGAAGTCTTAGTTTTTCTTATACTTTGATCCTTTAACAAAGTTAAACATTCTAAAGTATTAGAAAAACTCGACTTGCCCCGAATTTTTATGGTGAAAGCCGGTGTAAGCTTATTTTTCATTTTGAACATTATAAAAAAAGGGAAGAGTGCTATGGACAGGAGGGATTAGCTTTGGCAGAAGATCTTCCGCACATTGAAGAAAAAGCAAGTGTCGCGTTACTAATTATTGATATGATTAACGATATGGAATTTGAGGATAGTGAAAAAATATTTCCAAAAGCACTTCAAGCGGCAGAAAATATAGCCCATTTAAAAAAAAGGGCCAAACAGCATGGCATCCCCGTTATCTATGTCAATGACAACTATGGCCGCTGGCAGAGTGATTTCAAAGAACTAGTAGACCATTGCAAACAAGATAACGTGAAAGGAAAACCGATAACAGAACTCGTTGAGCCTGAGGATGATGATTATTTTGTATTAAAACCACAATTCTCTGCATTTTTTGCTACACCGCTGGATTTGCTGCTTGATTATTTAGAAGTAAAAACGTTAATCATCACGGGTGTAGCTGGTAATATGTGTATTCAGTTCACCGCTAATGACGCCTACATGAGACATTACAAATTACTCATTCCATCTGATGCTACCGCTTCTAATCAAAAAGAAGATAATGACCAGGCCCTGGATTTGATGAGCAAGGTGTTGAAAGCGGATATTTCTTCTTCTTCCACCTATAACTTTATTAACATTATAAAAGAAGCAAGCGAATATTATTCACAAGAAAGGGGCTGACATAAATCAGCCCCTTTTCTCTAGCAAAGTATACTGGCATGAAAGCCAAATTTTCTGATATCGTTAAAAAACTTCTTTTAACGCATTTTTATCTTGTTCTAACCAGTATTTCATCCACTTTTTCGCACCCTCAAGGTTATGAAGTTTCGCTTGCCCGCACTGTTCTTCATTTGCAGCAGGTACTTCTTCTAGTTCTAGAGAATATTTCATCGTTTTTTCAAGAACATCAATTAATTCTTCGATTTTAGGCTCCCCGTTCATGATTAAATAAAAGCCGGTTTGACAACCCATAGGCGAAAGATCAATCACTTCAAAATGGTCGTATTCTTCTGCAAACCGGCGGATATTTAATGCTAACAAGTGTTCTAAAGTATGAATTACCGGAGGTTGAAGATTTTGTTTGTTTGGCTGGCAAAAACGAATATCAAATTTATTAACGACACCATCAGATCCAACTCTTTGAACTCCTGCGTGCCGAACATACGGGGCTTTTACAATGGTATGGTCTAACTCAAAACTTTCTACACGAGCCATTTTAACACTCCTTTTTATAACTCTTAGTACGATCATACAACGAGCATGCTTCATTTGGCAATAAAGATGTATCTTTACAACTGTTTTTGTGCTAATGCTACATTGTCTGTAAAAATGCCGTCCACCCTTGCTCCTTGCATTTTCTTCATTTTTTCAGCACTGTTTACAGTCCATACATTTACTTTGTATCCATGTTTATGCATACGATCGACAAAGGATTTGTTTGTTAATCGATAATGAGGGCAAATGGCATCTGCTTTCGCTTGTTTTAAACGATTTTCGGGATAAAAGTCTTTCCAGTAAGAAAATGTTTTAGAGGACGAGTTAAATAAGGACTTGCCAACGATTAAAGCCGTTTGAAATGTTTCATTCATACTTTTTATTTTTTTTATAACTTCATCTTCAAAAGAGGAAAACAATAAATCATCTAACGGATATGAATGAGGCAGGCTCGATATCACCTGTTCTTCTAACCCATGTTCCTTTAATTCAAGATTTAACGGAATGACTCCTTTGCAAAGATGCAAAACTTCTTTTAAAAGCGGCGGGCGCCATCCTTCTTTTGCCTCTGTATTCTTTTTCCAGTGTTCATAAGTCATCTCTTTTAGTATAATCCCATTCCAATCTGGGTTATGTGCACATACTAATTCTCCATCCTTTGTTTGTCTTACGTCTGTTTCAATCATATCAGCTTGCACGTCAATTGCGTGTTGAAATGCCTCTATTGTATTTTCTTTAATACTTTCAGTCGTTGCACCGCGGTGAGAAATAATTTGTAAACGCGCTGATGACGATAAGCTCATGGCTCCTGCATGCCTCCGTTTGCTGTTCTTTTCTCTTTTTGTGTCTTCGTACCCATTATACGTTTCCCTTTTATGTATTCCAAATAAGAACGTAGATGTACCCTACCCTTTTCAATCCTTTTCAACGCTCTCTATTTATTCTATACTATTTAGAGTGACGAAATATTTGAGGATGATGACTTATTTCTACTGAAAACAGGAATTTGCTGATTATGTGGATTGCTAATTTCTTCGTGGCAGCAAGCGCAACCATGGTACTTCCATTTATCTCCTTATATATTGAAACATTTGGCGATTTCTCTGATTCATACGTTCAGCGCTGGGCTGGCTACATTTTCGGGATCACCTTTTTAGTAGCCTTTTTTGCAGCGCCTTTATGGGGAAAAATTGGGGACCGTTATGGACGTAAAATCATTTTAATTCTGACTGGATACGGAATCGCAGTATGTATTTTATGTATGGGATTTGCTCAATCCGTTGAAAGTTTATTTGTCATAAGATTGCTAATGGGTATTGTAACAGGGTTTATTCCTACTGCAACGGCTCTTATTTCTGCCCAAAGTGCCAAAAAAAATGCAGGAGACAAACTCGGAACATTGCAGACAGGTACTGTTTCCGGTGGATTATTAGGTCCAGTGCTTGGGGGTCTGCTCGCAGATACAACCGGCTATTTTCTTACGTTTATTATAACATCAGGCGTAATTACTGCAGCTGCTACACTTGTATGGGTCGGTTTAAAAGAAGTCGTGTACACTGATAAAAACGAAACAACTCAAACTTTTTCTAGTAAAGAAATAGTATCATTTATCTGGAAACGCCCCGTACTCATATTGGTTATTGGGATGTCCATGATTATTCAAACAGCCAATTTCAGCATTCAACCTTTGCTTGCATTGTATGTTAATAACCTGCATCATTCTGAAAATATTGCTTTTCTGGCAGGGATTGCCTTTTCCGTTACAGGTCTTGGAAATTTGGTCGCAACAAGAAAATGGGGACGTTTTGGCGATCGGGTTGGTCACGAAAAAATAATCGTAGTACTTCTAATCCTTTCAGCATGTTTCTTTATCCCTCAAGCATTTGTCACTAGTATTTGGCAATTAATTGTTCTTCGTTTTTTATTTGGTATGCAGATTGGTGGATTAATTCCTTGTATGACAGCCTACATACGGCAGATCTGTCCGATTTCAATGCAAGGCGAAGTACTAGGTTATCATATCAGTTTCCGCTTTCTCGGAAATGTCTTTGGTCCCATCATAGGTGGAATAATAGCAGGACTACTTAATATATCCTATGTTTTTATCCTTTCAGGAAGCCTCTTTATTATAAGCGCATGTATTTTATGGATTGTACTTCAAAGAGAACGACAATATTCACACCAGCGAACAAACGAAACCAACGTAAAACACCATACTACTTTGGATTAATCTTTTTTGTTAACCTATATAAAATATAAGTTGACATATTACCCCCTTACCTTTAATATGATTAGTAAAATTCGACTTGCCGCCAAGTCCTTATGGCGGAAGTCATCGTTTTATTTATACTTTGATCCTTTAAACAAAGTTAAACTTTCCCAAAGGTATAAAGAAAATTTGGCTAGCACTCGCTGATTCATCCATGCTAAAATTTTATGCTTTCCTATCAATGTAAAAAAATATATCCACATAAAAAGGCAGGGATGTTTATGAAGTTAAAATCTCTTGATATAGTCTCCGCTGCTCTGTTTGCTGCTTTAATGGGAATAGGAGCTAACATTACCGCTTATTTAGTGATTGGCGGTGTGCCCATTACTCTCCAGCCTATTATTGCGATACTAGCAGGTGCTCTTCTTGGCAGCAGATTAGGAGCTCTTTCTATGATTATTTACATGCTGATTGGCTTAGTAGGTATGCCTGTATTCGCTGAATTTTCAGGAGGATTTCGAGCGCTCGTCAGCCCAACATTCGGCTTTATTTTATCTTTTATTTTATCAGCATATGTGACAGGAAAAATAATAGAAAGAAAACAGAATCCTTCTATGGCAGTATTTTTTATAGCTGCATTTACTGGACTAGCTATTAATTATTTGTTAGGTACAAATTATATGTACTATGCGTATCTTTGGATTGCTGAAGCTCCAGAGGGCTTTTCTTATTCGATGGTCTGGGCATGGATGATACTCCCGCTTATTAAAGACACCATTTTCACTGCGTTAGCAGCAGCTTCTGTGCCGAAGCTTCATCGGTTACGAAACAAAAGGTTAAAACTCTCTCAGCGAATTGCTTAAATATTTAGCAAAGTGGAAAAAAATTCCGAACAGCAACGGCTGGTTAGTTCAAAAACGCAATAACTTTACTTTCTTACCTATTGCAAAAGGAACCCCATTGGACGGGGTTCCTTTTGTACGTTTATTCTCCTTGTATTTCTTCAATTTCAGATTCTAATTTATCCAGAATCTCTCCTGCTTGATCCCCAGCATTTTCTCTATAAAAATCACGTTGTGGAATCGCAAGTTCACGGAATGCATCACGCTGATCTTCCGTTAGTTCAGTAACTTCAGTTGGATTTTCTTCGTTATCTTCAATTTCAGATAACAATTCGTTGTTTAAGTCATCCTGTAGTTCAAAACCAACATCGCGCATTTCTTCTACTGTTTCATCAATGATGCCTTTAATGTCATCTGGCAGACCATCATAGAAAGATGGATTAACTGTTGTCATTGCAACATAAGTATTGTGGTTGGAAATCGTCATATAATCCTGTACTTCATGGAAAGAAGCATCAGCAATAAAGAAAATTGGATTTTCTTGGCCATCTACCGTACCAGTCTGAAGTCCAGAGTAAAGCTCTCCCCAGCTCATTACGGAAGGGTCTGCACCATAAGCTTTATAGGATTCTTGGATCAAAGGAGAATCCTGGGTTCTCATTTTGAATCCTTCAAAATCTGCAGGCTCAGTCAACTCACTATTACCTGTCCATTGCATTGCACCTTCTGTCCAGAAAGATAGCGGCTTAATATTGTTTTCTTCATAAAGAGCGGCCAAATCGTCATTTAGTGCTTCACTTGTATTTAATAATTCATGTGTTACTTCTTGATCATCCGGAAGCAAAAACTGCAGTGCGAAAATCTGTCCTTCTTCCACCATTGTTCCTGTGAAACCTGGGGAAACGATCGCAAATTCAACAGCACCGCTTTGCAGCTGTTCGACCTGGTCTACTTCGCTTCCTAACCCGCCAAATTCATATACATCCATTGTAATCTGCCCGTCTGATTTTTCTTCAAGACGATTCGCAAATTCTTCTGCATATTCGTATTGTACTTGTCCATCATTTTCTTCTGTTACAAAACGCCATTCATATGTTTCTCCGTTTCCTTCTGCTGATTCACCATTATCAGTGTCTCCGCCTCCGTCATCAGATTCTCCGCCGCCGCAAGCAGCCAGCATTAGTGATGATAGCAAAGCCGTGCTGACCAGCCATCTAAATTTGTTTTTTTTCATTGTTACATTACCCCCTTAAATTTTCTTAAATCTATCTCAATCCTGCATTAAGCTATTTTTAATTTACAGCAGGAATAGAGAAATCTGTGGAAACATAATAAGCAGCACACATACTATAATCATCATAACAATAAATGGAGGTGTCCCTCTTATCGTGTCTAAGTATGATCGGTTAAACACTGCACTGGCTGTAAATATATCTACACCAAAAGGCGGTGTTGCTGATCCCAGGGCAGCCTGGAACGTCACAATAACACCAAGATGAACAGGATCAATACCAGCCTGCTGTGCTGCGGGTGCAAATATTGGCGTTAAAATTAATATAACAACGATTGGATCTACAAACATGCACCCTATAAAAAAGAATATAGAAACAATAATCAATACATAAATTGGCCCCGGATTTCCCGATAAAAATACTTCAGAGATCATCTGGGGAATTCTTGCAAATTGTATAATATAAGCAAATGCCTGACCCCCAGCAACGAGAATAAAAACAGCTGAAGTGACAAGACCGGTTGAGAGCGCTATTTTTGGTATTTTTTTCAAGCTAAATGACCTGAAAATCACAAGTTCGAGCAATAACGCGTATAAAACAGAGATCCCAGCAGCTTCTGTCGGAGTAAAAAATCCTGTATAAATCCCTCCGATGATAATAACCGGAAACATCAGAGGAAAAATTGCTTTCCATGTAAAACGAAAACGTTCCGACCAGGTTGCCTTCTCCGCTAATGGGATGTTAAACAACCGAGCGTGTATATATGCATAAACAGCAAAAAATAAAAATATTAACACTCCTGGACCGATACCTGCAATAAACAAGTCTCCAATTGAAGTATTGGATATAATACCATAAATAATCATTCCGATACTAGGTGGAACTAAAAGCGCCACGTCACTGGAATTAATAATAAAAGCAATAGCTGTAGAATCTTTATAGCCAACCTTTAATAGTCTTTCTCGCATTGGTTTTCCGATAGCTACAACTGTACCTTGTGTCGAACCGGAAATAGACCCAAACAATGTACAAGCTGCAGCAGTAGTGATCGCATACCCTCCGCGCAAGTGCCCTACAAATGACCCTACAAAATCAAGGAGCCGATTGGAAGTTCTTCCCATAGACATAATATCTGCTGCGAAAATAAACAGCGGTACAGCTAATAGTGCATAATTAGAGATCCCTTCGAGCATCTGCTGCACCATAAAAAATGGTTCTAGATTTGGAAAGTATATAAGTACAACGACCAATGGCGCCAAAGTTAATGGAATCATCATTGGAAAACCTAAAAGTAAAAAGACAACCATAATAAGTAAGAGTGTTGTCACCATTTGCTTTTCCCCGCCATTCTACAAAAGAAATTTTATATTGAACCAGATTGTTCTATATCTTCTTCCTTGTCATAATCTTTTCTTTCAGCTGCAAGATAAACATCTTTATTTTTCACGTTTACCCAGAAATTTCGGAAAAATTGCATCGCCCCTAATACAAACCCTATCGGCGCCCACATGATCATCAAATAATATGGTAAGCGTAATGCCGATGTTACACGATTTGCATCAATTACCGATTGTACATATCCATAAGAATAATAAGCAAAAACAAGCATGATTACCCCTGTTATGAAGGGAATGAGAAGAGCAAGTGTTTTCCGCAGCTTAAAAGGCACATTATCAAATATGGCTGACATACTAATATGCCGGCCTTTCCGTGCAACGTAACTAATTCCCATAAATGTTGCCATAAATAGTGCCAGCTGGCTGATCTCTTCTGCAAAAGCCCAGCTTCTTCCTGCAAAATTCCGGCTGATGGCATTTCCTGCAACCATTACAGTAATCGTAATAATAGAAAGACTCAAAATAAATTCTTCAAGTCTTCTTAATTGGTTATCTAACCACTTTACCATTTTCATGTTAATCAACATCCATTCTAACGTTTAGGTGGTTTTTTTATTATACTTATTTTTCGAAAAATATTAAAAAAATCAGCATAGCGCCTTGTAAAGAAAGCAGCCTGAACCGTATCTCAGTTGGTAGAGGCATTTAACGTCCATTACGCTGACAGCCGTTTCTTATTTGCATTTTTTAACATATAACAACATTTTTTATCATAACTGAAAGGACTTTCCCTGTTCAAATTGCATAAACAATCATATCACCTTAAATTTCACTGATAATGAACCTGAGCATAAATGAGAACACTATATTTGTAGCATACCTGTTACAATACACCCCCTTGTTAATTATATCTTTTAGTTCTATTGTACTTCTTTTTAATAAACATATAGTTCTAAAAGAGTAATACAGTAATACATCAGGAAGGTGCACAGTTTGTCACCGAAATCGGAAAACGGTAGCTTGTTTTTCTGTGATATAATTAGATTAAGATATAAAATAATAATATAGTAATTGTCTAAAATATTCGAAAACTCAAGGTATATATTAGTATAACAGCAGTTGGAAAATTATAAAAGAGGCAGTTCTTCGAAACTAGGATTAGAAATAATAAATAATGAAAAGTTATCTTACTTGAGTGAATTTCATCACTCATTTCTATATCATTATAATCGAACATTATATAAATTTTCCTCGTAATCAAAATAGCGCTTATGAAGTTGATTCACTTATATAAAAGCATATATACCGAAAGGACGTTCTAATGAATGGAACTATTGAATAATTTCCCTTTGTGGATTGCTCTTATTTCTATCTTATTTGCTCAAGGAATTAAAATTCCTCTTGCCTACATTGCATCAAAAAAATGGGATATCACTCTAGTTACTAGTACAGGCGGTATGCCTAGTTCTCATTCGGCAGCTGTCACTTCCGTTTCAACTGCTATTGGCATGGACCACGGTTTTGATTCCGCACTTTTTGCGATATGTACTGTTTTTGGAGTCATCGTTATGTTCGATGCAACGGGTGTTAGACGCCACGCTGGTTATCACGCTACCGTTTTAAACCAGCTGGTTGTAGATTTTAATAAGTTTGTTACAGAAGCAAAATCATGGCAGCAGAAAGAAGAAACAGAAAAAAGAGAAGAACTGAAAGAACTTCTTGGCCATCAGCCAATCGAAGTATTTTTTGGAGCTCTCTTTGGCATTCTTATTGCTGTTATTGGTCATTTTGTGATGTTTGGATAATGGAGGGAGAAGATTTATGCGCATCGTTTCACTATGTCCCAGTAATACCGAAATCGCTGCTTACCTTGGCCTAACAGAGCAATTGATCGGCGTTGATGACTATTCGGATTGGCCGAACACTGTAAATACTTTGCCTCGGCTTGGTCCTGACCTTTCTATTGATATGGATAAAGCAGCAGATCTGAATCCTGATCTGGTCCTTGCCTCGTTAAGTGTCCCAGGAATGGAAAAAAACATAGAGAAATTAAAAGAAAAAAATTTACCGTACATTGTATCAAAACCAAATTCTCTTGAAGATGTAAGGAGCGATCTTCTTCTTATTGGAGAAGCTACCGGTACTTATAAAAAAGCTCAAACATTGGTGAGTCGAATGGATGATATACTGGCTGATTATGAAAGAAAAGCATCAGAATGCAACCCAGTTCGTCTTTATTGGGAGTGGTGGCCTAAACCGGCTTTCAGTCCAGGAGGCGGGAATTGGCTGTCTTCTATAAGCAGATTAGCCGGTGCAAGAAATATATTAGAAGACAGAACCGAAGCAAGCTGCCAAGTAAGCTGGGAAGAGATTAAAAATTTGGAACCTGATCATATTTGTATGGCATGGGTTGGGGTGCAAACGGAAAAGGTCAAACCTGAAATATTGTATAAAAGAGAAGGCTGGTCCTCTATGAAAGCACTAAAAACGAATAACGTACATGTTTTAGAAGAACCTTTGTACTGCCGGCCATCTCCAAGACTGTTGATAGGGTTGCAAAAACTTGCTCACCTTTTACACCCGGAAGTATTTCAAAAACCTACCAACTTAGATCCCCTTTTAGAAGAATCCTAATTTAAAAAGATGGGCTTTGCTGAACCACCGGTAAAGCTCCTTCTTTGTTTAATGCCATTAATTCTTCTTCTCGCAGCGTGCCATCTCCTTTTTTCAGCACATACACTTCTACATTGCGTTTCCCCCATTTGTCGTAAACGTCTTCTACAGAATCATAATATAAGTCGAGTTTTTTTCCTTTTATTGCTGAGCCGGTGTCTGCTACAATGCCATAGCCGTACTCCGGAATATATAAAACCGTTCCTATTGGAAAATACGCAGGATCAGCTGCAATAGTAGAAACCTGATCACGTCTAACTTTAACCCCTGAATACGTAATTCCGTAGGCGGGATCTTCTTTTGTTTTTCCCGTAGACTCATAGCCTGCTGTATATCCTGTCGCAGTTACCATTTCTGTCGGTCCTTCTGTTTCAAATAATATCTCTGCTTCTTCATTAAAAGCAGGTTCCGGCCACTCTTCATCTATACCGCGCTTATAGTTGTTCGTTCCTCGTTTTTCAGGGACATCCGAAATCTTTTTATCCTGTATATATTCGGTTTTTATATAATCATAAAAATACCCTGGCAGCTCTTGTGCTTTTACATTTGTTACATAAGATAAGGTGGTAGTTACTGCGACGACGAAAAATAAAGTCATTGACATCCTTCTGTAAAATGTTATTTTTTTATCCATTAAAAATCACTCCTCTCACAGAAACAGCATCTCCAAAAAAAGAGAATTTATTCCTGTGAAGAAAAGTGTTCCGTTTTTTCATATTATAAAAACTCGGCTTGTCGCCGAGTCCTATCGCGGAAGTCATAGTTTTCTTATACTTTGATCTTTTAACAAACTTAAACCTCCTAAAGTAAAAAAAGAGCTGCTCTACTACAGAACAACCCTTAAAACATTTGATAGCCGCGTACGCGCAGCATTCTTATTGCAATACCCGCTATAATCGCTCCTATCAATCCGCTTGATAAAATGACTATATCTACGAGTTTTAACGAAATTAAATCATTACCTAAAGCACTAAAAGATGCTCCCGGCGATAAAATATAATCAAAAAAACGTACATTATCTATTATGGCAATAACAATAAGCGGATAAACAACCGCCATTATCCACGTAGACCGCAATATCATATTTAAAAGAAATCCAATACCAAAAAATAAAAGTAAAAACAACGCCATTGAAATAATCAATTGAGGAAGGCTTCCTATGCCGCTCATTCTCTTTCACCCCCAAATCATTGTAAGTGTACCGAAAGATGAAATCCGTCGTCAACTTTTCACACTTTTTCATTATACACAATAGATATGACTAAAGTGTGAAGCAGCTTTAATTGTATCGAAAATACCTGATTCAATGCTTACTCTAACATTGATGTTTTTGAGGACATCTTTCAAAAACGAGGCCCATGCGCTTTTTTGCGTCCTTTACGTAAAATGGCATCGTTATTTAAATATTTTAATACCAGTATAGTAACGCATAAAAAGGCTCTGCAACATCTAATCATTTGCAGAGCCTTGTTTCTTTTTTAAAATGGGTTTTTCCCTTTTTTCAGCGTTAGACCGACTCCGCCCAAAATCCAAAGGTAGCGGTTGTCAATCATTTTCTTCATAAAGTTAGCAGATGTTCCAAAGAGTTTTTTATTACCGACAACCCCGATTGCTTCTTTTCCACCTAGAGAAGCAACAGTCCCTTTAATGTCCGGCTTAAATTCTTTTAACTCTTCCCCTTTTACAAGAGCTTTTAAGTTAGCTGCTACTGTTTCAGCTTGCTGCATGGCAATCTGGGCTGTAGGAGGGAAAGGACGCTCTGTTTCTTCATTAATCATTAAGGAGCAATCTCCGATAATAAAAATGTTTTCATGTCCTGGAGCGCGCAGATCAGGGTCTACTTTCACTCGGCCTCTCATGTTCTCAAATCCAGACTTTTCAATAACTGGATTACCTCGAACACCAGTTGCCCAAACTACAGTGGAAGATTTTATTTCTTCACCGTCTTTTAAAATGACGCCGTCTTCTTTCACTTCACTGATAGGGGTATTAATTTTAAATTCTACACCGCGATTTTCAAGAAGGTTCATGGCGTATTCTACCAGTTCAGGATCAAATCCTGGTAAAGCAGTAGGTGCTGCTTCGATAACATACATTTTCACCTTGCTTTTTGGAATATCATATTCCTTACAAAGCTCAGGCACACGTTCACTCAATTCCCCAATAAATTCGATACCAGTAAAGCCGGCACCTGCAACGACAAATGTTAACAGCTCGTCTTTTGGTTCAGGCTCATTATTATATTTTGCGAACATATATTCAATATGGTCTTTCATTTCGCGAGCACCATTTACTGTCCACTTATTAAAGGAATAATCAAACACACCCTCTACGCCAAACGTTTCTGGAACCGCACCAAGAGCAGTGACAAGGTAGTCAAATTCTACTTGTCCGCTGTTTTTCAATGATACTTTGTTTTCTTCTCTGTGGATTTCAACCACTTCATCTTGAATGAAATTAATTTTATTGATATCAATCACATCATCAATTTTCATCCGTGTACGATCGTGATGCATTGTTCCCGCAGCCGGTTCGTGAAGCCAAGTTGTTTGGTAATGATAATCATGTTTACTAACTAAAGTTACATTTGCCTCATTGTGTCCTAGCTCTTTCGTAATTTTGGTAGCGGTTACCATTCCACCGTAACCAGCACCTAAAATTAAAATATTTGGTTTAGTAGCCATCGAAATCACATCCATTTTAAAGTATTTGCTCATTAATATTTTCCCCGGAACTTTAACGATTACGACAAATTAAATTCACATGTGATTAATTTCACGTATATGAACGTAAGAAAAATCCCTCTCTACGGGATAGTAAAAATGAAAACAGCAATAAAACATAATAAGATATGAACATGCTGTTTCTGTTTTTCCGTTTAATGAATAATACATTTGTATTGCAAAATAGTCACAAATCACATATATTATGATATTTCTTTTTTTTACGTTTTTCAACCTTTTTTTCAAAACTTCTTACATAACATGTTATCTATTTGTCTTTTAAAAAATGAAGGCATATGCTTATAATAGGAGGTAGCGTTTTATAAGTTCATATGGAGGTGGACGTGTTGACCCTAGAAAATGAGATATATGATATTACCATTATCGGGGGAGGTCCGACTGGTTTATTTACTGCTTTTTATGGAGGTATGCGGCAGGCGAAAGTCAAAATTATTGAAAGTATGCCTCAACTCGGCGGCCAGCTTTCGGCCCTTTACCCTGAAAAGTATATATACGATGTGGCAGGCTTTCCAAAAGTACGGGCACAAGAACTAGTGAATAACCTCATTGAACAAATGCACACGTTTGAGTCGGAGGTCGTACTCGACCAATCGGTAAATAATGTTATCAAAACTGATAACGACTTCTTTGAACTGCATACAGATAAAGAAATCCATTATTCTAAAACCATTATTATCACTGCAGGCGTAGGTGCATTTCAACCGCGCAAGCTGAAAGTAGAAGGTGCAGAACCTTATGAAAACACCAATCTTCATTACTTTGTGAATGACTTAAAAGAATTTGCAGATCAAAAAGTTATGATATGCGGAGGCGGTGATTCAGCTGTAGATTGGGCCAATATGCTTGATCCGATTGCTGATGTAGCGCTTGTGCACCGCCGTGATAAATTCCGTGCTCACGAGCACAGTGTAGAGCAGCTTAAACAATCAAATGTTGATATTGTCACGCCTTTCCAAGTGAAAGAACTTATCGGTGATGGAGAAAAAATTAAACAGGTAGCGATTGAAGAAGTTAAAGGAGACGCCGTTAAGACAATAGATGTTGACTCTTTAATCGTTAACTATGGTTTTATATCCTCTCTTGGCCCAATTAAGGAATGGAGTCTTGATATTGAAAAAAATATGATTCGTGTTAATTCCAAAATGGAAACAAACATTAAAGGAATTTACGCTGCAGGAGATGTCGCAACGTATGATGGAAAAGTTAAGCTTATCGCTACTGGCTTTGGTGAAGCTCCTACAGCAGTTAACAATGCGAAGGCTTATATTGATCCAAGCGCCCGTCTTCAGCCAGGCCACAGCTCTCATATGTTTTAATATTAGAAAGCAAAAGTCTAATAAATGTCGAGCAAAAGAAAACAACCTCTTACTGAAAAAACCCCCTACCGTTCAATATTGAACAGTAAGGGGGTTTTCATTAGCAATCCTCCGGTGTGCCGGCGTTTGTCGCTGTTTTGAATGAGCTTCCACATCCACAAGAAGCGATAGCGTTTGGATTGTCGATCGTAAAGCCGCCGCCCATCATATTTTCTTTATAATCAATGACTACCCCATCTAAGAGCGGGGCACTTTCTTTGTCTACAAGTATTTGCAACCCATTTTTTTCTTGTACCTTATCTGTATCTTCTATTTCTGCATCAAAACCCATTCCATAAGATAAACCGCTGCAGCCGCCGCCTTTAACACCGACTCTAAGCTTCAGATTATCATCGTCTTCTTCTTTCATCATATGCTTTACACGCTCAATAGCAGCGTCTGTAATGTTAATCATTGAAAAACCTCCTTTAAAGTTTATCAATTCGGAGATTGATTTCTTTATGGTAGTATATCGTTTTTCAAAGTACCTTTCAAATGATCTGGCATTTTCTTAGACTGAGGGAAGTTACAGAAGGGAAAGATTTCGTGTCCGTCCTAAGCATTTTATTGTGTTCCTGATCCACTTTTTGGCTGTAATGCAAGACTAAAGGATGCTCTAAACCATGGAGTTCAGCAGCTTCCATCATCTTTTGCCGTAGAGTTTCTAACTCTTTTTTCTCCATGACAGGGAATACATGTTTTTCCATTCCCTTCCCTCCCCTTTTTAGAGTAAATGGTTAAACGATATAATTCATTTTACCTTATTTCCCATGCAACAAACAATTTTAATCCAATCAATTGAACATTCTTTCATTTATATTTAGGTTTCTTTGGAGAGGTTATTCTGCCAAAATGGATATTAGAACAATCTGCTTGTGGTTTAGTCCCAATGGCGAATGCCAGCGCGTCAATTAAACCTTTTACTTTCTCTTACTCTTGCTTTATATACGTTCCTTCACATATTATCTCGGCCGGTCCTGTCATCCATATGTTGCCGTCCTCTTCCCACCTAATATGAAGATCTCCTCCAAGAAGATGAACGGTTACATCAATATCCTTTTTGGTTCGACCTGTCATTATAGCTGCTGCCACAGCAGCACAAGCTCCGGTACCGCATGCTTGTGTCACCCCTGAACCTCTTTCCCACACACGAAAGTGCATGTTGTCATCAGCTGCCATTTCTACAAATTCAATGTTTGCTGATTCTGGAAACATGCTATGCTTTTCAAGAATAGGGCCTACTCTCTCCACTGGAGCAGTTTCGATCTCATCTACAAAAAACACTGCATGAGGGTTTCCCATTGAAAGGGCAGTCATATAAAAAGTGGTACCAGACACTTCTACGGCTTCTTCGATTGTTTTACTGTCTGGATTCCCCTCCATAGGCACGTCTTTTTTTAGTAAACGTGGAGGTCCCATATCCACAGAAATCAGCTTTACTTGCTGTCCACCTTCGCTTAACTCTACACTTGCTTTCACTGGGCCCCCAAGCGTTTCAACGGTGAACTCTTTTTTTGTCACGAGGTTTTTTTCAAAGGCCAGCTTTGCTACACAGCGCAGGCCGTTGCCGCAATTCTTTGCTTCGGAACCGTCTGCGTTAAAAACTCGCATCCGAATATCTTGATCATTAGATGGTCCAATTAATATCATTCCATCTGAACCAATGCCTGTATTTTTATTTGAAAGATTTATTGCTAGTTCAGGTAAGTCTTCTTCTTTCAATGATTCTTCAAAAAGATTTATATAAATATAACTGTTGCCTAGACCGTGCATTTTAGTGAACTTCATCATTTACTCCCTCGTTTCCTCAACGGCTCTGTGGTCCAAAAATAATCATTATCGGCTTGAACGATTGTCATTTTGGTGTGACAACAAGGCATTACAAGCGGTGTTTTTATTTCATCCATCGCATTTTCTAAGTCAGCTGGTTTCATATACGTAAGAACATTATCAGCACCACAATAGGGACAGTCTTCAATGTAAATATCATCACCCATTTTTTCATACGGCCACGTATTTTCAAAAGGAATCAATTTCATTATATCCCTTCCCCCTTAGTTATGTATTTTGAGCAGCCTGCTTTTCTCTATGTAAGGCGTAAAAAAGAAAGCTGTTTCCAAAGCGGAGCTTCGGGCTCCATGCTAAAGAAACAGCTCCTTATTTCTAAAACATTGGATTTTCATCCAAGTATTTATAAATATTGGAAAGCAGCTCTTCTGAAGATTCCCCTTCTACAACTTCTCCGTTTACTAGGGCATACATGCTGACAGCACACTGCCCGCAGTTACCGAGACAGCCGTATTCAATAATATCAAGGTTGGGGTCTTTTTCTAATTCTTCTTTTACTTTTTGAGTGCCGCTCGCCAGATTACTTAAACAAAATTCTATAATCGGCCTCATTATTCTCACCTCTTTAAGGGTCTGCAATTATCCTATCGCTGCATGTACAATAAGTCAACACGTTTTACTTATCAGGAATTTAGAGAAGAATAAACCGCTATTACATCGCGGCAATTCATAATAATTAGATTTTTCTTCAGATTGTTGTAAATTTGCCATAAAATCGTTATAATCTTAAGTGACCGAGGTCATTTTTTACATATTCTTAGTACATTAAATTTTCTCTGTTCTATTGGAGAGATAAAAAAATGAAAAGATCTGAAAAAAAACAACAAACCAGGGGAAAAATATTAAGTGCTGCCGTTTCTCTTTTTCGAGAAAAAGGGTTTGAATCGACCACAGTTCAGGAAATTACAGAAACAGTAGAGGTAGCTAAAGGAACCTTTTTTAATTATTTCCCTACAAAAGAGTCCATCATGGAAACGTTAGCTGAAGACCGGCTTTATGAGGTAGATGAATATTTAAAAACATATGGACTCCAAACGATAACATTTATTTCAAAACTCCGGGCGCACTTTAGTTTTTTTCTAGGTGAATATCATTTTAACCCAGAATTAACCCGGCGCATTTGGCAGCATGTTGTTGAAAGTGACTCCCTTCTTCTTGAGAAATGGAATGAACTGCTAGAAATTGGTATACAACGTGAAGAAGTAAAAGCCGATACAGATGTCTCATTATGGGCTAACGTCATTAACAGTCACTTTTATTACACATTAGCAGCTTGCAAGGAAGATACCCGTGAAGCGTTTTTAGATGAGCTTATGTTATTATTGCATACCAGCTTAAAAGGAATTCTTACTAAAAGGGGTAATCGTGCTATGAAAAGATTAGTTATTTTAGGAGGGGGTTATGGAGGCATGCGGATTTTACAGCGGCTGCTTCCTAACGATCTTCCAGACGATATAGAATTAGTGCTTGTAGACAAACTTCCATATCATTGTTTTAAAACGGAGTATTATGCATTAGCTGCAGGGACGGAATCCGATCACGATGTAAGAGTGCCTTTTCCTAAGCATGACCGCCTTTCCCTGCATTTTGGCACCGTTGATTCTATCGACAGAGATAACAAACTTATTCATATGAGAGGAGAAGAGCCTCTTTCTTATGACATATTAATCATTGGCCTTGGCTGTGAAGATAAATATCACGGTGTACCCGGTGCAGAGGAAAATACGTACAGCATTCAAAGCATGGAAAAAACGAGACGAACATATGAAGCGCTTAATAACCTGCCTGCTCAATCTGTTGTTTCTATTGTCGGTGCTGGGTTAAGTGGTGTAGAAGTGGCAAGTGAACTTAGAGAAAGCCGCTCCGACCTGCATATAAAACTTTTTGACCGCGGCGAAACGATTTTGCCCATGTTTCCAAAACGTCTTAGCAATTATGTACAAAATTGGTTTGTAAAGCATGAAGTAGAAGTAATCAGCAATTCAAACATTACGAAAGTCGAAAAAAATGGTTTGTATAACCATGACGATTTTATAGCCTCTGACGCCATTATTTGGACAGCAGGTATACAGCCGAACAAAGTAGTACGTGATCTTGATGTAAAAAAAGATGAAAAAGGACGGGTAGTGTTGACCCCCCACCACCACCTGCCTGATGAAGAAAACACCTTTGTTGTCGGAGATTGTGCCAGCCTCCCTCACGCCCCAAGCGCACAGCTTGCAGAAGGACAGGCGGAGCAAATTGCGATGGTTCTAAAAAAACGCTGGAACAATGAAGCCCTGCCGGAAAAGCTTCCAAAAATCAAATTAAAAGGGGTTCTTGGCTCCTTAGGAAAAAAACACGGGTTTGGCGTGATGGGAGATACAGCTGTAACAGGAAGAGTAGCACGGCTCTTAAAAAGCGGTGTGTTATGGATGTATAAACATCATTCTGGTGTATAAAGAAAACGTGACGAGATGCAGACACCAATCCTACCAGTGAAAAAGGCTGCGATCGGCAATTATTGCTGATGCAGCCCTTCTATTTTTTGATACAGCTTTTTTAAACGAGGATTCCCTTCCGCAGCAATTTCCCCTTCAATGGTCACGAGAGGATACATTAAATCACCAGCAGAAATTTCTTCTGCGATTTGCAGGTCTTTGCCTTCTAAATGAGATTTTTCTATATCCACGTACATAAAATGAAACGTTTTGCTTGGATACTTCCGAGTAAGCGCTGCTTCTAACCATTCCTTTGTCTCAAGACTTGAAGGGAAATGAACACAACTTGGACATTTCTTTTCGGCTCCATATATTTTCACTTCAATTGATTTTGTTTCTCGCATGAACCGCTCTCCCCCTTTTTTTCTATCTTACTATTTGATATTCTATATAAGCAATGACGTTTTCAAATAATACGACCTCTTTGGTTGTCATTAACAAGCGTTTCATAGTAGAATATGGATTAAGCCCTAATGATTATGGAATATATCCGAAAAGGATAATATAATAAGGGGAAAGAATGAAAGGAGAGATGAAAAGCATGCCAAACACAACAGAAGACATGCACGCTCAAGTCCAGGAAGTTCTCGAAAAGCTGCGTCCGTTTTTGCTGCGTGACGGCGGAGACGTTGAATTAGTTGATGTTGAAGACGGCATTGTTAAAGTTCGTCTTATGGGAGCATGCGGCTCTTGCCCATCTTCTACAATTACATTGAAAGCAGGAATCGAGCGCGCTCTGCTTGAAGAAGTTCCTGGTGTAGTGGAGTTAGAACAAGTATTTTAATGACCATTTGACGTCATTTAAAAAGGGTGCCCCCAGTGCGGGACACCCTTTTTGTTATGGCATCAAAAGCATAAAGATTACGACGAATGGCGGATACACCAATTGGATTTGCAGCTCGCCCATGACTAGCTGGTTTTTGCGGTAAGTTTTTTATATCGTACGTTCGATCCAAAAGGAGCAGGCTTAGCTGTTTGCACTTGAAACTGCGGATAATCTTTTTGCAGTTTTTCGCATACTTCTTCCCCTTTTCCTCTTGGGACAATGCACATAACAGTAGGACCTGCGCCGCTTAAAGCAGCCCCATATGCTCCGTAATCCTGTATGTTCTCCATGATCTCTGCCAATCCTGGTACAAGTTTTTCCCTGTACGGGTGATGGAAGACATCACGCACCATCATTTTTCCTACCAATTCCCAGTTTTCTTTTAAAAGAGCAGCTACCAGGACATTGCTTACAGCACTGCCTTGAACAGCCTTATGATATTGCAGCGACTCCGGTAAAATTCCTCTTGCTTTCTTTGTCATCAATTCAGAAGATGGAACAGCCATCACTAAATCAATATCCGGTACGCCGCAATGAACCATGTCTGTTTCCTCTTCAGTGTGTGAGCCGACAATTAAACCGCCGTATAAACAAGGTCCTACATTGTCAGGATGACCCTCCCACGCACTGGCGAACCTCATTTTTTCTTCTTTTAAAAGGGAAGCATTAGTTAGCTGATCGGTAAGCTCAATTGCAGCAATAATGGCTGCTGCACTGCTCCCTAGTCCTCTAGCAAGCGGTATATCACTAGTCATTTTGACTTCACAAGCCGGAAGTTCTTTGCCGAGCTGTCTGGCTAATTCTTCTGCAACTTGATATACCAAATTATCTTTTCCTTCAGGGATATCAGCCAACTCAGGAGAGTCAGAATAAAATCTCCACTCAAAAGCGCGTTCTGCTTCTAACGTTAAATAGCGATTAACCGCAAGACCAATAGAATCAAATCCTGGGCCTAAATTAGCGGAGCTTGCTGGGACCGTGATAACCATTTTTTCACCTCCCACTTGTCACCCCTCCTTTGAGCTGTTCAAGAAAGGCTTCTTCTTCGTTTGGTATGACTGTAGGTTTTACGGTTACCGTATCAATAGCTGTGCTTGGATCCTTTAATCCGTTACCGGTTAATACACATACAACCTTGGAACCTTTTGGAACCGCTCCGCTTTCTATTTGTTTTTTCAATCCTGCAATGGAAGCGCAAGAAGCTGGTTCGGCAAAAACACCTTCTTTTTGAGCTAGAAGCTGATAGGCTTCTAAAATTTCTTCGTCTGTGACCATGCCAATTTGCCCGTTTGACTCATCAGCTGCTTCTACTGCTTTTGACCAGCTGGCTGGATTTCCTATTCGAATAGCTGTAGCTACCGTTTCCGGCTCTTCAATAACTTTATCTTTCACAATAGCAGCGGCGCCTTCTGCTTCAAATCCATGCATTTGCGGAAGTCCGGTGCTTTTTTTATCGTTGTACTCTTTAAATCCTTTCCAATAAGCTGTTATATTCCCTGCATTTCCGACCGGGATGGAAAGAACATCCGGAGCTTCTCCGAGGACATCACAAATTTCAAAAGCGGATGTCTTCTGCCCCTCAATTCGATAAGGATTTACGGAGTTAACAAGCGTAATGTTTTCTTTTTTGCTCACAGAGCGGACAATGTCGAGCGCGTTATCAAAATTGCCCTGAATTTCAAACACTTCTGCTCCGTACATGACAGCCTGTGCAAGTTTACCCAGTGCAATTTTTCCTTCTGGTATAACGACAATACAGCGAAGACCTGCTCTAGCTCCATATGCCGCAGCTGCAGCAGAAGTATTACCGGTGGAGGCGCATATGATGGCTTTGCTTCCTTCTTCTTTAGCTTTTGCAACAGCCATTACCATGCCGCGGTCTTTAAAGGAACCGGTAGGATTAGCACCTTCTGTTTTTACATAAATTTCTGCTCCCCACTCTTCTGATAAACGCTCAAGCGGTATGAGCGGGGTATTTCCTTCATTTAAAGTCAAAAGCGGTGTCTCATCGTTCACCGGTAAATATTCTTTATAGGTGTGAAGCAATCCCTTCCAGCTGCTCATTACGCTTGTCCTCCCTCGACGCGGTAACTGCTTTTAACATCCAGTACGACGTCCATATTTTCTAACTCTTTATAAATTCTTTCATACACTGCTCTATTGATAGTATGAGTAATAATAACCACTTCAGCCACAGGCTCTTCTTCATCCAACGGCCATTGCAGCAGCTTTTCAAAACTGACATCCTCTTTTGCAAACAAAGAGGTCAACGCATCAAATGTGCCCGTCTCATCTCTTACTTGCAAACGCAGAAAGTATTTTGAATCTACTTCTTCATCTGTTTTGAGCTCTTTTATATGGAGCGGTGAATGAATGGTTCTGCCGCTTACTCCTAAACGTAAGTTTTTCACAACGGTGACTAAATCAGATACTACTGCTGTAGCAGTTGGCAGCGAACCTGCACCAGGTCCGTAGAACATCGTTTCGCCTACTGCTTCTCCGTATACATAAACAGCGTTATATTCGTCTTGTACAGCTGCAAGCGGATGACTGTTTGGCAAGAGCATTGGCTGAACCGTCAGCTCCACTCGTCCTTCTGTCCGTTTTGCAAGACCAATTAGTTTTAGAGTATAACCGAGTTGTTTGCAATATTTCATGTCCTCGGTCGTAACTGTTGTAATACCTCGAACAATAACGTCTTCAAGGTCAACATTCATAGAAAAACCAAGCGTAGCCAATATCGCCATCTTACGAGCTGCATCAAGGCCTTCTACGTCTGATGTAGGATCACTTTCGGCAAAACCGAGCTCTTGAGCTTCCTTTAGAACCTCTTCATAATCTCTGCCATCTTGTTCCATTTTAGTCAAAATATAATTTGTTGTCCCATTTACAATACCCATCATTTGGGTAATACGGTCAGCAGATAAGCCTTCGCTCACTCCTCGAATAACGGGAATCCCCCCCGCAACGCTTGCTTCATAAAACAAGTCACAGCCGTTATCTGCTGCAACTTTCAGCAATTCTGCTCCATACAAAGCCATTAAATCTTTGTTGGCTGTCACTACATGTTTTTTATTATTAAGAGCCTGGAGAATGTACTCTCGAGCTTGCTGTACTCCCCCCATCACCTCAATAACTACATCAATATCCGGATCGTTTAAAACCTCTTCAGCATGAACGGTTAATTGACCCTGGTCAATTTGCGATCCCCGGTATTTATCTTTATCTCTAACAAGCACCTTGCCAATCGTAATACCACACCCAACTTGGTGCTTTAGTTCTTGTTGATGCTCATTTACAATTTGGATAACTCCGCTTCCTACAGTACCCAGACCGAGTAATCCAATAACCACTCCATGTTCCATACTCTCCACCCCTTGCGCCTGTTCCGAACTTTACTTGAATAGTACATATCATGGCATAAAAGCCTATAATATGTCAATTGGCATATCGTCTATATTCCCACATAATGTTTTCGTATAGTAAACAAATGTCTCTGTATAATGGACATTATATAAGGAAATCGACATTATGACAAGGGGATTTCTATAAAATATTTAGAATTAAGTGTTTTGCTTACACGGTGTGCTAAGGCCTAAAATAACTAGAGCTTTTGAAAAGAAGATCCGTTCAGCCATTCTGGCATTTCTCTGTCTTTTGGAAGCAGTGATGGATAAAAGGAAGACAATTGTTCCATTCTTGTAGCTTCATTTGCCCATAACTGCTTGAGTTTATTTAAGGCTTGTTCCGTTTCTCCTGTGTCTTCGCGCAAATAGGTTTGCTCTAATTGTTCCATATAATAATACGGAAATAACAATCGCCCAAATATAAGTTGGCGGCCAAGATGAGTTATTTGATTGGCTTCTTCGTATTCTTTTATAAAATGGAGAATCTCCCTTTCACTACTATCATTTTCCATTGCATTTCTTATCCATTCAGAGACATCTCGTGAAGGATGATCATACAACCAATCAGACGGGAGTTTAACAGGCGCCCTCTCTTGATCGAGTGTGATCCACGTAGTTGGCGTAAAACAAAAATGAGCTACACACCCCGGCTCTTCTATACCTTCTGCTTGCCAAGACGTTTCTTTCAGCCATTGAATCGCATTTTCTGTCCGTCCTATATAATAAGGAAAAGTTTGTAAAAACCATTTATCCATTTGGGAATAGCTTGTTTTTTTTCGTACGTAAGTGTACCAATTTTCAAGCTGCTCTAATCTCGTTTCCCACCACTCGCACCATCTTTCTAAAAAAGGCTGGGGTATAGAGCGGGGAAATAAATTCATCCCTTTCTTATGAAATTCTGCCAGCGCTTTTCCTTCCTTTTCGAAATTTCTTTTGTTAGCCGATGATGAAGCAGGAACATGAAACAACAGCTGTTTCTCTCCGTCTACAGGAACGGAATAACCTCTCGTATAAGGAGAAACAAATGCTGCAATCGTTTCATCTCCGAGCCACCTTAATTGTTCTGCCCATTCTAATTTTTCTTTCCAATCATCTTGCTGCTGGGCAGTGTCTGGAACAAGCAAATACAACGAATTCCCGGCACTAAAACCAGTGTAGAGACCCGCTTTAAATGATTGGTCCATGTATAACCCATAATGGTCATATACATTGCGTTCCATCATTTTATAACCCCCTGCCATTCTGCTTACCATGATTGTATGAACAATAGCTGCTGGTTAACCCTTTTTCTTCGGATAGTTTACCTTCAAACGGATAAACTATATAACGGAAAAATAGAAAAAGAAAGTAGGAAATCAAAGATGGTTTACAAGCATCATCCATTAGAAGAGACGACAAAAACAATGCTGAAAGAACGCGGGGTTAATATTGAGGACATCGCCGAACTTGTGTATTTTTTACAAGAAGATTATATTGATGGACTTAGCCTTGAAACATGTGTTGAACATGTTTCTGGAGTATTATCAAAACGAGAAGTACAGAATGCCGTTATTACAGGAATTGAAATAGACAAACTTGCTGAAGCAGGTCACTTATCTGAGCCGCTGCTTGAAATTGTTCAAAATGATGAAGGACTTTACGGAGTGGATGAAATCATTGCTCTTTCCATCGTGAATGTTTATGGAAGCATTGGGTTTACCAATTATGGATACGTTGATAAACAAAAACCAGGCATTTTAGAGAAGTTAAATGATAAATTAAGCGGGGAATGCCATACGTTTCTCGATGATATTGTCGGAGCCATTGCTGCTTCTGCTTCAAGCCGGCTCGCACACCGGCTTGACCACAGACAATGATAGGAATTATTTTTAAACGTTCCACTCCGACAAGGAAGAAATACTGTATGTAGCTGGAATAGATTTTAGTGCCGCTTCTTTTGAAGAAGTGACTCCCGTGTCCACGTGAATCGTATCCAGGCCGGCTTGAATGCCTGCCAGTATATCAGTATCATAATTATCACCAATCAATACTGTATGTTCAGGTGATACACCAAGCATGTTCACCGCTTGATCAATCATAATACGTTCAGGTTTGCCTATAAAAGTCGGCTCTACGCCCGTCGATACTGTAATAACAGAAGTGATTGCTCCGTTGCCTGGCATCAAACCTTTTTCTGTAGGTAACGCATTATCTGCATTGGTTGAAACAAAGCGTGCTCCATTTCTAACAGCTAAACACGCCTTTGCAAACTTATCATAGGTAACTTGACGATCGAGTCCAACAACTACAAACCCTGGTTCTTCTTCGTCCTCTTGAATACCTGCCAAACGTATTTGTTCTTTTAAGCCGTCTTCTCCGATAATATAAGCAGTCTGTTTCAAAGGGCTATCCATTATGTAAGAAGCTGCTGCCATACTTGTAGTTAATACATGCTTTTCTTCACACGGAATCCCCATATCCCTTAATCGAACAGCTACTTTTTCCGGGGAGGTTGTGGAATTATTGGTTACAAATAAATATGGAATCTGTTGGTCGTGGAGTTTTTGGACAAAAGCAACTGCTTCTGGTATTGGCTCTTTCCCTCTGTAAATCGTTCCATCTAAATCTAACAAATAACCGTTGTAATGTTTCATGCTTGTCATTCCTCCATCTCTTTCTCGTCTGGTAAAAATGCAGAAACAGGACCAAGTTCTTTTTCTAAATACGTTCGAATTCGATCTGGAAAATTTTTGACCGCTGCTTCTTGCTCAGAAATCTTATTTCGAAAAACATCGTGTTTTATTTTTGTATAATGCTGGACCAGGTCTTTACGCAATGTCAATACTTCTTTTAGTCCCTTCGTTTCTTCAGAAGGTATCACTTGTTCATCCTCCAAAATGTCAAGAATATCTTCATAGCTTCCTGGGTCCCGCATAATAAAGCCATCAATCATTTGATTGCCAACATCAATCATTCCTTCGACCCATCCCTGGGCAATTCGCTCTAACGCTAATTGCTCGACTGTCGATGCAGCTAGTTTGGCTTCTGGAAAAGCATTATATAAATGATCCATATATGTTAATATTTCTTCTATTTTTTTTCGGTCTACAAAATACATTACTGTTATCTCCTTTCAATTACCGATTATTGCCCAGTATACCATATGATTCTTTTCTCTCTTCAAGTCAATTATCCATTCACCTCAGAAATGTGATAGTATAAATACGGAATTATACATCATATTGTCAAGGATCTATTTTATCTGGAGGGATAAATCAGTGGATAGAGAACTAGCGTTAGAAATTGTACGAGTAACAGAGGCAGCTGGCATCGCCTCCGCTCAATGGCTGGGGCGGGGACAGAAAATAGAAGCAGATGATGCTGCTACAACAGCAATGCGGACGATGTTCGATTCCGTCAGCTGTAAAGGAAAAGTCGTTATAGGAGAAGGAGAAAAAGACGAAGCTCCTATGCTTTATATTGGTGAAGAAGTTGGCAGCGGCAACGGACCCGAAGTAGATATAGCCGTTGATCCGCTTGAAGGTACAAATATTGTTGCGAATGGACGAGCAAACGCGATGGCTGTCATAGCTGTTGCCGATCACGGAACTCTGCTTCATGCTCCAGATATGTACATGGAAAAACTGGCCGTCGGACCAAAAGCGGCAGGGTTAGTACGGCTAGATGATCCAATTGAAAAAACAATTGATATCGTTGCTAAAATGAACAACAAACGAGTAAGAGATCTTACGGTGATTATTCAGGATAGAGAGCGTCACATGGAACTTGTAGAACGAATTCGTGCAAAAGGCGCCAGAGTAAAATTATTCGGTGACGGAGATGTTGGCGCATCTATCGCTACTGCTCTTCCTCAGACAGGTATTGATTTATTTGTCGGTAAAGGCGGTGCTCCTGAGGGGGTAATTTCAGCAGCGGCATTAAAAGCACTTGGCGGAGATATGCAGGCACGTCTTGCACCCCATACCGAGGAAGAAGCGGCTCGCTGCAAAGAGATGGGGCTTGAAGATCCTTCTCAAATATTAGCATTGGATGATTTGGTAAAAGGAGACGATGCTATTTTCGCTGCTACAGGAGTCTCTTCTGGCGAACTTTTAGAAGGCGTTCGTTTTCTTGGCGGTGATTTAACAGAGACGGATTCGATTGTGATGCGTGCAAAAACAAGAACCGTTCGTTATATAAAAGCTCATCATCACCTTGATCATAAACCTCATCTTGTAATGGAAGAATAAGGAGGGCTAACCGTGGAGGAAGAGCGTTTTTATCTTTATGATGATATAGAAGACACGAAAACACGCTTTGTCAGCTTTATGGGAGAGGAAGAACGGTTTGACCTTGCAATAACAACCACAACCCGGCATTACGGAAAACATTTAGTGCTTGATATGCAATCAAATCGGTTTGCTATTATTGGAACCGATGATTTAGAAGAACCAGGATATTTAGAACAAATATTTCATTTAGCAGAAAACAACGCTGCGGAATTACGCGACTTTTTATATGAAGTCATTTAAACCCTTCCACGTGGTATGTTTACTTTAGGAAAGGGAAACATACGACCGAGGGGTGATACTATGGAAGACAACTATAAAAAGCATCGGCAGGCTCATGAATCCGCCGATTCTTATACCGATTTTGCAAACGTGGAAACGAGCAGACGGTATTTGACATCGGAAACTCTCCCAGAAGGGCCTTATGGGTCTCCGGTCAACCGGGAGCTTGGAAAAAATACACCTTGGAAGGAAGGTCAGCGCCATTACACTCCATTTAACTATGAATATAAGGCCTTCCACCAAAACATTCCTAGACAGTTTCCCGGAGCACACCCGGTGCATGATGATCCAAAAAAACAAGAAGAATATCTCGATACTTCCAAATAATATCGTCTCCCCGTTATAAAAACAAACAGGCATTTTCAGCAAATGCCAAAATTTACGGTGCTTCATATGAATTCTCCCTCTGCTGCAGGCAGAGGGAGTTTTTTAAAAGGCAGGAAAGTATAAAAGTTGAGCGTTTTTCACGTTTAGCTTCAGCACCCAGCCAAATTTTGAATCGCGAACATCGTGTTTCGAGCATACGTATAAGCCAGTTCAGCGTTGTCAGAGGACGTGCTTTGACAGGAGAAGACTTTTACGCTGCACTTTCGTTGCCAAAAAAGCCACGTCGGTGCGTCAACACGTGCGAAGTTCTACCCTTAGCCGAACATCCTCTGTCAGAATACTTGTGTTTTTCTTAGACAGAATGTCTTACTTTTTTTAGAACAAAATATGCACATCCAAAATTACAATACTCATAAATATAATCTTCCAGTGTGCCAATTTTTGTATCAAAGGATACTTTTTTTCTCGAATCTTCATAAAATCCTCGCAGTCTAAGCTGGTTGTGGCCCCAATCTCCTACTACGAAATCATATTTATTTAAGACATCGCTATAGCGTTCTTTAAATGTTTCTTCGTCCCAGCCATCTCGAACATCTGTGATCAGTTCAAAGTGCTGTCCCTGTACTGCAATCAAAAGCTGACACCTCACTTTTTCCAAACTCATTGTATCACAAACAGCCTAAACATTGATATGTTTTAGTATTTCCGCGATTTCCCACCATTTTTTCTATGGAAAAACGCCATACTAATCGTACAGCGGATTTTTTATGGAAGGGGGAAAAGATAGATGAAAAAATCATTTATATTTATAACCATGACGATTTTTGTGCTGCAAGGTTGTGCAGGAATTCCAAACGGTGATAATGAAGATCTCAGTGCAGAGTACGGCCCTGAACATCCACTTGATTATGTTTCTGATACAGATAATACAAATCCGGATTCTAATACAAAAGGTAATAATTTCGGCTATAGTAGAAATAAAGCAAATGAACCAAATCTTGATGATAAAATGACGATGCACGACGTTATTGACCGCCAGCGTATTGCAAATGGGATCAGTAACCTTCTTGTTCAGTCACCTGAAGTAGCAGAAGCTGGTGTATTAATCACAAATGAATATGCTCTAGTTGCTTTCCGGCCTAATAATGAAGAAGATGAAGACGCCGTCAAACACGTAAAAATGATGACTGAATCGATGGTACCTTATTATTATGTAACGGTTGTTACCGATAACCCTAACATGATTGAAGATATTGAAGCATTTAAAGGGATGGATGCACGTTCGGGAGATGGACATACTGCCTTAGAGAAAACAGTTGAGGATATGAGAGAAATGACAAAGCAGCCGAAAACGTCAAAACGCAGAGCAGATAATAATCATATGTAATATAGTTGATGGCATAAGCAAAAAAAGTCTGGACAACACCCAGTAAATGGAAGAAGACCCTCCCTATTGTGAGGGTTTTCTGCGTAAAAGGGTGGATTGTACAAAAATTCATTCGCTTGCCGCGGACAAGGCTTCAGCTAACCAACGGAAGATCTCCGTTGGTGAATCTTCAGCTCTTGGTTTTCTTGCAGGCGTCTCATGATTTTTGACAACCCGTGCGTTCAAAGATCATGAGGTCTCAATTTTTCCACAAAATAGAGAATATCAGAGAAAGATGAGTTCATTATTCACTCGGATCAAGGGCGGCATTACCAGTTGAAACAATATCGCGATGCTTAAAGGAACGTGGAATAACACAAACTATGTCACGTAAAGGGAACTGTTATCAGCGCCGTGATAGAGAATTGCTTTTGGAATCATGAAACCCGAATTTCTTTACTTGAATCCCTACTTTGAAAGCATTGATTACGTTAAATAGAAAAGCGCAAGCGCCTTGCTCACGAGCGACAAGTCCTGGAGGGTCGTCAAATAGAAAGCTGATCTTTGCTTTCCATTTGACGAACCGAAGGAAGCTCGAGCTAGTAGGCGCTGGAGCTAGACATGTAAAACGCCAACTATTTATAATTTTTACCTTTTTCAAAAACGTGAAGAATGCACGGATTACTATAACAACAAACGTATTAAGACAAAATAAAAAGGCAAGAGTCCGATATAATACCGAACTCTTGCCCAACAAGCTGCTTAATAAAATAACTCTGTCCAACTTTTGGGTTCACTTCATAATCGGAAGCGTTTTTTTACCGTTATTACTGCTTGATTAAGCTTGTTTGTACTTTTTAGCTTCTTCATGAACTTGGGCCTCATTCACTTGCTCATCCGCGTGATAAGAAGAACGAACAAGCGGTCCTGATTCACAATGACTAAATCCTTTTTCCATCGCAATATCTTTTAACTCAGCAAATTCATCCGGTGTATAGTACTTCTGGACTTTAAGATGTTTTTTTGTCGGTTGAAG
The DNA here is from genome assembly GCF_009765375.1 of Alteribacillus sp. YIM 98480. Classification (GTDB taxonomy): domain Bacteria; phylum Bacillota; class Bacilli; order Bacillales; family Marinococcaceae; genus Alteribacillus. Next base: position 69,214 of record NZ_VTOK01000014.1, read on the forward strand.
GTATTGGCCAATTGTCATAATGTCTACGTTATGAGCTCTTAAGTCATCCATTGTTTCAATAATTTCTTCTTTTGTTTCTCCTAAGCCGATCATAAGACTTGACTTAGTAGGAATGTCCGGATGCAATTCTTTGGAACGCTGTAAAAAGGTGAGAGTTCTTTCGTATGTAGCTCTTGCTCTAACACGAGGTGTAAGCCTTTTTACTGTTTCAATGTTATGATTTAAAATATTTGGCCGAGCTTCCATTAACGTTTCAAGGTTAGCAGCTACCCCCATCATATCAGACGGAAGTACTTCAATTGTACAATAAGGGTTGCGGCGTCTTACAGCTCTGACGGTTTCAGCAAACACCGCAGATCCGCCGTCTTTTAAATCGTCTCGTGCAACCGCCGTAATAACCACATGTTTTAGACCCATCTGCTCTACAGATTCTGCTACACGCTCTGGTTCCTGCCAATCTAATTCATTAGGAAGACCTGTTTTCACCGCACAAAACCGGCATGCACGTGTACAAACATCACCCAAAATCATAAAAGTGGCCGTTTTTCGTTCCGCCCAGCACTCATGAATATTTGGGCACTTTGCTTCTTCACATACGGTGTGAAGGTTTTTCTCCCGCATCATCTTTTTTAAACCTTTGTATGATTCATTGGTGTTCAGCTTAATTTTCAACCATTCTGGTTTCCGAAGGTATTTTTCTGTTTTGGCCAACCCAATCACTCCAATTCATGAATATAAATATATAAGTATGCTTCTTTAACGTTTATTTTCCCATATTCTCTATTACTTTAACATGACAGCAGCACGCGCGCCAAATGTCTTGTTTATTTCCAATCATTGGCTTAATTAAATATTCGATGCATAGACAGACTAAAGGGTAGAAATAAACAACAAAGGATCGGGTTGAAATGAAAAAATCGTTATTTCTTTTTTATAGTTTAATCATTTGTTTTTCGTTTTTTCCTTTTACAGACAAAGGAAACGCAGCGGAAAAATCAGCAGAAGATATCTACAAAGATCGACTTGCTTTATATAAAGAAATGGAAGCTGTTACCCAGGTGCCCTGGTATTGGCTGGCTGGTGTAGATACGTATGAAAAAGGGTTGCGCCGAGCCAGAAATGACCGGGAGAAGGCCGATGGTGTCATCAATATTTATTTTTCTCCTAAAGAATGGGCCGGACCGTTAAACCCTAACTTAGAAGCGGAGACCCCTACTGAAATTGCTCTTTTTGATGGTATTGGATTAGATGGAAATGGCAACGGCAAAGCATCACTTCATGAAGATGCAGATGTATTGTTTACGTTTGCCAATTACCTTTCAGACTATGGGTACGATGATGACAATATTCAAATTGGTCTTTGGGAATATTACCAGCGTGATCAGGCTGTCAATATTATTACTGGTCATGCAAGAATATATAAAAAATATAACAGAATTGATTTAGATGATGAGCATGCTTTTCCTGTTCCGTTAAACTATAATTACAGCTACCGAAGTACTTGGGGAGATACACGCGGCTGGGGAGGACGCCGTATTCATGAAGGGACAGATATTTTTGCCGGCCACCGTACACCTGTGCGCGCAACCTCGTATGGCATTGTTGAATTGAAAGGCTGGAATAAATTCGGCGGCTGGAGGCTCGGTATCCGCGATTTATCAAACACGTATCATTATTACGCTCATTTAAGCGGGTTTGAAGATGGAATAAACAAAGGGGATATTGTATCACCAGGAGATGTCATCGGATATGTAGGAAGTTCAGGTTATGGAAAACCAGGTACACAAGGAAAATTTCCTCCTCATTTACATTATGGTATGTATAGAGATAATGGGTATAGCGAATGGTCCTTTGACCCTTATCCTTCCTTAAAATCATGGGAACAACGAGATAGAAGACGTCGATGAGTCATCCTTGCTAAAATTTTATGAAAACAGCCGGCTCAAATCAACAATTAGAGCCGGCTGCCTTGCTTTTAATTATTATTGTTTTTCGAAACTTTTCTGGCATGCATGATACTTGCTGCCATTCCTCCCCAAATAATGATCATTCCTAAGAGCATCATAAAAATGGCGCTTCCTGTCATAATCAGCTCGCCTCCTCTGTATCGTCTCGTTCCTCTTTATTTTTCCAGCGAATAAGCATGAAAATAATTCCCGCAATAAGAGCAAATCCAGCAACGGCCCAGCCGCTGTAGTTGATAAAGGCATTTGAATACCCTTCATAGTTTCCTGTATCCGTATCAAACTGACGCAATAAATTTTGTTTGAATAAATCAAACATCATATAACCAAGAACAAGCGGTGTAATAACTCCAAGACATACTTTCCACCAGCCGCCTATCCTTATGTCTGATATGCTGTTTGCATGATTTTGGAAATCACCAAGCTTACGCATAAACCATGCGATAGCAACAACTTCTATCAGACCGATAAGAGCAACCCCGAACTGATTAATAAAGTAGTCTGCTGCATCTAGGAAATATAAGCCGCCGTCTGTTGCGTAGATCAATGAAATAAGAGCTGCTAATCCCCCGCCTATACTAACAGCAGCAATTCTAGAAATCCCAAATTTTTCTGATATCCCTTTTACATACGTTTCTGAAATAGAAATAAGGGAAGACAATCCGGCTAATACTAGCGAAGCAAAGAATAAAAATCCAAATAATCCACTTAAAGCCGGAAATTCATTTATAATTTGCGGGAAAACAACGAAGGCAAGCCCAACCCCGCCTGCAACTACTTCCTCTACTCCAACACCAGCCTGTGAAGCCATAAACCCAAGCGCGGCGAACACTCCAATACCTGCAAGCAATTCAAAGCTGGAGTTACTAAACCCTGTAATAAAAGCATTATTTGTAATATCAGATTTTTTTGGCAAGTAACTAGAATACGTAATCATAATCGCAAAAGCGATAGACAAACTGAAGAAAATCTGGCCGTAAGCAGCAACCCATACACCACCAGACGTAATTGCCTCAAAATTTGGTTCGAAAAACGATGTGAGACCTTCTGCTGCTCCTGGCAGCGTAACCGCACGAATAACAATAATTAAGAAAATAACAACAAGTGTTGGGATAAAAATGCGGTTTGCCAATTCAATACCTTTTTTAACCCCTTTAAAAAGTACGCCTAACGTGATAGCCCACACAATAATCAATGGAATTAATACAGAAGGTACAATCGCTCCTATTTGTCCAGGAACGTCTGGCAGCTGTAAATACTCACCGAATAGAAAAGCTTCCGTATCCGTTCCCCATGACTGATTAAAAGAAAAAATACTGTACGATATTGCCCAGGCAATAATGACAGAATAGTAGGTGGAAATAACAAAGGAAACAAATACAGCCCACCATCCTATCCACTCTGCCTTTTTATTCATTCTCGAAAAGCTCAACGGTGCCGATCCGCGATATTTATGACCTATTGTAAATTCCAATATCAAAAGCGGTATCCCGGCTGTGAGCAGGGCGAATAAATATGGAATAAAAAACGCGCCGCCTCCGTTTTCATATGCTGTGGCAGGAAAACGCCAAATGTTTCCTAGACCAATCGCAGAACCAACAGCCGCCATGATAAAACCAGCGCGCGTGCCCCATTGTTCTCTCATACTCATGGGATTATCTCCTTTCGACTACAAAATTAAAAGTGAAAATTCAGAAAATAGATACCTAATAACAAATATGCTTTTCAAATAATAAAATCTACTTTTATTTATTCTAAAAATACATTTGTACGCACCTTCTTCGCCCCCTTCCCTGACCTGTTGTCTGATAATTAGTTATTTTATTATAATGATTACTGCCTATTTTGTCAAAATAAAACGTGTAGAGGTCATTCTGTAATAGGAATTTCTTCTGGTTCTTCTAGTTCTTCTTCTACTTCTGTCTCTTCATTACCTTCTTCCATAGCATCTTTTAATTCTTGTTCTTGAATAATTGCTGGTGATGGCATATCTCCATCTCCTGCATTATAGAATTGCGGTACTTCTCCAGATATAAATACCATACCAACCGGGATTGAAGTAGAAACCACAGCGGTATCCGTTGCAAATGGAATAACTACTCTTACGTCCACTTCAATGTCAACAGAAATACGCATATAAGTATTATTAATCCCGGATTCAAAAATCGATTCACTCATGGACGATTTCACATCGCCAATTGCGGAAAATTGGACAGGAACTCTAGGTCCAAGCTGTGCAAGCAATGCATTATTTGTCGCCTGCCCAAGAGGGATTACATGTATAATTCCTTGATCTGTGAAGTTTTCTGTTTCCAGTTCCTGTTCGATTTCCTCGGGCAGCCCTAAATCTTCAATCGTTCCTTCTTCGACCATTTTTAAATACTTTTGGGTTCGTAATGTGGCTTCAGATAATACGCGATTATACATTTCTGAATTAAAATTAACAGAAGTTACTTGGCCGTTGCTGTCTGTTTCAATCTCAATCATGTCTTCAATATCAATGGATTCTACAATTTTATTAGAGATTGCATCATTTATGGCCTGTGTTGCAATTTTTTGTGTTTCAGTGTGGGCGATAGCCATTAACGTAGGCCGTATTCCTTTTTCCACCAGCCAAAGCCCTTGAACGGTAAATAACGTAAATAAAAGCAGCGAAATGATAAACACATAGCGAAAGGGGAGCGGCCCTTTTGGACGGCTTTTGATTTTGAAGAATCTTCGGTGTTTTTTCATACGAAACCCGTCCTCCTTTGCTTGTTTATATATATGCAAAAAAGAACGGGTTAAGCCCATATATTAATGTTTTCTTTCTAGTGTAATAAACGTATGAGGATAAAGATTCTTTTCATCCGTTTTACCTTGTTTCTTTTCTGTCGTTACCCAATCCTCTGTCTGCCATTCAGGAAAATACGTATCACCTGGAAAAGTATCATGAATGATGGTTAAATACATGCGATCAGCAGCAGGCAGAAATTGTTCAAACAACGTTTCCCCGCCAATAACAAAAATTTCTTGTTTGGTAGCTGCAATCCGTTTAGCTTCATCTAACGAATGAACGACTTCACAACCTTCTGCAGCAAAATCTTTCGTGTTCGTTACGATAATATTTTGACGTCTTGGAAGCGGTCTGCCTATGGCTTCATATGTTTTTCTTCCCATAATAATAGGGCTGCCGCTCGTTACCTCTTTAAAATGTTTTAAATCAGCAGGCAAATGCCAGGGCATTTTATTTTCATGGCCAATCACCCGGTTTTCATCCATAGCTGCAATAAAAGAAATCATACCGACACTTCTCCTTTAATATGAGGATGAGGATCATAATCTTGAAGCTCAAAATCGTCAATCGTGAAATCAAATATAGACTGAACCTCCGGATTCAGTTTCATTTCTGGAAGTTTTCTAGGCGTTCTCTTTAATTGTTTTTGTACTTGTTCGATATGATTTAAATAAATATGAGCATCCCCAAATGTATGGACAAATTCATGCGCTTTCAGCCCGCATACTTGTGCAACCATTTTCGTTAAAAGCGCATATGACGCAATATTAAACGGCACACCAAGAAATACATCAGCGCTGCGCTGGTACAGCTGACAAGAAAGTTTTCCATCTTTCACGTAAAATTGAAAAAGACAATGACAAGGAGCAAGTGACATATCTTCTATCTCAGCTGCATTCCATGCGCTGACAATGAGACGTCTGGAATCCGGGTTGGTCTTTATTTCATGAATAACATCACTAATCTGATCGACTGTCTTGCCTGATGCTCCTTCCCAAGAGCGCCACTGCTTTCCGTATATGGGTCCTAAATCGCCGTCTTTATCAGCCCACTCGTTCCATATTCTTACATTATTTTCCTGAAGGTATTGTACGTTTGTGTCCCCTTTCAAGAACCACAGCAGTTCGTGAATAATGGAGCGCAAATGCAATTTTTTTGTTGTGAGGACCGGAAACCCTTCCTCTAAATTAAAGCGCATTTGCCAGCCAAACGTGCTGATTGTTCCTGTGCCTGTCCGATCACTTTTCTCTGTACCGTTATTCAATATATGTCTACATAAATGTAAGTATTGTTCCATTTCTTAAGCCGCCTTTCCCGAATAAATCACAACTTCTATTATATCAGACAACGGTAGAGAAACACTATTCCTCTATTTCTTACTGCCAAAACCAAATAACGGAAGTCGCAGTAAAGTTTTAGAAAGACTTGACGCCAACTCCTTAATAGCGCAAGCGGCCTTGCTCACGAGCGACAAGTCCTGGAGGGGCGGCATATGGAAAGCTGCTCTTTGCTTTCCATTGACGAACCGAAGGAATCTCGAGCGAGTAGGCGCTTGCGCTAGACATGTAAAACGCCAAACATTTATAATTTCTTACCTTTTAAAAAATAAACAGCGTGTGGTTTCTCTTAAACCAACAGCTGCTTATTCAAAACACATTTCATTTTACATAAAATATAAAGCTTCTTTTCCAGTCATGCCTGCTTTTACGCCTAATGCTTCTGCAGCTTTTGTAACAGATTCCATCGGAGCTTCAAGCAATTCAGCAATGGTACGCACCCCTAAAGCTCTTCCAGCAGCAATTTTTCTTTTTGGCCACTTGCTGTTTAAGACGTCAATATCTAAAGCACCGCACATAATATACCCTTTTTCACCAGATACAATTAAAAGGGTCGTATCAGGCAGCTCGACAATCATAGAAGTATAAAACTGATCATGAAGTATTACCGGTTCCATTTTCATCATTTCCGGTTCCCTCTCTTTCTGTCAGCTTATTACTACTTTATGAAAAAAGAGAGGAAATGGAAGCTTGTTTTACAGTCAAGCATAACGATTTTTTAATATGTCTGCTAAAACGTCTCTCATCATTTCAGGCATAAAATATTTTTTCTTGCTGCTTTGCGCAAGTCCTGGATAAAGTGGACCAAATGTAAACATATCTACTGTCGCTAATTTATAAATTTTAGACGCTTCTAATAACTCACCCTGAATCAAAATATTTTTAATATACGGGTTCGTTTTTGATTCATCAAGTTCTACGGTTATACCAGCAAAAGCCATTCTTCCCAGCTTTTCTCCTCTAAATCCTAATCCTTTTAAAGGAAGGTGAATCATTTTTTCCGTAAAAGCTGCAGCGATCGTTTCCTTTAATACGGAGCCCTTCACATGAACCAGACAAGGATTAATGGGGTGAGGACAAAGCCGGTGTAAATCCTTGCGAGTGACATTGCCAGTTTCTAAAGATCCTAACAATAGACCAGAGTTCAACATAGAAATCTCAGCCCCGCACCATTCTTTCAGCCCTTCAGCGAGCAAATCAGCAAAGGGGGATGGCAGTGTCCAGGAGATCGACAGGGGTTCTGGTATAGCTGCAATAGGTTCTTCTAAAACTTTGTCAGCCTTTTCTTCAAGGCGTCCTAACAAGCCCAGGGTTTCTTGTGCTGGCTCCTCTTTACTGACATCCTCTGCAGCTCCCTCTTTTTTTACCACTTTCCTCGTATTTTTATCAATTAAAAGTTGAACCTGGCCGACATAATAACTGTTTTTCCCGCATTGAGCTACAAGTGTATCATTTATTAAAATAGACGATTTTAGCAAGTGATGCGTATGCGCACCTAAAATGACATCGATTTCTTTAAATTGGTTTGCTATTTCTTCATCTTTCGGATAACCCAAATGCGATAAAAATACGATAATGTCAGCGTGTGGTTTTACTTCTGCAAGTAAAGCAGGCAGGATCTCCAGTGGATCTTTTATTTCCCACCCGAGCTCTTTATATAATGGGTAGAAAGGTATTGTCATACCGATCAGCCCAATTCGAATGCCTTCTTTGGTTTCTATGATGTCAAATGGCTCTGCCCATTCGGGACGGCGGTTTTCTTTATCATAAAATAAATTTGCAAGCAAAACCTTAAAGTGAGCATGTTCATACAATGAATCTAACTCATCTTTGGAAAGAGTAATTCCCTCATTATTTCCAATTGTTACATGGTGGATTCCAGCTTCATTCAACAGTTCTACGTTTCCTTTTCCACGTGTTGCTTCTGTTATAGGATGAACGCGATCAGCATGATCTCCAATATCTAAAAACAGTGCTGTTTCATCTTTCTTTTTATGAAATTGCCTCCGTGTATTTATGTAAGAAACAGCGGACGGCCACTGCTGCAAGTTGCTGTGAAGATCATTCGTGTGGTAAATATAAATAGGTATCAATGAAGACAATGATTGCACCGCCTTTTAAAATTCTATCATCTGTTCGTCTTACAACCCGGTAAAACCTTGCCACATTAATCTTAAACCAATCACAATTAAAAAAATTCTTAGAATCGTTACAAGGGTATCGCTTTTTAATTTACGGTTAATTTCAGCACCAATTTTCGCACCAATCCATGCACCTGGTATAAGAGCTAATGCATACAGCCATTCCACGTTCCCAAGCGCAATATGAGATATTGAACTGACCAATGCAGATAATAACACCATAAACATGGAAGTAGCTACGGCTAAATGAGGAGGAAAACCAAATAACAAAATCATAACCGGCACCATTAATGATCCTCCTCCGATGCCGAACAATCCAGAAAACATGCCAACACAAAAAGATATAACAATTGCTATAAAAGGTGTGAATCCGTATTCAATTTCCAAACCGGCTTCGGTCTGATATGTTCTCCTAACACCTTTTCCTTTTATGGATAATGGTTTTAATTTATTTCTAATAAGCAGAATAAAAGAAACCAAAACAACAAACATACCAAAAAAAATAAGAAAAGGAGCTACTTCTAAATCTTTATTTAACCATACGCCAAATAGCGCTCCTGGACCACTCCCAATAAAAAAAATACCTCCAGCCATATAGTCGACTGTTTTTTGTTTCATGTAAGCAAGCGTAGAAGATAATCCAGTGAAAATCATAATTAAAAGGGAGGTGCCGACTGCCGTCTGCGGTGTAACGTCTGCGAAAAAAGGACTTAGCACACTAAATATCATTAACGCGGGTACAACAATAATTCCTCCGCCTAACCCCATTAAACTCCCAAGCATACCAGCAGCAAGACCGGTTAAAAACAACACTGCCCAAACCATACTAACCCTCTTTCCCAATGTTTACAACGTCCAGTTAAAAACTTATTGACAGTTTTTGTTACTATCTATTTTTGCCGCTATCTTTTTATTCTACTATGATTCCGTGTCATCAAACAACGACAATTGCTGTGGGGCCAGATCTTCATAGGTGATATCTGCCGCATGTAAAAACGTTTTTGCATTCGATGCGGCATGTCCTCCAGAGTTGTTATTGAAAATAAAATATATATTGTTCGTATCTTTTTCTAAAACTCGCACATGATTTATCCATTCTTCTATTTCGTCTCTTGAATAGTCATATAGGTATCGAATACTTCTCCAATTTTGTCCTTGTACTGGTCGTTTCCATGCTTCTTTATTTCTGCCATGAAGCCTAATCAGTGTTTTTTGATCGTCTGTCGGCCGTAAAATGACAGGAACCGATCCCTCTTCTACTTGAGGCTCATCACATATGCTGTGAATCCACTGTTCTTTCTCCATAAATTCCAATGTTTTTTCTTTATAGTTATCAGAGAACCAGGATTGATGGCGAAATTCTAGTGCACATGGAAAATCGGCCAGCTTTTCTCTAACATAACGAAGATAATCTACGTTTTCTTTATTACACTCAAACCAAGGTGGAAACTGACACAATATCATACCTAATTTTCCTGACTCTGTAACCGGTTTTAAAGAAGCTGTGTACGCTGCAAACATCTCTTCTTTTGAAGAAAAAGGAATCTCACCTCTTTGGTGGCCAGTGATGCCCTGATACGCTTTTACGATAAAAGAAAATCGTTCCGGGGTTTGGGTCACCCATTTCTCATAATTTTTTACAGGCTGCACTGCATAAAAGGCGGAATCTACTTCTACCGTAGGAAAATGACTGCTGTATGTTTCTAATTTTTCCGTCTGGCGGGTTCCAGGCGGGTACAATAACTCATGGTCCCGCCAGCCTGTTAAACCAACGTAAATCATCGACTGCTCCTCCTTACGTGCAAAAAGCGAACCCAGCTGAGGGGTTCGCTTTACAGGTAAACAATATTGGAGTTTCTGAAAAATTAACCGATAGAACCTTCCATTTCAAAGCGGATCAAACGGTTCATTTCCACCGCATATTCCATTGGAAGCTCTTTCGTGAATGGTTCAATAAAGCCCATCACGATCATTTCAGTCGCTTCTTCTTCTGAAACACCGCGGCTCATCAAATAGAAGAGCTGTTCCTCAGAAACTTTAGATACGGTAGCCTCGTGCTCCAGTGTAATGTTATTGTTCATAATTTCGTTGTACGGAATCGTATCAGACGTGGATTCATTATCCATAATCAATGTGTCGCATTCGACTTTTGAATAAGAACCTTCTGCTTTACGCCCAAAATGAGAAATACCACGATACGTTACTTTACCACCATGTTTTGAAATGGATTTAGAAACAATGGTAGATGAGCAGTTTGGAGCAAGATGCATCACTTTTGCACCGGCATCCTGATGCTGATTTTTCCCTGCGATCGCAATGGAAAGAATAGTACCTTTAGCGCCAGGTCCGCGCATAATTACAGAAGGGTATTTCATCGTAAGTTTTGAACCGATGTTGCCATCTACCCATTCCATCGTTGCACCTTCATCTGCTACTGCACGCTTGGTAACAAGATTATAAATATTAGGCGCCCAGTTCTGAATAGTAGTGTAACGGCAGTATGCGTTTTTCTTAACGATAATTTCCACTACCGCACTGTGAAGAGAGTCTGTTGAATAAACTGGTGCCGTACAACCTTCCACGTAGTGAACGGAACTATCTTCATCCGCAATAATAAGCGTACGCTCAAATTGTCCCATGTTCTCTGAGTTAATACGGAAATATGCTTGCAGCGGCGTGTCCGTTTTTACGCCTTTTGGCACATAGATAAACGAACCGCCAGACCATACAGCAGAGTTTAATGCAGAGAACTTATTATCAGACGGCGGAATCACTTTACCAAAATGCTCGCGGAAAATGTCTTCATTTTCTTTTAATGCTGTGTCTGTGTCTTTAAACACAATGCCTTGTTTCTCAAGGTCTTCTTGCATGTTGTGGTAAACAACTTCAGATTCATATTGAGCCGACACACCTGCAAGATATTTTTGTTCTGCTTCTGGTATACCTAATTTATCGAACGTATTCTTAATTTCTTCCGGTACTTCATCCCAAGATTTCTCAGAACGTTCGGAAGGTTTTACATAGTAAGTGATATCATCAAAAACGAGTCCTGTCAGATCCCCGCCCCACTGCGGCATTGGCATCTTATAAAATTGTTCCAATGACTTGAGACGGAAGTTTAACATCCATTCTGGTTCTTCTTTCATATTCGAAATTTCTCTAACAACGTTTTCCGTCAAACCGCGTTCCGAACGAAAAATAGAAACGTCTTTATCATGAAACCCGTATTGGTATTCACCGATTTCCGGCATTTTCTTAGCCATGCGGGTAACCTCCTTTTAGGAAAATAGAGAGAACATCTTGAAGATATACTTCAAGAATTGTTTCTCCTTTTATTATAGGGCCTCCTTTCTCTAAAAAGAAAGGGGGTAAGAAACATTTCTTTGGCAGATTTATTTATTCCTCTTCATTGAGTCCTTTCTCCATTGCCTTCCACGCCAATGTCGCGCATTTAATTCGGGCTGGAAACTTTGTTACTCCTTGAAGAGCTTCGATGTCACCTAGGTCGTATTTCTCTTCGTCGTACTCTTGACCTTGCATCATACTCGAAAAAATCCCGGCCATTTCCAGGGCTTCCTCCACCGTACGGCCTTTTACAGCATCGGTCATCATGGAAGCGGAAGACAAGCTGATTGAGCAGCCTTCCCCAACAAATTTTGCCTCAGAAATTTTATTGTCTTCTACTTTTAACTGCAATTGAATTCTGTCGCCGCAAGTTGGATTGTTCATGTTTACATGCAGCGTCTCACCTTCAAGCTCTCCTCGGTTTCTAGGATTTTTATAATGATCCATGATTACTTGACGGTAAAGAGTATCGAGATTGCTATGCAAAGACATCACCAAAATACTCCTTTGTTTTTATTAAGCCTTCTGTTAGGGCATCAATATCTTCGGTTGTATTGTAAATATAAAAACTAGCCCGAGCTGTTGCTGCCACGTTCAGCCATTTCATTAAAGGCTGCGCACAATGATGGCCGGCCCGTACAGCAATACCTTCTGCATCCAGTACAGTCGCTACATCATGCGGATGGACATCATCTATATTGAAAGTGATAAGACCAGCTCGTTTCTTAGGTCCATAAATATGAAAGCCATCCACTTCTTTTAATTTATTTACGGCATATTCAGCTAGTTTGGTTTCATGAGCTTCAATATTGTCCATTCCCACATCTTCAAGGAAGTCTATGGCTGCACCAAGCCCAACTGCACCTGCAATTATCGGCGTCCCGCCTTCAAACTTCCATGGCAGCTCTTTCCAAGTAGAATCATACAGATCTACAAAATCGATCATTTCTCCGCCGAACTCAACAGGCTCCATCTTTTCTAACAAATGTTTTTTCCCATAGAGCACACCTATGCCTGTAGGGCCTCCCATTTTATGGCCAGAAAATGCGTAAAAATCACAATCAAGTTCTTGCACATCTACTTTCATATGAGGGGCGCCTTGTGCTCCATCTACAAGGACTACCGCACCATTTTCATGAGCCAGCCGGGTAATATCTTTGATTGGGTTTATTGTTCCCATTACATTAGAAACATGAGTAACAGCTACAATTTTAGTGTTTGAAGTAATTGTATTTTTTATATCAGCTATAGATAATGATCCGTCTTCTTGCAAAGGGATATATTTCAACTCTGCACCAGTGACTTTAGCCATTTGCTGCCACGGGATGAGATTGCTGTGATGTTCCATTGGTGTTATTACAATCTCATCGCCTTCTTGCAGGTTGCTTCTTCCATAACTTTGAGCTACTGTATTGATTGCCGTTGTCGTCCCTCTTGTAAACACTACTTCCTGCATGCTTGAAGCATGAATAAAGGAGCGGACTTTTTCTCGTGCCCCTTCATATTCATCTGTCGCTAAACTGCCAAGTGTATGCACACCCCTGTGTACATTGGAATTATAACGGCGATAATAATCATCAATCTTTTCAATGACTTTGGCCGGCTTTTGAGATGTAGCAGCGCTGTCTAAATAGACGAGCGGATGGCCATTGACTTCCTGGTGCAAAATAGGAAACTGTTTGCGAATTTCCTTTACATCCATTAATACACTTTCCTTTCAATAACTTCTGACAGACGGTTTTTAACAGCCTGAATAGGAAGTTGGTTTACAACAGGTGCTAAAAAGCCGTGAATAACTAAACGCTCCGCTTCTGTTTTTGAAAGACCGCGGCTCATAAGATAGAACATTTGCAGCGGATCAATGCGTCCTACAGAAGCTGCGTGCCCAGCTGTTACATCATCTTCATCAATCAAAAGAATTGGATTAGCATCGCCGCGTGCTTTTTCACTCAGCATAAGAACACGTTCTGTTTGTTCACCATTTGCTTTTGTTGCACCATGTTCAATTTTTGTAACACCATTGAATATGGAAGAAGCTTTATCTTTCATTACACCGTGAGTAAGGATCTGTCCATCTGAATGTTTTCCATGATGAATAATATGCGTCCAGAAGTTTTGGCTTTGATTATCACGGCCAATGGAAACGGATTTGGAATCAGCATATGAACCATCTCCAGCTAACACGGTTGTATTGTCAGACACAGTGTTGCCTTCATTCATCTGCCCAAGAGCCCAATCAATACGGCCGTCTTTTTCTACATAACCCCGGCGGTTTACATAAGTGGTCATCCCTTTTTCAAAATGATCAACTCCGCCGTAGGAGATTTTGGCACCGTTTCCGGCATACACTTCAGATATAATGTTCGCAACTGAACTTTTTTCTTCATCAAAAGAAACGTAGTTCTCAAGATACGTCACTTCACTGTTATCTTCGGCAGCAACGATAACATGGTTAAAAAGCGCTGCTTCAGGGTCTTCCTGCCAATAAATAACTTGTAAAGGTGCTTCCACCTGAACATTTTTCGGCACATACACAAAAGTGCCTCCATTTATTAATGCAACGTGTAAAGCAGTTAATTTATGCTCGTCAACATTTACTGCTTTCCCCATGAAGTATTGTTTTAACAATTCACTGTGCTCTTTTGCAGCTGTTTCTATGTCACAAAACAGCACGCCTTGTTCTTCTAAACGTTTGCTTACCGAACGATAAACGGAGTGTCCGTCACGAAAAACGATTAAGTTTTGCTCTTCTGTGCTTCGATCAATTAATTTTTGAACATCTTCGTGAAGGTTTTCTACATCACTGATGCTTTCTGATGGAGCAGCAGCATGTTTGAACTCAGTAAAGTTCCACGTTTTAATGTTTGTCTTTTCCGGCTTTGGAAGCTCGAGCTTATCTGCCAGGCGAACAGCAGTAAGTCGTTCCTCTGTAAGCCACTCTGGTTCTCCGCGATTTTGGGAGTACTCTTTTACATATTCTTCATCGTATGTCCACTTTGTATCCACTGACATCATATAACCTCCCTGCTATTACACTTCCTGCTCTTGGTCGCCGACTTTTTCATTTTCAATTCCAAGTTCTTCTTTAATCCAGTCGTAGCCTTCTTCTTCTAACCGCTGTGCCAGCTCTGCTCCGCCGGATTTCACGATACGTCCTTGCATCATAACGTGAACTTTGTCAGGTTTGATATAATTCAGCAAACGTTGATAGTGGGTAATAATCAAGCAGCCAAAATCAGGGTTTCTCATGTCATTAACCCCTTTAGAAACTACTTTAAGTGCGTCAATATCAAGACCGGAGTCTATTTCATCAAGAATAGCAAATTTTGGTTCGAGCATTAACAGCTGCAAAATTTCATTTCTTTTCTTTTCCCCGCCTGAGAACCCTTCGTTAAGATAACGTTGGGAAAAAGATTGGTCCATTTCCAATGTATCCATTTTGTCGTCCATTTTTCTAATGAATTTCATTAAAGAAATTTCGTCGCCTTCTTCACGTCTTGCATTAATAGCAGAACGCATGAAGTCGGCATTGGTTACTCCGCTGATTTCACTTGGGTATTG
Source organism: Alteribacillus sp. YIM 98480 (assembly GCF_009765375.1). Taxonomy (GTDB): domain Bacteria; phylum Bacillota; class Bacilli; order Bacillales; family Marinococcaceae; genus Alteribacillus. The sequence continues at coordinate 84,338 of NZ_VTOK01000014.1, forward strand.
CATCGCAAGAAACATTCCTGCTTTCGCGCGCTCATCCACTTCCATTTCAAGAACGTCTTCTCCGTCTAGGTGCACCGATCCTTGTGTGATTTCATATTTCGGGTGGCCCATAATAGCAGATGCCAATGTTGATTTCCCCGTACCGTTAGGCCCCATGATGGCGTGGATCTCTCCTGTATTAATTTCCAAATTAAAGTCTTTAATAATTTCTGAACCTTCTATTTCTACGTGAAGATTCTCAATCTTAAGTGTTGAAGCTGCCATGTAAAAATACCTCCATCATCTAATATTAAGGGATTCTATGTAGAATCCTCATGATTCTCAATTTATTCTCATTATAATTTTAAAACAAATCCAATTAAACATCAAGAAAAGGACCTTTCCTCAAATAGAATGTACTGCCATTATTTTTTCCTATTTCCTCTATAATAATAGTGAAAAAGTAAAAAGAATAAAAGGGGGCTACCCTAAAGCATTTATCTCTTCAGGTCAGCCCCCCCATTATTTTTAGTATCACTTTTCGTATTATAGCAAAATTCAATTCATCTTAAAAGAAAAAGAAAACCTGTGAATTTATCTTACAGGTTTTCTTTTCACCTTATTTAAGATCTGTTGTGAAATTCAGCAGCAATCTGACAACTGATTTTGTATTCCATTTCTCTTGACTGTTCAACTTCCAATCGTTTCTGCAGGCTGCGGTTATATTCAGCATAACCGAAACCGTGGGATTGGTGCATGGCTTTTTCCATTTCACCCGTATGAGTGTTGTTTAGTGTGTGGATAATAAATCCATCCTTTCTGTGTTTTTAACACATTTATAACTATAGCAAGTAAATTTTCTGACTACAAAATCCTATTGTTGTTATATTTTCTGACAATTAACACTGAGAAAGGATGGACTTTAATACCTTCTTTCATTGATAAAATTTCTCTAAAATTCTCTTCATTGCTCATTGATAGAAATTGTTTGAATAATAAAGTGACGTGCTCCCGCAGGACATTATGCTAAATTCATGCAGTGAATTAATGAGTCTGTTGTGATCCCTCGAGTTCTTGAATGGCCTCTTGTACCAGTGTTACGGCCTGACTCATTACAGCACCGCCCCCAAAGGCAGCTGTCACCCCAATGATTTCTAGTATTTCTTTTTCCGTGCACCCTTGGTCTAAACATCCTTTCGTATGATAAATAATACAATATTCATCCTGGGAAAATACGCTGACACCAAGAGCAATCATTTGTTTTTCCTTCTGAGAAACGGCTCCTTTAGCAAAACATGCTTCCGTAAACGCATTATACTTGCGAGCTATGTTAGGGATTTTTTCTGTAAAATGTCCAAGTCCCTCTTTATATTCTTGAAGCGCCTGCTGAATCATCGATGATTGCTGATTATCTTGTTGTTCCTGACTCATTTGATTCCCTCCTTTTTATTACTTTTTTAGTATGCAGCAGAAAAAAACTGTCATTCAAAAAGAATTAGAAAAAACTCGGCATGCCGCAAAGTCTAACGGTTAAACCGTCCTCTATAGTATAAGAAAAGCGCAAGCGCCTTGCTCACGAGCGACAAGTCCTGGAGGGGCGGGCATATGGAAAGCTGATCTTTGCTTTCCATTGACGAACCGAAGGAATCTCGAGCGAGTAGGCGCTGGAGCTAGACATGTAAAACGCCTAATATTTATAATTTCTTAGCTTTTAAAAAAGAAAAAGCCTGAAGATGTTAAGTCTCCAGGCTTGTTACTGTTACTCTTCGTTATTTTCTTCATCTTCTTGAGAAGTGTCTTCTTCGGCCGGAACTTCTGCACCTTCTCCTGTTGCAGGTACAACTGCACCGTCATACTCTTCTTCGATAAACTCTGTAACTTCCTCAGAGTGAAGCACGTCAAGGAGAGTTTGGATTTCTTCTTTATCTTCATCTTCACTGCGTACAGCAATAATATTAACATAAGGATTATTTTCTTCATCTTCAATAGCAATGGTATCTTCACGAGGGCTAAGTCCTGCATCCAAAGCATAGTTTGAGTTGATCAGCACCGCATCTCCTTCTCCGTTTTGATAAGCTTGAGGCAATGTAGCAGCCTCTACGTCATCACGGAATTGAAGATCTTTTGGATTTTCCTCCACGTCCTCAATTGTAGCATTAATTCCTGCGCCTTCTTTAAGAGTGATAAGTCCTTCGTCTTCTAGCATCATAAGAATTCTGCCGTGGTCTGTGACCGAACTGCTCATGATAACTTCTGCTCCTTCAGGAAGATCATCGAGGCTGTCATACTCTTGAGAATAAACACCAATAGGTTCGATATGAACGCCGCCTGCATTGACAAAATCATAGTCATTTTCTTCTACTTGGCCCTCAAAATAAGGTATATGCTGGAAATAGTTAGCATCTAGTTCTCCCTCAGCGAGCGCTTGGTTCGGTACGATGTAATCGTTAAATGTTTCGATTTCTAGATCTATGCCTTCTTCAGCTAGCTTGTCCGATGCAAACTCTAGAATTTCTGCATGAGGCACATTCGAAGCTCCAACAACTAATTCAGCATTTTCTTCTTCTGGTGCTGCTTCTTCCTCATTATTTCCAGTATCACCTGATTCTTGTTCTTCTGAATCTTCCCCAGTGCCGCATGCAGCAAGCAGCAATACCAGGGTAAGTGCAGCTAATAATTGCAGCCAATGTTTCATTGACATTTCCTCCTTTAAATTAACGTTTGTCTAATTTATAGGTAATCCAGTCGCCAATCCATTGCAAAATAAATACAATGATAAGAATGGCGACGGTTGCCATAAAAGTTACATCAGGATTACTTCGTTGATATCCTTCTCTAAAGGCAAGGTCTCCAAGACCACCTGCACCGATCACACCAGCCATTGCAGTGTAGCTTACTAACGCAATGGAGGTTACTGTTATTCCAGAAATTAAGGCAGGCATTGATTCAGGAAGCAGAACTTTAAAAATAATATGCCATTGATTTGCTCCCATCGATTGAGCTGCTTCAATTACTCCCTTGTCTACTTCACGCAGCCCAATTTCAACCATGCGAGCATAAAAAGGAGCTGCTCCTATAACTAAAGCCGGCAGTGCCGCACTTGGCCCAAGCATGGTTCCAACAATAAATGTAGTAAAAGGGACTAGCAAAATAATGAGTATAATAAATGGAATAGAACGAAATATATTGACAAGCGCAGCAGCTATTGCATGGATCGTTTTATTCTGCCATAAGTTCCCTTTATCCGTAAGATAGAGAATTAAACCTAAAAATATACCTATAATAAATGTAGCAGCAACAGCAAGAGCACTCATATAAGCCGTTTCTAATGTAGCTTCCCACATATTTTCCCAATTAACATTAGGAAGCAGCTCTTCCTGGAGGTTATTTATCATGGTTCAGCACCTCCGCTTCTATACGATGGTCTTCTAAAAATAACAGAGCTTTATCAAGATTCTTCTTTTCTCCTTGCAGCTGTACAAATAATGTTCCATAACTGCCATCTCTCGTTTTAGAAACTTTCCCTTGCAATATATTCACACTGACACCGCACGTTTGGATGAGCTCTGTCATGACAGGCTGCTCTGCATCTTCACCAAGAAACATTAATTTGACTACAGGCCCCATGTCTCTATCTTCTAGTAATCCTTCAATTGCTTCCATCGTTTCTTCTGGCTCCGTCACTTGTTTCACAAACTCTTTTGTCATGTCTTGCTTCGGGTGGCGGAAAACATCAAGCACCTTCCCTTGTTCAACTACTTTGCCGTCATCCATCACTGCTACGCGATGACAAATTTTACGAATAACATGCATTTCATGTGTAATAAGTACTATTGTAAGTCCTAGTTTTTTATTAATATCCGTTAAAAGATCAAGAATGGAATCTGTCGTTTTTGGGTCAAGAGCTGATGTCGCTTCATCGCACAACAAAACTTTAGGGTTGTTTGCAAGCGCTCTTGCAATGCCCACCCGTTGTTTTTGACCTCCGCTTAACTGAGAAGGATAAGCTTCCCCACGCCCATGGAGTCCTACTAGTTCTATAAGTTCCTGTACTCTTTCCATTCTTTTTTTCTTTGGAACGCCTGCTATTTCCAAAGGAAACGCTATATTTTCCTTTACCGTCCTGGACCAAAGCAAATTAAAATGCTGGAATATCATGCTGATTTCTTGTCTTGCTTCTCTTAAAGAGCGTCCGGAAAGCTTTGACATGTTCCAATCAGCCACCGTAACCTGCCCTTGGCTTGGCCTCTCTAGCATATTTAACATGCGGATCAAGGTACTTTTTCCAGCACCGCTGTACCCAATAATCCCAAAAATCTCTCCTTTGTTTATCGATAAATTTACGTCATCGACAGCTGTTATGTTCCCGCTTTTTGCTTGAAACACTTTCGATAAACGATTTAAAGTTATCATGCCGTTATCCCTCGTTCCTTTAATTCTGACTAAACTTATCAGAAAACTTCATAAAACACCCTAGAAAAATCCGCCTTGTCAGCACGGATAGACAGCCTTTTATTATTCTCATTAAAACTTTACAGGTCCTTACAAAGCTCGTCAACTGCTGTGCTGTTGGTAAAAACTGCACATGTGTCAGAGATATTTTGTTTTTCCTTTTTTCTTTGAGCGGAAACAAAAAACCTTTCTGCAGATGCACAGAAAGGTGTATATAAGTAATCATCCTTCCTCTCATCTCTCAAAGCATATTACACTTTGCAGGATTTGGCACCGTTTTCCATTGATTCATAAAATACATGGATGGTTGCCGGGCTTCAAAGGGCCAGTCCCTCCACCTCTCATGATAAGAGATTTATTGTATTGTCAGCCAAATGGAATAATAGCATGCGCGATAAAAAGTGTCAATTATTTATTTTGGATAAGAAAAGCGCAAGCGCCCTGGTCAGCCGTGACAGGTTCTGGAGCACACAGTTAACTATTCTTTAAGTACAAAAGAGTATCCAAACTTATCAACATCCCTTCAAATTATTAAAAGCATGTTATATCCAGCAATACCATAACTTCAAGCTGCTATGTTATCAACCAGTATCGAGTACATTAAACTGAGCACGAACCAGCCGGTAATATTCCCCGCCTTGCTTCATTAATTCATGGTGGCTGCCTTGTTCCATCATCCGTCCGTGATCCAATACAACAATCTCGTCAGCTTCTCTAATAGTAGATAATCGATGAGCAATCATAATTGCTGTTCGCCCTTCTAACAGCTTTTTTAAAGCCGATTGAATGATCTGCTCGGTTTCTGTATCTATAGATGCGGTCGCCTCATCTAAGATTAAAATACGAGGGTCAGCCAGCAGAGCTCTTGCAAAAGAAATAAGCTGCCTCTCCCCAACCGATAAGACATTTCCGCGTTCTTCCACTTCTGTTTCATATCCATTCTTCAGTGCCCGTATAAACCCGTCCGCGCCTACATGATAAGCTGCTTTTTTTACTTCTTCATCACTTGCATCCGGACGGCCGAAACGAATATTTTCCATAATTGTTCCCGAAAAAATAAATGTATCTTGCAGCACCATGCTTACCTGAGAACGCAAGCTGTCAAGCGTAACGTTGCGCAAATCATTACCATCGATTAATACCCTGCCTTTTGTTGGGTCATAAAAACGACTGATCAAATTAACGATTGTCGTTTTTCCAGACCCTGTATGGCCTACAAGCGCAAAGGTCTGCCCCGGCTTCATATGCAGATCCATTTCGTGAAGAGCAGTACGTTTATCATCGTAGCTAAATGCCACACTCTCTAAGCGAATATCTCCTTTTATTGCTTTTAACTCTTTCGCATTAGGTTTTTCAGGTACGGAAGGTTTTTCATCCATGTATTCAAAGATTCTCTCTGAAGAAGCCATCGCCATTAACAGCTGATTATAAATCTGGCCTAGACGCGAAATTGGTTCCCAAAACATGCCTAAAAATGTAGCGAACGCTACAAATTCTCCTATTGTGATGGACTCAGCATTTATAAGGTAAATACCATACCATATGAGTATAGCAGTCCCCGCTGCATTGGATAATTCAACGAGCGGACGAAACATCGCACTTTTTCTCGTAGCCTGCTCCCATGCCTCATAGTTATCAGTATTTAAATCAGTAAAGTAACCCATATTTTCTTTTTCCTGCGTGTAAGCCTGTGTTACTCTGATTCCTTGAATACTTTCGTTTAAATGAGAGTTTAACGTGGATTGTTTAAGCCTTACTGTCTGCCAGGACCGTCTTATCTTGCGGCGTAAGTTGGTAGAAATGTAAAACATGATAGGGAGCACAATCATAATCGCAATTGTTAATTCAGGGCTTAGTACAAATAAGATAGAAATAATACCGACTAGCATTACGATATCCATTAATAAATTAATCACACCGTTTGTAAACAGCTCTTGCAGCGAATTGATATCGTTTGTCACTCGTACGAGAATAGATCCCGCCGACCTTTGATCAAAAAAACGGTGGGAGAGCTTTTGCAAATGATTAAACAAATCTTTCCGCAAATCATAAATGATATACTGCCCCATTTGATTAATCCACTTGATACGAAACGTATTAGCAATCCAGGCTAAAGCATACATAGAAGCGATAAAAATAGTAATGCCCATTAGCAAATTCCAGTCTCCAGGCTGAATGGCTTCATCGATCGTATACCCAATAAGTACAGGAGCAGCGAGCCTAACTGAAGTTGCAGCCAGCATCGCAATCACTGCCAGGGGCAGCAGTTTTTTTGAATAAGGTTTCATATAGTGAAGCAGACGTCGGATTTGCTCCCAGTTAAATGCTTTATCTATGATTTGGTCCTGTGAATAGCGAAACCGCCCTTTATCTGCCCGATTAGGAACCGCATTCTTTTTTTTCATCCTTTTCCTCCTATTTCAAACCTTCTCCTGCATGACTGTCTCCCTATCTTGAAATTGAATGTCATAAATGTTTTTATAAATGCCTTCTTTTTTTAACAGCTCTTCATGTCTGCCTCTTTCTGCGATTCTTCCGTTTTCAAGTACTAAAATTTGATCAGCGTGCTTCAAGGACGAAATCCTATGGGCGATAACAAACGTCGTTCTTCCTTTCATCACTTCCTGGAATGCCGCTTGAATTCGATGTTCTGTTTCCATGTCAACAGCACTTGTGGCATCATCAAGTACTAAAATAGCGGGGTTAATTAATATAGCTCTGGCAATGGATATTCTTTGCTTCTGCCCTCCTGAAAGGCCCATCCCTCTTTCACCTAATACCGTTTCGTACCCATCTTGAAGCTCCATAATAAATTCATGAGCCTGGGCGCGTTTTGCTGCATCAATCACCTCTTTTAAGGAAGCGTCAGGTCTTCCATACGCTATATTGTCGCGGATGGTCGATGAAAATATAAAAGATTCCTGCAGCACAAATCCAACATGAGCGCGCAAATCTTCAAGCCTGTATTGATTTATTGCTCTGCCATCAATTAAAACCTCTCCCTCGTCCGGTTTATAAAACCTTGATATTAACTGAGTAATCGTTGTTTTCCCAGCCCCAGTCGCTCCAATCAAACCAATCGTTTCACCTGGAGATGCATGAAAAGTAATATCCTTAAGCGCTTTTTGCGTTTCTCCAGGATAAGTGTGAGTAACGTGATGAAATACTATCTCCCCATTAAGGCGATCCACTGGCTCAGAGAAGGTTGTACTGGTAATATCTTCCTTTTCGTCTAAAACTTCTACTATCCTTTCTCCAGAAGCTTTCGATTGAGAGAAAGTATTAATGATAAACCCAAGATTCATAAGAGGCCCGATAATATACCAGATCAAGCTAAAGGACGCAGCGAGCTGACCAAGCTGAAGCTGTCCCTGTATCACAAGATAGCCGCCAAATCCTAATAAAACCACAACGCACACGTTTCCGATAAGCTCCATAACCGGAAAAAATTTTGCCCATATCGTAGATGTATATAACGATTTATCTTTATAATCAGCATTTTTTCCATCAAACCGTCCCATTTCAAAATCTTCTCTTGAGAGGGATTTTACCGTGCTCATGCCGCTGACATTTTCCTGAACCTTCGTGGTAAGAGACGCAAATGATAAGCGAATGTTTTTAAAGGCTGGATGGACTCTTTTGTCAAAACGGTACACAGCTACAGCTAAAAACGGCATTGCTGCTAACGATACTAATGCAAGCGGCACACTATAATACATCATGACCGCAAAACTGAACGTCACCAAGAGAACAAGATTTAAAAGCTGAGCGCATCCAAAAGAAAGAAAAAAGCGAAAACCTTCTACATCTGCAGTAAGCCGCGACATTAAATCCCCAGTTTTAGCATTATCATAGAATCGGAAGGGTAAATATTGAAGTTTCTTATATAGTCGACTGCGCAATCGATAAACAGCTCTAATCCCAAACAAATCTCCATAATACTGATGATTATAAGTGGCAGCTGCTTTTAGCGCAGTTATAACGACAAAACCTCCTGCTAAGTACGGAAGCAGCCCCCAATTTGCAGATAACACTACTTCATCAATCGCGAATTGAAGCACAATTGGGTAAGCCATCGTTAAAATCGTCATAATAATTAAAAAAATAATCGACCAAATAAATAATCTTTTATCAGGCCAATAAAATTCTTTTAAACTCTTAAACGTATTCAAACGGAACCCCCCTTACAAATAATGAGTTGGTATGAGCAGCAAGCCCCTTTGCGTGAGTAAAATTACTATATCGATTACAAGCGGCTTACCGAGAAGAAAGGGACGCTTTAAAATATTGGAAAAAAGTGATACAGGAAGGCAGTCGCACGAGAATGCTCATTTTGCTAAACATTCAAAAAAATTGTAATGTTAAATACAATAGAGGAAAAACGCTAAACCATATCGCTGACAGGCTTGCTCATTTGCTGGCTCGGTGGCAATTATTTCGTTTCCCTAAGTATAATATAATTCAAAATTGAAAAAAAGAAGTCCTTTTTTAATATATGCGTAATACTAAAGATTTAGCAAAACTCGGTTTTTCGCTGTGTCCTTATGGTGTGAACCGAATGTTACCTAAGTACCAAAAAGAACCCGCTTCAAAGGCGGGTTCTATGTAAGTAAATTAATCTTCGCTAACCATTTCCTCATATTCTTCTGCTGACATTAATTCATCTAACTCTTCTTGATCTGTTGGTTCTACAACAATCATCCAAGCTTTTTCATATGGTGATTCGTTAACGAATTCCGGTGAATCATCTAGTTCCTCATTCACTTCAACTACTTTTCCGCTGACAGGAGCATAAAGTTCAGATACGGTTTTAACGGATTCCACACTGCCAAATGGTTCGTCCGCTTTAACTTCATCGCCTTCTTCTGGCAATTCTACGAATACGATATCTCCAAGTTCAGATTGAGCAAAATCAGTAATTCCAATTCGTACTTTTTCACCTTCTTGTTTTACCCATTCATGTTCTTCTGAATACTTAAAGTCCTTCGGTAAATTCATCATATCAGCCTCCATTTTCAAAGTTCATGTTAGATGAGAAAGACAAAAACTTTTACTTATTCCATACTTCCTCAAATTGTTCTTCCTTAAACCCGACCGTAACTCTTTCGCCATCTGTAACAATCGGCCTTTTTAACAGCATACCATCAGAAGCAAGGATGTCGAGCAATTCTGACTCGTCTGCTGATTTTATTTTGTCTTTCAAACCGAGCTCCCGATACTTTTTACCGCTTGTGTTAAAAAATTTTTTCAATTCCAGGCCGCTTTTGTTGTACAGATGAGCTAGCTCTTCTCGGTCTGGCGGGTTTTGGACAATGTCATGTTCATTATAAGGGATATCCTTATCATCAAGCCAATTTTTTGCTTTGCGGCATGTTCCGCAGCGAGAATACCCATAATACGTCAGTGCCATGGTTTCCTTTCTCCCTTCCTCCTCTTCATTCCTTCTCTATTATATCCAAATTTGCCATTTTTCTCGATATGTTTAAAAATTTTGCTGTGTATGCGAAAAAGCTCCGATAAACGGAGCTTTTTCAAATCACTTAGCAGAGAGGAGAATGCCTTTCCGAAGAAAGGGGATATATGTTTTTGGAGCTGAAAATGCTCCAAATTGTATAACAGTTTTAAACGACATAACGCTCTGCATCCAGAACGCTGCCAGCGATTTGACGCTTCAATGCAACCACGTTAGTCGGGGTGTGGCGGCTAAGCTTTCGAAGCATAGAGAGCATAGTGCGGAGATTATCTCCCTCTTCCATATGAACGAGCGACTCTTTTGCATTAGCTTCTAGTCTATTCAGTGCTTCTTGACAGAAAACACGAGTCAGTAAAATCTTCATTTCTTCTTTGTCTGCCCCGTTTTTATTGATAGCTTTTTCTGTTCGAAGAATGGCTGATTCCATCGAATAAATATCGCTTACGATATCTGCCACGTTCATCAATAGCTCTTGCTCTTCTTCAAGAGACTTTCCATACTTTTGTGCCCCGTTTCCAGCCACCATAAGAAAAACTTTTTTCGCATTTTTTAATAGATATTTTTCCTTTTCCAGTGGAGCATCTCCAGGCTCCTCGGGCATCATCATCATCAGTTCTTCTTGAAGATTTTGTGCTTTCTCAAGAAGCGGAAGTTCTCCTTTCATTGCTTTTCGCATAATTGTACCTGGTACGAGCAGGCGGTTAATCTCGTTTGTTCCTTCAAAAATACGATTAATACGAGAATCTCTATAAATGGTTTCTACTTCATATTCAGACATAAACCCGTACCCGCCATGAATTTGAACGGCTTCATCTGCTGCGAAATCTAACGTTTCTGAACCAGCAAATTTATTTAAAGAACATTCAATCGCATATTCTGCAATAGAAGTAGCTACTTTTCCGCCGTCTTCCTGTTCTTCTTCGGAGAGTTTGCCAAGCTGCTCCTCAAAAAGACCGCCCGTACGGTAAATGGAACTTTCTAAAGCATAGGTTTCAGAGGCCATTGTTCCTAATTTTTCTTGGATTGCTCTAAATTGGCCGATGGGCGTTTTAAACTGCTTTCTCTCGTTTGCATAGGCGGAAGCTAACTCAATTGCACGTTTTGCCCCGCCGACACAGCCTACCCCTAGCTTATAACGGCCGACGTTTAAAATATTAAAGGCGATCACATGGCCGCGCCCTGCTTCTCCAAGCAGATTTTCTTTCGGAACTTTTACATCTTCTAGAAGCAATGTCCTTGTGGACGACCCTTTAATTCCCATTTTCTTTTCTTCAGGACCAGTGGAAACTCCTTCGAATTCACGTTCAACGATAAAGGCAGTAAAATGTTCCCCGTCAATCTTTGCGTACACAATAAAAATGTCAGCAAAAGCAGAGTTTGTAATCCATTGCTTTTCCCCATTTAAAATGTAGTGAGTGCCTTCTTCATTCAAGACAGCTGTAGTCTTAGCTCCTAAAGCATCCGACCCTGAGCTTGGCTCTGTTAACGCGTATGCTGCAATTTTCTCTCCCGTTGCCAGTGCTGGCAAGTATTGTTTCTTCTGTTCTTCGTTTCCGAAAAAGACAATAGGCAGCGATCCAATACCGACATGAGCACCGTAACTTAATGAAAAAGCACCAGCACGAGAAAACTTCTCGGTAATAAGCGAGGAACTGATCTTATCCAGACCAAGACCACTGTATTTTTCAGGAACGTCTGCTCCAAGAAGCCCGAGTTCGCCTGCTTTTTCTAACAGACGCCGTGAAATGTCAAATTTATGATTTTCTATCTTCTCTGCCTCTGGAACCACTTCGCCCACGACAAAGTCTTCTGTTGTTTTTGCAATCATTTTGTGTTCTTCGCTAAAATCTTCTGGCGTAAATACTTGTTCTGGCTTTACTTCCTCTACTAAAAATCCTCCGCCTTTTAAACCAAGATCAACAGCACTGCTCATGTTTTCTACCTCCAATAGTTATATAATATTGGGAGGCTGGGAGGAAAAAGGTGTTGTCCTCCCGGTTCCCCATTTTTCCGATTTTCTTTACAATAATTCAAATACCCCGGCAGCTCCCATTCCTCCGCCAATACACATCGTAACTACGCCAAATTGTTCATTTCTTCTTTTCATCTCATTCATCAAACTGAGTGTGAGTTTTGTTCCCGTACATCCAAGCGGATGTCCGAGGGCAATCGCCCCTCCGTTTACATTGACTTTGTCATGGTCAAGATTTAAATCTCGTATAACTTGAAGAGATTGCGACGCAAATGCTTCATTTAACTCAAACAATCCTATATCCTCTATTTCCAAACCGGCTATTTTCACTGCTTTTGGCAGCGCTTCAACTGGGCCGATCCCCATGACTTCGGGTCTGACCCCAGCTACTGCAAAAGAGTGAAATTTTAATATAGGGGTAAGTCCTTCTGCTTGTGCTCTTTCTTTTTCCATTAACAAGACAGAAGCAGCACCGTCACTCATTTGTGAAGCATTTCCGGCTGTAACAGAGCCTTTCGGGTGAAAAGCGGGGGGTAATTGACTAAGTTTCTCTGTTGTTGTTCCCGGGCGCACCCCTTCATCACGAGCAAACCTCACCTGCTCTTCGTTTACTTTGTTGTTATCTCCTACAGAACGCAAGGTCACATCTACAGGGACAATTTCCTCATCAAACTTCCCTTCTTCCATCGCTTTGGCAGCCCGCCGGTGACTTTCTGCTGCAAAAGCATCTTGATCTTCTCTAGAAACACCGAATTCATTCGCTACTTGTTCAGCCGTATAGCCCATTCCCATATAATATTCTGGTGCTTCGTCTACAAGCGATGGGTTTGGGGCGATAACGTGACCTCCCATTGGAATAAGACTCATCGACTCTGCTCCACCAGAAATAATTGCATTAGAATGACCGAGCATTATGCGTTCCGCTCCATACGCAATGCTTTGTAACCCTGAAGAGCAATATCTATTTATGGTAATGGCAGGTACGGTATGGGGCAGACCGGCAAGGGCCGAAATATTTCTAGCCAGATTCATCCCTTGTTCTGCTTCCGGCATGGCACACCCAATAATGACATCTTCAACGATCGACGGATCTGCATCTCCTGCACGTTTTAACGTCTCTTTGACGGTGAGCGCACCATAATCATCAGGCCTGGCGTTTGCGAGTGTTCCTCTTTTTGCTTTTCCTACCGGGGTTCTTGCTCCGGATACAATAACCGCTTCTTTCACCAGCTATCCCCTCCATTTCTATTTCTGTTAGATTAATTGCGTAATGGTTTTCCTTTTGTCAACATATGCTGCATTCGCTGCTGTGATTTTGGTTCACCAACAAGGCTTAAGAAAGCTTCTCTTTCAAGGTCTAATAAATACTGTTCGTCTACAAGCGTTCCTTTTGGCACTCTGCCGCCTGCAAGCACAAATGCAAGCTTTTCAGCAATTTTCACGTCATGTAGAGAGACCATTCCTCCAAATTGGAAGGTTTTTGCCCCAAGCTTCATTGCTGCATAGCCCGTTTCACCTGCTACTGGCACCTTTTTGCGCTGCGGGGGAACGTATCCTTTTTCGTATAAATGAATAGCTTGTTGTTTGGCGTAATAAATCGTATGATCTCCATTAACAATAATGTCGTCTCTGTCACTTAAAAATCCGTTATCACGTGCTTCATCTGCAGAAGTGGAGACTTTAGCCATTGCGATTTTTTCAAACACTTTATTTGCAGCATCCATTAGTTTTGCACTTTCGTCCTGAGGGAGATTTTCGATATGGCGAAGATACAGTTCTTTATTTCCTCCCCCGCCAGGAATTAAGCCAACCCCTGTTTCTACAAGACCCATATACGTTTCTGATGCAGCTTGAACGCTTGCTGAAGGAAGACAAATTTCGGCTCCTCCGCCAAGTGACATTCCATGTGGTGCTGCCACGACAGGACGTTTTGCGTATTTAATATTTGACATAGCTAATTGGAACTGACGGACAACCATGTCGATTTCTATAAAGTTAGCATCCTGTGCTTCCATTAAAATCATCATTAAATTGGCGCCAACACAAAAGTTTTTGCCTTGGTTTCCAATTACAAGTCCTTTAAAGTTTTTCTCTACTTCATCAATAGACTGGTTAATCATTTGCAAGACATCTAATCCAATTGAATTGTTCGGAGAATGAAACTCAAGGCAAGCTATATCATCACCGATATCGATTAGACTTGCTCCTGCATTTTTTCTTATCACTGCATTATTATTTTTTAACTTTTGCAAGTTGATCTCTTTTTTGTTTATATCTTTTTTCCGGTATTCCCCGTTGTGATAAAATTCTTCGGGGTTTTTATAAAACGTGTGAACACCTCGTTCCAGCATTCTTTTTACCCAGGAAGGTACATTTTCTCCTTCTGTTTCCATACGCTCTACCGATGTTTCTACGCCAATGGCATCCCATGTTTCAAATGGACCCATTTCCCAGCCAAATCCCCACTTAATGGCTTCATCAATCGCTGCAATGTTATTTGCAATCTCACTGCTTTTTTCGGCAGAATACAACAACACCGGTTTCATAATATTCCAAACAAGCTTTCCTGCTTCATCGTCTGCATATACAAGCACTTTCAATTTATCATTTAACGTTTTTGCTTGTTTTGCCTGCTCTGTAGAGGCTGTTTTTATTCTTTTTCTTGTTTCATATTCAAAGGTCTTAGGATTCAGTTCTAGTATTTCCGTTCCTTTTTCTCCTTTTTGTTTCTTATAAAATCCCTGTCCTGCTTTACTTCCAATCCAGCCTTTATCTGCCATTTTTTTCATAAAAGCAGGCGGATCAAATATTTCCTTTTCTTCTCCTTCAACTTGGTCATATACATTTTTGGCGACGTGAAGGAACGTATCGAGTCCTACGACATCCAGCGTTCGAAAAGTAGCGCTTTTTGGCCGTCCGATAACAGGCCCCGTAACAGAATCAATTTCCCCTACGGACCAGCCACCTTCCATCATCTTGCGTACTGTTACTAATAAGCCGTATGTGCCGATACGGTTTCCAATAAAATTAGGAGTGTCTTTCGCTTCTACTACCCCTTTTCCAAGCGTATCCTCAGAAAACTTTTTCATAAATTCCAGTATTTCTGGATCTGTTTTTTTGTTTGGTATAATTTCAAGCAGTTTTAAGTAACGAGGCGGGTTAAAAAAGTGAGTTCCTAAAAAGTGGGAGCGAAACTCTTCGGATCGCCCTTGTACCATGGCATTAATGGAAATACCGGAAGTATTTGAGCTAACAATAGCATGAGGCTGTCGGTACGCTTCCACCTTTTCTAATATTTCTCTTTTCACTTCTATATTTTCTACAACTACTTCAATTATCCAATCTGCTTCGTGTAATCGATGTAAATCGTCTTCTAAATTCCCCGCTTCAATACGAGAAAGGTTAGTTTTCGTTGTTAACGGAGCTGGTTTTTGCTTCTTTAATTTTTTTAAACTCTGCTCGCTTAAGCGGTTGCGCACCTTCTTATTTTCTAAAGTAAACCCTTTTGCTTTTTCTTCATCTGTCCGTTCTTTAGGCACAATATCCAGTAGCAGAACCGAAATACCTACATTAGCAAGATGTGCGGCAATACTTGCTCCCATTACTCCGGAACCAAGGACCGCAGCTGTGTTTATGCTGCCTTTCATTGCTTTCCTCCTTCTTCATTTTTGAATGAACACTCATTCAAAAATGTCTTAAAAAAATATTATGAATAATCGTTCAGTTCTATTAATACTATAAAAGATTTTCTTCATTTTGACAATAGAAAAGACAGAAAATTTCCGCTTCGAAAAACTTGCCGCCGCTGGGCGCTGAAGCTAGACATCAAAAACGCCAAATATTTATAATTTCTTACCTTTAAATAAAATAATCATCCTCGTCTCCTCTCTTATGATATGCATATTGTCTATTAGAGGTTTACATACTAACTATCGTATATTAAAAAGGAGGAATGTATAAATGGATCAACAGCAGCAGCAAAACCAAAACCAGCAGCAAGTCATGCCTCAGCCTCCCCAGCATGTTACTGTAAAAGACCACTTGTACCTTTCTGACATGCTTAGTTGGAATTTAAATGCAGCGAAAAAAGCTGCTTTTTTTGCCAAACAGTGTACAGATATGGATATTAAGCAGGAGTTGGAAAAAACAGCTCAAATGCATGAACGTCATTATCAACAGTTAATGACACATCTTCAATCAGGCAACCAGCCGATACAGCCAAATACCAATTAAAGAGGAGGTTTGAAAGATGCCTGGATCAAACAAAATTCAAAACCCAAAAACAGAAGTACCGCAAACACCTGAAATGAATGATCGTGATTTCTTAAATGATATGTTAACAACAGAAAAGTACATGACGGATTCATACAGCACCGCTATGAATGAGGCTAGTCACAAAGATTTTTATAACGATATTTCCTTAATTTTTAACGAAACTCAAAATGTCCAGCGTGACTTGTTTAATTTAATGTTTGAAAAAGGATGGTACAGCTTTGAAGCTGCCGATCAGCAAACTATAGATCAAACCTTTCAGCAGTTCAGCGGATACAACAGCCAGCTTCCTACTGGAGGAATGACACAATAATCTTCAACTGAATGGAGCTGTCCTAAGCGGGCAGCTTCTTTTTTCGATTGAATAAAAGAACTCTTGTTCCTTTAAGCATGAGAGCAGGGTAACGAACATATGTTTCCAACAGAATAAAAATTTTTTAATTCTTTTTCCTCTCTTTTTATGTTTTTAAACCTTTTTTCGAAAATTTTTTTGGAATTTTTTTTAGGCTTCTATCACTTGTCTTATCTGACTTACAGCATTTATTGGGTATAGAAGCTTAAATTTTTTTTATTTGTAGAGGTTTATTTAAAATTTTAGTTGGGTATCAGACCTAACGACTCGCCATTTTCATTAAAATCTATGTAGTGGAAAAGGAGTGATGGTGTGATGGCAGTCGATAAATACCCTTCCAGACAAGGTCAACAGGCAAAAATCATGGAAAGACAAGACCCTGTACTTCACCGTAACCCCGAATTCGCAGATGGTCCTTTAACAGAACAGGACTTAAAAGGTTTTGAAGAAAATGGCTACTTAATGTTTGAAAAACTTTTTAACGATGACGAAGTAGCTATTATGAAAAGCGAATTGCGGCGCACAATGGATCTCAACCAAGAAAGAAACGCAGACGATGTAATTAAAGAACCCGGCAGTAATGAAATTCGGTCCGTGTTTGAAATTCACAAAGACAGCGGTTTCTTTCAGGCGTTATCCAAAAACCATCGTATTGTGAAAGCAGCCCAGCAGCTGTTAGGCAGCCAAGTTTACATCACACAGTCCCGAATAAATTTTAAACCAGGCTTTAAAGGTAAGGAGTTTTACTGGCATTCGGACTTTGAGACTTGGCACGTAGAAGATGGCATGCCTAATATGCGTGCGGTAAGCTGCTCGATCATTCTAACGGATAACTATGAGTACAATGGCCCGCTCATGTTAATTCCTGGATCTCAAAAATGGTACGTATCCTGCCCCGGTGAAACACCTGAAGATAATTACAAATCTTCGCTGCAAAAACAAGAAACCGGGGTACCGGATAATGAAAGCATGAAATGGCTTGTAGATCAGGCGAATGGAAGAATTGACCGGGCAACTGGACCTGCCGGCTCTGTATTGTTCTTTGAATGTAATACGATGCACGGGTCTGCCGGCAATATTTCACCGTATCCGCGCAGTAATGTTTTCTTTGTATTTAATTCGATTGAAAACAAACTCACTAGTCCATATTCCGGCCAGTCTCCGCGTCCAGAATTCCTTGCAAACCGGGAAGATATTAAGCCTATTACACCAAACAAAGACCGTCTACAAACCTTTTCTAGCAGAATTGCTAGAAAATAAGTTAGAACAGACGCTGCCCTTCATATGTCAGGGGCAGCTTTTTTTCGTTCCAAATGGACATTTTATGTTTTGTACGTTCATTGGCCGGGAAGAAATGTTAAGACTTAACATTAAACGAAAAAACGGCAGCAGTGAAGAAAGGAATAACACTCTATGCGATTTAAAAATTTTTTACCTCGCCCTATTCGTAAATTGTCGAGTATGTCCTACCGGCAAATTTGGTATGAACTTCGTGCTAACCTCTGGTTCAGCTCGCTAATATATGCAGTTTTTGCTGTTGTTCTTGTATTATTTTCCTATTGGCTTGATTTTACTACGGAGATAAAACAGTATCTTCCGGACATGTTTTTAACGAATTATCAGCTTACCTATATATTAGTCAGCACTTTGATTGCTGGTATCCTTACCTTAAACGCATTTACGTTTAATTCTATTCTGGTTGTCTTAACAAGTTTCTCTGGCCAATTTTCTCCACGCATGCTGTCAAGCTTTGTTTCCGACCGTCGTACACAGCATGTAATCGGCATTTTTAATGCTTGTTTTCTTTATGTTCTTATAGCATTCTTTTTAATAAATGAAGAAGAAAACGGTATGTATGTTGCTATTCCGCTTTTTACCGTCGCTTCAGCTTTTTTAGCTTTATCAAACTTTGTATTTTTCATCAATCATGCTGTTAAATGGATGCAGGTACCTAACCTGACAAACAACATGAAATACGAATCACAAAAAACGATTTTGCGTACCTTATTAAAAGATTTAGAGCCTTATCGAACGAAGGAACCTAATCATACGGAAAAAGATTTGAATGAAAGGGAAGGACATGTTATTGCAGCTAATGCTTCTGGTTTTATTCAAATATTTGATTACAAACATTTAATTCAAGAAGCCAAAAGAGATAAAATCATTTTACGGCTCGAACGCCGGATCGGAGACTTTGTAACAGAAGGCATGCCTATCATCACATATTGGAAAATAGATGATACCGCTGTTAATGAATTTAAGTACAGAAGACTTATATACTTGGGGCCGAAAAAAACAGAAGTGCAAGATTTGGAGTTTGGTGTAAATAAGCTAACAGAAATCGCAATTAAAGCCATAGGAAATAGTGATCCAAACACAGCGAATAATGCAATATATCAACTAGCAGACTTACTGGTCTCGATTTCGAAAGTTACCAGATTCACTCCCTATTTAACTGATACCGATCATAAACTTCGCCTTATTATTAAAGATGAGTCATTTGATTATTACTTATACTCTGCCTTTTCTCAAATAAGTGTATACGCTAAAAATGAACCTTTTTTAACGACAAATATATTGGAGGCCTTAACGATTCTTTCGCATTCGGTACCTCCAGAGAATCATCTTTGCTGCTGGGAATTTGCAAAAACAGTTGCAAGAGGGTATCAGGAAGGCTTCACCTATGCCTACAATGAACAAAGGTTTTATAATAGTTTAAAGGGTATTGCAAAAAAAACGGGTTACTTAGATAAATATGAAGAGTTTGAACAAGAAATCAAATCAAAGATGAACAACGTCATTGATAAATAATATAAATGGGGCTGTCCCAAAAGGTTTTTTTCAGCTGAAGTTAATTAAGAAAAGCGCAAGCGCCTTGCTCACGAGCGACAAGTTCTGGAGGGTCGGCATATGGAAAGCTGATCTTTGCTTTCCATTGACGAACCGAAGGAATCTCGAACGAGTAGGCGCTGAAGCTAAACATCAAAAAAACGCCAACTATTTATAATTTCTTACCTTTTAAAAAATGCAGCCGACCCGACTTATGGGTCAGCCCTGTTTTATTCTTCTTGTTTTTCATGATTTCTGCTAGAAGAATGCTGCGATAATAGCAGCCCATAAAGCATCGCAAAAACCATGCCGCCAAACCCGATCATTTGAAAAGCTGTACTTTGTGAGTTTTGAAATTGAACCGTACCTATAAAAAATAGAAGTACAAAGGCAGTCATCATAATAAAAGTCCATAACATCGGCTGTTTCATAATCTCACTCCCATTTTCATGTTATCTTTCCATGATATGTGTTCGCGTTTGAAATAATGCAGAGATTTTTTTAGATGTTATGCTGTTTTTCCGTATTCTACCTTTTTAAAACCTGTTTATATATATTTTTTGTAAATAATCTTCCAGAGAATTTCTGTAAAGAACAAAAGCGCAAGCGCCCTGAAAAGCCGCGACAGGTTCTGGACCTTTCGTGCAGGGTCGCCTGCGGCCCGGAGTCGAAAGGGAAGAAACCCCGAGCGGCTGGGCGCTGAAGCTAGACGCGGCCAAAATGATATGGAAATAGTTATCCACAATTGAAAAAAATATAATTTCCTAGACAATGAAAAAGCACACCTATGACAAGGCATGCTGTTAAGTTTTATTCCTTAATGTAAAGATTCCCGCTTACCGATTTCAAATGGATGAGCACATCACCTGCTCCTTTTGTTCCTTTCAAGCTTCTATTTCCGCTTTGTTCTATTGTATCTAAGGCTACGTCATTTCTAATATCGCCGCTTACGACTGAAACACATAAACGAACATTTTCTTGTCCTACTTGAAGATCGACATCACCGGAAGTAACATTCATTCGAACATCGTTTTTTATTTCTTTCCATTGTACATTTATATTGCCTGACGTTACATTGGCTGTAAGCGGTCCGGTATAATCGTTTATGTTAATGTTTCCAGAGATTGTTTCCACTGCTGCCTTGTCGGTTTGTACGTCATTGAGAGTAAGATTACCTGATTTTGCTGACAAATCTATTTCTTCTGTTTTTATATTCGTCATATACGTATCACCAGAAGCGATATCTGTCTGTATGGATTTATACCTTTTTTCTTGTTCATTTTCAAAGCGGAAATCACTCGACCCCCCGTGTATCGAAAGACGGCCTTTAAACGCTTCTGGAATCGTAACAACCCAATTAGAATTTTCACCTAAAGTGAAAAAAGAAAACCAATGCTGTTTTGGCTGAGTAATTTTTACTGCATGACTATCTTGAGTGATTTTCACATCATTGTCTTTATTACGTGCAGAAGTCTCAATGCTTACTGTATCTTTATCATGCGTTTGTATAGTAACATCACTCGATAATGCATTAATCTGTATACTGTCTGCTTCTTGTAGTGTTTCTTCTAAATGTTTATTAGAACTAGCTATTCCGGGTACATAATTGCTGACATTTGCCAATAACGTTGCAGCTAATATAACAAACCCTATCAATACAAGAATCAAACCGGCTAACCTGCGCATGATTTTCCCTCTTTTTCATTTCATATTATCAACTTATCACCGTCGAATCAGCTTTTTTTCGTTTCAAATAATTCCTAACTACATAGAACACGATGATAAAACAAGTTATTGCTATAAAAGCGGGCAGGCCCCCTGTCAGCATAAATGATCCTGCTAGAATAAAACCTAATCCAGTTCCTATCATCATTTTCGATTGTTCTT
Source organism: Alteribacillus sp. YIM 98480 (assembly GCF_009765375.1). Lineage (GTDB taxonomy): Bacteria > Bacillota > Bacilli > Bacillales > Marinococcaceae > Alteribacillus. Next base: position 105,554 of record NZ_VTOK01000014.1, read on the forward strand.
TTTTAAGAAGCTTTGCTCCGGCATAAAAACTTGTTCCCGCTAAACAAAGGGTAAGAATAGAAAAAACACGGTCTTCTAATAATATAAATATGGCCAGCAGTACCACTGCCCCTGCCACTATTTTATTCCGCTTCTTATCAAGCATGAATACTCCTCCTGTTTTCTATCTGTTAATCTTTATTTTAAGGCAGGAGATTTTGTAACGCACCATAATCTGGGAGGATTTTCGATCCGTCTGAAGACGGATAATGTTTTCCAATTTTCCATATTTGATTGAAAGAGATTATCCTAGTATTATTATACATAGTAGACGTTACACTATTTTTCTGAACATACACAGAATTTTTACAAAGCAATTAATCGGAGAGAGGAAGGAAGACAATGGAAAAAAGCAAAAAAGATTTGCGTATACGAAGCAAAGTAATAAGTGAAGGTGTCAATCGCGTTCCAAACCGTTCCATGCTTCGGGCTGTTGGCTTTGAAGACGAAGACTTTAAAAAACCAATGGTTGGTGTGGCTAGTACCTGGAGTGAAGTGACTCCATGTAACATACATATTGACAAGCTCGCACGCCAAGCAAAAACCGGAGCAGCAGAAAATGGCGGGGCTCCTCTTATTTTTAACACGATCACTGTTTCTGATGGAATTGCAATGGGACACGAAGGAATGAGCTATTCCCTTCCGAGCCGTGAAATTATTGCAGATTCGATTGAAACAGTTGTAGGAGCAGAACGCCTGGATGGTTATGTAGCGATAGGCGGATGTGATAAAACAACTCCTGCATGTCTGATGGCAATCGGCCGAATGAACCTGCCGTCCGTTTATATTTACGGTGGTACAATTCAGCCAGGCAAGTTAAATGGAAACGATATTGATATTGTTTCTTCTTTTGAAGCAGTTGGCCAGCACCAGCAAGGCATTATTAATGATGAAGAACTGCATCAAGTAGAGTGCAATGCGTGTCCGGGAGCAGGTGCATGCGGAGGTATGTACACAGCCAATACGATGGCAGCTGCTGTAGAAGCAATGGGTATGAGTATTCCTGGTTCCTCTTCTACTCCGGCAGTTTATGATTATAAAGAAATAGAAGCAAAAGAAGCAGGAGCTTTAGTAACAGAATTGCTTGAAAAAGAAATTTACCCTCGGGATATTATGACAAAAGAGGCGTTCGAAAACGCTATTACCGTTGTGATGGCCCTCGGCGGCTCGACAAACGCCTTTTTACATCTTCTTGCTATTGCTCATTCGGCAGACGTAGATTTGAGTTATGACGACTTTGAAAGAATTCGTAAAAACGTTCCTCATATTGCTGATTTAAAGCCAAGCGGAAAATACGTCATGCAAGACCTTTACTTGGCAGGCGGTGTGCCGGCTGTAATGAAATTATTGCTTGAAGAAGGACTTCTTCACGGAGACTGCCTCACAGTTACCGGTAAAACACTGGCAGAAAACCTAAAAGAAGCACCTAGCCTTAAAGAAGGACAAGACATTATTTATCCGCTCAGCAATCCAATCAAACCTAACGGGCCTCTAGTTGTATTAAAAGGAAACCTTGCCCCAGAGGGTGCTGTAGCAAAAATGTCCGGTCAAAAAATCAGCAGGTTTGAAGGAACAGCTAAAGTGTACGACAGTGAAGCCACTGCAACAGAAGCGATTACAAACAATGAAATCAAAGAAGGCGACGTTCTCGTTATCCGCAATGTCGGTCCAAAAGGCGGACCAGGTATGCCTGAAATGCTTTCCGTTACAGCTATGATTGTCGGAAAAGGGCTTGGCGGCAAAGTCGCTCTTATTACAGACGGGCGTTTCTCCGGCGGTTCTCACGGCTTTGTTATCGGCCACGTAGCGCCTGAAGCTGCTGCCGGCGGCCCAATCGGATTGCTTGCAACCGGAGACAAAGTTACGATCGACAGCGATACGCAGGAAATTAATTTTGAAGTATCGGATGAAGAGCTTGATAAACGTGCGCGTGAATGGAAAGCTCCTGAACCTAGATACAAAACAGGATCCCTTGCAAAATATGCTAAATTAGTCGCTTCAAGTGCTCGTGGAGCGGTGACAGATCATAATTTAGATTAACAGAGGATTTCCTAATGAATAAAAGCAGCTTAAGCGTTAAACACACGCTAAGCTGCTTTTTGTTTATCACTATGGAGAGATGGCTTCTTCTGCTTCTTTTGCCATTTCCGAAACGGACGCTAATCCCCCGCCTGATAGGTACCAGTAGTTTGGATCAAGATAAAAGATGTTATCATTTTCATATGCTTTTGATTGTTTGACGATCTCATTTTCGATAACTTGTTGTGCGGATGACTCTCCTCCTACTGCTGCCCCGCGGTCCACGACAAATAAGTAATCAGGATTTTCTTCTGCAATATATTCAAAAGAAATACTTTGTCCATGCGTAGAGGCTTCTATATTTTGATCCGCTTCGGCAAACCCAAACTCATCATGAAGAATTCCAAAGCGGGAACCAGCTCCATAGGCACTCACTTTTCCGTCATTGGCTAATACAATCAAGGCTTCTTCTTCTAATGCAGATGCCTTTTCTTGTAATTGTTCAATGTCTTCTTTTACTGCAGACAGCTCTTCTTCTGCTTCTTCTTCTTTATCGAAAATTTCAGCTAACGTTTGAACGTTTGCTTCAAAGGAAGAAATATAATTTTCCGTGTCTACCGCTAAATATATCGTAGGTGCAATTTTACTTAACTCCTCATAAGCATCAGATTGGCGGCCGGAAATAACTATAAGACCAGGGTCCATTTCTGCAATTTTTTCAAAATCGGGTTCTTTTAATCCCCCTGCATTTTCATAATCGGAGCTTTCGTATTTTTCTAAGTATGAAGGAATATTGGCTTGCGGCACCCCGCTAACTTCTACTCCTAATTGATCTAACGTATCAAGTGATCCAAAATCAAACACAACTACGTCTTCAGGATTTTTTTCAACGGTTGTTTCCCCTAGTTCATGTTCTACTGTTAGTTCTTCCGATTGATCAGCCTCCGCCTTTGCATCGCCTGCTGCTTCTTCCTCTGCTTCTCCTTCACCGCACGCTGCCATTACACCGAGTAAAAGAGCCCATAACAATAATACACCAAGCTTTTTCTTCATATCTGTTCTCCTCCTTATATTAATTAAAAGTACACACAAATTTTTCTTTGATTGATTTGCTGAATGGTCATATCCATGTCATAAATATCTTTTAAGACGTCTCTATTAATAATTTCATCTGTCCTTCCCTCTTTGACCACTTTTCCATGTTTCATAGCTACAATGTAATCGGAATAACAAGACGCGAAATTAATATCATGAACAACCAGTATTACTGTTTTTCCAAGATCATCGACAAGCTGGCGGAGCACTTTCATAATCTGCACGGAATGCCGCATATCAAGATTGTTCAACGGCTCATCTAAAAGAATATATTCTGTATTTTGAGCAATCACCATAGCGATAAACGCCCGCTGTCTTTGGCCGCCGCTCAGCTGATCTAAAAAAGCATCTTCCATCTTCTCAAGCTCCATGTATGAAATAGCTTCGTTAATAAAGTCCCAATCTTCGTCTGTTAACTTTCCTTGAGAATACGGAAAACGGCCAAAACTAACCAAATCTTTTACCGTAAGGCGTATATTCAAATAATTAGACTGTTTAAGAATAGAGATTTTTTTGGCCAGTTCTTTGCTTGGTGTCTGTGCTACTTCTTGATTGTCTATGAGCACTTCTCCGCTGTCTTTTGAAATCAAACGACTGACCATGGATAAAAGCGTACTTTTTCCCGCTCCGTTCGGACCAATAAATGTAGTAATTTTCCCTTTTTCAATGGAAACAGAGACATTTTCCACCACACTTTTTTCCGCATACTGCTTGAAAATGTTTTTTACTTTTACCATGTTTTATTCTCCTTTAATAAAAGATACAGAAAGTAGACTCCGCCAATAAAGTTAATAATGACACTAAGCGTCGTTGTAAAAGTAAAAAGCCTTTCCACAATGACCTGACCGCCTACTAATGCTATGACACTTATTAAGATTGTTCCTGTTATTAAAGATTTGTGCCGGTATGTTTTTAAAAACTCATGACCAACATTGGCTACAAGCAATCCAAGAAAAGTGATCGGGCCAACAAGAGCGGTTGAAATGGAAATAAGAACAACCACTATTAAAAGCAGTCTATTCACCACATAATCATAAGAAACCCCCAAACTAACAGCGTGTTCTTTTCCAAGTGATAGAACATCAAGATACTTTGCAAATGGCTTCAAATACCAAAGCGTCACTCCAAATCCTGCAATCGATAATACAAGAAGTTCTGTATGAATGTTGTTAAAGCTGGCAAACATTTGATCTTGTACGATTTGAAATTCATTAGGATCAATCAATACTTGCATAAAGGAAGATAAACTCTCAAAAAACGTTCCAAATATTAATCCAATTAACAAAAGAAAATAAATATTACGGCCTTCTCCTCGGAAAAGAAATTGATACAACAAGAACGCAAAACCCATCATAATCGTTACAGTAAGTAAAAAGTTTATATTTTTATCTATCATCGTCAACGATTGAGAGCCGAGTACAAAGATAATTACGGTTTGAATCAACATATATAAAGAATCTAAACCGATGATGCTTGGTGTTAAAATGCGGTTATTTGTAAGCGTCTGAAAAATGATCGTCGCAATAGCTATCGATGCACCTGTTACAACCATCGCTAATACTTTTTTGCCTCTGCTTGGCAGAACGTAATCCCAATTGCTGCCTATCCCCTGGAACATAAAAAAGCAAACGAAAAGGGCTGCAACAATAGCTAGAACCGTTAATTTAGCCTTAAGACTCATAGGATTTTCTCCTCAACAACAAATAAATAAAAATACCGCTTCCTATCACACCGACAGTCAGGCCAATTGATATCTCATACGGGTAAATGATAATTCTTCCTAAAATATCACAAAATAACACAAACACAGCCCCGAGAAGCGCTGTATGTCCCAGGCTTTTTTTCAGGTTGTCTCCTCGAAAAATCGTCACAATGTTAGGAATAATCAGACCTAGAAATGGAATCATTCCTACCGTCAGAACCACAACGGAAGTAACCAATGCCACGACCATTAACCCTAAGTTGACAACCTGTCTGTAATTGAGCCCGAGATTAACGGAAAATTCTTCCCCCATACCTGCTACTGTAAATTTGTCAGCGAATAAATAAGCTAAAATCAATGCAGGCAGACTTATGTAAATGAGTTCATACTGTCCTTCTACAATCATAGAAAAATCACCATGCAGCCAAGAGGACATATTTTGAATCAAATCATTTTTATAAGCAAAAAATGTCGTGATGGAACTGATGATATTTCCCAAACATGAGGCCGACAAGCGGTATAAAGATTGTATCTTTAAATTTAATTTTTTCTAAAATTTTCATAAAAACCAGCGTTCCGAGTAAAGCAAAGACAAAAGAGATGGCAGCTTTTTGCAGCGGCGACGCGCTGGTAAAGACCATTAAGGAGACAAGAATACCAAGTCTTGCTGCATCCAATGTTCCTGCCGTCGTAGGAGATACGAATTTATTACGGCTTAACTGCTGCATAATCATACCGCAGATACTCATGCTCATCCCGGCTATTAATATGCTGACAAGACGGGGAATTCTGCTTGCCCATAATATATGATCCTGCTCTTCTGTCAGTTTAAACAGATCGATTGGTGATACGTGCTGCACTCCAATAAACAGTGATGCGAAAGATAAAACAAGGAGTGCTGCTAAAAGATACCTTTTTCTCATAATTTACCTTTCTCAACCTGCGCAGGTAATAATGAAATTAATTATCATTTTCATTGATAACAATTCTCATTCTAGTACTTCTATTTCATTTGTCAATTATTTCTTATTAGTCTCATGTAACAGCAGGTTCTTTTTTTTCTTCCGAAGATGGCCGAATCGCTGCAAAGGTAAGTAAAACAGCCGCCACGCTGATTCCTGCCAAAATATAATAAATGAAACCAGGACCATGTTTCATCAATACCGCAACAATAGGAGGACCAGCAGCAACACCTACAAAACGCATACTGCTGTAAAAAGACGTAATCGAACCCCGTTCTTCTTTTTTGATCCCTTCTGTAATTAAGGCATCCAAGCAAGGCAGTGATAACCCTATTCCTATACCGGCAATAGTCAAAAGCAGTGTAAACATAAATAAGCCCAATTCTTCCCTCACAAAAAACAAGGACACCGCCGCTGTTGCATTTCCTCCTAAAATAAACCATTTCATACGAATTTTATCTTCTCCTATCATTTTTCCGCTCGAAAAGGATGCAATACATAAAAATAACAACGGAATGGCTAAGACTAAGCCTTTTACATACCCTTCAATGCTATATTTTTCTTCAAGTAATGAGGAAAAATGAAACAAAATGCCAAACAACACTAACATTAAAATACACCCGATAAAAAACACCGCGAACAACCAGCGGCCGTTATGGTGAAACGTGTCTTTAACCCCTTGTACAAATTCATGAAAGGATGGATTTGTGCTCTCCTCTTCTTTTTCTTTTTTTGGTGTTTTCACTAAAAAAAATACTAAAAGAACTGCTATAAAAGACAATATCGGAATCGCTATAAAAGGCATGTACCAAATCACGACCGCCAGCAATGCACCTAAAATGGGACTTAGCACTTTTCCAAGCGTATTAGCTGTTTCAATAATGCCCAATCCCTGACTCACTTGTTCTTCTTCTTTAAACATATCGCCTACAGTCGGAAGTACCACTGGAAAAGCTCCGGCAGCTCCCACTCCTTGTAAAAACCGTCCGATCATAATAACGGTATATGGATTTTCCATCTGCCATGCTGCGTAGGCCGACACAGCCCCGCCCATTCCAACAATGATAAGGCTTGGTATGATCACTTTTTTTCTTCCAATTCTGTCGGATATATACCCTGAAACGGGAATAAGAACGATAGCTATTAATGAATAAATAGATATGATCAAACTTGATTGAAAAGGTGTGATGTTAATTTCTTTTTCAATTATTGGCAGTACTGGGATCAACATTGAATTTCCTAATGTCATCATTAATGGAATTGATGCTAATGCGAATAAATCCCATCTCTTTTTTTCCATTTCGCTCCTCCGATTACTCGCTAATGTTTTAACTCAAAATGTAAAGGTAGTGTTCGTCTTCTTCTTCTTTATTATCCTTCAATTTTTTTACATTTCGTAACGAGTTAAACGATATAATGATTTTTCTATTTACGTTCATAATAAGAATATGTAAAAAACGAAGGGAGTGGTTTTATGACGAATAAAAACAGATGGTTGATTGCTCTTTCTGCTGTTGCCATTCATTTATCTATCGGTTCTATTTATGCATACAGTGTTTATCAAAACCCTTTAAATGAGGCGCTGGGCTGGGAAAAGACAGATGTGTCGCTGGCCTTTACAGTTGCCATATTTATTCTCGGTCTTTCTGCTGCTTTTTTTGGAAAGTTTGTCGAAAGAAGAGGTCCGCGCATTTCTGCTATTATTGCGGCCATTTTATTCGGAATCGGAACCGTTGGAGCCGGGTTTGGCGTTCAAATGGAAAATTATATAATGTTTCTTGCGTTCTTTGGCGTAGTCGGCGGTTTTGGTCTTGGTTTTGGGTACATCGCCCCTGTTTCTACGCTTGTAAAATGGTTTCCGGACCGAAGAGGGCTCGCTACTGGAATGGCTGTGATGGGATTTGGCGCTGGCGCTCTTATTACAAGTCCAGTCGCAAATGGATTAATGAGCAACATATCGATTCCGATGACTTTTTATATTTTAGGCATTTGTTATTTTTTGCTTATGCTTTTTGGCGGACTTTATATTGCTAAACCTCCAGAAGGGTGGAAACCCAATGGGGCAGAAGTGGAAGAAGAAGAAAAAGAAGGAGATTTATCTTCCCTGAAAGCGAATGAAGCGGTGAAAACATTGCGTTTCTGGCTTTTATGGGGAATGATGTTCATCAATATTTCTGCGGGTATTATGTTGTTATCTGTTGCTTCTCCTATGTCACAGGAAATTACAGGAGCGACAGCAGCAACAGCTGCTACGATTGTCGGGATAATGGGATTATTTAACGGGGCCGGAAGGATCGCGTGGGCGTCTGCTTCTGATTATATGGGCCGTGCCAATACGTATCTCATATTTTTTATCTTTCAAGTAGCTGCTTTCTTTTTACTTCCTTTTATTACGAATGTCATATTGTTCTCTATCCTTCTTTTCCTCATTGTTTCTTGTTACGGAGGAGGATTTGCTTGTTTACCTGCTTTTATCGGAGATTTGTTTGGTACAAAACAATTAGGAGCCATACACGGTTATTTACTGACATCGTGGTCGATCGCGGGTGTAGTCGGACCGATGATCGTTTCTACTGTATATGAATATACAGCAAGCTACACTACTACATTTTTTGTATTTGTCGGATTTTTAATAACAGCTCTGGTGCTGGCTATTCTTATGAAACGCAATATTTCCAAGGTGAGAGAAGGGAAAACCGAACAAGCTGAACCTGAATTGTCCCCCCAGTAACTAGGCATGAGCTGCTCAAGCGTGTACCAGATTACAGCTGCGAAAAACACAAGAAGCCGCTTCCTATTTTTTAGGTACGGCTTCTTCTTATTTATTCCTTTATTCCCGAAAAACCAGAGCGATCCTCTAAGCAGCTCTCACATATGCCAAGCAGTTCATATGATTTTTCTTCGTTCTGATCGTCGCTGCCTGCTTCAATATGTCCGCATATCTCACATACTTTCGCCATTATGATTCCTCCATTTCTGTTTTAGAATCTGGAACTGCTACATCATAGCCGCTGTCACGAACAGCTTGTTCAAAATCTATAAAAGAAGCTGCTTTTTCATCAAAGGAAACTACTGCTTCGCCTTTTTCCGGGTGCACACTAACATCTCGTATTCCCCATACATCAAGCAGCACTTCGTTGATTCGTTCTTTATCTTCTTGCGTCATACCGTTAATGGAAATGGTACGTGTTATCATTATCATCACCGTCCTTTGTTTAATGAGGCTTTTTCTTACCCATTTCTTCCCCCATGCCGTTTAGAAAAGCTGTTAAATAAGAAAGGGCCGTCATTACGTGAGGATCCCGCATCGTTTTAAACATTTTCCACATGCTCGTTTCCTCGTCTTTTTCTGTTTCTTTTGCCATTCGTTCCATTCCGTGTATAACGCCGTTCATCATTTTTTCTAATTCTTCAGGTTCTACTCTTCCTATAAATTCAATCGCATGGAAGCCATTTTTAATGAGATGATGCATGCTCGGCTGATTAATTTTATCTATGCTGATCGACCCGATTTTTTCTCTCATTCTAAGTAAACCTTTTGCCATATCGAGCATTCCTGCTTGCTGCAGCTCTTCGACAATTTCCAATGTTGTTTGAATCGATTCATGGTTATCTGTAATTTGTTTTAACAAATCTTTTTGAATTTGCTGCTGCTTTTCTTCGGCTGTTTTTTCTTGAATGTTAATTTGCGTGATTGCTTTCGCCATCTATGATGTCCTCCCTCTCAACAACCTCTGGTACAGAAGTAAAATCATCTCTTTTCCACTTTTTATCCACCTCTACTCCGATATGAGGCTGCGGGTTTCCAAACCGGAAATTTACAGACGGAAGCGGTGATTGTCCGTCAGCTTCTAAAACGTCCATTTTTACTTGCATTTCTTTGTAGTTTGGTGTGTGTGTATCTTTATCATGATAACTGCTCGTCAGCTTATTAACGGCCTGTATTTCTTCTATCGTATTCATCGGAAGATACAGTTCCTTCCCTTTTACTCTATCTGTAATCAGCACTCTTACTTTTACCTTTCCATAAGGCGAAGTCAAACGAACGAGTGCCCCTGTTTTTATCTTTCTTTCTTCAGCTAGTTCATGAGATACTTCAAGCCAAGGGTTTGGAGCTTTGTGTGTTATGCCTTCTGATTTATTCGTCATATTGCCTTCGTGGAACTGTTCAAGCAGTCTGCCGTTATTAAGGTGTAAATCGTATTCTGTCCCTGCTTCAAATGGTTCGCTCCACTCTACTGGGAACAAGCGGGCCTTTCCATCAGGAAACCCAAAAGAATCTTTATACAAAAGCGGTGTATCCTCACCGTTTTTATTTACCGGCCAAAGCTGGCTTTCCCAATTCTCCAAACGTTTATAACTAACCCCTGCAAAAGCTGGAGCCAGTTTTGCTGCTTCATCCATAATTTCTGCTGGGCTGTCATAATGCCAATCCGCTCCGCACTTGTTAGCAATATCCTGAAAAATTTCCCAGTCCGGCTTGCTGTTTCCAAGCGGTTCAAATACTTTATAAAAACGCTGGATGCGTCTTTCGGTATTTGTAAATGTTCCTTCTTTTTCAAGACTCGGAGCTGCCGGCAGCACTACATCGGCAAATTGAGCTGTTTTGGAGAAAAAGATATCTTGTACAACGAAGAATTCCAGCTTTTCAAATGCTCCATGAACATAATTGATATTAGAATCAACTAATGCCATTTCTTCTCCGAATAAATACATTGCTTTTACTTTTTTATCATCAATTGCTTCGACTACTTGGTGATTGTTCAATCCTGGTTCTTTTGGAATTTTGGTTTGCCAGGCTTGTTCATAGCGTTTGCGGACCTCATCATCTTCCACTGGTTCATATCCTGGGAAAAAGTTTGGCATCGTGCCAAAATCGCTTGCTCCCTGCACGTTGTTATGGCCCCGAAGCGGATAAGCTCCGGCTCCTTCTTTACCAAAATTACCGGTTACTAAAAGTAAATTGGCAATGGCTGTACTAGTATCGGTGCCGCCTATATGCTGGGTTACTCCCATAGCCCATAGAATACATGTGCCTTTAGATTCGTGAATCATTTCAGCAATTGCAATCATATTGTCTTTGGAAAGCCCGGTAATTTCCTCCGCATACTCCATCGTATATTTTTCTAGCGATTGTTTATATTCTTCTACATTGTTTACACGATTCTTTAAAAATTCGCTGTCATCCCAGCCTTGGTCAAATATATATTTTGTAACCGCCGAAATCCATACAAGATCTGTACCGGGCTTTGGATGAATATGATAATCAGCTCGTTCGGCTAATTCATTTTTTCTTAAATCTGCTACGACCAATTTTTGTTCATGTAACTTGTTCGCTCGTTTTATCCTTGTTGCAAGAACGGGATGAGATTCTGAAGGATTTGCTCCGACTACAATCACTAGACCTGCGTTTGCTATATCTTTTATTGTCCCAGAGTCTCCTCCTATGCCTACGGTTCGCATAAGTCCTGCTGAAGCTGGTGTTTGACAATATCTAGAACAGTTATCTACATTATTAGTTTGAAAAACAGAGCGGGCCAGTTTTTGAAACAAATAGTTTTCTTCATTGGAACACTTGGATGATGCAACGAAACCAAGGGCATCTGCTCCGTGGTGTCGTTTTATGGTTTGAAACTTTTCTGCAATCAAGGAAAGAGCTTCATCCCAAGTCGCTTCTACAAATGCATCATTTTTTCGAATCAGCGGAGTGGTAAGTCTTTCATCGCTATTAACGAAATCCCAGCCGAACTTTCCTTTGACGCAAGTAGAGATGCCATTTGCCGGTGCGTCTGGCTGCGGCTGAATTTTTAATATGTCTCTATCTTTTGTCCACACCTCAAAACTGCAGCCAACGCCGCAATACGTACAGACCGTTTTCGTTCGATCTATTCTGTCTTCACGCATAGATGCTTCGACGTTGGATATGGTAAATATACCTTGATAACCAGGTTCCACTTCTTTTGTCAGGTCGATCATCGGCTCTAAGACGTTTTTAGGAATGTTCGTCATATAGCCAGCTTCTCCAAGCATTGATTTCTCCATTAACGCATTACATGGACAAACCGTTACGCAATGACCGCAAGACACACACGAGGATTCATCAATGGGGACATCATTATCCCAGATCACCCGTGGTTCTTTTCGTTCCCAATCGATACTCAGTACTTCACTTACTTGAAGATCCTGGCAAGCTTCTACACAAAGCCCGCATAATATGCACTGATCCGGTTCGTATCGATAATTCGGATGGGAATTATCAGGAGGATATGGTTTAGGAGTGAATTCATATTTTTGGTGGTCTACCTGTAAGTACTCTGCCGTATTGTGAACTTCACAATTTCCGTTATTATTATCACAAACCGTACAGTAAAGCTCATGGTTTTTAAGAATTTGCGACATTCCTTCAAGCTGAGCGGCTTTTGCTTTTTCCGATTCTGAATTCACTGTCATTCCCGGTTTGACTTCGGTTGTACAAGACCTCTGCAGCTCGCCGTTCACTTCCACATAACAGGTGTCACATGTTTTTATTACTCCCACCCCAAGATCAGGCTGAGAAGAACAAATACCAGGCATAAAAATATCTTTATCTCGGCAAGCTTCAAAAATAGTGCGGCCGGGATTTGTTTCTATCTCCTCATTATTGAACTGAAAGGTAACTTTCTTTTTTTCCATCCATACCACCTGCAATATTTTGACTTTATGTATAGTTATTTACAGAAAACGATCTTTATATAAGAAAAACTTTATTCGCAGGCGAAAAATAACACGGAACTAATTTCCTTATATATTTGCTCAGGAAAGAGCTAATGTGCACCCATTTGGATTTGGAGGCCAAGTTAAAAGAAGCCTGAGAAGGTTATCCCAGGCTTTGTTTTTTCTTAAATTGGCTCGGAGCGCTGCGGCAGCCACTCAGCAAGAAAGTCCGGTAATTCTCCATTGGCCGCCAACGTTGCATGTCCCCCGTCCACCATCTTAAATGTTTTGTCTGCACTAGAGACGGCATCAATGACTGACGCACTCATTTGACTAGGCACTAACGTATCGAAAGTAGTCGAGACTACTAATAGATTGGCGGTAATATTGGAGAGATTTGCTTGTTTTTGCCGCAACATTAAATTCCCATTCATAAGTTTGTTATCTTTTCCAAGATCCGTTATTAATTGTTTTAAGGCTGCCCCTGAAAAAGGAATATGGTTTTTCGTCCAAAGGTTAAAACGTCTCCATTTTTCTACATACTCTTTATCATCTGCACGTTGTAAAAGGGAGGCATAGTGACTGAAATAGATTGGATATGATGCAATGCGCATACCTGCTTCGATAAAGCGTGCAGGAATAGTTCCATACATGTCCAAAATTTTTTCGTACTCTATTGTTCCATGCCGTAATTGTTTTACCCATTCGTCATAAACAGGAGGGCTGCTAAAATCAATGGGTGCCACAGAAAGAATGAGGTTTTTAATTGGTTCTTCAGCTATAGCAGCATACATCGCTGCCAGCGTTCCGCCTAAACAGTATCCAATAACAGTGACTTCATCTGCACCAGAGTGGCGTAATGATTTTTTAACTGCTTTTTGTATATAGTCATAGACATAATCATCAATGGTTATATCTTTATCTTCATAGCCTGGAATGCCGAAATCCAGCAAATATACATCAAATCCTTCATTTATAAAGGCTTCTATCATACTCATACCAGGAGCTAAATCAAGAATAAACGGTTGGTTTACTAAGGAATAAACTAAAAACAGCGGTACGTTGTATTTCTTTTCAGGCGCTTCATAGTACCATAACGCTGCTTTATTTTTCTTCCATATTGCTTTTCGCGGGGTTAACCCTACTTCGGGTGCAGGTTCAGTGAATACATGTTTCATACCTTCCCAGCGTTTTTTTTCTTTTTCCCAATTTATAGAGCGGAGGGTGTTTTTATTTTTCTTAACCATTCCTCTCGCCCTTCTTTCTCTGATGTGGTTCCGTTTCTAAAAATGCGGAAGAAGTTAAAAGATAGTTTAGAGCCATGAGTTTTTTCAACTCATGTCTTTTTTTCTCTGAATTATCTTTTCCCTTGTTTTCTTTTTGCTGTGAATTGTCCTGCTTTTTTTTTGAATTATGGCTTGTATCTTGTAAAGACACGTCGGGAGACTGTTTATTCTGCAATAACTCTTTCACGTCGATAAGCTCTTCTTCCATATTATCGATTTTATCTTCCAATTGAATAATGAGTTTAGCTATATTACTAACATCTTTTTTCGTTGGGATATTTAATGGTGCAGATAATATTTCACTGTATTCTTGAAGAGAACGCAAAAAACGCGCATGTGTTTTTGCTGCGATACCTGCGGCTTTTGCGATGTTTTCGTTATTTAATTCTTTCTTGATCGTATCATTTATATTTTTTTCGAGAGCAAAAGCTAGTTTCTTTAAGTCTTTATAGGAGTCGGACATAGTATCCCACCTTTCGAAGTTGAAAATATCAACTTTCGCTATAGTATAAACAAGCTTTTACTATTTTGTGCATAAATTAATAGATTTGCCCTCGCCCCTTTTATACAGGAACGGGAGTATATTTTTGCCCGTTTTCTAGCAGACTGATGTGTAACAGCCGTTTCTATTAAATGATTCTATGAGTAGCATACAAGCATCCTTAGAAATTACTCGGCTTGCTGCCAAGTAAAGGAAAATGCCGGCTCCTTTTAAAGTAAGAACTGGGGCTAAGGAGGGATGAAATGACAGAACAGCAACTGGAGTATACGTTTGATCTCTTTGGCTATTCAGATTTATTCCAAAAGCTTCGTTATCCGATCAAAGTGTCAGGGGAATTTGACAACGTTGATATCGAAGTATTGGAATCCTTTTTAGACTGGTATGTTTTCGATAACACCGATAAGGTATTATTTGATGATTTCATTTATCATTTTCGAATATTTAAAAAGATTTATGAAAACAATAATCTTCCTTACAGACCCTGGTAACTAAGAAAAGCGCAAGCGCCTTGCTCACGAGCGACAAGTCCTGGAGGGTCGGCATATGGAAAGCTGATCTTTGCTTTCCATTGACGAACCGAAGGAACCTCGAGCGAGTAGGCGCTTGCGCTAGACATGTAAAACGCCAACTATTTATCATTTCTTACCTCTTAAGAAAAGCGCAAGCGCCTTAAAAGAAGGAAGTTCGGCTACGAGCGTCACGTCCTGTGACAACGCCGAACTGACTCCCATCCTGGGAGCCCGCGACAGGTTCTGGAGCTTTCGCGCAGGGTCGCCTGCGGCCCGGATTCGAAAGGGAAGACATAAGACGTTCAGCTCATTTTAATGAACTTCTACTAAGATCGCACACGTCGACGCATAGGATGTGCTAATGTCGCCAATGCCACAGGACGTGGCGTTTTTGGCGACGAGTGTGCAACGTAGAAGTCACCACATCGTGTGGAAGGACGTCCTGTGACAACGCTGAACTGGCTTGCACAGGAGGTGTTGACTTTTGCGTTGCGACAGGACGTTCGTGGTTTTAGCAAAAGTTCCTCTTTATCGTGTGTGCCTGAGCGGCTGGGCGGCTGAAGCTAGACATCAAAAACGCCAACTATTTATAGTTTCTTACCTTTATAAAAAAAGTTTAGTGATAGACGTGCTGATTTCTTTCTTATGTATGGTGAACCTTTGTACCTTGAGAATGTTAACTAATGAAAGAGCTTGGGGCGTCCAAGCTCTTTTGATAATCAATTTTAAGATGTCTCTGCTTCATTTTCTTCATATGCAATGAGAATGATATCTTGGTTTGTCGTTTCTCGTAGTTCGTTTTCTAGGGATCTTAGCCGCTCTAATTGTCCTGGCTCTAAATCAGCTGCTGAATAATCTTCAAATTTTTCATTCTGTGGCATATAACTTCCTCCTTTTAAGCTTTAAGGTACACGTAAATATACTTATTTATTCCTTCCTAAAGGAAAAAAAGTGTCTTTCTCACTATTTAAGATTGGCTCCAATTATGCAAAAAAAGAGCGCCGGTTTTGGCACTCTTTTTGCTGGTTTTTTATGCTTTCTCTACGACATAAGCTTTCTTTTCCCTGAAATATTTTTCTCCGTCTTCGGAGGAATGTTCAAAAAATCCTTTGAATTCATGCGTCACTAAATAATGACGCTCTGGATCGGTAAATAGTTGGTTATCATTTGTGGATAGGAGTACAGCGTCTGTGGTGGTAACGTAACTATCGAGATCTTTTGCCTTGTACTGCGTTCCCGGTTTTAACGTATTCAGCCCTGGTTTAGACATCGTATCTCCTCCCTTTATGCAATGTTTGTAATGATCATTCCCAAAAGTCTTTTCTACAAAACCTTAAGAAACGCAAAAAAGCAGGGCGGCTATAGATTAGGAGCAGCCTCCTATCATCACAATTGGGGGATAAGAATTTCCTTTTTATTTCCAATACTAGCCGGCTTTCCTGATTTACTCGCCGTTTACAGCAAAATACTATCCGGGGACGATCATTTACTCGCTAATCATCGCCAAATACTCGCCAATGCCAAAGGACGTGGCGTTTTTGGCGACGAGTGTGCAACGTAGAAGTCACCACATCGTGTGGAAGTACGTCCCGTGACAACGCTGAACTGGCTTGCACAGGAGGTGTTGTCTTTTGCGTTGCGACAGGACGTTCGCGGTTTTAGCAAAAGTTCCTCTTTATCGTGTGCGCCTGAGCAGCTGGGCGCTGAAGCTAGACATCAAAAACCCAACTATTTATAATTTCTTACCTTTCGAAAAAAAGAAACCGTCACTCGGACGATTCCCTTTTTTCATTTAATTGCTGTTCGGCCATTTTCACTAATTCTCTCACCATTTTCCCGCCGATATTGCCGCCAATTTTCCCGGCATCTTTTGCTTTTATTTCCCCATTGTAGCCATTATTTAAGGTGACGCCCTGTTCCTCAGCTGTTTCAAACTTTGCATTCTCGGCATTATTGATATTAGAGACTTTTGCTTTTAGCTGATCTAATTGTTTTCTCGATTCAGGGACGAGTATTTTGTTTCTTCTCCCCATCTAACATTCCTTCTCTCTTATTTTCGTTTTATTTTTCTTCCTTCATGTGAGACTAAATTGCCATTTTCATCTACTTCATCAATTGAACCATCAATCGTGCCTTCCGTGTACGTATCGGATACTTGTTCGTGGGTTGATGCCAATCCCTTTGATGATTGGTCAGTGCTAGTATAATCTGACGGATGATAGGTTTTATCTGCATCTATTTTCGAACGCTGCTGATTATTGTCCATAGCAAAAACTCCTCTTCCTCATTTACGATTAATATGTGAATCCTGCACTTTTTTTATTCTTTTTTCTCATACGAAAAGCGGCCCTCTTTTTGCGAGGCCGCTTTTTCATTTAATAAGGATCAGATGGATGGGCGATTTCTTCCGCTTGTCTTACTGCTTCAGCTGAATCCTCCGTTCCAATTGGTCCTTTGCTGCCCATTTCATCCTTTTGCTTCAACCCTTCTTCTACACGCTTTCCATAATTTTCATCACACTTGTAAAATAATTCCACCATTTGATCTTGAATATCTTCCCGACAAGGTTTTAACGTATTGACCAAGTTGGATATTAACTCTTCTCTTTCCCACTCACTTAAACGCCGATATGTTTCGCCTGCCTGCTCAAAGTTATTTGTACGGTCAATCGGTTCCCGTTTTAAATGCCCTTCCACATAAGGTTCGTGTTCTTTGCCCGGATTCTCAGCTTCTTTCAGTCCGGCAATCAACGAAGGTTCGTAATTTACATGCGGATTGTCATGCTCTCCATAATCGGTTCTAAAATCCATTTGTCCACCATGCTGGTTGGTTGCAGGCTTATGCTTCGGTTTATTAATGGGGAGCTGTAAATAGTTACTGCCCACCCGGTATCTTTGGGTATCCGAATAGGAAAATGTCCGGCCTTGCAGCAGTTTATCATCCGAAAAGTCAAGACCGTCAACAAGGACACCGGTACCAAATGCAGCTTGTTCTACTTCAGCATGAAAATCATCCGGGTTTTTATTTAACACCATTTTTCCAACAGGATGCCATGGGAAATCTTCTTTGTACCAAAGTTTGGTTGGATCTAACGGATCAAAGGTAAGCTCGGGATGTTCCTCGTCACTCATCACTTGAACATAGAGCTCCCACTCCGGATAATCGCCTCGTTCAATCGCTTCAAATAAATCCTGGGTGGCATGATTAAAGTTTTTACCCTGTATTTCTTCTGCTTCTTTCTGAGTTAAATTTTTTATGCCCTGTTTCGGTTCCCAATGATATTTCACAAGAACCGATTCTCCTTCTACATTGACCCATTTATATGTGTTCACCCCGGAACCTTGCATTTCGCGATAGTTAGCTGGAATACCCCACGGGGAAAATAAAAAAGTAATCATGTGCATCGCTTCTGGAGATTGTGAAATAAAATCAAAAATACGCTCGCCGTCTTGTATGTTTGTCACCGGGTCTGGCTGAAAAGCATGCACGAAATCAGGAAATTTAATAGGGTCACGGATAAAAAATATTTTTAAATTGTTTCCTACTAAATCCCAGTTGCCGTCTTCTGTGTAAAACTTCACCGCAAATCCTCTTGGATCGCGCAATGTTTCGGGAGAATGTTTTCCGTGATTCACTGTAGAAAAGCGAACAAACACCGGCGTTTGCTTTCCTTTTTCTTGAAACAGTTTGGCTCTCGTATATTTGGAGATCGGTTCATCTCCAAAAGTTCCATACGCTTCAAAATAACCGTGCGCTCCTGCTCCACGAGCGTGCACGATACGTTCTGGTACTTTTTCCCGGTCAAAATGACTGATTTTTTCAAGAAAATCATAGTTTTCCAATGTCGTGGGGCCGCGGTTTCCTACTGTTCGTGTATTTTGATTGTCCGTCACTGGATGTCCCTGCTGGTTCGTTAACGTTTCTTCTTTTTGGTCGTACTTGTGTAAACTTTTTTCATTTTTTTGTTCATCCATTATTTTTGCCCCCTTCCTCTATCCATTTTTTCCAATAAAAATTAATATATGTAAATCTCACAAATATTTCTGGTTACATGCTACGAACTAGGAATGTTGCGGTTATTTTGTGGAAATTTTTTCAAATACCAGCCGATTTTGTTGGTTTACTCGATGTTCTTAGAGGAATACTGGCCATACAACAGAAAATACTCCAGCTAAATAGTTTGAACATATTTGGATTGGCAAGATCATGCTGTTTCCATAGTAAACGTGCGATTTTTGTGTTTTCAATAAAGGAATGGAGCTCGTTGGAAGTGGAGAAGCGTGACTCACGTGTTGTGGAGGGTGAGGAGATCACAGAGAACGGTTCACTGATCACAACAAATGAATAAATCGGTATGTTTGGGAGGTTATTTTTTATAAGTCATGTAACGAAGTGGTGCTTTTTAAACGAAAAACCCCCTTACCTTTTTAAAAAGACAATTCACCTTCACTGGCAAATTGTCTTTTTCGGACAGTACTTATATGGAATGTATTGCATCCTTAATAGGCTTCGTTCCACTCACTACTTGAAATTCCTTTCCGATTGTTGTCTCATTTTCAAGGCTGGCAACGATGACTCCAGCAACGTCCTCTCTAGGAACTTCACCGCGCTCCACTTCGAATGCTGCCTCTACTTGACCGGTTCCTTTATCATTTGTCAGCCGGCCAGGATGTATAATCGTATAATCCAAATCCGTCTGCTTCAACCACTCATCCGCATAATGCTTTGCTGCAACATACGGTGCAAAGGACGAAGAAGCAGCTTGGATGGCTTCACGTCTCGTGTCAAATGAACTAATCATGATAAAACGCTTCACACCAGCAGCTTTAGCTGCTTCTATCGTTTTTACAGCACCATCCAAATCAATTAAAATGGTTTTGTCTTTTCCTGTGTGCGGGCCAGAACCTGCTGTGAATACAACCGCATCGACTCCCTCAGCAGCTTTTGCAATGGTTTCGATGTCCTCTTCCAGATCTGCCACTGCAGTTTCCGCGCCCAGTTTTTCAAAAAATGAGACTTGCTCCTGGTTACGAATCATTGCTTTTGCTTCCAGACTGTCACTATCCTGAATAAATGAAACAAGATGTTTTCCAATTTGGCCATTTGCTCCAACAACAAGAACTTTCAACGCTTACACCCTTTCTAAGTAGATGACATAAAACTTATATTATCGTTATTTTTATTGTAAATCGAAAAAACGAATATGTCTAAAATTTCAGCTGCAGCCGCTGGCATTTACTCCTATTTTCATTATCCCCTAATTCGGGCATATAACTAATGAGCAGGAATAATATTGTTTAATGGTGATGCTGCCGCGATCGCTGCTGTTTTTATTTCTTCCAGTCCTCCTGCTAGTAAAAAGAGAATGGCAGAACCTGCAATTAGAGCTCCCCATTAGTTGTTTAGCAGGATTTAGTTGCCCCCCCATTACGTAACATGCTCCTGTCTCTTCTCAAGCGCCTGCGTATTAGTATACATCGCGCTGATAACGTTTTTCTTTTTTCATGTTGTCAAGATAATCTTCTGCTTGTTCAGCACTCTTTCTGCCCTCTTTTTCGATAATCTCAAGGAGAGTGTTGTGAACGTCTTTGGCCATTTTATTCTTATCACCACAGACGTAAAAATAGGCACCATTTTCTAGCCACTCGAACAACTCCTTGCTGTTTTCAAGCATGCGATGCTGCACGTAAACTTTTTGTTCGGTGTCACGTGAAAAGGCGAGATCTAATTTTGTGAGCACCCCATCATTTAACCACTGATTCCATTCCTTTTTATAAAGGAAATCTGTTTCATAATACTGCTCACCAAAGAACATCCATGCTTTTCCTCCAGCTTGTTCCACTTCTAGCTCTTGCATAAAGGAACGGAATGGTGCGACACCAGTTCCCGGACCGACCATGATGATCGGTGTTTTACGATCTTCTGGAAGGAAAAAGTGTTTGTTTGGCTGGACGTAAAGGGACACCTTATCCCCTGGCTTCACCCGTTCAGCACAATAAACAGAGCAAACCCCTTTTCGTTCTCGGCCGTTTCTTTCATATCGAACCGCTCCGATTGTTAAATGAACTTCACCCGGTACCGCGGCAAGACTACTTGCAATCGAATAAAGACGCGGCGCATATTTACGTAGAATGGAAACGACATCTTGCACGGGAACATCTTGTAAATTGTACTCCTGAATCAAATCGAGCAAGTCTCGACCTTCCATATATTCTTTTAATTCCGCTTTATTTTCAGGTGCTAAAAGCTCATCAATTTTCTGGCTCTCTACGAGTCTTCCTACCTTTTTTAAAATAGCTTTCGTCGCATTGGTAATATCCAATTGTGTTAAAAGCGCTTTCTTAAGAGAATGCGTTTCTTCCTCTCTTCCTGCGTTAACCGTCACTTGTTCTTCTGGATCCCAATTCGTTTCTTCCAAAATTTTATCGACAAGTTCTGGATCATTTTCTGGATAAATCGCAATCGTATCCCCTGGTTCATAGGAAAGGCCAGAATCTCCTAAGGAAAGCTCAAGGTGACGGGTTTCTTTGTTTGAACCTTGTCCATTCAAATTAATATTTTCAAGCACTTCTGCTGGAAACGGATTTTTCCTTGAGTATACCGTTTGACTTTTTTCAGTTTGCAACACTTTCCACCTCACAAAAGAATATGTAAACGATTTTCGTATGATTGCAATCTAACATCTTCCCTCGATTCGCTCACCGATGCAAGTTCCATTAGTCTCATTATATTTGTATTGTTCCCTTACTCAAAAAAATTTCTATTGCTTCATGTTTTGCTCGAAATGTTCATGCTCACTCGTTTAATTAATTTCTGTCAGCGATTAGTGGACGGAGATTTTTTAATTGTTCTCTCAAATCATCATCCCGATATATAGGCAAATGTTTAACCTGGTCTTTGATGTAAATGTAGATATGAATATCTTTTTCGTTTCCAACAAAATAAATCCTAATCCCCTGATCATTTACTAAATTGAAAGTCTGTAAACAATGGGTCGGATTGTTGCCTTCATTTATTTTGTGCCTGCAAACACCGCTTATCATATTATGTGTATAACCGTGATCATTTAAATGCCGTAAAATTTCATCGAGCCATGGATCACTTACGATAAAATCATGGGTTTCTACAGGGTGATTGATAACATTAATATCTAATTCTGTTTGAATTGACACTTTTTGTTTTCCAAATGTAACCGGTGTATAATATGGCAAAATGAAGGAAAATGGAATCACTTTCTCTTCATAGGGGTTCACTGTTACAGCATCTGTAATTTCGATTTCTACAATCGGTTCAGTGACATTACGAAAATCCGTTGTATCATCATCTTCTTTATCAAATTCTGAATCAATATGAATATATATTTTTGATATTTTTTGTTCTGTATTCCCTCCGAATATATGAACCTCGCCTTTGGTTTCTTTTCCACGCTCAATTCTACTATCCAAAAGCACTGTATTTACCTTTGCAGAGCCAATGCCAATACTCGATAATATTTTTTTAAACATATTTCCTCTCTCCCATTTAACGCCTATATGATATCTGGTGTAATTCACTTAATGTATTCTATTTCTATCGTATTTTTATCTTTATTAATGGTTCTGATTTTTTTGGATGTTTTATATTGTACAACAATTTATAAAAAGTAGAAAATAAAATATTTTACAAATTATATTATTTAAGTTATTGTTCTTACTTCCTGATTGTATAAGTATCCCGTAGGAAAGGTTTTCACTTTTTTAACGTATTCGCTTGGAAGGGGAAAAGCAGTGGATATGTAAGGAAAATCAAAAATAATCCAACGAGTGATAGAGATCTCTCTCTATAAATAGATATGAAATAAAAAAATTACAAAATTCCATCTCGAAGACTCGATATCCAGATTAACTAACAGAAATTCAAATGTTTTTTGTTTTAATATGTGTTTTTAATCCCTTTCTTGTTTCAAAATAATACTCTCTTTTTTTACGCTTTTGTGGGCCTATAAGGGTAGCCGCTATGCCAATTAATCCATAAAGTATAAAAGAAGTAACATAGCCCCATGTCCCAATAAACAGTCCAGCTAGTAATGAACCGATTACTTGTCCTACTGCCAAAAGTAAAAATGGAATGCAAATACCTAAAGACGCATTCGTAATAAATACACGAATTCCCCACACAAGAAGAACTCCGGTTAAAAATATATAGGAGCAGCCGAAGAGTCCAGCCGCTAAATAAGACATGAACCAGTTTCCAGGAATAAAAGATAGAATAATCGATGCGGAGGCAATCGACAGACTTCCTAATTTATACGCAAAAGGTAATCCCGCCTTTTCAACTAGAGAACCAGAAAATCCTCCTAGCACACCAAACAGTCCAATGATGACCCAAAACCAGAAAGCTGCCAATTACTGTAATTACCAGCCACTTCAATAAAAGATCTGGAAAATGTCCAAAAGGCTGCTGTGGAAATTCCCAGGATAAGAGATGCCAAAATCAAAGGGATGGCTCCTTTAACTCCTCGTATAGAGAGGTTCCCTTTTTCAAACATTAACCATGAACTGGTCCCGGCTTTCGGAATCGCTCGGAAATTCCATATCAATATTAGGAGTGTCAAGATAGCATAGATGAAATACGTCAGTCTCCAATCCGGTGTTAAAAAATAAGCGCCTAATCCAGAAAGGACAATGCCAAAACTTGTTCCTGAATTGATCCATGTGTTCGCCTTCCCTTGTTTATCCTCTTTCACCCAAAGCGATATCGCCGCGCCATAAGGTGGAGATACCAAACCTGTGCTTCCTCCAGCTAATAACACGCCTAATGCAAGCACCCATGCATTGGGAGTGATCGACATCAACAGCAATCCAGCAAAAGCTGACAATCCAGCTGAGATAATCATCCTTCTCGGCCCTTCTCTTGTCGTAACCACAGTGGAGAAGATAATTGTGAAACAATAGGCTAAATAAAACAACGAAGAAATCATTCCCGATACGAACTCGGACATTTCAAGTGATTCCTTCATCCCGGGGAGAAGCAATCCAAAACTAAACCTCGCTAATCCATAGGTGACAGCAATCATGATAACTCCAGGTAAAACTAACCTTGAAAATTTTATGGTATTCAACCTAACTCCTCCCTTGCAGTATATAGAACGACCTTTCTAATTTTAGGTGAAAAAATTACGATGTATGTTGGACAAGGGTCCTCGCCATCGCAATAGAATGTTCGGTTGCTTTCTCTGCGCCAATCAATGTCGTCATGGAAGTAGTTCCTTCAAGCAGCAATGTAAATTGATTGGCTAAATCTCGTTCGTTATCTTTCCCTTTCCTTTGAGCTAATTGCTGAAAATATTTTAGCAATTTGGATTTGTGTCCTCTTGCAATGTTCTCAATCTCATTATCCGTTCCCGCATAATCTTCTATGGCTCTTAAGAACATATCTCCTTTGTAGGATTGTTCTTTTAACCAACGGCCATGGGCTTCTACAGCTAGAATGAAAGGGGAATTCGAATCCATTTCTACATGGGAATCCAAATAAGACCAATAGCGTTCTTCCCGCAGCTTCAGTACTTCTTCAACCAAATTGTTCTTGGAAGAAAAATGATTATAAAGCGTCATCGTTGCTACATTCGCTTCACTGATGATTTGCTTTAATCCTACGCCGCGAAATCCGTGCTCATAAAATAACCGTTCGGCTACTTTAAGTAATGTATCTTTTTTTACAGATCGACTCATGTCATCCACTTCTCCTTCAATTAGATAGAACAACCTTTCTATCGTGAGATTATCAATTTCTCGATCTTTTTGTCAACCAAAGATACACTTACCGTCCGCACAACAAAACTTACGTAAAATGCCCATCTACATGAAAGCACCGGTTGTGGGAATCAGGAACTAACACACCCTTAAGTGTTAATAAGAGGTATGTCCTTTAACCACTTAGCTTTGGAAATGAAGAAACAATACACCAAGGATGATTAATATAACAGAAGAAATTTTTCTTACATTTGCTAATTCATTAAAAAATACAATCCCTATAAGGGTTGTAGCAGCAATTGTCACTCCCGACCAAATCGCATAGGCTATACTAATTTCTATCTTTTGAACGCTTAATGTTAAAAAGTAAATACAAAAACCGTATAAGATAAAAACCCCTATGCTTGGCAGCCATCTTTGAAATCCTTGAGATAACTTTACCGACGTGTTTCCAAGAACAGCTAAAATCAGACTTATCGTTAAAAATATATAACCCAATTAAAAGACCTCCTTTTTTGCTTGATTTTGCTTGTTCGGCATATTTAAGCCAATCACTCCTATGACAATACAAAGAATGCCGATTATTTTAAAGAAAGATAAGGATTCTTGAAATAAAGCAATCCCAGATACAGATACTAAAACTGTTCCTCCCCCCGCCCATAAGGCATTCACAATACCTAGTTCATGTTGTTTTGTTAGTAAAATGTATAAAGCTAAAGCTATGCTATATGAGCTTATAACAATAATCGTAGCCCCTAAATGAGTGAATCCGTCTGACATTTTCATAAAAGTTGCCCCAACCATTTCAATAACGATAGAAAAGCTCAACAAAATATAGTATCTTAGCATAGATACCCTCCTGTTATTTTTTGATTGGACGTGAAGAACAAATGAACTTACAAATGCTGGAGTATTTTTTAATGGTTGCTAAAGAAAAAAGTATTTCAAAAGCTGCTCATCATTTATTTGTTTCTCAACCTGCGTTAAGTAAACAAATTAAAAAATTAGAAGAAACATTAGGGTTCTCGCTTTTTGTCCGTTCATCAAAAGGAATAAGCTTAACAAACAAAGGCCAACAATTATATGATGATATGGAACCCATAATCCATAAGCTGCAATATCAACTTAAGAAACATATGAATGATCAAGACATTCGCATGGGAAGCGATCCTTTATTAGCTTCTTATTATTTTCCTCATTATATTGAAAAAGCAAATCCCTTTAAAATAAAACTGACAACCATTAAAGATGATACCATTGAGTTAATCCCATTACTTGAGTCCGGTGACATAGATGCTGCTATCATTCAAGATCATCCGAATCAAATAGGATTACATTCCACCTTTTTATTTAGTGACAAATTTTATGCAGCCGTTCCTGTCAATCACCAACTTGCAAGAGAGGATAGTGTTTCTTTAATGGATTGTTTTAAATATACACAATTGCTGCCGCCAACACATACACCTTTGTACAAAAGGATTAAAGTGTTATTGGAGGATAACGCTATTCCTTTACCCGAAATCATTGAACTTCCTTACCATGCTCTGATTGGTTTTGCAGCTCAAGGTTATGGAATTTCTTATCTCCCCTCCATTATGGTTGAAAAAATCGATTATAAAGGTGTTGTGTTTATACCATTAAAAGACACTCCGCTCAAACGAGAAATGTATCTATATGCCCTTGATAAAGATACGTTAAAAACATTGAAACTAGGGTTCGGTAAATAAAAGTATAAGGGAAAAAATCATTGGCGAGGAATACATATAGTTCATCACGGAATAACCAAAAGTTATACCTAATTTATTGAGGGATCAGGAGAATGTAAGAAAAGCGCAAGTACCCTGGTCTGCCGCGACGGGTTCTGGAGCTTTCGCGCAGGGTCGCCTGCGGCCCGGAGTCGAAAGGGAGAACATAAGACGTTCAGCTCATTTTAATGAACTTCTACTAAGATCGCACACGTCGACGCATAGGATGTGCTAATGTCGCCAATGCCACAGGACGTGGCGTTTTTGGCGACGAGTGTGCAACGTAGAAGTCACCACATCGTGTGGAAGTACGTCCTGTGACAACGCTGAACTGGCTTGTACAAGAGGTGTTGACTTTTGCGTTGCGACAGGACGTTCGCGGTTTTAGCAAAAATTCCTCTTTATCGTATGGGCCTGAGCGGCTGGGCGCTGAAGCTAGACATCAAAAACGTCACATATTTATCATTTCTTACCTTTTAAAAAAGACATCCCATTTTAGAATGTCTTTTTATTTGGGGTGTTTTACACCCGTATGCACAAGTTACTATATCATTCTTTAATCTGCATTTAACACTTCATAAACCATTCTTTTTAGTGTTTTGGCTCTTACTACCTCCTCAACGGCTCCATTCGACTTATCACTTTTTGATGTTCTTTTCTTCGCAATACACAACAACCCCTTTAGATAAAAATATCTAAAGGGGTAAAATGGCGTAATTTTATTATGTAACATTTTTAAAACAGGTAAGATTTTATTTCAAATCCGCATTTTTGTTTGCACCTGAAATAAACCAGTAAATAATAGAGAGACGAAAAAACAAGTCAATGATTCTTCGTATTTCTTTTATTAATTTGGTCGGTGGCTTGGACAAATTAAGTGCTCTGCCAAGCTGAACTGCTTCCCAATAAAATAATGGTGCGGGTGGAGGGAGTTGAACCCCCACGTCATAAGACACTAGATCCTAAGTCTAGCGCGTCTGCCAATTCCGCCACACCCGCAAAACTATTTAATATTATCATAGAAATCTATAATAACATGAAGATAAATCAATGTAAACTGTTATTGATTGGGTTTGAATAACAACTAGCCATATCGGGGTTGAACCTCGAAAAGTCAAATCTTCTACCAAATAAGCTAGGCTCATCGCGTTGATATACCCTAACATTAAAACACATAAATATAACTTGCTAACAATGGTTCCGGCCAGAGGACTTGAACCCCCAACCTACTGATTACAAGTCAGTTGCTCTGCCAATTGAGCTAGATCGGCAAAAGGTCATAAAAAGGTGATCCGCTTTGTATTACGATTCTCTTCGTCTTCTGTGTTCATTCTTACAAGCGTTTATTTTGGTTGCGGGGGGAGGATTTGAACCTCCGACCTCCGGGTTATGAGCCCGACGAGCTACCAGACTGCTCTACCCCGCGATATTCAATAGTGATTATAGGGGAACCTATTCCCTTTGCAGGTGGCCCCCTTGGGTGCTTATCCAATGGCTCCACAGGCAGGATTCGAACCTGCGACCGATCGGTTAACAGCCGATTGCTCTACCACTGAGCTACTGTGGAATATAAATAAGTGAAACTTAATAATTTAAACGTATCACAAATAGACCATTTAGATGGTAGCGGTGGTCGGGGTCGAACCGACACTCCAGAAGGAACACGATTTTGAGTCGTAGACTTATTTACCAATTGTCTTATTACCTGATATGAAAGGCTTTAAGCCTTTTTACCATTTATGTAGAACGCACTACCCTAACAAATTTGAACAGTGCCTATTATAATGTATTTGAAATACTAATGCAAAACATAAAAGAGACTTAACAGTTCATTCCTTTCTTAACTTTTTCCTTACTGCTTCATAAGCATAATCATTCAAAACGTCTTCCAGTGTGGTGTGGATCGGTTACACTTAGCTAGACAGATTTGATAAGGTCATATAGACTTAGTTCAAATAAACACTAAGGAGAATGGTATATGAATAGACGAGAAAGAAGAAGCTTTACAAAAGAATTTAAAGAACAAATCGTCCAGCTGCATGCTTCAGGAA
>NZ_VTOK01000015.1 GCF_009765375.1 Alteribacillus sp. YIM 98480
TTTAGCAAAAGTTCCTCTTTATCGTGTGCGCCTGAGCGGCTGGGCGCTGAAGCTAGACATCAAAAACGTCAAATATTTATACTTTCTTACCTTTTAAGAAAAGCGCAAGCCTGGAGGGTCGGCATATGGAAAGCTGATCTTTGCTTTCCATTGACGAACCGCAGGAATCTCGAACGAGTAGGAGCTTGCGCTAGACATGTAAAACGCCAACTATTTATCATTTCTTACCTTTTGAAAAAGGAGGCAAGCACCTTCCTTTAAAAACAGGCAGCGGCAATAATAAAGAGTACTCCGTTCCAGCGAGTACTCTTCTTGGGTATTCCTTCCAGTTGTGTCTCTATTTAATCCTTTACAAGCGGCTGATACCATTCCCAGCCAAGCTTCAGCAGGCTGACAATTTCATCTGCAACCTCTTCTTCATTCATGGAATCCGTTTTCACTTGAAAGCTGTTTAGATTATAGGTGCTCTGCCGCTTTTGAAAAAGTTCTTCTATTTCTTCCATCGATTTGTTATGCAGAACAGGGCGATTATCAATAATCAAGCTTAAGCGGTCTTTCCAGGAGTCCCACGTAAGATCGAGCGAAATTACAATGCAATACTCCATGCATGCTTCTCTGATTTCGTCCTGGGTGTATGCCCCGCCGCCGAGAGAAAGAATTTTTAGGCGCTTGTTTTTACAATAGTCGATGGAAATTTCCCGTTCAATCCGACGAAATTCTTCTTCCCCTTTGGTGCGGAAGATTTCCGAAACTTCCATCCCGTATGTTTCTTCAATCACCTTATCGATATCTACAAAATCGCGGTACAGCTTTTTAGACAACCGTTCTCCAATGGTTGTTTTCCCTACTCCCATAAACCCAATAAGAGCTATATTTCTTTCTCTTAGCGAAGGTACATTTTCCATTGAACACACTCTTCCTCTTCCCGTAGATTATATCTCTTTATTCTACCCAATGAACAATTTAAGTGTCAAACCACTTCGAGAAGTTTTGTTATCCCATAAGCCGCCGAAATATTCCAAATCATAAAAAGAAAAGCAAACAAAATATTTTTTAAGCTCACTTGATAAGGATTCAGGTTGATATACATGCCCAGTACGGCCGGCGTCACATTAAACGGACCGATCATCATCGTACAAACTGCTGAACTTACAATCGTAAGAGTTAACCCAAACGAAAGCTCACCTACAAAAGGATCGATGAAAGGGATGAGCAATGCTATCGTAACAAGCGGATGGAACCCTATAAACGCAAGTCCAAAAATAAACATCCCGATAAGCAGGAATAAAAGAAAATACATATCTGTTTCATACACATATTGAACGATTGTATTAATATATGCAAAAGGGCTCGTATATGGCATTAACTCCACGAAAAAGCCAGCCGATAAGAAAAGAAAAAACATGCCGTGAAGCTTATCTTTGTTGTTTTTGGCCATGAGGTAACCGAGCCTGCAGTAGATTTTAGGCTTTTTTATAGCGATGGACCAGGCAAAAGAAAAAGGAATGATCGTGACAGTCACGATAAAAAGAAAACCAAGGTCGATCCATTGGTTTCCCGTTAATACGATGATGACAAACGCGAGCACGGCCAGACCCATTTCAATCCCTTTCTTTTTTATAAGGGCCAAGCTTTCGGGATCGTTTTTCGTTTCTTCTTGTCTTAACGGATAACGGCTCCATTTTCTTTGGTGCAGCCGCCAATCCGCGTAAAGAAATAACAAACTGTTCACCCACAGCACCGGCAGCAGCCATAAATAACTTTGTCCTGTAATATCAAGCGTCATGGCAAGTAAAATTTCAGTAGGACTCCAAAATAAAACAAGTGCATAGGGCCTCAATATCCCATGTGTAAAAAATACTTGTGTGAACGTCTCTCCAAAATGCTTTACTTTATCCCGTACGGAGCTAATAATAACAGGCACGGTCGCAACGTTTAAAAAAATAGTCAGCACATAAGTCGCAAATGAGGTTTTTTTGTAAAGTGTGCCAGCGTCATCCGTTTTCATTCCAATCATCCGGCTTAAGGTCTTATCATAACGGCCAAGTTTAATAATCGCATTCATAAACGGAAGGACAAAAAATAATGCCAGCAGCCCTAACAACGAACGGAAATACGTTAAAAGCTCAAGCGAATACAATCCTTCTGAAAAAACGACAATAAGGCCAAGCCCTAAAAAAATAAGACCGACTGTTTGAAATAAACGCCCTGCCTTGCCTACTGTAAATAAAAGGATGGTGATAGATAAAATCCCAAGAAAATAGTTTATGATGGGTAACGACAACACTTGATTAATAATATATAAAAGTAAGATAAAAGCATACAAATAGAAAATCGTTTTTCACCTGCTTCCCTGATGCAATAAATTCATCGGCATGGACGTCCCATACCGATGAATTCGGTTAAATAACTCCTTTTTCTTTCAACTCCGAAATTTCTGCTTCAGAATATCCGAGCATCGATGAAAGCAATTCTTCATTGTTTTCTCCAAGATCCGGAGAAAGATTTCTTATGCTGCCCGGTGTTTTTTCAAACTTCGGTACGATGCCAGGTGTTTTTATTTTTCCTAATCTTGGATGTTCAAGTTCAATAATATTATCTCGGGCTTGATATTGAGGGTGTTCAAAGATATCCTGTACATTGAGGATCGGGCTTACTGGAACTCCGTATTCGCCTAAATACTCTACCAGTTCGTCCCGTTCCTTGGTTTTCATCCAATCTTCTACGATTTGTACAATTTCTTTGTCATTTTGCAATCTGACTGCATTCGTATAAAACTTTTCATGTTCTAAAAGATCTTCTCTGCCCATCGCTTTAGCCAGACGGTTAAAAGTTGTGTCTGTGCTTGTTACTAACACGACATAATGCCCATCTTTTGTCTCAAACGTTCCGGCTGGGCTCGAATGGCCGCTTAACCCCGGCGCACGTTCTCTTACTTTTCCGAGCTGATCATATTCTGCTACAAGAAACTCCATCATTCGAAATACCGTTTCATAAAGGGCAATGTCTACCATTTGTCCCGTGCCGTTTTCATTAGTATCTCGATGATATAAACCAGTTATGGCTGCAAACGCTACGTACACTCCCGTAATATAATCGGTTAATGAAAAAGATGGACTAACAGGTGCGCGATCAGAATACCCTTGTAAATAAGTGAATCCGCTGAACGCTGTGGCAGGAGTACCAAAGCCTGCTTTTTCTTTATAAGGGCCGGTTTGTCCATATCCTGATACCCTGATCATAAGAAGATCGGGATTTATTTTTTTCAATTCGTCATAGCCTGCTCCCCATTTTTCCAAAGTGCCGGGACGAAAATTTTCAATAAGAATATCGACTTCCGATGCGAGCTTTTTTAAAATTTCTATTCCTTCGTCTGTGTGCAAGTCGAGCGTAAGAGATTTTTTGTTTCTGGAAAGTCCCGGCCATCTCAAGGGCTCATCTCCTTTAAATGGTCCGACGTGCCTTAACGTATCCCCTTTTCCCGGCATTTCCACCTTAATCACTTCTGCTCCGAAGTCTCCTAATAATACTGAACCATACGGAGCAGCTATCATAGTTGATACGTCTAGCACTTTTACTCCTTCTAATGGTGTTCCAGTCATTTACTTCACCTCCTGCTTTGTCAGTGGATGTGTGTTTAAATAGTCCTTGGCTGATTGCAAGCAGCGCCTCGCAAATTCTTCATTTCCCAATTCTTGGGCAAGTTTTGCATTTGGCAGCTCGATCGAGTAAGGAATGTTTGGAATTCTATTGACGATGCTTCCTACATCAATGCCGCCTTCTCCAAGCAAGGAACGTTCCTCTCGAAGCACCCGGGTCATTTCAGGTTTCCATGCCGGAATTTCTCCAGGCGCGTCGCAAAGATGAAGATAGCGGAACCAATCACGAGGTACGGCATCTAAATCTTCCACATTATCCTTTGAGCGGTGGAAATGATGAACATCAATCATGAGACCGGCATTTTCCTGGTTTGCGGTGTTTAATACATCTAAAGCACCATCAAGGTTATGCACACTCGCAATCGGAACAAATTCTAACTCTATCGTTAATCCAAATGGTTTTGCCAATTCGCAAATTTCTGCAAACCGCTCAATTGCGTAATTTCGGTCATCTGTCCAAATGCTGCTGAGAACATGACGTCCACCTAATTCAGCAGCCACTTCCATAGCGGGAAGATAACTTTTGGGCTCCACCCCATCATAGACTTTAGCCAGTTCAATATCTAAAAGTTTCATCCCTGTCTCAGACATGGCCTTTTTGGTTTCGCGAAGCATCTGTTTGTTTTCCGCCAGCGCATAATTGGGTTCCCCAGGCAGCCCCATGTAAATGGGACGGAAGCTGACAAAATCATAGCCGGCCCTTGCAGCAAGGTAGGTCATTTCTGGCGGTGCACAATCTAGCACAGTAAGATGAGCTAGTGAAAATTGTCTTGTCATCTCATACTCCTCCTTTGAAATGTGCAAAGCGTCTTTTTCCAGCCGGGACAAGTTCCCTATTACGGATCGCCCGGGTGATTGAACGCTGTTAATCTACAGACACGTGATGAATCTTCTTCCCTGGTGAATAAATATCCATAATGTTCCAGTGTCCGTCTGTTGGTACCGGTTCATTTTTCATCGAAACATCAAGCAAAAACGGTTTGTTGCTTTGAATCGCTTTTTCAAGTGCTGGTTTAAACTCTTCTGCTTTATTGATTTTTACACCATCTACGCCGTAACCCTTTGCAACGGCTGCAAAATCAGGGGAGTACGATTCACCGTCTTTTTTAAATACGGTTCCATAGGTGGTATCATAGTGGCTTTTCTGCAATCCAGCGATTGTTCCAAACGCACTGTTATTCATAACTACCCAAATCACAGGAATATTTTCTTCGACTGCTGTAGCCATCACAGATGGATTCTGCCCAAAGCCCCCGTCACCAATTAAGGAAACAACGACTCTTTCAGGGTCTGCTAATTTAGCACCGAGCGCTGCCGACGAACCAAATCCCATCGTAGCGTAGCCTCCTGGTGTTAAGATCGTGCCTGCTTCATAAGCTGGAAACTGCTGACCTACCCCATTTTTATTCCAGCCTACATCTGTTGTTATATAAGCATTTTTTGGAAGAGCTTCACGAACATCAGCCAAAATTCGCTCGGGGCGAAGCGGGAATGCATCACTCTTTTGATGTTCTTTGATTTTCCCAAAGAATTTTTCTCGGTAGGAAGCAATCGCTTCTACCATCTTTTTATTTTCCCGTCCCTCTGGAACCATTTCTTTTGCGACACGGTTTAGCTCTGTTAACGCTTCTTTTAAATCTGCAACAATACCGAGTTCTACCGGATAGTTTCTTCCAAGCTCTTTACCGTCTATATCAATGTGAATGAGCTTTGTATTCGGAATATCAAAGGTATATTCTGGATACCAAGAACTCGAATCTGCTTCAGAAAAACGGGTTCCGAGTGCTAGAATTAAATCAGCGTCCCGGCAATTGTCGTTAATGAATTTGGTACCCCAGAATCCCGTCATGCCAAGGGTAAGCGGGTGCTCATCTGATACAGCACCTTTTCCCATTAATGAATAGGCAACCGGAATGCCCAGATGATCCACCAGTTCACGAAGTTCCTCGGCTGCATCAGCGAGCATAATCCCTCCGCCTACATAAAAGACAGGGTCTTTTGCTTCTAGTAATCTTTCAATGACTTGACGCGCTTTTGCATCACTAATCGATGGCTTTGTTAATTCTTTATTGTTCTGCTTTACCCGTTCAAACAGCTCTGTATCAATCTCAGCTGAGAAAATATCCATCGGCACAGATACAAGCACGGGACCCGGACGGCCATTTTGAGCTAAAGAAAAGGCTTTATCTAAAATTTCTGGGAATAAGTCAGGTCGGTCTACTCTCCATGCCCTCTTTACAAAAGGCCGATAGATTTCATATTGAGATGCATCGGCATGCAAGTTGACTTCTTGGTGAGGGTGTTTTCCGTAATAGTGAGAAGGAATATCCCCTGCAATAACGACCATCGGAATTGAATCTAAAGCCGCGTTTGCTACACCTGTTGCCGCATTGGTCAACCCTGGGCCAAGGTGAGAAAGAACGACAGACGTTTCTTTTTTTGCTCTGGCATATCCATCGGCAGCATGAGCAGCAATCTGCTCATGCCTTACATCTATAAACCTCACCGAACTATTTTCAAGCGCGGAGAGAACAGCGATATTCGTATGCCCGCAAAGTCCAAAAATATGCTCGACGTTATTATCTTCCAAGTAGCTTACCAACTGGTGAGAAACAAGATCTTTTGTCATGAAAGCCCCTCCTTAAAATCGATTAATACTTTGCCTGCTATACCAGAAAGTGCCATTTCAAACGCTTTTTCATAGTCAGCAAACGGATAAATGTTGGAGACAACGTGAGAAAACGGTTCAGGGTTATGTTTTAGGAAATGAAGCGCTCGTTCGAAATCGCTTGGGAAATCATAAATAATCGAACCAAACACCGAAACTTCACTTCGCACTAATTTATTCGCATCGATATTTACTGGCTCACTGGTAATGCCAACCGCCAGAATATTGCCTCCTGGTTTTACCACCTCAAAGGACTGTTCGATGGTCTTAGGTACACCAGCTGCTTCTACGACATGGTCATATTCTTCTTCTAAAATCTCGGGCAAGCCGGCTTTAATATCTTCATGGACATCCATTCGTTTTAATTTTTCTTGATTAATATCTACGGCAGTGACGTCTGCTCCTAATAGATTCGCTAAGATGGAAGAAAGCATCCCTTCTGTGCCGCACCCCAAAACAGCGACCGTATCTCCTTTTTCAACCGTTACGTTTTGAAATGCATGAACGACAACGGCAAGCGGCTCTATTAATACCGCTAATTTGCCGTCCATCTCTTCTGGTATAGTTAAAAGATTTGTGACAGGTACGTCAATAAAGCTAGTAAATCCACCATCTTTGGTTACGCCTAAGGTTTGTTTGTTACGGCAGATGTTTCTTTTTCCTTTTTGGCATAAATCACATTCGCCGCATGACAGATTAGGCTGTACGACTACTTTTTGTCCTTCGGTGAAAAGCCCTTTATCATCCGGCTCCACCACGGTTCCATACAGTTCATGCCCCATTACTACAGGGTAGTTGGCATGAGCCAGCTTGCCTTTATAAACACTCAAGTCGCTTCCGCATATACCGCCATACTCTGTTTTCACTCTTGTATGGCCTTCTGCTGCCTTCGGCTTGACAGCAGCTGATTCTCTATTAAATGTGTACGGCCCGCTGATGATTAGAGATTGACTAGCTGTCATTGCTCAAATAACCTTCCAATTGACGAACCACTTCGATTGGGATCTGCCCGGGAGCGGAACTTTTGCTGCCGACCGCAAAAGTAAGCGCGGAACCGAATTTCCACCCTACTAAACGGGTTAATCCGCCATCTACCCCCATTGACATCGTAATCACAGGTATATCAAGATCGTTGTGAGCCGTCTGTGTGATTTGAAGAACTGACAGGACATCGGACATATTATTTGGCATCACAGCAAGCTTTCCAATGTCTGCTTTATAAGCGGAGGCTTTCTCCAATTTGTTCAGCATTTCTTTTTCTGAAGGTGTCTCGTTAAAATGATGAAAAGAAAGGATCATTTTTACGTCGTTTTCCTGCGCGGCATGTTTAATAGCATCAATATCTGCTTTATCATTTTCTACTTCGTAATCAATAAGATCTGCGCTTTTCGTTTCGCATACCTTTTTCAAAAGTTCGACTTTCCCGCTTTCATCAAGCGGTATTTCCTGTCCGCCTTCTTTAATAGAACGAATCGTGAAAATGAGCGGCAAATCTCCTAGCTTTTTACGTATGCTAGAAGCTGTGTTTATAACGGCATCAGCATCGGCGATGTTTTCAAAAAAATCAACCCGCCACTCTACTACATCCGGTTCTTTCGTAATAATGGTTTCTGCCTGCTCTATCAATTCGGATTCGTTTTTGCCAACCATTGCTGAGCATATCGTTGGTTTTCCGCCAGCTAACACTGTATTTCGTACTTTCACTTCTTTTGCACTCATGCTTTCCCTCCTCTTAGCTATCTAGATGTACAATCATTTTCATTTCGGTCATCTCTTCGACAGCGAATCGCGGACCTTCTCTTCCGATGCCGCTATTTTTCACGCCGCCATACGGCCAGTGATCTAATCTGAAGTTTGACGTGCCGTTTACAACGACTCCCCCAACATCGAGTACTTTGGCTGCTTTTTTAATAACATCAAGACTATTGGAAAAAATACCTGCTTGCAGCCCAGTATCAGAATCATTAACCTCTTCTAAAGCGTCATCTAAGTTCTCATAAGGAATAATACTGACAACCGGCCCAAACACTTCTTCGCAAACGACTTTTGCCTGTTTTTTTGGATTAAAAATCACCGTAGGCTCAAGAGATGCCTTATTGATTGTACCACCTGTTAAGATCTCGGCGCCTTGCTCTTTTGCTTCCTCTATCCAGCTTTTCACTCTTTGAGCAGCCGCTTCATCGACAAGCGTACCAACGTCCGTCTCTGGATCAAGCGGATCTCCTGTTTTTAAGGCGCTTACTTTTTCTGTTAACGCTTCACGAAAACGGTCGATAACCGCTGTGTGCACGTATATTCTTTGAACAGAAATACAGCTTTGACCGGAGTTGCTGAAGCCCGTTTTGGCACAAAGTCCAGCGGCCCGTTCGATATCAGCATCTGCATGAACGATTGTTCCAGCGTTTCCGCCCAGTTCGAGCAATACTTTTTTCATTCCCGCTCGGTAAGAAATGTCTGTTCCGCCTTTCAAACCGCCAGTAAAAGAAATGAGATTCGTACGGCTGTCTTCAACGATTTTCTGTCCTGCTTCCACTCCGCCGTATACAACTTGAATCGCTTTTTTTGGATAGCCAGCTTCAAGCAGCAATTCTACAAACGCATTTGCAATCAGCGGGGTTTGTGGAGCAGGTTTTAAAATAACCGTATTGCCGCCAGCAAAGGCAGGGCCTATTTTATGGACCATTAAATTCAGCGGTGCGTTAAATGGTGTAATTGCAGCGATAACACCTGCGGGAACACGGAAAGTCATAGCTGTAGCTTGTTCTCCTCTTGTTGAAGCGCTCCCTGGAATCGTTTCCCCTGTTAACCGCTTTGCTTCTTCTGCTGATTGTTCTAGTGTTTCAAGCGATCTCGATACTTCATCTCTTGTATTTTTTAATGTTTTTCCTAGTTCCGAAGACAATAGACGTGCAAACTCTTCTTTTCGTTCTTCTAATAAAGAAGCGGCTTTTTTCAAAATGGCAGCTCGTTTGTGGGCAGGCAGGTCTGCCGTTTCTTGTTTTGCGTCCACTGCACTTTGCAGAGCGTTTTCTACGTCTTCTTCTGTTGCAGCGACTTGTTCGCCGACTGTTTCTCCTGTGTATGGATTTTCAACCGGAACGGTATCTCTGCCCCCTGTGAGCCATTCCCCATTTACGAGTAATTTTGCTGTTTTTATACTCATCGTACTTGCTCACCTCCAGATAATTTTCGGTTATCAACGCCTGTATATTTCACGAGCTCTTCATCATTTGGACAAGGCCCTTTTACGAGTACACCAGTCTGCATTTCTTCAAATGCATGAGCGGCGATGCCCATCCCGCGTGACAGCGCAAAGATGCCTTTTGCAGCTTCTGCCGGCAGTCCAATTTCACACTGTATAGCAGCGGCAACGCCGTCAATGTTCATTGTGATTGGACGATTCTTTTTCTCCGCTAAGAGACGGCGGTATTGTTCAGCTATATCAAGGTAAACTCCGGAGATCTCATTTTCAGCTGCCATAGGTTCTGCCAATTTATATAGGCGGTGCACTCTTGGGTCGTCATCATGGAGCTGGTGGCCGATTCCTGGAAGTTTTTCTTTTTTGGAAAGCATGTCATCAAGCTTGCTGTCTATGACTTGGTAGAGATCTTTTCCGCTCTCTTTCGCTTCTTCCCATGTTTCATAGAGAAGTTTCATGCCTTTTTCTGTTGCCCCTCCATGAGAATCTCCGAGCAGATTGATTCCAGTAGCGACTGCTGAATTAAAAGAAATTCCGCATGTGGCTGCCATTCGGCCTGCTGCTATCGAAGGAGCACGCGGACCGTGATCAGCCCCTGCTACTAAAACGCTTTCAAATAATTTAGCTTTATTCTCATCGAGAATATCTCCGCATAACAGAAGATACAGCATTTGCCCATAAGAAATATTGCCTATTAAATCTTCCATTTTGTACCCTCGAATATTTACTTCATTTTTTTTGATTTGGCTGATTTCTGTTTGCCACCAGCCCTCTCCTTGTTTGTAGGATTCAAGCGCACTTCTGCCAGACATACAATACCTCCTTAATTTTCTGCTGTTTTGCTGAATGGATATCCTAAATAATTAGATATTTCCATAGCAGCTGCTACTAGACTTGTTTTTAAATCAGGCAATTCATGCGGTTTAAAACGGCTCGATGGTCCAGAAACCGATAACGCTGCTACCATATTTCCATCAATATCAAAAATCGGCGAGGAAGCGGCAGATGTTCCTGCTTCTCTTTCATCAATGCTTTCTGCGTATCTTTCTTCAACAATCGTTTTTAGTTCATTTTTCAAGTCCGTTTTCGTAGTTTTTATGGGCTGTTCACCCATGACCTGTTCTTTAAAATCTTTTGATTGATAAGCAAGCAGAACTTTCCCCCCTGCTCCGACAGTAACAGGCAGCTTCTGACCGATGCTTACCATATGTTTTACAGACTGCGTACTTTCGTATTGTTGAATACACGTTCTATGTTCTCCGTCCAGTACATAAAGGTTAACCGTTTCTTTTGTTTGATTGCGAAGTCGTTTCATCGTTTCTTCTGCTACCGATCGAAGTTCAATTGACTGCCCGGCCACATGTCCAATAAAATACAACTGCCTTCCGAGCCGGTATTTTGAAGTTACTGGATTTTTTTCCACAAAATGATTCAGCTCGAGCGTCGCCAATAATCTCGTAGTCGTTGATTTGGCGAGCTCTATTTTGTTTGATATCTCAGTAAGCGTAAGTTCCGGCTCCTCTCTATGAAAGCAATTTAATATATCAATCGCTCTTTGCAGCGTTCGGATGCCTTTTGGAGATTCGCTCTTTTCCACTGTTATCCCTCCTTTTGTTTTATCTAATGGAATGAATTTTCATTTAATGGAACTTTGAATTCATTCTAAAATGCTTCTTGTATTATTTCAAGTCCTTTTTTTGACGATGAATATTTTTGCTGTTCCATTTCCCGATATATTTGCTTTTTTAGTCATTTGATGATGACAAGAGAAGGATTGTTTGATAAAATGCTCCTAATTTAAAAATTCCATT
Source organism: Alteribacillus sp. YIM 98480 (assembly GCF_009765375.1). Lineage (GTDB taxonomy): Bacteria > Bacillota > Bacilli > Bacillales > Marinococcaceae > Alteribacillus. The sequence continues at coordinate 11,338 of NZ_VTOK01000015.1, forward strand.
TGATAATACTCTTTTCCATTAGGTGGTACAATTATAACGATTATTGTATCCGTTTTCAATGTCAGCAGGGGGAAACGTTCATTAATCATTTTTAGTGGGAGGTGAAAGAAATGAATGCAGACGTGGTGACGTGGTAGGTATGAATCCAGAGGAAAAGAAATGTAGATTATTATAAAGAGAAAAATGTTATATTAATGGTCGGACACCAAAGACGATTTTAGTAAAATGGATAAGCTGTGCGTGTTACTTTCTCCCGAGGAAAATTTGCTTTAGTTTCTAACCAAAGATCATGAGTATTATCAACGAAACGTGGAGGATGAATACAGGAAGCGTTCCCTTACTTATTATGGAACATGACATTGACATCCTTTGCTATGTAACTGGTTTAACGATTGAAAGTGTGTATGCTGCAACTCGGAATACACTTCGAAACCATTCCGAAGACGCTGCTTTTATTATTTTGAGGCAGAAAGGAGCAGCGATTAATTATTCTATCTCTGATGGCGTATCTTCTCTATGGTCTTATGCATTTAACTTGAATGAAAACCCGACATGCAAAGAAGATTTGTGATTATTTTTTCGGGACAAGTTTCAGAGTTTTTTCGTATGATGAGGAAAATTCCGTTTTTTGAAATGATGCATTTTTTTGATTTTTCATGGTGACATGATTATAAAGGTCTGATACAATGCTTGTAACAAAGTTCCATTAAATAATACTATATTCCATCTAATGGAATTTTAATTTTCTGTACTTTGTAAGCGTTGCCAAGTAGTCGTCGCTCATTTCTTATGGTAATTTCATAAGAAAAGCGCAAGCGCCTTGCTCACGAGCGACAAGTCCTGGAGGGGCGGCATATGGAAAGCTGATCTTTGCTTTCCATTGACGAACCGAAAGAATCTCGAGCGAGTAGGCGCTTGCGCTAGACATCAAAAACGCCAACTATTTATCATTTCTTACCTTTTAAAAAATGTGACGCTTTGAAAAGATTTTGTCGTATTAAGGAGAAAATTATTTATATTTGTTATATTTAACTTTATGAAATGATTAATCTTACAAGGAGGATTTGTAATGTCTATGAAAAAAAGAGTAAAATTAATAGGATCAGCACTGTTTTTAACCCCTATGCTTCTCCTCGCGGCTTGCGGTGGCGGCAATGATACAGGAGCTTCAAATGAGGATGCTGAAAATTACCCAGAACGCGACATCAGCGGGGTGATTCAATGGGGTGAAGGCGGGGCCACAGATAACATTTCACGTACGCTTGCTCCGCTTGCTGAAGAAGAACTAGGCGGCACCCTTGTTATGGAAAACCGAGAAGGCGCATCTGGCGCTACAGGCGCTCAATATGTTTATGATCAGCCGGCTGATGGCTACACCTTATTATTTGGTGCGGAAAATCCAAACCTTTATCAAGTGCTAGGTATTTCTGAAAGAGATTACTTAACTGACTTCGAACCAGTAAGCATTATCGGCCAGAGCTATGCAGGAATTGTCGTAAAAGAAGATTCTCCATTTGAAAGTTTAGAAGATTTAATTGACTATTCCACTGAAAATCCTGGAGACATTACAATGGGAACTTCAGGTGAAGGCGGCCTTCCTCATGTGGCAAGTGCGATGCTGCAAGCTGAACTTGGAACCGAATTTAACCAAGTGCCTTATGACGGAGACGGTCCATTAGCTACTGCATTACTAGGGGATGAAATTGACGCTACCGTTCTCGCCGTTTCGGCTGCACAAGAATACGTAGAATCCGGTGACTTTCGTATGTTAGCTGTCATTAATGATGAGCCGCTCGATTCTGCACCGGACGTACCTGCTATTACCGAAGCGTATCCTGAGTTTGAAAAATACTTGCCTTGGGGACCATTCCAGGGAGTTTTCGCTCATAAAGACACCCCGGACGCCATCATAGACAAGCTTTCAGATTCATTTGAAAAAGCACAAGAAAACGAAGAATTCCAGGAAACGTTAGAAAACCTCGGTGTAAATCCATTGAATATTAACGGAGAAGAAGCGATTGAATATCTTGAACAAAACCGCTCTACTTCCACGTGGATGCTGTACGACGCAGGTGCAACCGAAACATCCCCAGAAGAATTTGATATTCCAAGAGTAGACGAGGAATAGATTTGGAGGTAGAAAGTGATAAAAAAGAATATAAAAATTCTATCATTGTTTGTAGCTGTTATGCTGACTGCTTTTCTCACAGCTTGCGGCAATTCAAACAGCTCTTCAGAAACAGACGCATCTTCTTATCCTGAAAAAGATATCGACGGGGTTATTATTTGGGGAGAAGGCGGAGCGACAGATAATATATCCAGAACTTTAGCTCCTCTTGTCGAAGAGGAACTTGGTGGATCTCTAGTCATGCAAAACAAAGAAGGCGCATCTGGAGCCATTGCGACGCAATACGTATACGATCAGCCCGCTGACGGTCACACGCTTCTGTTTGGAGCGGAAAACCCAAACCTTTATCAAGTGCTCGATATTTCAGAAAGAGATTACATGAACGATTTTACACCGATCAGTATTTTCGGACAAAATTTCGGAGGCCTTGTTGTGCACGAGGACTCCGAATTTGAAACGATCGAAGACGTCATTGACTTTGCAAAAGAAAACCCTGGTGAATTAAATATGGGCTACTCCGGTGAAGGAAGTCTCCCTCACGTAGCTAGTGCTATGCTAGAAGCTGAGTTAGACACAGAATTTAATTACGTTCCTTATGACGGAGACGGACCGCTGGCAACAGCTCTATTAGGAAAAGAAATTGATGCCACTGTTCTGTCTGTGTCAGCAGCTCAAGAATATGTGGACGCAGGAGATTTCCGCATGCTGTCTGTTATTAACGATGAAGCATTAGAAACGGCTGCAGATGTGCCTCCTATCACAGAGTCCTATCCTGCATTTGAAAAATATTTCCCGTGGGGGCCTTTTCAAGGAGTGTTCGTCCATAAAGATACACCAGACAGCATTGTAACGAAATTAACGGATGCTTTTGAAACCGCACAAGAAAATGAAGATTTCCAAAATACATTAGAGAGCCTCGGTGTCGTCCCGTTGAATATAAACGGGGAAGAAGCAGTAGAGTATGTGGATAAAAACCGGTCTACCTCTACCTGGCTGCTGCACGACGCGGGTGCTGCTGAAACATCTCCTGAGGAATTTGACATTCCAAGAGTAGACGAGGACTAAGACAAGGAGAGGAACAACCATGTATTCTTTCAAATCATCGCTCCCTGGTATTTTGATGGTTATTGTTAGTCTGCTTGTATTAAGCCAGGCTGTTGTCATGGAAAACCAATCGATTATAGATCCGGCAAGCGGGAGCTTTTTTCCCGCTCTCATTGCTTTAATTATGCTCGGTGCCGGCATCGTTACGATCTTTCAGGATCGCTCTTCCACCCAGAAGAAAGCAGCAGAAACGGCAGAACAGGAGAATGAATCAAACGAGGCTGACGCTCTAGAGACATTTACGAAAAAAGATTACAAGTTAATTCTCATCTATTTCTGTCTCGTGATAGGTTTTGTTATCTTGCTTCCTATTCTAACGTTTTTCCCAGCTGCTTTTTTATTCTTATTGACCAGTATGTTCTATTTAAAAGGCGTATCCTGGCTGCTCAATGTGACCGTCTCTTTAGCAACAATTGTTGTAATCTACTTTTTATTTTCGCAGTTATTTAATATTGTGTTTCCATAAGGAGAATGCATCATGGATATCCTACAACAATTTCTTACACCATTTATTAATGCAGAGTTGCTGCTATTAGTAGCTGTCGGGACGCTGGCCGGTATTTTTGTCGGTGCCATTCCCGGACTTTCGGTAACGATGGCTGTTGCTCTTTTGCTGTCTCTTACCTATTCCTGGGACATGCTCCCGGCGCTTGCCTTGATGCTTGGTATTTATTACGGAGGCGTGTTCGGCGGGTCAAGAGCGGCGATTCTCGTCAATATGCCGGGCTCTCCATCCTCCGTAGCGACGTCTTTTGACGGCTTCCCTCTTTCGCAGCAGGGAGAAGCTCGAATGGCTTTAACATTAACAACTATTTTCTCGTTCATTGGAGGTCTCGTCGGGGTTGCTGTCTTGGCTACCGCTGCTCCGCTTGTATCCACGATTGCGATTCAGTTCGGGCAGCGCGACTATTTTCTGCTTGCGATGCTTGGGCTGTTATTAATCGGCAGTTTGAGCCAGGGATCGATGGCAAAAGGGGTATTTGCCGCTGGTGCCGGGATCATATTAGGTCTGGTCGGCATGGACTCGATTGGAGGGGGAAGCCGTTTCACCTTTGGTTCCCTGCAGCTAATGAACGGCATTGACTTTGTCGTAGCGATTTTAGGGTTGTTTGGCATGTCGGAAATTTTATATCAGCTCAAAACGTTAAACGAAAAAGGGCAAACCGTCACGTTAAAGAAAATGGTGTTTCCGCCGCTTCGTTTTTTGTTTAAATTTTTACCGCTGTCGATGCGTGTATCGATTATGGGGGTTTTGATTGGTGCACTTCCTGGCGCAGGCGGTGAAATTGCAGCACTGCTTGCTTACGACCACGCCAAGCGTACGACAAAAAATCCGAACCGACCGTTTGGAAAAGGCGCGTACGAAGGGGTCATTGCCCCAGAAGCAGGTAACAACTCGGCGATTGGCGGGGCGCTTATTCCATTATTGACACTCGGTATTCCAGGGGATGCAGTGACCGCCATCTTCATAGGTGCCCTGTTTATTCATGGGCTGCAGCCTGGACCGATGCTGATGGAACAAAGCGGTGACTTGTTTTGGGTCATGGTCGGCTCTTCTGTTTTAGCGAACATCTTTCTATTGATTTTTGGCTTGTTAGTCGTAGGTATCTTTATTAGAGTCGTAACGATTCCAAAACAAATTCTGCTTCCCATCATCGCGGTCATTACCGTCATTGGTGCATATGCCTTGAATAACAGTATGACCGACGTGTATTGGATGCTTGGGTTTGGTATAGTCGGTTTCTTTATGAAAGTCCATAACTTCTCGGTAGCACCGCTTGTGTTAGGTCTGATTTTAGGACCGCTCATTGATACATCATTCCGGCGTGCCTATATGGCCGCCCAGGAGCCTTCCACATTCTTATTAGGGTTTGTAAATTCCCCGATCAGTATCCTGTTGACGCTGGCGTTTATATTTACTATTTTCTCACAAACAAAAATGTATAGCAGAATGAAAGAAAAGATGAAAAAATAAAGAGAGAAGTAAGGAGCCGTTTCCAAACGCACGTTGGAAACGGCTCCTTTTGTCGTGATTAGGCTCTGCAGTACCATTTCATAACCCAGCAGGCTTAAATGAATTCGGAACCTCTCGTAAAAATCGGAACTTATTTATCAAACTCCTCCGTCTTTCCGTCACGCGTTTCTATTATTATTTTCCCATCTTCAAAATAGAATGAACGGTAGTTTCCATCGTAAATACGGGTTTGACCAGAACCATCTATATTCATTCGGTAAATAACACCGTCGTTTGCATACACGACTGTCCTTCCATCTATATAAAAATGAAAATGGTCCACACCGCTGAATCCGGGTTTTTCACCAATTCCAATTCTGTCGACAGATAAAGGAGCAATAACTTCCTTATTTGAGCCGTCAAGATCGGAACGGACAAAATGGACGTCTGTTGAATCTATGTTACTAAGATCCTCTTTTTCTAAATAATATAGCTGATCCCCTATAATAGAAAAATTAGAGTAAGACCACGTTTCTCTCGAATCAGCAGGGTAGGAATCAGGACTGCCGAATAATTTAGTCTTTTCCCTTCCATCCAGCCGCACCCTGTACCAGTCATTATTATACATTTCTTCCACTTCTGAAGAGGTACTATGAACGACAAAGTACAACCAGCCGTCATGATAGAATAAGTCATTTTCTTTTCCCAGCCCAGGGGCGGAATTATAACAATCTTTACTGAAATCGCAATAATCCCCTTCGAAGTCTTCTTCGTCGAGAATCGGTGTCTCTTCTCCATTCTCATCTATACGTATAATACGGTTTCCTTCGTTTCGAAAGCTTTCCTTGCCTGTATTTATTTCGGTTCCTCGCGGTGCAATCCCCGTATTTATGTAATCCGGACGCTCTTCTTCATCCATCGCACGAGTCAGAAATACAGAAAACTGAGCACGCGTGGTTGGATCCCCAGGTTTAAACGCTCCATCCTCATAACCGCTTGCAATTCTGTTTGTCGTAACCGTTGATATGTCGCCAAATGTCCAATAATCATGCTCAACATCGATAAATTGCATCGCATTACTGCGTTCTAGATCAAATGCCCGCGAAACAATAGCTGCCATTTGGCCGCGTGTTACGAATTCCCCCGGCCGGAATTCATCCTTGCTGCCACGTAAAATGCCTTCATCCGCAACAGCCGCAATCGATTTATAATTGGTACTGTCTTCATCGACATCGGTGAACCCAGGGTCCGGGCGGTTGTCCAAATGAAGATCAAGAGCTTTTACGATCATCCCTGCTACCTGGTGGCGGGTGATTTCCTGGCTGGGACGAAAAGTTCCATCCCGATAACCATTAATAACGCCTTGTTCACTCAAGTAATAAATTTGATCGTCTGCCCAAAAATCTTGCTCTACATCTGTAAAACTGTTTTTAGCACTTGCCGGTGTAACAGCTAATACTCCTGCCGCCAAAATACCAGCTGCTGCTGAACTTATTTTTCCCCACAAAAAAATTCCTCCTCGTCTCTTTTTATCTATGTTAAACTATACCATTTTAACTAATGGAACAGGTGACATCAACGTACATGAGAGGACGAATTTACGAAAAACTGTAGTTAACATGACAAAAGCCGAAAGTATATTCCGTTTTTAATGAATGACATCTGAAAAAGAACAACATATTAAGGAAAAAGACAATTTGAAGGAGTTTATACAATGGAATTTATACCGCGTGAACAATTAATAAATGAGCTTCAGGACTCTTTTAAGCCTCTTATGGAAAAATACGATATAGACAATATAGGCGTGTTTGAAGAAGAAGGTCAGGATGATTCCTATTACGTAGGATATACGGTAAGTAAAAATGGCAAAGTTTATATGGTGCATCATCCGTATACAAAAAATAAGGATGGTCATTTAGCTCGTGCTCAAGGAGGATGGACAGTTGAAACGGATGAACCTGGGACTATGGACGAAGAAAGTTTTGAGGACGTAGATGAGGTTTTTCAGAGATTTCTTATGTAAAAATAACCATAATCGACTTTTTTAAATGAAATGAATAAAAGAAATGTTCAACCATCTCTTGCCATAAATGAGCATCCAGGAAGGAGGATTAAATCAAACTTTGATCCTTTAACAAAGCCTAAAGTATTAGAAAAGTGCAAGCGCCTTGCTCACGAGCGACAAGTCCTCGAGGAGCGGCATATGGAAAGCTGATCTTTGCTTTCCATTGACGAACCGAAGGAATCTCGAGCGAGTTGGCGCTTGCGCTAGACATGTAAAACGCCAACTATTTATCATTTCTTACCTTTCATTGATAGAGTGGGTTAAATACTTTTACTCCTTTTACGTAAATCGATATCGAACACTCCTGCTCTATTCGTTACAATACTTTCTTTTCCATGCTTCACAAGATAATCAAAATGGTAACAAATAACCGTGAACAACATACAATATGGCAGGCAACGGCCCAAATTTTTTTAAGAGGGTGTTTTTTTGAGACAACATAATGTAATGTGGCAGCCTGTCGTGATTGAGCTGAATCGCAGTTTATACAGTGAAGAGATGGTTTGTTCCATGAGCACCCAATTGTTTTATATTCCCGAAACGGAAAACTTACAAGGAAATGAAGAAATGCATTCCCACCTTGTTCCTGCCTCTTATCACCGCGTGACCGCTAGTGGTTCGGCAGAAAGATTAATGAATGGAGAATACGAACCGTCTATTGTGCAAACTTTAGTCAATTGCATTCAAAACGCAGAACAGAGAGATCGTAATGTACGTAATGGATTACAGGTCATGAGAAACGCTGCTCCATCGTCCTACAAACCGTTTATTGAAAACATTATACGTTGGCAGGATGATGCGGAAAGGTATTTACAAAATACTAAACAATTAACCATGCAAGTCACAGGGGCAGCCGAAGGACAGAGACAGTTTCCGTACAGTCAATCACAGAGAAAGTGGCCGTATTTTTAAACACAAATCGTTGGAAAATGCGTTCCCTTTTTCATCGTTTTGTTTCCATCACCAAAGCTAACGCCTTATGTTAAACTATTAGTAAAATCTCGTGAATTATCAGGCAGGTGAAACGATGAAAATAGGACGTAATGATCCATGTCCATGCGGCAGCGGAAAAAAGTACAAGAAATGCTGTGCTGGTAAAGTGACATCACTAACATATTCGAAAGAAGAAATATTGTATGTTCAACAAAGTATTTATAATTATGTTGTAGACCATTATATACTCGAACTAAGAGATTATATAAGCTTTTTAATAGGAGATAATGCTTTACACTCCCTCAGAAGTGAAGAAGAACGTACCCTCTCTCTTATCGCTGCCGCACATTGGGTTTTAGAAAAAAGGAACCAAGAGGAAAATGGATTGATAGACGAGATCACCAGCCTATCTTTTTGGAAGGCGAAGCAGCGTCGTCTATTAGACACGTGGAAAAAAACATCCCTATTTTCCGTATGTTTTATTGAAGAATGGGGAGAAAAAGAATTAATCGTCCAAGATATGATAAGCGGAAAAACGTTACATGTAGAGACCCCTCTGGATTTTACAAACGGTCCATTAGGAATTTGTTTTCTCAGCCTCGTACCTGCCCAGCAGCACTGGTTTATGTTTGGGATGCCTTATTTTATTACCCCTTATGATGAACACAAGGATAAAGAAGTGTTTCATAACTTGCAAAAGACCTTTGAAGGCTTGGTCACATTAGCAAACTCCCTTTCATTCGACGAAGATCCGTTTACGAAGGTATTGGAACATTATTTCTCTCTAAATGATGTGGAAGAAACGGAGGATGAAGACTTTTATATAAGTAGTGACTTAACAGATGAAGAAAAACAAGTGATGAGCGTGTTCAAAAAGCATGCCAGTCAAGAGCTTCGTGATGAAGGAGGGGTAGACGAAGCGGAACGCATTTGGGAAGCCTATTGCGAAGTCGCTTTCCCAATGATTAAAAAGCCTGAGGCGTATGCGGCCTCATTAGAGTACTTTATTAGCAATGATGTCTTAACTGTTCCAGGGGCTACCCAAAAAGCACTTGGGAAAAAATATGGTGTTTCTCCAAATACGATTTCAAAACGTGTGCAGGATTTCGATAACGCACTGATGGAGTACCATATGCGTGAAACGGAAGCTGAACCGGCTGATCCACAAAACAGCAGAATTGTGTTGGAACGCCACATGTTTATTTTACATAAAGAAATGGAACGGATCGGATTTTCATCTACCGAGGAAATCCAGGCGTTTCAACAAGATTTTGATCCAGAGAAAGCTTTGATAGAGCAGTGGGATAAAAGGGATAGAGCCCAGCTGATATTATATGACGCGATGCTTGAACCAAGTCCTTTGGAAAAGATCTATTTGATTCAAAAAGCACTCAAACTTGATGAAAATCAACCTGACGCATACCTACAGCTGGCTGAATTGGCGGAGTCCGAAAAAGAAGAATTGGAAAATACAAGAAAAGCAGTAGAAGCTGGACGAGCTATGCTGGGAGAAGACTTTATTAATAAAGAAAAAGGACATTTTTGGAGCATAACAGAAACGCGTCCATTTATGCGTGCGATGCAGCAGTATGCTTATCTTCTTGAAGTTTCCGATCCTAAACATGCTGAACAAATTTATGAAGAAATGCTTGAGCTTAACCCATCTGACAACCAAGGCATCCGTTATCAACTGCTATCGCTTTATCTTTTGATTAATGAATATGATAAAGCAAATGCATTACTCGACGAATACCCTGAAGAAACTGCTTTCTGGCTGTTTCACCAAGCTTTTAGTGAATACATGAAAAATGGATTATCGAAAGAATTTGAAACGAAGCTCCATAAAGCAGAAAAAGAAAATCCTTATATTATTGATTATATAGTGGACTTGGAACGTATGTCGGTAGATCCTTTTATGGTTGAAGCATTCTCTCCTGGAAGTCCGGAAGAAGCCGCACTATATATCGAAGATGCCGTATTTATGTGGAAAGCTGAAGACAAGTTAATGAATTATTTGAAAAAACGATCGGCACAGTGATGCTGGCAAAATTCCAGCGTGCACTTTGTGTGGGGCCTAGCCCGCGTTTACGTTGCGCGGTCAGGCCCCTTGTTTGTTTTCAGATAGAAAGCGGAGTGAATTGAACAGTTCTGGCAGCAGCTCTGGAAAATATGGTTCTTAATGTTACTGTTGAAATTGAAGTGAAATTAGCAGTAATTTCGAAGCAGACACCGTCCGTTTTTTCGTCAAATCACTTTAGATGGTAGAGATATCCGCTTTTTTTGCTATTTTTATATCTATTATTTGGATTACATAGCTCCATTGGTTCCAGTTTTTTACAATACTAGCCGGAGTTTGCGATTTACTCGCCGATTTCACACTTTTACTCGCCGTTCTTGCTTCTTTACTCGCCATTGCGTGCCTTTTACTCGCCGAACTGCTGGTTTCGAATGTCCTAGTCCTGCTCCCTTTTTTTATATCGCCTGGTCGGCATTTTTCATGACGGATTATTACTTTGATTCGATTCGTTGAAGCTGACAACTGCTGGAATAAACAGCGGCAGTATGACCAAACCAAAGAGCATCAGACCTGTCACCACCACAGTACCCACTTGCATCAGCGTAAGCACGCCGGATGGAATCATTGCTCCGAATGTACCGGATAAAATGATCGCAGCTGTGATAATAACGGTGCCCATTTTTACCATTGATTTCATGAGACCTTGCCGTACGCCGAGTGCTGCTTCTTCCCGGTAGCGGTCAAATAGGAAAATCGAGTAATCCACGCCTAGTGCGACGAGCATGACAAAAGCAAAAAATGGTACCGGCCACATGATTCCGGGGTATCCTAATCCATTGACGAAAATCAATTCTGCTGCTCCCATAGCTGTATAATACGTTAATAACAGGCCTGCCAAAATAAACAGCGGTTGAAACAGAGAGCGTAATAATACGGCTAATATAACAAATAAGCCAACTAAAATGATGAGGATCGTCTTCGTAAAGTCTTCCGATGATACTTCCTGAAGATCTGCATGTATACCTGGAACACCGCTATAGGCAATGTCACCTTTTGCTAGTGGGGTTCCTTGTATTTCCTGATCTACAAGCCGCTTAACCCGTTTTGATGCGTTAATGGCTTCAAGGGAATTTGGATCGTCTTTTAAACTTACTTCTAACGTCATTCCGGTATTATCGGAAAATACATATTCATCCACCGCGTCCTGAAAGTCTTCCTCTTCCAAAAACTCCTCTGGTACAAAGACACCGGTTCCGCGGGTATAGGCAGCTTCTGAGATATCTTCTGTAAACGATTCTGCTTCTTCTAGGCCTGTTTCGATGTCTTCAAGACCGTCTATCGCTTCCTGTACACCGGCTGCCAGATCCTCTAAACCACCCGACAGATTACTAGATTGCTGCTGCTGGGCGCTTATTTCAACGTTACCTTGCTCGAGTCCGGACTGAATCTCTGTTAATCCTTGCTGGACTCCGGCAAGCTGCTTAACAGCCGTTTGGATATCTCTTGTCTGCTGGAGCTGCTGCGATATGCCTCCTACTTGCTCGTTCACATCTTCTACTCCAGCAATGGCTTCATCAAGCGAACCACCAGAACCTGAAGAAGATACTTGATTGTTCATATCATGAAGACCGTTTTCTATTTCGGTTAAACCATCCTGTACCTCGCTTAATCCTTCTCTTGCATCTCCTATACCGGAGGAGACGTCTTCCATTTGCGTGTCCACGTACAGTTCATCAATGACATAACCTGTCGGACGCGTCACACTCCGGACTTCTTCCACATCGTCAGAACGTTCAATCGCTTGGGACAGATTTTCCACATAAGCGATTTTCTCTGCGGTTACCATATCTTCTTCTGTATCAATGACGACTTGAAGCGGCAGCGCATCTCCCATTCCAAATGCTTCTTCAATCACACGCAGCCCTTCTACCGATTCCGCACCAGCGCTGATTTCATCGGTATTATTGTAAGAAACATCGTTGTCGTACGTTACTAAAAACGGCACGGTAAGGAGTGCTACGATCGCGATGGAAAAAATTGGTCGATATACAGAAAGACTTCCCATGGCTTTCCATAGTTTACTGTCGTGATGCGACGCTGCCTGTTTAGACGGCCAAAATAACTTCTCTTTCAAAACGGCCATAAAAAAAGGTACTAACGTGTATAGTACAATCAGCAATACAAATATACCAACGGCTACCCCAACAGCGGATTGGAATATAGCAAAGTTTGCAAAACCAATGGCTGAAAAACCGACAAACACGGCCAAGCCGCTGTAAAACAACGTCTTCCCTGCTGTTTTATACGTATTAATAATCGCTTCTTGCACCGCATGTCCGGCAGAAAGCTCTTCTTTATACCGACTTAAAAGCAAAATACAATAGTCCGTGCCGATGCCAAACAACACAGCTACAAGAAAGATTTGCGTGTAAGTGGAGACCGGGAAACCGAACCATTCAACGAATAGAGAAACAATAGATTGACTGAGCAAATAAGTAATCGCAACAGAAATAAGCGGTACAAACGGAGTCACGACTGCACGGAACACAACGAGCAGCAGAATGAAAATGAGTATAACCGTAATTCCCTCCGTTTTCTCGAGCCCCTCCTGCGTTGTTTTGTCGACGTCATCACTAATAATAGAATCACCCGTCACATATCGTTTCATGCCATCTGGAACGGTTAAAGATTCAATCTTATTACCAGCTTCCACCGCATCTGCTGAGCCATTAATGGCAACCGGGACAAGCACAACATCTTCATTTTCTGATATGAGTTGTTCTCTTAATTCTTCTCTTTCAAAGGGGTTTGTTATCGATTCAGTGTTTTTTCCGTTTTCTATTTCTTCTATATATCTTTGGATCTCTTTTTCTGTATTATCTGTTAACGGCTCATCTAATTGAAGAACAAGGCTTATTGTCTCCTCTCCTTCACCGGCCTCATTAAGAATGTCATCAGCTTGCTGAGAGGTTACATTTGCAGGCAGTTGAAAGCTATCTTCCTCTTCTGCCAGCTCGGTCAGGCTGGGGGCATAGAAAAATAAACCCGCTGTCAGTACAGCCAGCAACACAGCAATGAGCCATCTGAATTTTATAATCGCGCGCATGTTTCTCTCCACTTCCTTTTAATTCTGTTTTTTTAACAGTTCTTTTACTTTGCTGAAAATGTATATAAATTGATCGATTTCTTCATTTTCAATCCCCTCTAAGACGGAACTTAAATACTCATTCACCTGCTCTTTCGCTTCTTTATAGGCTGAGGCGCCTTTTTCTGTGAACTCCACATGTTTCACACGTCTGTCGTCCTCTTTTTGCACAACTTTGACATACTCTTTATCTACTAGTTTTTTTAGCCGGCTTGACGTAGCACTTTTATGGCCGCCTTGTAGTTCGGTGAGTTCTTTGGACGTTAACGGCCCATACCTTTCTAACCAGTTCAGCATTTTGATCTGCTCCATAGACAATTCTTTATGGAGTTCATTTTCAACCTTTCTAAACACTTCGTTTTGTCCATAAACCATAACGTCTGTGAATAATCGAATCGCCTCTTGTAATCTATCACTCATTTAGTTTACCCCCTAAACTTTATTTTTAGTTTAACCGTTAAACTATTTGTTGTCAAATAGGATAAAACCATTATTTTAAATATTTTACAAATATGTTACATTTGTAAAAAGAAATATTCTTCTGCAGCAGCTCACCACATATATTAACTGAACATTTTGTATATTAATGCCAAGGAGTATCATGGGGGAATGGTAATGAAGGGGCTATTGGTATTTTTCAAACCAAAAAGAACATGGCATGATTATAATAGGTTCGAACGGAAAATGTGGGTGCAACTCTTTGATAGAAAAAAAACAGAGCTGAAGAAACAAATAAAAGATAACGTACAATGCTGCCGCTTGGCGAAACGCTATGCGGACCGGCAGATGCGGGCTATGGGATAGGTTTAGAAAATCCTGTTAACTAATGCAGTACATTTGATGTATGAAGATATGTCTCATTCGGCAGGTAATGTCAGCTATGGGTCGTAATGAAATGGAAGTTAACAATAATAAAGCTCATCAAGCTGTATTCGCTTGATGAGCTTTTTAAGATTAACTTTGCTAAAGGAATAAAGTATAGATCATTTGGACTTGGCGGCAAGCCGAGCTTTTCCAATATCTGTTACCATTTAGCAAGTTAATCAAACGTTCGATTGATATTCGCTGCAGCCTATAAAGAAATAACATGTTTGGGTGTTTTCCCAAGCACTCCGTCTACACATTGCTTGGCCGCATCTACATACATGGCATGCCTTGTTTCATGAGTTGCCGTACCAAGATGCGGCAGCGTGACAACTTGATCCATTTGGAGAAGCGGGCTTTTAGGATCAACTGGTTCTTTTTCAAACACATCAAGTCCGGCTGCTTTTATCCACCCTTCTTGGAGGGCATGGATTAAATCTTCTTCCACTACGACAGGACCGCGGCCGCCGTTTATAAAAATCGCGTCCCTTTTCATTTTTTGAAAGGCCTCCGCCCCGATCATCCCCCGTGTCTCTTCGGTTAATGGCGTTAAAAGCATCACAATATCTGATGTTTTAAGCAAGTCATCAAGATCGGCATAAACGGCTCCTGTCTCTTTTTCTGCTTCTGGTTTACGGCTTCGATTATGATACATCACATCCATATGAAAGCCAAATGCGGCACGGCGGGCAACTTCTTGGCCGATTCGTCCCATCCCGATAATACCAAGCTTTTTGTGGTGGATGTTCGTTCCAAAATAGGGGGGTGTTAATGGTTTTTGCCAATGGCCCTCTTTCACAAACCGGTCCAATTCCGGTATCCGCCGCGCTGCACAAATCATCAGTCCAATCATTGTGTCCCCCATCGTTTGAATAAGGACTTCCGGCGTATGAGTAGCTGTTATCCCTCTTTTAGCAATGGCTTTCATATCTAAATTGTCGTATCCAACGGAGACGTTACTGACTACTTTCAAGTTGGGAGCTTGATCAAGCAGTGCATCGTCTACTTTTAATCCTGCACCATACAACCCATCTGCTTCTTGTAAGTATTGGTAAAACAATTCTTTTTGTTTTTTCGGTCTGGCTATTTGTACCTCGCAATGTTCTTTCATTAAAGCTAGTACATCTTCCGGCGGTTCAACATATGAGAGTATCATTGGCATTGTTTTTATCCTCCTTTTCTGAGCAGCCGAAGCAAGAACGTCTTTAAACTAGAAAGATTGCTGTGATTACACTGTTGCAGAGGAGGTTAGTCCATTAATAAATGCAATACTTTCAAGCGCGATTTTCTCTTTGTCATTATCTAACGTCGCAACATGGTAACTTTCCTCCATTGAAATCAATCGCTTATCTTCTGATGCTAGGTGGTCATAGATATATGAACTGTTTTCTGGCGGCACGACATGGTCCACCTCAGATACAAAAATTCTTGCAGGCACCTCAATCTGCGGCAATTTCTGGCGTGTTTCTTTCATCAATTGCTGAATCTCCCCGAGCGATTTTACCGGGGTTTTTTCATAGGCAAGCTCCTCGACGTTTTCTTTTTTAATGTCTGAACCGATGGCATCTAAAAATCTTACAGCTGGTACTTCTTCCGGACTCATCTCAGGAATATTAATGGCAGCGTTAATAAGGATGATCCCTTTTGTTTGTGGGTACTGGTCTGCCAGGTGCAGCGAAAGGGTCCCTCCCATAGATAAACCGGCAATATAAATATCATCACACGTTTCTTTTAAAAAATGATAACCTTCTTCTACTGTTTCACACCAATCTATATAGGTGGAGCGTTCCATATCTTCATAATGAGTGCCATGGCCTCTTAAACGCGGACCAAACACGGTAAATCCTGCTTGGTTAAAACTTTCACCAAGTGATCGCACGCTTTGTGTCGACCCTGTGAAACCATGAACCACGAGTACGCCCGTCTTATCACCTTCAAAATAGAAAGGCTCCGCTCCTTTCATCACTGGGTATTGTTCTTTCATTTTCTCACCTTCCCCCCAAAATCTACCTTAGATTCCTTCTTTATTAATACACATCATTCCTCTCATTTTTAACTTTTTTTGTAAAAATAGATCTTTTTCCTTATTGTTTTACAAATGGAAGATATTGAACTTCTTTTAAAGGAGAATAATGACATATTGGTGTTATTTTAGTGCCGCGCCAGTGCATATCATTAACGAGGCCATGCATTTCAATATCCGTTTCGGTACGGCGAAGATGCCAGGGTTCATGAGAAATCGGGCCTTTATACACCTTATTTCCTCGTATCGTCCATAAACAATATCGTTCAGCCAGCCAATGCGTTAATGAATCAGATGATGCTTCAAATGAGGCACCATACGGACGATACCGCGCAAAAAAAGAATCCGGGCGGTAACCTCTTTCTATACGGCGGCTAAGAAAATGTATCCATTCACCGTTTGACGTTTTTGTCATTCGCGCCCGTCTATAGGGCATGTGCAAGAGAGATCTAGCTGCCATTACAGCTAAGCAATGATTTGCGTCTAAACTTAAAAAGTATACACCTGGTTCGCCTTTGTATGTTACATACGTTCTCACATTTAACTCAGCAAAATGAGTGAATGGCAGCGGGGCTGGCATTCCTCTCAGCTGAACATTTGTTCCATAAAATGGTACGACACTTAACCATGCCTGTCCCTCAAATGTATCTATTTCAAACGCTTCTGGTACGTGCTGCCGAATCTTTTCTAATGATACGGGCCAGTGAATAAACAAAAGATCTTTCCATGTCTGACGCGCAATCCACGACACTTTCAGCACCTCCTTCCTTTTTCTTTTCCCTCTTTTTCCCCTTTTAATGATGAAAATATATAAACTTCGTACACACTTGATGGATAGGACGTGTATGGAGGACAACGCATAGGATATCTTGTGTAAATTAAATCTGAAGTCAACTCGTTGTCTGGAATTACGTTACTACGGCACTGGATAATCACAATCGTTCAAAAGAATAGTGATTGGTTGTCTCAAATGACGGGAGTGATATTCCTTTTATTTCCAATACTATCCGAATTTGCTGATTTACTCGCCGTTCCTAAACAAATACTATCCATTCACTTCGATTTACTCGCCATTGCCCCAAAACAATGAGTGCAAGCAAAAAAAGCCGGCCATTATAAAGGCCGACTGTTATTTTCTATTTCTTTTACTTTATCTTTAGCGATGTGCCAGCCGTGATCTTCTTTGACTGACCGGACAATCATTGAACCGAATGTGAGTATTACACCCACTCCAATTGCGAGGAAAGGAATGAAATTAGTATCAGCTACGTTTATCAAAATTAACCCGAATCCCCACCAAAATAAGCCAAGTGCCATGAGAAACGGCAATATCGAAGGGTTCGGCATATGAATATCAACTATCGGTTCAGCAGGTTTCATGTGTCCTTCTCCATGAACTTTTTCATAAAACCAAGGATCAAGTGACCGTACTTGCGGCACTTGTGCAAAGTTGTATTCAGGAACAGGTGACGGGATCGACCATTCCAATGTCCGAGCATCCCACGGATCCCCTACCTTGACACGTTCTCCTTTCCCAGCGGAGTAAATGACATTAATAACGAGTACAAGGATTGCGGCTGTCATTAAAAACGTGCCCATCGTGGAAACAAAATTATAGGTATCCAACCCTTCTCCTGCTCTATAGGTGAAATAACGGCGGGGCATACCGATCAAACCAAGAATATGCTGAACAAAGAAAGTCAAATGAAAACCAACGTACATCAGCCAAAACATAAGTTTGCCTAATGTTTCATTTAATTTATGTCCAAACATTAATGGATACCAATAATACAAGCCAGCTAAGATACCAAGGACAATACCACCAATAACTATATAATGAAAATGAGCTACGATAAAATACGAATCATGGTAAAGATGATCAACAGGTGCCATGGCAACCATAACTCCAGTTACTCCGCCAAGTACAAACGTTGGCACAAAAGAAGATGCACATAACATGGCAGTATTGAATGTGATTTTTCCGCCCCACATCGTAAACAACCAGTTAAATATCTTTACACCAGTCGGAACAGCAATAGCAAATGAAGAAATGGCAAAAATGGAATTGGTAATCGGTCCAATTCCGACCGTAAACATATGATGCACCCATACCATAAATCCAAGAAATGCAATCAACAATGTTGCGAAAATCATGGCAGTATGTCCAAATAAACGCTTTCTAGAAAAAGCCGGAATGACTTCTGAGAGAATTCCAAAAGCAGGCAGAACAAGGATATACACTTCCGGATGGCCGAAAATCCAAAAGATGTGCTGCCAGAGGACGACACTTCCCCCATTTTCCACTTGGAAAAATTGCCCGCCAAACAGCCTGTCAAGCATTAACATCGCTAACCCTGCAGCTAGCGGGGTAAAAGCAAACACAATCAGAATCGATACAACGAGCGTCGTCCAGCAAAAAAGCGGCAAACGCATCATTGTCATTCCTGGTGCTCGCATATTAATAATGGTCACAATAAAATTTATCCCCGAAAGAAGTGTCCCTATCCCGCTCACTTGTAAACCGAGCGCGTAAAAATCCATACCTAAATTGCCATATTCCCTCGTTGATAACGGCGTGTAAGCAAACCAGCCAGCATCCGGACCGCTCCCGAAAAACCAGCTAACACTTAAGAGTAATCCACCAAAAAAGAATATCCAAAATGCCAAAGCATTCACAAACGGAAAGGCCACATCCCGAGCTCCGATTTGGAGGGGAACGACGTAGTTCATAAACGCAAACAGCAACGGTGTCACCGCTAGAAACAGCATGAGGGTCCCATGCATCGTCAGCAGTTCATTATATGTTTGGCCGGTTAATAATGTATTTTCCGGATACATCAGCTGAATCCGCATCAATAACGCCATCACCCCGGCCTTTATAAAAAACAACGTTCCTGCAATTAAGTATAATACTGCTATTTTCTTATGATCGACAGTTGTCAGCCAGTCCCAAAGCACACTTTTTTGTTTTTTATATTCCACTGCTGTTTCTGCCATATGTTCGTCATCCTCCCGGGGGTGATTTTTTCTGTTTCGTTAACAGCCCCGGCTTCATTATTTCCATTCAGAAATGAGGATATACGAAAAATATAATATTGCAGTAGTTGTTTGCCGTTTTTGATACGTGAAAATTTATATGAAAAACTTTTTTGTTTTTATGATCATATTTACAATATATTTGATCAATGACAAAACGGTAAGGATCCACTTTTTCTGCCTTATGGTACAATACACAAAATTTAAGAAGACAACTTCAAAAGACAACCTAGCACACTTTATAAGTCCTAAAAAACAGCTTGCTCTTTGTGTAAGCAAGCTGTACTAAAAAAATATATAATATGATTACGCTTCTTTTACAGTTAACATTTTAACAGAACATGGAGAGAGGTCTACTTTAACAACATCATAAAACGCACGAGCCTGTTCTTTTGATTCGAACGTAACCTCTGGATTTTCCGGGTTTTTCACGTACGATTCAAGTCCTACTTCATTTCCGTCCTGATCTACGGCAATGATCATATATTTCTCCATTTTGTCTTGTCCTGTTTTCATTGATCATTCATCTCCTTTCCCTATTCACAGCGGATATGCTTTTTTAAAAATGTTTCAATGTTGGCTGATTCTGCTTTTCCTTCATAGACAGATAGCATGTTTTTCCCTTCCATCACATAGAGAGAAGGAAAAGTTTTAACTCCCAAGTATTGAACCAAATCATTGTTATTGGCTGACACTATTTTCATATTCATTGCCTCATTTTCACACTGCTTATTTAGGTGCAAAAGTGCTTGATAATAGGGTTTTTCTTCATAAAGATTTTCTTCTTTAGAAAATAATAGTACAGATGTTTCGTCTTCCATATTTGTGAGCATGGCTGGTGCCGTTTGAGAACTACAGCCTGCAAGCCATATTAAAGCAGCATATAACATGGTTGCTAGACTTGCTGTTTTTCCGCTCATCTGGCGTTTACCCCTTTCCGCTACCTTTCAAACAACACCGTAATGTATGCAAACGGCTTCTTAGCCTATACCTGTTCTTGTTTTTTTTAAAACTTTATTTATACGCAATAATTAGGGAATCATCTGCACCTAATATTTCATTAAAGAGGGCAAAAGTCCATGTATTGACGAGGGATTCTTGAAAAAAATGAACTGCAGCAAATGCCACAGTCCGTTTGCTAATACCTGGTACTAAAAAGGAAAGTAGTTGGTTTCCTAAAAAGTTTCTATTCTTGAATGCTATAACCTACCTTATGGAAGCAAAAATCCATAATAACTAGGTATTTAACCCTATATAATATTACAAATTTATTTCATTTTTATAGTTTATAAGACTTTAGAGCGGGGTATATATTTATATACTTAAAAACGATAAACGTCTGTATAATAAGGGGTTGCCTATGTATTATATTCTTTCTCGCAAAACCACGTACTGTACACAGGTCAAGAGGCGCGTCAATTATGAAATCTCTATTTGCCTATCTGAAGGGGTTTTAGAGTGCAGTACTTCTTGTACAGGGATAGAAGATACATGCGCAAGCTGCCCTCTCATTCATTTTAATAATAGCTTCTCCGTCAAACCTACAAAAAGACTGACTCATCATTGAGTCAGTCTTGATCTTGGCAGTTTTTCTTTTTTAAGATACGGAGACCAGTTTCTATTTAAAAGTAGTGAGAAAAAGTATGACTTTGGATAGTAAATCGAAAATTTCTTTCGTTTACCAGCGTCATTGCTGTATTAACTTTCACACCATCCAAAACTAATATCGCTTAACAAATGTTACATCCTCACATGCCTTTCCTTTTTGACAATCACCTGTTTGTTTCTCGATTATGTGTAACCTATCAAGTCCGGCTGCTTATTTCTTTTTGGTGAACGGAGGCTAGTTCTGCAATTTTTTTGATATGATTATCGTCTAACGAATAATACACAAGCTTTCCTTGTTTGCGGTATTTTGCAAGGCCTAGCTTGCGAAGATACCTTAAGTGGTGAGACGTAGAAGCAATCGACGCTTCCAAAATATTGGCGGCATCACAAACACAAAGCTCTCCTTCGATGGCGAGTGCTTGAACTATTTTCATTCTGTTTTTATCCGCTAATCCTTTAAACATGTTTGCCATTTGTTCTATTTCTCGGTCATTAACAGAGCCGCGCACCCGCTCGACTTTTTCTCGTTCCACACAGGTTACTTCACATACATCTGAAGCTGCTTCTTTTGGCTTTGCCATTCTTAGCCTCCTCTGTTTCTGCATGTCTTATGTTTATTATAGTACACTCAAGTATGGATTTGAATTTTTACAGCAGAAAGATGATTAATAAAACAAGTCGCAAGGGTAAAGAATAGAAAATATGTCCAAAGGAAAGGGTGAACATAATGACAGAAGATTTTTATGAGGATAAACGGACTGACCACTTATTACGGTATTTGGTGCGCCTTGCGGACAATGGCGCGGAAATGGATGTGACGTTGAATGTAAGCGGAACAACGATTACAGGCACCCTGATTGGGAATGTTACTTATTTAGATGAGATCCAACGCTACCTGCACACGAACCATGGTGATTTAAAAGAAAAAATGCTCACTTTTTTTGAAAAAACAGCTGATAAATTTCAAAAACATACCGATCAAGATGAGTACGAAAGCGGTTATATTCACCTTCGTGATGCTAAAATATTAGAAGAACACGGGGAAAAAGAGTTTGCCGGCAACCTATGGCGCGGAAAATTAGCTGATGTGAACGGGTTCAGTTTTGGAGCAATTCGGGTAAAAAACTCCGAACGCAGCCGGTTTGAATAAGAATAAATAGCGGCCTGTCGTTCGTTTACCGATTGTTTCTAAACACTCATGCTGACTTTTTCGGAAAATGGTGACCAGCCGGAGGTTACAGCACTCCGGCTGTTCCTACCATCAATCTTTTATCGTTGAAGCATTCTTTCAAGCGCGGATAACGCCTGGCGTTTTGTTTTTTCATCTACTTCGATTATATGATGAGGGTTTTCGTCGATAATGCTTTCTAATGACCAAAGCAAATGCGGAAGATCAATTCGGTTCATCGTAAGGCACGGGCACATATTTGGATTTAAGGAGAAAACAGTTTTGTCTGTTTCTTCTTGGGCAAGACGATTGACAAGGTTCATTTCTGTTCCGACTGCCCATTTGGTTCCGCTTGGAGCGCTTTGAATCGTTTTGATAATTTTGTTCGTTGAACCTGCATCATCAGCTGCTTGCACGACATCAAACGTACATTCCGGATGAACAATAATATTCACGTCTTGATGTTCTCGGCGTACGCTATCGACATTTTCCATCGTAAACTTTTCATGCACGGAACAATGGCCTTTCCAAAGAATCATTCGTATATCTTCCAGGTTTCCTTCATACTCTAATTTATTATTTATAGGGTCCCAAACAGCCATTTTTTCTAATGGGATGCCTAAATCATAAGCCGTATTGCGGCCAAGATGCTGATCTGGCAAAAACAAAATCCGCTCTTTTTGAGCAAAAGCCCATTGCAGCATATCGCTCGCATTCGATGACGTTAACGTCGCTCCTTCATGTGCACCGCAAAATGCTTTGATTGCAGCCGTGCTGTTCACATAAGTCAGCGGGATCATCGTATCCCCTAATTTCTGCTGCAGCACTTCCCATGCCGTCTCGACCTGGTTTATATCGGCCATGTCTGCCATCGAGCAGCCAGCTCGTAAATCCGGCAGCAGCACCGTCTGATGGTCTTCTGACAAAATGTCAGCCGTTTCTGCCATAAAATGAACGCCGCAGAAAACGATGTATTCCGCCTCTTTATTTGCCGCTGCCGTTTTAGCTAGCTGCAGTGAATCTCCTGTATCATCGGCAAATTGAATTACTTCATCTTTTTGATAATAATGCCCAGGCATAAACAAACGTGTACCAAGCTCTCTTTTGATCTCACGCACCCGGTCTTCCATCTGCTTTTCACTCAGCGTTCGTATATGTTCTGGGAGCGTATGGGCCTGAAAACTTTCTAACACTTTCATCGTCGCACTTCCTTTCTAAGAAAATGATTATATAAGAAAACTAAGATCGCACGCTGTCACCGAGTGTGTAAGACAGCCAAGCGAAATGTAATCCACCCCGCAGTTTCGGTAGTCTGCTATATTATCGAGCGATATGCTGCCAGAAGCCTCTGTTTGAATAAAAGAGGGAACAAGTGATACATATTCTTTGATTTGATCAGGAGTGCAATTATCGAACATAATAACGTCTGCTTTAGCAGCAACGGCTTCTTTTACTTCTTCAGCATTTGTCGTTTCCACCTCGATTTTGATCATGTGACCAGCATAATGTTTTACGTTTTCCACCGCTTTTGTAATACTGCCCGCTGCAGCAATGTGGTTATCTTTAATCATCACAGCGTCGTAAAGACCAAATCGGTGGTTGCTTCCGCCTCCGCAAGCAACAGCATATTTATCAAACATACGCAGACCTGGCATTGTTTTTCTCGTATCGCAAATGGCGATAGAAGGATCATCAAGGATATGTGCGGCTTTTTTAGTCATTGTAGTAATCCCGCTCATTCGCTGTATCATGTTTAAAAGCACTCTTTCCCCGCTTAAAACCGCTCTTGTTGGCCCTTGAATATCAGCGATCACCTCACCAGGTGCCATATTTTCTCCTTCTTGTTTGTACATCTGCACCTCAATGCTGCCATCAAGAAGCGCCAACCCTTCCTTTAACACCATTCCTCCTGAAAAACTGCCCGTACTTTTTGCAATCAGCTGCCCTTTCGTTTTCTCATGCGCAGAAAAAATAGCATTCGTCGTTACATCTTCGGTGCCAATGTCTTCTATCAAAAATTCTTCCAGTTTCTTTTTAAGGTGTAATGTATTCATGCAAAGCTTCCCTTTCTGTATTCGTTTTTACGATAGGGGCACGTTCTTTTTTGTTCCAATAAATAGAGCATCTTGCCCATTCTATCCTTTCGTGCTCATAATCTGTACGAAGGTGAGCCCCCCGGGATTCTGTTCTAATCAGTGCTGCATTTGTGACCATCCAAGCTGCAGCAAGCAGATTTTTCACAGCAAGCTGTTGTTTGCTTAACTGAGACGAAGCAGGACTGAAAATAAAAGCAGTATACCTGCTTAACCACTTTTTCATTGAGAGCAGATGGTGTTGTTCTTTTACAATGCCAGCCCAGCCATCCATTCTTTTTTGCAGCTCTTGAAGGACTGGTATGTCTTCTATATACGAAGAATCATCCCATGTTGTTGGAAGCCTTCGTTTTTTTGAAGTCACAACTTGTGTGGCAAGATGTTTAGAAAGAAGAAGCGCTCCGGCTGCTCCTTCAAGCAGTGAATTGCTTGCCAGCCGATTGGCCCCGTGCATACCTGTGCATGCGGTTTCTCCAATTGCATAAAGCCCCTTTTTGTTCGTTTGACCGTATTCATTGGTCTCGATGCCGCCCATCATAAAGTGAGCACCAGGCCTTACAGGCAGCAGCCCCTTATCAAGGTCAATATGATGCGCGCGCAGCCTCGATGTTATAGACGGAAATTTTTGTTCAAACTGAGGGATTTGTTTGATAGAAAGGTAGACTTCTCCTCCGGCTCTCCACGTTTCATGCACCACTTTTGCCACCACCGACCGAGGCGCTAAATCTTTCAGCTCATGTTTTCCTTCCATAATTGACTGATGGTGTTCATCGACAAGGATGCCCCCTTCTCCTCTGATTGCTTCAGAGAGCAGACCGGCTCCTTTTCCATCTGCGTAAAGCATGGTCGGATGAAATTGCATAAATTCCATATCGACAAGTCTTACACCCGCGCGATACGCCATCGCCAACCCGTCGCCGGTGGATTCTTCAGCATTAGAAGTAATCGAATAAAGCTGGCCGCATCCTCCGGTGGCAAGCACGGTCGCGTTTGAAAAAATCGTACACCTTGTTCCGTCTTGACTGTTTCCTCTTAGTCCAATGCATTCGTCATCATCTATTAGTAAGTCATACGCTAAAAAATGTTCCACAACATGTATATTTTCTTTTACTTGCTGTTTTAGTTGTTTCATAACGTGATAACCAGTAGCATCTCCCCCGGCATGGAAAATCCGGCGGCAGCTGTGAGCTCCTTCTTTTGCTAAGAGATAATCACCCTGCTTGTTTTTATCAAAAAGGACACCGTTCGAAAAAAGAAATTCCATCACTTGAGGAGACTGTTCGATTAATTTTTTGACAATTTGTTGATTGTTATAGCTGTGCCCTGCTTTTATCGTATCCTGCATGTGTATAGCAGTACTGTCGTTATTTCCGAGTGCTGCAGCAATCCCGCCTTGTGCCCTGTTGGAATTCCCCGTTCCAAGCGAACCTTTTGTTACTAGCGTGACTTCTCTATGTTTGGATAACTCAAGCGCTGCCATTAACCCTGCTATTCCGCTTCCTACGATGAGAATGTCTGTGGTGATCCTTTTTTCTTTCATGACTACTCCTTTATCTTTACATGTGTCTTGACACATATATTTACATAAATTTAAACTAGTAGCAACCACTCTTTGCAAAAAAATTCGTATGAATGTGAAATATTGAGCGAGTGCCAGGCCCTTTAGAGAGCACAAATATCTATAAGGAATACACTAGAACCCGCAATAGAACAGGAAACTGCTCCGTAGAACGGGCCGACTTTTTTCCAAAAGGAGAGGATGGATCTTGATTTATTTGGATCATTGTGCAACTACACCTATGAGTGAAGAGGCGGGGCAAACGTATATAAAAACGTCGCAGTCGTTTTATGGAAATGAACAAAGTTTACATGACGCTGGTGACGCTGCTGGACAATTGCTTGATCATTGTAAGAAAGAACTTGCGAGCATGTTGAATGGAGAAGCGTCTGGATTTTATTTTACGAGCGGAGGGTCTGACAGCAATATTACAGCTCTCTTAAGCCTTGCCTATGGAAATCAGGGACGAGGCACTCATATCATCACCTCTCCCCTTGAACATCCTTCTGTTTATCAGGCGTTAGAAAAGCTGAAGTCTGAAGGGTTTGAGGTCGAGGAAACGGCTGTACAGCCTAACGGTCAAATTTCGCTTGCTTCCTTAAAAGAATTAATTCGGGAGGACACGATTTTAGTAACGATCTGCCATGCAAGCAGCGAAACCGGTGTGATTCAGCCGATTGAAGACATTGGCTTCCTTGCGCAAGAACAGGGTATATTATTCCATTGTGACGCGGTCCAAACTTTTGCGAAAATACCTATCGATATAAAAAAGAGCGGCATTAGCGCCCTATCAATGTCGGCTCATAAAGTGTACGGACCGAAAAACACCGGAGCCTGCTATATCGACCCTTCTGCAGCATGGAAAAGTATGTACCCCGGCGTCGTCCATCAACACGGGATTAAACCAGGCACCATAGATGTACCCGGAATTGCTGCCTTTACAACTGCTGCCTTAAACTTGTATGAAAAAAGAGAGCAAGTAACAGCAGCTTGGCGCCAGATGCAGAGCTGGTTTTTAAAACAGTTAAACGACGATGTTTTTTCTCTCATTGGAGACAAAAAGAAGCGCCTCCCCCACCACCTGGCTTTGCGGGCACATAGACGGGAAGGCCAGTGGGTCATGTTAGAGTGCAACCGGAAAAACATCGCCATTTCTTCAGGGAGCGCCTGCAAAACCTCTTACTCAGATCCGCCGAAAAGTCTTATAGCCATGGGCTGCAGTCCCGAAGAAGCGCACGGTTTATTTCGGATTAGTTTTGGCGTGGATACGACCTATGAAGAACTCGCAGCTGTGGCAGAAACATTAAATGAACTGGCTGTAAGCAGCGTGAACGTTCAAGTGTAGCTGCAGAAAAGGTATGTAATCTTAAGCGAATCTGCGCAGCAGCAATGTGTTTGGACAAATCAAGCACGGTTTTGAATCATGTTCACGGGAAAATGCGCTGTGCTTTTTCCTGTATGTGATTACACTTTTTCTTTTTATAAGTAAGGCTTCGTTTTATGAAATGTGAACCCGGTTTTATCACTTATGATCCGACTTCTTGGCATTATGAGCCAACTAGCTGCGTTACGCGCTGCTCTCGATTACGATGCTTTTTTACATGGTTATGATACAGTCCCGATGAATTTTGGGCTGCCTTTCCTTGTTTTTGATCCTGCTTTTTCCTTTTATGAGACAGTTCGCAGCGTTTTTCGATTTATGAACACATTTTTTATCACTTATGAGCCCACTTCTAAACATTATGAGCTAACTAGCTGCGTTACGCGCTGCTCTCGATTACGATGCTTTTTTGCATGATTATGAGGCAGTCCCGATGAATTTTGAGCTGTCTTTCCTTGTTTTTGATCCTGCTTTTTCCTTTTATGAGACAGTTCGCAGCGTTTTTCGATTTATGAACACATTTTTTATCACTTATGAGCCCACTTCTCAATATTATGAGCCAACTGGCTGTGTTACGCGCTGCTCTCGATTACGATGCTTTTTTGCATGATTATGAGGCAATCCCGATGAATTTTGAGCTGCTTTTCCTTGTTTTTGAAGCTGCTTTTTCCTTTTATGAACCAGATCACAGCGCTTGTCGATTTATGAACACATTTTTTATCACTTATGAGCCCACTTTTCAATATTATGAGCCAACTGGCTGTGTTACGCGCTGCTCTCGATTATGCTGCTTTTACATTCATTACTACAGATCAAGTCTATATTTATGAGTAAAAACAATGCATTCAGCAGAAAATGAACATAGTAATCAAACGTTTGATTAAGGTGCATGTTCTGCTTATGCCGACTCACCATATGTGATTTCTCCACTAATTTACAGAGCCTGGCCCCGGCTCTTGTAACATTTCTTCTCATTTCCAAAACACAAATACTGAAAAATAAGCGCATTTCGAGTAAACTAATAAGAAGAAGAAATCTTTCAGTTTAGAAGAAAGAGGGATAAATGATGGCATTAGACTTAACAATTCACCAAGCTCCAACGAAGAAAGAAAAACCCGATTACGATAATTTAAGTTTTGGCAAACATTTTACAGATCATATGTTTGTCATGGATTATAGTACAGAAAAAGGCTGGTATGATGCGCGTATTACTCCTTATGAACCGCTATTAATGGATCCGTCTTCACTCGTCTTTCATTATGGCCAGTCCGTATTCGAAGGGCTGAAAGCTTACAACTCTGGGGAGGAAGTACTCTTATTCCGTCCGGAAAAAAACTTTCACCGCTTAAATAAATCAAATGAACGGATGAACATCCCTCAGATTGATGTGAGATTTATGGTAGATGCCTTAAAGCAGTTAATACATATAGACCGCGATTGGATTCCCACACAGGAAGGTCAGTCACTCTATATTAGACCATTTATTATTGCTACCGAGCCGGCATTGAGTGTAAAACCATCCGCTCAGTATAAGCTGATGATCATTCTTTCTCCGGTTGGTGCTTATTATTCCAACTCTGACCAAATGAGCCCGGTTAAAATTTATGTGGAAGATGAATATGTTCGTTCGGTAAAAGGCGGGGTCGGTTTTACGAAAACGTCTGGTAACTATGCTGCAAGCTTAAAAGCGCAGACAAAAGCGACCGAACTTGGATACGATCAAGTACTCTGGCTGGATGCACTTGAAAAAAAATACGTAGAAGAAGTCGGGAGCATGAATATCTTTTTCAAAATAAACGGAGAGATTATTACACCAGCTTTAAATGGCAGTATTCTTGAGGGCATCACCCGTGACTCTGTTATCGAACTTCTCCGTTATTGGGGATACACTGTAAATCAACGCCGCATTTCTATTGATGAAGTGTATAATGCTCAAAAGGACGGGACACTTGAAGAAGTGTTTGGAACTGGCACCGCTGCTGTCATTTCTCCAGTAGGCATTCTAAAATGGAAAGACGAAGAACTTGTCGTCAACAACAATGAAACAGGAGAACTTTCTCTTGATCTTTACCAAACCATTGCTGGGATTCAAACTGGAAATAAAGAAGATAAACTTGGCTGGACGGTTCCATTAGAAGTAAAACAGGCCTAATACGAAGTGCGCCGTGAATATACACTGTTATCATGTGCTCCAAGTGATTTGTTTGAAGTATTCATTACGAGTTAATAGCACAGAACGGTTAGAGATTCATTACATACTATGAATCTCAGCCGTTCTGTTTTTGCTCTTTAGAAATGTTTACTTTGTTTCAAAGTATAAGCAAAACTATGACTTCCGCCAATTTGGACTTGAACAACTAGCAGGAGGTGATGTGTGTGCAGCCGCAAAAAAACGCTGGGTTAGCTGCTGTGCTGAGCGCCGTATGGTCTGGGCTCGGTCAGATTTATAATGGACAAATTGCAAAAGGTATTATTTTAATGATTATACAGTTTATTAATTCGCTCTTATTTTTTGTCTTAATTGGTTTTATAACGTATCCGATTGTTTGGATTTACGGGATGGTGGATGCTTACAAACAAGCAGAAAAGTATAATCGAAACAACGCCCTTTAACTTCCAAATGACAAAAACGGCTCCTCTGTTTCTCCTAGAGAAGAGCCGTTTTTTCTTTATGAAGAAAAAATCTGTTTGTTGATGAGGTTTGGCGGACGTTGTCCTTCTAGGACCGCGTCCACGTTTTCAGCAGCCAGCAAAGACATCCGGTCTTCTGTCTCTGCTGTCGCTGAGCCAAGATGCGGGGTGGTCACGACGTGCTCCAATTTTAAAAGCGGGTGATTAGAGGACACAGGTTCTTCTTGAAAAACATCTAGAGCAGCTGCCCGTATTTCCCCATTTTCCAGTGCTTCGACTAATGCCGTTTCATCTACTGTATGCCCGCGTGATCCATTTACGAAAACGGCACTTTTTTTCATCCGTTTAAACTGTTCGGCCCCCATTAAATAGCGGGTTTCCGGAGTTAACGGCGTCATTAAACAGACATAATCCGATGCTTCGAGCAGTTGATCGAGGCTGCGGTATTCTGCTGCGAATTTTTCTTCTAACCCTGGTTTACGGGAGCGATTGTGATAAAGAATATTCATATCAAAACCAAAATGAGCCCGTTTTGCTATCACTTCGCCAATTCTGCCCATCCCGATTATCCCTAATGTTTTATGATGCACATCCACACCGAATCTCGTCTCAGGCAGCAGGCCTTTCCACTCTCCCTGTTTAACGTATTGATCTAATTCGGGAATGCGGCGGGCCGCTGCAAGCAGCAGTCCAAAAATGGCATCAGCTGTCGTGTCGTTGAGCACATCTGGTGTATTGGTCGCAGCAATCCCGCGCTTCGTTAACTCTTCTATATCGAGGTTATCGTATCCAACCGAGACATTGCTGACCACTTTTAAGTGTGGTGCATGATCGAGTAGGTCTTTTCCTACTTCGAGTTCGCCAACAATAAAAGCAGATGCTTCACTAATTGCCTGTTTGAATGCTTCATTGGAGAGGTCTTCTTCGTTATTAAAATGGCTCACTTCATATTTTTCACTCAGCTTGTTTCTTGCCTTTTCTCTGACACGGCCGTACGCAACTATTTTGGGTCTCATGTTATGCCTCCCTTCCATTTTGGCTTTTTAGCTCTTTTAGAATTGGATTCAGCGCTTTGGATACTCGTTTTCAAACCTAGTTTTTTGAAACCATGATCCAGGCATTCAGCGCTCCGTTTGCTTGGTTCAGCGCTTCGGTTCGGCATTTCAGCGGTTCGCCGATCAGATTCAGCTCTTCTCTCTTTTTGTTCGGCTCTTCTTTCTCTGTTTTCAGCTCTTCTCTCCTTTTGCACCTTCTTAACTTCCTCTTGCGTTACCCGCTTCCTGGCATTTCGGTGCTTCGCTTGCTTAGTTCAGTGCTTCGTTCCGCCATTTCAGCGGTTCACCGATCAGATTCAGCTCTTCTCTTTTTTTGTTCGGCTCTTCTTCCTCTGTTTTCAGCTCTTCTCTCCTTTTGCACCTTCTTAACTTCCTCTTGCGTTACCCGTTTCCTGGCATTTCGGTGCTTCGCCTGCTTGGTTCAGCGCTTCGGTTCGCCATTTCAGCGGTTCGCCGATCAGATTCAGCTCTTCTCTCTTTTTGTTCGGCTCTTCTTTCTCTGTTTTCAGCTCTTCTCTCCTTTTGCACCTTCTTAACTTCCTCTTGCGTTACCCGCTTTCTGGCATTTCGGCGCTTCGCCTGCTTGGTTCAGCGCTTCGGTTCGCCATTTCAGCGGTTCGCCGATCAGATTCAGCTCTTCTCTTTTTTTGTTCGGCTCTTCTTCCTCTGTTTTCAGCTCTTCTTCTGTTTTAGCGGTCAAGTGCCTTGTTCGATACTTCAGTACCCTCACTTCCTAACCCAGCATCTTCAACGCTTCTTCTGCCCCGGTTACAGGCTGATGACAGGTAAAGTTTTCGCATACATATACCGTTGTTTTGCCTTCTACTTGCCGGTACGCGGCTGCAAACGGTGCAACATCACTAAACCGTTCTGGATTTTCATTTATAAGATAGGTGACTTCAGGATAAAATTCCTGCTGCAGCTGCTCGGTCACCATCTTTGTTTCTTCGTCATCTGCATTTGTGAGTACGACTACTTCTTTCATGTGGCTATGAAAGAGCAAATAGCTTTGGAGAAAATACATATGGCCGCTCGGATATTGTTTCAGCTCTTTTGCAAACGCATCGATCGATTGCCGTGATTTCTCTTCATACGTCGTTTCGCCGGTAAAACGGGCAAGCCGCAGTAGCTGAACAGCAGCCACACTGTTACCGGAAGGCATTGCACCGTCATACGTTTCTTTCGGCCGCACCAGTAATTCTTCCCCATCTTCTCCGTAAAAGAAAAAGCCGCCATTCTCATGGTCCCAAAACAGCTCTATTAACTGATCACCATAATGCCTTGCTTTTTCCAGATAAGAAAGATCAAGTGAACTTTCATACAGCTCAATCGCTGCCCACAGCACATTGGCGTAGTCCTCTATAAAACCTTTATGCTTCACTTCGCCATCACGATAGCGAACCATCAAACGTCCCTCTACCGTAAGCTCGTTTTCTATAAAAGAGAAAGCTTTTGTTGCTGCTTCTAAATAGCGGGGCTCTTTAAATACACGAGAAGCTTTGGCAAAAGCAGCAATCATCAATGCGTTCCATGAGGTTAATATTTTATCATCTTTATGCGGATGCACCCGTTTTTCCCGATGTTTAAATAGCTTTCCCCTGGCTTTTCTCAATTTTTCATTCACATTGTCTGGATTCAGCTTACGGCTTGCGGCAAAAGCTTCCGGTGAGTGACGGATGAGATTAGGAATATTGTTCCCTTCAAAATTTCCCTCATCGGTAATATCGTAAACGCTGCAAAACAGTTCGCCGTCTTCTTCACCGAGCACTTGTTTTATTTCAGCTGGCGTCCATACATAAAATTTGCCTTCTACTCCTTCTGAATCCGCATCTTCTCCAGAGTAGAAGCCGCCTTTTTCATCTTGCATATCACGAAGTATATAAGTGAAAATTTCTTCTGCTGTTTCACGAAAGCGGTCTTCACCGACCAATTGATAGGCTTCTGTATAAGCAATCGCTAAAAGAGCGTTGTCATAAAGCATTTTTTCAAAATGAGGGACAAGCCATTTGTCATCTACCGAGTACCTTGAAAAACCAAAGCCAATATGATCATACATTCCGCCCGCTGCCATGCCTTCTAACGTTTTCAGCGCCATCTTCAAAGCTGTTTCATCCTTAAAACAGCGGTAATAGCGGAAAAGATACATTATTATGTGAGGCGTTGGAAATTTTGGTGCGCCGCCAAACCCGCCATAGTTAATATCAAAATTTTGCCGAAGCTGTTCCAACCCTTTTTTTAGTACATCTTCAGTTACATTGGATTGTCCTTCTGCCGTACGCGGCTGTAAAACGTCGGTCATTTGATCACTGACTTCCTTCACTTTTTCCGGATCTTCTTGGTATTTATCATACAGCTGGGTTACAACATCGATCATCCCCGGCATCCCGCGCATGCTGTGTTTTGGAAAATACGTACCGGCATAAAAAGGTTTTTGGTCCGGCGTAATAAACACATTCAACGGCCAGCCGCCATGACCTGTCATAGCTTGGCAGGCCAGCATATAAATCGAATCAATATCAGGCCGTTCTTCCCGGTCCACTTT
Organism: Alteribacillus sp. YIM 98480; assembly: GCF_009765375.1. Taxonomy (GTDB): domain Bacteria; phylum Bacillota; class Bacilli; order Bacillales; family Marinococcaceae; genus Alteribacillus. The sequence continues at coordinate 44,643 of NZ_VTOK01000015.1, forward strand.
AATCGCCACAAACCGGTCATTCAACAATTCTGCCACTTCTTCATCTTCAAAACTTTCTCTTTCCATTACATGACACCAGTGACAAGTCGAATACCCTATACTGACCATAACCGGTTTATTTTCCCGTTTTGCTTTTTCAAACGCCTCCGGGGACCACTCCAGCCAATTTACTGGGTTTGTCTCATGTTGTTTTAAATAAGGACTTTTTGATTCCACGAGCCAATTGTATTTCGTAGATGGACGCTCTTTCTCTAAGTACGCTTTCATAGGTACACCCCTTTTGTCGTACTGCAGGTTCAATGTTACTGTTCCCTATTTTCACCCGTGATCACATAAAATTTTGGTTACATCAGTCAGGCTTGTTTACCAAAGTGTACCATTTATGAAATAGTAATTTAAATGAATGAAAAAGAGCTGTTTCGATATGTATGACGCTGTCGTTTAAAAGTACTAGGTTGCAATCCGGGCGGGGGTTATCGCCACACTGCTTTTTCATTCAGGGACTAACAATGTTTCAAACAGAAATAAATGATAAAGCCGAAAATCAAAAAAATCGCCCCGTTGGTTTTCTGGATAATCACTGCAGGAGGCGATTTTTTGATATAGATCATTTTAATTGGACGAGCTTATGTTATTTTATGCGGCTTAGTTACAGGCATAGCTCTTACTTCATTGTATTTTCAAGAGCCTGAGCAACTGCTTTACCAACATCTGACGTGGAATGGTTTCCACCCATGTCTGGAGTCAGTGTTTCATTTTCAACCATGACTTGTTCGATTGCTTGCAGAATACGGTGCCCCCAATCTTCATGGCCAAAGAAATCCATCATCTGGCTCGCTGACCAAATCGCTGCAAGCGGATTGGAGATTTGTTTGCCGGCAATATCCGGTGCAGAACCATGAATCGGCTCAAACATTGAAGGGTATTCTTTTGAAGGGTTAATATTAGCTCCGGCTGCCAAACCCAAGCCTCCTGCAAGTCCAGCTCCGAGGTCTGTTATAATGTCGCCGAACAAATTCGACGTGACAACAACTTCAAAACGGCCCGGGTCCTGAACAAAAAACATACTTGCTGCATCCACTAAATAAGAATACGTTTTCACATCAGGGTATTCTTTTCCTACTTCATCAAACACTTGGTCCCAAAATACCATCGAATAATTTAACGCGTTGCCTTTACTGATGCTTGTCAGCGTTCGGCCGGAGCGACGTGCTTCTTCGTATGCATGGCGGATGATTCGCTCTGTCCCTTTTCGTGAAAAAACACCAGTCTGCAAGACGACTTCTTCTGGCTTATCTTTAAAAAGCCAGTCCCCTGCCCCTGCATATTCCCCTTCACTATTTTCACGGATCACCAGCATATCAATGTCTTGTTTTTCTTCCTTTAAAGGAGTCGGTGCACCTTTTAAAAGAGTGATCGGACGTAAATTAACATATTGATCAAAACTCTTTCTTATTTTCAAAAGAAGTTCCCATAAAGAGATGTGATCCGGCACACCAGGATATCCAACTGCTCCCAAATAGATCGCATCAAATTCTTTCAGCTGTTCGATTCCGTCGTCGGCCATCATTTTTCCATGTTTTGCATAATACTCGCATCCCCACGGAAAGGAAGTGAACTCAAAATGGATGTTCCCATCCAGCTCCGCTGCTTTGTTTAAGACGCGGATCCCTTCTTCTACTACTTCCGGTCCAATGCCATCACCAGGGATGACCGCTATTTTGTGTTTATTACTCATTATGTAAGCCCCTTTCACTTGATGCTGCACATTCTATTATACACGAGTTTCTATACATGACAGGGCTTTCTTTTTTGTGAAGGGAACTGGGAAAGGGAATAAAGCCTGCTGTGCCTTTAAGCGCCCGCCCTGAGCATGTATTCCTGGGTCCGTTCCACTTTCCATCAAAAAGGACAACCAAAAATTGGTTATCCTTTTCTGATTAGCTGGAGTACGTATGCCGTTTTTCTATGGTTCCGTCTTTCTTATAAATGACGGCTTCAGTTCCCTTATTTTCTGCTACTTCTTTTGCACGTTCTATCGCATCGGTTTTTTTATCATAGACTTTGTCTGGCTTTTTGGCCCCTTTTGCCTGTACCGCCCAGCCGTCTTCATGAGAAACAACCATTTCTGCTCGATCGAGAAGCTCCGGTCTGTTGTCATATTTTTTTCCTTCTTCAGAACGTTCGGTGGGATCTTCCTCTTCCATAAATTCATCAATTTCCTCTTTTGAAGCATTATCATGCCATTCTTTAGCCTGTTCGGTGGCGATCGGGATCGCCCGTCCTTCATCATAGCCTTCATCCACCATGGCATTTGCAATATCAATCGCTTTTTTCCGAACTGCTTTGTCAAGATTTTTCAGGGAGGACGGATAATCATTCATGGTCCAAGGCATACTGTTCTTACCTCCTCGGGCTAGCTGCATTTATATACCTATATTTGATATAACCTGTTTTCACATTTATAAAACGTTATCCCTATTTTCTAATATTATCCTCTTCTCATACGAATTTTCAAAAAACTATTGATAAAAACCATTTTCATATATACAATAAAAATGAAAACTATTTTCTCGAGGGGTGAGAGAAATGAAAACAGCTTTCTTTGAAAAAGCACAGCGATTTGGTAAATCATTTATGCTTCCTATAGCCGTACTGCCAGCAGCCGGCCTTCTTCTTGGTATCGGCGGAGCATTTAGTAACAGCGCTACCATAGAAGCATATCCCTTCCTTGATCAAGATTGGCTCCAAGCGATCTTTATTACGATGAGTTCTGCTGGAAGTATCGTATTTGCTAACTTGGCTGTCATTTTCGCGGTGGGGGTTGCGATTGGTTTAGCTCGTTCTGATAAAGGAACAGCCGGTCTTGCTGCAATGCTTGGTTATCTTGTTATGAACGCCACCATTAATGCTATTTTAAACATTACAGGTAATCTTGCAGAGGAAGAAAAAATGGCTGAAGTCGGGCAAGGAATGCTTCTTGGTATTCAGTCTCTTGAAACCGGTGTATTTGGTGGAGTGGTTGTTGGACTAATGACGTATTTCCTCCATAACAGATTTAACAAAATTGAATTACCACGTTTTCTTGGATTTTTTGGAGGTTCTCGGTTTATTCCAATTGTTACCGCATTCTTTTCGATTTTATTAGGTTTAGCTTTGTATTACGTTTGGCCTCCTATTCAATCTTTTATCTTCTCATTAGGCGGAATTATTGAAGCAACTGGTTATATTGGAACCTTAGTGTATGGGTTTGTCCTGCGGCTTTTAGGTCCTTTTGGATTGCACCACATTTTTTATATTCCGTTTTGGACCACGAGTCTTGGGGGCTCGATGGAAATAGCAGGTTCTATCGTAGAAGGAACGCAGCGAATTTTCTTCGCACAACTTAGTGAAGGAAATGTTGAACAATTCTTTATCGGTACGGCACGTTTTATGTCCGGCCGCCATATTACTATGATGTTTGGCTTAATTGGAGCTTGTTTGGCTATGTACCATATGGCAAAGCCTGAAAATAAGAAAAAAGTATTTGGGCTGCTGTTTTCGGCTGCTTTAACTTCCTTTTTAACAGGAATTACAGAACCTATCGAATTTTCTTTCTTGTTCCTAGCTCCGCTATTGTACGTTATTCATGCTTTTTATGATGGCTTAGCTTTTATGCTCGCTCATATGTTTGAAATCACGATTGGACAGACCTTTTCAGGAGGATTTATTGACTTTCTGTTATTCGGGGTTCTGCAAGGAAATGACAAAACAAATTGGATGATGGTTCCTGTCATTGGAATTCCATGGTTTTTCCTTTATTATTTCACCTTCCGATTTGCTATCAGTAAGTTTGATTTAAAGACGCCAGGACGTGAAGCAGAAGATAGCTCAGATCATACGATGAAAGGAACAGACCGTGCAGAAGCTATCATTGCTGGACTAGGCGGCAAAAATAATGTGAAAGATCTTGATTCCTGTGCAACAAGATTACGTGTAAGCGTACATTCTGTTGAAAACGTTTCAAAAGACGCACTAAAAAATACGGGAGCTAAAGGTGTCCTTACTAGCGGCAACGGTGTGCAGGTTATTTATGGACCTGAGGTAACTAGTATTAAAAATGAAGTAGAAGAAATATTAGGAGAGATGAATTAAATGACACATCCGGTATTACAGCAATGGAAAAACCAACTAATCGTATCATGCCAGGCTCTAGAAGATGAGCCGCTCCACTCCTCTTTCATCATGGGAAGAATGGCTTTGGCAGCAAAAGCTGGAGGAGCAGCTGGCATCCGTGCAAATTCAGCGTCCGATATTAAAGAAATTAAAAAACAAACAGATTTACCGATTATCGGCATTCGAAAAAAGGTATATCCTGATAGCGATGTATTTATCACTCCTACTCTAGAAGAAATAGTTGAAATTGCTGAGTCTGGCGCAGAGATGATTGCAGTAGATACTACAAACAGAAAAAGACCAAGAGATGAAAAAATAGAAACCCAAATATCATTTGTCCGTGATAAGTTCCCGTCGATTGCTCTAATGGCCGATGTTTCTTCTCTTGAAGAAGCAATCAATGCAGAAAAATTAGGATTTGATTGTGTCTCCACTACGTTAATAGGTTATACGAAAGAGACAGAAGGACAATCGCTTGCAGACAACGATTTTGAATTATTAAGAGCTATCTCTGACGTCGTTTCTATTCCAGTGGTAGCAGAAGGGAAAATCTCTACACCTGACTTGGCTGGTGATGCTTTAGAAAACGGAGCACATTGCGTAGTCGTCGGAAGTGCCATTACACGTCCGCAGCTTATTACAAAAACGTTTTATGACCAAATGGCAAAAACAGAGTCCGGGTCCTAGGGGAACGGGTTCAGTAATGAGAGAAAAACAGAAAAACCAATTAACTCACAAATGAATTGGTGTAATTGTCATCAGTAATATATGGACACGCGAAGGGGCTGCCCCATAAGCCGGTGAAAACCGACTTTTAGGAACAGCCCCTTCCCCTCTAATACGGCACCCTTTAAAAAGGCCATACCCCCAAACTTTGACATTCGCATCACCAACAACAGTATTGGGACATGTAAAAACGACCCCAAAAGTACTTAAAACGCAAATATAAGTATCTATGAATTATCCGGTTTTTTCGAGCGGGTGCTAAAAAATCCGCATTGCCATTCCTTCTTGAACGTCCGTAAATCACGAATGGAAAACAAGTTCAACAAAAGCCTCTTCTGCTCATGACAATCTCCTGGAAATAAATTGGGTCGAATTTTTAAGAATGACTCGGGATTTTCAGCTTTCCGTTCTCTGCTTTTTTACTGTCATATTAGGCAAAACAGCACATCCAAGTCCACTCCTCACCGTCTGTTTGATTGCTTCTATACTCCATAACTCCATGGTTTGAAAGTGGTGTATGTCATACTTCGGATGGACGAAAAAATCTTTTATCTACTTCTAATTACATTTCCTGTTTTTTGATTAACTCCCTTCTCCTCAATACCTTAATAGATCCCATCAATATCAATTCGAATTCGGCTTTATTAAATGAAAAAAGACCCAGTCATACTAGATGCGACTAAGGTCTTTTCAGGGTCAATTTTTAAGTTTTCTCCATAAGGTTGAGCGGTTGATTCCAAGACGCTCCGCTACTTTGGTTTGGTTATAATCTTCCTCTTTCATGACATGTTCAATAATATCATGTTCTAGTTCAGCTAGTGTTTTGTTCGCTGGAATATCTATGTTGGCATACTCATTTTCTGACTCATTTGGCTTCAAATCCGTGCGTGTTATATACGGACCATCAGATTGTTTGATAGCGTTTTTTATCATAATACGCAAATCATTTAAATTATTTTTCCATTCTTTTTCTTTCAACGCTTTATATGCCTCATCATTCAGGCCTATGATTTGTTTTCCAAACACTGCATTGTATTGGGCAATATAAGGTAATGTAAATGTCTTTATATGTTCGACCCTCTCGCGCAGTGCTGGAATGGTTAGTACTTGTTCATTTTGAAATACGGTATCCACGATATGACGATCTTCTGCCGCAAAGACTAATAAAGCCCGGTTTTCATCTGCTAAGGAAAGCCAGTTTTGTATTTGCGCTGACTCTACGTGTTCCCATCCTTTAATATAAAGGACACCATTGTTTACTTTTATGGTTTCTTGAATCAGTAACAAACTATCTTCACTAATGGATTCTCGTATGGTTATTTCTTTTTTAGAGGCGGAGAAATCATAAAGCTCGGAATGAATCGCAGAAGCAATGGTTCTTTTGCCCGTGCCTTTTTCCCCAACAATGGCGAGAGATCGAAACTTTTTCACGGTATCGATTACTTCAGGAGCATCCATGTCCTCTGGCAGAAGAATATGCTGAAAAGAGGTTATCATTGTTTCCAATGGCAGAATGGACAAATCTGTCCGATTGATAGAGAAACGCCTCTCTTCTTCGAGCTTTATATAAAATGCCTTCTCCCCGTTTTGGTGCAATTGCTCGCCTTGCGCTTCCCATCTTTTATTCGCAAATACGGCCCATTCATGGACTTGGCCTTCTTTCATAAGCTTCATCCAGATGTCTCTTAATTTCTTCGGCCATTTGTCTAATTCGGGTTTCAGCTGATAGTCTTGCAGAAAATGAGCGCCAGCATGGTTTTTAAACGTAATTTCTCCTTCTTCGTTAAATAGTAAGAGGGGTTCTTTTACGTTATGAAGCAGGTGCTGAAAGCCCTGAAGGATTTGTTGCTGCCTATGCATTAAGCTTGCGGTTGTTTTCGCTTGTTCCACCGCTTCCTTAATCGCTTCTATGCCTGAATTAATTAAAATACCGGTCATGCCCAGCCTTTCTGCTTGCCGAACAGTAATTGTATCTCCTATTACTGTCGACACTCCGCGTGCTTTGGCATCTTCAACAACTGGCAGCACTTCTTCTGAACTATAGATGGTCGTGTATGGAATATGAATATTTAATATATCCATCATTTCTTGAAAGCCGCTGCAAACGTTAGGGAAACCAATAAGCTCCACGCTCTCTCCCCATTGCCTGGCCATCATAATCAGCCTTAAAATATCATAGCCAGACACACCGATTTCAATGACCGGCAGTGTCGTATGTTCACGGATAAGCCGAGCCGTACCCCCGCGGCTGATAATCGTTTGGAACCCTTCCTTCTCCATTTCAGCCAAAGGCCTCAGTGCTTCTCGTAAATCCCCAGTTTCCACGCGAATGGTAAGATGGTTATTATCTACTTCTAGCGACTTTGCCCTTTGAGCCATCCCTTCATAAGGAGCGATTATTCCTATTTTCATGCCATTCTCCCCTACTATTCTTTCATTTTGTGCTTATTATAACGAATAATTGTAAGGAAAAGGAGTCACCCTCTTCCTTTCTTCCTTGTTCATTTTAGGTTATCGATTGTTTTGGTGCCAGTTCTGCTGCATTATATATAGCAGCTATCAGACTTTGATGATCAGCAATGTTTTTGCCTGCGATGTCAAAAGCCGTTCCGTGATCAACAGACGTGCGAATGACGCCGCCCTTAAGGCCTACTGTAATATTGATTCCTGCTTCCAGCCCTAGCACTTTCACGGGGCCGTGGCCTTGGTCGTGGTAAGCAGCTACAACGATGTCATAGTCGCCGCGGGCTGCTCGGAAAAATAGAGTATCTGCCGGGCTCGGTCCTACGACATTGATTCCTTCTGCTTGCGCTTTTTCAATACCAGGAACCATTTGCTTTTCTTCTTCCCCATATCCAAACAGCCCGTTTTCTCCTGCGTGAGGATTAATGCCGCATACCGCAATCGAAGGATCTTCGTTCCCAGACGCTTTTAACGTCTCGTGAGCGAGCTTAACGACCTCATACGTCCGTTCCGGCGTAATGCTTTCTATCGCATCTTTTAACCCTACGTGTGTTGTTAAATGAATCACTTTCAGGTTAGGAGCAGATAACATCATTGAATAGTTGTCTGTATTCGTTAAAGAAGCTAAAATTTCTGTATGCCCTGGATATTTGTAACCACCTTTTTGCATTGCTTCCTTATTTAAAGGAGCTGTACAAATAGCGTTAATATGCTGATCCTTGGCAAGATCAACCGCTTTTTCTACAAACAGATACGCATGCTTCCCTGCTTCTGCACTCACTTGCCCTTTTGGAATGTCCTGGGACATATTCCCGACCTGTAAACAATTGAGTGTACCCGTTTCAAACTGGGCCTCTTCTACCGCTTCTATTTTGTTTATGGATGCGTCTTTATTTACAATTTCGACGGCTTGTTGTAAATAAAACGCGTCTCCAATAACTAGCGGCCGTACTTGTTTGTACAGATCGTTTTCCAAAAGCGCTTTTACTATGATCTCCGGCCCTACTCCGGCCACGTCGCCCATGGTTGTACCGATAATTGGCTTTTTGCTCATCAATATAATACCCCCCTCTCCGATTTTTCCAAAGCATGTAAAAACACGTCTCTTCCCCCAAACGCACCTGCTTTTGTGATGACAAATACAGGATCATGTTCTTGGGCTTGACCGATAGGGATTCCATTTTCTAATTCGTCAATCAGTTTTAATTGATCCCATTTATTTTGCCGGCAGACAGCTTTTGCAATGTCGCCGCCTGATAAAAAGTACCATTTAAATGCAGCGGTAGAACGTAATTGCTTCACTAAGTTTCCGAGTGCATTTGCAATTTCTCTGGAAGCATCTTTTATTTCCATGTTTCGCTTTTTCAACGCTTGCTGTAAAGACTCCCAAGTATCTTCGTCATGCAATGTATATAGCACTACATGCTTTCCATTTGCTCCTTCTTCAAATTGCCGTTTCACGTTATTCCAAGTCTCTGTGTAATCAAATAACAGCGAGATCGGATGCACGGCAATATGGCACATATTATCAGCCTTTTTCAATTGCTCTAACTGCGATCTTGTCACTTGATTAATGCTTCCAATCGTAAACAGAAACCTTCCTGCTCCCATTTTTGTTTCTGTCGACTCGTTCTTTTCCTGGGATAAGCAAGCTTTCGCCACAGCCGGCATTAATCCTGCCGACCCTGCCCAGGAAAACCGGTATGAAGAATTCGTTAAAACTTGAACAACTCTCTCGATATCTTCACCTGTCTCTGCATCAAAGGTGATATAGCGCCTGTTTTCGCCATCGTGCTTTTTTAAAGCTTCCTTCCACTGCTTATCCGTCCAATCAGGCGAACCGTGCCATAAATCGTGGGCAGACTGCCTGTTAATGATCGTTTTGATCGAAGCGGTGTCAAAAGGGGGCCCAGGATAATTTTTAATATGGCTCCTATCTAATGGTTTATCTTTTACGTACAGTTCCCCGTTTTTTACAAAACGGCCAGCAGAAGGAAAAGCTGGGTTGATAACAATGAAATCAGGTGAGCATGTATCATAAATTGCGTCGAGCTCTGCGCCAATGTTTCCCCGCATAGTAGAATCTATTTTTTTATAGACAACGTCGGGGAGATACTGCTGAACCGTGTTCATGACTTGCTTTACTTTATGGTAAGAAGCCATCGAGGCATCTGCCCTTGAATCTGTATCTACAACAACTACTTCATGTTTATGAAGACCTTTTAGTTCTCCATCTACTAGGACGGTCGGATTATACCCGACATCCAGTAATTGCACCCCTGAATCATTTGCTCCTGTTAAATCGTCAGCTATTATACATAAATCCATCCGTTCACCCTCCCCCTATCCATATATTTCATTTCTCTTTTCATTTAGAGGAGCAAACGACGATAGATCGTTTCAATTTCTTTGACACTCATTTGTTTAGGGTTATTATCCATCAATCGCTTCACGTTGGATGCTGCTGCGGCAAGATCAGAAACATCGTCTTCTTTTACACCGAAAGCTCGCAAATCCTGCGGGATTTCCAGCTCAGCTGTTAACGACTGAATGCTTTCGAGTACATCATTGGCATTGCCGCTTTTCGACAATGACGTTTCCTGTGCAACCATTTCCAACCGTTCTTCAACAGCATCATAGTTAAATTCCATCACGTGCGGCAGCAGCATAGAATTAGCTACCCCGTGTGTAACACCAAACGAACCGCCAATCGGATATGCCATCGCATGAACCGCTGCCGTTCCAGCTGCACTTAAAGCCATTCCGCCAAGCATAGAACCTAGCAGCATATTTTCTCTCGCCGTTTCATTCTTGCCGTTGTGGTAAGCTTCCAAAATGTTATCACTGATTAATTTCATGCTCTCCATCGCAAACATGTCACTAAGAGGATTGGCTTTATTTGAAATATACGATTCTAAAGAATGAGTAAATGCATCCATTCCTGTTGCCGCTGTAATAGGCTTCGGAAGCTCCAGCGTTAAGGCAGCATCTAAATACACTTGCTGCGGAAGAAAGTACTGGCTTACAACCCCGACTTTCAATTCTTCTTCTGGCAGCGTTAAAATAGAATTCGGCGTAACTTCTGATCCCGTTCCCGAAGTCGATGGGATCAGAATCATTGGAACACCCGGCTTTTGTATTTGTTCAATGCCCATCATTTCCCGGACAGATTGCTCATTTGTGTGGCACACAGCAAAAAACTTCGTTACATCTAATACACTGCCACCGCCAATGCCAATCATCGCGTCATACTGTTCTTGGTTGATTTCTTCCACTGCCTCTTCCACATAATGAATGGTAGGTTCTGGCGTAACATCCGAACGAACCGCAGATGTAACGCCAGCGCTTGATAACGCTTCTTGAAGCGTATCAACATAGCCGAACTTCAACATAGAAGGCTGAGCAATAATCAACACATTCTTGATATCTCCCGGCAGCTGATGAATATTATCTTTAATCGTTTTTACGACTCCAACTCCTGTAAAAATTCGGTTGGCACTTCGAAACTGATAAAAGTTCGCCATCATAATCTTCTCCTTTCTGTATTGGCTTTACCCCGTAATGTATGGCTCGTATTGTTTTAACACTTCCCGCAGCTCTTCTTGAATGTCGCTCGACACGCGATGGACCGGTTTTCGCGGCGCCCCGATATCAATGCCTAATTGGCAAACCGCTTCTTTAAACACTGCAGGCGTGGTGGCACGCTTGGATAACGTTCGTATCGGTAAAAGAGCTTCCTGGCTTTTTTCCGCTTCTTCAACCTTGCCATTAGCCCAATTATTGTAAATGGAAACAGCTAATTCCGGGAACATATTGGATGTAGCCGCCACACCGCCATTTCCACCAGCTTTTAATGTGTCGAGAATCAATGAATCTGCGCCTGACAATACCGCAAAGTTTTCTGTTTGTTCGATATATTGTTTAATAAGATTAATATCACCGCTGCTGTCTTTAATACCAATGATGTTAGGAATCTTTGATAATCTAGCAACCGTTTGCGGGTCAACAGAAACATTGGTGCGTGACGGCATATTGTAAATCATGATTGGAATGGCAACGTTTTCTGCTACGTCCCGGTAATAGTCGCATAACTCTTCTTGAGACGGCGGGTCAAAATAAGGAGTGATTACCGATAAACAATCCGCTCCCAAGCTTTCCATTGTTTTCGAACGCTCGATAACTTCCCGCGTGCTGTTTCCACCGGTCCCTACAATCACCGGAACGTCGCCGTTTGCTTCTTCAATCGAAGCTTTTGCAACCAGCTTTTTCTCCTCTTCATTTAATACATGAAATTCACCATTCGTCCCCAGTACAAATAATCCATTTACGCCAGCATCTAACACGCGCCTTGATAGCTGGCGGACTTTGTTTTCACTCACGTCCCCGTTTTCATCAAACGCCGTTAAAAGCGCCGTAATCACACCGTCTAAATGCACTTCCTTCATACCCGTCTCCTCCTAATTATTCACAAATTGCCTCTTCTCTTTTTATTTTGGCGCAGAGTGTTTTTAATTGCAACTTCATGTGAAATATTGTTTAATACTGCAACAATAATGATCAAAAAAAAGTTAATAGATTCTCCTATTCATTTACTACATTTGTCAGCTCTTTTTCTTGCAGAGCATTAAGAATATTTTCTGCTGTTTTATCACTTGTTAACCTGCTCGCTTCATCTGTGTAAGCTGCCATGTGCGGAGTAACAATTAAATTGTCTAATGATAACAGCTTTGGATCTACGTTTGGTTCTTTTTCAAACACATCAAGAGCTGCCCCTCTGATTTGGTTGGATGTTAACGCCTCAGCCAATGCAGATTCATCAATCAATCCACCGCGAGCCGTATTAATAACGACGGCGTTTGATTTCATTTTTTGTAAAGCCTCTTTATTAATCAGATGTTTGGTACTCTGTAATAACGGGAGATGCAGAGTGATGTAATCAGCGGTTTCGTAAAGTTTTTTTAAATCTACTCGCTCAATGTCTAGATTTTCTTCTTCAGGGGAAGATGGGGCAACGTCATAACCAAGAATGTTCATATCAAAGCCTGTTGCTCGCTTTGCCACACCTTTGCCAATCTTTCCTAATCCAATAACACCCAGTGTTTTTCCAAAAACCGATGTTCCATCTATTCGTTTCCAATCCCCTTCTTTAACCAGTTGATGGGCTTGTGGAATGGTTCTGGCAGCACTAATCATTAAACCAAAAGCTAAGTCAGCTACGGCGTCACTATTCGTACCAGGCGAGTTCGTAACAGGAATACCAAGTTGCTCTGCTGCTTTTAAATCGATATTGTCTACTCCTATCCCATGTTTGGCAATAACTTTTAAACGGCGGCCCTGTTCAATCACTTCCTTATCTACCTTGTCTACACCTGCAATAAAAGCATCAGCTGTTTCAATTTCATCTAACAGCAAATCCCTGTCATAGGGAACAACCCATATAAATGTGCAGCCCTCTTTTTCCATGCTTTTAACTGTGTCTTTGTTGTATACACCAAAACTTGGTGAAGTGACTACAATTCTCATAAACTTACACCTCTTTTTTTCGATTATTTCTCATAATTAAAATTACCGTTACAACAGTAAATATAAAGAACAGCAGCGCTATTGGCCTCGTGAAAAATGGTGCGATACTTCCATTACTTTGAATTAATCCGTTTCTTAAGTATTCCTCGAAATCAGCACCAAGAAGCAATGTGATAACTAAAGGTAATGGAGAAAATGACCATTTGTACATGAAGTAGCCTACAATACCGAAAATGAGCATGATCCATACATCTTCCACCCGGTAACCAATGTTGTAACTTCCTGCCACTGACATCACAATCACAATTGGCAGCAGGTACCATTTGCTAATAGACAATAACTTAGGAAAAATTCTAGCTCCTATTGTCACCATGAAGATATACATAACAAGGACCGACAATAAGAAAGCAACAAATATTCCAATAATAAAATCGGGTTGATTTGAGAATAAAAGCGGCCCAGGCTGCAAACCTTGAAGCTGCAGTCCACCAAGCAAAATAGCTGACACTGCATCTCCTGGAATTCCTAAAGCAAGCAGCGGAATAAGAGCACCGCCAATAACAGCGTTGTTAGCCGTTTCTGAACTGACAACTCCTTGAATATTTCCTTTTCCAAAAGAGTCAGGGTCCTTGCTGGCTTTCTTGGCTTGATCATAGGCTACAAAAGTAGCTAATGACTGGCCGATACCAGGGAGAATCCCTATCATAGATCCAATAATCCCGGAACGGAAAAAGTTCATCGATGAATCTTTTATGTCTTTTAAAGGTGGAAGGATTTTACTTGCCGTCACCTTTGGAATAATTGAATCGCTATCTCCATCTTTCATTTCTATAAAAACTCTCGATATTACAAATAAACCAATCATCGCCGGAATAGCCGGTACTCCGTTATTTAGCACAGAGAATCCTAAAGGATTTCTTTCTACAGCATTAATAGGATCAAATCCCCAAGAGGCTATAATCAATCCTAGTAAACTCATAAGTAAGCTTTTATAAAAATCTCCTGTTAATCCGGCAACCATTACAAAAGCAAAAAGCATCACCATTGTATATTCAAAAGGTGTAAACAAAAGCGCAAAATTAGCTAGTTGAGGTGCAATTAATATTAGCAGAACCAATGAAATTAATGATCCTATTAAATTGGATAACGAACCCATAGCTAAGGTTTGGGCACCCAACCCTTTTTTTGCTAACGGATACCCATCAAACGTAGTGGTTAGTGATGAAGGAGTACCGGGCATACCAATGAGTATAGAAGCCACAACCCCGCCAGATATCCCTCCAATATAAGCTCCAATTAATGTTGCTATGCCAGTTACCGCGTCAAGCCCATACGTAAATGGCAGTAAAATAACGACAGCTAATGTAGCGGTCAGACCTGGAATAGCCCCAAAAATTACTCCCATAACCGTACCAAGAATAATATAACCAATGGCAGAGCTGGTTAAGATGTCTATTAACGTATTAACAAAGTTAGCAAAATCCAATTTAAGAACCCCCTACCACCAAATCAAATCAATAGAGTGTTTGGCAGATACACATTAATAACGTCAAACAAAAAGAATAATACAACAGTTAGCACGACACTAAATAGCATAGAAGAAAATATTTTTTTGGTTTGCCACTGCTGCATAAACCAGGTAAGAGTAAATATAAAAATGAGTGAGGTTACGAAAAAACCAATATACGTAAAGCCCACAGCATAGAAGACCAGCAATCCCATCATTAGATATACGGTTTTATTAGAATTTGATTCATCAGCCTGTTCCTTTTCCTCTTCTTTTTCCGCTGCTGGAAGGTCCTTATTTTTGAGTTTTAAATAAATAATATTACCTAATGATGCTAGGACTAATAAAACGGCTAAGATTAATACATAGTTTCGTTGATTTAAAACGTCCCCTTCAAATCCATTAGGATTAATATTAAAACCCGTAAAGAAAAATAATATTCCTAAGAGAATCATAATTGTTTGAATAGCAAATCTGCTCATCATTAGCCACCTCAGACATAAAATGAGTAAAATAGGTGGAACACCGTCCACCTATTCACATTAGGCTTTATTACTTACTCTGCCTCCTGCTCTTCGGCGTCTACGTCAATATTGCCGGAGAGGTCCTCAAAAAGTGCTTGCACATCTTCATTTATCTCTGTAAATTCTTCTTTATTTAAGAATTTTGCCTCTACCCCATTGTTTTCTGCGAATTCTTGAAATTCATCTGTTTCAACCACTTGCTCTAACGTGTCTTCTAATTTTTCCACTACTTCTTCTGGTGTTTCTTTAGGAGCATAAAGACCAAATCTTACATTTACATCTTGATCGAAATCAAAATCAGACATCGTCATTGCATCTTCCATTAACGGATCGAAGTGCGGTCCTTCACTAGTTGAAACTAAAGGAATAACATCTCCAGATTCTACATAGCTGATTGCATCAGGCGTGGAAGCAATTCTTAAGTCTACTTGACCGCCTTCATGCGCGGTAATCAAATCTCCTCCACTTTGGAAAGGCACCACTTTAAATGCATCTTCGCCTCCAGATGCCTTGGCAATTGCTTCATAAGCCAGGTGTGCCGTAGATCCTACTGCAGGTATCCCAACTGAAATAGAACCTGGATCTTCTTTGGCTGCTTCTAAATATTCATCATACGTAGAATATTCAGAGTCACTGCTGCCCACTAATACATTCGGAGTATAAGTAGCTTGCCCGATCAAGGCATAATCTTCATAAGAAATATCGATTTGATTCACTGCATTCATAGAATTCAAGGTAGAGTGATGGAGAAGTACCGTGTGGCCATCAGGATCAGCATTTAATACTTCTTCCAACCCATTTCTAGTATTAGCCCCAGGTAAATTAACAACGTTTACATTTTCAGATAAGAGATCATTATTTTGAATCGCTTCGCTAATGGCACGTGCGTGTGAATCACTTGCCCCGCCTGGATCATAAGGAATGACAATTCGAACCTCTTGTGTAGGAAAATCCATTTCTGCATCTGCGTTTGAGCTTGAACCGGTTCCCGCCTCTTCATTATCTCCTCCTGAATTACAACCAGCTAAACCTGCTACCCCAATAGATAGTGCGCTTGCAAGCAACCATTTTTTCATCATAGTAATATTCCCCCCGTTTAATTGATAAATTAAAAATTATTAATCTTTGATAAGTACAACATACAACTAATTGCTACTTTAACTCTCACCCCCTAGTTTCTGCTGTCATTTAAAACGCTTACAATTTTAATTGCCTATAAATTTCTAAATATCTTATTTGGAATCTTATTATACATTGATTTAATTTGCAATTACATTTAGAAAATAGTTTAAATTTGCAACACGGAATTACATAAAAAAAGACCCGGGCGGATACCTGCACCAGAGGTCTGTCATTTATTCTCTTGGTAATGGAAAAGGCGGTGTGAGAGTTGCATAATCGCTGGTAACTGGAGCAATAATGACATCCTAATCTAATGCCAATTCATTTCCGACAATAATAACAGGGCGCTGTTTAGTCTAACGAGTTCCTTTAAAAGGACATCTGCTAACCGAACATCACCCTATTTCATCTCACTGCTCATTGTAGATGTCATCCTCCTCATTTGAGATGTAACTCCCACTCTTATTTCAACATAAAATCCCATTTACCCTTGATAATACATGTAAATCAGCAGTGTTTTTCACACATCTATTAAAAAGTAATAGCTATTAGTAACCTGTATTAATCTTGAACATTCGTTTGCTAATTAGCATGTTAGGTTTGCAGGCAAAAGAAGAAGACAAAACCAAGCTGATATCTAGATATCAGCTTGATTTGGCCTGATAATAATAGTATTCTTTGTTGATTTCTCTCCTTAAACTGAACCCGTTCGTGCTAGACCTGGTCTTATATTTTTTTATAATGATTTAAAGCATTTACCGTCTTTTTATAGTGCTTTGCTGCCTGCTCATTTTGCACAAGCATCATGCTTAATATGTCCAGGACATAAATCATCGATAATTGCGAATTGATAAGGCCTTTGGCTTCGTGAATTTTCAAATTAGAAGTAAACAGCAATATATCTGAGGTTTTACTTAACGGCGTTTGATCATGATTTGTAATACTTATTACTTTTGCTCCCTGTTTTTTTCCAAGTTGACAAGCATCAATAACTTCTCTTGTCTCCCCAGAATTTGATATAGCTAAAATCACATCTTCTGACCCGAGTATCGAAGAGTTTATCAGCATGACATGGGAATCGGTGTGGGCATCCACTTTATACCCCATCCTAAGCATTCTTTTTTTCATTTCCTCTGCGCTCAGCCCCGAGCTTTCAATACCATAAATATGTATAGAATTTGCTTTTTCTAACCAACTGACAGCAATTTGCAGAGCTTTTTCATCCAAGACCTGCCGAGTGGATTGGAGCACCGTGTCATAAATGTCATCCACACTGCCAATAATACCAGTTGTTTCTGAGTGTCGCTCCACTACATCCCGCAGTAAAATTTTCAATTCCACAAAGTTTTTGCAGCCTACCTTACGGCTAAAACGGGTAATCGTTGCTTCTGACACTCCAATATTTTCTGCTAGCTCTCCTATATGAATATTTAAAAGATCTTCTTTATGTTCCATTATATAATCTGCTATTCTTTTTTCCATTTTGCTTAACTTAGGATAATTTACTTGAATGTGTCCAATGATAGATCCCATGGGAACGTCTCCTCTATGGATAGGTTGTCCTTACTTATCTTAGCATACTTTTTTTTATCATTATAAAGCATAGGAATCCAGCCCGTCTGCCGTGAAGTCTTTTGCCGGAGCAATAGTTTCACTTATGCTTTGACCCTTTGCAAAGTTATACTTCCTAACGCACAAAAACCCCGAAGATATTCCTCCGAGGCTTAACTTATTCAGCTTTTTTTAAGATTTCTTTAATACCTGTTCTTTCAATGAAACAATACAATCCTCCAGGATTTCAACCATCTTTTCTACTTCTTCTTTCGTAATGCATAATGGCGGCGCAAACACTAACGCATCCTGCTCTCCGAATACAACGGAACGGCAAATCAGACCTCGTTTTGCAGCTTCAGCTATAAGAAAAGGAGCTTGTTTTGCTGCGAATTTTTCTTTGGTCTCTTGATCTTTTACAATTTCTAACCCGACCATTAATCCTTTTCCACGAACTTCACCTATCGTACTTCTTCTCGCTTGTACGGCTTTAAATCCCTGGATCAGTTCATCTCCCCTGATCGCAGCGTTTTCCTGAAGTCCTTCCTTTTCTATTATTTCGATGTTCTTTAGAGCCACAGCACAAGACATTGGGTGGCCGCTGTACGTATACCCATGAAGCAAAACACCATCTGAAAGCTTTTTAAAATCATCATGCATTTGTTTGGAAAGAACGACACCGCCTAGAGGGGCATAACCGCTCGTCACCCCTTTAGCAAAACACATCATATCCGGTACGACTCCTTCTTGTTCCATTCCGAACATAGTACCAGTACGACCAAAACCGGTAATAACTTCATCAGCAATAAATAAAATTCCATATTCATCACAAATTTGCCGCACCTCTTTAAAATAATGTTCAGGCGCCGGGTGGACTCCTCCTGCTCCTTGAATCGGTTCAGCTATAAAAGCGGCTATCGTTTCTGGTCCTTCTTGTTCAACGAGTTGACGAAAAGACACAGCAGATTGACTATCAGCGAAATAGAAGTCTGGCGCTAAGGAATTCGTAAAATCCCGAAACGGCTTGATGCCAGTAGCACTCGTTGCCCCCATTGCTACACCGTGGTAAGAATTATTTCTGGAGATAATTTTCTTTCTCTCTGGCTTTCCTTTTAACATCCAATAATGACGAGCAAGTTTATAGGCCGTATCATTTGCTTCAGATCCTCCGGACGTGAAAAAAACAGCATTCAACTCTCCAGGAGACAGGTCTGCGATTTTGGCAGCAAGCTGAATGGCTGGTTCATTGCTAAATGTAGAAAAACTAGACGTAAAAGCTAATGTTTTCATCTGTTCACTGGCTGCTTCAGCCAGCTCTTTTCTTCCGTGTCCTGCATTAACATTCCAAAGAGAAGACATTCCATCTATAACCTTATTTCCGTTTGTTTCTTTGAGATACACACCCTTCCCTTCTGTAAAAATAAAAGAGGGACCGTGTTCTTGCTGTTGTTTAATGGGAGAAGTCGGGTGCATAAAATGAGCTTTGTCTAAAGCTGCCAGCTTCTGTGTCTTTTTTTCGTTTGTCATTTTAGAATCTCCTTTTTTCATGATTTCTTTTAAAAGACGATATGCTATGGGTATTGCAAATTTTGTGCCAATCCTAAGCCGCCATTTTTATTATAGAAATAACTTTATTTGGAAGCTTTTATTTAATTCATGGAGAACGACAGTTTCCTATGCACAACCGAATAATTTATGCAAAAATGGGTAGAAGGATTATTATTTTTTCTAAATCATCTAAAAATAAAGCCTTTTTTGAGTTGGCATAATAATTGCATTTATTCCAAGAAAGGATGAGCAGTAGCTTTTGCCCGTGAACATAGAACTACCTTGAAAATTATGCCAAATCTATCATTAAAGGAGATGAACAGATCATGGATGAACGAAAAGAAGAACGAGAAATGAAAAAACCTACTTTTAAGCTGGCTCTTATACCGATAGGCTTTATGATTGCTTCGTTGTTTATTGGAATCCTACAATTTGATTTAGACCCTCAAATCCCTCTTTTAATAAGCGGAGGGGTAGGCGCCATTGTAGCCATGTCTCTAGGGTTTACATGGAAACAGCTCGAAGAAGGAATGCTCAATGCTATCAGATTATCCCTTCAGGCCGTTATTATCTTAATGATTATCGGTGCCATTATCGGTACGTGGATAGCAGCTGGCATTGTGCCAACCATGATCTATTACGGTTTAGATATTTTGAACCCTTCCTATTTCCTCGTTGCTGCCTGTGCTATATCCTGTGTGGTCGCCATCGCTTCTGGAAATGCGTGGACAGCTGCCGGTACGATTGGTATTGCTTTAATGGGGATTGGGGAAGGTCTTGGGATGAATCTCGGAATGGTAGCCGGCGCTGTTATATCAGGAGTCTATTTTGGAGATAAAGTTTCTCCCCTATCTGAAACAACGAATCTCGCTCCCGGTATAACAGGGACGGAGTTATTTGAACATATAAAACATATGATGTTCACCACCATTCCAGCGCTGATTATCGCTTTGCTGCTCTATACGGTGCTTGGCTTTTACGTTTCTGGAGAAGGCGCGACCATTGAGCAAGTTCAAACCTTGCAATCCCAATTAAGTGAATATTTTGTCATCACGCCATGGCTGCTTTTAGCTCCATTAGCCATCATTATGATGATGATTAAACAGATGCCTGCCATCCCCGCCCTTACCATTGGTTCGCTTATCGGAGTGGTTTTTGCAGTAGGGTTCCAGGGCACTGGTATCGGAGAAGCGATTAACATTATGTATTATGGGTTCTCATCAGACACCGGTCTTGAATTTATGCAAAACCTTCTTAATAATGGCGGCATTGAAAGCATGCTTTATACGGTTTCCTTAATCTTGATTGCCATGTCCTTTGGAGGCATTCTAGAAACATCAGGTATTCTTGAAGCGCTTGTAATGGGATTGCTCCGATTTGCCAAAAAAACAGGCAGCTTAATTGCGACCACGATTGCTACGTGTATAGGAGCTAATATTATTGCTTGTGACCAGTATTTATCTATTATTTTGCCGGGGCGGATGTACGCCAAAACGTTCCGAGAAAGAAATCTTCATTTGAAAAACTTATCGAGAACACTTGAGGACGCCGGGACAATGACATCACCGCTCGTACCCTGGAACACATGCGGAGCGTTTATGTTTGCAACGCTTGGAGTATCAGCGTTTACTTATGCTCCCTATGCTTTCCTAAACTTAATCAGCCCCATTGTAGCCCTTATTTACGGTTTTATCGGATATAAGATCGAATATGTGCCAAAGGAAACAGCGGAAGATGAACGAGAATTGACAGACAACAACCTTACAAGAAAAAAAGCCTAACGATCCTTCCGGAGGAGATCCCAGCCATCTCCTCCGGTTTTTTGACGGCACTCCCACATCTGTCTTCCTATTGTTATACTGTTAAGAAAGTATCAAAATTTTAGTGGTAACAGTATAAGTTAAACTTCGGCTTTCGCCATGAAAACTCTGCGAACAGGAGTTTTTCTAATACTTTCCGAGTAAAAAGGAGTGAAAACCGATGCCTATGGTGATGAAAGAAAAGCTCCATCCTCTTTTTTGCATCTCCGTTGACCCTCCTGAAAAGGAGTGGAAAGCAAAACTATCAGAACATAAAGAGCCATTTATATTTCTTAAAAGTAAAGGAAGCGTGTATGCTTTCGTGTATAGCGATGACCTCCGTATCAATACATGGTCCGATCCCGAAATAAACGTAGAAACTCTTATCACCCACGCTCATTCCCTTGATAATGTTGGCATTTTAAAACCAGAAGAAAATACGTCACTGCCGTTTATTTTTCAGACACTCGGGGAGCCGATTGCTTTAGCAAAGGATGAACATGGAGAGTATCTAGGATATATGAGACGAGAAGATTTGCTTGTTGAGCTTTTCCGTCAAGAAAACCAAAACAGCAACCTGCTAAAAACGATGCTCTCCTCTATCCCTATGGGGATTTTTGTAGTAGACAAAGAAAAGAAATTCGTCAATTGTAATGAAGCCGGCCTAAAAATGATTAATTCCTCTTACGAAAAAATCATGGGAGCAGACGCGGAAGTGATTTTTAACAACGATCACCTCGAAAAAGTATTTATCTCAGGGGAAACGGTCCTTAACCAAATTCAATTCACCAATGATATGGGCATTCTGGTTGATTTCAGCCCCATTCTTAATAACGATGGCCAGGTTGACGGTATTATGATTATTGTTCAGGACTTGCCGATGGTAGAAGAAATGGCAATGGAAATCGAATATGTAAAAGACTTAAACGCTGATTTAAATGCCATTCTCACTTCCATGTACGATGAAATATTAGTCGTGAATCATAAAGGAGAAATTCTTCGCTACAGTGATAATTTCATTTCAGATTTTTGGGAAACGGATTTAAAAGAATTATTAGGAGAGAATTTGCTCGCGCTAGAAGATAAGGGAGAGTTCAGTCCATCTGTCGCACGCCTTGTGATCGACAGGCAGGAAAAAGTTTCAGTCGTTCAAGAAACCAAAAACGGAAAAAACGTTTTCGCTGTAGGCAATCCAGTTTTTAATGAAAAAGGAGAGCTTCATCGAATCGTTATTGCCTCTAGAGATATTACCGAAACAACTCGTTTAAAATCAGAATTGCAGGAAACGAAAAGACTTTCCAAAAAATATAAAAAAGAACTAGAAAATTTAAAAAGCAAAGACCAATTTGCGAAAAAAATCATTTACCAAAGCACAAAAATGGAACAAATTATGATTAAAATTGAAAAACTGGCTGAATTCAACTCCACCGTTTTAATTCTAGGAGAATCCGGCGTTGGAAAAGAATTAATTGCCGAATCCATACATCAGTACGGCAGCCGATCCAATCAGCCTTTTCTAAAAATAAATTGCGGTGCTATTCCAGAAGACTTGCTTGAAAGCGAATTGTTCGGCTATACCAAAGGAGCGTTTACAGGCGCCGATACAAGAGGAAAAACCGGCTATTTCCAAAAAGCAGACAAGGGTGTTTTACTCCTCGATGAAATCGGCGAAATTCCGCAGCGGCTTCAAGTTAAATTGCTCCGTGTTTTGCAGGAAAAAGAAATTACACCCGTTGGCAGCACCCAATCAATACCGGTTGATGTCCAAATTATTACGGCGACCAATAAAAATTTGGAAAAAATGGTGGCAGACGGAACATTCAGAGAGGATCTTTTCTATCGAATCAATGTTATTCCAATTACGATTCCGCCGCTTCGTGAAAGACCGGAGGATGTCCCGCTGTTAGCCTTTCATTTCTTGAAGCAGCTAAACGAGCAGTACGGCAAAAACTATCATCTTTCCCCTGAAGCATTGAATGTCTTAGAAGTCTATCCATGGCCTGGTAATATTCGCGAGCTCCAAAATCTCATTGAACGTTTTGTCGTTTCAGCCGAAGAGGACGTCATCTCTGCTGACTTTGTCAGTCCATTTTTAAACTTCGGCAAAAGCGGCAGCGCCAAACCGCTTATCACCGATATCATGCCGTACCAACAAGCACAGGAGTCCGTCGAAGAACAATTGATTCTGCTCGCAATGAAAAAGTATAAAACAACGAGTAAAGCTGCTAAAGCTTTAAAAATCAGCCAATCGGCTGTCAGCCGGAAATATCAAAAAATATTGCAAAGACAACAAAACAACGTATAAGTATAGATTAACCCTTTTTATGCAAATAAAAATACCCTATGCATAACTGCATAATTTCACCCCTATATAACAAAGAGAGCTGGCTTGCGCCTGCTCTTTTTTTATTCTTTCAGAAGTTTAACTTTCCTAAAGGATCAAAGTTAAGAAAAACTACGGTTTTCGCCACTTGGACTTGGCGGCAAGTCAAGTTTTTCTAATGGATTTTATATCTCTCTTTGAAAGCTGCTCCCCTTCTCCTGCCGATTATCAGTATGTTTTTTAGGAAGAAAAGAAACAGCCGCCACCTCCCATCCCATTACTCGTGTTTTAGTTGGCACAGGATTTGCATTTTCTATAATTAGCAGCACCAATGACAACTTAGGAGGTTTTAAAATGACGGAGCATCTTATCGATAATAAGAGCCATGCCAAACAGGTAGAAGAACTCGATAAAAAACATTACTTGCACCCCACCACTATCCCTAAAAAACATGTAGACCATGGCCCAAAACTAACATTTTCAAACGGACATGGCATTTATGTTCATGATACAAAAAAAGATACCTATATAGATGGAATTTCCATGTTGTGGAACGTTAACCTCGGCCACGGTCAGAAAGAATTAGCGGATGCTGCTCATCACCAGATGTCTACCCTGGCCTATAGTTCATCGTTTGCCGGCTATTCTAATGAACCTGCTGTTTTGCTTGCTGAAAAACTGGCTGCCCTTGCCCCCGGAGATCTCAATGCCGTTTTTTATACGTCCGGCGGTTCTGAATCCAATGACACGGCCTTTAAACTGTCTCGGTTCTATTGGCAGCTAAAAAACCAGCCGCAAAAAACGAAAATTATTGCACTTGAACAAAGCTATCATGGGGTCACGATTGCCGGTCAATCAGCTACCCATTTAGCAGCATTTCATAACTTTGCCGGCTCGTCTATTAACGGTGTTTTGCATGCCAAGCCTCATCTAACAGAATGCGAAAAAGGCAGCACCAGCCACCCGGAATATGAAGGCTGTATTCGCCACATCGTGGAAAAGGAAGGCGCTGATACGATTGCGGCCGTCATTATAGAACCTGTACAAGGATCGGGAGGAGTCCATATGCCTCCTGCTGGTTATATGGAAGCAGTGCGAGATCTTTGTAATGAGTTTAATATCCATATGATTGCAGACGAGATCATTTGCGGTTTTGGCCGTACAGGGAAAATGTTCGGTGTTGATCACTGGAATGTGGTGCCGGATATTATGTGTACTGCTAAGGGTATTACGAGCGGGTATTCTCAACTCGGTGCGGTTCTTCTCCATCAGAACATACGAGATACCCTCGTTCAATATGAAGAAGTGCTTGCTCACGGCTTCACTTACAGCGGCCACCCAACAGCTTGTGCCGTAGCGCTTAAAAATCTAGAAATCATGGAACGCGACCAAATCGTGGATCACACGAAAACCATGGAAAAGCATCTTCTTCAAGGACTCGGTTATTTGAAAGAAAAACATTCAATGGTCGGAAAAACAAGAGCGCTTGGACTGCTGGGAGGCTTTGAAATTTTTGCAGACAGTGAAAAAGAAATCGAATTTGATCCTTCTTTAACGGCAGCGGCTGCTTTAACGGAAGAATGCTTTGCCCGTAAATTAATCCTCCGTCCCCTTGGCGCTGGTGTTGGCAAAAATATTATCGCCATTGCACCGCCGCTTATTATTACAAAAGACGAAATCGAAAAAATGATTAGTATTATAGATGACTCTCTATCAGCCTTAAGCAAAAAGCTGAAGGCTTAAACGAAGCATAAGAAAAGGAGCTTTATATGAAAAAACTAACGCTTACTGGTTCTGCAAAGGAAATAGGCTATCAACACGGTTATGAAGGCAAAGACGAAGTGCACCAAAGTTTACAAACGTATGAAAAACTATTTTACGGTTATAAAAAAATGAATTGGCAAGCAGCAAAAGAAATAGCTCTCACCCATATGGATGCCATTGAAAAATACAACCCTGCTTTCATTGAAGAGATGGACGGAGCAGCCGAGGGAGCAGGAGTTGACTTTGAAGACATTTTAGTTTTAAACACGCGCAGCGAAATCGCTTTAACGACAACATCAGAAGGACCGGCGTTTTCAGATGGCTGCACGTCGATTGGGATCACCTCCCCTATTACCGATCAAACGATGATTGGCCAAAACTGGGATTGGAAAGCATCGCAAACCAAAAGTTTGCTGCTGCTTCATATCGAACAAGAAAACCTTCCTTCTATCAAGATGGTAACCGAAGGCGGCATTATCGGAAAAATCGGGATGAATAGTGCAGGGATGGGGGTTTGTTTTAATGCCCTGCTCACTGACCAAAAATCCAATCAAGTTCCTGTCCATCTTGGACTGCGCAGCGTCTTGAATGCTTACACCTTAGAGGAAGCAATCTCACGCATTCATGACGGTCAAATGGCGTCTTGTGCGAACTTTTTAATAGGCAGTGACGATGGCAGCGGGAACGGCCTTGCGATGAATGTTGAAGTATCGCCTTTTGGGATTGATTTATTAGGCGGTGAAACTGGAAAAGTCGTTCATACCAATCACCTTTGTTCTAAGAAAATCCAACAGAATGTTACAGACCTGAATACGTTCAAGCAAACAGATTCCTTATTGCGCTATAAAAGAGCAGAGCAGCTTATTAATGAAAAACAGTATCGGAAGGCACCTATAAACGAAGAGACGATGAAAACGTGGTTCGCTGATACGTTCAATGCACCCAATTCAATCAATCATTTTGAAAACAAACGAGCTCCAGAACACAGACAAATAGAAACAGTTTTTTCTATCGTTATGAATCTTACGGAACGTCATGCATCTGTTTGTGTCGGTAAGCCTGCCGAAACAGCATTTCATCATATTTAAAGGAGGAAATAGAAGGTGTATATAAACGGACAATGGATCACAACAAACGAAAAAATGGATGTGATAAATCCAGCCACTCGCGAAAAAATTGCTGATGTTTCAATCGGGGGCCGGCAAGAAACAAAACATGCCATTGCAAGTGCAAAGTCGGCTTTTTCCAGGTGGGGAACAGCCCCTGGAACAAAACGCAGTCATTATTTGGAAAAAACAGCACAACAGCTGCGAAAAAATAGAGATGAATTAGCAGAAACGATTACAACAGAGATGGGAAAACCGTTAGCAGATGCCAAACGAGAAGTAGACAGCGCCATTGATTATGTGGAATGGTACGCCGAAGAAGCCAAACGAATCTACGGTGAAGTCATCCCTGCTTCTCATGAAAACAAACACTTGATGGTCATTCAGCAGCCAATTGGAGTAGCCGCTGCCATTACGCCATGGAACTTTCCTGTTTCCATGATTACAAGAAAAATAGCCCCTGCTCTTGCGGCTGGATGTACGGTTGTTCTGAAACCAGCTCCTTCCACACCGCTATCTGCCATCAAAGTGTTTGAATGCTTTCATGCTGCTGAACTTCCAAAGGGCGTTGTCAATTTGGTGATCGGACCAGCTGAACAAATCGGGCCTGAATTAACTGAAAATCCTGATGTTCGAAAAATTACGTTCACTGGCTCTACAGCTGTTGGAAAAAAACTGATGCGGGATGCGGCCGATACCGTTAAAAAGGTTTCGATGGAGCTTGGCGGCCATGCCCCTTTTATCGTGTTTAACGACGCTGATCTCGATGAAGCGGTAAAAGGTATTCTGGCAACAAAATTTAAGGCAGCCGGCCAAACTTGCATTAGCACAAATCGTATTTTTGCCGAGAAAAATATAGCAGAAAAGCTTGGGAAGAAACTAGCCGAACAAGCATCGAAGCTGAAGGTTGGGAATGGGATGGAAGACGTCGATGTCGGTCCTCTCATTAACGAAAGTGCTGTAGCTAAGGTAGACAGCCATGTAAAAGATGCTGTCTCTCGTAAGGGAGAAGTGCTTTGCGGTGGTAAACCATACAGTAAACTTAATGGCTATTTTTACGAACCAACTGTTATCACAGGCGCACATAAGGAGATGAAAATCGCAAACGAAGAAACATTTGGTCCGGTCGCCCCTATTTTCACTTTCGAAGAGGAAGAAGAAATTGCTGCGATGGTTAACCACGAACAGTACGGATTGGCGGCTTATTGTTTCACGAACAATTTAAAGAGAGGCTACCGAATGATGAACCAATTAGAATACGGGATTGTAGGCATTAACGACCCAGCTCCTATCGTTGCTCAGGCACCGTTTGGCGGCATAAAAGAAAGCGGAATGGGCAAAGAAGGCGGAACCTCAGGTCTTAAGGAGTATCTCGAAGAAAAGTATGTGTCGATTAAAACAGGTTAACAGCGCTTCATTTAATTCATGTCTAAAGGAGAGAGAAATGATGACAGATAAAAACAAATCGGTTATCGAAAAGGACATCATTGTAAGAAACATCGAGACAAAAGACATTGACGAGGTTTTAGAATTAGCCCTAAACGTATTCGGCCCAGACATTGCCTTCAAACGAAAGCATATTGAAAACCAATTGAAACTATTTCCTGAAGGGCAGATTTGTATAGAGTACCAGGGAACAATCATTGGTTCTTCGTCAAGCTTGATTGTAAATATAGAGGACTATAACACCCACCACTCGTTTGATGAAATTGCAGATGAAGGATATATCCGCAACCATCAACCAAATGGAAAAAACTTATACGGCATTGAAGTCGTCGTTCATCCAGATTACCGTCATATGAAAATAGGAAAACGCCTTTATGAAGCACGGAGAAAACTGTGTGAAAAACTAAATCTGCAAAGCATTTTTATCGGAGGACGCATTCCGAACTACCATAAATACGCAAATAAAATGTCTGCTGCGGAATACACAAGGCGTGTTCTCGACCGCGACATTTATGACCCTGTTCTCTCCTTCCAGCATAAAAATGGATTTATTTTAAGAGGTGTCATACGTAATTATTTACCAGAAGATAAAGCCTCTATGGCCTATGCCACTTTAATGGAATGGCAAAACCCGCAATATTACCAAGAAAACAACACAAAAGCAGCGTCTACTAAACAATAAATGAACAGAAAGGCAGGAGAATAAACGATGCAAATTGGTGTACCAAAAGAAATAAAAAATAATGAAAATAGAGTAGCCATTACTCCATCGGGTGTTTTACAGCTGGTGGAAGCAAATCATGAGGTTTATATAGAAACAGAAGCAGGAATAGGATCTGGTTTTACGAACGAAGCATACGAACAAGCAGGTGCTGTTATCGTAGGTTCAGCAAAAGAAGTGTGGAACACGGAAATGGTGATGAAAGTAAAAGAACCTTTACCGGAAGAATACGATTACTTTTATGAAGGATTAATTCTGTTTACGTACCTTCACCTTGCAGCTGAACCTGGTTTGACAAAAGCTTTAACAGAAAATAAAGTGGTAAGCATCGCCTATGAGACTATACAGTTAGAAGATGGTTCCCTTCCACTTTTAACTCCAATGAGTGAGGTAGCAGGACGGATGGCATCTCAAATTGGCGCCCAGTTTCTTGAGAAGCCTAAAGGCGGCCAGGGTATCCTGTTGAGTGGCGTCCCTGGAGTAAATCGCGGAAAAGTTAGTATTATCGGCGGTGGAGTTGTCGGTATTAATGCAGCCAAAATAGCGATGGGGTTAGGTGCTGAGGTAACCATTCTTGATCTTAGCCCAAAACGACTGCGCGAACTAGACAACATTTTCGGAAATGACATACAAACACTAATGTCTAATCCGTTAAATATAGCAGAGGCTGTAAAAGAATCCGACCTTGTCATTGGTGCTGTGCTTATTCCGGGCGCCAAAGCACCAAAGCTCGTTACGGAAGAAATGGTACAAACCATGAAAGAAGGTTCTGTTATTATAGATGTAGCGGTTGATCAAGGCGGCATCGTGGAAACCATCGATAAAATAACGACACACGACAATCCAACGTATAAAAAACATGGTGTCGTCCATTATGCGGTAGCGAATATGCCAGGCGCAGTACCTAGAACCTCCACACTGGGGCTGACCAACACAACCATTCCTTATGCATTGAAAATAGCAGACAAAGGCTATATACAAGCGAGCCAGGAAGATCCAGCGGTGCAAAAAGGAATCAACACACTTAACGGTTACGTGACTCATCAAGCAGTCGCAGAAGCACACGATCTGTATTACAAAGAGGTAAAAAAAATATGGGATGATGGCGTGTTACAAACAAGCAGATAAGAGGAGCAATCTATTAATCAAACGTTTGATTAACTTTTTCAGCTGCATTCTCTCCTTTAGGGAATGCGGCCATTCTTATTATTTAAAACGCTAGAATTGTGAGAATACATACTATCGCAAATATTGCTAGCCCTGCCCCGCCCCACCAATACGGTTTAGAACATGTTACTTTTTTCAACAGGAAGTAATTAAAGCCTAGGAATATGACGTCACTGTCGATTTCTTTATAAAGTCTTGTCACATAATTATCTTTTCCCCAGGTAACCCTAATGATTACTGGATATGTACAGTATATGCGAAATTTCGTGGAAACCGCAGTTAGCAAAGGTAAACTTGTATAAAAGAGGTAATGAAATGATTTATATCATCTTAATATTTTTTATTGTACCCTGGATTACCGGGATCTATCTTTATAAAAAAGCACCTAAGATATTTTTTACTACCGCTCCTATCACTACTCTTATTGCCATCACCTTTAATCAGTTAGGAATTCATTTAGGGATGTGGGAAGTAAATCATATGCCTACCGTTACGCTTTTAGATTCTATTTTTCTCGATTTTGGAATTTTTACTTTAGCAGGTGCCTGGTTTACTTATTTTCTGTATTATAAACAGTTAACTCGAGTTTGGTCCTATATTTGGTTTGTCCTTGGGATGACAGCGCTTGAGTCTATTACGCTTTTAGTCGATATGGTGTCCTATAATGAAAGCTGGAATATGTTTTACACTTTTCTAATGTATCTTGGAGGTTTTATGGTCATTGATATCGTAATACAAAAATTGGTCAAACTAAACATTTTTCCATAAACCGGATAATGTTTAACAGGTCTCCGTGGATATCTCCCTTGTCTAGTTCTTACCAAACATTATCATTTATGATATCTTTTTCATTCGTATAACGTGTTCACCCGTTTGCAGATCAATGCCTCTTATGATCCAGCCTATTTCAGGGTAGATCGTTTCCAGCCAATGCATGGATTCACATAATATCTTTTGCTTTTTTTCCTCTTTTCCACTCCAAAACATCCATGCTTCTATAGTAGATGAAGGTTTTCTCTGAATGTCGTAAGCGACATATACACCATCAATCAGTTTACCCATCGCCTCATTGGTAAAACGCAAATAACGGAAAATCTTCAGTGCCTCATCCATAACAGCAGCCATAGAAATAATAAAATCGCCAATAGTTGAAAAGCGGTTGAAATCTAAATATTTCCATTTCCTTTTTACTTCTAGTAAAAGGTCTTTCTCTCTAGAAATATGACCAAGTACTATTTCTCTAAGAATGTTATTAAACACCCCCTGTAAACAGGCCGAATCCGTAAGGGGTCCTCTGTGACTGCTTTCTATGTTTGAAGAAAAGTCCTGCATGTAAAACCCTCCTGAAAAAGGATATGATTAGTGTCTTAATAAAGGGCACTGCTCACAGACTTCATTACAATTAGATAATGATTGATAAATGGAGCACCAAGAACGTTTTGCATAACAGATTGGAATCGAACGGTTTTTAGCTTTTTCAGTCAATTTTTTTGAAATATTATGGTTGATAAAGTCAGTCAAAACTAAAACCAAATCAATTCGTTCGGGAATGTCTTTATGGACCATTTTCACTTTCCTGCCGCTGACATGCAAAATATGCTGGAAACCTAGTTCATTTAGCCTAACTGGAATAGAGCCAAGTTTGTCTGCCCCAACAATCATAAGAGACTTCATTTAGAACAACCTCCAAAAATCACCAGATGGTTGTCTTTATTTTATTGAAAATGATTATCAATGTCAATGTTGTTTGGAATCCATCTGGAAAGAAATTATTTATTTAAACCGCTCAGCTTCCTCTTTATGTTTCCTATTACCGAAAAGCGCAAATATTTCGAATACAAAGTATACCTTAGGAGTTACATAGTATATATCTTTTTCATTCACACATATTAAAAATATGGAAAGGAGATTATGTTTATGGCTTTTACTATTTTTTTCTTTGTAGCTTGGTTCATTTTAGCTCTATTTGCAGTGATTCGAAAAAAATTATCTCTTATAGAAAATACATTTGTATTTATGGTTATTCTTGTGATCAATATTAATTGGGCTTGGATTATTATTGAGGAAATGAATGTTGTTAAATTAACAACCGAGGGGATGGATTATACGGCGTTTTTGCTATCTAGAAGTATTATCATACCAATGATTTTGGTGATTCAATTAAATTTGATTTATAAATTAAACACGGTGTTTGTTTTTACTGTATCCTTAATAATATTACTTTTGCTAACGTTCCTTTCAACTTTTTTCCATGTGACAGATTATATTAAATGGAACTTAGGTTATGATGCCTTATACTATATTTTCCTTCATGTCATATCTTATTACAGCCTTCAGCTATTTCGAAAGACTGCCAATAATGAGGTGAATTATTCATGAACTTATGGGAGAGTTTTGATAAGAATGAAATAAGTATAATAATTATGATTGCTATTGCTTATGCTGTTATATTTCTGCTTCCTAAGAAATTTACCGCCGACATTACATTACTATTTTTATTATTCGGATTCACCATTGGGGTTTTACATGACTTTACAATTGGCGGTGGACTCATTGATTTCTACAGGCTGAATAATTCACATAGCTATGAGATATTTGATTTTTTATATTATCTTTTATTCGCTCCCTTCAGCTACCTTTTTATTTATTTTTATGAAGTATTTAGAATTCATAAAATAACTTTTATATGGTATATCATAGCGTGGGCTTTGATCGGTGTTGGAATGCAAAGCCTCTTTATTTGGATGGACATTATTCATTTCCAGAATGGTTATGAGCTTCATTTTTCCTTTCCCGTATTTTTAATGACCCAGACTATTACTGCTCTTTACTATGAAATCGTATCTTCGAGATTCAAAGTGTTTAAAGAGTGATTGAAAACGGAAAAATCATCCTCTACGCCTATGCGCCCTTTGATGCTGACCTCTCTCCTATGACATGACAGTATGATTCTCCTTAATAGTCTTTTTCTCCATCCTACATGGATTCTGCAAGTTTAAGCTCTTAATAATAATCTTCTCCGTTTAATAACAAATGGATCCTGGGTAAACAAAATATACGATGATTTTTAAGGAGGGAACATTCTTGCTTTTTTCTGGAAAATCTCTCGCTCGTTACTCATTGGAAGCAACAGATGGTTCTATTGGTCGTATTGAAGATTTCTATTTTGATGATGAATCCTGGGTCATCCGTTATTTAGTTGTGAATGCCAATCCTTGGCTGCCTGGGGAAAAGAAATTGCTTTCTCCTATTTCCGTAGAACGTATCGATCCTGCTGAACAAACCATTTTAGTAGACTTAACGAAGGAACAAATTAAAAACACCCCGCCGATGGACACAGAACGTCCAGTCTCCCGGAAGCAGGAAGTAGATTTTCATCGCTATTTCGGGTATGGATTGTACTGGCCCGGTGCAAGCGGTGCCGGCTTGTGGGGAGGAACCCCCATCGCACGTGATTTAGTCAATCAAGATCCCTTTGTAGAAGAAGGTATAGAAGCAGACATGGCTGATACGAATCCGAACTTGCGAAGTGTACGGGAAATCATCGGAGAATTTAGCGGGTATGATGTTTCAGCCCTCGATGAGAAGGTCGGGCATGCCGATAATGTACTGATTAAAGATGGCTCTTGGGATATTCAATATATCGTAACCGATACCCGTCGGCTGCTGCCCGGCGAACACCATGTTATTTCTACAAGGGCTGTACAAGACGTAAACTGGGTACAAAATGACATTAAATTAACAATGACAGAAGAAGAAGTGAAAAGATCACCTAAATATGATTCGGATGATATAACCACAACAGAAGAAAATCGTTTCTATGATCACTACCACACCTTTCACGAAGCATGATAGTTTCAAAAAAATGACTTCATTGCATGAATAAAACACCCCCTTTCTTGGAAAATGGGGTGTTTTATCTGCAATTAATTGTGCAATTACTCCATAATGGTTTCGAATTACCCATTGGGTTGGGATCACGATAGGAATAGTGCGCTCATTTACTGGAATTTTTTTCAAATACTCGCTGATTTTGTTGATTTACTCGCCGTTTGCGACCGAATACTCGCCGTAAACTGAGGAATACTCGCCAAACATCAGAAAATACTCGCCAACCTATCTTTTTCTAATCCCGGTGACTGCAATGATTCCTATAAGAAAGGAAATACATAAGAGTCTGGATAAATTATTAAACCGTATGGCCCCTTGAAGAAAAAATGTCTCATCATGCCTTCAGTTCCAATTATAACCATTTGGTGAGTCAAAAAAAGTATTTTCCGATTCAGCTATAATATCGACCTTAAGGAGAGCCGCGTAATACTGGTTGATAAGCTTCGGACAGAGATGTCGCTTTAAATTACTGGAAATTTTTCAAATAGTCGCCGGTTTTGTTGATTTACTCGCCGTTCGCGGACAAATACTCGCCGTGAACAAGCGAATACTCGCCAAACACCAGAAAATACTCGCCAATACAAAAAATCAGCATAATTTTCGCAGTGCAGCAAAGTCAATGTGATACACCCTGTCTTTAAACGTTCCGGAATAGTCAAATGACAAACCCTTTAACATCTTCGTTGCCGTGGAAACAGAGGAAACATGGAAAAAGTCGCGGAATTGCTTATTTGTAATAGCGGGGCTGATGAGCAGAAAATAATCTACAAACGAAAGCAGATGAGCATTCGGAAATTTTGCTGCACAAACCGGGCACAACCATCCTCCCTTTATCTTTTTGATAGGTAAATGAAAGCATTCCGCACAATAAACGCCTGTTTGTATATCGGAGGGAACAATCGCAAATGGTTTGAACAAATGTGGATTGGCAGGTTCATGCTGTTTTAATAGTAACCGTGCAATTTTTCTTTGTTCTTTTATTGTGATGTATTCTTGTTGGTGTTTTTCAATAAGGGAATGCAGCTTCGTGGGAATGGCAGAAGCATGAATCACGTCTTGAGAGGTTTTCTGAAGAAAATGAGAAGAAGAAGTGGTTTTAATCACAGAGGACGGATGACTGATCACAACAAATGAATAAATCGGTATGTTTGGCAGGTTATTTTTCTGAAGCCATGTAACGAGGTGGGCCTTCTGTCGGTTCATTTGTAAAATCGGATCCGGAAAGCCTTCTTCTTTGTCGTTTAATGTTCGAATGAGCTGATGGAAAAATGGATCAAAATACAACGTTCCAGCTATGTTTTTCACTTCGAGGATAATACAGAAGTTCGTCGTGAGTACAAAAATATCGATCTGGAAATATGTTTTGTCTTTACTCGGAAGACGGATGTCGTGGAAAATGAGATCTGTTTTTTTAGTAAGAGAGGATAAATAGTAGTCAATGGACTGTTCGCCTCGGTATCCCGCATAACTTTTAGCAAGTTCGTCCTCTAGTTTGCTTCTGCTAGGATGACCTGATGGAATCCTGCGGAGCAAAGCTTCTATTTTGAGTATTTTTAACGGTAATTGCAGCTCTTTTTTAATCGATGCCCTCGCCTCCTTTATTTTTTACCATTATATCACAACTAGTAAGGTGAAGAATTTCCATTCAATTTCCAATACTATCCAAATTTGCTGATTTACTCGCCGTTCAGAGCAAAATACTATCCGGAAATGTCCTTTTACTCGCCGTTAAACACCAAATACTCGCCAAACGCTGTGACAACGCTGCACCCTACCCGATCGCCGAGCTATACATTGAAAAAAGCCCGGCCATTTTCACAGCCGGACCTATGCTTTAATCCCATTTGCTGCTAACTGCTGTTAAGGCTTCATCTATGATAGTGATCATGTTTTCCATTTCTTGCTTCGTTATCACAAGCGGGGGTGCGATGGCCACGATATTCATTCCTTCTTCAAAATCAAATGGACGAATAATAAGATTACGATCAAAACATTCTTCAACCAATGCATTCGCTGCTTTCACCGAATTATGAAATGGAAGAGACGCTTCAGGGTCTTTCATCAGATCAAATCCTGCCAATAAACCGAGATTTCTTGGTTTGGCCACATAGCGATGTTTATCTTGAAGGTATTGAAGGCCTTTTTTCAATTCATCTCCCATCTCCTTAGAATGAGCGACCAATCCATCTCGTTCGATTATTTCAATATTTTTCAGGCCGACAGCACATGCGGTTGGATGCCCGCTGTATGTGAAACCGTGCGCAAGTACATCATCGTATTGCACAATGACATTACGGACCTTTTCTGAAATCAGCACTCCTCCAAGTTGAGCGTAGCCGCTAGTAATTCCTTTCGCTACACACATAAGGTCTGGTGTTACGTTCCAATGATTCACACCAAACATTTCACCCGTTCGTCCAAATCCGCAAATCACCTCATCAGCAATCATTAACACATTGTGTTCATCACAAAGGGTACGTACTGCTTCTATATATCCCTCCGGAGGCAGATGAACGCCGCCTGCACCTTGAACTGGTTCTAAAATAACCGCTGCAATACGGTCTGTGCCTTCTTTTTCGATGATACTGCGAATACAGCCTTCATAATCAGGATGATTTCTATCACCAAGTTCACATTCCGTTAAGTGGGCTTTCGCATTTAAAATATCAGGATCCTTTGAACCAGAAAAATTACGGAATGCATCAATACCCGTTGCACGCTGCGCGGATACGGTTACGCCATGGTACGGACTAGTGGAAGAGGCCAATGGCGGAACGCTTTTTCTCGATGAAATAGGCGAACTGCCCCTATCGCTACAGCCAAAACTATTACAGCTGTTACAAGACAAAATGTACCTGCCGCTTGGCGATACGGTCCCTCGATCTGCTGATGTTCGTATACTTGCGGCTACAAATCGCGATTTAGGAGCAATGGTCACAAAAAGAGAGTTTCGAGAAGATTTATATTACCGCTTAAATGTTGTATCGATTCGCGTACCACCGCTCCGGGAAAGACGCGAAGACATCATCCCGTTTCTTTCTCATTACATGCAGTACTATAACCAAAAATATGATCGCTCAGCCACATTAACCAATGAAGCCATCGATACGCTGCAGTCCTATGATTGGCCGGGTAATATTCGAGAACTTGAAAACATGGTCGAACGTATGGTCATTACTTCAACATCCGACGTCATTTTAAAGTCCGCTTTACCAGAAAAAATACTTTCACGCGAACCATTTCATGATCCTGCTTTTTCAATAAGCCGTAATCAGTCCTTGCCTCTTTATCTTGAAAATATTGAAAGACAAGCTATAAAAAAGGCACTAAAAGAAAAAGGATCAACGAGAAAGGCAGCTGCAGACCTAGGAATGACGCAATCGGCCTTAATGCGGCGAATAAAAAAATATAATATACATCCAAAGTGAGTTGATAGCAACTCACTATTCTAATCTGTTTTCCGTCTCATGTGTTTTTGCTTTTTTAAATGAAAAAGCCTTTTGTGCAGTACTTTAAAGGTTTTCTTTATAAAAATTAAAACGCCAGCCATTTTTGGCATACCTTTTGCAATATTAGTAAAGTAGCTTATCTAAGCGAAATTTTTTACCGAGGAGGATACTTATGGTGACATCATTACCAAGCACTCCAAAACATGATGGTTTTCGCATGCCAGGAGAGTTCGAACCACACACAGGAACATGGCTGCTTTGGCCAATGAGAACAGACACGTGGCATTCTGGAGCAAAACCCGCTCAACAAACATTTGTAAACATTGCTTCAGCAATTTCTCAATTTGAACCGGTCACAATAGGCGTACACGCAAATCAGTTTGAAAACGCCAGAAACCTGCTTCCAGATAACGTTCGCGTGGTTGAATTGTCTTCCAATGACGCCTGGATGCGTGATATTGGCCCTACATTTGTTAAAAATGATCGAGGAGAGGTCCGTGGGATAGATTGGGGCTTCAATGCATGGGGAGGTCTGGAAGAAGGTCTTTATTTCCCCTGGGATTTAGATCTGCAAGTTCCTCAGAAAGTTTTAGAAATGGAACAAATCCCTCGTTACGATGCCAGGGATTTGGTGATGGAGGGAGGAGCCATTGCTGTTGATGGAGAGGGTACACTTATTACGACAGAGGAATGTCTATTACATCCGAACCGAAATCCCCATTTATCAAAACATACCATTGAACAAAAATTAAAAGCCTATTTGAACATAGATAAAATTATTTGGCTAGAACATGGAATGGTCGGTGACGAGACAAATGGCCATGTGGATGAAGTCGTTTTTTTCGTCCGTCCTGGTGAAATAGCTATAAGCTGGACTGATGACCCGAATCACCCTCAATACTCTGTCCTGCAAGAAGCTTATCACAAACTCGTCGAGTCGACAGACGCAAAAGGACGTCGATTTACTATTCATAAAATTACACTGCCAGAACAAGCAACTCTTCATCCAGAAGAAAGCAAGCAGATTGATTTTGCCAGGGATAGTTTTGACCGGCTGTCTTCCATGCAATTTGTCTCCACTTATATCAACTGTTACTTATGCAACGGCGGCGTGGTTATACCAGCTTTTAACGATCCTCAAGATGAAGAAGCAAAGGCGATATTTAAAGATCTATTTCCTGATAGAAAGATTGTCCAAGTTTATAGTAGAGAATTATCAATTGGAGGAGGAAATATTCACTGTATTACCCAACAGCAGCCCTCCCCTTAATAGAATGTGGAAACAGAGCAGCCAGCTCCATTTTCTTGAAATGATTTTTCAAAATATTCTAATCTTAAAAGGATGATTTCATGAAAGAACAAGGAGAGCTTCAACGTCAATTGACGCTTATGCACGTTATCGTTATGGGACTAGCTTATATGTCTCCTTTTGCCGTTTTTGATACGTTCGGTATTGTTTCGGAAGTTACATCAGGCCATGTCCCCACTGCTTACATTTTAGTCTTTACGGCTATTTTATTTACAGCTTTCAGTTATGGAAAAATGGTTAAACGATATCCTGTTTCAGGATCTGTCTATACCTATACTCAAAAAACAATGAACCCTCATATCGGCTTTATTGTTGGATGGATCACTTTTCTAGCTTACTTAGCGCTTCCGATGATTAATGCCCTGTTAGCAAGAATTTACTTGTCTGCCGGGTTTCCAAATATCCCCGAATGGATATGGATTGTCGGATTAATAGCGGTCATCACTGTTTTGAATATCATTGGTTTGAAAATTGCTACCAATGTCAACCTGCTGCTGGTTCTGTTTCAATTTGTACTTGGCATAACCTTTGTCATCTTAACAATTAATAGTATTTTAAACGAGCAGCCCAATCGTTTTTTTAGTGCCGATGCCTTGATTTCCGAAAACTTGGACACCTCCGCCCTATTTGCTGGTGCAGCTTTGTTAGCTTTATCGTTTATTGGTTTTGACGCCATTACTACCTTATCGGAAGAAACGATTCAACCAAAAAAAGT
Source organism: Alteribacillus sp. YIM 98480 (assembly GCF_009765375.1). Classification (GTDB taxonomy): domain Bacteria; phylum Bacillota; class Bacilli; order Bacillales; family Marinococcaceae; genus Alteribacillus. The sequence continues at coordinate 83,452 of NZ_VTOK01000015.1, forward strand.
CATACCCAAAGGAATTTTCCTGGTCGCATTGATCGGCGGCATTTTCTTTTTCACCGTTACTTACTTTATGCAGTCCCTTTTCCCTACCGTTTCTTCATTTAATGATATAGAAGGGGCATCGCCAGAAATCGCTCAAATGATTGGAGGCAACCTTTTTTTATCCTTTTTTACAGCCGGCGCGTTAGTCTCCGTTCTAGCATCTGGAATGGCTGCTCAAACAAGTGCCTCAAGACTTCTTTATGCGATGGGGCGTGACGGTATCATCCCAAAAAGAGTATTTGGCTACGTCCATCCTCGGTTTAATACACCTATTTTTAATATTATTATTATCGGTGTGTTAGCTCTTTCAGCCTTGATGCTTAATTTAACACAAGCAACATCCCTTATTAATTTTGGTGCTTTTACCGCTTTTTCATTTGTCAATTTATGTGTAATCGTCCATTATTTCCGCTTTCATAAAGAACGCTCGTTTTTCTCTATGATCAGTTATCTCGTTTTTCCACTCATTGGATTAGGATTTGTGCTTTATTTGTGGATCAGCCTGGACCTGTTTTCGATTACACTTGGTGTCATTTGGAGTCTGCTTGGGATTGGTTATCTCTTTTTTAAAACAAATTATTTTACAAAAGAACCGCCGCAAGTGGAATTTGAGGAATTGGATGCTTAAATGCCTTTATCACAATGATTTAGAAAATAAGTAAATAGCTGTTATGCATTAACACTTGTCTTAACTGAAAAGGAAAGTGAACTATTTATACCGTTCAACTATAACTCTCTTATTTTCAAGGTTCCGTGTGACAGTGACAGCATGTAAAGACAGACAAAATGCATGAGCGGTAAATTTTTTCTTAATTCTTTCAGTATTAAAATCAAAGGGTGTATGTTGTTATGGACCATTACGGGTGGATAAGCTTAGTTCCTGCGTTAAGTGTATTAGTTTTTGCATTATTGACTAGAAGAACGCTGGAATCATTGATTGTTGGCTCTATCATTGGATTTATTCTCATCGAAAAAGAGAATTTTTTTCCTTCCTTTGTTGGTTCCTCTTTAGCCGTCATGGGAGATCCTACAATTGGCTGGCTTATTTTAGTTGTTTTATTTTTTGGAGGCTTTATTGCATTATTAGTGAAATCCGGTGGAGCCCTTGCTTTTGGAGAGTTTGTTTCGTCAAAAATAAAATCAAAAAAATCCGCTTTGCTTATTACTTGGCTCATGGGGCTTGTTATTTTTATCGATGACTATATAAATGCTTTAACTGTAAGTACATCCATGCAGCGGATAACAGATAAATATAAAACGTCAAGAGAGCTTCTAGCTTATGTAGTTGATTCTACGGCTGCTCCAATTTGTGTATTAGTTCCAATATCAACCTGGGCCATTTACATTTTAGGCCTTTTCGAAGCAGAAGGTGTTGCAGGAGCTGGACAAGGTGTTATGACATATCTTCAAGTACTTCCATTCATTTTTTACGGATGGGTTGCTATATTGGTAGTTTTATTAACTATTTTGGGGGTTATCCCAAAACTTGGGCCAATGAAAACAGCAGAATTAAGAGCAGAAACACAAGGAATTTGTATCCCAAAAGGATCAGGGAACATTTCACTTGTAGATGATGAAATTGCAGCAGGTGTCGATTCGGATGAGAAGAAAACGATAAAACCTAAAATGATAAACTTTTTTGTTCCGATCATTGTGCTGATTGGATACACGTGGTATGCCGACATCGACGCGCTCCAAGGGGTAATGGTAGCCGTTGCCGTAACGATTGCTATGTTGTTTTTTCAGAGGGTAATGAAGTTGACTGAATTGTTCGACACGTTTATAGACGGATTTAAACCAATGATATATCCAATTGGCATTTTAGTGGCATCGTTTATTTTAGTAGATGCTAATGAACAACTTGGGTTAAATGCTTTCGTGATCGAAAAGGTAGAACCGTTAATGAGTTCTAGCCTCCTCCCTGTTGTAGCCTTTATCTCTATGGGATTAGTAGCATTTGCAACTGGATCTTTTTGGGGTGTCTATGCTGTCACTCTTCCGATCATCATACCGTTAGCTGAAGCTATTGATGCGAATATGTGGCTGTCTCTGGGAGCTGTTATTTCTGCTGGAGCGTTTGGCAGCCACGCTTGCCCGTACGGAGATGCTACTGTTTTATCTGCTACAGGGTCTGGCATAGATACAATGACCCATGTTATGACGCAGCTTCCTTATATAATATTGAGTGGGTTCGTTTCAGCACTTGGTTATTTGATCTTAGGAATTATATTATAAGATTGGAGGTTCATTCCTTGTGATTAAGACAGGTAAAAAAGAAGATGAACTTTTAGAAGAATGGCTCAAACAATTACAAAACGATAATCCACCTACAATAATCAACGTTAAACTTTTCTAATAAGCTCGTAATGATGGCAGCCGTTTTAATCATAGTTTCAGGTTTATCCTTTCATTGCTCTAATTTTTGTTGGGCTTGGTAAATATTCATTGTTCATCTACTTTAGATTAAACTTGGCAGTATGTTCCCACTTCTATTGGTCTTTTGGTCGAACATTGGATGTGTGATAGTATACAGTATTTTTTTCACTCATTAGAAAAACTCGGCTTGCCGCCGAGTCCAAATGGTGGAGGTTTTAGTTTTTCTATTACTTACTTTATCCTTTAGCAAAGTTAAACCTTCCTAAAGGATAAGAGACTGCCCCGAAGCTACTAAATCCGGGGCTTTTCCTAAAACTCTTACGAACGCTGCAGGGCTCTTTCGCGCATCGTTTTGTTTTCTGAGAAGTTCGTGTGCCAGGACAACGCTTTTTCCATAATGTGCGGAGTCTGGCCTCCTCTTTCACAAGCTTCATTAAAGTAGGCATAAAGCTGATCACGATATATCGGGTGGGCGCAATGTTCAATAATAAGAGGCACCCGTTCTTTTGGAGCCAATCCTCGTAAGTCAGCATATCCGTGTTCGGTTACAAGCACATCGACATCGTGTTCTGTGTGGTCCACATGGGAAACAAATGGAACAATGCTGGAAATATCGCCGTTTTTGGCGATCGATTTTGTTACAAAAATGGCCAACCTGGCATTACGGGCAAAGTCACCAGATCCACCGATCCCGTTCATCACTTTCGTGCCTTGTACATGAGTGGAATTCACATTACCATAGATGTCTGCCTCAAGAGCTGTATTAATCGAGATCAATCCTAACCGACGGATGACTTCTGGATGGTTGGATATTTCTTGCGGACGAAGTACTAGCTGGTCTCGGTAGCGATCCAGGTTGGAAAATACCTCTTTTAACTTGGACTCCGATAACGTGATCGAACAGCCCGAAGCAAAGCGGACTTTCCCAGCATCAAGCAGATCGAATACTGCATCCTGCAGGACTTCAGAATATACCTCTAAATCCGTAAAATCAGAATCCAGGAGACCGTGGAAAACAGCGTTTGCTACGGTGCCAATGCCGGATTGTAACGGAGCAAGGTTGTTTGGCAGCCTCCCCAATTCATTTTCTTTTTTCAAAAAATCAATTAAATGATTCGCCATCATGGCTGTTTCTTCATCAGGCGGGGTAATAGGTGATGGAGAATCTGCTTGATTGGTCACAACAATTCCTTTTATTTTTGCCGTATCTACCGGGATACCAACGGACCCAATCCGGTCATCTACGTTTATAAGCGGAATCGGCTGTCGTTTGCCTTGCTTGTTTACCTCATAAATGTCATGCAGTCCTTCAAATGCTTGCGGCTGGGCAAGATTCAGTTCGACAATCACAGCTTCCGCTTTTTCTACGAAAACAGAGGAATTCCCAACAGATGTAGAAGGAATGATGTACCCTTCTTCTGTTATAGAAACCGCTTCCACAATTGCGAAGTCAATCGGGTGTAATACATCATTGCGCACCATTTCAGCGGTGTGAGATAAATGCTGATCGATAAAATACATATCTCCCTCGTTAATCTTTTTACGCATTACTCCATCTGCTTGAAAAGGAAGACGTTTATGAATGATGCCAGCTTCGGCCATCAGCCTGTCAATGTCTGAACCAAGCGATGCCCCGGTAAATACATTTACTTTCATGTTATCCTTTTTTGCTTTATCTACAAAAGCGGATGGAACAGCTTTCGCATCACCAGCACGGGTGAACCCACTTAAACCAAGTGTCATCCCGTCTTTTATCCAAGATGCAGCTGTTTCCTCTGACACCATTCGTTCTTGTAAGCGCTGATTTTTTATTAGGCTTTGCATGTTTTTATCCAAAACAATCCCCTCGCTTCAATTTTCTCACTATTCTATCAGCGCTTCGTCTTCTTCTCATGCCTTTTTGAATGAAAAGGCTTAAAATTAACATGAGCCAGCATTTAATAAACATGAGCCAGAAAATTAAAAAGCGAGGATTTTCCGAAAATGTTTCGCATACGTTTGGCTGACCGGCACCTTTGTGCCATCTTTCATGATTAATAAAAAAGTGGAATGCGAATCAGGCTGAATTTCGGCAATGTAGTTCACATTAACAATATAAGAACGATGACAGCGTATAAATAAATCAGCAGGTAGAATATATTCCAGCTCACTTAAATTAAATTTATTTGTCCCCATTCCTCTATTGGACTGGACCCATGTTTTTCTATGCTGTGCCTCGAGAAACATAATGTCTTTATGAGGAATCGGTTTCCAGCTGTCTTCAATACGTACCGTCAAAAAATCAGCGAGAAACCGCAGCTGAGCAGAAGACAAAATCGCCGTCACACATCCTTGAGGGGTCCCATCGTGTAAAATAGGCACCGATGTTCCATAATATGGGATTCCAAATACATTGCTGTTGATATGCTCTGAAATTTTCTGCTGAATTGTTAAGGCTTTAAAGGTAACTGTATTTTCTTTAATTTTGTCTCCAGGTCTGATTTGCAAGTCAATTTTATTACTAGGTTTATAGTAAATAAAACGCTTGGCATCAGAAACTGCAAAAGAGGTCTCTTTCGGAAACAAATCTTCGAAGCTTTCCATTAATGACGAAACCGAAATATTCACTAGTGGTTTCCTCCTAACGTCCATGTTAATAAAACTAATGGAATAGAGAGTAGTACATTAGCAATCTGTTTTTCATATTATTTTAAAAGGGTATATGAATCAATAATTCTATTTTTTTACCTTCATTTTCCACCCTCTGTTTTTTACCGAATTTCGGCTTTTATTCTCTTCTCTATTTTACTTAAAATACTACATGAAATTCTGTTAAAATAAACATTATCATAAGGTGTAATGAAACCACTTGGATGTGATTGTTGATGAAGAAAAATAAATTATTTATATACAGTGTCGTTTTGTTTCTCATTTTAGTTTCAGGAGCTTGGACGATTAACAGCTTTTCATCTGAACCTCCAGAAGACAGCAGCCCTGTCTTCACGGAAACAAAACCAGATACTCCAGCCCCCAAGCAGCAAGAACCCGATCCTCCTGAAAATGAAATGAAACAGGAGGAAGAAGACACAGACGCTGCTTCAGAAAATGCCATAACGGAAAACGACGTGCAAGAAGCCGTTGCCGCTATGGTTAAAGAAAACCGTGCTCTTGTCATTGACCCTGATGTAAAAATGGTAGCAATTGGAGATTCGCTAACACAAGGGGTTGGAGATTCTACCGGAAATGGAGGATATGTCGGAATTCTCGAAAAAACCATTGGAAGCAGCAGCATCTCTGCCTCATCGTTTAATATCGCTAACTACGGCAAGCGCGGCAACCGGACAGATCAGCTTATTAAAAGGATGGAAGAACCTGCTATAACTTCCTCCATTGAAGAAGCAGACGTTATCCTTCTTACGATTGGAGCCAACGATATAATGCATATTGTTCGTTCGAATATTAACAACTTAACGTATGAAGCTTTCGCTGACGAAACGGATTCATATGAAAATAGACTCGAAGACGTGTTTCAAACGATCCGTTCCAAAAACGAGGAAGCACCTATTTATTTAATTGGTCTCTTTAATCCGTTTCACATCTATTTTGAAAATATTCCAGAATTAAATCAAATTGTAGAAGACTGGAATACAATTGGACAAGAAACGGCCGAAGAGGGCGGAAATGCCTCCTTTATTCCTATTGATGATTTATTCCAGCAAGCCGATGAAAGTTATTATGCAGAAGATAATTTTCACCCAAATGAACGGGGCTACCTACAAATAGCAGAGCGGGTTTTTCAATATATCAAACCAGAAATCAGCACATCAGAAAGTGACGAAACAGAATGATCAACCGATTAACACAACAAAATGTCTGGAAATGGCTATTTATCACCCTTTTTATTATTAATGCCGGGATTGTCATTTGGCTGTTTTTCCTTTTTAATTCGACGCCGGATGAACCGATATTTCCACAAAGGGATCAGGTTCAAGAAACCGATGTTGAATTTTCCATTGTGACCGATAGAGAAAATTTAAATCAGCTGATCAACAGATACCTTGATGAATTATCAGAAGGGGAAAGAGCCTCTTATTCTGTGGAATTAGATAATAAAGTACGTTTAAAAGGGTCTGTACGTGCATTCGGCCAGCAAATTCCTGCCACGGTTATTCTTGAGCCGGAGGTGCAGGAAAATGGTGATTTACTCTTAAAACAGGAATCTATCAGTCTTGGAAAGCTGCAGCTTCCTAATCGTCAAGTATTGGGCTATATTAAGAAAAATTATGAAATGCCAGGCTGGATCGAAGTGAACCCGGACCGTGAAGATATATATGTAGCCGTAACCGATATTAGCAGCTATCAAAATATTGAAGTAAAAGCGGAACAATTTAACTTAACCAACGACCGCATTGCCTTTAGTATTCATACCCCCTATGAAAGCCTCCCGTTTAATAAAAATAAGATAATGAATTATTTTCAATAAACTAGAAACCAAAAAATAAGACCGGCTGGCAAAAGCTGGTCTTATTCTTCTGCTCCTACAATAATATTGTCTGTGCGTTTCCCTTGGTAATAAAACCAATAAGGCTCTCCTACTGATTGCTCAGAAGTAGTGAGCCGTATGACCATGTCGGCTCCAGCATGGCGCTCAAACGTTTCTTCTGGATTTATGATTTCCGCACGTTTCACATCAAGCTCCGGTTCAAACGCGAAGTCTTCCGCATGCACTTCCTCCATTTCTTTAGTAAAGCTTACATCTACTGTCGTTTTATCAACAGCTGTAACATACATAATGCCTGCTTCCATCGTATGTCTCATTGTGAGGGCTCTTTCTAAAAATACGGCAAACTGTGCTCTCGTGACGGTTTCTTTTGGACGAAAATCGCCATTATTGGTCTTGGTGACCCCTATTTGAGCTAACGTTTCAATACTGTTTTGATGGCTTTCATGTGCTTTATTTATATCCTTTACAATTGATTCATTTTCATCTATGCGTTCAAATTCAAATGCCCGTACAAGAATACTCGCCATCTGTTCCCGTGATAGATTCATTCCCGCAGCAAATGCTGTATTATTATTCCTGCCGGTCATATACCCAGCATCCTTTACTGCTTCAGCATAAGGAGTAAAGTAGCTGTTCTCATTTAAATCATCAAACGTTGTTGATTTTGGATTTTTATCTATTTGTAAATCGAAGGATTCTGTCAATAAAGCCGCAACTTGACCGCGGTTGATTTTTTCTCCCGGCTTATATGTTCCATCAGAATAACCGCTGATAACGTTTTGTTCAGCCAGCCGTTGAATTTGTTCTGATGCCCAATAGCTGTTGTCCACATCGGAAAAAGCCTCTGCTGCTTTTGTTTGATTTTTAAAACTGCCCATTCCAATACCCATGATAAGAACAACAGAAATAATAATCGGCCAGGTTTTATTGTTTGTTATGTTATTGTACATTCACCATCCTCCTCCCTCCGCTTTCTATACCTTTACTTGCCACATCCTAAACTTAAAACATTTAATTTTCAGATTTTTTTGAAAGGAAAAATAACACGTTTATAGCTTGTTAATCAAGCTTTTTTAACATTTTGTCTAATAGTTTTTCAATAATAAACACATAGTGTCTTCTATCATGTGGCCTTTTTTTATATATGATGAGAAAAACTTAAATAGTAAAAGGAGGCCTCTTCCAAATGAGTGATCAAGTTCGTGTTGGAATTATTCAAGCTTCTAATGATGTTGATGGTGAGAAGCCAGTATCCATCCACAAAGAAAAAGCGATTGAAAAACACATTAACTTAGTTAAACAAGCAGCTGCAAAAGGTGCCAAAATTATTTGTTTGCAAGAAATATTTTACGGCCCTTATTTTTGCTCCGAACAAAATGTTAAATGGTATGAAGCAGCAGAGGAAGTACCAAATGGTCCAACGACGAAACTATTTCAAAAACTAGCTAAGAATCTAGAGACTGTTATTGTACTTCCTATATATGAAAAAGAAGGAATTTCCACTTATTACAACACAGCTGCCGTCATCGATGCCGATGGAAGCTATCTAGGAAAATACCGTAAAAACCACATCCCTCACGTAGGGGTTGGTAATGATGGTTATGGCTTTTGGGAAAAATTCTATTTCAAACCAGGCAACCTGGGCTATCCTGTTTTTGATACGGCATACGCAAAAATCGGTGTCTACATCTGTTATGACAGACACTTTCCGGAAGGAGCACGGTTACTCGGTTTAAACGGAGCGGAAATCGTTTTTAACCCATCAGCTACTGTTGCTGGTTTGTCCGAATACTTATGGAAACTAGAACAGCCTGCTCACGCTGTAGCCAACGGATATTTTTTAGCAGCAATCAATCGTGTCGGAACGGAATCCCCTTGGAAAATGGGTGAATTTTACGGCCAATCTTATATCGTCGATCCACGGGGAGAATTTGTAGCTGTAGCAAGCCGAGATAAAGATGAAATTCTTCTTGGTGACATAGACCGGAAAAAAATACGTGAAGTAAGGGATACTTGGCAGTTTTACCGCGACCGCAGGCCAGAAACATATGATGATATGACCGAACTTATTCCATAAGGAGGGGATTGACCTTGTCCAGCAGCCAACCAGAACCTTGGGTCTCTTTAAAAGACATTAAAAAGAATTTTGCAGAAGCAAATCCCGGCTTAAAACAAAAAGAAGCTGTTGAAGAAGCAAATCGCTGTCTTTATTGTTATGACGCACCCTGTATCACTGCTTGCCCGACAGGTATTGATATTCCGACGTTTATAAAAGGAATTGCTACTGACAACCTGAAGGGATCGGCCCGGACCATTATGGAATCCAATCCAGTAGGTGCAAGCTGTTCAAGGGTTTGTCCAACCGAAGAGTTATGTGAAGGGGCTTGTGTATTAAATGATGCATCATCCCCTATTATGATTGGCGATCTACAGCGATATGCTACAGATTGGGCGATAAAAAATGAGCAGCAGCTGTTTCAACGAGAAAAGCATACCTCTAGCAGCGTTGCTATTATTGGTGGAGGACCTGCGGGTTTGTCAGCTGCAAGAGAACTAGCTCGTTTCGGGCATGAGGTAACTATTTTTGAAGCAGAGGAAAAAGCCGGTGGCTTAAACGCTCACGGTATTGTTTCCTTTAGACTGCCAAAAGACATTGTAGAATGGGAGGTTCAACAAGTAAAACAGCTTGGTGTCCGTATAAAAACAGGTGTAGAAGTAGGTAAAGATATCGATGCCCATCTCATTATGGAGATGTTTGACGCCGTTATATTAGCTATTGGAATGGCCAATGTACCAAAGCTCGGCATTAAAGGAGAAGAATTGAACGGTGTCTATGATGCAATTGATTTTGTAAAAGAAACCAAAACCAGACCTTTAACCAAACATTTAGCAGGCAAGCGAGTTGCTGTAATCGGGGCTGGTAACACAGCTATTGATGCTGCTACGTGTTCTGTTCGTTTAGGAGCAGAAAATGTAAAAATCGTCTACCGCCGCACTCAAAAAGAAATGACCGCTTACCCATTTGAGTTCGAATTTGCAAAACAAGACGGTGTCGAATTTCAATGGCTCTCTTCCCCTTCAGAAATTACGGCGGGGAAGGACGGAAATGTCAATGGTTTAAAAGTAAAGCCGATGAAGCTCATACAATCGATGAATGATAAACGTATGGCCCCCGTTCCTATAGAAGGAGCGGAAGATACTTTAGACGTGGATATAGTAATTAGAGCAATTGGTCAATCTCGGCACTCTTCTTTAATTGAGGCCTTTTCTATTGACCATGATAACGGTGTTATTACGGTAGACCCTGAAACCCTGGCTACGTCAAAAGAAAACGTGTACGCCATCGGAGACAGTATCTTTGGAAAAGGACAGGGAGAAGCAATGGTCGTTTCTGCAGCAGAACAAGGAAAACAAGCTGCCGTTTCTGTCCATAAAGCACTCACGGAGAAAAACGTACACCTTGCTTAAATCAAAGGAGGAATGAAACGTGGCTGATCTTACCACATCGCTAGCTGGCATTACCTCCCCCAACCCATTTTGGTTAGCTTCTGCTCCCCCTACAAACAGCGGATATCAAGTGCAGCGGGCTTTTGAAGCAGGCTGGGGAGGTGCCGTTTGGAAAACTATGGGCGACCCTATTTTAAATGTATCTTCCCGTTTTGCCAGTACAACTTTTAACGGTCAACGAGTAGCAGGATTTAATAATATCGAGCTTATCACCGACCGTTCCCTCGAGGCTAACCTTCGTGAAATAGAGGAAACGAAACGGAAATTTCCTGACCGAGCAATCATCGGATCTATTATGGTAGAACCCCAACAAGAAAAGTGGCACGAAATCGTAAAAAAAGTAGAGGCAGCAGGCGTAGATGGTCTGGAATTAAACTTCGGCTGTCCTCATGGAATGGCAGAACGCGGAATGGGCTCTGCTTCTGGTCAAGTTCCTGAACTAGTTGAGAAGCAGACATCCTGGGTAAAAGAAGCAGCTCAAACACCGGTAATCGTGAAATTAACTCCTAATATTACAGATATTACCTTTACCGCTCAAGCTGCCGTACAAGGAGGCGCAGATGCAGTCAGCATGATTAATACCATCAACAGCCTTGCTGGTGTTGATCTTGACACGTGGAATACGATTCCTAATGTAGCCGGCAAAGGAGCTCATGGCGGATACTGCGGCCCGGCTGTAAAACCAATTGCTCTAAACATGGTATCTGAAAGTGCCAGACATCCGGAAATATCGGTTCCTATTTCTGGAATGGGCGGCGTTTCCTCTTGGAAAGAAGCTGTAGAATTTATGCTGATGGGTGCATCCAATGTTCAAGTCTGTACTGCTGCGATGCACCATGGCTTTCGTATCGTAGAAGATATGATAGACGGACTGAACAACTATTTAGATGAAAAACAAATATATAGTGTAAACCAGCTTATAGGTCAATCCGTTCCTAAATTTTCCGACTGGGGAGAGCTTGATCTAAATTATCGTGTTGTAGCTAGAATAAATAACGATGCCTGTATTAACTGCAATAAATGCCATATTGCTTGTGAGGACACCTCGCATCAATGCATTGATATGCACAAAGATGATCAAGGAAACGATATTTTACAGGTTAGAGAAGAAGATTGTGTAGGATGCAATCTCTGTTCGATTGTATGTCCGGTGGATGGAGCGATTGATATGGTTGAGGCACCACGGCAAACGGGAGATGAGCCTATGACATGGAATGAAAGACAGTCGCTGCTTTCCTTGATGCCTGCTAAATAAGAAAGGAGAATGCCAAAATGAACCGTACAATTATTAAAAATGGCACCATTGTAACCGCAAGTGATTGTTATCAAGCCGACATTCTCATTGAAGGAGAGACAGTCAAATCAATCGGTAATGAGCTCCCCGAACAAAATGCGGATATCATTGATGCTTCTGGCCGTTATGTATTTCCTGGAGGTGTTGACCCTCACACCCATCTTGACATGCCGTTTGGCGGAACTGTAACAAAAGATGATTTTGAAACTGGAACGATCGCTGCTGCTTTTGGCGGCACCACCACTATTATCGATTTTTGCTTAACAGATAAGAACAAGCCGCTTGAAGACTCTATTCAAACGTGGCACATGAAATCGAAAGATAAAGCAGTCATTGATTACAGCTTTCACCTTATGATCGGCGAAATGAACGAAAAAGTGATGGAACAATTGCCTGCTATTATAGACAATCACGGCATTACCTCTTTTAAAGTCTTTATGGCTTATAAAAATGTATTTCAAGCTGATGACGAAACCCTTTTCCAAACGCTGCTGGCCGCAAAAGATCTTGGTGCTCTAGTCATGGTTCATGCTGAAAATGGGGATGTTATTCATTATTTAACAGAAAAAGCGCTGGCAGAAGGAAAAATAGAACCAATTCATCATGCCTTAACCCGTCCTCCAGAAATAGAAGGAGAAGCGACAGGACGAGCGGCTCAATTAACGGATCTGGCTGATTCCCAGCTTTACGTGGTTCATGTCTCATGTGAAGAAGCTGTTCAAAAAATTGCTGAAGCAAGAAGAAAGGGAGCCCGTATTTATGGGGAAACATGCCCTCAATATTTAATGCTTGATCAAAGCTATATGGAAAAACCAAATTTCGAAGGAGCGAAATACGTATGGTCTCCCCCGCTCCGCGAAAAGAAAAACCAGGATGTCTTATGGAAAGCCATTCATTGCGGTGATTTACAAACAATTGGTTCAGACCAATGTTCCTTTGACTTTAAAGGGCAGAAAGATCTAGGTAAAAATGACTTTACTAAAATTCCAAATGGTGGACCGATGATCGAAGACCGCTTCAGCATTCTTTATTCTGAAGGCGTGGCAAAAGGAAGGATTTCGTTACAAAAGTTTGTCGAACTTACTTCTGCCAAAGCAGCGCAACTGTTTGGCCTTGCTCCGAGAAAAGGAACGATTGCAGCCGGAAGTGATGCCGACCTCGTTATTTTTAATCCGGAGGCAACTAGAACCATAAGTGCAGATACCCATCATATGGCAGTTGATTACAGTGCATTTGAAGGGATGAAGATAACTGGAGAAGTAGAAACCGTGCTTGTAAGAGGCAATACTGTCATACAAGATAAACAACTGGTCGCCGTACCAGGCTCTGGCTCTTATTTAAAAAGAGAAACATTCAACCAGCAACACTCCCCTTTTCGGGAAACGGCATCTATGTAACCAAAAATGAAAAAATGAACTTTCACAAAGAAATTGGCTCCTGTCAAAAAATCAAAATAATAAAAAAGGAGAGGTAAGTATGAATCCAAAAGACCGTTATTTAAAATCCCCTGACTTGCTGCCAGTTTCTCATGCTAAAAAGAAAATAAGCACCTTTGGCTTTTCTTTGATGTGGGTAGGGATGGCCGTCGTCCTGGCCGCTTTTGCGATTGGAGGAGACGGGGTACTTGGCCTTCCGCTTGGCTGGGTAGTTCTTGCTTCTCTAATAGGTTCTGTTGCCATCGGCCTTTTCATAACCATCGTCGGGGATATCGGTATTGAACACGGTCTTTCGTTTCCAGTTTATATGCGGGCTCCATTTGGTACAGCAGGCACCCATATCCCTTCACTCACCCGCGGAGTGACCGCTTCCATATGGTTTGGGATCAATACATTTTTCGGATCCACTGCTATTAATGGTATTTTGAATATCTTAACTGGTTTTGATAATTGGCTTCTCTGTTATGCAGTATTTGCAACCGCTCAGCTTGTGAACACTGCTATCGGCATTAAAGCAGTAGAACGCTTCGCCGACCTGGCTGCACCAGTTATTATCATTATCTCCATCTGGATGTACTTTGTCTTATCCAATGCCGCATTAGAAGGGGGAAATAATGTATGGAACAGCGTGGAAGCACCGCTGACCGGCACCGCGGCAATCAATGCTTTCCTTATTGTTATATTCGCTAATATGGGATTTTGGGCAACACTTGCGGCTGACATCCCTTCGATTTCACGATTTATTAAAGCTCCTCAGTATGAAAGAAGCTGGGTGAAGCGTAATAAAGGAACGCTTGTAGGCAGTGTCGTGTCCTTACCTTTAGTGCAGACGTTTATGGTTCTGATCGGCGGTGTGTGCTATATTGCACTCGGTAACTTTGATCCAGTTGTTGCCCTGCAAGAAACCGCAACCGGTATAGGGCTAGCTGTCTTGCTGTTAATGATAGTGTTTGCCCAATGGTCCACCAATACATCTGCTAATGTCATTCCGGCAGCGACGATCTTTTCCAATGCGGGAGGTCCTAAAGTTCCCTTCTACGTGGGAGTTTTCATGGCAGGGATTGTAGGCACCGCTGTACAGCCGTGGATGCTGTTTGAAATCTTAGTTCCCTTTCTCCTCGTCGTAGGCGGTATTTTGTCCGCCATTGTTGGCATATTAATAACCGATTACTATATTCTGAGAAAACGGCGCGTGAATGTACCAGATTTATACCGTCATGACGGACAATACCAATATTACAAAGGAATGAATGCAGCTGGTTTTCTGGCCTGGATTATCGGTGGAGCCAGTGCATACCTGTTAATGGATTATTCATTCTTAGTTGGTTTTGCAGTCGGCAGCGTAAGCTACTATATGCTTGCAAAATACTGGTGGTTTCCAAAATATAAGCAAGCTGAAATTGAAGACCCGGATGATGAAAAATACCTGGGTATTACCGTAGGACGAGACTGGACGATTGAAGCAGAAGAAGAACCTGTAAAAGAAAAAACAGCAAAGGTTCAAACCCTATAAGATAAGGAGACAAGCCTATGCACGAGCACAAAGAGTTTTTAGAAGAAAAAGAACAAATAGATCGATTAATAAACAACGGTTTCTTTATTACAGATGTCACCGAAAATTTAGAAGGCGCCTTTGTACAGTTTTCCAACGGAGCTGACACGGAGCAGCTCCATATACAAAGCGCCAGCGCCAGAAAGTATTTTTCTTTTTTATTAAAAAAGCAAAAAGAAGACACCATATCTCCCTTTACATGAGCAGAAACAATTTATCAGCTGACAGCCCAATAGTTAACTATTGGGTTTTTCCTGGAGCTGGACGTGGTGGCTGTACCAGAGGATCACCTTGTCTTAGGCGTAAGGACACAGATTCCATAGTTAAGAAATCTAGTGCTCATGAGGATCCGTTATATTTTAAAAGCTAGGCTGTTCCCTGGTATAACAGGGAACTCATGCCGTTTCTTCGCTCATAGTTTCTTTTTAGCGCCCCCCTTACAGGATTGGGGCTCTGTTAATGTGAAAGTACTGATTTGTGCAAAAGCCGCTGAATTCGTGACGCTAAGCACTGGTTCCCTCAATCTAACCATTAATTTTTTCTCCTAAGTGCCGATTCTTTTTGTATAACGCTGGACCTTTCCTCTTTACTGCTGAATCTGGAATTCGAAGCTGACTTTTCAGCATTATCTCCGATTCTTTCCTTCTAAGACGAAGAATTTAAATTTCACCATACTTATATTCATAAGCATGCATGGCTAACTCCAGCGATAATCGTTTAGGTGCTTTGATAATATCTTCACCTAACAATTCATGAATTTTTTTAAGCCGGTGATATAACGTTTGGCGAACAATATATAATGCTTTTGCTGTTTCCTGTTTTGAACCAAAACAGTTTAAATACACTTTCAACGTTTTTAGAAGCTGCCCCTGTTTTAGTTGATCAAAATCAATGAGCACTCCTAAATAATCATCTATAAAATCATCGATGTCCTTTTGTTCTTCCATCTGTAAGATGGTTCGGAAAATATGCAAATTCTCATAAAAGGGAATGGACAAATATCCTATCTTCTTTTTTACTTCATTTGTATCTTTTGCTGATATGAAGCTTTGCGATACATGGTTTAAATTCTTGACCACTTTTCCAAACACCATATGCTGAAAAAATGCTGTGTTGTCTTTTCCATCCCAGCTTTGCAGGGTGTGCAAGCTGCTAAACAACCGCTGACGAAATAATTCTCTCCCCTGCTCTCGTTCATTCAATAAAATAAATACAAAAAAGTCTTCAAACATAGAAGATAATAACAAAATACCTTGTTCTTTAAAGACAGAACGAGCAATCATAAGTTTTTGAATAAAAAAGCTATCTTTATCTAAGACATCTGCTTGAAGCTGTGGATTTTCTATTAAACCAATCACCGCTTCGTTTATCGTCCCTTTATAAGTCCGCTTTATTTCTATTTCGATGTCCCTTGGATGATGTTTATTGTGCAGCCAGTCATGAATCCACTGATTTTTTTTGTATTGCTGCCGTTCTTGCATATAAGCTGTTCGCATGACTTCTTGCGACACTGCAGTTGCGCAGCGTTCAAATGCTAATTGATCAAATTCAGTACATTTTCGGTCCGCATCAAACACAATAAGATCCGCAAAATGCTGATCTAGCACTATAATTGGTCGGAAAAGACGGTAAGGAGTTTCTTCCATCGTTTTATGATGCACCCATTCACTCACCTTGCGCTCTTGTTCTTCAATGGATAGATTCGGGACAAAATAACTTTCCCCTTGAATAGGCAGATAACATACAGCCAAACCGGTACTCTTATTAAATTCTTTTAGTAAATCTCTTATTCCTTTCCCACTCAAAAGCAGATGATTAAAAGATTGAGAGAGCTGTTCTAGTTCCTTTACCATTTCATAGTGCTGATGAATAAACATACTGTGCAAATCCTGAGTAATATCAACATACCTAACTTTTTTATGAAATAAAATAATCGGAAAATCATGCGCTTTAGCAAGAGATATCATGCTCTCTGGCAACGTATCGGTATAGGTCCCCATTTCTACGCATAACCCAGAGACCCCGCTTTCAATTAATTGACGCAGAAAAGAAACAGAAAGCTGCTCTCTATCATGCCAGCCAATCCCAGTGGTCAAGACTAATTCATTTCCATTTAATAATTCATCAAGATGGGTGACTTCCACAATGTGGACCCACGTAACCGTTCGACGTAATGCCTTTTCACTAGCAATAACACTAGCCTCCGCGAACGCGGGACGTTTTAATATTTCAGAAATGGTTGTATGTAGTATCGGTTTCTGTGAAACAGTCATGCCGTTCCTCTCCCAACTATTTTTCCTTTTTAACATCTTGTAATATAAATCGTATAAGTTATTATAAGAAAATAGATATAACTTAACATATTGTCTGCTATATTATCTTACAGAGAAAATCCATTCATACAAGGAAGGCGGGATAGAAATGGGGGATTTAAACATGACACAGCTGACTGTTCAGGACGTATTGAAACGTCGGCTCTTTCAAGAGGCAGAAGTCATCGGTTCACCAGCCTCTTTACATAGGGAAGTAGAATGGGTTCATATTATGGATATAACGAAGGTTGGACAATTACTGAATGGAAATGAACTGATTCTTTCTACTGGGATAGGGTGGAAAGATAATGAAGAGGACTGCCTTTCCTTTTTACGGCAGCTCATCGACAACGGTTGTGCTGGCTTATGTGTGGAATTAGTAGAATACACGCATACGTTACCCAAATCTGTTATTGAATTAGCAAAAGCCAAATCGTTTCCTCTTATTCTTTTTCATGAAGAAGTGAGATTTATCGACATAACCCAAGACCTCCATTCTATCTTCTTAAACCGCCATCATGAAATGATGACCGAATTAGAAACACTTTCTTCTTTACTAAATAATGTCTTATTATCCGGTAAAGGCCATGCTTCCCTGCTTAAAGCTTTTCATCAATTTACTGGCCTCTCTCTTCGGTTTCAAACGCAGCAAGGCACAGAATTACTTTTCCCTCACGATCATCGTGAGGATGGAAACGGCAACTTCTTAGAAACACGAGCCATTAAAATCATGAACCATGTCATCGCTCATTTAACTGTATCCTCCAAAAATCCTCTTAATAAATTTCAAAAGTTAGCAGCGGATAAAGCAGAAACAGCGCTGGCTCAGGAATTAATGCGGTCCATGTACATCGAGGAAAGAAAACGGCACCAAGAAGAATTATGGATCCAACATTGGCTGATGGGTAACTATACAGAAAATGAAATCACCGCTCACCTTCGTACGATACACCCAAATGCTTCTTTTTCCCGTCATGTCGTCTGTCTTGGAGGATTAAAACCAAGCCATAAAGAGGAGTCAGCGTCTCTTATCAGCCGAAGCATGATAGCACGCTCGCTTTTTGAAGAACGCGGCTTCACATTATTGATGGCCTTTTTTCAAGAAGAAATTGTCTATATTCTTCTTTTTGAAAAAAATATAAAGAACAAAGAATGTTATAAACGATTGAGTGAGGTTTTTACCATCCTTATAGAAAACGCGATCGTAAAAGATTTTTCAATTGGCCAGCCTCAGCCAGCTTTGGAAAAAGCGGCCCAAAGCTATCAAAGTGCACAAACCGCCCTTTCATTGAAAAGGCGGTTAGGCAGCAACGTATCATCTATTTACGAAGAACTGCATGTGTATCGTATCATTGCTGACTTGGAAGAGCGCGATGTACTAGGAGTTTATATAGAAGATTATTTGCATGCCCTTCTTCAATATGACCAAAAGAAAAACAGCCAGCTTTTACGAACATTGAAGTCCTATTTGAACCACCATGGCAATAAACAAGAAACAGCGAAAGACTTATTTATCGTTCGCCAAACCCTCTACCACCGGCTCCGGAAGATTGAAGAGTTAGCAGGCAGCGATTTTTTTGATATGCCTAAACGTTTAGCGATTGAAATAGCACTGATTGGCTATGAATATATTCACGGACCAATTATTACTGCGGACAGCTGATGTCAACATACAAATCTTATCCATTTGACGCATCATCTTGCAGGTTGGCATAAGTGATCGATCGATCGGTTAGTAAACTAGTAATAACATAACCAAGGAACGAAATGACGACGGGCAACGTAACGGTGTGCATGCCAAAAGGCTCCGGCCAAACGTTATGTATCACACTGTACGCGCCTACCCCTAAAATAATCGATGCCATCGCACCGTATTTATTGCCTTTCGCCCAGTACAACCCGAGTACGACCGGCCAGATAAATGCAGATTCAAGGCCGCCAAATGCAAACAAGTTTAGCCAAATGAGTAAATCCGGCGGACTTAAAGCGAGCGCGAAAACACTTATTCCAAGAACGGCGGTGATACCAAAGCTGATACTCTTTACTTTTTTCCTTGTCGCTTCAGGATTCACATAATTTAAATAAACATCTTTCACAATCGTAGAACTAACGAGTAAAAGCAAGGAGTCTACCGTAGACATGATCGCTGCCATAGGCGCCGCCAGCACAATACCAGCAAGCCAGGCCGGGAGTACTTCCATCGCTATCCTAGGCATCACAGAATCGGCAACTTCAATGCCAGGAAGAATAGGTCTTGCCATGACACCAACAAGATGCATGCCAAACATCATAAAAGCAACCACAACAGTTCCAATAATTAACGCCCGGTGCATTCCCTTTGAATCTTTGTAAGACATTGCCCGGACTGCGACCTGCGGAAGCCCTACAACACCGACTCCAACTAAAATCCAAAAGGATGAAACATATAATGGTGTTAAACTCCCGTCATGACCAAACGGGCTTACTAGATTAGGATTTTCATTCGCAAGATCGCTCATGATGTTCCCCATCCCGCCGCCGGCAATAATGGTTCCTACTAAAATGATTAATGTACCAAAAAACATGACGATTCCTTGCAGCGTATCTGTCACAGCAACGGCACGAAATCCACCGAAAATAACATAAATAATGACCGAAACAGCAAAGATGAATAAAGCCGAAATATAAGATAAGCCAGTTAATGATTCAATTAAACGGGCACCGCCAACCCACTGGGCGGTCATTGCAGAAAAAAGGAAAATAATAATACTAAGCGCACTGAGGAGTACAACCGCTTTGCTGTTATATCTGCCTTTTAAATAATCAACCAAAGTCACCGCTTTATACTGCCTTGCCTTTATGGCAAATTTTTTCCCTAAAATCATAAGGACAAAGTATCCCGTTGCCACTTGCGACATTGCAAGCAGCACCCAGCCAAGCCCTTGGCTGTAAGCAGCCCCAGGTCCTCCTACAAAACTGCTCGCACTTCCATATGTAGCAATCATCGTCATTGCTAAAATTAATCCGCCAAGTTCTCTGCTTCCTAAAAAATACTCCTGTAAAAAATTACTTTTTGAGGCTATTTTGCGCGAAGCCCAAAACCCTATAATAAAAATGGAAGCAAGAAAGATAAGCAGCGGAATAACAACATCCCAGTTCATACCTTCTCCTCCTCTTCCTCTACCTCAAAGGGAACTTCTTTAAAAAATGATTTCACAATGACAGCAACTAAAACCATCATTAGAATAGAACCTGCAACACAGCTGTAAAAAAACCAGGCAGGCATACCAAGGATATAGCTGTATTCTTCGACTGGAGCTGAACCGAGACCATAAGCAAAACCGAACCACCATATAAAATTAAAAAGAACAAGTCCTATGCCGATCCATGCCTCCCGGTGTGCCAACTTAAACCGCATATCCAGCTTTTTTTCTTGCTCTGCCATGACAAAACCTCCTTTTTTAAGATCTAATATTTTGAATCTTCTTCTTTTTTATTATAAAAAACATGTTTCAAAAGGGCCAATATTTCATTAACATCATGAAGGCTACGACATATTTAAAAACCCCTAAAGGTTCGATTTTTACTGCCTTCAAAAAGAGAAGGCCATTCTAATCGTATCACCTTTAAGGGTTCGTAGCACGTTTCAAACTCTTACATTATTTTCCTGTTCCTTACATAAAAATTGCACGCAAATGAAATTTTTTCATCAGAAGCAAGAGGCAAAACAAAGGCTGCATCTAGAACGCATTCTATACTGGTTGAAATTCTTTTTTGCCTTTTCTGTGTTTCTAATCATTGAACGCATTTTTTAATGTTTTTACGATAAATGTTAAATCTTCCTCGGTAATATTTAACGGAGGGGCAAGTGTGAGTACATTGCTGTAACCCGACACGGTGTCAGCGTTTTTTCCAACAATCAATCCGTTTTTCTTGCACTCTCCCATGATCTTAGCAAGATACGATGAGGATGCCGGCTTTTTTGAATATTTGTCCTCGACTAGCTCTAAGCCAACCAACAATCCTTTATGACGAATATTCCCAACATTTGGATGACTCTCAAGCTCTGCTAGTTTTTCTCGCAGCTTATCTCCGTTTTTCTTCGACTTCGTGCATAAATCTTCTTTTTCCATGATTTCAAGATTTTTTAAAGCAAGACGGCAGGCAGCTGGATTGCCTCCGAACGTATTAACATGGCGAAAATGTGAGTCTTCTCCTTCTTCTTTAAACGGTTCATATATTTCTTGGCGTACTGCTGAAGCTGCCAGCGGAAGGTAGCCGCTTGTAATACCTTTTGCCATCGTTACAATATCCGGGGTAATGTTATAGTGCTGAAATCCAAATTTTTTGCCCGTTCGGCCAAATCCGCAGATAACTTCATCGATCATAAGCAAAACGTTATGTTTACGGCAGATTTGCTCCACTTTTTTCAAGTAAGAGTCATGCGGAATAAGAATGCCTCCGCCGGTGATGATAGGCTCCATAATAACGCCTGCGACTGTTTCCGGACGTTCCCAAATGATAGTGTCTTCTATCATTTGCGCACATTCCAGGCTCCACTCTTCGAACGTTTTTCCGTTTGGTATTCTGTACTCTTCTGGGGCGTGAACGTGGACAAAACCAGGCGGAAGCGGCTCATAAAGATATTTTCGCTGAGCTTGACCTGTTGCTGCTAAAGCTCCTAACGTACTGCCGTGATAAGAACGGTAGCGAGAGATAAATTTGTATTTCTGCGGGGAGCCGTTTTGTTTATGATACTGACGCGCTAACTTAAAAGCTGTTTCATTTGCTTCGGAACCACTATTGGCATAAACAATGCGGTATTCCCCTTCTAACCAGTCATTTAACTTATCTGCTAATTCAATTGCTGGTACGTGGCTGTTTGACAGCGGATAATAAGGCAGTGTTCGAAGTTGTTCTGCAGCAGCGTCCGCTAGTTCGGTTCGTCCATATCCGGCATTCACACACCACAATCCAGACATTCCGTCTAACAATTGATTCCCTTCAATATCGGTGATCCAAGCTCCGTCCGCCTCTTGCACCACCATGGCGTTTTGATTTTTTTGGTACGGTTTCATGTGGTGCCATACATACTGGTTATCTTTTTTATACAATTCTTCAGGGGTACTCATTGAACGTTTCACCTCCACGCTATCATTTCTCATATCGTCTTCCATTTTCCTCTCACAAGGGTTCTTAAAATTTCCGTCATTTCTTTTAGCCCTCCCACCAAGTGTTTTATCTGGTTACGTTTCACTATAACGTAATTTGTTTGCTTTTTAATCTAACAAAGTGTCAATCATATTGTTCGAATAATTTTACTATTTGGAAAAGATACAGGGGGCTGCTTATTCGGAGTCGGATAGTATGTGTGGAAACCGGAAATTAAAACCTGACTTTTTAAATTTTCCCTCCGTTAAAAGGCCTCCATAAATTGTAATATTGCCGGGCCTAATAAGATGATAAATAAGGTTGGAAAAATAAATAGAACAAGCGGGAACATCATTTTAATGGGGGCTTTCATTGCTGCTTCTTCCGCTCTTTGCCTTCTGCTCTCCCGGACATCTTCTGCCTGGACTTTTAATACATTGACCATTCCAATCCCGAGTCGCTCTGCTTGGATAACATTGTAAATAAAGTTTTTCAGTTCATCGAAAGAAAGTCTTTCTAACATGCCGCTTAGCGCTTCTTTCCTTGTTCTTCCTAAACGCAGTTCTTCTAAACAGTTCTGGAATTCATCGGCCAGCACTCCCTGTTTACTAGTAACAACCTTACTTAACGCTGCATCAAAGCCAAGCCCCGCTTCTAAGCTTATTGTTAATAAATCGAGCGTATCCGGCAGTTCTTTCAGTGCATTTTGGATTCTTTTTTGAGCCTTCACCTTTAAATAATACCGCGGCAAAAACAGGGCAAGGAGAATGACTGCTAAAGCAATTAATACCGAACGGCTGACTGGCTGACCAAGAACAATAAACACAGCAAATACTATTAATGGAGAAGCAACAGCAAGAAGGTATTGAAATAATTGAAATTCTACAGGACTCCATCCAAAAGGCTGGCCTGCCTGAAGCAGTTTCTTTTCAAGCTGAGAGATGCGTTCTCGATTCAATTTCTTTTGGAACCGCTTCTTCACGTTCTTCCAACCCGGTTTAAAAACCCGCTGATAAAAAGATAACTCTTCTTCATCCATCTCTTTTAATGAAGCTTTAGTGTAGTAAAAATAAGTATTAATTCTTCTTTCCATGAGGTACTTTTTCTCATACCGGTAAACGAGCCAAGAATAGAGGCTGAGACTCACGAAAACAAAAAAACTAACATACAAAACGAGCATCTTCACACCTCAATTCGCGTAATTTTTCTTACCAAAATAAATCCTAATATTCCACTTATACCAGCAGCTATCAGCATAACCTGGCCGATTGGATGAGTGAATAATGTGGTAATGTACTCTGGATTCATAAGATAAATAACCATTCCTAAACCTAGTGGAAGAAGACTAATAATAATTCCGGATAACCGCCCCTGAGCGGTTAATGTTTTTACTTGATTTTCAATCCTTGTTCTCTCTCTTGTTGTCTCCACGATCTTGTCAAACAAATAAGCTAGATTTCCTCCTACCTGCCTTTGAATGACAATCGCTTCGACTAAAAGTTCTAAATCTTTACTTGGCATTCGCTTGGTCCAGGCATTTAATGCTTCTTCGAGTGTGCTTCCATATTGCATTTCTTTTAACACAAGCTGGACTTCTTCTTTCATAGGAGAAAAAGACTCCGCACCGACCATTTGCAAGGATTGAGGAAAACTAAAACCTGCCCTGAGAGACCCTGTAATCGTCGCCAGCATGTCAGGGAGCATATCATTAAATTGTTTTAAACGTTTTCTCTGCTTCTGCGTCAACCAAACCTTAGGAAAAATAAAGCCGACTAATCCTCCGATAAAAGCAGCACCGATCGATTGAAAAATGAGCTGTGCCAATCCCCCGCTGATTAAAACCGCAAATATATGAAAAATCATAAATTCTTCCGCTTTCATAGGAAGCCCAGCAGCTGTCAATTTTTTCTCAAGACTATCCTTTCTTTTTGTTGATTTTTTTTTGCGTACTAACAACAGGAGCAGCTTCTGATTATAATCTTTTAAAACATCTTTAAAAGAAAGTTTGGCAGCAGGACGTCGTATCTCTTCTTCTTTTGATTCCGTTGCAGAATGAGAAAAAAAAGAGGCTATTGTGATAAGAAATAGAAAACTAGTAATAAATATAGAGAGAACTAGTATCACGGCCATACTTACTCACCCATCCCTTGCTCCATAAAGATAGACGGACTGAGGTAAATGCCCTGGTGTTCCATATGCTCGTAAAATTTGGGCCTTACCCCGGTAGGAACAAGCTTTCCAATAATTTTGCCATTTTCGTCTATACCCATCTGTTGAAAAGTGAAAATTTCCTGTAAAACGATAATATCTCCTTCTAGTCCCTGTACTTCCGTAATGCTAGTAATGCGGCGCGTTCCGTCCCTCAATCTGGATTGTTGAATAATCACATCCAGTGCTCCAGCGATCTGATCTCGGATCGCTTTAACAGGTAGTTCCATTCCTGCCATTAACACCATGGTTTCTAAGCGGGAAATCATATCCCGCGGACTGTTTGCGTGCCCTGTAGCAAGTGACCCGTCATGCCCTGTGTTCATGGCCTGCAGCATATCTAACGCTTCTCCACTTCTCACTTCTCCAATCACAATACGATCCGGACGCATACGCAGTGAGTTTCTTACAAGATCACGAATCGTAATGGCTCCTTTTCCTTCAATATTAGGAGGACGTGTTTCTAAAGACACGACATGTTCTTGTCCTAGCTGCAGCTCGGCCGCGTCTTCTATAGTTACAATTCTGTCTTCATTAGAAATAAAAGAAGATAAGACATTTAATGTCGTTGTTTTCCCTGAACCAGTACCGCCGCTTACAAAAATATTAAGCTTTGCTTCCACACATGCCTCTATAAACCTCGCCATTTCTTCTGTCATCGTTCCAAATCGTATGAGATCTTCAACGGTAAACGGATCTTTGGAAAATTTACGAATTGTAATGGTAGGTCCGCCAAGAGCTAACGGGGGAATAATCGCATTTACCCTTGAACCATCTTTTAAACGAGCATCAACCATTGGGCTGCTTTCATCTATCCGTCGTCCAAGAGGAGCTACAATTTTTTCTAGCACCTGCATGACATGTTCATTGTCCCGGAAAGTAACATCCGAGAGGATAAGTTTCCCGTTTCGTTCTACATATACTTGATCTGGACCGTTTACCATGACTTCTGAAACATCTTCATCAAGAAGCAGCGGATTAATAGGACCATATCCTGTCAGGTCATTCGCAATTTCTTCTATGACGTCTTCTCTATCACGTTCACTAATTTCTGGCATGTTATCATTTTCTGATATAATTTCAGAGATAATATCATCTAATTGGAGAGTGATTTCTTCAATATCTTCCTTTTTTCTTTCTTTTAAAATATGCTTAAAAACAAGGTTTTTAAGTTCAGCATGTTTATCTTCAGATTTATTAGCCCGCTTGTTTTCTCTGCCTTTCTCCTTTGATTGAACAGTCCCGTTCTTGTTGTTGAGAAGCTGTTCTGACTGAGCCTCCCTTTGCGCAGAAGCGTCATTCTTGATAGAAGACGGCCGGTTCTTTGATTGGATTCTTTCAAGCAAGCTCACGATTATTTCCTCCTTCTGCTTGTTACTCGTTGAATGATCCGCTGAAACCTTTTATGAGGAATATACGGAGTTCCGTAATGGGTCTCTGGGAATAATTCCTCGGCCATAGACATAATCGCTTTTGAAATTTCTAACCTTGGATAGTTTAAACAGAGCACCTGTCCTGTGTTTTGGGAATGGGAAACGTGTTTCCGGTCTTCCGGTAAATAAAAAACACGCTCTGCTTGAAGCAAGGAGGTGAGATCTTCTTTTATTAAACTTCCTTTGGCGGTAGAGCGATTGACTACTACGCTTATTTTGCCGTTTAATTCTAACTCTTCTAATATACCAATCATTAATTTAGCATTTTTTAACGCTGCCATACCTCCTGTAGTAACGACTACAATGTGGTCTGCATTTTCTATAAACGGCAGACTTCTATCATTTAAACCAGCGGCCGTATCGACTAAAAGATACTCATTGGCTTCTTTTAAGGACGTTATGACCCAATCCAAATGCTCCTCTGTAATAAGGTCAGCTTCTTCCGGGCGGGAAGGAGCAGAAAGGACACGAACGCCGCTTTCATGCCTATTGCATAAATCTATGAGTTTTTCTCTTTCTTGTAGATGGACAGTATCTTTTATCGTAACATCTGGTTGAATATCCATAGCTAGACTCAAATCGCCGAATTGCAAATCTCCATCAATAGCAGTGACTTTTTTACTTTTAGCTGCCAAAAGAGAGGCTGTATTTACAGTTAAGGTTGTACGGCCAGTACCGCCTGTTGCGCTGCATACGGCAATCATTTTTTTAGCAGTTTGTCTATGTACTTGAGATGCACTCGGTCTCTTACTGGCCATAACCTTATCCCCTTTCTATTCGTTTTCTAGTTCAATAATTCGGCTGCTTATCCACCCGCGGCTGCCATTCCCAAATTCCACAAGCACCCAGGATCGATTATCTTTATCCTTGACCATTTCATCTGTGTAGATCAGTTGTGTTCCTCCATCCACTACACTTAGTATGTTAGCTGTTAAGCTTGGTTCTTCCCGGATATTGGCTCTTGTCGTGAATGGAGTAAAATAAAAGCGCGCTTGCTCATTGCTATTATTTTCGGGCTCCTCTTCTACCGGCTCTTGTTCTTGTTCAGGAGTGGCTTCAAAAGGGTTCTCTTGCCCTTCGTTTTCTTCTATCGTCTCTTCTGGAAGCGGTGCTATAACAGCTGACTCCTCTATCGGTTCGTTTTCTTCTTCGTCTGTCTCTTCTTCATCGGATGGAATTTGCTTACTATGTAGAGCTAACTGAAGCGAGCCTGTTTCACTGCCATTAATGATCGTCACTGTATCCTCAACACTTAATTCCAATGTAACCGCCTGGTAATCTTCTGTTGACTCTTCTCCACTTTCATTTACTTGTGTCTCTGTCATCCGTTTACCGACCGATAATATTTGTACTTCTTCTAATAAAATTTCACTTTTTAATTCCTCACTGTTTTCTTCATTCCGTCTGCTTAAAACGACATCAACATAATCTCCGGGTTCAATCAGGTTGGACACAGAGCTTACGTAATCTACGTCAATCGATACCGCCCGCATCCCAGGGTCCACCCGCTGGGCAGCAGGAGCAGCTGCGTCATTTTCTTGTTGAATACGATGTTCTAGTATAACTTCCCCTTCTTCAATTGGATCTGCTGTATAAGCTCCTGTAACTTCATCTGCAGTACGTACCGCATTGGGATGAACCTGGTCCTCAGGCACTTCTCTTATTTCCAGTGAATCTTCGTTGATTTGTTGATTGGCCTCAAGGAAAACTGCCGCTATCACAACTTCTGTCATGGGTTCTGATTCAATGTCTACTGTTTCATTAGTCCCTAAACGATTGATAAAAAAATAAAAAATAATTGTCGTTATTAGTCCTGCAAGTACAGCGAACAATACTAGTTTTTTAGGTCTCATGCTTTCCCCATCCCCCTACTGCGTTAGTCTGCCTGTATAAGCCCCGCGATCAGCACTATTTCTGCCGGCTGTTCCTGCTCCTACTCTTTTAATAAACGTGCCTCTTACAGAGTCATCATTTTTCCCCATTCGTTCTTGAAGATAAAAGTAGGCAAACCCGGTAATTTCTACTTGCTTGAAATTACTGCTGTCTCCGACAGGTTTATAAACAAGGACAGTCATAATTCGCTCACAATCTCTATCATATATATTCCCCTCAGGACAAGCATCCATTCGGTAATTTACGCCATTTTCTGTCGGACCAGCAATATTACCGGTTTGGGTGTTTACCACGTCTCCAACTTTCAACGTTTCCTCATATCCGAACTTTAACGTTTCTTCATACGTTTTAGCGCCGGGACCTTCTAAAGCCAAGATACCAAAATTCCCGGCTTCGGAATCTCCCGCATCTACTTTTAAGTCGTACGTTTCTCCGTAATGTAAAATGGTAGATTCATCGATTCCAAATGGGACCGCTCCTGCTGCTTCTCCTATCGTACTTATTTCAACTTTCGCATCAGCCCTTAATGTAACTGTTTCTACCCCAAATAAGGAAGAAAAAAACACAGGTACTGGTTTCTCAAGATCTACTTTCAACGATTGTTCATTTTCTATGACCGTGTCAAGAAAACTTTCTCTTTCTCCATGAGCATTTAATACTTCATCAACCACTTCATTGACAGCTTCATCTGAATTCATAAGTTCCTGTGCTCCCGAAAGCGCAGAAGCATTAGCGGTTTTTTGAAGATGGCTTTGTGTCATGTATAAGTGACCGCCATCTATAACTAAACCTATAAGAGAAATGGCAAGCGCTAAGCCTAGCGCCATAATGACAATCGAGCTTCCCCTCTGCTCTTTATTTAAATTTTTTATTGTCTTCATTTTTCATTCCACCCGGATCGTTGAACTAGTTTCTACGGTATAGGAGATAGAATAGTCTCCAAACAGGGACAAAAGCGTTGTCGGATAAGATACTTCCACTGTCAAATAATCCCCAGGATTTCTTGTTTCGGGGCTAACATTCACTGTAAGTGCAGAAGAATCTCCTGCATGAAAATTTTCTCTCGTGTACTGTTCAATAGCAGTATCGCTTTCACCAAAACTTCCGATTCTCACCGCTTCTTGGGTAACAAGCTCTAATTGCAAATGGGTGTAAAGCACCCGGCCAAAATCCACCATACCAACGATCATTAAAATGATTAAAGGTAAAACAAGCGCAAATTCCACGAGCGACTGTCCGTCCTCTCTTTTGATCATAGGAACAGCACACCCTCAGTAAACAAACTAATCACGGCTCCACCTGCTATAGCTACCCCATATGGATACGTAGCAGAAAGAGATTCTTTCGAAGAGAATTTATAAAGAAGAGAAAATAGAATGCCACGCCGCATGAGAATAATGGCTAAAGCCATGACCGCTCCAACCAGTGCCATATAGATAAAGGTTTGAAATACAAATGCTCCGCCCTTTAACGCGCCAACTAAAGCCAGCAGTTTCACATCTCCTGCACCCATTCCCCCCATTAAGTAAGGAATGAAAAGAAGACCAAGCCCGATCAAAAAACCAAGGAAAGAATGCAGAAACCCATCCCAGCCTGAGTTAACTGCGTGAAAGACAAATGCCAAAATGATCCCCGGATAAATTACGGTGTTGTAAATTTTACGGCTCTTTACGTCAGTGACAACGCAGATTAATAGAATAATAAGCAGCAGTATATCAATCACAACGGCCATCCTTTCCTTCATTTATCGAGCGTCGTTTTACTTTGAAAAGGACCCTATATTTTTATGATAGGGTCCTAATAGTAGTTTTATTATTGATATCTTTTATGCGCCATCGCCGGGTAATTCATCCACTAGATTTTGGAAAAATCCTGCAATTTCGTCTCCTAAAGCTATTAGAGCCACAATAACTCCTACTGCGATCAAACCAAGGATCAACCCGTACTCTGTCATGCCTTGTCCTTCTTCTTCTAAAAACAAACCTTTTAATTTATCTAACATGTGAATCTCTCCTTTTAATGAATAATTACTTTTTCAACTCACTTGCTTATCTATATCCTCCACAAAGGCCAGGATCTGTCCGACTTTCACATTAGAAGTTTTAATTTTGCCAGACGGCAGTTCGACTACAGATCGGGTGCCTCGAAACCTTTTGCCAAACTTCCCAGGCGCTACTTCCTCTTCCATCCCCACGATTTCATGACGATTATTGAGATATAGAACATCAATGGGATACTTCATAAAAAACGTGTGAATGGATGGACAAGGAGCTATATGAAGTGCAAAATTCTCGGGAATCTGTTTTGTAAACATTAATCCTTTTAATCTTTTTACAAATGCATACGCTCCTTTCACCTCCTCAGCAACCATCTGATTCGTGTGAAGATTGAGTAATTTCATCTTAAGCCCCCCCCCGGCCTTTATGTCTTTTTTACTATCATTGTGAGTCCAATGCGTTTCTTACAATGCTTAGTATACGACGATAGTAGGGAAGTGAATATCCCGCGCCATTCCTATTATTTCCTTTTTCAGTGCTATAGGAATGCCTTCCTATACTGCCAATGGTCATTTTAAGAAAAATGGTTCATTGTTTAAGTGGTATTTCCCTTATTTATTAGAGTCTAATCTATTATTTCTATAAAATTTGGACCATAATCCATTTTTTAGAAATTTATCCTGGTACTAAATAAGGATATGCAGCTTATTATTAGTAAAATTTATCCTTATATAACATCCTTTTTTCATACTTATTTGATTTTTTTACAAAGGAAGTCCTAAAATGTTCCTGTTCAAGACTGCCTCCTTCTAGACGATTGGTGCCTGAGACGAATGTTATTGTATGCATATCTTTTTTTCCATACGAGCAGCTTTTCCTCTGCCTTTCTTTTTTGCACTTTCCCCTTTGTTTCACCTTCCCCAAGCAGGGTTTGACCCCTCCTATGTGCGGTGTTTTAAATCACCCTCGGACTTCGAACTTCGATTTGCAATTTATGTGCCCCTTTTGCTTCTTTATGATCCACTTCCCACTATGACTGCTTATCTTTCTCGTTTTTGCGCATTTTTTTCGGTCTCTCCCCTTCCATATTTTCAGGTTGATACTGCATGGAGTTAAGTTCATGCAGCTTTCCTAGTTATAAAATGCTTTCCACCACATTTGTACATTCTTTCATCTCATAATGCTCGTCCCCCGTTTCCAGACAAAAAAATTCCCTCTGCTTTCTAAACAGAGAGAGTTACGAACGAACTTTTTCATATTTTAATTGATAGACCTTTGATATCGCGTTGGCTCGATCGGAGACACCTAGTTTCTGATAAATTTTTGTGACGTGATTTTTCACTGTGTGGTCGCTGATATATAATTCTCGTGCGATGTCCCGGTTGTTTAACCCTTGCAGGATGAGTTCAAGCACTTCTTCTTCTCTGGGCGATAATTTAATCTTTTTGTTTACGGCCTCAACAGCGGGTACGGCAGCTTGCTCACTTTCCGTTTCTTCTGAAAAGCTGAATTCGTATTCGATAATATCTTTTTCTTCTAAAAAAGCGGCAAACCTTTGCAGCATTTCCTCATCTACTTGGTGCAAAGATTTGACAGCCTCAATGTCCTCTTTATTATTTATATATGTCACAATTAATGCAAATACTTGAGCTTCTCGTGAAGAGTCCATCGTTTTTGATTCCTGAGTATGTTCCATTAATGCTTGCCCTTGTTCCATAATAAATGGAATGCGGCTGTTTTTGAGCGTAGTTTTTATAAACGCAGTGGTGTACACAAACAGTCGGCAAGCATCTATTATGGTGTTCGTTTCTTTTTGTGGGAATTCCATTTTAAAAGAAAATTCTTTTGCTAACTTAACGGCAGATTGAACTTCTGAAAAACCTGCAGGATCAAACTCTCTAATGGCGTGATAAAGTGTTTCTATTTGAACCTGCTCAGGGGCCCCCCTTGCTTCTTTTGTTAACTTAAGGGAGACTCCTCCAATAATTGCAAGCGTATGAAAAAATGCTTTAAGCTCGTTTAATTGATGTTCTGTACTATGTGTTGTTCCTACGCATAGCACACCAAGCATTTCTTCCCGGCAGTACAAGGGACACTCTAACACCGGTGCTCCCCAATCTGTTTTTGTAATACATGGTTCTGGCAGGACATCTGTACTGCCTGGTTTTACATTTACTGAAAAATGGCGCTGTACCACGTCTTTTGCATACTCTTCATTTTTCCCTTTCATACTGCCTCTTGATACAAGCTGAATTTTTTCATTACCAGCTTGCTTGAACAATACACATGAAAATGGCCCTTTTACGACATTAAGGCTAATATCTACAAGAATATATAAAAGACGCTTCAGATTAGGAGCAGCGACCATATATTTACAAATTTCTACCAATGACGTTAACCGGTACATCTGCTGGGTGTTTTCTTTTCGTAAAAACTGGGCCAAACGGTTCGTTTCAAGGATGGAAGAAAGAGCTTCCCCTGCTTTAAACACTTCCTCTGGTATGGTCTCATGTGAGAGGGTCCCGCCAAATAATAGGATAGTGATCCTATCATTTGTTTTGACAGGAAAACAGAATAGAGATTTTGGGTAAATGCCATGTTTATGAAAAAAATAAGCCCGAGGGTCTTTTTCAATACCTTCCCATTTAATAGGAGTTCCAGTTAGGAGAGCGCGGCCAAGCAATCCTTCACCGGTTTGAAACGAAGAATGTTCAAGTACATTTGCACCTTCCCCTATCGCATGCACCACCTCGTATTCATCTTCTGTTTTCCTGCTTGCCATTCCAATAAAATCACATTCAGGCATACTCTCCATAAAGCCATGTAACAGCTGTTTATTCACTAAATCGATTTTAGCTGCTTTTTTAAATACATTGATTTGTTTTTTACGCGCATGGTGGACCTGATCTTCCTCTATGCTTAAAGCGATAAGCTTTGAGAGATTGTCTAGTTTGTTTGTTATTTCTCGTTCTTGCGCCATGTTTATATCTACTGTTTGTTCGAGAAGCAAGTCCCAGTTCGTATCCTTTCCGTAAGAGGGGACGAGGGAATCTTTAATTAGTGATGAGGCTTCTTTTTCTACCATCATACCAGCCCATAAATAGTATTCAGGCTTACCTCTTATTATAATCGGCGCAATCCCAACCTTTACGCCCGGAAGAATATCATATAAGAAAGGGCGAGAGCCATACCATCCTGAATCAATAATATCTTTTATTCGGCTCTCTATTTCAACTTGTGTCCGTGTAAGAAGAAGATCACAAAGCGGATTATTCCCTTTTTCGTATAAAAGCCATGTACCGTCTCGATCTGTAACTGCGATGTTTATGTCAAGAAAAGAAGCATACGTATTTAATACCTCTTGAACAATACCTGAGAGTTGTTTCATGTATTTTCCAACTCACTTGGTATTTCTAAATCTTTTGTAACGACAGGCTCCTTGTACCGAAAAAGAGGCAGCGCTTTATCTTCTGTTCTTTGAATAATCCCTTGCTGCACTAATATTTCAAGCACTGGCAAAATTTCCTCTTTTTTTCTTCCTAATTTTTGCTCTAACCCTTCAATGTTTTCAACCATATACGGATTTGATTGAAATAACAGTGTACACTCCATCTGCAACGGTATAAATTCTTGTTTTTTCATCATTTTCTCCCCCTCATATCATCTTCCTCGTTATTATTAGAAAAACTAGACTTACCGCCAATCCCTATGAGGAAGTCGTAGTTTTTACTAATACTTTGACCCTTAAAGTATAAAAAACATGTCAGCGATTGCATATCCCCTGCTGTTCTCATTTTGAAAAATTTTACTGCGATTGGTGTTCCACTGCTATTTTTTCAATCCGACATGAGGAATGTTTTAAAATAGGCTGGTGTGACACAGCGTCCATGATATCCATGGTTAATTGATTTGCCGCCTGGTTTTCTTCCCATTCCCCGTAATGAAACGGAACAAATACTTCTCCTTTTTTCATTTCCGTTCCAACTTTTGCCGGGATTTCAATAGAACCCCTTGGGGATATGACCTTAACCGTTTCTCCATGTTCAATGCTTAAGGTTTTTGCATCGTCTTCATGAATTTCTACGTAGGCTTTCGGAGCTTTATCATGAAGTTCTGGGGCACGGGCCGTTTTTGTACGGGTGTGCCATTGCCATAAGAGCCTTCCGGTGTTAAGCCATAAAGGGAAATCCTCTCCTGGTTTTTCTGCAGCACCCAGGTGTCTGGTTGGATGAAAAATAGCTCTTCCTTCTGCTTTTATCGTTTTATATTCTTTTTCTGTTTTGGGACGTCCGGTGACAATATCTTTTCCGTAGCTCTGACAATAATCTGCTTTTGTAGGAAACCAGCCGTCTTCATACAAGCGAACTTTTCCTTTGGGATTCTCCCTCGTTGACGGCCAGCGAATGCCGTTTTCTTTTTCTAATCTGTCATAAGTCATACCGGTCATATCACTGGGCCGGCCTTCCGAAATATTTTTCCATTCTTCAAAAGCTTCTTCCGGCGACGAGTAATTGACAAGCGGATTACCATCTTTATCTTTTAAACCAAGACGTTTGCTGAATTCTACTAAAATTTCAAAATCCGTTTTCACTCCTGCTGGCGGCTCTACTGCTTTTCTTAATAGATTGATGGTGCGATCCGCGTTTTCCATCGTTCCTTC
Organism: Alteribacillus sp. YIM 98480; assembly: GCF_009765375.1. Taxonomy (GTDB): domain Bacteria; phylum Bacillota; class Bacilli; order Bacillales; family Marinococcaceae; genus Alteribacillus. The sequence goes on from NZ_VTOK01000015.1 coordinate 117,772, forward strand.
CTTCTCCCCCCACATTGCTGGAGGAAGTACAACATCCGCCACTTCTGTTGTTTCGGTAAGAAAAGGATCCTGCACAACGACAAATGGTTTCTCCATCGCTTTTTTAACTCTTGGCAAGTTAGGAAGAGAAACGAGCGGATTCGTATGGATATTCCAGAAAAAACCAATTTGTTCATTTTCCATCAGTTCCATTTGTTTGATGATCCCTTTTTCAGGCCCTACTGCTAAACTGGATTCTTCTACATTCCACAGTTTTGCAATGTCGCGGAGATGGTCAGGATTTTCGGGATTGCGATTGCCGGGATACGTGCCAACACCTCCGACGGTCCGGTTACTCGATGAACTTGGCTGTCCGGCCATGTGCAATGGGCCGCTGCCTGGTTTTCCTATTAAACCTCGCATTAAGTGAATATTGTTTATCGCTACACAAAATAGCTACCCCGTCTCCGCCTTTTTCTTTCATGACATCTTTTGCTTTTTGCACGATAAGATCCATTGCTTCTTCCCATGATGCTTTTTCTAATTCTCCTTGTGTATTACGGATAAGCGGATGAAGCAAACGATCGTCACTATTATTAGGAAGCCATTGATATTCAGCCTTCGGATCAAGCCGGCCAAGATTAATAGAATGTTCTTTTTTCCCTTTCACTCCTACGATCTTTTCGTCTTTCACTGCTATTTCGCACCCGCATCCTACCGAGCATAAATTACAGGTACTGCCGTATTCCGAGCGGATCCATAAGAGGGCTTCTGTGCACTTCTGTTATCAACTCCTCTACTTTTGAAAACGTCTCATACATATGATCTATTTCTTGCTGTTTTTTTACCTCCATCTCACTCCCTCCTTTTGTTCCCTTCTTTTTCCTTTTTCCTTTTTTTGAAACGTACAGACTTACTTTACTTCTTCTCTCAGTGCTTTAATGAGAGAAACAATCATGACGAGAATAATAACAGCAAAAGGCAGGGCTGCTATAATAGCAACTGCTCTAAGCGCTTCTAAGCCTCCGCTTAATAAGAGGACAGCTGCAGTAATAGATATTAAAAATCCCCAGGCCAGTTTTGTGATAGCTTTCGGGTTTAAGGTCCCCTTTGATGAAAGCACACTTAATACATAACTTGCTGAATCCGCTGAAGTAATAAAAAAGATAGTGATCAATAGTAAGCCAAGCAAGTTCAGAGTGAGACCAATTGGTAAATTTTCAAGCATAAGAAAAAAAGTTACCTCTTCACTTTTTTCTGCCTGGCTGGCTAAATCCAACCCTTCTACGATTTGCATATTTAAAGCAGTACCACCCATAACCGTGAACCAGAGAGCCCCCAGAAGAGCTGGCACCAACAGAACACCAAAAATAAATTCTCTAATGGTTCGCCCTCTCGAAATTCTTGCAATAAACATTCCGACATAAGGACCCCAGGCTATCACCCAAGACCAGAAAAAGATCGTCCATTCTCCTCTCCAAGCTCCATCAGAATAAGGTTCAAGCGATAAACTTAAAGAAACATAGTTTTCTATATATTGTCCTGTTGCTGTCGTAAAACTTTCTAATAAAAAGATAGTAGGTCCTAACACAAGTACAGCTGCTAATAAAACTGCGGCGATAATGAGATTGGTGATACTTAAATACCTAATCCCCTTGTCTACGCCAGATACAGCCGATACCATAAACAGCACAGTAATAATGGCGATAATAACCAGCTGACTTATCTGATTGTTTGGTGTTCCAAAGACTTCAGATAAACCTCCGCTTACTTGCATGGCACTGAGTCCAAATGTAGTAGCTACCCCAATGCCTGTAGCAAGCGTGGCAAAAATATTTATGATTTTCCCCGCTGGCCCGTCTGCTTTTTTTCCTATTAATGGATAAAATGCATGACTGATTAATCCCGGTCTTTGTCTTCTAAACTTGAAAAAAGAAAGCGTTAAACCAATAATTGCGTATACAGCCCAAGGCTGCAGAGCCCAATGAAAAACGCTGTATGTTAATGCAGCTTCTGCCGCTGCTTCTGTCTTAGGATCGTAGCCTGGAGGCGGATCAATATAGTGTAACACCGGTTCTGCAGTACCCCAAAAAACAAGTCCTACTCCCATCCCCGCTGCAAAAAGCAGTCCCAGCCATGTAAAAAAAGAATAGCCCGGCTTGGCGTCTTTTCTTCCAAGCTTAATATGCCGGTAGGGTCCAAAAGCAAGGTATAAACATACACCGACAAAAAGAGTAGTAACGAGCATATAAAACCAGCTGAACTGATCCATGACCCAGTTCAAACCAGTGTTTGTCACCTGACTTAAGAGATTAGGGAAAAAAGCTCCCCACATCACAAAGACTGCCACAATAGAAAAACTTACATAAAATACCAATCCAGGCGACCTTTTTTCATTTCTATCCAAACTCCCACCTCTTTTCCAACCCGACATGTAGTTATCTATGTTTCTTTTCCAAATAGCAGCTTGTTATAAACATGTAAAATCGCGTTGATATCTTTTTGAAGTGATTTTAGCGGATGTGACCTAGTGGAAAAGTAAATTTTTGAACTAGGTTTTCCGCTGTTGGTATGAAGAAAGAAAATCATGGAAAAAACTAACTCGGAAAGGAGGGATTGAAGAAGTGTCTCTAACAGAGCTGATTGTACGTATAGCTTGTACTTTTCTTATTTTGCTGCTTTTAACAAGGATAATGGGCAGAAAAGAACTGAGGCAGCTGACCTATTTTAATTTTGTATCCGGTATTGCTATCGGATCGATTGGAGCCGACTTTATATTGAGTGCTGACGTTAATATTCGTAATGGAATCATAGCAATGACAGGATGGGCTGTATTCACCGTTACGATGGGATGGATTGATATAAAATCAAAAAACGTTCGGAAAGTTATTGAAGGAGACCCCGTCCTAGTTATAAAAAATGGACAAATTTTGAGACAGGCCCTTCAACGGGTACGCTTAGACGTGGATGCTCTAAAAGCATTGCTGCGCCAAAAAAATGCTTTTGCCATTTCAGAAGTGGAATTTGCGATCTTAGAAACCGACGGCAACTTGTCGGTGATGAAAAAAGAACATAAGCAAACGGCGTCAAAAGAAGACATAAATCCTGCCTTCACCTCAGCAGCACCCGCTATCTTGCCAACTGAAGTGGTATCTGATGGAAAACTCAATCGCAAAAACATAGCAAAATTAAATGTGAAAGAACATTGGATAGAAGAACAGGTCCATCAATCCGGCCTGTCTTCAATCTCCGACGTTTTTTATGCCGAACTTCAAAAAGACGGAACATTATATATAGCTCAAAAATAATTTTATATTTTATGTTTAACATTTTCCGCTGCAGTGAATAACCATTTATAACTTCATCCTCACCTTAAACGATATAAAAGGAGATGGATAAAGATGGCGAACAAGAATAATGAAAACAGAAAAATGACCGTGAACGAAGCTGGACGAATAGGCGGCGAAACGACTTCCGAAAAACACGATAGAGAATTCTATCAAGACATCGGACAAAAAGGCGGAGAAACGACCTCCAAAGAGCATGACAAGGAGTTCTATAAAGATATTGGTCAAAAAGGCGGCGAGGCGCGAAGCAACCAAAACAATAACTCTTCATAGAGGATGAAGTTTCTACTAACACAGGGCTGTTCTAGCAATAGAGCAGCCCTTTTTATGTTAATCAATCGTTTGATTGACAGTAATAAGAGCATGGATGCTTTTTGAAGAAACCCTTGTTTTTAGGAGAAAGATTAAGGAGGAATTCGGGATGTGCTTCATTCTGTGAGAGTAGCATATGTGGAGAAAGTACTAATTCTGCGGTTCGAAGAGCAAGGGACGCATTCTATAACACTTCTTTGAAAAACTTTGCTTACTGCTAAGTCCTTATGGTGAATGCCATATACTTTGATCCTTTAACAAAGTTAAACCTTCCGAAAATATAAAATAAGCCCCGCTTTCTCAACGGGGCACGCCTTATTTTCTAATAGCTTTTAAAATCAAACTTAAAATCGCAATAAAAATAATGGCACCTAAAAGAGCAGGAAAAATAGCCATTCCACCAACGGACGGCCCCCATGCTCCAAAAAGATTACCGCCAATCCACGCACCAACGACGCCCGCTACAATATTGCCAATGATTCCGCCGGGCACATCTTTCCCAAGAATAACGCCTGCCAGCCAGCCGATCAGACCTCCAATAATTAAAAATAGTATAAGTCCCATACAGATCAGCCTCTCTTTCGTTTTTGATTAGAAATTGTTTCGTTGATGTTTTTCCCCAATGATTTGCTCGTTAATCTTATTGTTTTTCATAGATTTAGATATAATCATGCTTGTTAGACCGATCCTGGCTTGATAAATCGTTATATATCGCTTTTGGATTTCCATTTATTTTCCATTACTAGCCGTTGGAAGCGAAATACTAGCCGTGCGAACCCATTTACTAGCCAAACTTCGGCATTTACTAGCCGTAAAACGGAAAATACTAGCCAAACCAAATACTGTGGGATTTTTCGCGGGGCCAGACCCAGAAATGGTAGAAAAACTCGGCTTGCCTCCGATTCCTTTTGGTCATATACTTGATCCTTTAGTAAAGTTTAATTTTCCTAAAGGATAAAAAAGAAGCCCCAAAAAGGAGCCTCTCTATTTTGTGTCATTATATTAAATTATTCTTCTTCGCCGCCATCTTCATCAGAGGATCCTTCTGTAGAAAGCTCTACTACTTCCGGATTTATGATTTGGATATATTGCTCTGCTTCAACATTTGTATCAATTTCAGTATTGCTCTCTGCTTCTGTTGTTTCTTCTTCCTCAGTTGCATCCTCATCTTCTTCTACTGCTTCTTCATCTTCTGTTGCTTCTTCGTCTTCTTCTACTGCTTCTTCATCTTCTGTTGCTTCTTCGTCTTCTTCTACCGCTTCTTCATCTTCTGTTGCTTCTTCGTCTTCTTCTACCGCTTCCTCATCTTCTGTTGCTTCTTCGTCTTCTTCTACTGCTTCTTCATCTTCTGTCGCTTCTTCGGCTTCTTCTACCGCTTCTTCATCTTCTGTTGCTTCTTCGTCTTCTTCTACCGCTTCCTCATCTTCTGTTGCTTCTTCGTCTTCTTCTACTGCTTCTTCATCTTCTGTTGCTTCTTCGTCTTCTTCTACCGCTTCTTCATCTTCTGTTGCTTCTTCGTCTTCTTCTACTGCTTCCTCATCTTCTGTTGCTTCTTCGTC
>NZ_VTOK01000016.1 GCF_009765375.1 Alteribacillus sp. YIM 98480
GCACCTGCACAAAACGTATCCCCACGGCCTCTTACAACCAAAGCTCGCACTTCATCGTCATTCTCCGCCTTTTCTATCACTTCTGCCATTTCATTCAGCATCTCCCAGTTTATGCAATTCCGTTTCTCTGGGCGATTCAGCCAAAGTGTTGCTACACCATTTTCCTTCTCGTATTCTATAAACTTATACATTTTTACACTCTCCTTTTTTGTTGATTAAATTTTATTACAGAAATTTTAAGAATAAATGTGTTACTAGATAGCTCTCCTCTCTAAAAAACTCTAAATTTTCATTGATATAACTCAACATCACCTCCTTTATTAGAAGTCCAGCCTGCTGTGCGAACAGCACGTAAAGCAAACCCTAAAGATAATGCCAGCCCGCCAGCATAGCCGCGATTAAAAACATTACCAACATCTGCCCCAGCCACTAACAAACCTGGTATTGGCTCTCCTTTTTCGTTAAGAGCGCGAGATTTATTATCAACTAAAAGTCCTCCATGAGTAAAGCTGATAGCCGGCTCAACTACAAGAGCATAATAAGGAGGTTGATTTAATGGTCGCTGATCATATATTCGTGGTGGATCGAGCTTTTCTGGACATTTTTGTATGGCATGATTATATTCATTTATACTTTGAACCACTTTTTCTCCATCCATGTTCCACTTAGATATAACGTTTTTTAATTTTTCTAAGTCAGATACCTTATCACCATATGCACCATGTTGTAGAGCAACCTCCAACCGGTCTTCTGTATCTGCACCAAGCACAAATGCTTTTAAAACATGTTCCTGCTGTACGTGGTCATCCCAAACTAGCACCCCTCGGGCATTAGGTTGAAAGGTCAATTCGTTTGAATTACGAAAGTCGCCTTGACTTTCATCAGTAAAACGTTCTCCATTTTCGTTAAACAGAAGAGAATAATCGCTGTGATACTGAGAAAGCCGGGTGAATAAAGATGGATGATCAAGGTCTGTTGGTGAACTTACCAAGTGACCATAAAAACCCGTATTTTCACTAGCCCAAGCTCCACCGGTTTCAAGACCCAAACGAATACCATCGCCTGTACTCCCCGTATTTGATCGCAGCGGGATGGAACGTGCATTACTATGAATTCGTTCCGCTCTCAGATCTGGATTCGCCTGAAATCCTCCTGTGGCAAGAATGACCGAATCCGCTTTTACCTCCATCATCTCTCCATCATCAAGAATTAGTGCCCCCTCCACTTTTCCATCCAAATTTTTAAGAAGTTTCTTTACTTCTACTCCCAAAGCCACATGTCCACTTGCTTTGCGAACTAATTTTACACAATCTTGCATGTGGCCTGTTACGTTAAATTGATAACCATTCCCGTGCAGAACTTTAGTGGGTTTAGAGAGAAGCATGTCTCGCTCACGCATCCAATTTACGCCCTCTGCAAAATTATCTTTCACAACCTGCCCTAAGTCTGGATCTCCATCATCCCAGCCTCGCCGAACACGATCATCGAGTACAGTCCAGAGAAACCCAGCATATTGAGCAGAACCTCCAATCTCAGTTTGTTTCTCTGCCACTAACACTTTCGCTCCAGCTTCAGCTGCACGCCCCGCTGCAGATAATCCTGCCATTCCAGCCCCTATAACTATCATGTCAAATTCAAGTTTGTTCATTTGTTGATTTAATCCCATTTATCAAACTCTCCTTTATACATTTTCAATTTTATAATTACATTAAAAATATAAAATAGGGGTAACATTAAGAATTTTATAAAATTTAATTATAAAAACATAGATGTACAGTTGTCACACTGTTCGTCATTATTCATGATACCAATTTTAATAAAAGCCATTAATTCATCAATTAACTCATCATTAATTTCTCTTTGATCCCACAGTACCCACTTCATTCCGAGATAATTAGCAATCCCCATAAAGCAATGAACGAGCAGCTCCACATTTATTGGCCTAATTTCTCCATTGTCTAAAGACTTTTTTAAACGTTTCATATAACTGTTTGTAAATTTACTGAATAACTTTTGATGCAGTTCTTTGTCGACAAATTCAGCTTGAGGAAATAAACTATACCAATATGGCCGTTCTTCAAGAAACATAAACAACGCTTTAAATCCTTCTCTTTCTACTTTAATTCTATCATCAGCAGTTTCTGTTCTTTGCTTGATAAACTTAATCAATTCATTTTGCATTCTCCATAGTAAGTCCTCAAAAATTTGGTACTTTGATTCATAATAGTTATAAAAACTACCTAAGGAGACTCCTGCTCGCTGAGTGATTTCAGTAATGCTAGCTTGATGATAACCATAATTACCAAAAATATATTCTGCAGAACTCAACAGTTTATCTCTTGTTTGCATTCCTTTTTTTGTTTTAGGTTCCAAATGTTCTTTTTCCTCCAAAATATTATTCTAATACTCGAATCATGTTTCATAAATAATTATATAAACTGCTTTTTATTAAATCCTTTTATTTCCCCTGATAATTTTCCGATGAGACATAAACTCTTTATTCTAAACGTTCAATTATCGTAGCATTTGCCATGCCTTGACCTTCGCACATCGTTTGAAGACCATATCTGGCACCTGTTCTATCCATTTCATTTATCATAGTAATCATTAGTCTTCCGCCACTAGCCCCTAACGGATGACCGAGGGATATTGCTCCTCCATTTGGATTTAATTTTAACGGGTCCGCTCCCGTTTCTTTGAGCCAAGCAAGGGGCACTGACGCAAATGCTTCATTCACTTCAAAATGATCAATATCATTAATGGTAAGACCTGCTTTCTTTAGCACTTTTTCTGTTGCTGGAATAGGACCTGTTAACATGAGGGTCGGATCAGAACCAACTACACTGCGAGCGAGCACTCGAAATTTTGGCTTCAACCCATGTTTTTCTGCTTTTTCCCGGGACATTAACAAAAGTGCAGATGCTCCATCACTAATTTGACTAGAGTTACCTGGATGAATTTTTCCATTTTCGACAAAAGATGGCTGCAGACTTGCTAATTTTTCTATACTACTATTTGTTCTTGGACCTTCATCATCTTTAATCGTTTCTGAAACATTACTTTCAGGCATCATCACATTCAAAGGCATGATCTCATTTGTAAAGCGTCCTTCTTTTTGAGCAGCTATTGCTTTTTCATGACTTTCTAGTGAAAATTCATCCAATTGTTCTCGATTAAATTTCCATTTATCAGCAATTCTTTCAGCTGATAATCCTTGATTAATGATTTCATATCGTGAGGTTAATTCATCGCTGAAGTCAATCCCTTGTGCATTCGAAAGCATAGGTACGCGCGACATAGATTCAACGCCTCCTGCAACTACTACCTCCATATCCCCGCTTGCAATGGCTTGGGCAGCAAAATGTACTGCCTGCTGACTCGAACCACATTGTCTATCTATGGTTGTTCCAGGTACTTCTATCGGATAATCAGCAATTAAAGAAGCAATCCTCGCTACATCCAAAGCCTGTTCACCCACTTGGGAAACGCAACCAAAAATAACGTCTTCAATTACACTAGGTTCCACATTTGCACGATCTACAAGTTCTCTTAACGTTTTAGCTGCTAACTCATCAGCACGAATTCCACTAAGTTTTCCATTTCGCTTTCCAACCGGTGTTCTCACAGCTTCCACAATTACTGGCTCATTCATTGTGTCTCTTCCTCTCCTATCCTTAATTTAATATGAAGTATTTTGATTTTTCAAACTATGAAGTATGTCAGTTGCTTCATAGTTAATGGTAGTGATTTTCTACATAGTGCTTGGTAACCACAGTGCAATACTTGGAAATGCTGTTAACAATAGTAACATCACTATAATGGGAATAATAAATCGAGCAGCACCCTTAAAAATATCTTCTAGACGTAAATCTGAAACGGCTCCTTTTAACACAAAACAATTCATCCCTATTGGAGGAGTGATTAATGCTAACTCAATAATAATGACTATCCACACTCCAAACCAAATCAAATCAAATCCTAATGCTTGAATAATTGGAAGTATTATTGGTATTGTTACTACAATCATAGCTAAAGCGTCCATTACCGCTCCTAATATTAGATACATTAACATAATCAACAATATAACGCCCCAAACTGGAAGATTTGATGCTGTTATTACCGAGGCCATAAATTCAGGCAGATGTGTTAAAGCAAGAAAATAATTTAAAACAAAAGCACCAAGTACAATTGCAAATAGGAACCCGGTGGTTCTCAGCGTGCGTTCTAAAGCTTGCACTAATGTTCTAAAATTCAATTTCTTTTTTAAACTAGCAAGAATTAATGCAACAAAGGCTCCAGCGCCGGCTGCTTCTGTTGGGCTAAACCACCCCACATACATTCCTCCAATAACCACTACGAACAAAGCAATAAACCAAATGGTAGATTTGATGGATATAAATTTTTCTTTCCAACTATATGATATAGTATTATCTGGTGCTAGTTTAGGCTGCACTCTGACTGTGATTATAATTGTTAATATGAAAAGTAATGCCAGAACGATACCTGGAACAATACCAGCAATTAATAATTTACCAATTGATTGTTCCGTAATAATTCCATAAATAATAAAAGCTCCACTTGGTGGGATTAAAATTCCTAAAGTACCACCGGACACTATGGTTCCACTACTAAACTTGTCATCATAACCTGCCTTATTCATCTCTCTTTGAGCGATAACCCCCATCGTTCCTGTCGAAGCAACACTAGAACCAGAGGCTGCTGCAAACAATGCGGAAGCGCCAATAGTAGAAGTAGCCAATCCACCTTTCATTTTGCCAAACCACTTGCGAAAGGTGTCAAACAGTTCCGTACTTATCCCTGAAATAAACAATAATTCCCCCATTAAGATAAACATTGGAATCGTACTAAAAGTGTAACTAAAACTATGCGACCAAATAATAGTTTCTAAAGTTGTTTCAACTGCACCCCATCCACGAATGTAAAAAACACCGAGAACTCCAGGAACGATGAGAGAAATGCTAATGGGAAACTTTAAAAACATCAATATAAACATCAATGCAATACCAATAACTCCTATCCATTCAACTGGCATTTTCCTTCTCCTCTCCTGTAGAGTTCCTTTGTTTAGTAAATAATGTAATAATTGTATAGATTGTTTTTAGTAATGCTTCCAATCCCCATAAATAAAAGCCAATAGCTAGTAAAAATTGAAAGGGATAATGAGGAATTTGTAATAACGAAGTTTTTATTTGCATTCCCGACAAGCTACTTATCCCTGCATTGAACTGCACAGTGCCCAGCAGCATACAAACTGCGAAAACAGAAATATTTACAAACATATTAATCACAGTTTGCTTATTCGTGTGGAGACGATCGACTAACAAACCGACTTTAATATGGGAATCAATAGATTCAGCATAGGCAAGCCCTAGTCCTATGAGCACAACCATCATCAATTCAACTAACTCATAGTCTCCAATGATGGGTGCATTAAAAACGGCTCTGGAGATAATAGAAACTGTTATTAACACCATCATTAATAAAATTGTGAACAAAGCTCCCCACTTGGTAATGCGGGTTAATATGCCAATGACATTGTTTAAGTAGTGCACATTCCCTCCCCCTTCAATAAAGTCCGAATAATTCGTTACTTTGTCTGTTCCAATCGTTAGAGATAAACGGTTCTCACCCACTAATATCCGATTATCTCAACGCGATTGAAATATTTTCCTCCCTCTTTTTTACTGCTTACAATTCAAATGGTGGTTCTATACCTTCTTCTTCCATTATGTTTAGGAATTCATCCATTAATTCTTGCCCATTGTATCCTTTTTCGTCTGCTTCATTAATCCAATTATTCCACACGTCTTTTGCGGGTCCCACAAACTCTTGAATTTGTTCATCACTGGGTTCTATAATTTCACCTTTTCCTTTAATTTCTTCCGTGATCTTTTCGAGACTTTCCTTTTTAGATTGTGTATAAGCATCTCTTAATAACTCTGCTATCTTTGGATTAAACTCCTCTTCAAACTGTTGCTGCAACTCTGGGGATAAGGTGTTAAATTTTTCTAGATTCATAAAAGCAGAGCCTGCAACAGTAGAGATAGGAATATTGGTATAGTAAGGCGCGGGTTCATGAAGTTTTTGTGAATACGAACCTGCAATGGCGTAAATTCCTACATCAACGGTGCCTCTATCTAAGGCAGTATATAAATCTTCAATAGCCATCGACACTGGAGTCGCTCCCCATTCGTTAAGAATAGGTTCCCAGCTCGGTGCTTGAAGCAAGGTTCGTTTATTCTGTAAGTCTTCTACTGTGTGAATAGGTTCGGAACTGATTATTACTGCTGGATCAGTAGTGTAAGCACCTAAAAATTTTAATCCCATTTCTTCAAAGTCTTCTTTTACTTTTTCATCAACATATCTCCGCACAACTTTAGTAATTTCAGCATGATCATCTGTATTTACAAAAGCAAAAGGCAAATCAAGAATAGTCATTTTAAAAAGAGGAGTATCTGGATAAAACTGTCCTACCGTGACTCCTAAGTCATAAGCTCCTCCACTTACATCTTTAATCACTTGAGTGGATTCTCCTAAAACACTACCAGATTGAATGTCAATGTTAACTGAACCCTCTGTCTCTTCCTGCACATATTCTGCCCACGGTTCGAAACCCTCTGTTACTACTGGATGTGTACCAGGAATCCATAATCCCCCTTGAATGTCAACTTCCTCGCTTTGACCATTATTATTTCCGTTATCTTTAGCTTCGCTGCTGCTCTCAGACGTTTGATTACTTCCGCATCCTGCTAGTGAAAAAAGCACCGCTGCAATAGTTATGAAAATAAACTTGTAGTTCCAACATTTCATTGAAAACCCCCCTAGGAATTTATTTTTTCATAAGATTTTCACCAACGAAAACCAGCAGTTAAACCACTATCTAGTACAATGGCAGAGCCTGTAGCAACCGGCCATTGTGTTAAATCTACAACAGCCTGAGCGATGTCATTTGGACTTCCACTCTTACCGAGCGGAACATGCTTATCCACTAAAGTGTGAGCATGATCTTCTGTCATATTAGTGTTAACAAATCCCGGGCAAATTGCAACAACTCTAATATTATTAGGAGCTAAGTCCATCGCTGCTGCTTTTGTTAACATAACTAAGCCCCCCTTGGATGCACAATAACTTGCGCGGTTATTAAAACCTACTAAACCAGCAACAGAAGCCACGTTAATAATCAAGCATTCACTTTCGGTTTCAGCCATTACACGTCCAGTCTCACGCATGAAATAGAATGGTCCAGAAAGATTAACCCGTAGAGTTGTCTCCCACTCCTCATCCGTAGAATGGAGGATGGATGTGGCCCAACGTACACCAGCATTATTGACAAGTAGTCTTAAACGTGAAGAATCAATTTCACTAAGCATTTGTTTTATAAAAGTGGAATCACCAACATCACCATTTTTTTTGATCAAGCTTTTATCCCCAGTTTTTTGTTCAAGTTGATCAAGACCCTCTTCATCTAAGTCAACCGCCACTACTATATAACCTTCATTTACTAAACGAAGTGCTATAGCTTGGCCCATACCATGTGCTGCACCAGTAACAATCGCAAATTGTGACATTTCACTCCTCCTAACCTTCCTTGTTGAAATGCAATAACAAAATTAGTAAGCGTTTTCATAATTGCTTTTTTAATAGAGGTCAAGCAGTATAGGATTTAGCCTGTCTCAAATTACCTATGATCTCATATTAATTTGAAAAACCTTTCTACTTTATTGCGTATTTAGAAAATTTAGCCTGGCCGCTAAAATGGTATCTTGTGGGAATGACGGTACATCTTGTACATTGAATTCCCTCGTTGCTTATTGTAGAAAATAAATTATTATCTTAACAATCGTTAATTATTGATTGGTTTACCTATCTCTCGTTGATGAAAAGATAGGTAAAAATAGAATTTCTAAAAGTGTGAAAGGAAGCCTATTAATAGATTCAAATATTATGTTATTAATACCTGAATCATATTTCAATTAAAGTGAAATATGTTGAGTTTCAAGTAAGCTGCGTTTTGTATTTATCAATCTTTTATTTTAATATTTTAAACATGTTTAAAATTCTAACATTTATGCCAAAAAAGAATATTTAATTGTACCTTTCTTTGGATCCTTAAAGTCCAATATTTTTAGCTATAATGTTTTTCATTATTTCATTCGTCCCTGCAAAAATGGAGTAGACTGGAATGTCTCTAAATCGTCTAGCGATTTTGTATTCTTCCATGTATCCGTAACCTCCGTGAAGTTGCATACAAGTATTTGACACTTCACGAGCCATTTCTGTAATCCAATATTTTGCCATTGATACTTCTGTTACTATGTTCTTTTCTTCTATATGCTTAACGATAAGGTCATCCAAAAATGTTCGGGCAATCTTTACTTTTGTTGCTATTTCAACTAGTTGGAACTGAGTGTTTTGGAATTTACTGATCGGCCTGCCAAATGCTTTACGTTCTTGTACATAACTCAAAGTTGTTTGAAGCATATCTTCCGCTGCCGCCAAAGCGGTTATCGCAGTCAACAACCTTTCTTGCTGTAATTTGTCCATCAAATAAGTAAACCCTTTTCCCTCTTCGCCTAGTAAATTTTCAACAGGGATACGTGCATTATCAAAATACAATTCTGCTGTGTCTGAACTTCGCATTCCTACTTTATCCAGCTTTCTTGTAACCTCTACCCCAGGAGTGTCTCGGTCTACAATCAGGATGCTGATTCCCTTGTGTACAGGTTCAGCATGTGGGTTCGTTTTACAAGCTAATACATACACATCTGCCTGAACTCCATTTGTTATGAAAGTCTTAGAACCATTTAAGATATAATGATCATCTTCTTTAATCGCCGTTGTTTTAATATTAGCTAAATCTGAACCTGCTCCAGGTTCACTTATAGCAATGGCAGAGATCATTTCACCGGAAGAAAATTTTGACAAATATTTTTCTTTTTGCTTTTCTGTTGCAAATGAGTCCAAGTAAGGGCCTACTACATCAGAATGAGTAGAAAAACCTATCAATCCTGAACCTACTTTTTCAAACTCTTCCGCCATAATTACAGAAAAACCGAAGTCCACTCCCATCCCACCGTATTCCTCTTCTACCCACTGTGCAAGAAAACCATTCTCTCCCACTTTTTTCCAAAAATCTCTTGGTATCATTCCGTCTTTTTCCCATTGTTCAAAGTAAGGCTCCGCTTCTTTTTCAAGGAATTTTCTCAATGCCTTTTGATATTGATAATGTTCTTCATTGAAAAAAGGTCTTTCATTGACTGTACTTTTTAATTCTAATGTCTTAACCAAACTATACCTCCGTTCTGGCGTTCAAGTCTTATATAGTGCTATTAAAAATAATTTCACAGATCTTCAGTCACTTGCTAATTATTCTGAAAATTCTCTTTTGTCTTCAAATATGAAAGGTGATTCACCTTTTATGTTATGACAATTTTTCATGCTTGTCAATATAGATGAATCAACTTTCTTGTATTACTGCAATCATGTTACATATTTACTAAAGCATGCGTTTTATTTTAGGTTTTGTTCAGGGGCAATACCAAACTTTATAAAACTCATTAATTCTTCTATAAGGTCATCATCCACGTCTTTTTTATCCCATATAATCCACTTCATACCAATGTAATTTGTGATTCCTATAAAACTGTAAACAAGTATTTCTGGATCCACAGGCCGGATTTCTCCTTTATTTATAGAGTCTTGTATACGTAGGACATAAGATTCTGCAAACTTTTCAAATATCTCTTGGTATAGCTTTTTATCAACAAATTCAGCTTGCGGAAATAAGCTATACCAGTACGGCCGTTCTTTTATAAAATCAAAAAACGCCTTAAACCCTTCTTTTTCCAACTCTATTCTATTTTGTATTCCTATTGTTCTTTTTTTTATTACCTCAATTAACCCTCTAACCATTTCCCAAAGCAGTGTTTCAAAAATATGAAACTTCGATTCAAAGTACGTATAAAAACTTCCAAGAGATACTCCTGCATTTTGTGTAATTTCAGTAATACTGCTTTGGTGATAACCATTTTTTCCAAAAACGTATTCTGCTGATCTCAAAAGTTTGTTCCTTGTTTGCATCCCCCTGTGTGTTTTAGGTGTAAACGTCTCATTTGACAATAATATTCTCTCCCTTCTCCAAGCCTTTTTTATTAATCAGAGTTTTAGGAATGTTTCTAATTAGTTATGATATTAAATTATAATCCAGCATTTACTCGGACAACTATATAGCAATGCCTCGAAAAATAATCAAAATTATTATACCTAAAATATTAAATACAAGAAAGAAATGGCAATACAGCCTTATGTAATGTGTCATAACAATATTTAGAGCAATTTTCTTAAAAATAAATAAATTTCTATTTATAATCGCAGTATTAATGCTCTATTATACATATATTGTCTCTTTATTTCTAAATTAAAACTTCTCTTCTTAGAATAATTGAAGCATATGTATGCTCTTTTTCACGTTCAATAAAGTACTTCTACAAGCATTTAATATTCTTTTTCTGCATATTGATTACTACTTTGTCCACCATCTATTGGTATAACTGCCCCATTAATAAAGGCAGCTTCTCCTGATAATAGAAATGCAACCAAATTAGCTACTTCTTCAGGATCACCTAATCGTTGTGCTGGAATGCCTCGCGCGTGATCACGGACAGCTGCTTCCCAATCAGTTGGATTGATTTCTTGAAACGTCCTTTGAAGCATCCTTGTTAAAATAGGACCAGGTGCCACTGCATTGACGCTTATTCCAAATTTCGCATATTCAATAGCTGCATTCTTTGTTAGTCCGGCAACACCGTGTTTAGTTGCTACATAAGCAGGTTGATTCACAATGCCACGAATACCTGCTACCGATGCTGTGTTGATAACAGTACCTTTTCCTAGATTCCTCATAACTGGAAGTACATATTTTAATCCATAGAAGACACCATTTAAATTAATATCTACAACTTTTAAAAAATCAGAACTATCATATTCTCCAATTAATGATTTTTTCCCGACAATCCCAGCATTGTTGTAAAATCCATCCAATCTATTAAAGTGTTCCAGGGTGTCTTTCACATACTTCTTAACCGAGTCCTCATTTGAAACATCAGCCTCCAAAAGCAGAAGTTCAGGCTTCGTGTCGTTATACATAATAAAATCTCTTGTTTCTTCCAGACCGTCTTTATTTACGTCAACAAGTGAAAGCTTTGCTCCTTCAGAAGCTAACTTTATTGCAGAAGCACGACCAAGCCCTGATCCGGCACCGGTAATCAACACAACTTTCTGCTCAAAACGTTTACTCAATGCTATTTCATCTCCTTCTTTGCTAATGGAAGCTATGTTTACTGTCCTTTATCTCCAAAGTTGAATGCGCTTACAACATTTTCTTTCAAAGATACAAAAATTTACAAACTATATTGTTTGTGTATCAATTATTTTAAAGGCATGTTTCATTAAGATTTGAATGGATTGATCTAGCGCTCCAAATCGGCTGTCGTTTGTTTGACCGTTATACCAGCGATAATATATTTGTTGTTGAACCGCAGCAATTTTAAAATAGGTAAATGCTAAATGAAAATGAATTGGGGGAATATCCCTTCCGGTTGTTAATGAGTAGCGCTGAATGAACTCCCTGCGTGAAATAAAACCCGGGGTCGTTGTCACTGATGGCAAGCTTTCTTTCAACTCAACCGAATCGTTTGGCTCTGTCCAATAAGCAAGTGCTGCTGCTAAATCCATTAAAGGGTCGGCTACGGTCGCCATTTCCCAGTCAAACACTGCTTCCACTTTTCCAATGTCTTCATTGGAAAACATCATGTTGTTTAATTTATAATCATTGTGAATAATCGAAGCATGTTTAGAATTTGGAATATTGTTAAGAAACCATTTGGCTAGTCTTTCAAATTCAGGAATTTCATGTGTTTTACTTTTTTGATAACGTTTGATCCATCCATGAACTTGACGTTTAATAAATCCCTCTGGTCGCCCGAAGTTTTCAAATCCTGCTTTCTTGTAATCTATCTGATGAAGCTTTGCAAGTGTGTCTACTGATGCGTGAGATATTTTTTTACATGTTTCTTCTGTTGCTGGCAAATCTGGCGGGAATACTTTGTCCAATACTACTCCTTTTTTATGTTCCATAACATAAAACGGAGCGCCTATTACAGTTTTATCATCACTAAAAATATAAGGCTTTGGAATGTAAGGAAAAACTGGATATAGTTTCTGGAGTAACGTATATTCTCTTTCCATATCATGCGCCTTTGGAGGCAAGGGACCTAGTGGAGGACGCCGTAATACTACTTCTATATCTCCGCAGTGTATCAGGTACGTTAAATTAGAAAAACCAACGGAAAACTGTGTGACTTCAAGCTGCTCATCCGGCCACCAACTAACGTTTTGTCTCATAAAGGAATGAAATGTTTCTCTATCAAAATCTTCCCCTTTTCGTACAGATATAGTTACATCATTGTTTTGAGTTCCCACATTATCACCCACTTTCTATTAACTTTTTTAAACCATATCTATTGCTTTTTTATTACTTTTCTTGATTTCTTGTTTCGCCACTGAATTGCGATGAACTTCATCGGGTCCATCTGCAAGACGAATGGTACGTGCGACAGCCCAGAATTTAGCAAGAGGAAAGTCTTGGCTGACACCGCCTCCGCCATGCACCTGGATTGCCCTATCTAATACTTTAAAAGCCATTTCTGGAGCCACCACTTTAATCATCGCAATCTCTTGTTTCGCTTCTTTATTTCCAACTTTATCCATCTTATGTGCTGCTTTCATCGTTAATAGACGAGCTTGTTCAATTTCTATACGTGAATCAGCAATCCATTCACGTATAACTCCTTTTTTCGATACAGCAGATCCAAAAGTTTCACGCTTTTCTGCTCGTTTAATCATTAACTCCAATGCTCGTTCAGCTGCGCCTATTAAACGCATACAGTGATGAATTCTTCCCGGACCTAGTCGCCCTTGAGCAATAGCAAATCCTTTACCTTCTTCCCAAAGCATATTCGAGGCAGGCACACGTACGTTTTCAAACAAAACTTCTGCATGACCATGAGGCGCATCATCATAACCAAATACATTTAATGTACGTAAAACTTTTACACCTGGAGTGTCCATTGGAACCAATATCATGGATTGCTGTTCATAAGTTGGGGCATCAGGGTTAGTTTTTCCCATCACAATCAATACTCTACAGCGAGGATCTGGAGCACCTGATGTCCACCATTTACGACCATTAATAACATAATAGTCACCCTCCCTTGAAATGTTAGCTTCAATGTTTGTGGCGTCAGATGAAGCAACAGCCGGTTCAGTCATAGCAAAGGCAGAGCGTATTTCTCCTTCTAATAAAGGAATGAGCCATTTCTTCTTTTGTTCCTCCGTTCCATACCGGTCAATAATTTCCATATTTCCAGTGTCTGGAGCACTACAATTAAAAATTTCAGGTGCCATAAGCATAGACCTTCCCATAACCTCACATAACGGAGCAAACTCAAAATTTGTTAACCCTTTTCCGTTTTCACTATCAGGAAGGAAAAGATTCCATAACCCCTTTTCTTTCGCTATAGCTTTAAGTTCATCTACAATGGGAGGAATTTGCCACCTAGATTCTCCGCTATTCAATTGATCATTATATGTTTTTTCATGCGGATAAATATATTCGTCCATGAATTCTTTAATTTGCTCTCGTAAATTCTCCACTTTATCACTGTACTCAAATTCCATTTTGCTTCTCCCCTTTTTTCTCCTTAATCCCTAAAAAATGGATTCTCTTTATTGAAAACCAACTTTCAACACAAGCCCCCTCCACTTGTCTATAAATTCTGAAATTTATAATTAGTAGTTAAAACATGAATCATGTTTCAATTTCATAATAGATAAAATTTTTCGAATTGTCAACTTTCTTCATTAATCTTTTCAAGCTGCTGAAAAGACTGCTTCTCGCGTTATTAACTAACATATTAATAAAACAAACGTTTCTTTAGTTTTATTGATCATCTAACCTATTCCATTCTGATAAGTTTGTTACATCGTGCTTCATGAATTTAACATTTTCGCCAAGTTCTTTTTTTAATGCTTTCCCTTCTTGTCCGCGAATAACGGTAAATACTACTTTTTGCTCCTTCATGAGAAACTATTCACATGAGATGCTCGCATCCTTCTTGTTCCACGGTAATTACAGCAATTTTACCCTCTATCCTTCCCATTTTCATGCCCCCTTCATTAGTATTTTAGAAATTAAAACCTAATATATGAATCACCTTTCAAGTTTAATAATACAAAAAGTGGGAATATTTTGTCAATGTTTTATAAAACACTATTTATTAGCTCATGAATTTTCAAATTTCTACTTAATTAACTTCCCCTAAAATTCTACCGAATTCAGGTAAGCACTTTTTTTAGCTTCATCTCTTGAACATGTCCATTGTTCTATATTTGTCTGCCTCTGTTTAACATAAAAAGTATTTTAAAGATAAATGTTGTGGATAGCGCTTTAACTTAATGCTTAATAATTAATAAATAAATTTTCCTATCCTAAATAAGATGGGAAATCATTGAGCAAAAATACAGTAAAATTCGAATAGCCCTCAATAAAAGACTCCTCTTGAGAGTCTACTTTATATCTCTTGAAGAGGAGTCGTTCTTTTTCTGTCATAATGAAATTATAGGCGATTAAGCAAAAGCGACCGTACATGGTGGATTTTCTCCTTATCTACGGAATTAACTCGTTGCACAAGTTAGCATCAAAATCGCTGTAATCGTGTGCAGGAGCCAATCACAGGAAATGCTGATATTATCGAGGTAATGATTCTAACAATGCTGGACGTTTTTGCTGTACGGTACAATAACGTAATAATATGAAGCATGACAACAGTTCCCAACGCTGAATATCCGCTAAAAATGACGATACTTCCTCCTATGAAAGGAATTGCTAACAGCGTTCAAATAAAAAAACAGAAAACTGAAAAAATTCTCCAACCTTCTGACGTCTATTAATAATTCTTGAAAAACCCACTCGTTTAGGTCTTAAGTATACATCGATTTTTATAACACTATCTTTACTACAATTTTATCGTTTTATGGAAAAATTCCTATATTCTTTTCCTGTTAATGATTTTTCATCATTTAGCCTAGTATTGCAGAAGATTTTTTCTAAATCCTCTGTTTTCTGCCTTCCTGCTTCGATATTTTGTAAGCTGAACTAGCTTTTACAAGGAATACTCCAAAAAAACGTTTATCGTTTTAGCTCCCCTTTTCTGTGTTTGCTTGGGGGCTTAGAAAAGATGGACTTATTCTTTGCAAAGTAAAACGCAGTCCTTGTTTCAGGACTGCGCGCAGTTTACTTGCCCTCTACGATCTCTTTAAATATTTCATATGAGCGTTTTTGTTTATCGGGTTCAAAAATGTAGGAGACCGCCATGATCTCATCAACGTTATATTTTTCTTGATACCTGCTCAGCTGGTCACGTACGGTATCTTTGCTCCCCATAAATGTCATGCTCGACATTGATTGAACGGCTTGTTTCTCCGCTGGCCCCCACATTTGATCCATATCATCTACTGGAGGACTTAATGGATTTTTTGAACCTTTTACGACATTTAAGAAAAATTGCTGCATGGTCGTCGATTCAAAAGCTGCTTGTTCATCGCTTTCTGCTGCAATCACATTCAGGCCGGCAATAATATATGGAGATTCCAAGTATTGAGATGGCTCGAAGTGATTGCGGTAAATCTCAAATGCTTCTTCCATATATTTTGGTGCAAAGTGAGAAGCAAAAGCATACGGCAAACCTAATTCTGCAGCTAAATATGCTGAATCCGGTGATGAGCCAAGAATATAAAGCGGAACATTCGTAGCAACGCCAGGATAAGCTCTTACATAATCCTGCCTTTCTTCAGGCCCGAAATATTTTAACAGCGCGTTTACATCCTTCGGGAAGGCATGAACCGATTCATTTTGAGAACGCCGGAGGGCAGCAGCAGTTAACATATCGGTGCCTGGAGCACGGCCGAGCCCCAAATCTAAGCGGTTCGGGTAGATCGATGCCATCGTTCCAAATTGTTCTGCAATGACCAAAGGCGAATGGTTTGGAAGCATAATTCCGCCAGATCCGACACGAATGCTTTTTGTGTGCTCTAATGTATGTTTAATTAAGATAGACGTAGCGGAACTCGCAAGCGTAGACGTATTGTGATGCTCGGCAATCCAATAGCGGGTATAGCCCAGCTTTTCTGCTGCCTGCGCTAAATCAACCATGGCTTCAATAGCTTCAGCAGACTCTTGTCCTTTACGAATAGGGACTAAATTTAAAATAGATACAGGAATGTTTATATTAGACATTGTCACGTTTCCTTTCCGGATGTAGTTCTTTCTTATCGTAACAATGAATTAACAAGACACCAAGATAAATGCTTATGTGGCAATAGCACTGATAACAAGGAACAATAACTATTGTAATTGTTTTAGGAGGGACCATTCCTAATATATATCCCATTTGCTGCTTTGATGGCCTGACATATAACGATTCTCGTTACTTGCTTATAAACATTTGTGTCCAGTAAACCGAATGACTGCCTCCTTCCGCATATCCCACACCTATGTGAGTGTACGACTCATTCAGGATATTCTCTCGATGACCAGGACTGTCCATCCACCCCTCCACCACTTGGCTGGCTGTTTGCTGACCCGCTGCGATATTTTCGGCTGCTGCTCGGAAATCCACATTATATTCTCGAAGCATTTCAAACGGGGAGCCATAGTTTGGAGAAGTATGTGAAAAGTATCCATTATTCCGCATGTCTCTTGATTTATGACGTGCAACTCTTGAGACTTCCCAATCCGCTTTCAGCTTAGGTAAGCCATGGTTCTGCCTTTCGATATTCGTTAACCTGATAACCTCTCTTTCAATTTGTTTTGTCTCATCAATTGACGGAACTTTCACGCGCTGTCCTGGATATATCAGGTCTGGATTTTCAATCTCCCTATTTGCACTTATAATCTCAGAAAGACCGATATTATATCTTACGCTGATTTTCCAAAGCGTGTCACCCGGTTGGACCGTGTAAAGGTCGTAGTCCTGAGCTTCTGTCTGAAACGGAAATACTGTTGACAATACGATAACGGTGATAATCATTTTTAATAATTTACTCATGTACGTACTTTCCCCAGCAAGAATTTATTCTATGCTAAAGAAAATTTGGCTAGCGCCAATTCTATAAGTGCAGGCGATTGCCTAGTTGCACTTATTCTGATTTCCTCAACATTTTGACGACGTCGATGATTTTTTATCAGTAAAAAGCTAAAAAGCGCAAGCGCATTGCTCACGAGCGACAAGTCCTGGAGGGGCGGCATATGGAAAGCTGATCTATACTTTCCATTGACGAACCGAAGGAATCTTGAGCTAGTAGGCGCTTGCACTAGACATGAAAACGCCAAATATTTATAATTTCTTACCATTTGAAAAAAACGAGACCGCTGCCGTCTCGGTTCCCTATTTTGGTATCCAAGCATTTTTTATTATTATTTTCACTTTGCATTTTTTTATAGTTTTCTCACTGTAAATTGATCACGAAGAACAGGCCAGTTTTGTGGAAACGGTATGCCAAGCACCCAATAACTTCCGCCTCTCAACCCGTACTCTTCGATCGTTTCATATTTCACCTGTATACTCCGGGCATCTTCAAACCACACTTCATGTTCCTGAGCCGTTTCATCCACATAGCGAAAGAAGGGGGATTGATAGGTTTCATCATATTCGATTGCCGCTCCGTAATCCGCTGCCAGCTGCAGTGCTTCCTGAGGACTTACCGTACGAGCGAAAGTACCTTCTACCCAGGGTATCCTCCAATCTCTTCCGTATAGCGGTATTCCCATTAAAATTTTTTCTCTTGGAATGACAGTTACCGCATAATCCAACACTTCTCTCACTTCATTAATCGGAGCGATTGCAAGCGGTCTTCCACCGGCCCATCCCCATTCATATGTCATCAGTACGACAAAATCAACAATCTCACCGTGAGCTGGATAATCATGGGCTTCATATAACAGCCCTTCCTGGTCGGCACGGTCTTTCGGTGCTAAAGCAGTAGATACCGTATACCCTTCCGGATGCAGCCTGGCCACTGTCCGTCGTAGAAAATTGTTATAGTTTTCTCTGTCTTCTGGATACACATATTCAAAATCATAATTAACACCTGTGTAGCCTTTGGTGTCCATTGTATCCAAGATGTTAGTGATCAGTATTTCCTGCAGCTCCGTGTTTCTGAGAATGGTTGCAGCGATATCGGAATCGAACGAGCCATTCGAAAAATTAGTCAATACGAGTAATGGTGCTGTATTCGTTGCTCTTGCTGCTTCTAACACCGCTATATCCTGCAGCTCCGTGATAGAACCGTCTTCTCGTATGGAGTAAGTGAATGGGGCTATATAGGTAAAGTTTCTTCCTAATGCAAGTACTTCACTGCTTCCTTCTTCATCCATGCTGGTTGTATAAGCATTAATATCTTTTACTGGTCTCAGTCTCCTTGGGATATAAAGAATCTGGCCGATAAAAAGCATGGTTGGGTCAGCGATATTGTTCACTGCAATAATTTGGTTCATGGACACTTCATACTGCTGTGCTATAGCCCATAAGCTTTCCCCCGGCTGAACCATGTGAGGAAAATAAGGAAGGACAAGCATCTCACCTATATAAAGGAAAGAAGGATTGGTGATTTGATTGATCTCCGCGAGCTCTTGAACCGAAACGCCATAACGCTGTGCGATCTCCCAGAGCGTATCACCAGCCTGTACGACGTATTCACGGCCAGGTTCAGGAATAACGAGCGCCTCCCCCACTACCAGTACATTAGAATTCTCCAATTGATTTACTAAAATGATTTGATTGATATCCGTTAGGTAACGCCGGGATATTGCCCATACTGATTCTCCAGCTTCCACCACATGAATCCGCATGATACCCTCACCTCACAGGCAGTCTCTTTTTACCATGCTATTCATGGGAGTCCCGTCCTATTATGTATTTCGGTTTTCCGTAAATTAGGTATGAAATAGAAGTCTAAAACTTCCATAAAAAGGAATATTTTAAAAAATAAAAACACAATGCCCTAAAACAGTTCTCTTCATTTTTATTAAAAAATAAAGATTACCTTGTTATTTCTTCAATTATTTCACCATCAGAAGAAAGACCTGTTATAGTAGAATCCAAAAGCTCTTCTCCATCTGTAATGAAGAACCAAAACTTTTCACCGTTGTAATATTCAACAATATTTGCTGTGTATTCGTTTCCGCTTTTAGTTTCAACCCTCACTTTTTCAATTGAAGGGTTTAAGATTTTACCTTTAAGTAAATCTGTATAATCAGAAAAGTAAGGAGCTATATTTGAAAAACCCCAGTCTAATTTATTTTCATAAGTAAGCTGACCACTGCTTCCACTAACGAATTTCCAGCCAAATAGGTTCTTTTTTAAGAGGGCACTTCCAAAATATTGTTGGTTAGTATGACCCCATTCATAAAAGGCAATAGCTTTATTGTTATCGAGTAATTCGATATGTGCCAAATTAGTCAGTGGTTGATTTAATGAATTTACAACCTTTTCAATTTCTTGCACGTCGTCTTTCAATGCTACGTTTATAAAATAAAAACCCAATACAATTACACCTATGGATATAATATATATGAGTTTTTTTAAAATATAGACCGCCCCTTCCCACTTCAGCCATTACCTTACGAATGCTTATTAGATTAAATTTCTTATTCCACTAAACTGCTATAGTTTGATAATAATTATTTCAAAGTGGAAAGGGTAACTCAATACGTCTTTCCTATTAGTAAAACTCTTAACAAAGTTAAACATTCCGAAACACCTCCAATACAAAAACGGCCAAAATTTGATGGCCGTCCAATGTCTATGAAAGTTTTTCAAATAGTCTGTTCTATGGTTATACTACGTTAATTTTAAAAAAAGACCTTTTGGATCCTATTGGTGGTTATGTTTCGTGGAATACAGTGCGATTGCCACTGTAGTTATTGCAAATCTTGGTAATTATTTCAGGAATCATAAACCGTTGCATTAAGATATTATAAATTGATAGTTTTAAGTATTTTCTCTTTCTCTCATTAAAAAAAGACGCTTTCCGAGGTGCGGATAAACGCCCTATTCTAAAAAATATTTTTAAATTTTTTTAATCCCCATTATTTATTAATGCCCTATTTTTAATAACAATCGATAATTTATAGTTTGCATGCTCGTTTAAGTCTTCCAAAAATGTATTTAATATTTCATGAGGGGGAAACTTACATTCGAGCAGGTAACAACCATCTCCACTGATTTTATAGTTATGTATGATGTATTGTTCTTGGGTTTTTATGAACGACAGATAAGGTTGATGATAAGTGCTTTTTATCATGATAGTAATAAAAACATGCATCATCCACCCTAATTTTACTTGATTCACTTTAATTGTATATCCCTCAATCACTCCATCATCCTCTAATTTTGCAACTCTATCTGAAGCAGCTTGTCCAGTCAGATGGACTTTCTCGCCTAATTCTTTCATCGTGATACGACTGTTCTTGGATAGTTCTTCTAAAATTCGCACATCCGTGTTATCTAACATTTATTCAACTCCTTTGATTGATCAAGTCAAACTGCCAAAATTCTTGATTTAATCTATGTATCCATTAATTGGTCATATTATAGAATAAACGTAGTTCTGAGAAAAGGAGTTTTGAACATGAATATCCAACAAATTCGTAATGCAACACTAGTTGTTCAATATGCAGGGAAAAAGTTTTTAATTGACCCGTTTTTAGCAGATAAAGGGACTTATCCACCTTTCCCAAATTCATTAAGACAAGAACAAAATAACCCTTTATTATTAATGTAGATGCTGTGATTGTCACTCATCTACATTTAGACCATTGGGATGACGTTGCCAAAGATGTATTGCCAAAAAACATTAAAATATTTATACAAAATGATGAAGATGCGAAAGAAGTGAAAAACGCAGGCTTTCAAAACGTAGAGGTTTTGCAGGAAGATACGTCCTTTGACGATGTGAGGTTAATAAAAACAAAAGGTGAGCATGGTAGAGGTGAAATACAGAAAATTGCCGGTGAAGTGTGCGGCGTTGTCTTCAACCATCCAGAAGAAAAAACGTTATATGTAGCTGGGGATACGGTTTGGTATGAAGCTGTTCAGAAAGTAATTGAAATACACAAACCAGAAATCATTGTTGTAAATGGCGGGGATAATCAATTCCTCGAAGGCGGCTCTCTTGTCATGGGGAAAGATGATATCTATGAAGTATATAAAGCTGCTCCTAACGCAAAAATTATTTCTGTCCATATGGAAGCTGTAAATCATTGGACATTATCAAGAGAAGAATTAAAAAACTTTATTAATGAAAAAGGAATCTCTTCTCATGTTTTTGTGCCAGTCGACGGAGAATCATACTCATTTTAAGAAAAGTGCAAGCGCCTTGCTCACAAGCGACAAGTCCTGGAGGGTCGGCATATGGAAAGCTGATCTTTGCTTTCCATTGACGTCCCTCCGAAAAGGTTTATTATGAAAATCAAATTCCCACTTGAATCTTAGTCATCTTTCATAGTTGTATGGCTCCATTTAACACATCTTCTTTGGTACGCCAGTGAATCGAATGTTCTGTAACGACATCAACCTTTATTTTAAGTAAGTCTTCCATTTCTTGTTTAAAACGTATCAAATCAAACAAACTTCTTCCTTCTGCGAAATCCACTAGCAGATCAATGTCACTCGCAGATCCGTCTTCAGACCTTGCAACCGAACCAAATACTCTTACATTTTTTTAATGCGATGCTCCCTTGCTATTTTCAAAAACAAAATCGCGTTTTTCTTGAAGATCGTCTAACATACACATCCCTCGCAATCTTCATGCCTTCTTGAGTTCATTATATCATGTTCTAAAACTTGTCTGAATATTCATTTTTTGGTCTCTAACCTAAATATAACAAGGATGAGGAGCCGCAGTTCATTGAACATTTATTACTTATTAGTGGATCATCTCTTCAGCAATCGCGCCCTTATATGAAATAAGCACCTTTGTTGAATTCCTATACCATATATTTGATAGTCTCTAAAGTATTATTTTTATTATATTTACCTAATTCGAATCAAATGCTTCCCGATAAAATTCCCTTAACTCAGCTCCATTATCCGGCCATTCAGGAGGCTGCTTGTTAACCATCATACCCAATGCATCAAGACAGCGGTGCCATCCTGCAGCTGTTGCGGCCGCCCAAGACCAGTCATCAAACGTATGCTCAAATGTCATTCGGCATCCATCGGGGGTGTTCTGCAATTCAATTCGCAGCAAATCATCAACCTCACGAAAAGCAAAAACCACAGGCGGTTCGAATGCAGTAATCACTCCTTCATATTTCGTTCCTTCTCCATCATCAAAGTCAATTTTGCCACCTTCATTGAGATCCATCTCTCCTGTTGCAAACGGATACCACTTGGTAAAGTAATCGGGATCCGTTATGCAATGGAAAACACTCTCAGGTTCATGTGCAAAAAAACGCTCAAATTGCAAAACACAACGGCCATCTCTTTCATATAACTTTCCATATTCATTCATATTCTTCCTTCTCACATTTTATTTTTATTTCAATATTAACATATGGCCCGATTGCGGTTAATCTTATATTACTTTTACCAGAGGAAATCCCTTCAGCTAAAAGCATATCCAAAGGGGCAAAACGCTACGACTTTATTTTAAAACTACAACTATCAAACAGAGTGGCGGCCTTAACCAGCTACTTTTTTACAAATAATTTGTTAAAAAAGCAAGGAGCACATAATTACTCGAATTGGCTTGTCATGTTTAGTAAATAATTTTTTAAAAATAGAGCCGGACCCTGACCATAGCAGCAGCGTTAACCATCCTAGAAAAATGGCTAGAGTTAAATAAAAACGATGGATGTTACAGAATGTTGAAACGGCAAATTAAAAACACTCATTACTGTTAAAAAGAACAAAATTTATTAACATGACCAGCAAAAAAAGCGAACTTAATTATGCTGTAACCCGATCTAAGACCAGATCGATTTGTACATTATTTTGTAAATGAAGTCCAAGAGGAACAGCCGCTTCTTCAAGTTAATGTTCCAGAAAGGACGTATTTAATAACACAATACAACGGTGAAAATATTGAACAAACGTATGGAAAAATCTTAGAATGGATAGAACGAGGCGATTATGTTCCTTATGAAGAAACAAGAGTCACATACAATGATGACTTACCGATAAAATACGAAGAGTATTCGAGTGATTCCGATCCGTATCTTTGTCGTTTTTGACATATTAATACCGATTGTTCATGTTTAACGAAATCAGTCCGCATCGATCGTTTATATGTTAAATCTTTTGTAAAGTCCAGATTTTCCACTTTATACTTCATATTTTTAAAGTATAATGAAAGAGCCAAACGGAGCATTATTCAAACTATATTATAAAAATGCAGTACCGCATGAAGAAGGAGGGAAAAGTATGAGTGAAACAATGTTACAGAAGATATTAGAAGAATTGAAAGAAATGAATGTTGAAGTGAAAGGAATGAAGACGGAACAACAACTTACAAACCAACGGCTTACATCTCTTGAAACAAATCAGCAGCAGACCAACCAGCGGTTTGACACATTCGAAACCGAGCAGCAGCAAACCAATCAGCGGCTTCACACTTTCGAAACCGAGCAGCAGCAAACCAACCAACGGCTTGACGTAATAAAAACGGAGCAGACCCTAATTAAACAGGCTGTGTTAGAGACAAATGAAATTGTTCACAGATTGGAATTAAATCAAGAAAAGCATGAACGTATTCTTGATCTGCTCTCTAGACGTTCTATTGAGCAGGAAGCTGAACTCAAGAAAATGAAGTAGCTTAGCATCGTCATGAATGTGAATGCTCTTAGTTACCACAGCTCCCCATCATTTTCTTTATAAGATTCCGTCCTATTACATCTAAGTACTTTCTTGTGTTCCGCTCAATAGACCCCGATCCTACGAGTGAAACAGCGTTTTAATTCCAATTACTTAATAATCCAATCTCACACGTTTTATCCTTAGACGTTATAAACATGCTTGTCTCTTCAAATGGAGGCTGCAGAAAATTTAGCGGACACCACTCTTTTATTTCTTACGGAAGTAATTCCAGCAAATAACGAATTCAATGACCGCTTCACTCTAATGTACACCCTATTTTTGTCCCCCAGTAACTTCATTATCTGTTTGAGAGACGTCATTAAAGGTTGCAACCTTATTGGCTTTGAGAAGAATACAAAAACGAGATGAAATTTGTAAATAGGTGGGTTTGAGTTGGGGGCTTATCTTTAAATGCTGGAATTATTGTGTAAGTATTTCATTGTTCATTACAAATGTAAAGAAATCCAATTCTCTTTCTAGTAATCTTATATTCGGTCAGGACATCCATATTCCATTACGTTTTCTAAATAGATTCTATCTTTAAAATCGCCGTGGGCATCCTGTTTCACTTTCCTTATTTTTTTACCGTCTCTATATTTCCCCCATAAACTTCCGCGAGAGAGTGAATACTTTCCATCACATCTGCTAGTTTTTCGAGCGCTTCCTTATTATTATTAACCTGCAGATTCCGCTGCCTCTTCCTGCAGCTTTTTCTTTAATTCTATCGCAAACTCATTTTTCATTAAAGGGTTACGGTGCAGCGCTTGTGGAAAAAATGAAGAAAAAGCGTCTTTCGCCGATCAGTTAATGAAACAGAAGCAGACTTTGCAAATGCAAAGTACAAAACTTGGAGAAGAAGTACAATAATTTACAACCGGCAAACCTACTGCTGTTATTGCATAAGAATCATTATAGATACAGCGGCTCGAGCTTAACTGGACGTTTAAACCGACAACCTTTTTCTAGTGATAAATGATCAGTGATTAAATCGGGGCTGGCCTTCCACTGCTATAAACAAAAGTGTCAGCCCCTTCTTTATTCTGAATATATATAGTCGGGTTTACTATAATTAACGTTTATTGTAAACCATTTTTTCGATTCTTTTGTTTAGACGCATCGGACACCTTCGTTTTTACTTCCAATGCAATACGTCCTTCCAGCAATAATAAATAATATTCCGTACCTGGCTGAACCAGCGATCTCTTCTCTATAATTAAATGAAAGGGCTGTATTAAAAAGGTTAATTTAATCATCATCTGTAAACTTTTCGAATGAGGAAGGTGAAGCGCCGCGGCAAAAAAGACACTACGATAGTGAGCAAATAGAGTTAGAATAGATGTCTCACTTAACAAAGTTAAACATACCCAAGTAACCATTTATACAGATCTAAAGTCTTGTGATCTACCTACTATAACTCATCTTTTGGAAGGTATTTTTAACAAAATGTTCCATTCCCACTCTCCAAAAACATGACTAATGTTTCATTCCAAGAAATGATTTATTTATGTATATTAAAGTTTAGACTGTTTCAAATTTTCTAATACTTTAGGTCTGTTTAAGTGTATTACGGAACAAAGTATCACAAAATACTAAGGCTGCTGTCGTTGGATTGGCAGGCAGCCAAGTTTGTTCTATTTGTTTAGGAGGGGTATCTTGAAACAAGAAAGCACTTTACGTTTATTGGCTATACGTCCAGCCAAGTTAAAATTGAAACAAGATTACAAACGCAAACAACATCCTCTTTATTCTAAAGAACAGGAAATAACCGAATTGTACAACCAGCTTAGTGAAATGTTGAATAATAATGTCAGCAAAGAAAAGATAGTTGATAGAATAAAAGAATTTAAAAAGTCACCGGCTTACGTGAATCATATGGATGATTTAGATTTTGACATCCACCCCTTGTTCTTGTGGTCGGAAAAAAATCGAAACCAATTGGTAAAGGACATTCATTTTCAGGAAGAAGTGACGGCTCTTTACCAGAGTAAACCTCAAGATATTATTCAATCAAAAGCTTTTATACATTCTAATAATTCTTTAATGGACACTTTACTTTCTAACAGTATGGTTCAACAAAATAACACGAATAATGATGAGATAATGATGGCGTTAAAACTTATGCATTTATTAACCCAAGCAGCTCTTAATAATATTAATAAAGAAATTCCAAGTGATTTGACCTTAAAAAGACTCATAAGCGATGTAACGGTCGTGTTTCCACCTAGCATCGACCTGCAGCAAATATCAACTCCTTCTTATGAGAAAGAAGAACCTGATGAAGAGACAAATGATATCAATGATAACCAAGTGGAAAATCAGAAACTGCGGGAGAAATTGAAAAATTTGGAAATAGCACATCGTGAATTATCTATACTGCCAATAGATGAAAGATTCATACATTCTCCAAAGGCAGACGATGCGCTTATTTCTAAAATCAAGTCATTGCAAGAAACCATTACAAAATTGGAAAGTGATAGAGAGAAATGGTACGAAAAAGAAATCGTCGAAAATAAGATTTTTTCATTAGATGAAAATGCTGTCATGGACTTTCAAGGGTCCGAAGATTTTTACCTTTCCAAGCGAGGTATTCAACAACTTAGTGACCCCACTTTCAAGCTATTACAAGAGGGAAACATAGATGTAGAACGAATTAATCCGGTAAAAGCAGTCCAAAGATTGGAAGACGAGATGGCGTATACAGGTGCTTTCGTCAAATCGGAGATGTCTTTTTCAACTAAACTTGCACTCGGCGGAATTTATGTAGATAAAGAAAAATTTAGACATTCAATAGGCCATACCTCCAGCAAGAAAAACCCTTCCATTCCTGACCCTCCTGAAGATCATTGTACATTTAAAGCAGGAATCGGCGACTTATTAAAAGTAAAACAAACTTTAAAAAATTATGAACTTGGCGAATTTGCCCACGTTGAAAATGTACTCGCGGGTGAATCCAGAGAGCGGTCTCATCGTCGTCTTCACGTACAGGAAGAGACAATGACAATAGAGGAAGAACGTGAAACCAAAACGGAACGAAATTTACAAAGTACCGAACGTCATGAATTACAAAATGAAGCAGAAAAAACCATTAAAAATGAGATGGACATGGAAGCAGGACTGCAAATCAGCGGCTCCTATGGCCCTGCTGTAAAATTTTCCTCTTCGCTAAATGCCAGCTATTCCACCTCCATCGAGGAATCTCAACGTAAAACTAGCGCCTATTCACGAGAGGTAACTGAAAAAGCTGCTGAACACGTCAAGGAACGTATTTTGGAAGAACAAAAACGCCGTTTAATGGAAGAAATTGAAGAAACAAATAAACATTTAGTGGATAACTCTGCTCCAGCCAATGGACACATCCGGGGGATTTATCGTTGGTTGAACAAAATCTATGATGCCCAAGTCTTTAAATATGATCAGCGCATGATGTACGAGTTCATCATTCCCGAACCAGCGGCCTACTTTTTATTTGCGTTAGTAGACAACCCGCCAACTGATTTAGAAATAGAGCAGCCGGAAATCCCTACTTACTACGGCAGGCCGCTTAAGCCTGAAAATATAACGCGAACCAATTACCATGATTTCATCAGTAAATATCAAGTGACAGATGCTCCCGAACCCCCATCAGCCTTTAAACACGTCAGCTATTTTGACAAACAGGATGGAGAGACGTTTACGCATTACGGACGTTCCGGAAAGATTGAAATTGATCCAGACTATGAAGCATATGCTGCCACAGCAATGAGGGATTACATTTTCATTAAGGGGGAAAGCAAGCATTTTAGGGTCATGGTAGGAGGAGTTAATTTTGATCTATCCGATAAATGGGGAACCCAGTTCAAAACATTGAATACACGACGAAATGAAGTTTCCATCGCTGTTCACCTATATAACTCATCTAGTTTTTCGCTGGCGGTTGATGTTCATTGCCGCTTGACTGGTGAAGGATTTGCTAAGTGGCAGCATGATATGTATGATGCCATCATGCAAGCATACCAACAGCAGCAGATGGATTATGAAGAAAAAGTCGCTGCTGCATCGATTGAGCAGGGTGTTGAAATACTTGGACGTAATCCTTTGGAGAATCGACGGATTGAACGAGAAGAACTGAAAAAACTTGTTATCATGATGCTATCTGGATCTTCCAATATTAGCAAGGACAGCTTTGAGCCATTCTATTCTGAGCCTGTTATGGATATAGAAAAAACTTGTGAAAATGGGTCCCATATACGTTTTTTGGAGCATGCGTTTGAATGGAATAATTTATTGTATATACTATACCCGTACTTTTGGGGCCGAAAATCCCGCTGGATTTCTGCGTTACATTTTACCGATCCAGATCCTGATTTTGCCGCTTTTTTAAAGGCAGGAGCAGCGCGTGTTCAGCTTCCTGTCAGACCAGGATTCGAACGTGCCGTTGCTCATTTCTGCCAGTTTGGTGAAGTTTGGGAAGGTAATGACATTCCATTGCGAGATGACGAATTATATGTGCCAATTATTGATGAAATGACAGAAAACTTAGATAAACCAGAAGAAGGAATTCCCTATCCAGAAGACTCCCAACCATGGGAACTTACCATCCCAACGTCACTTGTCATGCTGCAAAATTTAGAGGAAATTCCAGAGATTCGTGACATTTTAACAGGAGAACCGGTGAACATCACAAACAACAAAAATCAACCCTAAGAACGATCAACTCCATCCACCTTCGATTTATTATGATAGCCAGTTGGGAAAGGATGAACAAAGAGATATGGACCACTATATTCTTATAGCTGCAGTGGATTACGAATTTGATGGCGGCACTTCCGATTTTAGAGTATTGTGTGACAATCGGATGAAAAGAATAATTGCTCAAAATAAAGCGAAGAAAGCCATGATGTTTCATATTTATGATTTTCTTCGCGGTGAGATCGCCACCCATGAAATTACCTATCATAAAGGCATCAAGAAACAAAACAAAACCGTGCAAAATAAATTTGCTCGTATTTCCAAAGCAAATTATACATCGAACCATGGAAGCTATCGTTTTAAAGATGGGCAAGATAACGTGATGTCCATATTGGATGTATACCAAAAAGTACAGAATATTGGAAAGAACTCCCCCCATTCCCTCATTGAGCTGAGCTTCTTTTCCCATGGTTGGATGGGTGGGCCGATTCTTGTTAACAGTTATGATGACAGGGAAGCAAACATTCAATTACATCCGTCTCTTCCAAGCTTCACACACAGTTATCGCGGCTCATCATTACGTGATCCCGACGATAAAGATCCGCGTGGTAATCTAGATTTTAATTCACCAACGATGACAAACCAAGACTTAAAAAATTTTCAAAATGCTTTTCATAATAAGGGGTATATATGGATATGGGGATGTGCCTTTCCCCGTAGCATTCATCAAATTTTACACAAAATGGAAAAGCATCCTTCGTATCGGGAGAATGGTTTAGGTGATGATACCCTTTTTGTATTTACTAACTTTACGAAGGAAGAAGTTAAACTATTAGAAAACTACTTGCAGGGCCATCTTCCTCCATTTCCGGATAAACAAAAAATTGCAATTGAATTTAAGTATATAAAATTTTTCTTCTGTTTAGCTAATCAAAACAGTTACTCTTATCAAATTGCTAAACATGCCAATGTTAAAACTTATGCAGCATTGTTAGGAACGTATTCCATTTACGAAAAAGGAAGGCTGCCGCTTTTAAAAATAGAAGGCGCATTTAAACGGCATTTCAAGTTTTATAAAAATTACTTAGGGTTTGATTTCGATCCGGAAGGCAGAAACTATGGTGAATATCTACCAGGAATGAGTTGTTCCGTATAAAACATCCCCATAATTTCCGGGGTTTGTTTAAAAAGAGACGATTATGCGTCGATAATCAAGTCAAAGAATTTGAACAGTAGTATGTGGTGATATCAAAATCGAATTGTGTTTATACGAAATCTTCCATACCCATTCCGTTGCCAATTTGTATGGCAGAGCTTGGGAGAATAAACATCTCATTTCTGCCTGTTTGCATACCTAATGATTGAAGTGCTGTAGCTGCGGGACCTCCTCCACAATTTATGATCAAAAAGAATACGAAATAACACTAAATACAATATTAAAAATAATTTTCCACTTGCTCTGATGATTCCTTCATCACTGACAGCATTAATTACTCTGTCATTTGGATGGTTATCGGAAACATCGGAAAAATCAGCGTGCGGACGACCACTTGTATCTAAATCTAAAGCCCTCACGATCATCGCGGCTGCCTGGCTCCGCGTAATGTCCTGATTAGGTTTAAAACTCCCATCCGAATATCCGTTAATGATTTCTCTTTTTGCTAAATATTCAATACTATCTTTTGCCCAAAAGTCATCAGATACGTCCGTAAAATTGGCTGCTTCTGCTTTCGGTGTTACCATAAACATCGCAACAGCCCCAGCTACACTTAAAGTGAGCCGTTTCCAACTTTTCATTCTACTCCCCCACTTTATGTATTTTGTTACTATTGTCTCAAAATTCACCATTTTTTTATATGGGGATTTGTTGCGATCAGTTTTTTTATATACAATGAATTGCTCAAAAATCTGGACTATTCTTGAAAATTCGATGTCAAGATAACATGAATATCCTATGGTAAATATATGTGGTAAATCTATCTCGTTTTTGTTACAATTCAACTTTTTGTAACAAATCTTATCATGAAGGTATTGTCTGAATATATAAAGTGAATTACCCTAAGCGGCTGAATGTGTCGGAAATGACCGTTTACCGTGATCTCAAGCCGTTAATCCAACAGAAAAAGATAGTGAAGACCTCCAGTGGAATTGCTTTGTGGACTTCAATGGAAACTGCACCTCCTGCCGGCTGCCCATATTGCCAAAAGGAAGCAACTGGAAGATTGGGTGTGCAGATTATTAAAGAGAATCGGCAGGTAGAAAGTGCGTGCTGTGCCCATTGCGCCCTGCTAAGGTATCAAAACATCAAGGATGAAGTTGTTCAAATTACCTGCCGGGATTTCCTAAAGAATAAGACCATCAGCGCGAAAGTCGCCACCTATCTAATAGACGCCGATTTAGACTTGAATTGCTGTGAACCCCAGCCGATTGTTTTCTCTTCAAGAAATCAGGCGGAGCAATTTCAAAAAGGGTTCGGCGGAAAAGTCTACAACTTTCAAGAAGCTATGCATGTCATAAACGCTAAAATGAGCGGGAACAGCTGCTCCTGTAATAGATCAGGAGGAGAATAAAATGCAACCAGTAAAAAAAGAACCATCACATCCGTCTTCGAAAAATAAAGCAGAAAAAGCTTCCCTTTACCACAGCGTGTGGCGCTGGCATTTCTATGCGGGGATAATTTTTGCTCCGTTTCTTATCATTCTTGCAGTTACAGGAGCTATTTACTTATTTAAGCCACAGATCGAGGAAGTACTCTATAAAGACTACTATGAGGTCACGCCAGAGGGAGACAAGGTAACGCCCTCTGAACAAATTGAAGAAGTAAAAGAGTTATACCCCGATGCTGCCGTTACCGCCTACCGCCCTGGAGAAGATGTCTCGCGTTCCAGCGAAGTAACGATCAGTTCAAATTCTGAATCCATGACCGTCTTTATCAATCCTTATACTGGAGAGTTTATGGGAACATTGAAGAGTGAAGACCGGATCATGAATAAAATTGAAGAATTTCACGGTGAGCTGATGGCAGGAACGACAGGTGATAGAATTGTTGAATTAGCAGCTTGCTGGGCCATCGTGTTAATCGTAACAGGTTTCTTTTTATGGTTTCCCAAAAAGAAGAAACAAGGAATGGCTGGTGTTCTTTATCCGAGATACACAAAAAGAAAAAGCATTCTCAGAAGAGACCTGCATGCTGTCCCGGCTTTCTGGATTACAGCCGGTATGTTTTTCTTAATTATGACAGGACTGCCTTGGTCAGGTCTTTGGGGAACGAACTTTCAAAACTTCGCTACAAATACAGGAGAAGGGTATCCCCCTTCTGTTTGGACAGGAAGTGCTCCTACATCGGAAGTGCAGACAAAAGATATCGATAATGTTCCCTGGGCTGCTGAAAATTTAGATGTTCCAGTGTCCGATATTCAAGGACTCACTCCCCTTTCCATCAATGACGTGGTAGATATAGCTGATGCCCAGGACATCCACCCAAGTTACACGATTTATATCCCAAATGAGAAGGATGGGGTATATACGTCTCCGCTTTTCCGCCGAAAGCTCAGGATGAAGCCACGATTCATATCGACCAGTACTCTGGCGCCATTCTAGCGGATTATCGCTATGATCACTACGGCATTATAGGAAAAACCGTGGCGTGGGGCATCACGCTTCATAAAGGGACCCAATTTGGTGCCATTAACCAATTCATCAGCCTTTTCATTTGTTTAGGAATTATTCTCGTGGCGGTCACCGGCTTTTACTTATGGTGGAAACGAAAGCCCCAGAAAGCATTAGGCGCACCAAAGGCACCACCTATAGCAAACAGGAAAGCCTTTCTTCTTCTAATTATCGGACTGGGAGTCTTGTTCCCTTTAATCGGTGTATCTTTAATCGTTGTATGGCTGGTGGACTGGCTGATTATTCAAAGAATACCAGTCGTCAAGAAGTTTTTAAATGCCTAATTTAATGTGTTGAAGGTGGCTCTGCAGTGAAAAAAAAGACTTGTACATTCATGTTTATTATCTCGCTTGTGCTGGCCGGGTGTTCACTAAATCAAGACGCGGCTTCTCTTTATAAAACAGAAACACCGCTAGAGGCAGAAATCAAGATCCCTGAATCCTTTCAGGCTAATAAACAGGAAGAAATAAAGATTATTCTAACTCAAGACGGAGAGAGGGTTCAAAATGCTGACTTTGTTCATATGGAGATAGAGAAGCAGGATGGTTCGGTTTCTTATCATATGGAAGAAACCGAAAAAAAGAGAAACGGAGTGTATATCATAAAAAAGGATTTCAAAAGTGACGGTTTATATTATGCCAAACTCCATGCAGGGAACGATGGTTCGACCATCATGCCTCAAAAGCTATTTATCGTAGGAGAACTTTCCAGCAATGAACTAGAGTTTCTCCAAGAAAATTTGCAAAAGCAGCAGGACAATCAGGAAGCTCATCATTAATTTTTATATGTCAAACAGAATTCCCTAATTATGACTATTAAGGATGATATGCTCTTGTATAAGGACAGAGCTGAAGATCTTTCAACTGATCCTCAGCTCTGTCCTTTCACTTTCAAGATAAACTGACAGACATAAGAACACATATTCTATTAGCAAGGTGTTTCGAAATTCCACAAGAAATGTCGCACCGTAAGATACAGCGCTTCCATTCGCTTGCTACTGTACTGGCCATTCCAAGCTCTTTATTATTCTTCAACAAACTGTTCCCGTTACTTTAAGTACATCCTTTCATAAGCATGAACAACTAAAAGCCCCACTTTATCTTGGCTATAAATCTTGTGAAATTGGTACATGCCCAATCGGATAAAAATTACAAAAAGCTTACATTCTTCAAAGATTTTTTCATACAATTCTTTTAGAGGTGATTATAGTGGCAAGAGTAGCATACAACGCAAGTGACGTTAATTTAATAGCAAGGATGATGAGAGCAGAAGCCGTGGGTGAAGGACGACTAGGGATGCTTATGGTTGGGAATGTCGTTGTAAATCGAGCAACAGCGGATTGTTTAGATTTTGAGGATGTAAGGTCCATACAGGATGTAATCTTTCAAGTTCAAGGTGGAAATTACTCTTTTGAAGCAGTACAAAAAGGTAGTTTATTTTATAGGCCAGCAAGAGAAGCAGAGAGAAGGTTAGCACGACAAGTTATAAAGTATTGGAGACAACATCCTTCTAAGTATTCTCTTTGGTATTTTAATCCATATGGTGAATGTCCTCCTACTTGGTTCGGTCAACCATTTGCAGGACAATATAAACAACATTGTTATTATGAACCAGAAGCTAATACATGCGAAAGTGCTTATAGATATTAACAAATACCCCAACACTCCCTTTAGTTGAAAAGCTCACTTAAACTTAGTGATTAATACCATAAGGATAAAAAATATAACACCTTAGCCACCATCAATCCTAAATCATTAGGCATTAAAAAATATCTTGTAATTATCACTTGCTATTTCTTTCTTCTTATTAAACCTTACTGCCCTTACAATCAATAAATGACCACTGCTTTATTTCCCAATAGCACCCAGTTCGTTTAACTCTGATTTAATTAATTAACTTTATTATCATTATCTTCACTTTCAATTAGTTTCACTTTATCATTTTGAGTATCATATTCATATTTCCAATAACTCTCCACTTTGCCCTGTTCAGTGTTCCATACTTTTTCTAATGTTGTACAATAATCTGCTGTATTTGCTTCTGACCATTCTTTTCCTCCATTATCAGTGGTGGTTGTTGAAGCCCCGTGTGATTTGGTCTCTGTTTTTGCGGTATAGGCTACAGTGGATGTACTTTCTCCCGTATTAACTTCTTTTGTTTCGTTCAGGTTTAATCAGGAAAATCAGGATGCTCCTTTAATGATTCATAACATCTGGGTATCATAATTATGAAGAGAGCCACTGCTAACGGGCGACCTTTCAGGCTTCACGTCATCAGAACTTTCAGAAAAACCACAACTAAATAAGCCAAGAATAGATAAGAATATACAAGCTATTAAATTAGACTTTCTTATCATTATTTTATCTCCTCACTCAATAAAATGCTTCTAACTTAATAAAAATTATCTCAAACCCTTATTCATACAATAAGTGGTTCCAGAATATGGCCATAAAATGACAAAAGGACGCTGTTCCTTATTTCGGATAAGCGTCCGATGATTAAATACATAACAGCCTGCTTTCATCACACGATGCCCTATTTTTATAGTTATTCCTGAGGAACCCTTAAGTTACCGCTTTTTTTTGTAACCTTGCAGAAAGGCAGCCTAGGTGCCGAGATCGTCAGAGTGCCCAGCTGCCAGGCGGGACCACTGGGCGGTCGGGCGGCTGTCCATCTGAAACTGACCACCTTTGGAGCCCCAACGCTTCGGCCAGCCCTCGGGCGAATCCTCCCAGAACTCCTGTCGGCCGTAGACAGTCAGATCCAGCAGTCCATACGACGGTGCCATCCGTTCGTTGCCTCGGCCTGTGGTCCAGTAGGTCTCGTAGACCTTGTCACCGTCCCGGAGATAACTGACCAGGATGCCGAAGTGCCGGTCAACGATCAACTGATCCGCGGCGTCCTGGGGCACCGAGTACCAGGGAACCGTCCAGCCCATGAAGTCGCGATACCGCGAGCTCTCCTCATACGGCCCTTGACAGAAAGTCGCGTAGCTGACGTCCCGCGAGTGCAGATAGGACAGTTCGTTGATGTGGGTCGTGGAGAAAGTGCAGCCCTCGCACTGCTCCGCGGCAGGCCTGCCGGTGTGCCACATGTGAAAATAGGCGATCAGCTGATTGCGGCCCTCGAACGTCTCCAGCAGCGTGACCGGGCCATCTGGTCCGATCAGCGGGATGGTCGAGTCCACCTCGACCATCGGCAGTCGACGACGGGCTGCCGCAATTGCGTCACCTTCGCGAGTATGGGCCTTCTCTCGGATCCGCAACTCATCCAGTTTGGCCTGCCAGGTAACCCGGTCGACCACTGGAGGCCGGGCAGAAGTGTTGTAATTTTGATTCATTTAATTATCCCCTCTCCCTATTGTTTACTTACACAATCAAAGTTTACCGACATAAACCATACTTCGGAAGACTTCTCGAAATTCCTTCTTATTCAATTAAATGGCCCAAATACAAAAAAAACGCAGTCCTTATTACAGGAATGCGCCCTATTACGGAAAATCAAAATCTAATAAAATATATCTCTTTTACGAAGGGGAATAATTTGCCCTCTAATTTCACCACCAGGATTTTGTTCGGTATGAGCATTTACATACGTCAATTCTTTTCGCATCAGTTTTAGTAAGTCATTGACATTTTTTACACCTGCACGATTAGGAACGATATCCTTATCTGTAATAACTCCCGTAACTACTCCCCGGCGGGTGGTTATCCCATTTTGATCTTCTAAAGTCGCTAGGTCTGCCCCAAAAAGAAAGACGAGAACCGGTCCATTTTCATCGCGGGCTCCAAAGTGAATATGCGCTTGAATGAAATTTCTAATATTGTTGACTTCTAGCTCAAATTTAATTTTTGTACAATCCTTATTAGCGAGAAATTTGGCTAATCCAAAAGCATCTGTCTTTACTGGAGGTACTTCGTTTTCCCCTCTTAACTCAGCGATAAATTTCTCCATAAATTTCACCTCCTTCATATACGGTATGTAAATCGAAATAACTTTGAATAGGTAATAGGATGAAGGGCTAAAAAGAAGGCAAATGATAGAGGTTAAAAAATTCAAGTAACAGAGGTTTTATTTTTATCTTAAGGACAGAAGTCGAAGCTGATCATAGAATTTACTTACGTTATGATACTCGAGTTCAAACTGTTAATCAGGAAGACCCCCCTCTTGGGCGAGACATTGCGCACTGTTATTTCTTAGAGTAGATAGGTTTTTTTCTAACTCTCCTAGAACCCCCCCTTTATTAGGAATTATACGAAAAG
Organism: Alteribacillus sp. YIM 98480; assembly: GCF_009765375.1. GTDB lineage: Bacteria > Bacillota > Bacilli > Bacillales > Marinococcaceae > Alteribacillus. The sequence continues at coordinate 36,596 of NZ_VTOK01000016.1, forward strand.
AAGTTGGTAGGGCTACGTACCTCTGTAAAAAATTTTCTTCAACAATCTGGCTTTAATAACATATCATTATGTTATTTTTACATAAAAAACCCTTTAGACAACGTACATCCAAAGGGGTAAAACGGTGCAACTTTTTTATACAAAACGGTTATACTTTTTCTTCAAATCAACACAACTAGATTTTTCTTCAACAAACATCCACACAAAAAAACTGTATTCTCTAACCATTTTCTCCGTCATAAAAATACTCCCCTGTAGGCACTCGGATTTTATTATAAACCCGTCTTCCTTTAGGGGAGTATATCCAGGATACATCAATGGTTCTATGTTTCTTTCAAATGATATATTTTATTTACTTCATTCCTTAAGTAAATTTTTTATTTAATCTCTGTTTTTTCCATCATTGCATTTTCTACCTATTTTTCATAGAAACGATTGTCCATTAATGGAAACCGTTGCTTAAACTTTTTCATCGAACACCTTGGTTTACATCCAATGCAATACGTCCTTCCAGCAAAATAAACGGTATTCCGTACCAGGCTGAACCAGCAGTCTCCCCCTCTACAATTAAATGAAAGGGCTGTCTTAAAAAGGTTAATTTAATCATCAACGGTAAACTTTGAGCATGAGGAAACTGAAACGCCGCGGCAAAGCAAAGAGAGTCAGTGATAGCGCACTTGTGCCCTGAGGGGGAAAGGAGCATATTCCTGTTACCAAAAATTAATTGATGAGACAAATCTTCTTTAAATCATATAAGCATTAAAGAAGTAAAATGGATCGTGGGTTGGTACGCTGTTCTAATTAGTTGGAGTGCTCAGTAGTAGTTATTTAAAATGTGATTGAAAGGTTAATACACAAGCTCCGATTGAAACCGCATTTTCGGTAGTTTGAGCTACGTGAAAATGAAGATTCTGCTTATTCAGTTGAAAAATGAACGTTTCTGCCGTTTGAACAACTTTTTCGTAGTATGCCGGATATATTCTCATTAGATCACTATTCATAACGACCACTTCCGGGTGAAGGACATTCACCATATTGGCAATTCCCACTCCGAAATAATGCGCAGACCGGAGAACGACGTTTTCAATCAAAGGATCTCCTTTCCTTAAAGCGTGCAGTAAATGATCCATTTTCTCATTCTTTTTATGATATTTTTCGGGGTGATAGTGTGTTGGCTTTTCTCCAGCATTTATCTTTCTTTCTACTTCCTCTAAAATATAATTATATGAAATATACGAAGACAAGGTCCTGTTTGATTCCGTATCGATAATCATTTCTCCAAAAGAGCTGGCGTCCCCTTTTCGGCTTTGCATAATAGTACCATTCGTCAATACCCCGCAGCGAAGACCCCAGCCGCTAATACAATAAAGGATCGTCTTGTTTGCCTCCGGATTGTTTACAGACTCATACAACGCAGCCGTATTGGCTCCGTTTTCAAGAAACACATCAGTTTGAAACGCTTTTTTGATTTCATGGACAATCGGTACCTCATTCCAACCTGGTGCCACAAACGCTTCAGGGTACATGATGCCTTTTTGCCGATCTAACGGTCCGACTGTTCCTAAACCTATGCCTAATATATCTTTTTTTTCCATTTCATTATTTTTTAAGAGAGCGGCTATTACTTTCTTGATTACAGAAATGGTGTATGCAGGGGTATGATCTTCTGTCATTTGAAATGTGTAATTGGCGACAGGGGCAAATGACATATCTACAATAGAAATAGTCGTCTCTACTCGTGACAAATCAATTCCGATAATAAAAGCCGCTTTCGGCTCAATTGCATACAGTGCAGGAGGCCTCCCGCCTGAAGATTCTTCATAGTGTTCAATACGAATCAAGCCATATTGTATTAACGCATCTAAGTGTCTGACTACAGTAGTCTGTTTCATTTTTGTCCGCTTTAAGAGCTCTGCTTTGGTAATGAGTCCATGCTGGTGTATACAACGGTATACCTCTTTCATTCCATTAACTTTAGATGAGCGCTGACGCATTAATTCTTCTATCACGAGTTTTTCTCCTTAACCAGTTTTTTTATTCGAAAAGGAGCAGTTCCATCTGTTAGTTATCGGATAATGCCACTGAAATAGACCTGCTTTTTGCGGGTGGCGGAGCAAAAAGCACTCCCTGCAGTTTCTTCACACTGCCGCTTTACTCGTTAGTGTTTCACATATCCCAATTGCTAAATGACCATCATACTCCAAACTAACCTTTTGAAACAGCTCCTCTTATCTCTAAAGCATATTTTTCTTGTACTTTTATCATTTTTCCAAAGTACAAGAAAGACCTGCACCCTGATGCCGAGTTCTACCACGTTTATTTTAAATCATATCATATAATCTACTGACTGTTGTCTCCCTTTCATAAACTGGTCCAGGGATAGATAGCTGATTACTGCCGGAAAGCGCTGGTGCCACCCGGCACGCTGTAATAAATCACGGACGGGCCCTTTTAGCTGTACGAACCATATTTGAATATCCTGATGTGTTTTATATTTTTGAATGAGCCTCTCCAACGTATCAATTCCCATTGTGTCAATATCATTGACTCCGCCCATATCAATTACTACGTCAATTGGTCCGTTTATGCTTTTCCCTGCTTCGTATATCTTCGATTCAATAACCTTTTCGACATAGCTCACATTAGAAAAATGTATTCTAGCGTCGATCCGAAGTAAAATTGCCTGCGGTACTCGTTTTGCCTTAGAAAAGCGCTGCATATCACGGTAGCTTCTGCTTTTCCTATCCCAGCCAAGTTCTACAATATGAGGGTAGGATATGCGGTTTATTAATATACATAACGATACGCCTACCCCGATTAACAGTCCCCATTGAATTCCAATCAACAGCGTCGCCGCAAATGTGACGATCCACACCCCTCCATCTGCTGGTTTCACCCGAAAGGCATAGCGCAAAGAAGGAATATTAATAAGACCGACGACAGCAGACAAAATGATTGCCGCCAGTACTGTTTGCGGCAAATAATAAAATAAAGGGGTTAAAAACAATAAAGTCAGTGCTACTCCAATTGCTGTTACGATCATCGACACTTGAGATATGGCTCCTGCCCGATGGTTCACTGCACTTCGCGAGAAACTTCCCGTGACCGCATACGCTGAAAACAGAGAACCAGCTATATTGGACAAACCTATCGCACGAAGTTCTTTATTAACGTTTAACGGAGGGCTGTCTTTCCCAGTGAGCGTTTTCGTAATCGCAAGCGACTCCATCATGGCAATTAACGCAATGGTTAACGCAGTTGGCAGTAATACTTGCATCGAAGAAATATCCAGGGAAGGAAGAGATAAACCAGGAAACCCTTTTGGTACGTCACCAACTATACGAACTCCTGCTTGATCCAAACGAAAAAATGAAACAATGAAAATACTAAAGACAACGACTAGTAAAGGGAGAGGCAGACGTTTTGTTATTTTTCTAAGTCCCATCAATACGACCAAGCTGATGACCCCAATAATTGTCGTCGGTACGTGAATATTAGAGATGTTTTGAAATAGAGACATTAATAAAGGAATAAGCTGGTTTTGACTTGGCATATCTATGCCGAAGAAATTGCCCAATTGACTCAACCCAATGGTAATAGCAACAGCTGAAGTGAAGCCGTTGATTACATTTTGAGATATAAATTTAATCAAAGCTCCGGCGTTAATGGCCCCTAACACAAACTGCATCACCCCGACCATCAGCGTTAACAAAAGGACGAGTGTAATATACTCTGAGCTCTGCGGCTCCGCATAAAATGATACGCCGGAAAAAATTAGAATTGACGCCATCGCCACAGGACCGACAGCTAACTGACGGGAGGAGCCAAAAAGTGCATAGACAATAAGCGGAATCGTTGACGCATATAACCCCATCACCGGGGGCAGTCCAGCCAGCAGTGCATAGGCCATTCCCTGCGGCACAAGCATAATAAATATCGTCAGTCCAGCCACAATATCTTGTTTTAACGAATGCCGGCTGTAGTCTCCCGGAAGATTTAATAAAGCTGATGTTCTTCGACTCATTCCATCTGTCATCTCCTCTGTCCCTGCTAATAAGTACATTTTATTTTAATCCATTTTGGATAAAAGCGCTTTACTATTACTATAAATAATTTTTGAAATAAATACAAGGGCTATAGCAACGATACTATGAAAAAATGAAAAGACCGCAAACAAAAGTAATGCGATCTTTCCATCTCATAAATATTAACGATTAACTGTATTTTTACCTACTCACAAGAACTCCGCCAAAACTCTCTTAACTCTTCTTTCATTAGAAAAGCGCAAGCGCCTTGCTCACGAGCGACAAGTCCTGGAGGGTCGGCATATGGAAAGCGAATCTTTGCTTTCCATTTTTACGAACCGAAGGAATCTCGAGCGAGTAGGCGCTTGCGCTAGACATCTAAAACGCCAACTATTTTTCATTTCTTCCCTTTTAAAGAAAACTGGGCTAGCGCCAAGCCTTTAAGTGAAGGCCATAAACCGCAGGAAGGATCTGTCCAGGTTCGTCAAATCTGACAGTATTCTCTTTCTTTACCGGCATAATGAGCAGCCCACAGAACTTCTGGACGGAGGTTCTCCATAACCCCCCCCTCCACCAACTTAACGACACCTTTCAAAGTATCGTTCTATAAAAGTACTTAACATTTCATCTGAACTCCATTCGTGTTCCGTCATCTCTGCAAGAGCGTGACACCACCCTAACCCAGATGTAATACAACAGAATGGGCAGCATTTCGCAATAAGAATAGTCTAGTCTTTATTACATGGAGACGGTAGAATATAGCTGAATATGGGACATAACCAACGCTACACCAGCAGCTGACACCCCCCCCCTATTCATTCAACGATGCTGATGAACTTCAACCTAAAAGAGGAGTTCTTAACTGTTATAAAAATTGACTAGTATCTATCCTAGTGGAACTCCCCTTCACCTGCTTTAACGTCGCTACTATAAGGAAGCTAACAATCACTAATAAGAGCCATGAGCTCACCTTACCTAGATGAACGAGACTCCATGCATGAGTTTGATTTGGATATTCCCAGGCCCCAAAGAACGTTGCGATATTTTCCGCTATCCATATAAAAAAGCCGATAAGTACAAAAGAAAGTGCGAGTGGCATACGATAACGAGTGCCACTCACCTCGTATGTCACCCATGATTGCCAAAAGAGGACAATTACAAGTCCAGCTAACCACCAACGAACGTCAAACCAATAATGGTGTGTAAAAAAATTCAAATAGATCGCAGCTGCAAGAGAGACAACTACAAAAAACGGGGGCCACTTAACCAGTTCAACCTTTAACCTCCTCCATGCCTGGCAAAGATAACTCGCTACACTGGCATACATGAATCCGCTATACAAAGGCACTCCAAAAAGTTTAAAATATCCTTCTTCAGGATAAGACCAGGAACCCATATGCACCTTAAAAATTTCAAGAGTAAGTCCAATAAGGTGGAACAATGTGATAACCTTTAGCTCATCCCATGTTTCAAGCCCGGAATGCACCATCCACCACTGCATCAAAAGACAGATGATGAGCAGCAAGTCATACCGTGGCAGGAAGGGAAGTGATATGATTTGGGTAACAGCCAAAGAGACAAAAATCACGACCGGAAACAAACACGAGAGGGCCTGCACGAAACCAAAACGAACGAGTTGATTTAGTACTCTCATGATTTGTGTACCCAGAGTTTTTTTCTGCATATATGTTCCTGCTTAGAATTGCAGCTTAATAGATGTAGGGTTATGTCCATAGGTTCACCGCCGAATAACTTTCTTTTTCCGTTCCTGTTAAGCGTTATTAATATTATTGAGTGTCTTCATCACTTTTGTATTCTAAAATATCTCCAGGCTGACATTCTAAAGCCTTACAAATCCCCTCTAAAGTTGAAAATCGAATCGCTTTTGCCTTTCCATTTTTCAATATAGAAAGGTTAGCCATTGTTATTCCAACTCTCTCCGAAAGTTCTGTTACACTCATTTTCCTTTTAGCCAACATCACATCTATATTGATTATAATCGCCATGTGATTCACCTCAGACCGTTAAATCATTTTCCGATTTTATATTAATAGCTTCTTGTAAAAGCCTTTGGAGAACAGCAGCAAAGACTGCGATAACTGTAGAAGCAAAAATAATGACCAGTCCGATGACTATGATACCTGGAGCGTCGTCTAACTCCGCTATGAGATAAAAGAGCGGCATGCCTGCCACATACAAGATACTGATGATAATTGCACAGTATTTTATATTCTTTAAAGCTCTTACAGATAATTCCGAGAAAGCTTTGTTCTTGTCAATATGACTTAAAAGTTTAAAAGCTTGATACAGAGCAACGTAAAAAGGGATAGCCGTGGCATACAAATCGATTAATACGAGATCGTCTATATAAGCAATGGCTGGATACAACTCTGCTGCAAAATTCGCTATTTCAGGCACCAGAAATATGCACAAGGCAAGAACTGGGATTCCAATAAGAATAACAGCTATCTTTAAAAAGAGTGTGGATCCTCGTTTCACATAAAGCACCTCACTTCATTATCTTCAACTTGATTTGATTTTAAAACATTTTTTATTGAATATCAATAAATGTTTATTGATATAAATTATATTATTATTGTTACTAAATCAATCTTTTTATTATAGACAAAAATAAAAAGCATTCCTCACTACCTAGAAATGCTCTATAACAAACTTGTTCAAACTAACCTGTTCTTTTGCTTAATACAATTTTTTAAATAGTGAACTTCTTACCAATAAGCAAGGTACTAGACTTGTTACAGCATAGCACCAGTTTTCTAAATAGGACATCGCATAAATATATAAGAATTCCATAACCGTTAACTACTTTTCTTGTGTTAAACCGTAAATAGTTTTATAGTGATAGGTTCATATTCTGTACCAGATTGCCCATTTTGTTAACATTGTATGTATTCTTCTTTCTTTTCTTCATAGGAACAAACACCATATGTCATAATGATGAGAACAGATTTTTCTAGGAAGCTATCACGGTGAAAATCTTTTACTTTTTAAGTAATGCTTTCTACAAAACCACAATATGCGAGGAGATTGGGCATGACTTTTGCTTTGATTGTAGTTACGATTATTTGTATTATTGCCGCTGTTATTACTTTTTCCCTTACCCAAATCGAAGACAAAAATTACAATAGTGATTCAAGCCTGGCCAACTTGATTAATGTTTATTTAATCTGGCTTCCTGCAGGACTTATCGTTATTGGAATTACTGGATTCATCTGGTATATAATTTAAACAATGCTGTAAGCTTTCTTTTTCCGGTCCGTTTTATGACAAACTTCAACGGAAACCGGAAAAATCTCAAAGCTGTCCGATAAATCACTTCCAGGCACTTGAAACAGGAATATATTCTCGCTTTTCCCTCCAAGGCACAAATGCGACTTCTACTCCAACTTTCTTTGCTTTTTCTTGCATTGTCTTCTTTGGCACGGAAGGCGGTTCAACCTTCTCGTGTAAAAATCTTTCACTTCGGTCTTTACCACTACCGTTTTTCCCGTCGGTCTCTAGTATTTCAGTAGCTAAATCGTCCCTACTATTCTAGCTGAATTTTTAATATATACCTATTATTACTACATTTACAATTTTGTTTTAACGTATAATCAAAAACTCCGTTTTTATTGTCGGATTTCATTTCGCTGCAAATCAGAAGCTGCTTGATTTGGATTATTACTCAACGTCTAACATTTCCTATGTTTGTATTAAATATATGGCTCTATTATATTTGTTGGGGTAAGATAAAATTTAGACATAAAAAAACACCAAGTTCCAAAAACCTTTCCACTTGAATTGTCCTAGAAACTAGAAAAAGATTGGAGTTGAAGCATTAGGAAACCCTATCATTATTGCGGACCGTTTTCACTTTTGCCGCTATATTTATTGGGCATTAGAACGCGTGAGAAGGAAAGCTCAGGAAGAGTTCCACGGAGTATGATCGGAAAAAGTGTAAACAAAAGAAACATGTCTATACCTGCCAGTTTTTTAACGTTTGAATCGATTGAAATAAACTTCGGCATGTTCTCGTTATGTACCTGTTGATAAAAAGCCTAATTCCTCTTTCACTTGTCCGACAGCCGTTTTTCCTTTTTCTTCGCTTCTTTAACCCAGTGTAAACACTTCTTTTAAATGATTGGCTCTTCTTAACTCATCGGATAAACTAAATATAAGAGCTGCTTTTCACTTAACTCTTCATACCGTTTGTATATTAAACAGTTTTGCCTTTGGATATACCAACGGCTTTATCGAAAGCTTAAATAATCAAACAAAGGTGATTAAAAGAAATGCTTTTGGATTCAATCGTTATGGTCCCGTTACATCATCAATGTATGGAATTTTCAAGTAGGATAAAGGAGTAGGAGCAAGTCACTCCTACCCCAACCTTTTGACATAGAACAAAATATATAGGAGAAAACAGAGTCTAAGGGACACAGTTACACAACTTATTAGTAACCATTGTCTTCCATTAGTGCTTTAATTTCTTCCGCAGCACTAGTGAGGGCTTCTTCTGAGGTTAAATCCCCAGTCAAAGCTTGGTTTAGGTATGTGCCATAAATTGTTGCAATTTCAGAGTAAAGTGGGGTACGTGGACGGAACTTAGCATTTTCAAGACCTTCACTTACGGCTTGTAGGTAAGGTTTCTCTTCTAACAATTCAGGATCTTTTAAGACGCCTGTACGGCTAGGCACCCCGCCCAATTTTGTAATTTCTTTTTGACTTTCTGTAGATGAAGCCCAAGTTATAAATTCTAGTGCAGCTTTTTTATTTTCAGAAGCCTTTGGAATACCTAAAATCCAGTTTCCAATCATAGGCGAGAAGCTACCATCTTCTGCACGCGGCACAAGAGAGTAACCGATATCTCCAACAACATCAGATTTTTCAGGGTCTTCCATCGTTTCACCCCATGCAGGCCATACAATCGATGTTAAACTTTCTCCTTGGCTCATTACGCGTCCGATAGAGTCAGCATCATAATTTGCAATGCCGTCTGGTGCATACTTTGTCAATCCAACATAATATTCAAGAGCTTCAATCGCTTCTGGACTATCTAAGGTCACATTCCAATTTTCATCAAAAAAGTCTGCTCCATGCGACCAAAGAAAGGCGTTAAAATTTGTAGCAATTGCGTCCCCACGGGCACCGCGATGCACAAAACCATACTCTATTTCACCCTGATGATCTTCAATAACTGTTTCTAATTCGGACCATGTTTCGGGAGCTTTATCTAAAATATCTTTTCTATAAAAGAACATCTGCACGTTCCCTACTTGCGGTATACCATACGCACGAGGCTCTTCATTGGGGTCTGAATTGGGAAGACGTGGACCACTTGGTGCAGGCCACATACTAACCTCACGAGACATCTTTGCAAAATCTTCATCTAATTCATAGCCCAGTTCATCAAGCGGTGTTAAAAATCCGCCCCCTGCTAACATCGGCATCCAAGGATCATCGGCGAAAATAACATCATATGTTCCAGTTTCTGTTCTCATATCGTTGTAGATTCTCTCATAGAGTGTATTGTAATCAAATTCGTTCCAGTTTACTTCAATTCCCATTTCTTCTTCAAATTCAGAAACCATTTGCTTTAAAGCACTTGACTCATTTCCAGCAACCATAGCTACAGAAATACTTTCCCCTTCTGAGGTGCCTGAATCATTTTCACTAGAAGTACTGGATTCTTCGTTTTTTCCACAACCTACTGTAATTAATAACAATGACAGTATATATACACCCACCCATTTTTTGAATTTTTTCATTTATTTTCCCCCTCGTATATTATAAAAATTGGCTTATCAATTAAGACTGTTCAACATTAGAAACTTCTCCGGTATCTATTTACCTGCCTTGAATTACGAAATTCAAACACAACACAACGAGAAATAGTATATCCTTCACCACACTCCTCAAATTACCAATTCTTTTCATTGAGGAATTAATTAATTGAAAATTAAAAAAATATTATTGAATTCTTTTGTCAGAAATATGCCTGTAATATTAATAATCTTTAGTTAAAACCCTAGTAATCAACTACGAATTTCCTTTATTACAACTTTCCAGATTGATTTCTTCATTTTTTATCAATTATTTATAAAAAATGTTTATTGAGCTATTTTTTCATTATAAAATTTTGGTTTTGCTTGAAAACTAATCTGCACTTTTTCACCTGTTCGTTGTGCCTTTAAACAAGCATCAGCAGTTACCGCAGTAATATAGCTATCCCATGAATTTGGTCCTTGAGGCTCACCGGTTTTAACAATTGAATCCATGAAGTTTTGTAGTTCAACATCATAAGCATCCTTAAAACGATGCTTCCAATCCTTTAGTATTCTTGTAGTTAATTTAGCTTCTTTTCTCATAACAACACTCGGATATTCAGGCAGCTTTGCAATTCCTTCTTCACCGATGACTTCACAGTGAATATCATAGCCATATTGACAATTTACGAAAACATCGATATTGATGACAATTCCACTAATTGTTTCTATGGTAAATATCTGTGGGTCTTGTAAATTATTGTGTGCATATTTGGTTTTTCTGGGATATACAACTTGCACTGATTTATAATCATCATTGACTAACCAATGAAAGGCGTCAATTTCATGAATTAATGTTCCAACTACAGCTGTATCATTCGTATAGCTTTCATCCACTTCTGCATTACGGTGTGAAGCTCGAATCATTAATGGATTGCCAATATCGTTATTGTCGATAACCTGCTTTAATTGTACAAAACCACTATCATAACGGCGCATGAAACCGACTTGAACTAACTTTTTCCCTTGTTTCATCTCTGCATTAACTATTCTCATGCAACCTTGCGCAGATATGGCTAAAGGTTTTTCACAGAATACATATTTTCCAGCCTCAACTCCAGCTACTACCGTTGCTTCATGTGCAGCTTCCGAACTAGTAACAAGTAAAACATCAACTTTTTCATCAGCTATTAATGAAGTATCATCTGGATGTATAACAGCATCTAGTTTAAATTGTTCAACTACTTTTTTAGCTATTTCTGGAAAAAAGTCTGTTACAGCAACGATTTCTCCACCTGATAATTTATTTGTAATTCGATTTATATGCTCTGTTCCAATTGCACCTGTCCCTATTACTCCAAAACCTAATACTGTCAAATCTATTCCTCCTATTTGATCGACTATTAAAATTTTTTCAATTGATTTTGTTTCAAAAGAAATCAATCAAAATCCCAATTTTATAATTCTCTTTAAAGTAATCTACTAACAGATAAGCAAACTTAGATTAACCAGTCACTCCTATTTACTTAATTTTCATTAATCTGTTAATCTCTTTGATATTCCGCGCGCGTTTCTTTACATTTTTATTATGAGCAAATCACCTCTTTTTTCTCTAATTTCGCAAACGCTTACACTAAACTTTATTCAAATTGTTGTGCTATTTGTTATCATTATATATAATACAAATTCAAGAAACACTATACTTTTTTGCTCTATTTCTTAGAATTCTTGCTAAAGAATAGGTGAGGATGTTTATGTTTCCTAAAATTAAGGGGGTTTTACAACCTTCTGAAATGTACATACATACAGAAAGTGAATTTGCAAAAAAAGCTCTTTATTATACGACCTTTTCAGGAGAATTTTACTGTGATCAAAATTACCATGTTGAAAGAGACACCTATCATAGCTACCTACTCTTGTTTATTAAACAAGGAAAAATGAAAGTTAAATATAATAATCGTGAGTTTTTAGCAAAACAAAATGATCTCCTCTTTTTAGATTGTCATAATCATCATGTATATAGTGCAAAAGAGTATGTACATTTTGAATATTTCCATTTTGATGGTTCTTCAGCTGAAAACTATTTCGATCTTTTATATAGAAAAAATGGATGTATTTTTCCTATGACTAGCAGTCTTATTCCAAAATATATACATCATATAGTTAAAATGAATAAAAGTAATAGTATAGATGAGCATTTTGTCTCAATGACTATACACAAAATTCTTTATGAATTGGTACACGTTACCAATCAATCAGTCAATGAACTTGAACATCAAATTCAAAGGGCTATTACACACATAGAAAATTTTTTCAAAGAAGAAATTAGTTTAGAACAGTTAGCAAAACAATCAAATCTCAGTGTGTATTACTTTGTTCGTATGTTTAAAGTTATTACTGGGAGTTCTCCTTACCAATATATTTTGGATTACCGAATTCAATATGCTAAAAACCAATTAAAATCAAGTGATAATTCAATAGAAAATATTGCTTTTGATAGTGGGTTTAATAGCTTATCTCATTTTATTACTACCTTTAAAAAACGCACTCACATTACTCCAAATAAATTTAGAAAAATGCAATTTTAAAAATTATAGAATTAGTCATCGCCTGTAAAATCAATGGCAGTCATTACTCCAAAAAATCCTGCCATTCTTCTGTTGTCGTTGTTGAATGTCCTCTTTAAAGCAGACCATATAAGGATTTCAACCGAAATGATCAATCAATCTAAATTCTCTACAGAAAGTATTAATAGATGCAACTAGGCTAGATCCCAGCAGTATGTATCATTTATCGGTACAATAAATGTCCCGCTTTGAGATTTAACTTAAATACTCTCATAAGTTTTAGAAAAGTAACCATTAAATTTTACAGTAATGTCTTGAACAATCATTTATCAATACCGGATAAGTCACGATTTTGATGCTTTACAATACAACTTTCAAGAGGATGTTTGATATAGATATCCCTTATAACTAGACATAATGACCATGGTTGTCATTAATCCGCCTATGTAAATAAGAACAAGTCCAGCCTTCCTGCCTCTTTTTAATCGAACCAGTTTCCCTACGTAACAGTGAAAGGCCCACGCGACTACTTCTAAAATCATAAAGACGACGATTTCTTGAAATAACGTATAAAAATGGATACAGGACCGAGCGGAAGGTTCCATACGACCTGTAATCCTTTCTATATTGCATTGATCGCAATTAAATGTACGATTAAGAACATAGAAAGACATGACATTAAACGTGCCGCTTTTTCTTTTCCTTCAGCAATTTCTATCGACCGAAGACGTTGGTTTTCAACGCTTCCCAGCGCTCCTGCACGGTATGATCGAACTCTGTTTTCTGTCCGAGTCTAATGAGTGGATATCTGATATGTACAGTTTGGCAAACCAAATCAACCGCGCAAATGGTAACCATTAGCAATGAAATCAGTTTACCGGCTATAAATGTTTCCATGTTTGTCCAACCTCGAAGACAGTCTCCACCATCTATATGAATGATAAGCTGGTTTATTATAATGTATCTATTATTCTACATTTACCTCTTTTCGCTTGATCCACCCTTTAGCTACTTTACAATAGTCGCGATTTAGGGCGTCCTTATGTAATAACTTAATAGTAGCAGGTATGACTACCGCAGCTATTGGTTTCATGTTATTATGACAGACAGAAATCTATCATATAATTAGCAGGGATGAGAAATGATGAGCAGTACAATAAAATTAATCTCCCTATCCATTTTAATATGTTATTTCATTTTTATTGATTATCATGGCCCTCCACCCAGTCTAGATTCATTTAATCAGACAAATGTTATAACTGCTAGTGAAGATATCAGTGAGTATAATCCTTTCATCGGAGGAGATAAAAACCCCTTAGGACATTATTTTTTTGCATGTCCGATATTCACTTTAGCAGTTGTTTTAGGAAACGCGGCTATTAAAAACATTCCAACCTGGTATTTCAGCAGGACATTATTAACACTTACCCGGTCTTTTATGGGGCTGATTATTTGATCCATTCCCCTTCTATTATAAAACAATGAATCTATTAGGATAGGAGGAATGGGTATGATGTGGTTCCGACTTATAATGATTGGTGTGTTTGCTTTGACTGCTGTAAACATATTTTCGTACCAGGGCATAGAGATAATGTATGCTATTTCCGATTTCATCAAAAATAAGTAATAGTTTTTGAGTGCATAGAGTCTTAGCTATGCACTCTTTTTGGCGTTTCAAAAAAACATACTTTATTACAAAAGTCATTCCCTTGCAGGAACCGGCGCAATGCAAATTCCAGGTATATTCTTATTCAGGTCAACCAGATAATGAAGAAGAGCATGTATACCATTAGATGAAATTATCCCATTCAATAGATAACTATTTTCTAAGAGTATCAACATAACGATGATAATCGGATAGAGAAGCCAAGAGCATTCTTACTTGATTTAAAGATTCATTATAAGACATCTACATAGAGGCGTAACAACTTCTTTTTTTAAAGCTCCGGTATTATACACAAGAGTCAGTCGTGTTACAGTTGGTACTTTGTCCACCATGTCACTTTCCCTTTCAATTGGATTTTTGTTTTACTAGTAACCAGGAATCAGAGCAGGTTAATTTCCTGGAGTATAATTAATACGAAAAAATCCGAGGTCTCCAAGCCTGCTAGTATTACCTCAAACTCTCCTGTTCCTGCTCGTGTGTTTAGTCCTATTTATAGGCAAAGGAACATCAAGTGACTGCGGGAAAGTGAGTTGATACCGATTCATCTAAAGCCTAAACATTGCTTTATTATCCTTTATTGCAGGTTATATTTTTTCAATCTCTTTATGAAAGAAGATTGGGTTATTCCTAGTAACTCGACCGTTTTCCTTGTGGATTTATGTTTTTTTGCTTTTGCTTCTTTTGCAGCACTTTTCTCAATGTCCTCTCCCGTCCAACTATAACTTTGCAAGTAATTAAGCAACTCCTCATTTAAGAAGGAAGTTTTTCTACACTTAGCCCCTTAGAGGTTCGCACCTTGATGAAAGTGAGGGTCCTCAAAAAAATCACCTCCTTTAACGGTAAATGCCTCAAACCGAACCACTTTCAACTCAATAAGATCGATATCGATTCAAAAACAAATTTATATGATCAAGTTTTCCGACAAAAAATCTAATTTTCCGGGTTTTTTACTTGGCATCAAACTTGCAATGTATGTTAGCGAGGAGGGAGCAGAAGGAGTTACCCATGTTCACCATAAACAAACGCAGCCACTCCTTTTGGAGGATATAAGGAGTCCGGCTTTGAGCGTGAAATGGGATTATGTATTAGACAATTATACGGTAGTGATGAGTGTATGGATTCATTTAGCGTAAAAATTCACCTAACAATCCTATTATCTTAAATATTCCATTGAGATTGCTAGGCAGGATTCACTATTAGCCAAATCTATTAACTAAAAAGATTGTTCACCAAAAGAAACCGCTCCATAATATTTTTCTAGGGGAAGTGAAAAATGGTAGATCAAAAATTTGGGGAACTCAAACGGGTATTATCTTTTAGACATGTTGTGTTTTTTGGTCTTGCTTTTATGGCGCCTCAAACGTTATTTGCCACGTATGGGATTGCTGCTGTTGAAAGCAAGGGAATGATTGCGACTGGATACGCCCTCGCCCTGCTAGTTATGTTGTTCACAGCATATAGTTATGCACAGCTAGTTAAAGCATACCCATCAGCCGGTGCAGCTTACACATTTACACAAAAAGCGATTAATCCATACTTGGGATTTATCGTTGGGTGGGTTATTTTGCTCGATTACATGCTTAGTCCAATGATAAGTGCATTACTTTTAGGCATTGCGTTATCTGCGTATTTCCCTGCTATACCAATCTCAGTCTGGATCATCCTTTTTATAACAGTTATCACTTTCGTAAATATACGCGGGATCAAATTTGCAGCGAATTTTAACACCTATATTTTCTTACTACAATTGTTAATGTTCATTCTCTTCTTTATCTTTTCTATAAAGTATTTAGTGAATGGTAACGGAGCCGGCACCTTATTTTCTCTTATGCCTTTCTTTGACCAGAATGTTGAACTTTTAGCTGTCATCGCAATCGTACCAATTTTGTGTTTCACATTCCTTGGTTTTGATGCCGTTACTGCTTTATCTGAGGAAACAAAAAACCCTACACAATCACTACCTAAGGCGATTTATACCATTCCATTAATCGGAGGTACCTTGTACATTGCTGCATCCTATTTTTTACAAATGGTTAGCCCGAACATGGAGGCGATTACACATCCAGATTCAGCTTATTTAGAAATTGCTTTTTCAATAGGTGGTATATTTTTAAATTCTGCTTTTGTGGCAACAGCGATTATGGCCGGATTTGCTTCTGCCGTTGCCTCTGGTTCTTCTGCCTCAAGAATCTTATACGCAATGGGAAGAGAGAATATACTCCCGAAAAAGGTGTTTGGGTATGTTTCACCTAAGTATCATACCCCGGTCTACAACCTTTTAATTGTAGCCGTTGTAGCTATGTCGGCTCTGTTTATTAATCTAGCTACCGCGACTACTTTTATCACTTTTGGTGCGTTTTTTGCGTTTATTTTTGTAAACCTTTCCGTCGTCAGCCACTATTTTATCAAGAAAGGTGTACGTACATTTAAAGGAATGATTCAGTATTTGATCATTCCTTTAATGGGGGCAGTCCTTGTTTTTGGATTATGGTTAAACCTAGGCTTAAATGCACTTATTTTAGGAGGATCCTGGGTAATTCTTGGATTTCTGTACTTGCTTAATCATACGAAAATATTTAAACAACCTCCTCCAGAAATATTTGAAAAAGAAAATGAAATATCAAGATGAGAAGACTCTTTTAAAAATGCCTAAAAGGAGAGTAGTAGATTATGAGTAATCAAAAAGCAGACAAAATACTTTCAAGCAATACCGTTTTTACCGGTCTTATGGACAAGCCCCAGCCAGCTTCCATTGCCATTATAGATAACAAAATTGAAGCCATTGGTTCCGAGGAAGAGATAAAGCAATTTATTGGTCCTGATACAGAAGTTTATCACTACGACAATCAAATAATTATGCCTGGATTTCATGATAATCATCTCCACATTATGATGGGTAGTATTTCATTGGATAGCGTAAACCTATTCGAAGCACGTTCAGAAATAGAAGCTGTGGA
This sequence comes from Alteribacillus sp. YIM 98480, assembly GCF_009765375.1. Taxonomy (GTDB): domain Bacteria; phylum Bacillota; class Bacilli; order Bacillales; family Marinococcaceae; genus Alteribacillus. The sequence goes on from NZ_VTOK01000016.1 coordinate 53,576, forward strand.
AATGGTACGTCAATTTGCCGATTCAAAACCAGATGAACCGTGGATACTAGGTTATACGTGGGATGCAGGATACTGGGATAACAAACAACTCCCCCACCGTTCTTCCTTAGATAAGGTCATTCCGAATCGTCCTGTTATATTGTTTCACGCTGAAGGCCATTACGCATGGGTAAATACCAAGGCCTTAGAAATGATGAATATTGATCGTGATACGGATAACCCGCCATTTGGCATTATTGAAAAGGACGAAAATGGAGAACTTACCGGTATCCTATATGAAAAGGCGATGTCATTAGTAACGAAGGAAGCCTATCACTTATCAAAACAAAAAAAGACGGCCATATTTGAAAACTTTTTACGTCATGCTTCTTCCCTGGGTGTTACTTCAATAAACGATCTATATGGTACGGAATCAATGGAAGTACTCGATGACTATCAACTTTTCAAAGAATTTGATGATAATGATAAATTAACAGTACGAATTCATTTATGGCCAGCCTTAAACGGTGATATTGAGCGAGCTAAACAATTACGTGAAAGGTATGCTTCTGAAAAGCTTATAGTATCAGGGCTTAAACAATTCATAGATGGTGTCATAACTGCACGGACAGCATATTTACTTGAACCTTACGCGGATGAGCCCCAGGCAGCTGGAGATACATCACACCCGCCAGAAACAATGAAAGAATGGGTCATTAAAGCAGACAAAGAAGGATTTGATATTCGTTTTCATGCTATCGGCGATGGGGCTATTCGTTTAGCATTGGATTCTTTTGAGAACGCCCAGAAGGAAAATGGGGTGAGAGATTCCAGGCATTCCATCGAACATGTAGAAGTCATTCATCCTGATGACATTAGTCGGTTTAAACAACTAGGGGTAATTGCATCTATGCAGCCTAATCATCTAGCGATGTCTGAAAGAAGTGTTTACACTTCCCGAATTGGTAAAGAAAGAGAAAAGCTTGCATTTGTTATAAATACGCTCAAAGAGTCAGACGCTATATCTTTTGGTACTGACTTCCCTATTGATGGGTTAAATCCATTGATACAGATATATAGAGCTATAACTAGAATTGATAGCAGCGGAGTAAGTGTGTGGAATCCTGAGGAAAAAATCACGTTATCTAATGCGCTAAAGGCTTATACGAACGGCCCTGCATACAGCACAAACAGAGAGCATGAATTAGGCACATTGGAAGCAGGAAAACTTGCAGATATCGTTGTATTAGATCGCAATCTTTTTGATGTTCCTACTGACGAAATTTTAGACACTAAGGTAAAACTTACAATGATTAATGGGGATATTGTGTACAATAGTGATATTACTTAGTATACACGTAAAACATCTTCTAAAAATGAATAAAACAAAGTACGAAGTTATTGGATCACAAATTAATATGACCAAAATCATTCATTTGTTTCAAAGGATGGAGATAATCTAATTGAATTATTAGCTCCGAAAAACAAGGTGAGAAAATTCTAAGCTTCTCGAAAGAATTCAAAGAACAATTGTAGAATTATCCTTGAATCTGTTTAGTTCATAAAAACATCTAATTTTTATTCTATTAATGAGAGAGACCATTTTATTGGCCTCTCTTTTTTTAGTATTTCCACTCGCTTCAAGGCAGCTCGTGTGAACAAAATGAACGAAACTTTCTTTTGTTACTCATCTTTTTCTTATTTTATTAAACTTACCGTCTTTGATTTGTTTTGTTAATATTCAAAAAGATGATAAAGGAGAGCATATAAGTTAAGAGAGAGAGTCATTTTTGTAAGGGCTTTCTCTCATTATCGAAAATACTTCATTGGAAGAAAGGAGAAAAATAATATGACAAGCTTGATAGGTTTTATCACTATCATAACTATTGTAACGTTACTCATTACGAAAAAAGTAAATCCTATTGTCGGTCTTGTGATCATACCCTTAGCAGGAGCATTATTATTAGGAACAGGTATTGACGATTTAGCCACATATTTTAACGACGGTATTGACTCAGTCATGTCTGTTGTCATTATGTTTATTTTTGCGATTTTGTTTTTTGGGATAATGCAAGATGTGGGGCTCTTTGATCCTATCATAAATAAAATGGTTGAGATTTCTCGTGGAAATGTGGTAGCGGTTGCAGTCAGTACCATTATTATTGCGATCGTTGCAGGTCTCGATGGTTCCGGTGCCTCCACGTTTTTAATTACGATTCCTGCATTACTGCCGCTTTATAATCGTTTAAATATGAGTCCCTATTTGCTTATGCTGCTGGTGGTTTTAAGCATTGGTGTCATGAATTTACTTCCATGGGCCGGCCCGATTGGCAGAGCAGCTTCTGTGTTAAATATGGATCCTGTTGCTTTATGGCAGCCGCTCATCCCTCTTCAACTCATTGAAATTGTTTTATTACTCTTCATTGGTGTATTTTTTGGGATAAGGGAGAAACGCCGGATTGCAAAAATATATGGCACCCCTTCTGTACAAGCAGAAGTAGCAGCAACCGTAGAGAGTGCTGTTGAGGAGAATGGAGATAAAGATGAACAAAATGAACTGAAAAGGCCAAAACTACTCTGGCTAAACATTATTTTAACTGTTGCAGTGATTGGTACATTAATGAGCGGAGCACTTCCATCAGGTTTTGTGTTTATGATCGGGTTAGCGATTGCTCTTCCTGTAAACTATCGACATGTCGACAAACAGATTGAACGAATTAAAGCACACGCCCCAAATGCTCTAATGATGGCAGGGATCATTTTAGCTGCAGGTTCATTTCTAGGCATATTAGAAGGAACAGGTATGTTAGACGAAATGGCAGCAAGTCTAATCTATATCCTTCCGGGTGTCGTTCTTCCTTACTTGCACTTGATCATTGGCTTTTTTGGCGTTCCTTTTGATCTGATTTTAAGTACGGATGCTTATTATTTTGCTCTCGTTCCGATTGTTGAACAAATCGTATCAAACTATGGCGTTCCTTCAACGACCATTATCTATGCGCTTGTAGTAGGAAACATCATTGGAACGATGGTTAGTCCGTTTGCTCCTGCATTATGGCTGGGTCTTGGTTTAGCCAAACTAGAAATGGGAGGCCACCTTCGTTACTCTTTCTTCTGGGTATGGGGATTTAGTATTTTGTTGTTAGTCGTCGCTTGGGTAATGGGGATTATAAGTCTATAGTACAGCCCAAAAACGGGTCCGCCTCTCTAGGTGCGACCCGTTTTTTATATTTATTGAAGGTGCTGCTTCTTAAAATATAACCGCTGCGGCCGCCCTAAATCTCCGTAATTGGAATAAGACTCTGCATATTGTATCGTAGTGAGATATTCTAAATACCTTCTCGCTGTAGGTCGACTGACTCCGATATGTTTCGCTGCATCCATCGCAGAAATGCCTTTTTCCTTATTCTGATCGAAAAAATCTTTCACGATATTCAGCGTCACTTGATCGATGCCTTTAGGCAGCTCGGCTGCGCTTGCTTGACTAACCGTTTGTTTCATAACCAAATCAATAGCATCTTGATCCAGTTCTTTATGTTTTTCGAAAAAAGATCGCTGCTCCGCGTAATGGTGCAGTGTTTTTTTAAACCTTGTAAAATCAATCGGCTTTAATATATAATCAAAAACCCCGCTTCTCATTGATTCTTCAACAGTAGACACTTCTTTTGCAGCTGTTATCATCATAATATCAATGTGTTTATATTGATTACGTATTTCCCAAAGCAAGTCGAGGCCTGTGACATCAGGAATATAGACATCAAGCAATATTAAATCAGGCAGTTGATCGGTGTGTTTTAAAAAATGAATCGAATCTTCACGTGACATGGACTTTTTTACAACATCAAACCTTTCAACGTTATTAACAGCGTCTTCAAGTACATTGGCAACGCGAAAGTCATCCTCGATGATCATGACTTTGAACTTTGCATCCATACCTACCCCTCCAACCATTATCTTTTCGGTAAAGTCAGTACAAAACATGCTCCTTCTAGTTCTCCTTGTTCTATGTAAATGCTGCCTCCGATGTCATGAACCGCTTGTTTCGACAATGCCAATCCAACGCCTCGGTTTTCTCCGGTCTTTGTGGTGAACCCTTTTTCGAAAATAGTATCATCTATAGGAGCGGGGATGCCTGGTCCGTTATCTTCTACTTCAAAAATAATATCTTCACCGATATCTGTAAAATGAATATCCACCTGTCCTTCGCCGGCCGAATGCTCATGTTTTACCGCCTCAAAGGCGTTTTCAATCAAATTACCCAAGACCGTAAATAAAACATTTTTTTGCTTTGGAGAAAGGGATGTCGTTAGATGGCTGTCTGGGTCAATGTGCATGGAAACTTTTAATTCATTAGCTTGATTAAATTTCCCTAAAAGCAGCCCTGCAATCATAGGATCAGACACATGTTTAATCAAAAAATGAATTCTTTGCTGCTGCACATTCGTTTCCTCTTGAATATATTCAATCGCTTTTTTCACTTGATTCATCTGCAGTAATCCAGAAATCGTTAAAAGTTTATTAGAAAATTCATGGGTTTGTGCTCGGAGTGTGTCCGTGTATTGTTTTGTTCTTGATAGCTCTTCGGTTAAATATTCTATCTCACTTTTATTATGAAAAGATGCTACCGCCCCAAAAGGCTTTTGGTCCTGAAATATGGGCACGACATTTAAGACTATTGTTGATTGTTCCATCGCTATTTCATTATTAAATGTACTTTTCCCATCGGATAAAACATTTTTCAGCATTTGTTCAGGGAGAAGCTTTTTAATATAAAACTCATCGGGATAATCATCGTTTTTTCCATTTGTTAAGATGTCTTTGGCTGCTTTATTGACTAGCGTAGCATGCCCCTGTTGATCCATCGCTATAATACCTTCATAAGTAGACTGTAAAATGGTTTCTTTCTGCAAGAAAAGCTGGGCAATTTCTGAAGGTTCTAAACCAAACAGGATCCGTTTGATATGGTAAGCTATAACGACAGCCCCGATAAAACCTAAAGCGGTAAGCCCGGCGAGCACATACCAAAGTTCTTTACTGTATTGCGCAATAATTTGATTCACATTTTCCATGAGAAAGCCAACAGACACCACACCGATAATTTCCCCGTCCTCCGAATATATAGGAGTTTTTCCTCGAATAGATAGGCCTAGCGACCCTTCCTCACTGGAAACATAAGCTTCTCCATGTTGCAACGCTCTCTCGTTATCTGAACCAATCATTTGTTCACCAATCCTCTCCGGATTTGGATGGGAATAGCGGATTTCGTCTGTATTCCCTACTACCACGAATTCCGCACCCGTTTCATCACGGATCGATGTAACCAATGGTTGAATGATCGAAGCAGGGTCCTCTTCCTCAAAAGCCTGAACAATTTCCGGCATGTTGGCCACCGTTTTTGATACATTTAACGCGTTTTGTCCGACTTGTCTTTCCAACGCATCCGAGAAAAAAGAATAAACAAAAACACCCATAATACAAAAAACAACGGTAATTAATAATCCAATTAAAAGGATCATTTTATGAGCTAAGCGTAGTTGAAATGGTCGGTTTTCACCCATACGTTCCTCTTCCTTACTTGATTTGGCTCTTTACATTTTAACAAACTTTTGGCGGGATTCCCTTTCAAATATTTAAAATTGCCATCGGTGAAGTCCCAGTAACCACAACCTGCTCCAGGCTGTGTTTGAACTAGTGACACTTAGCTGAAAAGATTCAATAAAGTGATATAGACTTTGTTCAAATAATGCTGTGGAGAATGAATATGACCAGACCGAGCAAGAAGAAGCTTTACGAATGGATTTAAAGAAAAACGTCAAGCAGTATGTTTCAGAAAAACCAGGACGGAAATAAAAAATTACGAGCTGACGTCTTTTCCCTTTGATAGATGGGTCTCCAACACCAAAAGAGCGGGTCCTTTAAAGAAAAAGACAAGGACGCTCCATTGCATTCAACCATCCATTTACTGTCAGCGGGGCAAGAATTTTAACTACCCACATTTACGAAAAGTATCTAAATCTGCCTAGTAAGAAGCAAGGTACTTCTCTGTTCCAGTAGAAAATGTAGAATATAATGTAAAACGGAGTCTAGAAGAGCGGCATACTCTTTTAGACTCCGTTTGTTGTTTATATATAGAATGAATTATAATTTATTCTAAAGAGCTGTAAAATTTCTTACGTTTCTTGAGCTCGGATCGAACCTATTAACGGCAATTGGTTTAAGTGGCATCCCCTCCCACAATTACATCAGTAATTTCCTGTGTCTTATCAAACCTCCAAGTCAATTACCGAATCATGACATCATCCAAAAATAGGTTGTTCTGGACCAATGTTTAAGAAGGTATAAAAAGAACCTTAACTGAGTTTCCAAAATTCAGGTTATCATATATAAATATTTGACTATAGTTTAATTGCAACAGAAACCAGCTTTGTTTCCAGATAATCATCTAAGCCAAAATATCCACCTTCCCGTCCTAAGCCGCTTTCTTTTACCCCTCCAAAGGGGCCTTGTACAGCGAAAGGAGCTGGGTCATTCACCCCTACCATTCCGTATTCTAATTTTTCAGAAACCCGATGTGTCCGGGATACATCGTTTGTGTAAAAATAAGAGGCAAGGCCAAATTCAATATCATTTGCCTTCTTAATGACTTCTTCCTCTGAATGAAAACGGACCAAAGGGGCAACTGGGCCAAATGTTTCTTCAAAACATACTTTCATATCTTCCTTTACATCCACTAATAACGTTGGTGAATAAAAGTATCCGTTCTCTAATTCGCCATCTGTTAGCCTATGCCCGCCGTAAAGCACTTGTGCACCCTTTTCTACAGCATCTGTGACTTGATATTGAACTTTCTCTATTCCACTTTCGTTAGTCATAGACCCGATTTGGTTAGATTCATCAAGTCCATTTCCAACTTTCAACTGGGCAATTTTCTCCTGAAAACGTTTGGTAAAATCATCATAGATGTCATCGTGAACATAAATTCGATTTGCACAGACACACTGTTGGCCTGTAGATGCAAATTTACTGTTGATCATGCCATCCACTGCCAAATCAATGTCAGCATCCTCAAATACGATAAAGGGAGCATGTCCGCCAAGTTCCATCGAAACTTTCTTTACTGTATCTGCCGATTGACGTATTAAAATTTTTCCAACTTCTGTAGATCCAGTAAACGAAATTTTTCGGATAGCTTTGCTTTTCATAAGTGGTTCGGCAATTTCACCTGATTTTCCAATTACTAAATTAACTACACCTTCCGGCAATCCAACTTCATTAAATATTTTAAATAATTCTACACAAGATAATGGTGCTTCAGATGATGGTTTGATAATTACGGTACAACCTACAGCTAGTGCAGGACTAAGCTTACGTGCCGCCATCGATAATGGAAAATTCCAAGGTGTTATCGCTGCAACAACCCCAACAGGTTGACGGATCACTGACATACGTTTATTAGCAGCAGAAGCTGGAATCGTATCTCCATACACCCTGCGTGCTTCTTCGGCATACCACTTAAAAAAAGCAATCGTACTGTTTACTTCATAACGAGCATTATGAATGGATTTCCCCATTCCCTTTGTGATGGTTTGGGCAAGGTATTCTTTCTTTTCTGTAAGCTTGTTGACAACACGCATGTGAGCAGCACAGACTTTTCCCTCTTCGGAAACCGTTGTGTCATGTACCTTTTTCCTTAACTTATATTCCAATCAGGCTTTGCGGCCATGATATGTTTAGTAAAGTACTCAACACTATAATCACTCCTACTGCAATCCCTGTTGAGTATAGTGCCTTAAATATGGCAAATTTGGATTCTACCACCAAGAAGGCAATAAGAAAAATGGTGGAAGCAAGTAATAAACCAATCAGATAAATTAATAAGATGTAGCCTATAACCCAAGCTATATAAATACATGGTCTAATTATTGGCACTCTCACCTTTTCTCCCTTCTCTTTTTGTTTAAATCTTTTAATAATTTCTGAAAAAAGATAAAAACCTGAAAGTATGCTCCCTGCAACAGAAACATATAGCGGGAAGAACTGAGCTAGCCTTGAAAACGTAAGTGCTGTTATAGCTGCCCAGACAAATACAATAAATATAGAAAAAGTAAATATCACATTCAGCTTTTCTTTATTCAATCTAAACACCTTCTTTCTGTAAGCCATTGCTGATTCTTTTCATTATAGTTCCTCCTGTTAGTAAAACGGCAATTAAAATTGCTATGGCAATTACTATTGGATTACCTAACCACTCCCATCCATATCTTTCGATTGAAATCCAATAGTATCTTTCTGCTGAGATCGCTAACACAAAGCCTATCAGCAGGGGCGGCCTCGGCCACTCCAGGATCGTCATCACATACCCTAATAGTCCGATTACGAGAAAAGCAACGATATCTCCCCAGGAATAATTGCTTTGGTAAGCTCCAATTAATAAAAGAATAACTAAAAATGGAACAAGTTTTTCTCCGGGAATGACACTTAACCTGGCTATAGGCTTTATTAATGTCATGCATAGTATGGCTCCAACAATGTTGGCAAGCACAAGTGTCCATACTATCGATAAGGTGAGAGATAAATCGGTTGTCAGCATCCTTGGTCCGGCTTCTAACCCCATCAATATGAGTCCTCCGAGTAAGATGGCCGTTGTCCCGCTTCCCGGGATGCCAAAAAGAAGCGTAGGGATTAAAGCTCCTCCTTCTTTCGCGTTATTTGCACTTTCAGGTGCTATAACACCGCGTACGTCTCCTTGCCCAAACGTATTATGTTTTACTGTCTTTTTCCCTGCTCCATAAGCCAGCCAATCTACTACGCTTCCACCTAATCCTGGTATAAATCCTATTACACTTCCTAATACGGCACTTCTTACCACCAGGAATTTATTCTTTAAAGCGTCACCTATCCCTGTTCTAACTCCGCTATTTAGCTGACCGGACTCTGCTACACTTTCTTTGCTTGTTAACATTGTTATTATTACCGGAAAAGCAAAGATAGCCAAAGCTACAACAGGCAGTGAGAGCCCGTTTGATAAATAAAGAAAATCAAAGGTATAACGGTACTCGGTAATGGCCGGGGCACTTCCGATGGATCCAATCAATAACCCCATTAGTCCCGCTAAAACTCCCTTAGAAGGAGATTCTCCAGCTAACAATCCAGCCATGCTTAACCCTAGCATTGTCAGCATAAATAATTCCGGGGATGTAAAGCTGGTAATAAGAGGTTTTGCTATCGGTATCGTTAAGTAAAGAGCTATTCCCCCTACTATTCCACCTATCATGGAACAGAACAAGGCTGCTCCCATTGCTCTTGAAGCCTCCCCTTTTCTTGACAGCGGATAACCATCCATAATAGTAGCTTGTGAACCTGAAGATCCAGGAATGCCTAACAAAATGGATGGAAAGGTATCGCCAGTGTGGACAACAGCCACCATTCCGATCAATAGGGCCATCCCCACAAAAGGATCCATTCCAAAAACAAATGGCAGTAATAGAGACATACCTACTGTGCCGCTTAAACCGGGCAGTAAACCGACAACAATACCAAGCCCGATACCCAGGCACATAAACAGAATCCTTGATGGATCTAAAACCATGCTTAGTGCTTCAATTGCGCTTTCAAACATCGTATTTCTCCCTTCTATAGTTTACTAACATCCACTCCATGTTCTTCTAGCAGAAATTCACGCACCCACTCTAAAGTATCCTCTGAGATGTTTTTTTCCATATTATTTATTCTTCTTTCAATCTCGTCTTGAGAGTAAGTACCGTAATCTTCAAGAATGGCTGATGATTCTTCCTGAAATTGTTCATCTTCTATGAGGGCATTTGCTGCCTTTTTTAGTTCCTCTTTTGTGTTTTCCGGGGCATCTTTATGCACCCATATAACCTTTTGCAGTGTATACGTCGCATTCAAAAAGTGCTTATACGTCTCCCAGGCCTGTCCCTGAGGCTTTTTTCCATGTATTTCTTCATAGGCTTCTTTTATAGTGGGTAGGTTGGGAAACTGAGGGTCACGTACTACCTCACCATTTTCATCAATTTGCCCTAAACTATATAGTGGGACAGCCTCCCCCTCCTCGACCTTTGGTTCAATATTTTGTTTATAGGCGGAAGTGGTTTGGAAATCGATGTTACTCTCTCCTTGTTCAAAAGCCACTCTAGCCGGTCCTCTCCCTTCATATCCCAATACTGCTTTAGCATCCAATTCTAAAACCTCAAATGAAAGCAACGTTGTTAAATCTAAGCCAGTTGGGGACATACCTGCATAATAAAGCTTTTCTTCTACTTTCCCTAAGTCGAACCCATCCTCTATGCCTAACTCTTTCGATCCGTATACAACCCCGCCTGTTGGGGCTCCCACAAGCGGTGTCAATTCTTCAAAGCTGTATTTTACAGAAGACTGCCCTAATAAATAGGGGATATGCGTAGATGCACTTGTCGTCAGAAGGTTTGTCCCGTCTCTTTCATAAGAAGTAATATATTCGTTCGCTCCTGTGATGCTTCCGCCGCCAGGAATATTTTCCGCTTGAATATTTGGACTATTTTTAATGTGTTTTGATAACGGTCCCGTCATGAATCTAGCAAAAACATCTGTGCCTCCTCCTGAACCATAAGGAACGACCATTGTCAGTAAATCCTCATCGTATTCTTGGCTTTCACTACTTGCTGAATTCGAACTAATAAAAGAGAAATTATTACATCCTACTAAAAACAAGCAAAGCATTATGGTTAAAGTAAGCGTATACATTTTTTTCATAACAAGTCCTCCTTTTTGATGTTACTATTATGTTATTTTCAGAAGGGACATAAGTAAAATAGCAAAATATTATCTGTGTATATAAATTTTTTTTATAATACATATAATTATATCTTTACTGTCCGCTGCTTTTGCAAGAAATCAATAAACGCTTTTACAATATTAAGCTGCAAGAAATCCGTTCTATACATTAACCATGTATCACGCATTACCGGCTCCCCATTTTTATAGCTTAATCCTTCTGTAAATAGCTCATCAGAAGACCTTAAGCATATTTCCGGTACGACAGCGAAACCCAAATCATGCTTCACCATTTCTTTGCTTGTCTCTTGTCGGTCTACTTCCATTGTTGTTAACGGAGATTGTGAGAAGTGGTCATTCCACCATCTGTTAATCAGTCTCTTAAGTGAGTTGTCTGTGTTGTAATAAATAAAGGGAAGCTGTGGGAGGTCATCTAACCGTATTTTACTTTTAGAGATGATATACAACTGCTCTTTTATCAGCAGTGACTTTTCCCCTTCCCATTCATAGTCTCCTCTCAGGATCCCTATGTGGATTTGCGAGCTGTTTAATAACCTCATGATTTCAATACTCCATCCGGTTTGAACTTCAAATTGTATATTTGGATAAGAAGCGGAAAACTTCTTTAGCAAGCCAGGGAGCTTATATTGGGCAAAATTGCTCGATACCCCGATTCGAAGGGTTCCTCTCACTTCTTCTCCGATATTAAAGATGTCATCTTTTAATTTCTGAAACTCGCTAAGCCTGTTCTTAGCATAAGAAACTAGATGTTCTCCTTCAGAAGTGAATTCAATGCCTCTTTTTGTACGAAAAAATAACTTTGTCTGAAATGCTTCCTCTAGATGTTTCAGCCTGTAGCTTAGAGCAGGCTGTGTTATAAACAGCTTTTCCGCAGCTTTCGTCAGGCTTTTCTCTTCTTCAATAGCATTCAAGATATCCCAATCTTTTTTGTCCATCCTTTATTCCCCCTCTTTGTTATTAAAAAATTTTATATTTCACTATATAATTTAATAATTTTTCTTATAATTGATTTCATTGTACGCTATTAGCACCTTCTCAACAACATTCATTTATTTCTTAAAGGAGGGTGTTAAATATGAATAAAGTACCTATAACTTTGATGCGTGGCGGAACAAGCAAGGGGGTGTTCTTACTAAGAAAGGATATGCCTTCGCTTAGCAGTGAATGGGACCAGTTTCTCTTAGATATTATGGGGAGTCCGGATCCGAATCAAATTGATGGCCTGGGTGGTGCTAATTCTCTTACAAGTAAAGTAGCCATCATTCAAAAAAGCCAGGATCCTTCCTATGATATCGAATATACATTTGCTCAAGTAAGTTTATATAATCAAGTGGTTGATTATAAGGGCAACTGCGGCAATATCTCTTCAGCTGTAGGCCCATATGCCATTGAAAAGGGATTGGTGCCGGCTGAAGAACCTGTTACTACAGTAAGAATCTTTAACACTAATACCAAAAAAATAATTAAAGCAGAAGTAGAAGTTGAAGATGGGAAAGTAAAAACAGAGGGTAATTATTCTATTCCAGGTGTACCAGGCAGTGCCTCTCCGATATTTTTATCTTTCGAACAGCCGGAGGGGGCAGTAACCGGAAAGATACTTCCAACAGGAAACCCTACAGATACGCTGTCCTGCTCTCTAGGTAATATCCAAGCTTCTATTGTTGATATAGCCAATCCTCTAGTTTTTGTTAAAGCACAAGATGTCGGTCTTAAAGGGGATGATCTGCCGGACGAATACACAAGTAAACAGCTGAATCTTTTAGAAGAAATCCGCTCACTAGCCACCGAAAAATGTGGGTTTGCCCCTAGCCAGTACGCAACCAAGCTATCCCCGGCGACTCCGAAACTAACGGTTGTTTCAAAACCGTTTAATTACACTGACACTACAGGAACGACCCACAACAAAGAAGAGATTGATGTGTTAGTAAGAATGATGTCCATGCAACGTCCTCATAAAGCTTTAGCCATTACAGGAGCGGTTTGCACTACAGCTGCCAGTAAAATAAATGGCACCATTTTGTACGAGATGATCGATCACCAAAGCAACCGCTTTGCAATCGGCCACCCCGCAGGAGTTATGGAAACCATAATAAATGATTGCGAGAATCTATCAATCAAAGTAGGAAGAACAGCCCGTCTATTAATGGAAGGAACCGTTTATACTAAACGGAAATACAGCAATGCTTTTTATGAAAACAAAGTACTCTAAGTTCACCAGCTTACATGTTCTAGTGAAATAATGAGGTGCAGGTAGAGATTTAGAGATTTAGTCTTCTTTCATGAAACAAAAAAAGCTTAATCTGCCTTTATAACATTTCAATTTCCACAAAAAAAGAGGTATCCCACAAGTGATTTTCACTGCTGGGACACCTCTTTTTGTGGAAGAGAGAGATGCTGAGATTCCTGCCCAAACACCTTCCCTATGCTCAAGTATAAGTAATATGGTTCTGTCTTCCCTGCCTGCCTATTCTTCTTATGCTGAGATTTTTTTAAGATCATGATTGATATTCTACCCATACAGGGCCGTTGATGACAGGGCGCACACAGTTTTCGACTCAGTGTGGTATGTCAACACTAAACTGGACAAATATTTAAAGATGCATAGACTTGTGTTTAGCCGACGTTAAGTAATCTAGTGATCCATCAATGCGAAAGTTGTTGAACCAATGAACGTAATCAAAAAGTTCAAGGTCAAGTTCGTACTGGTTAGGGAAGCTTTGGCCGTGGACGAATTCTGTTTTGCTGGTCTTAAAGGTGGCTTCAGCGTGGATAGATCCCCCTAACTAGCTCTTTAAAGCGCAGTGAGAGGGTTTTGCTCATGAGGAGGCTATAATACGAAAGCACCCTTATACAATAATCAAAGACAGTCCTGAAGCTGGACTCCGTTCACTTTTTTAATACCCTTCCTCTTGTTTCTCAAGAGAGAAGGGTGCATTTGAAGATAAATTATTTTATATGTAACGTTTAAATGCGGCCAGAGACGGTAATTAATACTCCTTTTAAAAAGATTATTATAGAGCTAAGCGTAGTTGAAATGGCCGGTCTTCTACATTTTATTTGACTCATCACGTTTTAACAAACTTTAACCACCATTTTCTTTCAAAATTGTGCTCACATTGTTCCTATAATACTGTACTACTACAAAAAGCCCTAAACGATACTCGTTTAAGACATAAGAAAAAGCCCTATGTATCAAGGGCTTGAGTATTTGAGTTATGGTGTTTCGTACTGGGCTCGAACCATTGACCTCCACCTGGTTGAAGTACTCACTCATCTAGATGAAGTTAGTGTAAAAAGCCTATTATAGTGCCCATACCGCTAATTAATCCTACCTCATTTCTAGTTAAAGAGAATTATTGTTACATCATGCCTGCCACTGCCATATTTCTCATAAATGGAAAGGAGACAAGATTTCCCTGTTCATCATTTTTGTTTATTTATTAAGGGGATGCAGGGATTCGTCAGTATATTTGGTGAATCCTTGAATATCATATTTAACTAAAGTGCGTGATCTAATTATTGTTAGAAAATGCAAGAATAGTATATACTATGATACTAGCAATAGATTCACGGTCGTATTGGTCAAAAAGGAATTCATAATCACTCCGAATTACTACTATCCCCTCTTCTACCTTACAATTTTCCCTCTCATGCTCTATTCGCCTTTATATAGAGATCGGAATCGTTCTCAAACTCAACTTCCATTTCAAATAATTTTATTTAAGACAGCGATGCCAAAACACTCATTCCTCCGCATACATATAACACCTGACCGGTGGTAAACCAATTTTCCTCGCCCGCAAAATATTCCACGATATTCGTAACCTGCCTCGGAGTACCCACTTTGCCCATTGGCTGACTATTCATGCGAAAACCGACTTCCTCCTCCGAGCTCTGCCTATGAAGTGGTGTATCGATCATACCTGGTGCAACACAATTTACCGTAATGCCCATTCTTGCCGTTTCTAAAGCAAGCGATCTTGTAAGGCTTACAATACCGCCCTTTGAAGCTGCATAATTACTCTGAGTTGTACCGCCTAGCCAACCTCTAGATGAGATATTTATTATCCTGCCATAACCTTTTTTCTTCATAATTTTTATTGCTTCTCGACAACATAAAAAGTAAGATTTTAGGTTCACATCAAAAACTTTGTCCCAGTCCTCTTCCTTCATATCTGTAATAGGCATATTACGCATTGTACCTGCATTATTTACAAGTATATCGACTGTTCCGTACTTTTCCATCACTTTTTCAAATAAACTTTCACATTCACTACTTTGTGAAACATCAGCTTTCATAAATATTGCCTCTCCGCCGTCTGTCTTTATTGTATCAACAATACGATTTCCTCTTTCCTCATTTCTTCCCACTACAACTGATCTGCAACCATTTCTAGCAAATTTGACGGCAATATCCTCGCCTATTCCAGATGTACTTCCGGTTATAACCGCAATCTTATTTTTCACGGGGCTTCCCTCCATCATGCAATATTCCATTTAGGAAACACTCAAGGTTTTCAAAGCTGCTAATATACTCGAAAACCTTACGTTTTATTTCATTACATAATACCTCTTAAAATTAAATTTACTCATTCACTGCATTAACCGTATTTACTGAGTTTTTACGCTTACTCGGATCCTTCAATTTATCGCCAAAGAACATTTCAATTATCTCGTTATCTGGTTTTTTGGTGAATATCGCCACAATAATAAATACCGAAACGGAAAGGATAAGCCCAGGAAGTATGGGATGAACTGCCCATCCTGGCATTAATGACGGAAATATATACATCGCCGCTGTTGAACCGAACCCTACTAGCATACTAGAAAGACAAGCCTGTGAATTGGCTTTTTTCCAATAGAAGATTCCAACAAGTGAAGGAAGAACTCCTGCACCCATCATCGCAAATGCGGATGACCATAAGAAAAATATTCCTTGTACTGTCTGAGCAAGGTATGCAATCAATATGGAAATAATCGTACAGATAACCATTGTTACTCTTGAAATTTTAACAACGGATCTATCTGAAGCATTAGGGTTGATGAGTTTTTTATAGATATCATAGCCTGTACACTGAGATGATATAATAAGCATGGTTGAAGCTGTTGACAATACTGCTGCAATAATACCTACTAAAACCACTGCAGCAACTATAGGGGGAAGGGCTCCCAAAACAACAGATGGGAATGCATAGTCAATTTGATCAAGGTTAGGATATGTTACTCTTGCATAAGCTGCAATAATAAGCCCACCAATAAGAATAAGACAATTTGGTATTAGTATAAGAGCAACACCGCTTATAGCAGCCTTTTCATCCTTAGCAAGATAGACTCTTGTCATCTGATGGGGCTGTGAAAGATTACCCAAAGACCATACAAGAAAGAACGATATAACCATGCTAAGGCTGAAATAATTGTTTGTTGGAGAAACAAGGCCTGCACCTTCTGCCCATGGTTTTCCTTCAGGAGCAGTAGCCTGACTAAATGCAGTTACAAGATTTACAAAACCGCCGCTATTTACTAATGCAACCGTTACCGATACACCAATTGCAAATAACATGATGACAAGACATGCCGTATCCGTCCACGCAACGCCCCTTGCACCACCCATTAAAGAATATATTAAAACCGCAACGGCGCCTATTATAATACATGTCATGTAAGAAAGGCCTGTAACAAGACTTAAAACGGTGAAAATGCCAAGATACATGGATGCCATACCAACCGTATAAATCATAAGAATAAGGAGTGAATAAAACCCTCTTGTAAATTTGGAAGGGTATCTTAAAGCAATAATATCTGGCATCGAACGGGCTTCATAATAGTAACCAACCCTCCAGAATTTTTTCGCAAAAAATACCGCTAGTACAAACATGGGAAGCAATGTAGCATTAAAATTCCAAATCTGCACCCAGCCAATAGAATAATTTGCACCCATCTGTCCAATGAAGGTTCCAGCACTCATAAAACTGGCCCCATATGTGCCTGCAACAACCCATTTGCTCATACTTCTTCCAGCTACATAATAATCTTCAGATGTATTCTGACCTCTTTTTGAAGCATAAACGCCGAGTACAATAAGAAAAACCAAATAAACTAATAAAACCATAACATAAATATTCATAAACATTCCCCCCAGTTCAAACTTAAAACCCCGTCTTTTTTAATATTCTGAATTCTCTATGACACTTTCGGTCTTTTTAGCCAGCACTGCACATATAATCACAGATACAACAGCCTGAACGATAAGAATAGCAGTCATCCAATATACGTCTCCCATCAACGATCCCTCCCTCCATGCGCTTATAGTTATTACAGCCTTATCAGCCAGTTGGGTCTAACTGGTGCCGCATATTCAAGACTTCATTTATGCTCTAAAAACCTCAAGCACCATACGTGCTACAAATGCACTTCTTATAGCCATTTGGTCTGTATTTATATACTCCTTACCTGGTTGGTGTACAAAATCTCCACTCATTCCCATGCCGTCAAGTGTTGGACAACCAACAGATGCTGTAAAGTTGCCATCACTGCCTCCCCTTGTAACAATGCCCTTCATTTCCATCCCAAACCCTTTTCCAACTTTTTTTGCCATTTCATAAAGGGCCTTGTGTTTAGGGTCATTTTCATCAAAAGGCGGTTTTTCAATGCCTCCTCTTGTTGTAATTTTTACTTCAGGGTTAAATGGTTTAAGTTTTTTAAACAATGTATCAAACTCTGCTGCCATCTCTTTTGATAAAAATCTTGCGTCTATTGTAAGCTCTCCATCACCGGGAACTGTAGGCCAGCCGGCATGGCCGCTTTTTAAACATGTACATGCGACTGTCATATTCCGATTCATGTCTGTAAGACCTTCTAGATAAACAGCCTGCTGTGCCAGCTCCTTTAAACCACTTTCAGCATTTTCAGGCTCTTGACCGGAATGTGCTGGTTTTCCCTCTGCCACAAAGGTATAGTTACTTCTTCCATAGCGGCCAATTTTTAATCCTCCCACATAGTCGCCCCTTGTACTTTCCATAACAAAGGCAGCTTTGCTGTTTTTTGCCAGCTCTTCATAATGCATATGTGATGAATAGCTTCCAGCTTCTTCATCAGAGCTTAAGAAAAATACAATTTTTTTGTTTTCAGTCAGCAAATTAAGCTCCTTTAAGGCTTTGGCAACCATGTATACCTGAACATCTCCGCCCTTCATATCAAGAACACCCGGTCCCCATACCTTTGTGCCCTTTTGCTTCCACAATTCACCAAAGGTGCCTTTTGGATAAACGGTGTCATAATGTCCCACAAAAAGCACCTGTTCCTCGCCATTCCCTAATTCCATAAGCAGATGATCACCATAGCGGCTGTCGTTGCTTGGGACAACGGTGCATTTAAAGCCTATGTCGGTAAAGATTTTGGCAAAATAATCCCTGCATTTTTTAAGGTCTTCCTTGTCGCCCTCTGTAGGTGTTTCAAGATGTACAGCTTTTTTTAGTGCTTCTAAAAACTCATTGCTGTGGCTTTCCATATAATCTAAAAGCAGTTGATCCTCTGTCATAGAACCACTTCTCCCCTTTCTTATTTAAGCAAAAGTCTATTCTCATACTCCGTCTGGGTAAGCAGTTCAAATCCATCTTCCGTAATAGCCACCATATCCTCAATACGTACACCGCCAATACCCGGTAAATGCACAGACGGCTCAATGCAAAATACCATTCCTGGTTCAATAACCCATGGTTTTTCCCCCTTTGCTGAAGCTTCCCCAATGATAGGCGCCTCCTGAAGGCAAATACCCGTGGCATGTCCCGTAACACCAAAATACCAATATTTTTCAAATCCTGCTTTACGGAGAACATCTCTTGACGCTTTGTCTATATCCGATGTTAAAGCTCCCGGCTTACAGGCCTTAAGTGCAGCCATTGTTGCGTCATAAACTGCCGTATACACTTTTTTCTGTTCATTGTTTAAAGGATTTCCTGCCATAACTGTACGGCAATAATCACTGTGATAGCCATTATAGCAACATCCAACATCCATAAGTACAAAGTCACCGTTTCTAATTATTCTCTCAGTCGGGAAACGTACAAGAGTTTCTGCATTTTCCCCAGAGTTAACTTGTGTAGGGTGGGTATGACCTCCTTCCGACCCGCGCAGTATCATTTCATTATGTATCATAGCTGAAATCTCTATCTCCGTTAGACCTGGACGCAAGTTTTCAATAGCTACCTGTGTTCCCGCTTCAGCAATGGCGCAGGCCTTTTTAATAAGGTATATTTCTTCGGTACATTTTACAGCTTTAGCTTTTGCGAATGTATTGCGTGCGTCTACAAACTCATAATCTGAAAAAGTCTCTTTGAATACTTGAAAAAGCTGAAAGTCCATTTCAGCAATACCAATTTTAGCTCCTTTTGTAAGTCCAAGCTCGCTGAAAATCTCCTTAAAACTAGCAACACTAAGCATAGGGTCCATGGGAAGAGGTTTTACCTTCTGTTTAAGCCACGGCATATATGTTTTAGCCCTGTCATAATCCCCGCTTGCAACTAAAGCCCAGGGACTATCTCCAACAGCTTTAACCGCTGCATATCTGAAATAATAAAATAAATTAGGGCTGTTCGGACGGAAGCTTGTCAAATAGCGTACATTATCAACTCTCATGGTTATAATGCAGTCAAGCCCATCGTCTTTCATTTGATTGTCAATTCTATTAAGCCTGTAATCTCTCATTTTTTCCATGCTTATAGGCTGTTCAAAATCAAATTCTGCCATAAATCTTTCTCTCCTTTCTGCTGAATCTTTCTTTTATGCCATAACTGCCCCGCCGTTTACGTCCAAAACTTCACCTGTAATATATGCAGCTTCATCACTGGCAAGAAATACAATTGCGTTAGCCACTTCCATAGCCGTTCCCGGTCTTTTTAATGAGAGGCGATCGAAAACCTCATTCATGTTCTGTGTCTTGGCCCAAAGCTCCGTTATTCTCCGACTGGCCTCAACATAACCTGGAGAAACAGAATTTACACAGATACCGTATTTTCCAACCTCCCTTGCTAGATAACTAGAAAACTGATCAATTCCTGCTTTTAGGCTGGAATAGGCGATATTTGTATTGTCTCCCGCGGCCCTTCCTATGAGGGAAGAAACATTTACAATCCTTCCATAATTTCTTTCCTTCATTCCGGGAAGCACTTCTTTGCAGCAGAGAAAAACATTTTTTAAATTCAAATTATATACTTCATCAAAGTCGTCTGCTGTCATGTCAAGAGTAAGCTTCCTGCCAGTGCTGCCTCCTGCAACATTGCAGAGTATATCCACTCGTCCAAAAATTTTATTGGATTCTGCAAAAGATTCTATTAATGAATTCGGATCGGTTACATCAGTTGATTTATAAAAGCATTTCACGCCGTATCTTTCACACGTCTTCTGTGTTTCTTTCAGTTTTTCCTCATCTCGGCTCATAAGAAAAAGAGCTGTTCCGTTTTTAGCAAGAAGAATAGCTGTTGCCCTGCCGATACCACTTCCGGCTCCGGTTACAACCGCCACTTTTCCCTCAATGCTTTGGAACACCGGCATATTTTCTTTTTCCATTCCACTTCCCCCTCTTAGAGATTTCTCTCCACCTCATTAATAAATTTTTGTTCATGGATCATATCTCTTGAAAATTTTCATGGTTTAGGACTAAGACTTATTTGAACCATTTTCGAAACGATGGCATCGCCCATTTCACTGGTAGTGGCCCGCCCACCTAAATCTGGCGTAATAATCTGTCCCTCAACGAGAACGTCTTCAACAGCATTAAGAATTAAACGACCAAGATCAGAATGATTCAGATGATCAAGCATCATACTGATACTCCAAATTTGCGCAATTGGATTTGCAATTCCCTTTCGTGCAATATCTGGAGCGGATCCATGAATTGGCTCGAACATAGAAGGAAAGTTACTTTCAGGGTTTATGTTCGCTGAAGGAGCTAATCCAAGTCCTCCAACAATCGCTGCACCTAAATCAGTTAAAATATCTCCAAATAGATTGCTTCCAACAACAACATCAAAACTCTCAGGCTTTGTAATAAAATAAGATGCTAGTGCGTCGATATGATAGAGATCAGTTTTTATATCTGGGTAATTCGAACTTACCTCTTTGACAATTTCATCCCAAAAAGGCATAGAATGATTGATTCCATTAGACTTCGTTGCTGCAGTTACCGTGCGCTTACCGCTTTTTTCAGCTAAAGAATAGGCATATTTTAAGACTCGTTCTGTCCCGTATCTAGTAAATACATTATTTTGAATGGCTAATTCATATGGAGTACCTTGGTGCATTCTTCCTCCAACATCGGCATATTCCCCTTCGGTATTCTCACGAACAACAACAAAATCGAGATCTTTATGTGTTTTATAACGAAGAGGACTTTCTAAGCCCCGAAGAAGTTTAATTGGGCGTAAGTTAATATATTGTTGAAATGTCCTGCGAATGGGCAAAATTAACTCCCAAACGGAGATATGGTCAGGTACGGAAGGTGCTCCAATGGCACCTATCAAAATAACATCATAATCCTTTAATAAATTAAGCGCATTGGAAGGCATCATCCTGCCATGCTCCAAGTAATAATCACAATTCCAATCAAAACGATTACAATGAAACCGTAATCCACCGTGTAATTCCTCAACAGTTTTTAAAACCTTTAATCCTTCTTCCATTACCTCTGGGCCGATTCCATCCCCAGGAATAGCAGCCACCGAAAAATGTTGCACTTACCTTCACCTCATTTCTTTTTTATTTATAATGCAAATCCCATGCCATTTTTCAAAATTTCGAATATTAGGTTAAAACAAAGGGATAAAATCATTTTCTCTTTACTTATTAAGATTTATTGTTTTCAATTGCAACAACACCGTTGTATTTAGCAACGTTAAATATTGTGTTCTTTGATTTTTCTCCACAATGTGGTTCGGTCTATACCAAGTGACTTTGCTGCCATGGTTTTATTTGAAAATTGATTTAATGCATTAATGATTAACTCCTTTTCTTTCTCTTTTAGGCTTATATTATTTTCGTTTAATTCTTGATCATTTTTTTTTGATTTTTGAAATAGAAAAGGTGCTTTAGGTAGAGAGAGGGTTGGTTTATTATTTAATAGTACGAGTCTTTCAATAACGTTTTTTAATTCCCGAATATTTCCTGGCCAGTGATGATTCATTAATGAGGAATAAACATCTTCATCAATTTTCTTTATTTTCTTTTCGCGCTCTTCATTAAAATGTGCAATCATACTTTGAACGAGTAAAGGGATGTCCTGAATTCTTTTACGTAAAGGCGGCAATTCAAGTGTAAGTACATTTATTCGATAGTAAAGGTCTGATCGAAACTGCTTTTTCTCCACTTCTTCCTCTAAATCCCGATTTGTTGCTGCAATAATTCGTACATCTAAAGGGATTGTCCGGTTTCCTCCTATTCTCCGTATGGTTTTTTCTTGAAGACTGCGCAATAGTAATGCTTGAATGCGTGACGGGATTTCTCCGATTTCATCTAAAAATAATGTACCTCCGTGGGCTAACTCAAATACCCCCTGCTTTCCTCCCTTTTGAGCACCCGTAAAGCTTCCTGCCTCATAACCAAACAATTCACTTTCTAACAAACTTTCCGGAAACGCGGCACAATTGACAGCAACGAAAGGACCGACAGCTCTGTTGCTTTCTAAGTGAATCCCTTGGGCGAATAACTCTTTTCCAGTTCCTGTTTCACCCGTTATAAGAACGGTTGCATTTGTTTCCGCAAATAATTTTGCTTGTTGTTTTGCCTCAACAATTGGGTCAGAATGACCGATAATATCTGCTAATCTGTATTTGGCCTCTAAGCCACTATGATGAAGTTTCTTCCTAACTTTCATTTCAAGCTTTTGAATATCTGTAATTTCTTTAAAATTGGAAACAGCTCCTACTACTTTTCCACTGATGATAATTGGAAATCGATTAATTACTATTTGTCTGTCCTGTATTGTAGCAATGTCCCCAATTTCTTTTTTTCCAGTTTGTAGAACGCGAACCATGTCTGAATGCGGAATAAAATCTGTAATTTTATGACCCAATACTTCCCCTTCCAATCCTAAGTAATACTTCGCGTTTTCATTCGTATGTGTAATACGTCCATTACTATCCACTGCAATGATTCCGTCGTGAGCTGAGTTTACGACTGCCTCAACTTGACATTTATCTATCAACATATCACGAGTAATCCGAATTAAAGAGAGGGCTTGCTTGATAACAGATGTAATTGTTGCATCGGATGGTTCAACATAACGGATGTTTTTTTCTAAGTAAGTAGGCAGGAAAACATTCTGTTCCCAAGCAGGGACAAAACAAATACAATCTTCCCGGATGTTATATTCTGAAAGACTATCTTTATTCAAAAATTGAAACCGTTCGTGCAGATCAAAGTTACTCTCGAACTTCAACCATTCTACTTCGTGCTTAGACGCAATGATGAAGCACTTCTTATCATTAAGGTTTTCCTTTTGGATTATTTTTTCAATATCACCAAGGTGAATAGATAGCGGAACGATTGGGATTTGGACAGACAATGACTCTACCTCTTTTATATAGGAACTAGGAGTAATCAATACAAAAGGATTCATAATCTGATTTAGTAAGGAATTTTTAGAATAATAAAAAGTGGGTTCTTCATTAAATTGAGAGAGAATATCTGTCATTTTTTCTGCAAAGGGCGAATTAATTTTATAAAAGGCAATCATTTTATTCCTCCACCATCATTTTTTTCCTCATATTTTGTTTCATTTTCTACTGCATGGTCTCCTGTCGTTAACTCAAAAATTATTTTCCTGTTACCGTTTTCAGATGTTTTTATCCATCGATTCACATGTGAAAATTCATCTATTCCCACAAACGGGGAATGAGTATTAATCTATTTGCACCGATTTTTATTTCAATTCACGCTCAATTCATCTTCATTTCCTAAATTAATTACTCAACTTTCGCACCTAAAAAAATTATGAAGCCCACGGCTCTTTGGCCCTGTTTTCTATAAAATAAGTTTATTGACACTGACTTAAATCATAAAAAAACACCTCGACATTTGGTATAGTGTAATTTCCAGAAAACACTACCAAAAAAAGAGGTGTCTCCCTTATGATAGCGAAAAACAATCCAAATAATCAACTGCCAAGTGAATTAAGATCAACTACCTTTTACGGTTTGATAAAGTTTTGACAGTAGTGCTTATGAGAAGGTCACTCTTTCCAGATGTATTTGCTCGGTAAAGCATACATTCATGATAGAGTGCATTCTCTTTTTTTCCCTTATACTGGGACAAACATTTTAGATATACTACATTATCCGGAAGTTGCAATTCTAAAAAACGAACAGTTATTATCGACGATGGTATGCTTGCCGTTCAAGATATATTGAACCTTTGTGTTTCCTTTGGTCATAGGTTTGTAGACGGTCTTGTATCCGGTTGGTTCCATTAAAAAATGAAGGAAATTATTCGTGGTATGGGGATGAGACGAAGATTTATTGATAGTATTGTAAGATAGAGAATACCGAATAAGCAAGTTAATTATCTTTAGTTTTGTAAAAATCAATTGGAAGGGTTGGAGTAATGACAAAGACTGTATTTATCGTAGCCAAACATAAAATATTTTGATTCGTATTACGGGAATATTAATACGTTTTTGGTGTCATCCTCATGAACAAGACAGTAGAAACAAATAAGAATCGTAAGTGTATACCTACCATAAATTGCGAAGACCGCGTCATTGAGAATATCAACTTATCAATAGAAATTTCCGATCATTTATTTTATGTTAAAGTTGGCTGGGCTCCGAAATCATCAGAGACAAAGTCCTTTAGTCGAAGTAAAAGTGGCAGAAATAGCCAGTGAAGCGACGTACAGGGAGACTTTACGGGTGCTCACTCCCACTGAAGAAAAAGAAAAACAATTTATAATCTGATATTAGGAGTGATTCTATTGTGATTAACCAAAACACTATTATTAAAGAAAAGATACTTGATAGTTTTATAGAAAAATACTCTGTTAAGGTTGATAATAAAGGTTATTTGACGAAACCGTTCTGAAAGTAACTATAGGAAACACTCAATTCTTTAGCAACATCTGTCCCTTTCTTCCCTTCGTCGACAACCAGCTTCACTGCGTACACCCCTTCCACCTTTTGCTGACGTGCACTCCTTTGGGGTTCAGCCCTTCCCTACCGTCGATTAAGTAGGTACTATGGCTTTTGCTGACTTCTGACAATTCAACGAACGTTCGCACGTTCTCTTACGATATGGGTATCGCTTATTGTCAGACCTCCCAGGGTAAGCACACATTCTTCCCCTCCATGTCTTCTCTTCATTTACTCGATACACCCTTCGGCAGTAACTCTTTGACTTGTTAGGCAGTCTCATCCAAATGTACCCAGCCTTGTATGAAGTTCGTGTCCTAGAAGCAGAGGTTTGCCGCCGACTTCCTTCAGATTCTGGGTCGCCCCGGACACCCTGGTCTTAAGCTAGCTGTTACTGCTGCCTTCACAGATCGGGACTTGAACCCTAAAGAATGTGCACATGCCTGATACACCCAAAAAAAGACCACTCCAAGTTGGAGTTGGCCTTTAGGATGCATGATAGTAAAGAATATAGTATTCAAGAGATTTTGGATGCTACCGGGATAAGTAGAGCTACTTTTTACAGGTACTTATCCAAGTGGTTAATACTTTAACACTTATTGTAATAACAAATTAACAATTTTTATTGTTTATTAAACTAGATATCTTTTTGTAACTGTTTCAGCCCTTATAATTATTGTTTCTTAAGAGCTAAACTTTCCCTATCAATAAAAAAAGGAGAGACTACTCATTATTTTTATTCTTAAGTTTGGAGATGTTTCCCTCAGCTAATTTACGCGAATATTGTGTTCTGCGAGGTCCAAAGCAAGACTCTGAGTAAGCCCTACACCGCCAAACCTGAGGAAGAATAGGCATAATTATGCTTATTTCTCACTTTTCCAGGTTTAGATTTAATTTGAATTATATTTCCAAATCCTTGATCAATTATACTTTTGACACTTCTTTTGCGCAAAGAAAGTATCCGGTGAGATTGATGTCTAACGTCTTATGCTAGTCTTCTATTTCATAATCAGTACTCTTTGCACTTTTTGCCAAAATCAATGAACGAAATTGCTCCAGATCATGGGATCCATATCAATCAGTTGAGACAATGGCCCATTTTAATTACTGGTTTTTGTCCCGCCTTACCTAATTCAAATGCACTGAATACTCAGTTTTTATAAGCGCTTTCAATATTAATTTCATGTATCTAATTCAACTTTTTTTCAGAAGTCACATCTATTGTTTCTAATTCATCTTTTTTTCCAGCGAACCATGTAGCTTCAATTTCTTCAAGGGATTTATTCTTTGTTTCTGGAACAAATTTTAATACAAAGAAAAAGGCGAAAGTGCTAATAAGACCGTAAATAAGAAAAGCTCCTGAACCTAAAGCATCATTTAGTGGTGGAAACGTAGATGATGCTGTTAAATTAGCTCCCCAGCTTAATGTGACAGCAATAGCAACAGCCTGACCTCTAATCTTATTAGGGAATACCTCCGATATATATACCCAAGTAACAGGTCCCCAAGTCATCTGAAATACAGCTACAAATCCTAAAATAAATATCAGTACACTAATTCCTTGAATATCTGCAAAGAATAGTGCTGCTACTGCTGCTAAACAAATGGCACAGCCTAAAGAACCAAAAAGTAGTAAGAATTTTCTCCCTTGTCTATCTACAATTCTTATAGCTGTTAATGTAGCAACAACACTTATAAGTCCAACAAATATCGTTTGGAACATAGATGTTGACGAATCGGCACCAAGGTTTTCAAATATTCGTGGAGCATAATACATAACAATATTTATACCGATAATTTGTTGAAAAATAGCCACTGCCATACCCACTAACAACACTAGCTTTCCATAATGGAAAAGGCTTACTTTTTCTGTTTTAGTGTTCATGGAGTGTTTTATTTGTTGAAGGGTTTCGCTAGCTATTTGTTTAGATCCATTTACCTTTTCTAATAAGTTATATGCTTTGTCATACTCATGTTTAAGGGCTAGGTATCTAGGTGTTTCCGGAATAAATAAAAGAAGGAAGAAAAATAATGCAGCCGGGATTAATTCTGAAGCAAACATTAATCTCCACCCAATATCATTTATCCACTCGCTAGTTCTACCTAATGATATGAGCCAGTTGACAACGTATACAACAGTTTGCCCGAATACAACAGACACAGCATATAAAATGACCATTCTTCCTCTGATTTTCGAAGGACTCATTTCACTTATATAGACTGGTGCAATGGCAGAAGCTAAACCTACTCCAATACCACCTATTATTCTATAAATATTAAACGTAACCAACAATTCAAGACTAGGTTCACCATAGGTGAAAAATAGTAACTCCGGGTAAGCTGAGCCTAGTGCCGAAAGAGAAAATAAAACTGCTGCAATAACGAGTGTATTACGTCGTCCAATACTATTGGACAACAATCCAGAAATTAGCGCCCCTATAATACATCCTGCCAATGCACTAGATACAGTAAGACCATGAACAAACGAACTTAAATCTAAACTATCCAGTAGGTATAATTGTATGGATTGTTCTGCCCCTGCAATAACCGCTGTATCGTAACCGAATAAAAGTCCACCTAAAGAAGCCACAGCTGCTACAAATAAAATGTAATATCGTTTGTTATTCATCATAAAAGTGAAGGAAATTCCTTCAAACCCCCCTTATTTATTTCAATATAAAATGACTATCTATCTCAACATTCACATTTTCTTTGTACTCTAATAACCCTCTCAATTATTTTATTGAAGCTTTAGTTACAAGCTTCTTTGATTCTATTAATCATAAATAAACTTGACTCTTATAGGTAGCGGTAAATGTCTTAACCTATTCGTATAAATAAAGTTATTTTATCCAGCATTATCTACGTCTTCATGATTTAAAAAAGAGACATGGGCGAGTATTCTCCGGAAGCTGGATGGTAGGGATGGTAAAAAGCAAAGGGATAGCCCCATTAACTACAACACCTAGTATTTATTGAAAAACAAATTTTGTACCTGTTGTTGTTAAACGAGGGAATCAGCCCCTCATTTACAGTAATACATAAGTAGTCTTTTAAGTTTCCACATAACTCATTTAGTGGTTCTATTTAATCTTCTATTTCTTTATTACTGTAAATAATTCAGATAAAGAAACAGAACGATTTTCTTCTCACGATAACTTTGCTGCGTATAGGAGTCATCTGTTTTAATTCTACTAATATAAAACTTTTACATATTAACAATTTTTTTGCTATAAAACTCTGGGATTTCTGGAATTGAAATGGGCTCAATTTGACCCGTTCTCTTTGCTTCTACACATGTATCAGTCGTTACGGCAACAACATAGCCATCCCACGCTGAAGGACCATTCATTTCCCCTTTTAAAGTCGAATCAATCCATTCTTGGAATTCTACATTAAAGGCATCTACGAAACGATCTTTCCAATCTGTGAAAACCTCTGTTGATGCTTTTGCTTCACTACGTATAGGTACAGTAGCAGGTTCAGGTAAATTCGCTGTACCTGTATCACCAACAACTTGGCATTGGATATCATAACCATATTGACAATTAACAAAGCTTTCAACACTGATACGGATTCCTTGTTTCGTTTCAAGTAACATGATGTGAGGGTCCTGTAAGCCTTCAGTTGCAAAACGTGTCTTTCTTGGTGTAAGAATTTGTGCAGATACATAGTCGTCACCGTCAAGTAGCCATCTAAGAACATCAATCTCATGAACAAGTGAATCTGTGATTGCCATATCTCCACTAAATCCAGGTGCTTCTGGATTACGGTGTGCACAATGAAGCATTAATGGATGTCCAATTTCCTCTTTATCAAGCACTTTTTTCAAAGCACGATAGCCTTGGTCGAATCGTCTCATAAAACCAACTTGAACCAATTGTTTACCATGTGCCATTTCAGCATCTATAATTCTTTTACACCCTTCTGCCGTTGTTGCAAGTGGCTTTTCACAGAAAACAGGTTTACCTGCATCAATCGCAGCCAATACAAACTCCTCATGAGTTGGTCCCCAAGATGTTACAATAATTGCATCAACTTCATCTGAATGAATTAAATCTTGACCATTATCATAAACTTTTGCGTTAAGCTTTTCTCTTTCAACAACTTCTTTGGCTTGCTCCTGATTCACATCAGTTACTGCAACAATTTCAGCACCTGTTAATGTATTCGTAATACGGTAAATATGGTCTTGACCAATCATTCCAGTTCCGATTACCCCTATTCTTAATGTCATAAATACACCTACTTTTTTATTTATTAATTACTCTAGGTAAAGCTTCCCTACTACGAAATCGTTTTCAATTCATCATTAAATGAAAAAGCTTTTTATCTAAACTAGTACCCTAAATCTACTATTTCGATTTATTTTGATGTCTGCAATTCAGTTTTACGTTCAAAATCTACCGGTAAGCTTTCTTTCAATACGGTTGTTGATTTTTTTAATGCAGTCAGTGGATCCATTGTTAAATCCTCCATCTCAAGACTTACAGGGCCATTATATCCCATCATGCTAAGTACTGAGAAAAACTCCTTCCACCAACTAGTTTCGTGTCCATGACCAAGAGCAACATAGTTCCATGAACGTGTAGCAAAACAGTCAATAGTTTTTGTATCAAGTGCCCCTTCTTGTTCAAAAACACCTCTTTCAATACGTGTATCTTTGGCATGAACATGATAGATTGCATCCCCTAAAGATCTCACGACTGATATTGGATCTCCTCCCATCCAAAATGTGTGACTTGGATCATAGTTCATCCCAATCATATCGCCAACATGATTTCTTAATCTAAATAGAGTCTCAGGGTTATAGACTAACTGTGCTCCATGGTTCTCCAATGCAATTTTTTCAATCCCATGTTCTTTTGCTTCTTTCACAGTCTTTTCCCAATACGGAAGTGCTACTTCACTCCATTGCCAGTTTAGAATTTTAGTAGTAATCGGTGGCCAACTTGTGGTTATCCAATTTGGAGTAGTTTCTCCGGGTCCTCCACCTGGAAGTCCAGACATCATATTAATATTTTTTACACCTAAAAGCTCCGCAAGTCTAAATGTTTTCTCTACGACAACCTGATGTTCCCGTCCCTCTTCATTGGGAGCTAATTGATTTCCAGAACAATTTAAGGCATGTAATTCTAATCCTCTTTGTTTTAGAGTGTCCATTAATTTTTCTCTTTGTACTAAACTTTCAAGCAAACCATCTAAATCAACATGCGGGGCGTCAGACCAACCTCCACATGCGAGTTCTAAAATTTCATAACCTAAGGAAGCAGCTGTATCAACCATTTCTTCAAAAGACATAGATTCTAAACAATCTGTCACTAAGCTCATTCGCATTCTAAAAAACTCCTTTTTGATTAAATGAAGTACCAGTAATATAGTTTGCAGTTTCACTACTTAAAAATAGCATTAGATTCTGCAATTTCCTCAGGTTTTGCCAACCTTTCATTGGCACCTGACTTCACGGTGATTCTTCATATTCTTCAGGTGCCTTTCCTTCAACCACGCTCCATTTTGAAAAACTTCTTTGTAGCATTTTTGTATCTACAAAGCCTGGACAAACAGCGTTAATTTCAATTCCATATTCCACCAGTTACAGAGCAAGGACTTAGGTTAACGAATTATCTCCTGCTTTTGACGCATAATACGCCCCGTTTACTAGCTCACCAATTTTATAGGCTTGTGAAGATATTGAAACTGTTTTTCCATCTTTCACATTATTTTTGATCATATTTTTTCCAACAGCTTTACTGAGAAAATAAACAGATTTTAAACACTCTATCCCACTCTTCTTCGTTAATCTTGAAGTGGAGATACCAGCACAGTTTGTAAGTATATCAATCTTTGTAAATTAGGATTCAAACTCCTTTATCACTTCATCAATCTGTTGAGATGAAATCGCATCTACTACAAGTGGTAATGCTGTTACTACTAGGTCTTCTTTTTCTTTTGTCGTTACTCTAATGCTTTCTTCCTTTAAACCTATTAATACAAGTCTAGCCCCTTGATTAGCATAGTTGATGGCTATTTCCTTACCTATTCTTCTTGCGGCTTCTGTAACAATACAAGTCTTCCCTTGTAATTTTTTATCATTTCCCCCCTTTTTCAGGATATTTTATTTAAATAACGTTTTATGCATACGCTTGCATAATTGCGTAAAAATATAGAAATCGAAATAAATTAAAAACTTATTCTACTCGATAAGTGATGATACTATTATCTCTTAGGCTTCTATTTTATTTAATATTGCTCCCACGTCTCCTTTATTAATACAAGATTTCCCTGTAACTTTTTATCATCCCCCCTTTTCAGGATATTTTAGTTAAATAACGTTTTACGCATACGCTTGCATAATTTGCGTAAAAATATATAGAAGGTGGAATAAATTTAAAAACTTATTCCACTCGATTCTCTAATTACTAAAGTAGGACTAATTTCAAGCTTTTGCTTCACTGTTGAATCTGTAGATTTTAGTTTCTCAATTAACCGCTTACATGTTATCGCTGCAATTTCTTTAGTCGGTTGATGTACGGTAGTAAGGTATGGTTTATAGTAGGTGCATAACTCAATATCGTCAAATCCCACAACCGGAATGTCCTTTGGAACATTAATTCCCAATTCCTTTAATGCCAATATTGATCCTAAAGCCATTAAGTCATTCTGGGCAAAAACAGCAGTAATATCTCTTAATACGTCTGCATTATCCATTATCACCTGATAACCCGATTCAAATGTAGTGTCTCCATAAAATAATAGCTTGTCATTATATGGGAGGTTATTATCATAGAAAGCTGCTTTTAAGCCATCTGTTCTTAGTTCAAACTCACCACCTATTTGATTGGATGAGATACACATGATGTTTTCATGTCCTTGTTTAATTAGATGATCAGCTGCTATATATCCTCCCTTAAATTGATCAACACATATAAAATCTACATCTTTCGTTTTATAAAATGGAGGTATATACTTACAAAAAACAAAAGGAATATCTGTTCTTTCTAAGATGGTTATTGTTTCATCATCTAAGCCTGGTTCCAAAATGATAAGCCCATCTACTTTTTTTGCAGCAATGAGTCTCTTAATATTATTTTCTTTTGTGAATCTATTTTCAAAAAAGGCGACAATCACATCGAATTCCATTTTTTCCAAACTTTCTATTAACTCATTCTGCCACGATCTGAAGTGCAGTTCTCCTTCAAACCCAAATAAACTTTTTGGTAGAATTACACCAATCGTATGGGTTTTATTAGAACTTAGGCTTCTTGCATGGGCGTTAAATTGAAAACCATGCTCTTGTGCAATCTTTAAAATTCTTTTTTTTGTTTTTTTTGGAATCATAGGACTGTCATTTAAACATCTTGAGACTGTAGATTGACTTACATTTGCCAACTTTGCAATATCCTTTGTTGTGATCGCCATATATTTCATGCCTCTTCTGTATTTGTTTTTTGCATACGCTTGCATTACAAATTAAATGTTAAACCTTTCAGAATGTTTAGTCAAGAGCTATTCTCACACTCTATTTAAAAACCAATATCTATAACAAGTACAGGTAATGAAACTATTGATCTTCGCCGTTGTTATGGTTATTACGCAATCGTATGCGTTTTCATTTGGTTGCATAATACAATACATAGAATAATTAGTCAAATGAATGAATTTTATTATTTATTTCTATATCATTATAAACGGACATTATATAAAATCCCCTCGTTATTGTTCGATTTCCGCTTCAGGGGCTTTCACCCTCGGGGCACAAGCGCGATATCTACTCCAACTCCCTTTATTCATTATCGGAGTGTTTTCTTTACCGCAGGCATGGCTTCAGCCCCCCTAGGAAGCAAGCTGCCTCCGAGGACTTCAGCTCAAGATTATCCCGCAGTCGCCGCGTTCCGCTGCAATCGATATAATGTTCGTTTTTGATAATTAAAATAGCACTTATGAAATTGATTCAAATAATAAACACAAATCTCTTGCTTTTTTTATTCAATCTTTAATCAATATACAACACTTGTTGATTTAAAGGGTAAAAAGAAAGCATATTTACATTATAAATGAAATCGAAAAATGCTAATCATGACAGGCCACAAGTGCTTCCAAATAACAATGTAACATGGTACTTATTGATTAACCTTCTGGAACGGACATAACTTTCAATAGAGTTTTCATAAACCTCTATGTAATTAGAAGATATTAATAAAAACATATGAAATAGCGTCAACCTCTGCTTTTTCTATTGAATTTTCCTTCTGCTGAAGAACCTCCTGGTTACCCTTTCTATTATTCACTTCTGAAGTGATACTTCCTTTAAAAAGAATTTTCTCACCGAAACCTTAAAGTTATTTCGTAAGTCGTTGGCGGCTGAGGCGCACGCCGAAAGACAGGATATCTTTTTCCATCGTGTCGTTGTTTAGATATTTCGGTTCTCTTTATTCCACGTTGCAGGTTTTTTTCGGACAGACCCCGCAGTACTTGCCACCGGCACCGGTTTGGTAATAGAAACAGCATGTGTGTCGAACGCGGACTGGGTTGTCTGTAGGAGAGTGGGAACCTTTCTCTGTGTAAAAATATTGCAGTGGGTTTCTTTTTGCTCCAAACAGCTTTCCTGGTGCCTCGTGGATAAGGAAATAGAAATCTTCGTCAATCCGTGCTTGTTCCAGGACCGTTGCGTTTTTCCTTAACTTTTTTTCATATAAAGAGTAGGTGCGAACGGCTGTATTTTCCCATAATACTGCCATCGAAACGCCGGAAACGGAAGAGAGCGTCTTCCATATCTCATTTAAATGCTCAGCAAAAAGGGTTTCAATGATTTGTTTTCTCCAACTTTGTCTGGAACCAGTCGTTCGGCAGTTTTCTGCGGCGTTTACAAATTGTAAGGAAGGGTTCCATTTCCCGTCGCTACCTCCCATGTCAAGAAGACAATTTTCGATTGATACATCCAATGCTTTGTCCTCTATCGTCATGAGGGAGAGCGCGGGAACAACGATTAATCTTGCGTATTTTTTTGAGAATTGAGACGCAGCCACCGAAAGGGAAGGTGACTGAGTCACTTGCATGATGTGGTGCAGATAATCCTGACAGATGGATTTATCTGTCCAGCTTACCGCGGATATCGTATTATTTAGCTCTAGTGTGGGTGATTTTTTCATCACGTTTTTTTCTCCCTTCCCGTGAGGTATAATTATAGAGCGTGCCAAACAATGGATCGTTAATGTTGGCACTTTGGAACACATGACGGGCTAGATCAGCATTCATGATATCACTCGGTTCTCCCTGAGCCACGATGTTTTTATCTTGAAGGACAGCAAGGTGATAAGTATACCGACTAGCAAGAATCATATCATGCAGCACCATTACAATTGTTCGGCCTTTTTTTAAACCAGTATTCCGATTTGATGAGACATGTCTAGATAAGTGGTCGGTTCATCGAGCAATAGCGTATCCGTGCCTTGTGCAAGCGTCTTTGCGCTCCACGCCCGCTGCCTTCTCCCACCGCATAATGCATCCACAAGATGATCGGCATATTCACTCCTATTCGTCTCTTCCAGGGCCTGAATAACCATCTTTTCATCTTCACGCGACCATTGTTTTAACCAATTTTGATAAGGATATCTGCCCTGTCTGACCAGCTGCTCTACGGTCAAAGCTTCCGGCGCAGTCGGACCTTGAGGGAGATTGGACATTTTTCTTGAAATTTCCTTTGCCGGGAGCCGAACAATTTCTTCTCATCAGTAGAACGGCACCTTGTTTTGACGGGCCAAATGTTCGCAAAAGAGTGGATTTCCCACATCCATTCCCTATTTTCCCGTTTGGAATATCAATATTTAGGTTGTTAATAACTGGTCTCTCCATAGGAAATGGTAAGTTCCTACGCTTAAAATTGATTGCGATTTTTAAATAATAAATAGAGAAAGAATGGGGCACCAACTCCCGCCGTAAACACACCCGCTGGAATATCAATTGGATAAAAAATCGTTCTCGCTGTCAGATCGGCCATAAACAACAGCAAGCCTCCTGTCAGAGCAGAAGCTGCTGCCAAACTGCCAAAAGTCCGGCCTACCAGCGTGCGTGCAATGTGCGGTGCTATTAGCCCGACAAACCCAATAGCGCCGACTGCAGCGACTGCCGCACCAGCTAAGACTACACTGATACCTAAGAGAATGAAGCGATCCTTTTGCACACGAACCCCCACTCCTAAAGCCACTTCATCTCCCAATTGCTGAGAATTCAAGCTTCTTGAGAAAATAAGAGCGAGAGGGGTCAAAATAAGCACCAGTACGCTCATGGTATATACATCTTCCCAAGAAGCTCCGTATATACTGCCTGTCAGCCAAAGGTACGCTTGGCTGGCGGTTACAGCAGAACTAACAACTATCATAAACGTTGTTAGGGCGCTCATAATAGCCGAGATCCCGATCCCGATAAGCACAAGCCTTATCGGTGTAACTCCGTTTTTCCAGGCCATAGTATAAATGAAAACTGATACAATCAGTGCCCCCGTAATAGCCGCTGCCGGCATCCATCCGATACTAACGCTTCCTGCCAGATAGGTAAGAAACGCCACCGCGAAAACAGATGCTCCGCCCGTTACTCCGATAATATCCGGTGCAGCTAAAGGATTGCGCACAATTCCTTGCAAGATCAACCCGGAAATCCCTAACGCGGCACCAACGAGCAGCGAAACAAGGGTACGCGGCAGTCGTGATTGCATGACAATAAATTCATTTCCTCCCGTTCCTTGACCGACAATCGTTTTCACTACTTCTAACGGGCTGATAAGTTTATTTCCCAGGCTCGGACCAGTAATACATGCCAATAAAACGAAAAACACCAACAGCCCCAACATCAGCATGGTCTTCGTCTCGAGCTGGAAAGAAACAGTGTTTTTCTTATTGCGAAACGTTACAGACTTTTTCATAGCTTCGACACTCCCCTTCGTGCAAGGTACACAAAAAAGGGACCGCCAACCAATGCTGTCATGACTCCAAGCGGGACCTCCTGCGGCATAATCAATATCCTTGCCAGAACGTCGGCTGCTATTAACAATACCGCACCGAGCAATGCGGAAAATGGAATGACCCACCTGTAATCATTGCCAGCAAAAAAACGTGCGATATGCGGAATCACTAAACCAATAAATCCTACCGATCCAACCACCGCTACCGAACTACCGGCCAACAGAACAACTAAAATACCCATAAGCCCTTTTACCAGCACAACATTTTGTCCCATTCCCTTTGCAATATCATCACCGGTCGTCATTAAGTTGATTGCTTTTCCCATGAACATGGCGACCATCATGGCTATTCCGATAAACGGAAGAACAGGTACCAACATGTCAAGAGTTCTCCCGCTGATCGAACCAGCAAGCCAAAACAACACATCCTGAAGGCCCGTTTCGTTTAACACGAGCATTGCTTGCGTATACGATTGAAAAAGAGCACTGATAGCAGCCCCGGCCAATACAATCTTTATTGGAGTTAACCCGTTTCTCCCGAGGGAACCAAGGAAATATACAATGAACGCAGCAACAGCAGCACCCAAAAAGGCAAGCCCTGTTAAATGGATGAGAGAAGAAATAGAAAAAAAGACGACTCCGACGACCACGAAAAAAATCGCCCCGTGATTAATTCCGAATATACTCGGTGAGGCTAACGGATTTTTGGTAAGCGCCTGCATAAGTGCACCGGCAATAGCTAAACTTGCACCGATTACCGTACCAATGATGGCTCTTGGAAGACGGTCTGTCTGGATAATAATATGCTCTGTTGATTCTTCATTATAGTTCGTAAAAGAGGAGAGGGCCTCTTGAAAAGAGACCGGCGTCTGACCGAAAACAATGCTGGCAATAAAGGCCAAGCCAAATAGTGCAAACAAAAGAATTAATACCATGAACTTTCTTTTTATCTTAGAAAAGGACTGGGTCATACTTTCACACTTCCATCTTCAGAAACTAAGGAAAGAGGAAGAAATCATCGAACTTCCTTCCTCCAGCCGGTTTAATTTTCTAATTCAAATATTTCATACAAATCATCGAGCATATTATGCGCTGAAATATAACCGCCTGCAGCATTCCAGGCCACTTCTTCAACCATGTGCACTTCATCGTTTTCTACAGCTTCTAATTCCTGCCATAAAGGATGATTCGTCCACTCTTCATACGTTGCTTCGATTTGCTCTGTTTCTGTACCAGAGTTAAAATTGAAAATGATTTCTGCATCTGCTTCCGGAATGCTTTCTTTGGAAGATAATTTAATTCCCCACTCTTCCGGATTATCGTGACCTTCGGGACGAGTAAACCCTGCATCCTCAAGAATTCGTCCAGCATATCCCATATAGAAAATACGGGCGTGATCAGCACGAAAGTTCGTGATGGCAGCTTCTAATGGAAGCTTATCTCCCATTTTTTCTTTAAAGTCAGCAATGCGTTCGTTATAATCTTCAAGTAATTGGTCTGCCTTTTCTTCTTTGTTGAGTGCCTTTCCGGTGATTTCAAGCGAATCTTTCCAATCAAAAACTGCTTCTCCGACAACGGTTGGTGCGATACTTGAGAGATCATCATATATATCTTCATGTCTTGTTTTAGACGCAATGATAACATCCGGATCAAGCTCTGCAATCGCCTCTAGATTCGGCTGTGTTTCTTCCCCGACAAGTTCTGCTCCTTCGAGGTCCTCTCGTAAGTATTTATAAATTGGTTTCTCTGTCCACGATTCCACAATGCCAACAGGCTTTGTTTCCAGCGCGACAGCTATGTCATTTGCCCCCTGGTAAAGTGTAACAACTTTCTCCGGCGTGCCCTCGATTTCAGTTTCTCCCATCGCATGTTCTATGACTCTCTTGTCTTCTCCATTAGCATCATTACTACTGCCTTCAACTGGCTGCTGCTCTTCTGCACCGCATGCAGACAAAACAAATAAAACCAAAAAAAACGTTGATAACATAAACAGCATTTTTTTCTTGTATATCATCTTTTCTTCACTGCCCCCTTAATTGAAATTAATTATCATTTTCATGTATTCATGATATAATTGATAACCATTCTCGTCAATGGAAATTTTGACTTTTTGTAATATTCCCTACAAAAAGAACTATTTTTATTTTTGAGATCAAACGTAGTGGTAGATATAAGAAATCAACTATGGAAGGGGTAAAGATAAAGAAAACTGGGAAGTGCCAAGCCTTTAGGCGAAGGCGATTGCCTAGTTGCACTTGTACGACAAATGAGCTGCTTTGCCATTTGTTGTTCAACTTGAACTTTTCTATGCTTTAAAGACCCAGCATAAATACCCTCTAGTTTCATATAAATGAACTAACCATAATAGACTGGGGGGAATGATGATGACAAATGAAGCAGGGGTAGAAGAGTCCTTTGAACTAACAGAGGAAACATTAAAAAAATACTATGAGTTAAACATCCAGAAAAAGAGATTAGAAAAAGAAATGAATCGGATCAAAAAACAAATTCACAACTACTTAGATGATACCCTTGGAAAAGAGCAAAAAGGTGAATTGAAACGAGGGAAATACAAAGCACAGCGTGTCATTCGCTCTTCTATTACTTACGACGAAGAGAAAACGATAAAAAAATTGGAAGAATTAAATTTAGAAGACTTTATTTTACAAGTAAAACGACCAGATACAGAAAAACTAGAAGCTGCAATGACGATAGATTTAGTTGAAGAAAAAGACTTCGTGGATTGTAAAACGAATAAGCTCTCTCAAGCCATTACAGTCAAGGAGTTAAGCTTATAGATACTACGAAGGAGCTGCCAAAAAGGACAGCTCTTCCTTTTTATTTCATAAAAATAGGTTCTGTGTCAAATGTTGGGGGAGGAGTGGCTTACTCCTACTCTTTTATCCTATTTGAAATTCCGTTGTCTTATATTGGTAATCCTCATCCAGACACTTAAAAGTCCATCCACATTCTTGAATTTTTTGTCCGTCTTTTCGTCTAGTTTATTGCTTGAAAGTATTTGTCACGACAGTTGTTAACTCCGGCAGCTGCATTAAATTTTTCAGCACGTGAATCGGTAAATACAAATACATCAAAATTATCTTCTAGAAATTTTTTCAAACATTCAAATCGATTTTCCATACTAAAAAGCATAGTGATCACAAACTCTCTTTCGTTTGTCATTTTCTAGGTTATAACGTCTCCAAGCTACCATCGTCTTTTTCATAAAGAACTGGCTTAGCAAATGCTTCCTTAAACCAGTCTATATTTTTCTCTAATTCTTCAATTGATTCCCAAGACAAAAAAGATTCATCTGGCTCTACAAACGCCCAGGGTTCTCCATTGTCATTAAAAAAAACTTCGGCTATTTTAAATAGTTCAGTTCCATCCTTTGTCCTTTCTTTGACTACCCTGTAGTCCCACATGTATATATCCCCCTTCATAAAAATATGGATTGGCGAACTGTTTAGATTGCTTAGATTATATACTAGTAAAACATATTTCGCAATGAATAATTTTAAATTTTCTGAATAAATCACTAAAATTAATACTGTTTTATGAGATTTTTATATTTTCCAAACAACGTATAAATAATTATATAAATATAGTTTAATCAATTGAAGAATACGAAAGATACGGAAAGAACATGACCGCGGGCAGTTGAAAGTTCTGGTAGACGATCCAAACGCCATGTATGAGTTCAACCGTGGTTATCTGGATTACGAGTGGATGACCGATGACGGCTACTTTTTTGTCTATCGTTTATAAAAGAACGCAGTAACGAGAGAGATCTCCACCTTTGATATTCAAAATAACACATCCTTACATGGCCACTTTTGTCTTGTTTAGCCAATTACATAATTTTGCCCGTTTGTATGAACGTGATAGAAGACTCAGTTGTAGAATGTGTGTAAACGCCCCAAAAAAGCAACCCAATGAACACCAACAGGAATACAATATCTTTGATATTTCTTTGGGTATTATAGAAAGAATGCTTACAGATGAAGTAAATTATGCCTGCAATTACAGGTATTAATACTGAAATATTTCCTATCCATTCATTAACTTCCAACACCTGGAAATACCAGATTAATAGTATAAAGAAAATTACTAAGACTGTTTTAGTTTTTGAATACTTATTTTTATTAAAAAGGACTTCTTTCAATGATACATCTTCTTTCATAGTCCTCCTCCTTATTGAACTGGCTGGATAAACAACTCTTATAACTTATTCTTGATTTCCTTATTTTCATGTTCTAACTTAACAATTCGTGCTTCCAAATCTTCTATCTTTTTCACGTTAGGACTTATCCGATTTTTTATAAAGACAATAAGGGCTAAGAACAAAACGATATAGAACATGATTACCATAACAATTACTTCCATAATGCTCCCCCTTTAAAATTCCTCGTACATCTCACCTTAGCATAGTTATTCAATAAATTTGAAAAATTTTACCACTTTTCTTCTGCAACTGTATAAAAAAAGCGCAGTCCTTCATTCAGGATTGCCCCCGTTAATGGAACAACACACTCAGCAAAATTTGAACTTATATATCCCCATTTTTTTCTTCATTTTATCTCTTTCTATTCATTGAACCTCGTTCGTCAATCATTTGCTTCTGACTTTAACTATGCGTTCCACAATAAATCCAACTATTAAGCCGATAGCAAAAGGAAGTATTGCAATATTTGCATCAATAATCAACCCATTTTCTAACGGTTCATTTAGAAAAAATGAAAACCTAAGAAGAGATAAATTAAATATATTTCCAATCCAATATAATAGAGCCATTGTCCCGAATGATGATAATAACGGTAACCATATAATTTTCACAAAAGACCTCCATTTTTTCATACTTGTTATTGAACAAACCTCCCCTTACTTCAATAAGAAAAGGCGATTCCCCTTTATTGAGCAATCGCTGCCCTTTAGATTAAAATTAAAGTTCTAAACCTGCATCAGAATAACTTCTGGCTGACGAAGAAGGAGAGAATCTTACTGTACTTTGTATTTAGTACCAAGTTCATTCCTAACTTTTTCTGTAAGTTGGCGACCTAGTTCATTATGGTTATCTTCCAATTAAATACCGTTGGGAAGTAATCTGTCTTTACTCCAGTCAATCCACTCACCATACACCATTCCCCATCTCCAAAGCCCCTTATCGATTTTGTACAAACAAAAGGTAACTTAGTTATACTAGAATCAAATGGGTTGATGGAATATGAAACGACACGTTTACTCCAATGACTTTACATTGCAAGTGGTAAAAGAAGCACTGGAAACAGGCAATAAAGTTTTAGTAGCTAGACGATACGAGCTACCAAAAAATCTGGTTTACCGGTGGACAAAAGAGTATGAACAAGGACACTTCGGCCAAACATCTGTGGACCAAGTTGACGAGGTGAATCCTCAAAAGATGGAACAAGAAACACAGAACTAAAGAAACTACTTGGCGAAAAGGATTTAGAAATCGCTGTTCTACGTGATCTCAAAAAAAGAAGAACCCTCACTTGCTGAAAAAATAGACGTCGCAAGGTCCTGGATTGCCAAAGGATATTCGGTATCGATCATCTGTCGTGTCCTTCGTATTCCACGGTCGACGTATTACTATCAAACATCTTATCGGGTAGAGAAGAAAAAAGTAAGTGAGGGACGTCCCATACCAGGCTACTCTTTCACCAAAAAGGGCAAAAATATCTCCGACGAACAAATCAAAGAATGGCTGCTGGAAGAGATTGAAGGCGAGTCCTTTGCTTATGGCTATCAAAAACTCACCGTGATTCTCCGACGCCACTACCGATTAATCATCAATAAAAAGAAAGTCTCGATTGTGTAAAGAGCTTGGTATCTTGCGTTCTCATCGCTAGCCCAGGCCTGTGACGAAACGAAAACGAGCAAAGAATTGCACGATTTACAGGCTCCAATCAACCGTGGGAGACGATTTGAAATACGGTTTCATTCATGGAGAAGATCGCTTTTTCTTCGTCTTATCTTACATCGATGTCTATGACCGATCAATCATTGATTATCATATAGGTCTGACATGTACAACTGCCGACAACTTCTCAAAAAATATTATGAGGAAACAAAGCACGGTAAGGTGCTACCACGGGATGTCCGTGTGTGACACAAAGTATCACCTTCTTTTGTCTTAACCATCAAACCGCCTATTTGAGAGGATTGTCAAGGACGACCAACGCGAGAGCAAAAGCGTTCCTTGACAAATGCAGCAAATGGACGATCCTATCTCAAGATAAATGAAGAGGAAGAAGGTTGATCATTCTAGAAAAAGAAAATAACTGTCCAAATTCAGGGGGGATTAATCCGGTCATGATATTCCTACACTGATGGAGACTTATGCTCA
Organism: Alteribacillus sp. YIM 98480; assembly: GCF_009765375.1. Taxonomy (GTDB): domain Bacteria; phylum Bacillota; class Bacilli; order Bacillales; family Marinococcaceae; genus Alteribacillus. The sequence goes on from NZ_VTOK01000016.1 coordinate 95,789, forward strand.
TATTATGCCAAATATTCAAGAAGAGATTGCCATAAACATTGGCTCTAGCTTTTATCAAAAGAAAAAACACACCTCCTCAACTCGAGAAAGTGCGTGCTCACAGCAATTATGTATGGTGTCCCGTACTGGACTCGAACCAGTGACCGCCACCCTGTCAAAGTAATCAACGTGCTATAACCACTTAGGATAATCTATGAAAAATACTGATATATTA
>NZ_VTOK01000017.1 GCF_009765375.1 Alteribacillus sp. YIM 98480
GCCGCATTGAAGCAGAAGAAGCAAAGCAGTGGGGATTGCTGACAGAAGTGGTGCCCCACAGCGAATTAAACCAGGCAGTAGATAACCTGGTAGAAGAATTAGTACGCTTCTCGCCATTAGCTCAAAGAGTAAGTAAGCGTATACTTAACTCTTCCCAGGACACCCCGCTGAGCACCGGTTTAGAGCTGGAAGGCTATGCGTACGGAATGCTTCGTTCAACCGATGACTTCCGTGAAGGGGTAGACGCTTTCTATGAGAAAAGAAGCGCGAATTTCACGGGAAAATAAATATCAGCAAAAAAGGTGGTAAATTGATGAAATTAAGACTTACATTATTGTTTTTAATTCTTGTATTAATATTGAGTGCCTGTGGAGGCTCAGGTGAAATAGAGGCAGATACTGATAACTCTGAGGATAGCAGTGAAACGGTTGAAATAAGACTTGGACATGTTACCCAAACAACTCATCCTTATCATTTAGCTGCAGAACACTTCGCTGAGCAAGTTGAAAAAGAATCAGATGGAAATATACAAATTGAAATTTATCCATCTCGACAATTAGGTGGAGACGTCGAAATGCTGGAGATGCTTCAAAACGGCTCGTTGGAAGCAGGGTTTATTTCATCTTCTGTATTCAGTGGTTCTACCCCGGTTATGGACGGTCTACAACTTCCATTTTTGTTAGATAGTTATGAGGTATTTGGACAAGCCATTCAAAGCGAGACCGCAGACAAAATGTTAGACCGATTAGAAGAAATAAATTTAAAAGGACTTGGCATTAATGAAAGTGGAATGCGGCATATGGGTTCTAATATTTCTCCAATTCAAACCCCAGAAGACTTAGATGGACTTAGCATTAGAGTTGCAGAGAGTCCGTTAATGCAAAGTATTTTTTCAACGTTAGGGGCTGACCCGACATCAATGGCATATGGGGAAATATATTCCGCTTTGCAAACGGATGTAATTGATGCTCATGAATCCGATTTGTCGGCGTATGTTGCTGAAAACTTCTATGAAGTGACAGATTATATTACGTTAACTAAACATTTTCCTTGGCCCAATATAAACGTATTTAATCTTGATTTTTATGAATCTCTTTCTGAAGAGAATCAACAAATTTTAGAAAAAGCAGGAGAAGAAACACAAATGTGGATTCTTGAAAGGTTAGTAGACCTGGATGAGGAAGCACTTCAAGAACTAAATAATGAAGGGGTACATGTAGAAGAATTAGAAGATATATCTTCGTTCCGAGATAAGGTCCAACCAGTATATGAAGAATATGCTGAAAAAGATCCATTAATTGAGGAATTTATTTCAACAGTAGAAGAGATTAAAAGCGATCAGTAAGGAAAGTGAGGGGGGAGAATGCTTTGGATAAGTTCATCGCTGGTCTGTATAGTGTTTCAAAGTGGCTAGTAGCAGCACTAGTTGCAGCAATGTCTGTTGTTATTATTGCGCAAATTATAAGCAGAGGGATCTTTCATTATTCCATTTTTTGGGCAGAGGAACTTTCTAGGTTTTGTCTTATTTGGATAACATTCATAGGGGCTAGCGCCGCTTATAAAAATGTCGAAATGGCAGCACTTGATTTATTAGAAAAGAAGATCTCAGGAAAATTTAGATGGCTCAATAAAGTAATAATTGAATTATTGGTGCTTGTTTTTGTGGTCACTGCTTTATATTACGGTGTGATCCAAACATTTTCCCCTAGTATTATGAACCAAGTATCGCCAGCCATTCAATTACCAATGTTTATTGTTTATCTGGCCATTCCAATTGGTTTTGGCCTGATGAGCTTATATTCTATTTCTTCATTAATTCGCTTAATTAAACACAGATAAGGAGGGTGAAAATGGCAACTGCTACGATTATAATCATATTTTTTCTCTTGTTGATTTTAGGAATTCCCATAGCTTTTGTACTAGGCTTAACTAGTTTATCTCATATTGTTGTTAGTGGAAATACCAGTATGCTAACGAGTTTTGCTCAAAGTATGTTAACAGCAGCGAACAATTTTAGTTTGATGGCCATCCCTCTTTTTGTTCTGACAGGCGAATTAATGAATTACGGTGGCATTACCAAACGTTTAACTGATTTTGCGCGCACCTTTGTATCACATTTTAAAGGCGGGTTAGCTTACGTCAATATTCTAGTAAGTATGTTCTTGTCTGCGATTGTTGGTTCAGCAAATGCGGTGGCAGCTATACAAAGTTCATCTATGGTTCCGGAAATGGAGAAGGATGGGTATAGAAAAGATTATTCTTCTGCTGTGACAGCCTCCTCCTCAATCATGGGGCCCATAATTCCGCCAAGCATGGTATTTATTTTATATGGTGTCACTGCCAGCACATCGATTGGTTCTTTATTTTTAGCAGGGATTATACCTGGTTTGTTACTAGCTTTGTCTTTTTCTGTCATCTCATTCTTTTACGCACGGAAACATGATTTTCCTACTAAGTCTCGAGCAGGGTGGAAAGAGAGATTTCAATCATTATTAAAAGCCGCCCCTGCATTGGTTATTCCATTGTTTATTATTGGTGGTATTGTTTCAGGGTTTTTCACAGCAACAGAAGCAGGAGCAATAGGAAGCTTAGTTGCTTTTATAGTAGGAATGTTTTTCTATCGAGATCTTAAATGGAAAAATCTATATCGTATCTTTTTAAAAACGGGTATTGTAACAGCTTCTATTATGATAATCGTTGCAACAGCCAATCTATTTGGGTTATCCCTAACGTTTGAAAGAATCCCGCAAATGATTGCGGAGGGACTGCTTTCTATATCTACTAATCCTTGGGTAGTACTTCTAATATTAAACGTTGTTTTGCTCACTGTCGGAATGTTTTTAGAACCGTTAGCTGCGATTATTATCGTTGTTCCCGTTCTAATGCCTGTTATTTCTCAATTGGGAATAGATCCGGTTCATTTTGGTGTAATGGTTTCATTAAACTTAGTCATTGGGTTAATTACACCTCCAGTTGGAGTAGCGTTATTTGTTACTGCTGGGATAACAAAAGTCTCTATTTCGACTCTAAGTAGAGCAGTTACTCCTTTTGTTATAGCTGCAGTTATCATTTTATTAATTATTACCTATATTCCAGACATCGTACTATTTGTACCAGAATTATTTTCTTTGTAATAAGAGCAAAATAGGATGCACTTAAACAGAAAAGCTGGGAGGTGCAGGGTTGGTGAAAAAGATCGTCATCGCCATTTCCGGGGCAAGCGGAGCCTTGTATGGTATACGTATTCTAGAAGTCTTAAAACCCTTAAATATTGAAACGCATGTAATTATTAGTCCTTCCGCTTTCAAAACGATAGAGTACGAAACAGATTATTCAAAAGAAGACGTTGTCGCACTCAGTACTCATATATATGACTCTCAAGACATCGGGGCAACAATATCAAGCGGATCTTTTATGGTAGAAGGGATGATTATAGCTCCTTGTTCGATAAAATCTATGTCTTCTATTGCAAATAGTTTAAATGACAATTTGTTGACTCGAGCTGCAGACGTAACATTAAAGGAAAGAAGAAAGCTTGTGCTGTTGTTACGAGAGACTCCATTACATTTAGGACATATCAATCTCATGAAAAATATCACGGAAATGGGCGGTGTTGTTTTGCCGCCTGTCCCAAGCTTTTATCATAAACCGAAATCTATCGATGATATCGTTAACCAAAGTGTCGGCAAGGCTTTGGATCAATTTGGTATTGAGGCAAATTTATTTGAAAGATGGCCAGGTTTACAAAAAAGAGAGGAAGAGATATTGCATGATTCTTAATAACAAGAATGGCAGAAATTTTATAAACGGTGAATGGAAAGAATCCATTTCTAGAGAAACGAGTAATTCCATAAATCCTGCGACCAATGAAAACATAGGAACAACTCAAAAATCTACGACAGAAGATATCCAATTAGCTATAGAAATTGCTCATCAAGCCTTTAACAAAAGTGAATGGAAAAGCAATTCTTCATTACGGGCAGATGCACTGATGGCTTGGGCACAGAATTTAAAAGAAAACAGCGAAGAACTCGCCCAGCTGCTAACAATGGAGAATGGCAAAACTATTAATGAATCTCGAAAAGAATTAAATGCTTGTATTGATACATTAAAATATTTTGCTGGGATGTCACGAAGTATTTTTGGAAGATCTATTAATTTATCAGAGACTAGTTATGGAATCATTGATAAAGATCCAATTGGGGTAGTTGGAATTATTTCCCCTTGGAATTGGCCTGCTATGCTGATGATTCGTGAAGCTGCCCCGGCTTTAGCTGCTGGAAACACAGTTATTTTAAAACCCGCAAGTCATACACCACTGATTAGCCTTGCACTTGTAGGTGTAATAGAAAATATAGAAGAATTTCCTCCTGGAGTAGTAAACATGGTTACTGGACCAGGCTCCGTAATAGGACAAGAAATAGCTGAAAGTCCTTATGTGAACGCCATTAGCTTTACAGGGGATACGACTACAGGAAAACAATTAATGAAAAACGCATCAGAAAAAGTTAAAAAGCTAGCGCTAGAATTAGGTGGGAAATCTCCACATGTATTATTTTCAGATGCTAATTTAACGAAAGCAATTCCAATTATTAATCAATCTATTTTTAATACAGCTGGTCAGATGTGTTTTGCTGGAAGCAGGGTTATTGTTCATGAATCCATTCATGAAGAAGTGGTAGAAGCACTTCGAAAAGAAGCGGAAAATTTGAAAGTTGGCAATGGCTTAGATGAATCCGTTGATATGGGACCAGTAATTTCTGAGAAGCAACAAAAAGAAGTCATGGACTTTATTGAATTAGGCAAACGTGAAAGTAAACTTATCACAGGTGGGAACTCTCTCCAAGGTGAAGATTTTGATAAAGGATACTTTATCGAACCAACTATTTTTGATGAAGTTCCAATCGAGGCTAAAATTGCTCAAGAAGAAATTTTCGGGCCTGTATTAGTCGTTCAAACATTTAAAGATGAAGCGGAAGCTATTGAGTTGGCAAATGGCACGATTTTTGGGCTCGCCGCAGGTGTATGGACAAAAAACATTAACAAAGCAGTGCGTGTATCGAAAAAGATTGATGCAGGAACAGTATGGATTAATACGTATAACAAAAACTACCCACAAACAGAATTTGGTGGATATAAAGAAAGCGGATTAGGACGCACAAGGGGAATTGAAGGACTATTAGAATACACAGAGACCAAGCATATTAATGTAGAAATCGATGAAAGTGAGTAAAGCGGACAAACTGCAGGTTTGAAACGTAATGGAGAGGGAGGTAAGAACATGCTATCTGACTTTCAATTTCATTTGCCGACAAAAATCATATTTGGATATGAAAAAATATCAGAATTAACTAACATCTTAACCAATGAAAACGTGAAAAACGTTTTCATTGTGACTGATAAAGGCATTGTTAATGCAGGTATTTTGGAACCGATTGTAAATCAACTGGATGCAGCGAAGATGTCCTATCATGTATTCGATGAGGTTGAGCCAGACCCAAGTACGGATACGGTTAATAAAGCGACAGCGGTTTATAAGGAAATGGAATGTGATGCAATTATTGCATTAGGTGGGGGAAGCCCCATTGATACTGCAAAAGGAATAAGAGTGGTAGCTAGTAATGGAGGAGGAATTAGCGATTATGCAGGCGTAAATCGTGTAGAAACTTTTCCGGATATACCGTTAATAGCTTTACCGACAACATCAGGAACTGGTAGTGAGGTAACAATTTTTGCTGTATTTTCAGATTGGGAACAAAGACGAAAAGTGACAGTGACTAGTCCGTTTTTGGCACCAACGATTAGCATTGTTGACCCGAAATTAACAATTAGCTTACCGCCGCATATCACTGCTGCTACTGGGATTGATGCCTTTGCACATGGAGCAGAAACATATGTGTCACGGTTATCACAACCAGCCAGCGAAGCATTAGCCCTGTCAGCAATGAGAACGGTTAACCAATACCTTCGTACAGCTGTCTATAATGGGGAAGACAAAACAGCAAGAATAAAATTAGCCGAAGCCAGTTTGTTAGCAGGAATGGCATTTAACCAATCTTATTTAGGGTTAACCCATGCTATAGGGAGCGCTGTGAGCGGTCATGCACATGTTAGTCATGGTATAGTTATAGGTCTGCTTCTCCCTAGTGTAATGGAATACAATACAGTTGCTCAATTGGACAAGTATTCACAAATGGGTACTTGTTTTGAAGAAGACTATTCATATTTACCAAAAAAAGAAGCGGCGATTAAAGTCGTTGAAAAAGTTACAGAACTGAGAAATGATATAGGGCTTCCGCAGAAACTAACAGATGTTGGTGTGAAAAAAGAACAACTTCAAGATATAGCTGAAGATTCATTAAAAAGCGGAATGTGGCACTTCAACCCTAGAAGAGCATCTAAAGAAGAGATATATAAATTACTACAGGAAATTTTTTAGGAGGTAAGAGATGGATAGATGTGAGTCTTTAAGAAATTGGCTGCATCATTTAGAGGAAAAAAGTGAGTTAGCAACGATTGAAAAAAAAGTGTCGCTGAATTATGAGATCGCAGCAGCAGCCAAAAAATTAGATGGGAAAAAAGCTGGCTATTTTTCTAACGTTGAAGAGTATAAAACCCCTGTTTTAGCAGGTACAGCTACTACCAGACAACAATTTGCTGATGCATTAAATATTGATGTAGATAAGCTTAGCAAAACCTTTTTAGATGCACTGAAACAACCTCTGCCCTGTCATTTAATAGAAAGTAAGCAAGCGCCCGTTCATGAGAATATTATTGAGAAAAAGGATGTTGATCTTTTACATCAATTTCCTATACCGGTTCATCACGAAAAAGATTCAGGGAATTATATTACCGGAGGACTTGCGATAGCAAAGGACCCTGTAACTGGTAAACAAAACGTTTCTATTCATAGGCTGCAGATTTCTGGGAAAGATCGGTTGGGAGCATTAATACTGCCAAGACACTTATATAACTTCTTTAAAAACAAAGAAGAAGCAGGTGAAGGTCTTGATATTGCTATTGTAATAGGCGTGGATCCAGTGCTGTTGCTTGCTTCTCAAGCTATTGCTTCGGTAGGACAAGATGAGCTGGAAGTAGCTGGTGCTTTAAAAGGTTATGAAGAACAAGTAGTGAAATGTAAAACAATTGACGTGGATGTTCCGGCAAATGCAGAAATCGTATTAGAAGGAAAAATTTTGCCTGAAGTGAGAGAGACAGAGGGACCGTTTGGAGAGTTTCCAAAGTATTACGGTCCCGAAAGTAAAAAGGAAGTAATAGAGATTAATACCATCACTCACCGCAATAACCCTATCTATCAAACCATTCTTCCTGCAAGTTATGAACACTTATTGTTAGGAGGAATACCTAGAGAGGCTAGTATCTTAAACAAATTGCGAGAAACGGTACCAACCGTGAAAGATGTCCATCTTACAATTGGAGGGACATGCCGATATCATTTGGCTGTTTCAATGAAAAAAAGGAATGAAGGGGAAGCGAAAAATGTCATACTTGCCGCATTTGCAGCTCATTATGATGTGAAACATGTGGTGGTTGTTGATGAAGAAGTAGATATTTTTAATATGGAAGAAATCGAATGGGCGGTTGCAACGAGGTTCCAAGCGGACAAGGATATGGTAGTTGTGCATGATAGTTTAGGATCTAAATTAGATCCATCCACAGACCAAGGAGTAGGTTCTAAAGTAGGGTTTGACTGCACTGTTCCGTTAAATGCTCAACCAATGGAATATGAACGAATTAGAATTCCTGGTTTAGAAGATTTGAATATCGATGATTATATAAAATAAATGACATTTATTCTAAAAAGAAAGGGTCCATTTCGGCCCTTTACATTTCAAACGCCATTAAAGCGCTTACAAAAATTGAAAGGGTGAATATTTGTGAAAAAGTTATTTATTCCGGTTTCTATTATTTTATCTCTTCTGTTAATGCTTGGTGGATGCGGAGAAGAAAACGAGCAAAGTACGAATGCTAATCCAGACTTTCTTTCGTTTGCTACTTTATCGGAAGGAAGCGCTTGGTATGTTTATGGAGCAACTATGGCAGAAGTAATTCGTTCAGATATAGATGAAGTGAAGAAAGTGGACGTCCTTCCCCATTCTGGAGGAATAGGGAATGTTGAAACTGTATCTACTGGTGAAGCAGAATTAGGCTTTACGTTTAGTGTTACAAATAAATGGGGCAATGATGGAGAAGTTGCGTTTGAGGAAGTATATGATGATTTTAGCGTGTTAACTGGAGCATTGGATCAATATTATGTAGGTATCATTATGCGTGATGAGTTTATGGAAGAACATGATATTACTTCTATTGCAGATATAAAAGAAAAAGAAATACCAACCAATTTGTACACAGTTAATATTGGAAGCCAAGGTGAGTTTGCGGCCCAACAAGTTTTAGAAGCATATGGAATGAACTATGACGACCTGAAAGATTATGGGGGAGCCGTTGAACATACATCTTTTGACGTTGTAAAATCAGCTTTTCAAGACGGAGAGGCAGATATGTTTGTGCAAGTGATGACAAAAGGTCATCCAGGTTTTACTGAGATAGCCATTCAGACGCCTGTTACCTTTATGTCAATTGAAGATGAATTTAGAGAGAAATTAGAGGAAACAGGTAACCAGAAAGTGACATTTCCTGCAGGCCATTATGAAGGACAAGATGAAGAGGTTGAAACGGTAGGGTTTACAACGACTTTGGTAGCTAACAATGACCTTTCTGAAGATTTAGCATATGACATAACTAAATCTATAGTAGAGAACAAAGATAAATTAGTACAAGGTCATCAGGGGCTGGAAGCTTTTGATCCTGAAAAAGGACTGGAGCCTGAATATACTGGCGGTACTGATATACATCCTGGGGCTTTAAAATATTATGAGGAAAAAGGTTGGAAGTAAATAGAAGAATTTGGAATGCAGGGGATCTTCAATGTTTAGAATATTTGGATTACTGATATGAATGAAAGATATCTCCAATAAAAGGGGCTTGTAATATGAAAAGATTCATGAAGATATCAGCAATAATAGCCATTTGCTGGTCCATTTTCCATTTATACACGGCGTCTTTTGGTGCGTTGCCTGCTTATGTACAAAGAGGAATACACGTTTCCTTTGCATTATCTTTAGCCTATTCCTTATTTTTAATAAGCAAAAACAGACCAAATAACATATGGAAAGTGGTCGATGGGATAACCATTATAACTCCTCTATTAATTGGGGTCTATTTATTATACCATTCTGAACGTTTAACTTCTCGTAATTGGTTTGTAGATAGTTTTCAGCCTTTGGATTTATGGCTGGGTATCATTTATATCCTTCTCGTTATAGAAGTTTCACGAAGAACGGTTGGAAAGGTCATAACATTATTAGGTGTCTTATTTATCATCTATGGTTTTGTTGGTCCGTATAACTATGGGTTACTGAGCCATCGAGGATTAGACTTAAATGACACTGTTGATTTGTTGTTTTTGTCACCTGAAGGGATTTTCGGTGTTCCGGTTGGTGTTGCTGCAGACTATGTTTTTTATTTTATATTGTTTGGAGCTTTTTTGAATATATCCGGAGGGGGCCAGCTTTTTAACGATATTGCTTTTCGGTTAACGAGAAAAGCAAAAGGCGGGCCTGCAAAAGCAGCTGTCATCTCCAGTGGTTTCATGGGAAGCATTAGTGGAAGTGCTGTAGCTAACGTGGCTAGTACAGGTATATTTACGATTCCATTAATGAAAAGAGCTGGTTATTCAAAGAAAGATTCCGCTGCAATAGAAGCTATAGCTTCTACAGGAGGACAAATTCTACCTCCGATTATGGGAGCAGCCGTGTTTATTATGGCCGAAATGGTTGGCATTCCTTACGTTGAAATAATACTGGCAGCTCTTATTCCTGCTTTACTTTTCTACATTGCATTGTTGTTTAGTATTCACATAAAAGCAAGTAAAGAGAACATTGATAATTTAAGTGAGGAGATGGAAGAAAAACAAGAAAAAATTTGGAAACGCATTCATCTCTTGCTGCCTATGGTTGCGTTAATTGTGTTTATTTTTATGGGGTATTCTCTGCAACGTGCTGCGCTTTGGGCCATATTGTTAATTCTCGTTGTAAGTTTTTTAAGAAAGAAAACATTATTAAGTTTTACAGACATCTTTACAGCAATGGAAGATGGAGCAAAGCAAGCAATAAAAGTTACGATACCTTGTGCCATTGCAGGTATCATTGTTGGAATTATTGGTTTTTCAGGATTAGGGTTGAGCTTTACTAGCCTGATCGTCCAGTGGTCATTTGGAAATATCGTTTTAGGAATAGTATTAGTGGCACTCGGTTGTATTATTTTAGGAATGGGCATGCCAACTACTTCAGCTTACATTATGGCGGCTACGTTACTTGCACCAGCTTTGCAAGAATTTGGTATAGAACCGCTTGCTGCTCACATGTTTGTTCTATATTTTGCTGTATTATCCATGATCACGCCACCGATTGCTCTTGCCGCTTACAGTGCAGCAGGGATAGCGGGGGCAGGAACAAACGAAACAGGAATCAGAGCATTTGTACTAAGTATACCAGCTTTTATGATACCGCTGTCATTTGTGTTGAACCCTTCCATACTGTTAATGGGTAACGTATCTGACATAGTTTGGCATGCAATCCTCACGACTATTGGGATTATGGCGTTATGCGCGTTTATTGTTGGTTATCTATTTGCCAATATCGGTCCAATCGTAAGGGTCATGACATTCATAGCTGCCATATTGCTTCTCATTCCAAATCTCGTTTCTAGTTTAATAGGGTTTGCTTTGTTTGTTACGGTAGTTTGCTTACAGGTAATGAAAAGAAATAAAAAAATGGAAAAAGTGAACTTACTAAATGATCAACATGTATCTAATAGATAGGTTGTAAAAAATGTAGAATTACTTCCAGGAGGGACTGCTATGACTGAACACAAAAGCTTGTTTAAATCTTTAAATATAAATACTGTAAGTGCCGGTATTCTTGCAGCTGTTTTTGGGTGTACTGGTCCAGCCTTAATTGTAATGAGCGGGGCTGAGAATGGCGGCCTGACAGAAGTGGAAACGATTTCCTGGCTATTTGCTATTTACTTTTTCGGAGGTCTGTTAGGCATTATTTTGTCCTTAAGATATAGACAACCTATAGCAGGTGCATATGCAATCCCCGGTGCAGTTCTTGTAGCAGGAGCACTGTCTAATTATTCCCTTAATGAAGCAGCGGGAGCATATTTAGTGGCAGGGGTTATCGTATTTATTTTGGGAATAAGCGGTCTTATTAGTAAAGTGATGCACTGGATTCCAGTGCCAATTGTGATGGCTATGATCGCTGGTGCCATGATTTCATTTGGAACAGATATGATTCTTTCTGTGGAAGAAGCTCCTCTGATTGCTGGTTCCGCTATACTCGTTTATCTGTTATCTTCCACTTTTATTAAAAAAGTGCCTCCGATTTTACCTGCTTTTGGAGTTGCAGCCTTTCTAGCGTTTATAATGAACCAATTTGTAATGGAAAATATGGAACCAAGTTTTATTGTTCCTCAATTAGTTCTTCCTGTGTTCAGTCTTGACGCTATTATCTCGATTTCGGTTCCGCTTGCTTTACTGGTTATTGGGGCAGAAAATGCTCAAGCAACAGGAGTATTAATTACACAAGGCTATAAGCCTCCTGTTACGGCTATGACTATATTAAGCGGAATTGGTGGAGTGGTGACCTCTTTTTTCGGCGGTCACAATGCAAATATAGCTGGTCCGATGACAGCTATCTGTGCCTCAGAAGAAGCTGGCAAAGATAAACAAGCTCGTTATGCTTCTGTCATGGTTAATGGGGTATTATTTGTTGCTTTTGGGTTAGTAGCAGGTGTAGCGGTTCCATTTGTTACTGCGATGCCGGGTGTTTTAATTGGAACCGTTGCTGGACTTGCTATGATAGGAGTTTTATTAAATTCTTTACAATCTGCATTTTCAAAGTCAAAATTCCAGGTTGGTTCTTTCTTTGCTCTTATCATTGGAATGTCAGGGATTAGTTTATTTCAGATTAATTCTCCTTTTTGGGCAATAATTGGTGGTGTCATAGTATCACTTCTTATGGAGAGAAAGGATTTCCACACTATAAATAGTGAAGACAAAGGGACGGAACATATAAAATCTGCATAATTCTTAACCAGTTGCTTGGAAAGTTATAAAAGATAAACTTATTGAATTTTATCGCTTTATGTTGATAGTAAGGTCATAAAAAACGCCAACCCAGGCGTTTTTTATGTTTTTAATTAAAGCGGGTAATAGTTTTTGAGGGAGGTATGAAATGAAAATTACTGACTTTATGGAAACAAATATCCCTAAGGTACAGGTGACAGAAAAAATGGAGAATGCCCAACGAATATTATTGCAATCACATTTTTATGCACTTCCAATTTTAAACCAAGAAAAATATGTCGGAATGTTAGATAGAACATGTAAGGATCGAACCACGGGTCATTTAGAGAAATTAGTAAGAACAGATATTAAGAAGGTTTCGGGTGATGGGAATCTCGAGGAATTGTGGGATGTTTATTACCCCATGATCCCTATTGTTAATAAGGACCAAGTATTTCTTGGAGTTATCAGGCCAAAAAAAGTTATAAAAGAATTGCTATTAAAGCAACAGTTATATTCATCCGTTATTGAAAATTCAAATGATGGCATTCTTGTTATTGATCATAACGGGATCATAGAGTTAGTTAATGAAGCATTAGTGAAACTGAGTGGAGTACCTAGAAAGGAATACCTTGGGAGTAACATTGAAGAGATTATCGCAAGAGGTATTTTTAAAAAGGAATCTGTTACTTTAAGAGCATTAAAAGAGGAAAAGCATATATCTGATTTTCAACAATATCAAAACAACATCGATGTGTTAGTTAAAGCTATACCAATGTTTGATGGTAATAATCAATTAATAAAAGTACTTGCAAATGTTCACGACATAACGGATTTAGTAAAGTCCAAAAGACAATTAGAAAAAACGCAAACTATTTCAATGAGGATCCAAAAAAAGCTTTATAAGTTAATGGGAGAATCAAACCAGGCTGGTACGGTTATTGTGAGCCCGCAGATGAAAGAGATCATGAATCTTACAGAACAAATAGCAGAAACGAATTCTACCGTTTTTATTAGGGGAGAATCAGGTACTGGTAAGGAAGTTATCGCTAATGAAATACAACAAAAAAGTAAAAGAAAAAATCATTCATTTATTAAGGTCAATTGCGGAGCAATTCCAGAAGAATTATTAGAATCCGAATTTTTTGGATATGAATCGGGAGCATTTACTGGTGCAAAAAAAGAAGGAAAGCCAGGTTTAATTGAATTAGCAGATAAAGGCACTCTTTTTTTAGATGAAATTGGGGAATTGCCTTTAAGGCTGCAAGTAAAATTACTGCGATTTTTTCAGGAACAGGTCTTAACGCGCATTGGAGGTTCAAAAGAGATAAAAGTTGATGTAAGAATTATAGTTGCAACAAATCGGAACATAGAGAAGATGGTATCTGAGGGGAATTTCAGGGAAGATTTATATTACCGTCTCAATGTTGTTCCTATATACTTGCCGCCATTGAGAGAAAGAAAGGAAGAAATCATTCCATTAGTTATTCATTTTTTAAATACGTTTAACCAAAAACACGGCAAGAAAAAATATACTACAACGTTAGCTATGGATGCTCTGCAAAATTACTCATGGAAAGGAAATATTAGAGAAATTGCTAATTTAATGGAAAGGTTAGTGTTAACTGTTAAAAGCGATGAGATTCATTTAGATAATTTACCAACTGAAATTATGGAAGAAAATTCTAAAACAAAAAATAGGCAAAATAACACCCCTTTATTTATAGAAAAGACCAGCTCATCGTCAGAAAATATGTTTGAAGAAATGGAAAAAAAATTAATATGGGATTACCTAAAGGAAAATGGAAGCATAAGAAAAGCAGCAAAAGCTTTAGGAGTTTCCCATACAACATTAATGAGAAAGATGAAAAAATATGATATAAGAAATAATTCGTAAATTCGTTCAAAAATATATATGGTCATATTTTCTTTGTACCTTACTTTTCCTCTCCTCACCATCTGCTTTAGGCTTTTAATAAATTTAGTAAAAAGCAATCGCTCTTTCTTTTTTAATAATTGGAACCGCAGTACTTCCGCCGGTTTCACTTTAGTTCCAATACAGGTGTTTATTAATAATACAAACGCCGTACAGCAAAGGATATGTATTGGCATGCATCTTGCACAATAATAAAGTGAATTCATTTTATATAGCAGGAGGTATAATGATGAGCAAGATTTCAGTAGAACGCTTAAATTATGACAAAGTAGATCAAGAGTTAGAAGATTTGCAAGATTTAAAACAAGAGGACCTAAGAGAGGCGGATGAATTAGCCTATTCACTCTACCGGATGGCCATTCGTTTTGGAACATGGGATCCCTATGAAATTGATTTAACTCAAGATAAAGAAGATTTCGCAAAAATGGATGAACAAAAAAGAGATTATCTAATACATTTCTGTAATGGATTTTTTGATGCAGAAGAAAGTGTTGCAGTGCAATTTTGTCCGTGGATAATGGTGGCTCCAACTACTTGGCAGCAAGCCTATTTAAGTACTCAATTGGTTGAAGAATTCAAGCATACTGAATTTTTCAAAAGATATTTTGAAGAAGTATTTGAAATGAATCGTGAAGAAAAAGCTGTAAAAAATTATGTCCACGAAAGTTTGACGGAGAAAGGTAAGCAATTAATACAATCGATAGATGAAGGTCCCAAGGCACGTGAAGCAGCGATGGTGGAAGGGATGACCCAATACCAAGGTATTATAGAGGGTGTACAGGCAATGGTTGGCTATGATGTTTTTGAATCTGTTTGGGGTCAATATGGTTACTTGCCAGGTTTACAAAAAGGTTTTAAAAATATTAAAAGGGACGAAGGAAGACATGTTGGATTTGGTCTTCGTTCTCTCAAACGTTTTGCAAAAAATCCAGAACATGCAGAGAGAATTAAAAAAGTGTATGAAGAATTTTTGCCAGGTATATTAAAACGTTACGATCAACAAGTTATTGTAAATGGTAAAGAAGTAGAAACACCTGAAGAAGTACAAGGTAAGGAAAGAATTGAAAAAATGATTAAACTTAGAATAAAAGATATTTTGGGAGAAGATATTCAATTGCAAGAGAGATAAAGATTACCCAGCATAAAAAGATCCACAATATAACGGAGAATCTCTAAGATAACAAGTATGCATGAAAAGTAGTAAGGACAAAACGGGAGGTATTATAATGGGGAAATTTGCGATTGTAGATAAAGATTCTTGTATTGCATGTGGCGCTTGTAATTGTGTTGCTCCTGAAATTTTTGATTATGATGATGAAGGAATTTCTTTAAATATATTAGATGATAACCAAGGGAACATTGAAGTACCAGAAAAATTTTATGAAGATCTAGAGGAAGCGGAAGAAGGTTGTCCAGTACAATGCATTAAAGTAGCTGAACAGCCATTTGGTGGAGACCCATTTAAATTCACTTCATAAATTCCAGTCTTTTTTAAAGAAAAAATTCCGTTATCTTGGAGGATTTTTCATGACAAAGAAGCAACAGACTACTTATGACATCACTATTATTGGTGGTGGGCCAGCTGGATTGTTCACTGCCTTCTATGCAGGGATGCGAAATTTATCGGTTAACATTATCGAGAGTTTACCTAATCTAGGAGGACAGTTATCAACTTTATATCCTGATAAGTACATCTATGATGTAGCTGGGTTCCCAAAAGTAAAAGCACAAGAATTAGTGAATAATTTAAGCGAACAAATGGCTCAATTCAACCCAACTGTAACGTTAAACGAAGCTGTTCAAGAAGTAAAAAAACAAACAGATGGAAGTTTTTTAATAAAGACAAATGAAAACATTCACTTGACAAAAACAATTATTATTACAGCTGGAAACGGGGCATTTGAGCCGAGGAAACTAAAGTTAGCTTCAGCCCGGCAGTATGAAGGGAAGAATTTACATTACTTTGTGGATGATATAAATAAATTTAAAAATAAACGTGTCCAGTTATTTGGCGGTGGAGATTCTTGTGTGGATTGGGCTCTGATGCTGGAACCAATTGCTAAAGAAGTGACAATCGCTCATAGACGGACTAAATTCCGTGCTCATGAACACAGCGTAGATTCTTTAAGAAATTCTAGTGTTAATATATTAACCCCTTTTGTACCTGTAGAGTTTACGGGAACTAACAATATTGAACAAGTTATTTTAGAAGAAGTAAACGGACAACATAAAAAAGTTATTGAGGTCGATGAAGTAATCTGTAACTATGGTTTTGTATCCTCACTAGGCCCCATTAAAGACTGGGGTCTTAACATTGAGAAAAATAGTATTGTAGTAAACTCAAAAATGGAAACAAATATAGAAGGTATATACGCTGTCGGTGATATTTGTACGTACGAAGGCAAAGTTAAACTTATTGCAACAGGTTTTGGGGAAGCTCCTACAGCTGTAAGTAATGCTAAAATTTATATTGACCCAAGTGCAAAGATGCAGCCAGCTCATAGTACAAGTATTATGGGTGAAAATGAAAAGAACAAAGCATTAATTTAAAGGAATTTCGGTAAAAGTACTTTATAAATTAGCAGGAAAGTAGACAATAGGTCCCTGGAAAGGATAATTATAATATGTAAATGGACCTGTTATCTCCTCCTGCCCTTGTTGAAATGTCTGAAATTTCCAAAAAATATATTGTTACAAACTCCTAGAATAATAGAGATAAGTAGAATAGAAAATGGAAGGTGAAGCAAAATGAAAAAAAAGTTTACAATAATAGCATTGGTATATGTGTTAATATTGAGTGCATGCGGCAATTCTGGAGAAACAGAAGCAGGAAGTACGGATGAAGTGGATGAAAGTGCTGAAACGGTTCAAATCAGACTAGGACATGTTACTCAAAAGACTCATCCGTATCATTTAGCAGCCGAACATTTTGCTGAGCAAGTAGAAGAACAATCAGGTGGAAGCTTGAAAATTGAACTCTATCCAGCACGTCAGTTAGGCGGAGATGTTGAGATGCTCGAAATGCTTCAAAACGGCTCTTTAGAAGCAGGATTCATTTCTTCATCTGTATTTAGTGGTTCTACCCCGGTTATGGATGGTTTACAGCTTCCATTTCTGTTCGATAGTTATGAGGTATTTGGAAAAGCCATTCAGAGTGAGACGGCAGGAAAAATGCTGAATCGGCTGGAAGAAATAAATTTAAAAGGGCTTGGCATTAATGAAAGCGGTATGAGGCACATGGGTTCCAATGTTTCTCCAATACAGTCGCTTGAGGACATGGATGGTCTTAGCATTAGAGTAGCAGAAAGTCCGTTAATGCAAAGCATTTTTACAACACTTGGAGCTGACCCAACGTCAATGGCATATGGGGAAATTTATTCTGCTCTGCAAACCGATGTTATTGATGCGCATGAAGCAAACTTGGAGACGTATGTTTCTGAAAATCTACATGAAGTAACGGAATATATTACTCTAACAAAACATTTCCCTTGGCCAAATGTTAACGTATTTAACCTGGATTTTTATCAATCCCTCTCGGATGAGAATCAACAAATTTTAGATAAAGCAGGAGAAGAAACGCAATCATGGATATTAAAAAAATTAGTTGAAATTGATGAGGAAGCACTCCAAGAATTGGATAACAAAGGCGTACATGTCGAAGAATTAAAAGATATAACTCCATTTCGAGAAGAAGTTGAACCAGTATATGAAGAATATGCTAAAAAGGACCCGCTTATTGAAGAATTCATCAACACAGTTGAAGAGATTAAAAGGGAGAAGTAGGATCAAAAATGAAACAGCAGAGACTCCCAGCATAGACGTCATTAGATTAGGTTGATAAAATATTATATAACTCGAGTAAGGTTAGGGGCTGTCTCAATAAGTGGAACAGCTACATTTTTTAATTAACGTCAACTGAAATACACGTAGAATCCAGCAGTCGTCGGCTAAGGAAAAGGGACTTCTACTAAGAAAAATAATGAGCCTTCTACTAAAACCATACACGTCGACGCACAGGACATGCTAATGTTGTCAATGCCACAGGAGGTGGCGGTTTTGGCACCGAAAGTGTAACGTAGAAGTCACCGCATCCTGCAGAAGTCCGTCCTGTTCGTCGAAGGAACAGCTAAAGTGTTGCCGAGAAAGCGAAGTGGATTTCAGCTAAAAAAACCTTTTGGGACAGCCCTTACTATAATTAACTTTGAGGAAGGAATAAAATTTAGCCGTTTTGACTTGGCGGCAAGCCATGTTTTTCTAACAATAGGGAAGGAGTGAGAAATAGTGCATTTAACCGACCTTTTCGAATCTACTGTTAATAGAGCCCCTAATCAAAATGCAATTTTTCAAGGAGAAAAAAGTTATACATATTCACAAATAAATGAAAAAGCCAATCGGGCAGCATCATCTATGCAGCGATTGGGAGTAGGGAAGCAAGACAGGGTCATGGTGTTGTTAAAAAACAGGATAGAAAATATTATTATGTTCTGGGCCATTCAAAAAATTGGAGCTATATATGTTCCGATTAATTTGAGGATGTCCTTAGAATATATTCAATATTGTATAAACGACGTGGAGGCGAAAATGATCGTTTTCGAAGAATCCAGTCGGTACTTACTAAAACAAGAACACTTTAAACATAAACCTATCATAGTAAGTTTGCAAGGCATGGCAGATTTAAGCTATGACGAATTGGTTAAAAATAATTCTTTGTCTTTTCATATTCCAAGAAAAAACGCAGAAGATTTATCTACTATCCTTTATACATCTGGTACTTCAGGAAAACCAAAAGGAGTCCCTCGTTCTCATAAAAATGAATACACTTCCACCATGTCTCATATTATTCAAAATCGTTATGTTGTTCATGATTCAACACTTGGAGCTGTTCCTTTATACCATACAATGGGATTGCGTTCTCTGTTGTCTATGTCGATCTTAGATGGAGAATGTCACACCATGCTGGATTTTGATCCAGTTGAAGCTTTGGAAATCATTAGTAAACAGAACATTAGCTGTTTGTATCTCATGCCAACCATGTATCATGATCTTGTCCATTGTTCTAGAACGAAAAATATTGATTTTTCTTCCGTAAGAGTGCTTACATTTGCTGGTTCACCTATGTCGAAAGAATTGATAGAAAAATGTAACGAGATGTTTCAGCCGCAGCATTTGGTTAATCATTATGGAAGTACAGAAATATATACATTTACCACTTCAACAAACGTGAGAAATAAACCTTGGAGTGCTGGAAAACCAGGAATACATCAAAATGTTCGTTTAGTAGCTATAGATTCCAAAGGAAAGAGCGATCCTTCAAAGGTTGTAAAAGAAGGAGAAGTTGGTGAAATAATAGTGAACACCAATTCAGCAGAAGCATTTAAAGGGTATTGGAACCGCCCGGATGCTACAAATCAAGCCATAAACGATGGCTGGTATTATACTGGTGATATGGGAAAACGAGATGAAGAAGGGGACTTAACAGTTGTGGGAAGGGTAGATGAAATGATTTTATCGAACGGTGAAAACATTCATCCCCAAGAAATCGAAACCATTTTATCAAACCATCCTCTCGTTAAGGAATCAGCTGTCATTGGGGAAAATGATGAAAGGTTCGGCCAATTAGTAGTTGCATTTATTGTCCCGGAGAATAGCAATGTCACTGTTCAACAACTTGATCAATATTGTAAAGAAAGCCCTCGCTTATCAAACTATACTCGCCCAAGGAAATATATTTTTATCTCTGAACTACCGCTGAATAATTCAGGGAAAATTGATCGTCAAGGATTAGTTCAAGGATGTTACGCTGAAATATAATGAATAAAACGCTTTGGAGCCATTTTAAATATGATTGAAAAAAAGACAATAAAACAGCGGGGAAATAGTACTGTAATAACGGCGATAGTTGCCCCCCATGTCTCTTTGATGATCTAATCCTTTATGGTAAAATGTTAATGTTAAATAAATCAAAGTTTAATAGAAATCAAAAATAGACAAGAGATGCTCATAAAGTTAGAATTCTTACATGGCTGAGCTTTCTCTTCCATTTATTACATTTCATTATGACAACGTTTTCAAAATAACCATTGAATATTTGACTAATATTACAGAGTGGTAAGAAGAGAGGTGAAGGAATTGTCTGAATTATTGATAATAGATGATGATATTGAAAACTGTCAGAAAATCCGGTCTATTGTAGAAAACAGTCCATATAGAGATTTATTGATATATGAAGCAGAAACAGCTAAAGAAGGTTTAACAATCTTAAAGAAAAAAAAGCCTTTCATCATTATCCTTGACCTTTCTCTGCCTGATGGGGATGGTATAGACACAGGAAAAGAGATCCTAGCGTTGTATCCATATATTTCCATCGTTGTAACCACTCATTTAAAAATGTTTCAGCCAGTGTACGATAGCATAAATGCTGGTTTTTCGGCATTTCACCTTAAGCCTCTTGCTAAAAGTGAACTATTAGAAACATTTGATCGTTTATTTGCTGCAGATATGTTAAACGATAGTAAACAACTTTTAGAATTTCAAGGAAATACGAGCTCTTTCGAAACCGATTTCGCAAGCCCGATTCAAACAGCTATTGACTATGTACAACTAAATTACCACAAACCGATTACCTTACAGGAAGTTTCAGATATGGTATATTTAAGCCCCTCCCATTTCAGCCGTATGTTCAAAGATGAAACAAAAACAACTTTTATAGAGTATTTGACAGAGATACGAATTGAAAAGTCAAAACACTTCTTGAAAATGACTTCTTTACCAATAGAAGTGATTGCACATAACATTGGTTTTTCTAGTGCTGGTTATTTTTCAACAACATTTAAACGGCTTGAAGGAAAAACTCCTAGAGAATACCGAAATATATTTATTAATTTTATTGAAAAGCCTTACACAAATTCAGCGGGCGTAAGTAAAGGTTTATGAAAATCCTTTTTGTTCGAATCCTATCTTAAACAGTTTAGAGCTGGTTTAAATAAAGTTCCAATTGAAATTTAAAAAAGAACAAAGTCGGTGTAAAGAAGATATAGTTATCATCTTTGCGCCGTTTTTTTATGTATTAAGGGAAAAGATTTTTAATTATTAACATGGATAGAATAGTAATTAATTTTCAAAAAAGTCATTGATTAAATACGTATTATAATGTATCATAACTCATATGAAACGTATTATAATGTATTAAAAAAGGAGGGAGGGAAACGATTGTTACAACGTAAAAGTTCTAAATCTATGTATTTACAAATTTCAGAGTTTATAAAGAAGCAAATTTTAGAAGGTATTTACGAAGAAGGATCTAAAATTCCAACTGAAATTGAACTAATGGAAAGATTTAACGTGAGTAGAACGACCATACGATTAGCCATGAAAGAGGTAGTAAAAGAAGGACTTTTAGAAACTAAGCCAGGCAAGGGTACGTTTGTAAGTAAAGGAAAAATGTATCATCATTTGCAGGGATTCAAAGGATTATATGAGACATTTTTAGAAGCTGGAATGACTCCTGAAACAAAATTAATTGATTTTGAAACCGTTGTCTCGAATTATGACATTCAGTTGTCTTTGGGATTAGAAGTGGATACTAAAATTTTAAGAATTATGCGTTTATATTTAATTGATAACGAACCTATAGCGTTAGCGGAAATTTCTGTCCATCCGAAATTAGCAGATCTTATTTCCGAAGAGGATGCAGCTAAATATCCAGTTTATAAAACTCTTTCAACTAGAAGTGGTCATAGAATCAAACAAGCTCACTTTGAAATATTTGCTAAAGATTCTTCCGATTATGTAGCAGAAGCTTTAAACATCGAACAAGGATCAGCCACTCTTGGAGCTGAACGAGTATTATTTTCCGAGAAGAATGAACCAGTAGAGCATACTTATTTATGGTTCAAACCTGATGCTTATCGATTTACTCTCGATCTTGAAGGCGAAAATGGTTTGAAGTTGGTAGATGCCAGTAAATTTCAAAAATAATTTTTGTCGGTTAGAAAGAATGTAAGAGATTTCCCCTTGATTATAAAATTATTTACTAACTCAAGGGGAGTACGTTTAAAAAGGGAGGCAAATTATGAAAACGTTAACAATGTTTATTTTTACAGTAATTTTGTTATTTATTTCAGCATGTTCTTCTGGTGAAATGCAAGAAAGCTCTGGAGAGACAGATATTTCTGATTTACCCGAAACTGAATTAAGGCTTGGTCACAATGCACCACCAGAATCTCCGACTGGGCAAGCAGCAGATAAATTGGCGGAAATCGTTGAAGAGAACTCAGAGGGAAATATCACCATTGAAGTATATCCTGAAAATCAATTGGGTGATAATCGTGATTTAATTGAACAGACATCAGTTGGGGGCCTCGACCTTTCTATGGCTGGTTTAGGGGTATTAGGAGATTTGGCTCCTGAGTACAATTTTATGCAAATTCCATTTCTTTTTGAAAGCCAGGATCACATTCATAAAGTAGTTGAAAGTGATATAGGAGAAGAACTAGCGGAGCAATTAGTGCAAGAACATGATCTAAGGTTACTAACTCAAAGCTGGGACAGGCTTCCCCGCCAAGTAAGCGCCAACAAACAGATCACCAGTCCTGAAGATTTAAATGGCTTTTTAATTCGGACAGGTACCAAGGGAGCAACTGAAACATTTTCTATCTTAGGGGCTAAACCAACTTCCGTTCCACTTAAAGAGGTTTATTTATCATTACAAAATAACATTATCGAAGGGGTTGAACTTCCTCCCGACTACATGGTGACAAACAGTGTTGCAGAAGTTAATTCTCATTTAAATATGACGAATCATACGTATGGGACACAATTTATAGCTATGAATGAAATGATCTTCAATGAATTACCTGAACAATATAAAACAATAATCAATGAAGCAGTTCAAGAAGCAGGGAACTATAATAATGAATTGACAGAAGAAGAAACAGGTGAATATTTAGAAGATTTGGAAGAAAACGGCATGGAAATTGTAGAATTGTCTGATGAAGATCGTGAAAAATTTACTTCTACGGTACAAGAGAATATTGAAGAATTAGAACAAGTTTGGCCGGAAGCGGAAGGCCTCGGTGAAAGAATCCTCAATACCAAATAGTAAAGTAGGATAATTCCTGCTTTACTAGAAAGGGGTGAAGAAATGAAGAAATTACAATATATATTAAAGCTAATCTGCTCTGTCTTATTAATCATACTTGTAGTGCTTCTTGCATGTAACGTTTTTTTAAGATACGTAGTAGGGCAGCCTCTTGATTGGACAGAGGAAGCTGGAATGCTAATACTTGTCTGGATTACATTCCTGGGGGCCGTGTTGGCTGCTGGTGAAAATAAGCATATGGGAATGGATCTAGTCTATAACAAATTTAAAGGTACATCTAAGAAGGTCATGACTACGTTGATGGGAGGGCTAATTATAATTGGTCTTTTTATGGTCGTTTACTATGGAGCAGAAATGACTATAAATAATCTGAATCTTAAAAGTGAGTCCCTCCAAATTTCATATGCTTATTTTTATTTAGCTATTCCTGTAAGCTGTTTGTTATATGGAATTATAGAAGTTCAAAAATTAGTAAATCTGTATAGAAATAACCAGAAGGAGGGAAATTTATGATATTGCTTGTAGTTAGTTTACTATTTGCCCTAATTATCCTTGGTTTTCCAATTGCTATTTCACTCCTTTTGGTAAGCTTAGTTTATTTCACTCTTAATGGAATTCCTATGTCTGTTGTAACACAACAAATGTTAAACGGAGCTTCCTCTTTTATATTAGTTGCAGTTCCCTTATATATTTTTGCTGGTCAGCTAATGAATTTAGGAGGAATAACAAATAGAATAGTAAATTTTTGTAATGCATTATTAGGAAGAATTAGAGGCGGCTTAGCTCAAGTTAATATTTTCGCTAGTATGATTTTTTCGGGAATTTCAGGTGAAGCGGTGGCTGATACGGCTGGACTTGGTAGTGTTATGGTACCTTCTATGAAAAAACTAGGTTATCCAAAAGAGTTTAGCGCAGCAGTTACTGCTGGTTCGGCAGTAGCTGGTCCAATCATTCCTCCAAGCATTCCTATGGTAATATGTGCGTCTCTTGCTGGAGTTTCTGTAGGGAAAATGTTTTTAGGCGGGGCTGTTCCAGGAATTTTATTTATTATTTCTGCTATGGTATTCACCTATATTCTATCAGTGAAAAATAAGTTCCCTGTAGCAGATAAGACCTCTAAATCAGTGTTACTAAAATCGTTTAAAGATGCTTTTTGGGCTCTATTGGCTCCTGTAATTATTGTAGGTAGTTTAGTAATGGGCGTTGTCACTCCTACTGAAGCTGGGGTAATTGCGGTTGTATATGTATTCTTTATTGGTTTTTTTGTATATAAAGAACTCAGGATTAAAGATATATTTGAACACGCATGGCAAACCATTGTTACGACAGGAGCAATAATGTTTATCTTATCTCTAGCGAATGTTTATACCTACCTTTTAACAAGGGAACAAGTAGCAGAAGTTCTAGCTAATTCTTTGTTTAGCCTAACTCAAAATACAATATTTTTGTATTTAATTGTTTTATTTGTGGCGCTAATTGTAGGTGCTTTTTTATCAACTACTGCAGGTTTACTATTGCTTATTCCAATTCTTGGCCCCATTGTTAGCCAAACTGGAATGGATCCCATTCATTTTTATGTTTTAGTAACGATTGCATTATGTGTGGGAACGCTAACTCCACCTGTTGGAATAAACTTGTATCTTTCAGCACAGATTGCCGAAGCCTCACCTGAAAAGGTGTTTTATCAAATGATTCCCTATATATTAATATTGTTCCTGATTATTTTAATAGCAATATTTATCCCAGAGATAGTTCTTTGGTTACCGAATAAAATGATTAGCTAGGCGGTGAAAAAATGAGAAGTCATATTATAGATTCAAAGATTTTTGGTGATCAGTTTTCTACTGAAGAAATGAGGTTAATATTTTCCGAAGAGAATATGATAAACAAATGGATTGAAGTGGAAGTTGCTCTAGCTGAAGCAGAAGCAAAACTTGGAATTATTCCCGCAGATGCAGTTCATGAAATCAAACAAAAAGGTAAAGTCGAACTTTTTAATTTTGACCAAATAAAACAAGGGGTAGATAAAACCTGGCATCCCCTCGTTCCTTTTATTCGAGAATTTAAGTCATTGTGTGAAGATGAGGCAGGAGAATACATTCATTGGGGCGTAACGACTCAAGATGTGATGGATACGGGCATGGTGTTACAAATAAAAGAAGCTTTTAAAGTAATAGAAAAAGAGTTAGAGGATCTTCAGGAAATATTGTGTGAACTAGCAAAAAAGCATTCAGATACTGTAATGGCGGGACGTACTCATGGTCAGCATGCTTTGCCGATAACTTTTGGATATAAAGTTGCAGTGTGGGCATCTGAAGTTAACAGGCATGTTTCAAGGTTAAACAATTTAAAAGAGAGCGTACTAACGGGTAATATTGCAGGGGCAGTCGGTACCTTGGCTTCGTTAGGCGAGGACGGTCTTAAAGTACAATCTGAGGTAAACAGTTATCTTGGACTAGAAGTCCCCGATATTGCATGGCATGTTTCTAGAGATAGATTTGCAGATGTAACTTCCTTTCTTGGAATTTTAGGAGGGACTTTTGGGAAAATCTCTAATGAAATTATTCAATTACAAAAGACTGAAATTGCAGAAGTAGAAGAGCCGTTTGAGTTTGGAAGAATAGGAAGTAGTACAATGCCTCAAAAAAGAAACCCAATGGCTTGTGAAGCTGTAGGAGCCGTATGTCGATTACTAAGATCTCAATCGTCCCTTGGAATTGAAGCTATGGTTCAAGAACATGAACGGGATATGGGACCTTGGCAAGCAGAGTGGGAGTTTATACCAGAAATGTTTATGTTAAGTGCTTCTGTCCTTCACCACATGAAATGGATACTGAAAGATTTGCATGTTTACAGTTCAACGATGAGGAAAAATTTAGAAAAATCAAATGGCTTAATTATGTCGGAAGCAGTTATGATGCATTTGGCTGAAACTTTAGGAAGACAGAAAGCTCATGATGAGGTGTATCAAGTTGCTATGAAAGCTTTTGAAGAAAATATTTCCTTAAAAGATGCTTTAAAGTCTAATCAGGAGATTGCTGATATATTAAGCCCTCCTGAAATAGAAGAGTTACTTAATCCTTTAAATTATACGGGGTCTTCAAAAGAGTTTGTAGAGAACGTTATCAGTAAAATACAAGGATATAAATAGTATCTTTAAAAGTACTTTCGTCAAACAAATTTATCTTAGATTCCATATTATAAATAAATTGTTAGGTTTGTAATAGGATAGTGAGGAGTTAAAAATGAAGATCGTTGATATTAAGGAAAAAACGTTTCCATTGAAAACAAATATACGTAATTCCATTATAGATTTTAGCAAAATGACAGCATCTATTATTGCTGTGATTACTGACGTCAAGAAAGATGGGGAGCAAGTAATAGGTTATGGCTTTAATTCAAATGGGCGTTATGCACCAACTGGTCTATTGCACGAAAGATTTATCCCACGACTATTAGAGGCGGAATCTAGTAATGTTCTTAATGAGAATCAAACCAATTTTGATCCTCATAAAATATGGGATGTGTTAATGACTAATGAAAAACCGGGCGGCCATGGAGAGAGGTCTGTAGCAGTAGGTACTATTGATATGGCAATATGGGATGCTGTAGCAAAAATAGAAGGCCAACCACTATATCAAGTACTTGCAGACCGATATCGTAACGGTGAAGTTGATGATAAAGTGTTTGTATATGCAGCAGGAGGGTATTATCTTCCAAATAAGGGACTAATTGAGCTGCAAGAAGAAATAAAATCATATTTGGATTTAGGTTATTCTAAAGTGAAAATAAAAATTGGAGGGGCCACACTCAAAGAAGATTTAGAAAGAATTGAAGCAGTTTTAAAAGTGCTGCCGCATGAAAATGCATTAGCAGTTGATGCTAATGGAAGGTTTGATCTTGAGACGGCTATTGAGTATGGTAGAAATTTAGAACAATATAATTTATTTTGGTATGAAGAAGCAGGTGCACCGCTAGATTATCAATTACAAGCAGAACTTGCAAAGCATTATAAAAATCCGATGGCAACTGGGGAAAATCTTTTTTCAATGCAGGATGCAAGAAATTTAATTCGTTACGGTGGGATGAGAGCGGATAGAGATTATTTGCAATTTGATTGCGCATTGAGTTACGGATTGGTTGAGTATTTAAGAATTCTAGAAATGTTAAAAGAATATGGTTGGTCTTCTCGTCGTTGTATACCACATGGTGGTCATCAAATGTCCCTAAACATCGCTGCTGGTTTAGGATTAGGTGGAAATGAATCTTATCCGGGAGTGTTTGAACCTTTTGGAGGTTTTGCAGATGGTTATCCAGTGGAAGACGGCTATATTAAACTTCCTGATGTGCCGGGGATAGGATTTGAATCCAAGTCTAATTTATATGAGATTCTTCATTCCCTTAGTAAGCAATAAATTCACAAACTAAATCAAAAGTTGTTAAGAAAAGTACGTTAAAGGTTTAGATTCACTCGCTATTCTTCCTTCTTATCCCTTGAAGTGAAGGGAATAGCGAGTTTATTTTTGCTTTTATAAGAGTAGACAAAAAAGTCATTCTCTAGGAAGCGAATAGGGAGTAGTTATAGAGGCGTAGTCACCAGCTAGACGCGCTAAAGGTTTCCATTTCTCGATATCTGTTTTGTACGAATCGACATAGATATCTTTATGAACATGAATATGTACGACTTTCCCAAGCACAAAATGAGAAACGCCAATAGGAAGAATTTGATCTAGCTTCAGCTCAAATGCAATTGGTGATTCTTTTACCATTGGAGCATTGATTTTGAGAGCAGGCTGAGGTGTCAGGCCGGCTTGTTGAAATTCGTCAATCTCAGCCGGAAAGGATTTGGAAGAAATATACATTGGACTGCCCAGATGCTCAGGGACGATGTTTATAACATATTCTTTAGTGTCTCGGATGTTCGTTAGAGTGTCTTTAGCGTTATTGTTATTTCCTGGAGCTATAGAAATGGCCAGCGTAGGCGGGCACGGAGATGCTACGGTAAAAAAACTGAATGGTGCTAAGTTTAGGATGCGATCTTGACTTTTAGAAGAGACCCATGCGATGGGGCGGGGAACGACAGAACCAATTAATAATTTGTACATGTCTTGTACTTTTAGATCATCGGGGTTAAATGTATAAACGTTGTGATCTGGCATACTTGTTCCTCCTCTGAATAAAAATGGAAGCCCCGCAAAGCGAGGCTGTACGATGTTATTTTCACATATTTTACGCAATGTCGTGTCTCTTAAAACCCGGATTTTTTACTTCGGCCGCATGACAAAGTTTAGAGATGCTTTTTTATGATCGCCTTTATCTTCCAGCTTTGTAACAAGCTCTTCTCTTACCCCTTCAGCCACATCACTTTCGAGCCATTTATCCCCTTCAAAGAAAACTTGTGTAATCAAGGTATCATGACCTTCTGCTTCAAACATAATATGAAGGTGAGCCGGCCGCATCGAATGTTGATCCAAATAGTTAAGAAATTCACCAGTTGGGCCTTCTGTTGGAATGGAATAAGGGACCGGAACAATCGTTTTTACGGTGAAATCTCCATTCTCATCCGTATAGAAGTGTCCCCTTAAATTGTATCTTGGTGCATCTGAATCAAAAGCGGAATATTTTGCGGAATTATCGTTCTGCCACATCTCCACGCGGGTGTTTGCAAGCGGTTTACCGGCTGTATTGCTTACATTTCCAGAGAAATATAAGACTTCACCCGGTTCATTTGGCCGCTGCGTTAAAACATGCGGTTTTCCTGGCTCTTTTTCAATATAAGGAGAACCTTCGATGAAATAAGGACCTAATAAAGACGGCTGCGTTCCTGGCATCTTCGTATACATAGCTTGCAGAACATGGGTTTCTAGAAAAACGTCTGCAAAAAGCGGCAGCTCTCCAGCTTGTCCTAGACGATCAGCCCATTTTACAAAGTTTGTGTACTCTTCATGGTTTAACTTCGCTTCTTTTAAAAATTCTTGCATGTGTTTAAGGAACAAATCAAATACTTCTTCCACCCGTTCATTTTTTTTAGCTGCTTGTTTTTGCATTTTTTCTCCTCCTTAAAATATCAAGTATTTAATGATTTGATACGTGGCCGTCCTAGTAAGTGGTCGGCCTGCTTTCTTTTATTATTTTGAAGCAGTTCTCTTATTCTTGTAGATGAGATAATTTCTCCTTTGTCACAAGTGACAAGAGGATGGACGTTCACATGAAAGTAGTCAGATAGAAGGTTCGTGTTCCCTTTTTTTCCTTTCCCAAATTGAAAGTTAGGGCCTACCCAAATTTCCTTAGGTCCTAGAAAGCTAAGTTCTAAGAGAAATTCAAGGGCTTCTCGGGAAGCATATTCCTTATTAAACTCAGCCACTACAACGTAATCAATATCAAATAGTTTGATAAGTTCTATTTTTTCATCGACACTTGTTAACACTCTGGTGTTTTGAAAGTGAGCGCGGGGAGGAGGATCAAAGGTGTAAACGACAGAGGGTACCCCTAATTCACGCGCTCGTTTCGCTGCTTCTTTTATAAGTGTTTGATGACCGCGGTGCAGTCCGTCAAACGCTCCAATGGAAACAACCGAAGACGCTAAGGTGAGGTGGTTATTTTTATAGATGTGCACGATTGCTTCCTCCTCTGGTGCTGGTCTGTTGTTATGAAGTACGGCGCGTTTCTTTAGCTTTTGCGCCTGGAATTAGGCTTGTTTGAAATAATTGACATCATCTGGATTGATCCATGTGTCATTTACCCAGCCGTCCAGGTCGTAGTCTGCCATGCATTGTTCGGCAAAAGCTTCATAAGCCTCTGCTTCACCTGATTCTTGAGCAGTGACCAAATTTTCTAAACGGATATTTTCGTGGTTTCCGGAGTAATTTCGTTCATATAATTCATGACGTCCGCCATACTCTGTCCCGACGATCTCCCACAGTAATTTGATCAACTTGATTTTTTCAAGGGATTTAATGCCATGGGAGCCTCGGTACAGACGGTCAATCAACGGTCTTAACTCCGGATTTTTAAAATCAGCCGCACTGGATGGCTGGACGATTAAGTTACCGGCGACAACATTTTCTATAATTTCTTTAATCTTCGGCCAGCCCTCAGACATGAAGACGCGGTATGACAGCCCATAGTTCAAATTGGGAAGGACTGTGCCGTTACGTCCTTTATCTGGGTTTAAGGCCATGGCATCACTCATTGACCAGAACATGTTTTTCCAGGCTAGAACTTCGCCAACGTTTGCCTGCACTCCGCGGAATTGGTCCGTCCCATTTGTTTTTACGGCTTTAATTAATAATCCTGAAATAAAATCCAGTTTCACTGCTAATCTCGTTACGCCATGAAACGTAAAACGATGAAGAAAACCGCTGTCCGGGAAGAAACTGTTCGCTTTATCCACGTCTTTATAAATAAGAATGTTTTCCCAAGGAATTAATGCTCTTTCAAAAATTAATACGGCATCGTTTTCATCAAAACGGCTGCTTAATGGATAATCAAATGGACTTCCCATCACAGAAGCCTGCATTTCATAGGACTGGCGGCAGATAAGCTTGACTCCCGGTGTATCCATTGGAGCGACAAAGACAAGAGCCATATCTTCGGATCCAACCGGAACAGCACCGTAATGAGCGACAAAATTGTAATTGGTTAAAGCAGAACCAGTGGCAACCATTTTTGCGCCGCTTACAATGACACCTTCATCTGTTTCTTCTTCGGCTCGAACAAACACGTCATTAACGGCTTCCATCGGTTTGTTCCGGTCTACCGGCGGATTAATAATCGCGTGGTTAAAGAACCAGTTTTTCTCTTGGGCTTCTTTATACCAGTATCTTGCGTTATCAGAGTAAGGAGCATAGTAATCCGGATCGGCGCCTAATGTAGCCAAAAAGGAAGCTTTGTAATCGGGAGATCTGCCCATTTGTCCGTATGTGATTTTTGCCCATTCCGCAATAGCATCTCTAGAATGGCGAAGGTCTTCAACCGTCTTGTCAAAGGTAAAAAATTTATGAGTATAACCGTTGTTGCCGGTATCGGTTTTAGTCGTGAGAATATTTTTTGTTTTTTCGTCATGTAAGGCATCGTATTGTTTCGCGATAGATCTGGCGGCGTTTCGAAAAGCAGGATGAGTGGTTACGTCCTTTACTTTCTCGCCGTTAATCCAAACTTCCCTATTATCTTTTAAACTTTCTAAATATTCTTTTCCTGTAAGTGGTCGTTGGGTTTTTTGTCGTTGTTGAAGCATAGAAAAAATCCTCCTTCAAAACTTTTTCCAATTTAAGCGCTTTCAATTGGTACTTTCATTATGATGTTTTTTCTGAATAATTTGAACTGTAAAAAAACGTGGATGTATTAGTTATCACTTTCTATTTTTGTGGTATGGTGCAGTGCTCAGGTTGATAGGGAAGCGCTGAATGGATGGGAAATGCTGAACCAGAGGGAGGAAGAGCTGAAAGGAGGAGAAGGAGAGCCGGAAAAAGAAAGAGCAGAGCTGAAATATCCGAGAGAAGCGCTGAATGAAACTGGGAAGTGCTGAACCAGAGGGAGGAAGAGCTGAAAGAAGGTGAAGAAGAGCCGGAAAAAGAAAGAGCAGAGCTGAAATATCTGAGAGAAGCGCTGAATGGATGGGAAGCGCTGAACCAGAGGGAGGAAGAGCTGAAAGGAGGAGAAGGAGAGCCGAAAAAAGAAAGAGCAGGGCTGAAATATCCGAGAGAAGCGCTGAATGGATGGGAAGTGCTGAACCAGAGGGAGGAAGAGCTGAAAGAAGGTGAAGAAGAGCCGGAAAAAGAAAGAGCAGAGCTGAAATATCTGAGAGAAGCGCTGAATGAAACTGGGAAGTGCTGAACCAGAGGGAGGAAGAGCTGAAAGAAGGTGAAGAAGAGCCGGAAAAAGAAAGAGCAGAGCTGAAATATCTGAGAGAAGCGCTGAATGGATGGGAAACGTTGAACCAGAGGGAGGAAGAGCTGAAAGGAGGAGAAGGAGAGCCGGAAAAAGAAAGAGCAGAGCTGAAATATCTGAGAGAAGCGCTGAATGAAACTGGGAAGTGCTGAACCAGAGGGAGGAAGAGCTGAAATAAAAAAAGAAGATTTAAAAGAAGGTTTAAATGGAGAAAGAAATAGCGAGACATTGAACAAAGCCATAATATACCAACATCCATTAATAAAAATAATATATTATGGCTTATTCTTTTCTAGTGGGACGCCGTATTTTGTTTGCTGTTTATTTTAATGGCAAAATATATTTGAATAGCTAACTGACATTGAAAGCGGCCGGGACCGGATTTTAAATCAACATCACATAAATTCTCAATTCGCTCCAAGCGGTAGCGCAGGCCGGCGATGGAAAGGTGAAGATCATCAGCTGTTTGTTGGAGGTTGCCGTTATTATCAAGATAAGATTTCAACGTTAGCAGTAGATTGGTTTGACTGGTTTGATCATATTCGACCAGTTCCCCAATTGTTTTTTGGTAAAAATCAATGAGTTCTTTTTGATCGGTTCCTTTTAAAAACATAATGACCGGTTCTATATCTTCGTAGAACGATATACGGTTTTCTGAAGGCTGCGTCAGTTGAATAAAGTCACTAATGGTACAAGCATCTTGATAACTTTTTGTGAGAGACTGCAAGCTTTGTGATTCTCGGCCGACCCCAATATAAACCGCAGCAGCAGGGAATTTTTTGTGCAGGGACTTCGCAATGCTAGAAGCAACTTCCTTTGAGTGTTCTGCATCTTCTTTGGATAAAATGATAATAATATATTGACCTTTGGAGAAAACGTCTTTGTCTGCATAGGTTGTATTTAAAAACTGCAGGACTTCTTTGCAGTTCGTTTTTGGTTCTATTTTTATAGAAAGTACACGATTTAAGGAATCAGGGCGAAAATTGAATAAGTGAGAGCGTTTTTCAAACGTTTCATTATCTACATGGTTGAGCATTTCTTCAAAAAATTCTTCTTTCTTTTTCCATAGTGACCTGGTTATTTTCCATTGATGAAAAAGTTGAATAGTGAACACACCTAATGCTCGTTTAATAATGAACTGGTCTTTATTTCTCATTTTTTCGTGCCCGATAATGACCATTCTGCCAAGATTTACGTTATTGGCCCGAATAGGGAAAGTCGCAATGTCATTTTGTTTTTCTTCGGAATAGATGGATTTATCTGCCCAATTGTCATAAACTACTTTGTCCTCTTCCTTTAAGAAAGCGCTTTCAATTATTTGATTATAATAATCTACAACAATGCTTTTGTTTAAAGTTTTTGCTACAAAATCAATCGTTTCAGAAAAATCTTTATCTTCAAGAAATAAGTTGGTCAACTCTTCTTGAATCTTATCGGACTCCATTATATTTTTATTTATTTCGTGAAGTTCATTATAGGCGCGGTCTAGTTCAGAAGCGAGTGACTCTGCTTTATAGTATCTCATGTCTTTTTTATGTTTTTCTTCGAGGTGATCCATCGTTTTCGCCACAAAACGGCAATAGTCATCACCTTTACCAGCACACTTGTCTTCATATACAATTACATCTTTTCCGAAGGTACTAGTAAGGTAGCCGCTTGCATAACCGACTAGGATCCAGCAGACTGTGTCTGTACTGTAACCATAATGATTAATATGTTCCACTGCTTCAAATGAATTTCTCCAAAATCCTGTAAAATGAAGAGACGATTCAGTGGCTTCTATCATATCAGGCTCTACGGTAACAACACCTTCTAACGTATGAAGAACCGGCCCTGCAAGCATTAACTCTTCTTGTGTTTCCCACTCATACATACTGGCAATGCTCTCACCGTCTTTCATTCCCCAAGCCCAGCCGTATCTCATTAAAAATCCTTTTGCTCTTTCCATGCCAAGGGTGTTGATTAAATCTCTACGCAGCAGTCCAAGCCCTTCTACCGAAACTAAAGCCATTCGTTTTTGGTTAAATGTAATCATGCCAGTGCGGGGATTAATATCTATTAGGTTATCAAATAACAATTGATGAGCCCTCATTTCATACCCCTTTCTTAATGTGTTGAGGAGCTACAGCTATTTAGCTACAACTTCAGAAAATGTACCACAGAAATAAAGCAGTGGATTCCCGCTATTATACTCAAATTCTTTTACTTCACCAAGGTAGAGAACATGGTCGCCGCCATCATAAGCAGCCCAAGGTTCGCACTCAATATGAGCAAGCGAGTTTTTTATGCGGTATCCTAATTTTCCTTTTTCCCATTCAAAAGGCTTAGGATCTTGAGCCCGTCCGGCAAAGTGTATGGCTGTATCCTGCTGGCTGTCTGTTAACACGTTTACGATAAATCTATTGTCTTTTAACACATTTAAAGCCGTAGTATTTCGGTCCACCGACACTAACACGAGCATGGGATTAAGGGAGACAGATGTAAACGAGTTAACGGTAAAACCGTGTGTGCCGGCTTCTGTTGCGCTTGTTACAACGGTGACACCGGTTGCGAAATGTCCCATACAATTGCGGAAATCTTTCGGATTCATCCCTAACACTCCTTGTTATTTGTGATTTTAGCAATTTGTTTAAATTGTAACAATATTGAGTTAAATGATATACCGCAAAAAACATTAGAGAATGTTCTGATTACTTGCAGAAAGGTAGGGATGATATAAAAGCGTTTAGCGCTTAAAGAATTCTTCAATAAATGTACGCAAAAACCTTTCAGCTTTCTCAGCAAAATTACCATTAGTTCATTAATGACCATTCAAAAAAGTGCCCCGCATAAAAATTAAGAACCATATAGATATTATTTTTTTGACTTGCAAATACTCTGTAAATTTACCCATTTATTCCTCTCCCTATATTTCACGATCAACTTTATAAATGCCTTCTGTTTTACCAAACTGGTTAATCAATACTATTCTCATAACCTCATTACCTAGTTGTTATGTAGGTAGTTTAAGAAAAGCGCAAGCGCCCTGATCAGCCGCGATAGGTTCTGGAGCTTTCGCGCAGGGTCGCTTGCGGCCCGGAGTCGAAAGGGAAGAAATCCCGACCCCGAGCGGCTGGGCGCTGAAGCTGGACATCAAAAACGCCAACTATTTATAATTTCTTACCTTTTAAAAAAAGGCTGCCCTCAAAGACGGTTGGTCACTGGGGGCAGCCCGTATTTATCATTACAATGCAATTGCATCTTTTTTCAATTCTTCGCGAAGGAGCTCATAGTTCACGCTTAATTTGCCATTCTCCCAGCCTTTTTTGTAGCCTTTTTCAAACGCAGTGTCAGCTGTAAGTTCCTCTACTTCTTTGACAGCATCTACTACTTCATCTAAGAGCGTAATATCAATGCCATGTTCATTCAGTTTGTCAGCTAATGTTTGAAATGAGTCAGCAAATTTTTCTCTTTTTTCTGAGAACAGCACGTGCTGATAAATAGGATATTTCATATTTTTTAATCCTCCTTCTAGTAAACTTTTATATTAGTATCAGCCATAATCGATTTTTTTATACTTTGAATCCATTTCATAAGTACTATTTTGATTATCAAAAACGAACATTATATCGATTGTAGCGGAGGAGGCGACTGCGGGATAAGCTTGAGCTGAAGACCCCGCAGGAAGCTCGCTGCCGAGGAGGCTGAAGCTAGACTGCGGCAAAGAAGACAACTACGAGAACGAACAAAGGGAGTTGGAGTAGATGTCGCGCTTGTGCCCCGAGGATGAAAGCGTCCGCCTGAAGCGTAAATCGAACAATAACTAGTAGATTTATATAATGCTCGTTTAAATGATATAGAAATGAATGAGAAATTCATTCTTTAGATAATAGAATCGATTTGCTTTCTGTGATCAATCGGCAATAAATACAATGCATCTTGATGTATTGGAATGCTTATTCTGTTCGTGTCAGTATGTTTTATCATTACATTACATCTTATTTAAAGCTCATGCTTCGCGCCTTATTTAAACGAATGGGACAGCCTACACGGCATGAGTGATGCACTGGTGGGTGACGCGATCTTCAAAAAACGGTTGGCTTTGGGTAGAACCAGCCATGGTTGTAACTCACCTTAAAAAATTTGATTTTGTGACTTGATGGCAGGCGACCCTGCGCGAAAGCTCCAGAACCTGTCGCGGCTGACCAGGGCGCTTGCGCTTTTCTTATTATCTGTACTGTTGTATCAATGATTCTGGCACTCTATCAAAAACTTCATAGAATCCAATAAAAAATTTGGTAAAAATTCTCACGTGCATTATTGCAATCTATGAGGTATTCGTTTATATTGTGAATATGAGGAAAAGTGAAAAGAGTTTTTATTTTGTGAATATTTATCTCCTCCTCGTAAGAAAATAGTTTTAATTTTTAGCTGCCAATGAATAAGGATATTTATTAATTGTTTTATTAAAATGAAGGGAGGACAAGTAATATAATGATATTTTTTTTATGATATTAATGTATACACAAGACTGTATTACGAACCCTTAAAACATGTTTTAGTATGCATTAATATTTTTTGAGTATTTAAAAATCAAAATTAAATGGTGTTGAACGAAAGTAAGGGGTCATTTTACATCAGATCTGAATTTCGAACCAAACATTTTATAAAAAAGGGGTAATGTTAACATGGCAAGTTTATTAAAACGATTTCTTTTGGTGATCTGCTTGTCCATCCCACTTGTACTAATTGCATGTGGAAATGGAGAAGAAGGGGAAGGGACTGCGGAAAACACAAGTGCAAATGAAAGCAGTACAGAATCTACCGATGGGAATTCTAGTGAATCAACACAATTGAAGGTTGCGTCAAATAATACCCAAACTTCCTGGTATATGTTTACTGGTGCTCTCTCTAACCTGATGCGTGAAGCGTCTCCAGTAAGTGCCAATGTAGACGTTCTTTCGTATGCAGGAGGAGTTGGTAATGCAGAGCTCGTCAATAATGGAGAAGCAGATTTTGCAGTTAGTTTTAATATTACTAATGATTGGGCCTACAATGGAAAAGTTGCTTATGAAGAGCCGATGGAAAACTTACGTGGTTTAGCAGGGGGGATCAATCAATACTATATAGGAGTTATTGCTAGCAATGACTTTCTAGAAGAACATAATATAGAATCCTTACATGATATTCGTGCAAAAGAAATACCGGTTAATGTGATTACGAACCCAGATGGAACATTAGCCGAATATAGCACACGACTTACCCTTGAAGCGTATGGAATGGATTATGACATGATTGAAGATTTTGGCGGTTCGGTCGAGTTAACATCCAACGATGTAATCAAGTCTAATTTTCAAAGTGGAAAAGCCGATCTCCACATTTTAGCTATGACAAAGGCACACCCAGTTATTACAGAAATAGCAATTCAGAGTGATATTACGGTGATGCCGATGGAAGAAGATATTATAGAAGAAATGGAGCAATATGGATACAAGCAAGAAACATTCCCTGCTGGAGAATTTGAAGGTCAAGAAGAAGATGTTACAACTGGTGGTTTTGTAGCATCTTACATTACTAGTGATAATATGGATGAGGAAGTAGCATACACGATTGCCAAAACGGTAACGGAAAATAAGGATGCTTTAGTAGAAGCACATAGTTCTGTATCAGATTTTGAACCGGAACAAGTCGCTAATCCAGAATTAATTGGTATCCCGCTGCACCCCGGTGCTGAGCGTTATTATGAAGAAGAAGGGTTATTGGATTAGGAATTAAAAGAGGAAAAGGAGCATAATGTAGTCTTCTCATTATGCTCTTTTAACACCGCGTATTTCAGGGGTGATTTTTTCTGTAGGAGGATTTCATATGATTAAAAAATTTTTGACCCCTATAGCAATCATTGCGATTTTGTGGGCCCTTTTTCAATTATATTTAGCAGGGATAGGACCAATGACTGCACAAATTCAGCGTTCTGTTCATGTAGCTTTTGCTCTGGCTCTTACTTTTTTATTGGTAAGAAGGGGAAAGGACTCTAAGGTCTTTCTTTTTAGATACTTTGACTTTGTCCTTGTTGCTGTCTCTCTTGCTTCTGGAGCTTATGTTTATTTGTCAGAGGATCGTTTAGTAGCTCGAACGCAATTTGTAAGTGAATTAAGTTACATGGATTATTTTTTTGGGATTGTGATTGTTCTTCTTGTATTAGAAGCTTCAAGAAGATTAGTTGGTAAAACAATGACAATATTGGCAGCTGTTTTTATTTTCTACGCATTTTTTGGAAATCTAGTGCCAGGATTATTAAATCACAGTGGATTAGACTTTAAACAAATGGTAGAAATTATGTTTCTTTCAGCGGATGGTATTCTAGGCGTTCCTACAGGAGTATCAGTAGATTATGTATTCTATTTCATTATGTTTGCTGCATTTTTAGAGATTTCCGGTGGCGGGAGACTGTTTATCGATCTTGCATTTAAAATAACAGGACGAATGAAAGGCGGCCCTGCAAAAGCTGCGATCATGGCAAGTGGTGGAATGGGAACTATTAGTGGAAGTGCCGTAGGAAATGTGGCCAGCACTGGTGTTTTTACTATTCCTCTTATGAAAAGAGCTGGTTACACTCCCAAGTTTGCTGCTTCAATAGAAGCTTTGGCGTCCACAGGAGGTCAAATTTTACCTCCGATAATGGGGGCAGCTGCATTCTTATTAGCAGACACGGTTGGAGTTCCTTACACAGAAGTAATTCTTTCTGCTTTAATTCCAGCTCTTCTGTTTTATATGGCGTTACTTATCATGGTACATTTACAAGCCATTAAAGGAGACGTTACTACTTACTCAAGGGATGTACAAACCAAAAAAGAAAGTGTGCTAAAAAGGATTCATCTCCTCTTACCGCTTGGTTTACTAGTATTTCTCATATTTTCGGGAGCAACCTTGCAATCTGCAGCGTTTTGGTCGATTTTATCTGTCATTGGGGTCAGTTATATAAGAAAAGAAACAAGATTTTCTTTAACTAATATTTTGGATGGCTTGGTCCAGGGGTCGAAACAAGCTGTTCAAGTTGCTATCCCTTGTGCCGTAGCAGGTATTGTAGTTGGAGTAGTAACGCATTCTGGTCTTGGTATGAAGCTGGGAAATTTAATTATTAATGCTTCTTTTGGCATACCGGTATTATCCGCAATTCTGGTAGCTATTGGGTGTATTATTTTAGGGATGGGAATGCCAACAACATCAGCCTATATCATGGGTGCTATGTTGCTTGCTCCTTCCTTAATATCATTAGATTTTCATCCAGTTGCGGCTCAGTTGTTTGTTCTTTATTTTGCCGTATTATCAATGATTACTCCACCAATTGCCTTGGCAACATATAGTGCTGCAACCATTGCAAAAACCGATACGAATACAACTGGATTTTACGCTTTCTTTTTAGGAATACCACTTTATCTCATCCCATTTGCGTTTTTGTTTAACCCCGCGATGTTATTGTATGGAGAAATATCGTCCATTATTTGGGTCACTTTTACAACTACAATCGGGTTATTCATGTTATCGAGCGCGGTTATTGGCTATTTATTTGATAATTTAGGAACAGGAATGCGTTGGATATTAATGATTCTGTCCGCTTGTTTAATCATTCCTGAGGGTTTTACCGACATTATTGGAGTTATTTTTGCAGGAATTATTATCCTTTGGAAAAAACGTACAGTGATTGAAGCGGCAAAAAATAACTCTAAAAAGCAAAAAATGGATCAAGCAACGTAAAGATAAAACAAATATTTTTATTTAGAAAATTTAATTCGCCATGCTATTATTCATTAGAGTGATTGTTAATGCCCTAAGAGAATTAACATCTCATGCTTTTAACAGGTGTTAGGAGGACTACTATTTAGGGCATTTTTATTTTACTATTCTAGGGGTTCAGTGCGTGTTATCCCTAAAAGTTAAGTGAATTTCATTCTTGATAAGGAAAGGTCATTATTTTAATAAAAGTATGGAAGATGATTTTACATAGTATTGACAAAAGTCTGCAAATTTTGATATATTGTGTATACAGAATTCAGTATAACAAATTATTTGTACTTAAACTTTATGAAACATTAACTAACAAAAAGGGTGGTAAAAATGATTTTAAAAATTTCAGAAAGGAATGATAATTCTAGTAAATTAATAAAAACATAGCTTAAGAAAAATTTGAGATGAACAACTTATGGGCAATAAAAAGCATAAAAAGCCGATTGAAATGCAGGGTGAAAAAAGGATAAAAGATTATATTTCCGTTCATTTTTGGACAATTGCCCTGTACATTTATCAGCTCAGTTAAGAAAGAGTTTTCTATTAAATAGAGGGATTAGCATAGTAGATTAAAGTTTGTAAATTAGGAGGATAAACATGAAGAAGACAAAAACAATATTGAGTTCTCTTTTGCTAAGTACGATGGGGTTTCTTGCAGCTTGTGGAGAAGAAAGCGGAAGCCAAGACAGTTCTGCTGAATCAACAGAAGAAGGATCTTCAGAAGAGTCCATTGTCCTTTCTACTGCAAACATTACACAAGCTGACAACTCGTTAAGTGTTGTATTACAAAACATAGGAGATGAATTGGAAGAACGGACGGATGGAAGAATTACTGCAGAACATAATCCTGGCGGTCAACTAGGAAATGAAGAAGACATGATGCAGCAGTTAAACTCTGGAACAATTGATATTGCTAATATTACAACAGCTCAGCTAAGTAATTCCTCACCTGCTTTTGGAGCATGGTTAACGCCATTTGTTGTAGAAACGCATGAACAAGCCTATGAATTGTGGACAAGTGAGGAGTCAATGGCACTTTTTGATACATTAGAGAACCAAAACGTTAAAGGGTTGGGATATTCCACTTCTGGGTTTCGATACATGTTATCCGTCGATCCCATTGATTCGGTATCAGATCTAGACGGTTTCAAACTTCGTACTACACCAAGCCCAACCATTATGGATTTTTGGAATGGTGTAGGAGCAAGCCCAACAGCGATGCCCCTTACTGAAGTTTATACTTCTCTTCAAACAAACGTGATAGATGGTGTAGATATTGATACGCAATCCCTTGTAAGTGAAAACTTAACTGAAATTGCAACCAACATGACACCTTCTAAGCATATGTACTGGGCTGCAGGAATTATGATGAATCAAGAACGCTGGGACAGTTTTTCGGAAGAAGATCAGCAATTGATACAAGAAGTAGTAGATGAAGTAACCAAAGAAAATGCTGAAACGTTAATAGAATTTGAGGAAAACTTATTAGAAAACGGAGAAGATGAACAAGGCGTTTCAATTGTTGAATTTGACTACTCCGAATTTGACCCAGTAACCGAGGAAGTACGTGAGGCCTGGATGGAAAAAAGCCCTGAGATTAAGCCATTTTTAGAAAAAGCTGATGAAATAAAATCCGAGTAACAAGTAGGTGAGACAATGAAAGAGGACGTTCAAAAGAAAAGTATGATTGCGGCAATTGCTAACGGAATGGAACGCGTTCTCGAATGGGTTAGTATTATCTTCATTGTATTGTTAACCATAAACATGATTATGGCTGTCTTCTTTCGTTATATATTAAGTGATTCCATTTTTTGGGCTGATGAATTATCTCTCGTTTTGTTCGCTTGGCTTACTTTTTTAGGTGGGAGTCTTGCAGTGAAACGTTCTGAGATGGCGGCGGTTACTCTTTTTCTTAGCCGCCTGCCTGACAGAACATATAGAATGTTCTCAAGTTTAATTCAGATCCTTATAATCATTTTTTCTGGGGTGTTAGGTTATTACTCCTATTTGTGGATTTCAAGTCCTAGTGTAGTAAATATGATGTCTTCTACCCTTCCAATGAGCATGTGGATTATTTACTTGATTGTCCCCATTAGTATGGTTTGTATTATTGTATTCGCGGTGGACAATATCCGCAAGATATATACTAAACAGCTCAATGAGGAGGGAGGCTTTCCATTATGATAGCTGCTATAGCATTTTTCTTATTGCTGCTGTTAGGGGTTCCTATAGCATTTGTATTAGGTTTAACTACATTAATATTTGTTATTTCTACAGGAAATATTGCCGTTTTTGAGTCCATGCCTTCTCGCATGTACAATGGCTTGCAAACGTTTGGTCTTGTTGCAATCCCAATGTTCATTTTATTAGGAGAAGTCATGAATAGAGGGGGAATAACAGAACGTCTTATTGAATTCTGCCAAACGATTCTAGCACATTTACGCGGAGGTTTAGCTTACGTTAATGTTTTAGCTAATATGGCTCTAGCTTCTATTGTTGGATCTGCCAATGCTCAAACAGCCATTATGAGTAAAACCATGGTTCCTTCTATGGAAAAGGAAGGCTATAAAAGAGAATTTAGTACTGCTCTAACGGCGTCATCATCCATTATAGGTCCTTTAATTCCGCCAAGTATGCCATTTATTGTTTATGGTGTAACAGCTGGTGTATCTATTGGAAGCTTGTTTCTAGCAGGGATCGTACCAGGGATTTTCTTTGCGCTAGGTTTTTCCATTGCTATTTATTTTATAGCAAAAAAACAAAATCTACCAACCTCTGAAAAATCAGAGTGGACACATATATTAAAATCTACATTAAATGTACTTCCAGCCTTAATTATACCAGTTTTCATATTAGTAGGTATTACCACAGGAGCGTTTACTGCAACAGAATCAGCTGCAGTTGCTGTATTTATTGCTTTCCTTGTCGGTTTTTTCTTTTACAAACAGTTAAAGTTAAAGGATTTGCCAAAACTATTTTTTCAAACGGTTATTACATCTTCAGCTGTAACTTTTCTGTTAGCAACATCTAATATTTTTGGCTGGGTATTAAGTGTACAGAGAGTTCCACAAATGGTAGCAGAAGTTTTTCTAGGGCTTACGGAAAATCCACTTATTTTCTTATTATTGATTAATATTCTTCTCTTAATCATTGGAATGGTCATAGATGGGCTAGCTGCTTTAATATTATTAACTCCTATCCTGCTTCCTATTGCCGTTCAATTTGGAGTAGATCCGATTCATTTCGGTGTCATTATGGTTATTAACTTAACATTAGGGCTCATGACTCCTCCAGTAGGTACGGTCCTGTTTATTGCTTCATCTACTGCAAAAGTTAAGGTAGAAACTTTAATTCGCAGCATAGCTCCATTTTTGATCATATCTTTTGTCATTCTTTTAATTATAACTTATATGCCTTGGACCAGTCTTAGCATTCCAACGTTCTTCAATAGATAAAATTAACTTATGAACAAGGGGGATACTTATGAAAAGTAGTTTTTTTCGAAATTGGCTGGAATATATGGCATCTAACAATAACATAGGTATTGTTGAAAAACCTGTGTCTATCACACATGAAATTGCGGCCTTCACGAAGTACTTAGATGGAAAGAATCCTGTTCTCTTTTCTAATGTTGAAGGCTACGATATACCAGTTGTGGCTGGCATAGCTAGTACGAGAGAACAATTTGCTGATGCGATTGGGTGCAGCTTAAAAGACATGAGTACGAAATTTTTGGATGCGATTGATAATCCTGTTCCAAACCAGAGAATGAACAGAGAAGATGCACCTGTTCAAGAGAATGTTGTTACTGAGGATATAGATTTGTTAACAATGCTACCCATACCAAAATTTCATAAAAAGGATTCCGGTCACTATATTACAGCAGGTCTAGCCATTGTGCGAGATCCTAAAACAGGTAAGCAGAATGTATCTATTCATAGGCTGCAAGTTTCGGGGAAGAACAAACTCGGAGCCTTAATTCTTCCAAGACATACGTATAATTTTTATAAGTATGCAGAAGAAAGAGACCAACCACTAGAAATTGCGATTGTACTTGGGGTCGATCCTATTTTGATGCTTGCCTCACAGGCTATAGCACCTCTAGGACAGGATGAACTGGAAATTGCAGGTGCAATCAAAGGAGAAGCCGTTTCTGTTGTTAAATGTACAACAGTGGACATTGATGTACCAGCTTATTCGGAAATTGTTCTGGAAGGGAAGATACTACCAAAAGTTCGTGAGTCTGAAGGACCTTTTGGAGAATTTCCAAGTTATTATGGACCCGAAAGTGATAAGCACGTCATAACGGTGGATGCCATAACGCACAGAAGCTGCCCCATTTTTCAGACTTGCTTGGCTGGATCAGACGAGAACCTTTTATTAGGTGCAATCCCAAGGGAAGCTGGATTACTTCGTGCTCTTCGCAATACATCTCCTATGGTAAAAGAGGTTCATCTAACCAGAGGGGGGAAAAATCGTTTTCATTTAGTAGTATCGATGAAAAAGAGAAATGAAGGTGAAGCAAAGAATGTTATTTTTGCTGCATTTGCAGGTCATTATGACATAAAACAAGTCATTATAGTAGATGAAGAGATAGATATATTTAATAGTGAACAAGTGGAGTGGTGTGTGGCGACGCGGTTTCAAGCAGACAAAGATTTAGTCGTTGCTCACGGAGCTCTGGGCTCCAAATTGGATCCTTCTACAGACAACGGAGTGAGTGCAAAAATGGGACTGGATTGTACTGTTCCTTTAGATGCTGACCCTTTTGATTATGAAGTAACTGAAATTCCGAACATGGAAAAGATTGATTTTGAGGCAGATATACAGTGGAAAGCTAAAAATAAGCTAAGCTCTTATTGG
Source organism: Alteribacillus sp. YIM 98480 (assembly GCF_009765375.1). GTDB lineage: Bacteria > Bacillota > Bacilli > Bacillales > Marinococcaceae > Alteribacillus. The sequence goes on from NZ_VTOK01000017.1 coordinate 44,704, forward strand.
AAAGAGGAATCAATGACCAAATAATAAACGTTAGAATTTCGGCAGTATTCGCACCAAAAAAGGAATTAAAAACTTGCCCTTCCCCTGAAATGACAGGCTTCATATTTAATAATGTTAAGTGATTGGAATATTGACAGAAAGTTTTTAATAGTATATAGTGTATGTTGAATTATGTGTTTTGTGTTATGTATACATAAAATAAACAAAACGTTAAAGTAAGTAACTATAAAAGTAAGTTTGGAAGAGTCAAAGAGATTGTATTTAGAAAAGTTCTATTTATTAAAAAAGAAGGGGTGACTCATTAATGCCAAGAACCGGTCAACAATATTTAGAATCTTTGCAAGACAATAGAAATATCTACATTGATGGTGAAAGAGTTGATAATGTTACAACTCATTCGGCTTTCAAAGGAATTAGCCAAACAGTTGCTAGAATGTATGACGTCGTAAACGAGGAACCTGAATTGATGACATACGAGACAGAAGACGGCACTCGTGCAAATAAGATTTACATGATTCCAAGAAGTCGTGAAGATTTAGAAAGCCGCAGAAAAGCTATCACAAGGTGGACAGAAGAAACTTATGGTCTAGTCGGAAGAAGCCCGGACCATGTAGCAGGTTTTTTTGCAGGATTTGCCAGCAACCCAGATGTTTTTGCTCGCGGTGGAGAACAGTATAAAGAGAATCTTCTAAATTTTTATAAATATGCTCGAGATAATGATAAGTTCTTATCTTATGTCATTATTCCACCTCAAATCGATAGAAGTAAAACAGCTTCAGAACTAGACAATGAGTTTCTTGCAACAGGGGTTTATGAAGAAAAAGAAGACGGTATTATCATTCGCGGTTCTCAGATGCTTGGAACAAGTGCAGCTGTTTCAGATTACATGTTTGTAAGCTGCATAACCCCATTGAAAGAAGGAGACGAAAAATATGCACTATCCTTCGTTGTTCCAATGGGAGCTCAGGGACTTAAGCTTTATGCGCGTCCTGGGTATGCGATGGGAAAACCGAGTACATTTGATTATCCATTGTCTACTAATTTTGATGAAACAGACGCTTTGGTCGTGTTCGATGATGTGTTTATTCCTTGGGAGCATGTATTTGTATATAAGAATATTGAACTAACAAAAGCACAATTCTTTGAAACTCCTGCTCACGTTTTAGGGAATAATCAGTCTCAAACACGGTTTGTAACGAAAGTGAAGTTCGCTATTGGGCTAGCCAAGAAAATAACAGAAATGAATGGAACAGATAAAATCCCTCCTGTACAAGGAAGGCTTGGAGATTTGGCATCCCTTGCTGGGACTGTTGAAGGATTTTTACTTTCTTCCGAATATGAATGCTATATCAATGAACAAGGCGTAGCTGTTCCTAACCCCAGATTTTTATATGGAATTATGGGACTACAGAGTACCTTATATACCGATGTGCTGCATATCGTACGTGAACTTGCTGGTGGTGGCGTTTTGCAGGTTCCATCCACCTATAAAGAGTTTGTTAACCCAGAAACAAAAGAGGATATGCAAAAATATATTAAAACAAGTAATGAAGACGTCTCTTCAGAGGATAAAGTGAAGCTTTTCAAATTAGCATGGGATTTAATCGGTACAGAATTTGGCGGCAGACATCAACAATATGAAATGTTCTATGCAGGAGCTCCTCACGTAGCCAAAGGGCATGCCTATAGAAATTATGGTTACCAGGAAACAGTAGAGCTGGTCGAAAAATGCTTATCCAGCTATAGCATTCCTGAACTAGAAAAACAAAATTAAAGCAGAGATGGAGGTGATTTTGAATGAAGATTGCAACCTTGCAGCTTGAAATTAGAGATGACGAAACAAAACAAGAAAGAATAGATAGAGTTGATAGCTTACTAGATGATGTGAACGATGTGGATATGGTTGTGCTGCCAGAAATATGGGCAACTGGCTACTTTTCGTTTGATAAATATACAGAAGAAGCAGAAGAAATAAACGGCCCCTTTGCCCAGCACTTTTCTGAAAAGGCGAAAAAAATGAATTGTTATATATTTGCCGGGAGCTTCGTGGAAAAAGACGAAGGCCGTTATTATAACACGAGTATTATGTTCAATCAGGATGGAGAAGTCATTGGGACATATCGAAAAATGCATTTGTTTCGATATGGCTCAAAAGAAGGGGAAATTTTAACTAGAGGGGAAGAACCAACTGTTATAGACACGGCTTTTGGAAAAATTGGTCTAACAACTTGTTATGATCTTCGTTTCCCAGAGCTATACAGGGCACAGGTAGATTTAGGTGCAGAAATATTTTTAGTTACTTCAGCTTGGCCTCATCAGAGACTTGAACATTGGAACATTTTTAATGTGGCTAGAGCCTTGGAAAATCAATGCTATCTTGTTTCCTGTAATTGTGCAGGGATTACACAAGGTGTGAAATTAGGAGGCCATAGTCAAATTATAGATCCTTTTGGAACAGTAATAAAAAGAGCGGATGAAATTGAAACAACGATAAGAGCAGACATTGATTTATCCCAGATAGAAAAAATAAGAGAGACATTTCCACAGTTAAAACACAGAGTGATCGAGAGAGGAGTGTGTGCACAATGAAGTTCCAAATAGGAAAGGAAAAAATAGAATGGAAACCTAAAAGACTTCTTATTGCTGGGTATACCTCAAAAGACCAAGAGCAGCTGCAAAAACATATTAAAGAATTAGAAGAAGAGCTGGGTGTAGAGCCGCCTCCGGCTATACCAATGATCTATGATTTGTCACCGGAACTATTAACAACAGATGAACAGATATCCGTTGTTAATAATGACAGCAGTGGAGAAGCAGAAGTAATAGCAGCAGAAATAAATGGACAATGGTACATCGGTATTGGAAGTGACCATACGGATAGAAAGTTAGAATCTGTCTCTGTACAAAAATCCAAACAAGTTTGCGGGAAGCCGATCACTAGTGAATTGTGGCCTTTAGCTAGTGTAGAGAGTTACTGGGATGAGATTGAGATGAAAAGCTGGATGGTTGATAAAGATGGCCGGCACTTGTACCAATCTGGAAAGTTAAATGAGTTTATGAAACCTGAAGACTTAGTAAATATTATCAAAGAAAGAAACTATTATAGTTCAGACTCTGTTATATTTTGTGGTACGCTTCCTTTGCTGAGTGAAGGGTTTATATATGGAGAACAATTCATTGCTGAATTATATGATCCTATTGAAAATAGAAGCATTACCTTACATTACGATGTACATCTTTTAAAAGATGCAGAAGATATTAAAAATCCTAAGGAGGTATAATCATGAGTAAACCAGAACTAGAATTTGTAGATTATAAGGAATTTGAAACGGAATCTATACCTGGAGTAGAGGGACTCTCGCAAAGAATCATTGCCCAAATACCTGGATCTGAGGTTGCTACGAGAATACTTCAATTTGAACCAGGAACGGATACTTCTCCCAATGGTGTTCAACTTCATGATTTTTGGGAAGAGCTTTATATTATAGAAGGTTCTATTATTGATTTAGAGCTGAATGAAGAATTCACAAGCGGTATGGTTGCTTGTCGTCCGCCTGGGATGAAACATGGTCCGTGGAAAGCTCCAAACGGTTGTAAGATTTTTGAGGTTAGATATTATGCCAAAGGACAATAAACCAGATAATATAAGCATAACATTTTTGATCACATACATGTAAAAGGAGAATTATATATGAATGATCAACTATTCAAAAGCGCTATGTCTAAGTTTACTACTGGAGTAACTGTTATAACTACTAAAGTAGATGAAAAAGTACATGGAATGACAGCAAATGCTTTTATGTCTGTTTCACTTGAACCGAAATTGATTTTAATTTCGGTTCATGAGAAAGCTAGTATGAATAAGTACATTAAAGAATCTGGCAAGTTTGCTGTCAGCATTTTGGCGGAAGGGCAAGAAGACATGTCTATGTATTTTGCAGGGCAAATCAAAGAAGAAAAAAATATTGATTTTGTACAATTTAATGAAATGCCTGTCCTTGAGAATTCGATTGTACATTTGACTTGTGATGTAGCAAATGCTCATATTGAAGGAGATCACACTTTATTTATTGGTGCTGTTACAGATATTGCTGTAAATGAGTCTAACCCATTAGCTCTATATAATGGTAAATATCAAAAGGTTAACTGACTTAGGTACACTGGATATAGCACTTTTAAAAAAATGTTTCCAAAGCTCGATCAAGCAAGGTCATGTGGGCTTTTCATAAAAACTTCTATATCATGTGAATTTTATACTGCGTTCACACAAAGGGGGGTTTTGATGGAAGTAGTATACTTAGAGTACCCGGAAAATTATATACTGCCTTCTGGTATTAATTCATCTGTTTTAGCTCTTGGTTTTTTCGATGGAGTTCATGTAGGCCATAAGGAAATATTGAACGTAGCAAAAAGAATAGCAACTGTAAAGAAATTAGATTTTGCTGTGATGACTTTTCATCCACATCCGAGTCAAGTGATAAATAAAAATAAACAAAGTAGAATTAATCATTACTTAACCCCCCTTTCTGTAAAGAAAGAAATATTACAAGATATGGGAGTCGACAAATTATATATTATTAATTTTAATTTGCCTTTCTCTAAGCTCTCCTATAAAGAATTCATGGATATATTTATTTCTGGAGTGAATGCTAAGCACGTTGTTGCTGGTTTTGATTTTAAATACGGATATAAAGGTTTAGGGAATATGAAACAATTAGCAGCTGATGGGAAAGGTAAATTTGAAGTAACTACAGTATCAAAAGTAGAACAGCACCATCAAAAAATTAGTTCAACACTAATTAGACAATTTCTGTCCTCAGGCCATGTGCATAAGATCCGGGATTATCTGGGTAATGATTATGAGATAATGGGTAACATCAGGGATCTGATTACCGTAACTAATAATAATCACCAAGGTGATTTATTAATTTTATCGATTAAAGATGAATATTTGATGCCAGTTACTGGAATGTATAAAATTGAAGTAGATATAGATCATCAAAGATATGCAGGGGTCTGTACTATCCCTTTTAAGAGTGAAAATGGTTATTTGGAAGTATTATTAAATGACCGTATTAAAAGAAATGACATCCTAGATGAAAATATTAAAATCATATGGAAAGAACAAATAGAGACCATTCGTGTATCGATTTAATGTTCATGGGAAGCCTGCTGAATATAAAATACAATTCGGCAGGTTTTGTATATTAACAGATTGTATAATGACAGTGCAGCTCTGATCTTTGTCTGAATCAAGAAACTACGGTTTAACATTACAATAAACGTAATTTTTTAATAAAAGATGAAATCTGTTACGTGATTCAAATAGAATTTTGGCTTATAGTTAGTATAGCGAATATATTATATTCTTAAAGTTAGGTGAATAAAATGGGTGATTTAAGATTAAGTCCAATCGTTAAGGAAGAAACCACAAAAGAAAGAGTTTATAGACAGATTAAAGAAGCAATACTAAGTGGTCAAATTCCCCAGAATACTACTTTTACAGAAGTACAGTTGGCAAATTTGCTTAATACGTCGAGAACCCCGGTACGAGAAAGCGTGCAAGATTTACAAAAAGAAGGCCTAATTATTTCGATTCCAAGAAAAGGGTTGCAAGTAAAAAATATATCTTCTATTGAACAAGAACAAATCTTTTTGTTACGCACATCGATTGAAGTGGATGTAATAAAAAAATTGACCTCTGTTATAACAGAAGACCAGATTAATAAATTAAACAACATATATACAGAGCAATTAAAAGCCAAAGAAGAAAATGACAATTTGAAATTTATAGAACTAGATCAAGAATTTCATTCTTTCCCTTTAAAAGTGATGAACTATACTATAGTTGAACAAATTATTCTTAATTTAAACGAGCTGACTCGGTTAATTGGTATTAAAGCATTAAAAAAGTACGGCAGGATGGATGAAGTACTATCAGAACACAAAGATATCATTCTTGCTATCGAAAAGAAAGATAGTGATTTAGCGGCAGATGCTTTAAAGAAACATTTAAATAACACTGGTCAAGTTCTGGAGATGATTCAAAAAAGTGAATTACAAAACTCCGGAGATGAATAAGAGATATGTTGAGATTTAGATACAAAACATCTATGTCTCTTTCCCAGTATGATTTGCACCAATTATGTATTGCAGAATCATAAAAAGTCTACCGATTGTACTTTTATTCTTACAAAATCAGCATCTCCCCTCCGAACGAGAGGGGCTTGATTTGTTTGCTTTATTAAATAGAAGGTTAAGATTAAAAATGTTTTGAAAAATATATCAATTTTGACGTTTTAAGTATACAGTATTCCATAATGATGAACGCTTAATACTAAACATTATTGGACGGGAGGGTTTTAACTTGGGTAAAAATTTAAGAGACTTTTTAAATGAAATAAGTTCTACATATTTAGAAGTGAACCGTGAAGTGCCTTTAGATTATATAGGCGCATTAACAGGACAAGCAGATACCTCTGTACTGTTTACTAATATTAAAGCATTTCCTGGCTGGAGGGTATGTGATCAATTATTTAAAAACAGGATGCTTCAAGGAAAAGTTTTAGGGGTAGATGCCGATAATGTAGTACCAGCTATTTCGAATATATTAAAAAAAGGACCAGTAGAACCTCAAATTGTAAAAGACGGACCGGTGAAAGAAATAGTTTTAAAAGGAGAAGAAGCAGACCTAACAACATTGCCTGTTCCTATTCAGACCAATACAGATCCGGGTCCTTATATAAACGGATTTAATATACTTAAAGACCTGGACACAGGAGTTTATAATAGTTGTTATACTCGGACTTTAGTGAAGGGACCTAGAAAAGCAGTATCATCATATGTCACTTCAGATTCCAACCGTATATTAAAACAGTACAAAGAAAAAGGTGAATTAATGCCTCAGGCCATTTGTATCGGTCACCACCCGGCGGTGGAATTAGCCGTTAATTTTAGTGGGAAAGATGATACATTCCATGAAATTGAGTTAGCCGGTTCGATATTAGGAGAACCTATTGAAATGGTACAATGTGAAACGCTGGACTTAATGGTACCTGCTGAATCAGAAATTGTTATTGAAGGCTACATACATCCAGACCGTTTAGAAGATGATGGCCCTTCTCCATCCCCAAATTTATATTTTGCACCATATCTACAAAAACAGCCTTTTTTTGAAGTAACCTGCATTACGATGCGAAAAGATCCAGTATATCGTAATTTTCAATCCACCCCGTATACAGATCACCAACCATTGCCTAGGCTTTTTCATGAAGCAATTATTTACAACCGTTTAAAAGAGATGAAAGTAGATGTACATGATGTGTTTTTCCCAGCTTGGGGAGGAGTGCTTTCCTTGATTATACAAATGACTCCGAAAGTTGACGGAGAGGTGAATGACGTACTGTTAAACGCAATGGGGTCTTCTTGGCCAAACACAAAAAAGGTTGTGGTGGTGGATCGAGATATAGATATTTATAATTCGGAAGACGTTTATTATGCTTTAAGTACTCGTACGGATCCGTCTAATGACGTTATCATTATTCCAAAGGGAAGAGGATCTGCCATGGATCCGACATCTCATATAGTACAAGAAGACTCACCTTCTATTCGAACCGTAGGTAAATGGGGGATCGATGCCACAAAACCATTAGGGAATCAGTTGATATCAAGGGAGTTTCAACGTGCATGGCCTAAATATTGGGAAGAAATCGAGCTGAAAGATTTTTTATCATAGAGTTGATATTTATATACGGTATATTTATGAACGACTAATTAGCCCCCCTTCCCATAAAGAGGGGGCTTATTTGAAGAGCATTTAGTTTGACTAACAAACTTATGTGGGAAGAAAGATTTGCATAATGGTTTATTATTAATATGACATAATTTAGCTAAATGATTATGTGTTGGAATGTTTACTGGGCTCACCCCACCGTTTAAGCCATTCAGGATCATAACCAAATTGATCTAATACTCTGCCAACGGTGTGATTTATAACATCATCCAACGATTCTGGATTATTATAAAAAGCCGGTACGGGTGGGAAAATCATGGCCCCGGATAAAATAGCAGTTTCCATATTCCTTACATGAATTAAGTTTAATGGAGTTTCTCTCGCTAATAGAATTAATTTCTTTTGCTCTTTTAACATGACATCTGCAGAGCGTGAAACTAAATCGGAAGCCATACCAGAAGTAATGCTTGCAAGGGTCTTCATACTACAAGGAGCTACAATCATTCCATCCACTTTAAAGGAGCCTGAGGAAACATCAGCAGCCTGATTACCAGAATGATAATGAACAGAAGCCATCTCTTTTACTTCGTTTACTGTGTAGGAAGTCTCCATTTGAATGGTTTTACTCCCCCAAGCACTTATAATTAAATGTGTTTCTGCTCCTAATTCTCTTAAAAGCTGGAGGGTGCGTATCCCATATATCGCACCCGAGCCGCCAGTAATTGCAACGATGATTTTTTTCATATACTATCTCCAACCTTCCATTCTTTCTAATGAGAAAAAGGATAATATAAAGCAGCTGTTACTATAACCCTTTTGTCTTGGACCAAGAACTATTAATTCATTATATTTTTTTACTATAGTACTTTATGTTTCCAAGAATTTTTCATTGTTTGTGCTCACCATTAGTATAATGTGTTTGATTAAATGTTTCTTAACTGATTATTATCTAAGCCTTTAGAAGCTGAAAGTAATTTTAAATTCATAGGAACTTCTATTAATGTTGGTTTGTCATTCTTTAGTGCTTTTTTGAAGACTTTAATAAAGTCTTCATTTGTAGTCACTTTATACCCATAACCGCCGAAAAGTTTTGATAATTCATCGAATGGAGGGTTTTTTAGAGTTGATCCTGTTACTCGGTTAGGGAAAAGTCTCTCCTGATGTAGGCGGATAGCTCCATATGAGTTATTATTAAAGACTAATGAAATAATTGGAATATGGTAACGTACAGCGGTTTCTAATTCTTGTATGGTCATCATCAATCCGCCGTCACCAGATAATGATATAACGGTTCTTTCTGGAAAGATTAATTTTGCAGCTATTGCTGATGGTAATCCATATCCCATCGCTCCCGAAGTTGGACCTAAATATCTTTGATTAGCATGAAATGGATAATAGTTTGCAAACCATGTATAAAAGGTCCCGGCATCTGAAGTAATTACAGCATCATCAGGCAGAATGTTGTACAGGCTGTCTACGAGTTTTTCCATTGAAATGCCATGGATATGTTGTTTTATGCGATTTTGTTTTCGTTCCAACAAAACTTCTTCGTAAATTTTTTTGCGGTGTTGTGCCCATTCTTTATTAGTGGTTGTAAACGTAAGGTTTGAAACTTGTTCTAGTAAAAGATTCAAAGCATTTTTTGCATCTGATACGAAACCTTGAGATGAAAACGACTGTTTAACGATTACTTTTTCATCAACATCCAGATGAATAACAGTTTGATTTTTGGTAGGAAAAGAATACCCTTGTGTGGAGACTTCAGACAACCGGGTACCTATAGCAAAAATAAGATCAGAATCTATTAAAGTTTCCATTAATTCTGGAAAGCTTCCAAGCCCGCTGTTTCCTAAATAATGAGGATGATCATTGGGAAATACATCATGTCGTCTAAATGCTGACATTACTGGTATTCCACTTTGTTCAGAAAACTGGATGAGTTCATGTTTTGCATTAGAAGCAGTAATACCACCTCCTGCAAAAATGAGGGGATTTTCTGATTTATTAAGTAACGCAATAATTTCCTTAGCGTCTGTTAAAGAAATACTTGGCTTTTTTATATTCAAGGAAAAATAGGCTTCGACCTCGGTATTTTCGGACAAAATATCTTCGGGAACGGATATAACAACAGGACCAGGTCTACCCGTTTTAGATAGATGAACAGCTTGATGCATAATCTCTGGAATTCGTGCAGCATTCTTAATCTCTACAGACCATTTGGCGATATGAGAATAAAAAAAATCAAGATCAATTTCTTGCCATGCTTCTCTTCCTCTGTATTTACTATTCACTTGCCCAATGATAACAATCATTGGGGTAGAATCTTGATGAGCAGTATGAATCCCAAGAGTTAAATTTGATGCTCCAACTCCAGAAGTTCCGATGCATACAGCTGGTTTGTTAGTTGTTTTTCCAAAAGCTTCGGCCATAAACGAAGCCCCGCCTTCATGGCGTGTAGATATGAATTCTAAAGACGGTGCGTCGTATATTGCATCCACAAAAGCAAGGATTTGTTCACCTGGCACCCCGAACACGTGAGTCACGTCTTCTTTTTCCAAGCAATGAACAATAGCTTGAGCGCCATTTATTCCCATTTCATCCTCTCCTCTATACGTAAAACTTCTGGTACTGTAATAATCTCTCTCAAATTCATTGACTTATCTAGAGGCGTCTATGTCAATAATTGTTTTTCCTGATAGGAAGCAACCATTTAAAAAAACTTCAATAATAGTATACAATGTTTTGTATACATAATACTTAGATGTTAGTATTACACTAATATTCAGAAAAATCAAGGGGTTGGAATAATATTTTATATTTAATAAAAGTTGATCACCGATTAAATTATAGGTACATGAGAATGAAAAACTTTTAGTAACTTAATTATAATACGACGATTATTATCGATGATTCATCCCAAAAGGGAGCAAGGTAGAAAAATCAAATAAATATTATTATTTAAAAATAATTAATAGAAAAAATATCAGGAGGTGGATGATGCTAAGGTTTTTATTTTTACTTGCCATATGTTTGTATCTTTTGTCTAATTTAGTTTCACAACCGATATTAGACATGTTTTTATCCGCTGTTTCTTTCTTAATTGTTTTGTTTAGTGTGATATTTGTAAGTAAGATTGTCCTAACTTTTGGTTTAGTCTTTCTGTTTACAGGTACAATGATGTTGATAAATAGTAGTGTGGAATGGACTCATTATTTATTCGCTTTTGGTGAAATGTTAAATTTAATTACTCTTTTTGCATTAATTCCAATTCTTGCTTTACCTATTAAACTTGGGAAATACGAATATGAAGTTGAAGCGGTGATTCAAAAAAAAATAAAGAGCACTGGACAACTTTATATGGTTTCTTCAAGCATGTCCTATTTTTTAAGTTCTTTTATGAATCTAGCAGCACTTCCCATGACTTACTATTCTATCAGTCCTTCTGTCCGTATTTTTACGATTAAAAATAAAGAACGTTTTTTATCTCGTTCGATCACTCATGGGTTTGCTATGCCTTTATTGTGGACACCTGTTACACCAATTGTAGGGACGGTCATTGAAATGACAGGTGTTAGCTACAGCAGTATACTTCCCATCCTGATTCCGCTAAGTATTGTTGGGCTCCTTCTCGATTGGGCAATAGCTCATATCTATGCAAAAAAATCGAAAGCAATTCGAATGGAAGGAGCTGCTTCGGAAGAAATTAAACGTTCTAATCAAGAAGTCTCTGCTTCAAAGGAAGGAAAATCAATCTTCCGTTTGTTTCACATTTTAGCAGCGATAGTATTATTAAACATTGTTATCTTAACAACCGAACAATTCATGGATCTTAGTTTTTTATTTCTCATTAGTCTCTTAGTTATTCCATTTTCCTTTACATGGACATTGTTTTTACGAAAGGAAAGAGAATACATAACAGGTCTAAAAAATCATTTCAAAACTCAAATAATAAAAATGAAAGACCAATTTTTTCTCTTTCTGTCAGCAGGTTTTTTTATTTCTGCCATGAATATATCTGGGACTAATCAAACGATAAATGATTGTTTAAGCAGCATAATAGAGATGATTGGGATTGAAATGGTTTTAGTTGTCTTGCCATTTGTCCCTGTAACGCTTGCTTTTATTGGACTTCATCCTGCTATTGCTTTCGTTTTAATTGTCGAAGCAATAAACGCAGGCGATTTAGGTTTGTCTCCAATTGTGATGACAATCGCCCTGCTTGGAGGTTCTGTGCCAGCTTTTTTAATGGGACCTTATAATGCGACATTAGGAATCATGTCTAATATTGTTAAAAAAACTCCTTTTAAAATATCCAATTGGAATTTTCCATTCTGTTTTGCTTATTTGGCGGGAGTGGTTATTTTTCTTCAAGTTGCTCATTTTGTACTATAAGTTGAAATAAGGTTCAGGTTACATTTTAAATCGAGTTATAAAAAACACTTCCCGTTGAAAGATTAGAAGGAAGTGTTTTTGCATATCTATTTTGTATATTCCTACTTTAGTAGAGAAAAGCGAGGCACTTGGAATCAAGATTAAGGAAGTCACTGGTGATGCGGCTTATTCGGAAAAGGGAAATCCGACTTACGCCAAAGAGAAGGAAATTGAACTCATTTTCAAATTGAATTCTTCCGTTTCCCATGGTTATCGAAAGAAAGAAGATGAATTTGAATTTAATAAATATACAGGATGCACGTCTGTCTAGCTGGTCACATGGCCATTCGGAAATCACGCCAAGTTAAGGAGAACCAAGCGACAAATCAGGTAGATACCTACTATTTTGAATGTAGAGAAATGTAAACGTTGCCCTCTCCAAGAAGGGTGTTATAAGCCTGGTGCCAAAACCAAGAGTTACTCAGTCAGCTTGAAATTTGAGGAACATACGAACCAATTGGCCTTTCAGAACAGCACCGAATTCAAGGTGAAGCCAAAGAACGATATAAGATTGAAGCCAAGAATAGCGAATTGAAGATTAGACACGGATATGAGGTCGCCTCATCTTCGGGTCTCAAAGGCATGCACATTCAAGGTGCCATAGCCATTTTCACCGCCAATGTGAAACGAATTGTAAACTCATAAAGGGGTAAAGGGTAAAGTCCCTTCGAAATTAGAGAAAAAAACCGCCCGTTTGGAATTTTCGTATTCAAAAAGGGCGGTTTTTTAATCATACCATTAAAGATCCTTCAGTTTTTCAGTGGCCTCCTAGTTTAAGGGTCATTTTTTACAAAAACTAGATATCATACTTGCCTAAAGGATATAATGAAGTTATTCAAAATAGAAAAATTTTTTCATTTGTGAAACTAGTAAGAAAAGGGAGCTTCCAAACAAGAATAATTTTGATGGGAGGTTGGAATATTGGAACAAGCTTTAATGAATTCATTGCCTATAATAGCGAAGTTAACGGATGGATTTGTTGCTGTAGCTGATAAAAATGGGAATAGATTAAAAGTAATAGATTCTGCGGGGAATTCTATTCATAGTTTAGAAAATCGAAAATTAGAATTGGTGGAACAAGCCATCAAAGAAAAAAAGGTGCTCTCAGGTCCTTCAGAATTAGCAAGAGATGCAAAAATTTGGGCTATACCTATAGGTGAATATGCACTAGTGGTAACGGATGATGGAAAAAAAAATAGGCAAATACAGATAGAAAATTCTCTCAAAGAGTCACTTTCTTTAATTTCTAGTATTATAGGCGGAGAAGCTTCTTTATACAATGAAATAGGAGAAACATTACATAGTGTCAATGATGATGGTTCAGTAAATAAAAACGCAATAGGACAAATTAATAAAGATGCTTATACGTCGATGTCTTTAAATAAATCTGATGTCGTAAACTCTGGAATCATCCCAGGAGGAAAAAGTATTTTAATACCTATTAGTAAAGGATTAGGTCTAGAATTAAGTGTTTTATCACCTCAAAAAAAAATGGAAAATACCTTAGAAGGGAATGCGAAATATACGTTTGAAAATATAATAGGTCAAAGTCCCGCCTTAAAAAAAACGATAAACATAAGTAAAAAAGCTGCGAAGAGTATTTCATCTGTATTACTGTTAGGTGAATCTGGCACAGGCAAAGAGTTGTTTGCGCATTCTATTCATAATCATAGTAATCGTAAACATAAGAAATTTGTTTCCGTTAATTGTGGAGCCATTCCTGAAAATTTAATCGAAAGTTTATTATTCGGTTATGAAAAAGGCACTTTCACAGGGGGAAACACGACTGGTAAGCCAGGCTTGTTCATTGACGCTCATAATGGAACGGTTTTTCTTGATGAAATCGGTGAAATGGATCTAAGCCTTCAAACAAGGTTGTTAAGAGTTTTACAAGAAAAAGAAGTAACACCTCTAGGTGGAACAACTACTTTAAAGGTGGATGTTCGTGTTATTGCAGCGACCACCAAAAATTTGGAAGAATTAATTGAAAAGGGGAAATTCCGAGAAGATCTTTATTATAGACTGCACGTCTTACCTGTGCATATTCCATCGCTTAAAGAAAGAAAGGAAGACATCAGTGTTTTAGTCAATCATTTCATTAAAGAATTTAATATATTACTTAATAAACGTCTTTCTGGATGCAGTGAAGATGCTCTAAAAGTCTTATACAAATACCATTGGCCTGGGAATGTACGACAATTACGAAACTGTATAGAATGGATAGCTAATATGGTTGATACAGGGTTGATTCAAAGTACAGATCTCCCACACTATTTATTTGAAGATAAAACCAAACATTCTACTTATAAAGAAGAAACATTAGAAGAAGCAATAAGACGTTTTGAAAAGGAATACATTGCAAAGGTGTTAAAAGAAGTAAATGATAATAAACAAGAAGCAGCAAAACAATTAGGAGTAAGTGCTACTACTTTATGGAGAAAAATTAATAACTGATAAATGTTTCTTGTCCATTCTTGTCCATGTTTATTTCATTTTTGAAATGGTTTTTTCAAAAATGAATGATTCAGAATATAAAAATTAATAGGAATATTGATTTATATACCTGTTTGTTTTGGTATGTATCTTGCAATGTATATAAAGGGAAAGTTATTCATTTATTTTCCTTTGGAAAGGAGGTACTTATATGCAAGTTAATGCTAGGACATTTCGTAACGCTCTCGGTTGTTTTTCTACCGGGGTAACTGTCATCACTGTTCATGGGGGGGATGAACCGCATGCCATGACTGCTAATGCAGTATCCTCTGTGTCATTAGAACCTCCGATATTATTAATTTGTGTGGATCATCGTGCAAAATGTTTAGAGAAGATCCAGAAGGCAGGCTATTTTGGGGTTAATGTATTAAAAAATGAACAACTTGATGTATCAAAATATTTTGCCAACCAAAAAGTTGAAGGAGTACCTAGTTTCTCGTTTGAGACGGAGCAACGAAAAGCACCATTTTTAGCAGATGCTCTTGTAAATTTAGAATGTCATGTGGTACGCGAAGTGGAAGTAGGAGATCACACTGTCTTTTTTGGTGAAGTACACGATATAAAGACAGACGAGGGAGATCCATTATGTTTTTATAAGGGGAAATACCGCCAATTGGCGCAATTAGAGGGGGAGCAGGTATGATGAGAACCGGTCAAGAGTATTTAAACAGTTTAAACGATGGAAGACGAATTTATATTGATGGGAAACGAGTTGAAAATATACCAGATCATCCAGCTTTATCGGGTATTTCGCAAACCATTTCCCGTTTATACGATCATATGGCTGATCCAAAACAGGAGATGACTTATACTTCTCCAAAAACAGGGGCACCAGTTAGTAAAGCCTATATGATTCCAAGATCAAAAGAAGATTTAACTGCTAAACGTCTAGCTATGAAAAAAAGTGCGGATTTAACCTATGGCTTGGTTGGACGCAGCCCCGAACATGTTGCCAATTTTTTGGCTGGTTTTGCCAGTTCACCTGAACTGTTCGCTGAAGCAGGGCAATCTTATGCTGACCATGTACAGCAATACTATGAATATGCTCGCGACAATCATTTATTTGGTTCCTACGCTATTGTGCAGCCGCAAATTGACCGTAGTAAACCGGCTCATGAACAAGAAGATCCTTATTTGGCAGCTGGGGTATATGAAGAAAAAAAAGATGGGATAGTGCTGCGTGGGGCTCAAATGTTAGCAACCAGTGGGGCCGTTTCAGACTTTTTGTTTCTATCTTGCATTCAACCCCTCCGTCCCGGAGATGAAAACTATGCTGTTTCAGTTGCTATACCATTGAATACTCCGGGGTTGAAACTGTATTTGAGACGGGGTTATGCGATGGATAAGCCAAGCACCTATGACTACCCACTTTCTACAAGATTTGATGAAACAGATGCTCTGGCTGTTCTCGAAGATGTGTTTGTACCTTGGGAACAAGTATTTGTATACTGTAATATTGATCTTACCTATAAACAGTTTTTTAGTACTCCAGCACATAACTTTGGAAATACTCAGGCCCAGGTTAGGTTTGTCAGCAAATTGCAATTTATTGCGGGGCTTGTGAAGAAAATGACGATGACTACCGGTACGATTAAAATGCCCCCTGTACAAGGTCAACTTGGAGAGTTAATTTCACGAATATCAGTTTTTGAAGGTCTATTGCTAGCCGCCGAATCTACAGCTAAACCAAACAAAAATGGAGTTTACGTACCGAATCCCCGGTTTTTATATAGCGCGATGGCGCTTCAGCCTCAACTAAACAACAGTGTATTAGAGTTGGCGCGAGAATTAGCTGGTGGTGGATTGATTCAACTTCCATCCTCTTACAAAGATTTTGCGAGTGATGAAACAGTCAAAGATATTCAAAGATATGTTCAGTCTCCAGGGGTGACAGCAGAAGAACGAGTAAAACTATACAAATTGGCATGGGACATTATTGGGTCAGAGTTTGCTGGACGTCACCAACAGTATGAACGATTTTATGGCGGACCGCCTTTCGTTGTCAAAGGGCAGGCATATAAGTATTACGGTTTTGAGGAAGCTGATCAATTAGTGGCTGATTGCTTAGATAGTTATTCCTTGGAGGAAACATTACAGGAATCTATTTAACGAAGAATTAGTAGGAAACGGAAAGGAGTTTTATTAATGAAGACCGCAATAATTAACATTGGAACTGTTTTAACAGGTCAACTGGATAACCCCATCACCAAACCTGATTGTATTGTTATGGAAGATAAAAAAATTACTCACATGGGGAGTGATGTGGATTTAACAACATGTAATGTAGTAGTGGATGCAGATGGCGCTTCCATTATTCCAGGTTTAATAGACTCTCATGTTCATGTTGTCCTTGGTGATTACACTCCGAGACAAAAAACTGTGGATTTCTTAGAAAGTTATATTCATGGAGGTATTACCCGATCCATTTCGGCAAGTGAAGTGCACGCTCCAGGGAGACCAAAAGATATAGAAGGAGTAAAAGCATTAGCTTTAATGGCTCAACGTTGTTTTAATAATTTTCGCCCCGGTGGTATGACTGTTCATGGAGGCTCAGTCATACTAGAGCCTGGTTTAAGTGAAGAAGACTTTAAAGAATTAGCAAGAGAAGGAGTTTGGCTGGCAAAAGCAGGGTTTGGTGCATTTAACAAACCAAAAGATGCCTCTGAAGTTGTTCGCTTTGCACAAAAACATGGCTTCAAAGTAATGTGTCATACCGGTGGTGCTTCTATACCAGGATCCTCCCCTGTCACAGCAGAAGATTTATTAGAAATGCTTCCTGATATAAGCGGGCATGTAAACGGAGGACCCACTGCATTAAATAATACCGAATTAGAAAAAGTTATCTTCGACACAGATATTGCACTGCAACTTGTTCAAGCAGGAAATTTACGTTCCGCCCTAAAAACAGTGGAATTAGCAAAAGAAGCAAATGAGTTTCACAGAGTATTAATTGCAAGTGATACACCGACAGGAACCGGTACAATGCCTTTGGCAGTATTAAAATCTATCGTGGAATTAACTAGCTTAACAAATAGTTCTCCAGGTGAAATGGTAGCAGCTGCAACAGGTAATGTTGGAAAAGCATATGGACTTGAAGCGGGAACGCTAGCCGAAGGAAAACCAGCGGATTTATTAATAGTAGATGCTCCTTTGGGTGGGACAACTAATACAGCAATGGATGCTATCGAAAATGGAGACATTCCAGCTATAGCAGGGTGTTTTACTGATGGTACTTTAAGATATCTGAAAAGTAGGAATACTCCGCCTGCAATTAAAAATATAAAAGTAGTTAGCGAAAACTTAAAAGTATGGATGTAAATAGTACAGTGAAGGAGGATTCTTATGAAAAATTCCATTTTATATTCAGAAATGATTCCTGAACGTTCGTGGGAGGAACAATTTAACAATTGGTATGATACAGAGCATATTCCGTTACGAATGAAGGTAGATGGCTTTCAAAAAGCAAGAAGGTACAGAGAAATAAATAGTAATAAATATTTAGCATTATATGAAATGGATGACCTTAGTGTAATGGACAGCCAACAATATAAAGAAATTAAAGAAAAACCTAGTGATCTTACGCAACGGATGTTGACTTCTGTTGAAGGTTTTACTAGATATGTCGGAGACCAAATTAGCGAACAAATAAATGTACAAGTTGAGGAAGATCCTTATGATGCACCTATCCTTTATCCTGTGATGTTTGAAGTTCCAAGTGAAAGAGAGGAAGAATTTAATGATTGGTACATAACTGATCATGTTCCTACTCTTCTTAAGAACCCAAATTGGCTAGCATGCAGAAGATATAGGATCAAAAGTGGTGAGCCAAAAAACTGGACACATATAGCTCTACATTACTTAACGAATACAAAGGTTCTTGAATCAAAAGAACGACAAGAAGCACGTAAGTCGTCGTGGAGAGATAAACTTGCAAAAGAAGAATGGTTTAAGGGAAGTTATTTTTTATTTGAATATATAAATAGTTTTACTTCCAAAAAATAAAGGCTCTTTATAGATTGTTATTTTTATTGATACATCGATGGAGTACTAAAGCGTCCACTTGTAGTGGATTTGAGCACTTATTTTATCAAAAGCAACAAACGTTTAGAAAACAGCCAAAATAAATTGAAAGGATGAATCATTATGGAAATAAGAAAACTATTTACTGTGATAGAAGAATCTCGTAGCGAAATGGGAAAGTCAGATGATGGAACAGATCTTCGAAAAGTCGGAGTAGTAGCAGTAGTGAAAAATCCTATGGCAGGTCAATATCATGAAGATTTGTCATTGCTTATAGAAGAAAGTGAAGAAGTTGCTCACTTGATAACACAAAAAGCTGTGATGGCCATGGGAGAATATCAGGCAGAGAGTTATGGAAAGGCTGCAGTAGTTGGAACAGGAGGAGAACAAGAACATGGAGTAGCTATGTTGACCACCGTTTTTGGAAATATTTTACGTGATAGTGTAGGTGGAGGCAAAGCATGGGTTTCTTCCATGACGAAAAGAGCAACTGCAGGACATACAATTGATATTCCGCTGGCCTTTAAGGATGCACTCTATGTTCGTTCCCACTATGATGGCATGTCAATAACTTTACATGATGCACCTTTGGAAGATGAAATTGCAGTTATTTGCTGTATTGCTAACCGAGGAAGAATAAATGCAAGAGTAGGAGGGTTGACGACTGCAGAAGCAAAGAAAGAGGATGGTTTAGTATAAAAATCCAAAAATTATTGGAATATTAGCTCATCTTTATATTAGTTTGGTTTCACATTTTTAGATGGCCGCTATGGAAAAGAGAACCTTTTAACTGGAAAAAAAGAGGAGGAAAGCGAAACATGCCCAAAAAAGAATGGATACTCCTGCTTTTGATATTGGTGCTTGCTATGACAGGTTGTTCAAGTGGATCGGGTACTGCTGAAACCGAGGGCGATTCCATAGAACAAGAGGTAAATAACGAGGGTTCTAGTGAAATTACGATGGAAATAGGCCACACTTTAAGTGCTGAAAGCCCAAGACATGAAATATTAGAGATGTTTAAAGAAGAAGTAGAGGAAAAGACAGACAATGAGATAGCTGTAAATATTTATCCCTCTAATCAATTAGGAGATAACAATCAACTTATGCAGGCTGTGCCTTTAGGAAATGTAGAAGCTGCTGTCCAGCCAACTGCTTTTTTTGGAGGAGTCCAAGAAAAATTAAATATAGTGGACTTGCCTTTTGTATGGAAAGATATGAATCACATCGGGGAAGTCTTAGGTGGGGATACGGGGGAAAAGATATTATCAACTTTAGGTGAAGAAGGAATGGAAGGATTAGCGTTCTGGCCAATTGGAATGAAAGCCATAACTTCTAATGAATCACTGGATACATTTCAAGAACTAAAAGGACAAGATTTTCGCACGATGGGGGCTCCTGTTTTAAATGATACATTTTCTAAGTGGGGGACCAGCCCCACTTCTATTGCTATCCCTGAGCTTTATAGTTCTCTTCAGCAAGGTGTGGTCGATGGGCAAGAGAATGATATAGGCACCATTCATGATCTTAAGTTGCAGGAAGTACAAGAGAATATGATTATATCTAATCATGGTGCTGTGATTGATATATTTTATGTTAATAAGGGTTGGTTTGACAGTTTACCTGATGATTATCAGGATATTTTAAAAAATACGGCTAATTCACTGATGGTAGAGAGAATAGAAAAAGAATTGGCGGTAGTAGAGGAAAAACTAGAAAATATAAAAGCAGGCAGCGAGATTAATATTATAGAAGACTCCGGCTCATTTATAAATGAAATGAAGGAGGGAGCTAAATTAGTAGAACAAAGTTTTATTGAAAAGTTTCCAGATATGCAAGAGGCTTTAGAAGAAATAAAAAAATAAGGAAAGGAATGTAACATAGTCTCTGTGCAGATTCTGTCTTCGCAGAGACTATCTTAACGTTAGTTTTTTCCTTCCTTTTAAACGCTATTTGGTAAAAAGAAGAAAGTTTTCCGGGGTGATCGTGAGGTAGACTCGAATAACTGGTGAGGTGGAAAATGAGAAAAATAAACGTATTTTTGTTTTCTTTTATCAAGATGTTGTATGGACTTATCGGTCTACTTATGCTGCTATCTTTATTCTTGCTATTTTTAAATGTAATTTTAAGAGAAATGGTTAACTTTTCTTTTGTCGGTATTGAAAATATATCTATCTTTTTAATTATGTGGATTGTTTTTATTGGTAGTGGGCTTGTCTTTTGGAATGATGAACATATTTCTATGGATTTTTTATATGATATCCTACCACTACCGCTACGTCCAATAATAAAAATTATTATTGATATATTGGTAATTATAACTTCTTTGTTACTTCTTTATTATGGCAGTCTTATTACGAATCAATTATACCAGTTGAACCAAATGAGTTCTGATGGACTGGTTCCTTTATATATGGTAATGATGAGCATTCCTTTAGGGGCTTTTATTACATTGTTATTTTTTGGTTATAAATTTGTTAAGAGGAAGTGAGGTTAAATAATGACGGGTTTTATACTAATAATGGTTTTTACTTTTCTTTTAATGATGCTAAAGGTACCGATATATATAGCTTTTATTCTTCCATCTTTTTTAGGAATCCTTTTATTTTTAGACGTTCCTGCGATCACAATTATTCAATCCATGTATAGTGCTTTGGATAAATTTGCTTTAATGGCTGTCCCGTATTTTATTTTTGCTGCTGAGATAATGTCAAAAGGAGGTATTGCCCAAAAAATGGTAGACTGGGCGGGTTCCATTGTTGGAAGAGTAAAAGGGGGAATGGGCTTAACAACGGTAGTTGCTTCTAATTTGTTTGGTGCTATGTCAGGATCGAGTCCTGCCACTGTAGCTGCAATGAGTAAAATTGTACATCCACACTTAAAAGACAGTTATGGAGAGCGATTCTCAGCAGGTTTGATTACATCGGTGGGAGCAATTTCCCTGATTATTCCTCCGAGTATAGCTATGATACTTTATGCCATATCTGCGAATGTATCAGTAGGGGATTTATTTATAGCGGGTATAATACCTGGTATAGTAATTGGCTTGTTTTATTTGCTATATATCATTTTCTATGTCAATAAAAATAATATAGAAGAAAAAATTAATATAAATGCAAAAGGCTTCTGGAAAGAAACTAAGGAAGCCGTTTGGGCATTAGGTGTACCTATCATAGTCATTGGTGGGATTTATTCAGGTTTTTTTACGCCAACTGAGTCAGCAGCTGTAGCAGCAGTATATTCGATATTCATCGCCCTATTTATTTATAGAGAAATAAATGTTAAAGATGTGTTCAAAATTGCCATAGATTCAGGTCTTTTAACTGCAAAAATATTTATTATGGTAGCTGCTTCGTCTTTTTTTTCGTATTATCTCTCCATAGAACAGCTCCCGCAGTCGCTTGCAATGTGGGTAGACCAATTAGGCATGTCACCAATATTCCTTTTACTTTTAATAAATGTTCTTCTTCTTTTTATTGGAATGGTAGTAGAGCCGAACTCTGCTATATTGATATTTACACCTCTTTTCTTTCCTATCATTTCAGCTGTTGGAATTGATCCGATTCATTTTGGTATTATAATGACAGTTAACCTAGCAATTGGAATGTACACCCCTCCCTTCGGGCTTAATATTTTTGTAGCTTCAGCTAACTTAAAAATGTCCATCTCTAAACTTGCGCCAGGTTTAGTTCCCTTTATTATAGTTAGTGTTGTTGCTTTATTAGTAATTACTCTATTCCCAGCTTTATCCACATTCTTAGTTCAGTAACAACAAATAATTCAATGTTGAGATATAATCTATCAAATCAAATTCTTTTCAATAATGAAAACCGCATTTCAACAAAGAAATATATTTTCAAATCTGCTTTTGTGAAAACGCTGGAGGTAGAGCCGTTTTAATGTTGGCATAATAATTGCTTTGTTATATAGAAATATGAAAAAAGAGGGTACCTCAAATTATAAGTTTCTAGAATTTGTTTATCATCTAGTCCTTATGACGAAACCCTAACATTTTTCTTATATTATCGACCTGTGAAATTTTATACTTTTTTAACAATAGGAAAGGGAAAGGAGACAACACATTATGGAGGTTAATATTCGTAAAATAGCTTCTTATACGGAAAAAATATTAAAAGAAGGGAATGAATCATTACATAAGCCCTTAAAAATAGCAACTGCCATAGCAGTAATCAAAAATCCATATGCAAATAAGCCCTTTCAACATGATTTAAAAGAGTTCATTGATTCGCATTGTCATGTACTTGGGGAGCTGTTAGCAAAAGATGTAGTTGAGTTGATAGGAGGACAAGTTGAGGCATACGGTAAAGGGGCATTAGTAGGAACTGCGGGAGAAATAGAACATGGTTCAGCTATCATTCATAATTTGAAATTTGGAAACCCTATGAGAAATATAGTGAACGGGAAAAGCTTGTTGCCCTCTGCAGAAAAAAGAGGAGCCACTGGGGCATCGATTGACTTAGCGATAAAACATAAGACAGATGCAACGATTCGTTCTCATCATCAAACCTTTGAAGTTCGAGTGCCAGATGCACCATTGGCTGATGAGATTGTTGTCATGTTTGCAGCAGCTGACGCAGGTCGAGCCCATGCAAGGATTGGAGATTTGCAGGATGATAAAAACACATAAGGTTTGGTATCAGAACCTTTTCAAGCAAACTTATGAAACGAGGGAATAAATTTGAATCGACTGAATTAACCCCTTTGTTTGGCCTCCGTAAAGGATCTAGATTCGCTTGACATGGGTATCGGTTAAGAATGAAGTAACGGCAAAAAGGCAAGTTTTAAGAAAGAACTAGTACGATTTGCCGAGGGACAGTAGCCTATCATGCTTAACTTTTTCATGTAAAGTAATATTTTGTGTCCAACATGTTAGGGGGGGCTAATAAGCGACCGGGAGAAGTTATCCTATTTTTTATTTATTAATTAATAGTAACAATAGATTCTAACTTCTTCTTGGTTGCTATAAATATTTGAAATAGAGGGGACTTCTTTCTATTTTACTATATTTATTTCATACACCGTAGAGTGCGCAAAAGGGTGCCCTGATAAAAGTGATAAACACTTTTAGGGGCACCCTTTTTCTGTCCGTCCCTTTATTGAAAGAGTACAACAAAAGTCAATTTCATCATTGATAGTAAACCAGGGTTTTTAAATTGATCTTCCATGTTGTTCCCTCCCAAATGATTTGTTAGTACTAATGATAATGCGAATGTGTGTGTTTGTCTGTAAGTATGTGAGTAAACTTCACATGGTTTTTTGTTCTACGTCGGACAAGGGGATTGGCGAGTAAAAGGACGTTTTTGGATAGTATTTCGAAAGGAACGGCGAGTATGTCAGCAAAATCGGATAGTATTAGAAATAAAAGGAAACCGCCAGCCGCTATTTATGAAATGAAAAAATCACCATCCTTATCACAGGGGAAAAAGGATTTTTTGCGCTTTGTGATGATTAGAAAAATAAACGATCCTGCTAAAACAAATTGTATATTCGGAGGTTACCTTTATATGACGATGAGCTGATTTATTTAATTGTTGCATTGACTTGAGTAAATTTTAAAAAAATATTGAAAACGCTTTAAAGGAATGGTTTAATATAGTTATAGATGATCACACATCAGATCATTGATCAGTAAAATACACCTCTTTACGGAAGGTGGTGTGCAGGTGAATATAGAGAAGATTTCAAAGAAAAAGGTCTCTGCATTAGTGGCTGAACAGATTGAGAATATGATTGAAGATGGCACATTCCAGCCAGGAGAAAAGCTGCCTTCGATTCGGGAGTTGTGCGAATTATTAGATGTTGGAAGGTCTGCTGTACGGGACGCCCTTCTTACTCTTAATGGCAAAGGCGCCGTTTATATGAAACAAGGAGAAGGAGCATTCATTTGTGAGTTTGACTCAGCGAAGCTTTTTAACCAGACCGCATTGCATGCTGCGACGAAAAATATTAGGGAACTGTTTCAAGTGCGCAAAATTCTGGAAACTGGAACGGCAGAAGCGGCGGCACTTCACCGCTCGGAAGAAGATATAAGGGTTTTAGAAGGCATTCTCAATGATCCTTTAGATGGGTGGGAATCCGATTACCATTTTCATATAACCATTACAAAGGCAACAGGTAATATGATACTTATCCAGCTGATGGAATATATTTCAGCAACGATGAAGCAAGCAATGAAAGATTTCCATTGTCAAATCCGTGAAAACAAGGAAACGGTGGAACGCATAATGAAACAGCACCTATATTTGTTTGAAGCTATTAAAGCAGGAGACGCTGGCAAGGCAAAGCGGGCAATGATCAATCATTTAGATCTCGTGGAAGAGCTGTTGCAGGAAGGATTTTTAGGAGAAACCTCGACAATGGAATAAAGGTTTTCCTTTTTTTCGACAATATTAGAAACTTCGTTGCTTAACAGACAACGATTATAAGGGGATGTCACAATGATCATATCTGATTTAATAAGCGACTTGACATCAATGTTGCCAGATTCACATGTAGAAGAAAAATCGTCGCCAAATCAGTTTTTTGGAAATGACGGCGACATTATAATTTCTCCAAAAACAGAAAACGATATTGCGGCGGTTCTTCATTACGCGAATGAAAATAATAAAAAGATGAATATAGCTGGGAATGGAACGAAGCGAGGCTTTGGCGGAACGGAAAACAAGGCTGACATTCTATTGTCGCTTTCTGATTATAAAGGGATTATTGAACATACGGTTGGCGATATGACGATTACTGTAAAACCAGGCACCCCTTTTCAAGAACTGCAAGACTACCTTTCTACACATAATCAAAAAATTTCACTTGACCCATCTCATCCTGAAGAAGCTACGATTGGCGGAGTTATTGCTGCAAACGACAGCGGCCCTAAACGACTTGGTTACGGGTCGGCGAGAGACCATGTCATTGGCTTAAGAATGGCGTATCCGAATGGAGAAATTATTCGCTCTGGCGGAAAAGTGGTAAAAAATGTTGCAGGTTATGATATGAATAAGCTTTTTGTCGGTTCAATGGGGACACTTGGAGTAGTAACGGAAATTGTTTTAAAGTTAAGGCCTCTCCCAAAGTACGAGAGCTTAATGCTTTTGACATTTGAAAAAGAAAGCAAAGAAGAGATACGTTCGTTTGCCGTACAATTCCTTGATTCGATGATGGAGCCTGTTTCTATGGAGCTGTTAAATCCAGAGCTTGCTGAAAAACTGACCGGGCAAAAAGTCTTAACGCTGGCCATTGCTTTTGAAGACGTAGAAAGCTCTGTTCACTACCAAGAAGAGTTTGTGAAAAATATGAAATCCGGAGCTTCACAAATGACCATTCTCGCCCAGCAAGAAGCAAAAGAATTTTGGAAGCGCTTTAATTATTTGTTTCCAAATGGACAAAGAGAACAAAACGGGCTGGCGGCAGAAGCTGTGGTTAAGGTAGGAGTGAAAAACCTTGATGTTATCCAAATCTTGAAGGAAAGCGATTGGTTAGAAGATGCGCATAATGTTTCGGTTCATGCGCACGGAGGATTAGGACATGGATTATGTCAGGTTCATTTGCAAGGAGCGCAGGACGATATCATCAAAGCTATTGATTCGCTACGTAAAACGGTGAAGCAATTAAACGGTTATGCGGTGATAAAACACTTACCGCTGGCGCTGCGTCAGGTCATAGATGTGTGGGGGGGAAAGCCTTCCTATTTCTTTTTACTAGAAGGCATCAAGACAAAAATTGACCCGAAAAAAACACTTAATCCTAAGCGCTACGTAGGAGGGTTATAGAAGATGAGTATGAAAGAAAAAGATGTCGTTCAAGAGCCGCCATGTACTAGCGAAAGTTTAAGCAATTATTTGTGGAAAGATAAACCAGATGAAGATAAATGGGCTGATTGTGTGCACTGTGGCATGTGTTTAGAGGCCTGTCCAACTTATGAATTGACCGGACAAGAGCAGCATTCCCCGCGCGGACGCGTCCATTTAATTAAATCCGTTGCGGATGGAAAGCTTGAAGTAAACGAACAGTTTATGGACCCGGTATTTGCTTGTTTAGATTGTAAAGCGTGTACCACTGCGTGCCCGGCTGATGTTGATGTTGGTGGTTTAATTGAGGAAGCACGCGGACAAATTCGCCAGGCTATGCCATTAACAGGCTGGAGAGGAGCGGTTAGTAAGTTTTTCCTTCATAGACTTTTCCCGCACCCCGGGCGTCTTCAATCCGCTGGTAATCTATTAAAATTGTATCAAAAGAGCGGTATACAGACTGCTGTACGTAAAACAGGCCTTTTAAAAATGATGCCAGAGCATTTGGCAACGATGGAAACGGTGATGCTGGAAGTAAAACAGTCTGTACGGAAAAAATATCACAAGGAAGAAGTCGTTAAAGCAAAAGGGGAAACAAAAAATGAAGTTGCTTTTTTAACTGGCTGTGTCATGGATGTCATGTTTAGTGACATTAATGATTCCACAGTGAATGTATTAACTCGGAACGGAAACGATGTTGCTATTCCTAAAAAACAAACTTGCTGCGGAGCTCTTCACGTGCATGCCGGTGACCGTGACATGGGAAGAAAGCTCGCCAAGCAAAATATAGAAGCCTTTGAAGACGCAGACACAGTTGTTGCCAATGCAGCCGGCTGCGGCTGTATGTTAACCGAGTACCCTGAATTGTTCCGCGAAGAAGAAATCGAATGGCGTGAGCGGGCAGAAAAATTTGCCGATAAAGTCGTGGACGTTTCTAAATATCTTCATGACAGCGGTTATGAAAAGCCAAAAGCAGAAATAAACACAAAACTGACCTATCATGACGCCTGCCACTTAGCGCACGGACAGGGAGTGCGTCAGGAACCGCGTGATATTCTGCTTGATATACCAGGAGTCGAAATGGTACAGATGCCAAATGCAGACCGCTGCTGCGGCAGTGCAGGAATCTATAACATTACCAATCCGGAAATGGCAGATGGTGTACTGGAAAGTAAAATGGAAAACGTACCAGAAGAAGTCGAAATGATCTCCATGGGTAATCCCGGCTGTATGCTGCAAATGGCCATGGGTGTTGAGAAGTATGGAAGGAATGAAAAAGTTGTCCATACGATTCAGCTTTTAGATTGGGCTTATCAAAAAGAAGATAAGCAAAGGGGGCAGACCTGATGCTGCGAAAAAAAGGATTAAAAACGCATGACAAGCATATAAAAAAATTAGCAGCTATTGTGGGGCCAAAAGAAATTCTTTTTCATAAAGAAGAATTGATTTCCTATGAATCGGATGGATTTACGATTCATAGCCATATGCCAAAAGCAGTAGTATTTCCAACGAATACTGAAGAAGTGGCAGAGGTTGTGAAATACTGCTCGGACAATGATCTTCCTTTTCTTGCAAGAGGAGCAGGTACGGGACTAAGCGGGGGAGCAATCCCGTTAAATGGGGAAGTCATTATAAGTCTCGTTAAAATGAAGCGATTGTTAAGCGTGGATCTTGAAAATCGGCGAGCTGTCGTAGAACCTGGCTATGTGAACTTGAAATTGACGAACTCTATTTCGGATAAGGGTTATTATTACGCACCCGATCCATCAAGCCAGTATTGCTGTACGATAGGCGGTAATGTTGCAGAGAATGCAGGGGGCGCACACTGCCTGAAGTACGGCGTTACAACAAACCATATATTGGGGCTTGAGGTTGTAACTCCAACCGGAAAGATTATGGAAATCGGCCATGACGGTATTCCGGATGCACCAGGCTATGACTTGCTCGGTATTTTAACGGGCTCAGAGGGGACCTTAGGCATTGTTACGAAAATAACGGTACGGATTTTAAAAAACCCGGAAGAAAAACAAACGGTGCTGGCTTATTTTGATGATGTAGCCGATGGAAGTCAGGCTGTATCTGATATCGTATCGGCAGGTATAGTACCGGCTGCTCTTGAAATGATGGATAAAATCGCGATTGAAGGGGTGGAGTCTGCTGCTTTTCCGGTTGGACATCCAAAAGATATTGAAGCGCTGCTCCTGATTGAAGTGGATGGTATTTCAGCTGGTATAAATGAACAGATTAACGAGATTTTGGATGTTTGCAAAAAACGAAATGTCCGCTCTGTTAAGGTGGCCCAAGATGATGAGGAGAGAGCAAAATGGTGGGCAAACCGGAAAACTGGATTTGGAGCGATGGGAACAATTTCTCCGGATTATCTTGTTCAGGACGGCGTTATTCCGAGAAGTACACTGCCGGAAGTGCTCAAGAGAATTGGGGAAATCAGTAAAGAAAGCGGACTGCGGATCGCAAATATCTTCCATGCCGGCGATGGAAACTTGCATCCCCTTATTCTTTTTGACTCGAGAATACCCGGCCAGACCGATAAAGCATTAGAAGCAGGCAGTGCATGCTTGCAGGCATGTGCCGATGCAGGCGGCTCGATTACCGGCGAACACGGAGTAGGTATTGAAAAACGAGAAGAAATGCGCTTTGTATTTTCGGACAAAGAAATTGAAGCGCAGACCGACATTCGAGAAGTATTCAATCCGCACTATTTATTAAACGCAGGAAAGCTGTTTCCTTCGCCAGGACGCTGTGCTGAAGTGAAAAAAGAACTAAAAGCAGCGGAGTAATAAAATACTGCAAAAAGAAAGGAAAATGATCATGAAATTTACTAGGTTTGCCGTAGAATCAGACATCCTTAACGGTGTAGCAGCAGAAGAAGGGATCAAAGAAATTGAAGGAGATATTTTTGGGAACTGGAGCTATACAGGGCGCACGTATTCTCAAAACGACGTGGAATTGCTTGCTCCTATCGAGCCAAACCAAATTATTGGAATTGGGGCAAACTTTGTGACAAAGGCAGAAGACCGTCCGGACATATTACCTGAAATCCCTGTATTTTTCTTTAAACCAACCTCTTCGGTAGTTGGACCGGAGGCAGAAATAGTTATTCCAGACGGTATTGAAGAAGTGAAATTTGAGTCGGAGCTTGCTGTTGTGATTGGAAAAGATACGAAAAACGTGGCAAAAGACGATGCTTTAGATTACGTGTTTGGCTATACAGTTGGAAACGATGTTACAGCTCCGCAATTTTTCCACAAGGATGGTCATTGGATGGTAGGGAAATCATTTGATACATTCACGCCGCTAGGGCCTTTCATCGAGACTGATCTTGATCCATTAAACGTCAACGTAAAATCCAAGCTAGATAGTGTAGAAAAACAAAACAGTTCGACAGATTTAATGATCGTTCCTATTCGGGAAATGATTTCATACTTATCTAGTGTCATGACTTTAAAAAAAGGTGATGTGATTTTGACGGGAAGCCCTGTCGGTGCTGAAATGACAGGGAAAGGAAGTACAATTGAATGTGAGATCAAAGAAATTGGTGTATTAAGAAACAGCTTTGTGAAAGCGAAACGAAGCGCAGCCTCTATATAATAAGCAAAGATCGCGGCCGGTTTGCAAAGTTGCGTTACCTGTGAATCGGCGCGACCTTTTTCCTGTTTTTCTAAACAATAATTCGTCATAATTAGTCAATCCCCCGCATATGACGGATTATTTTATATAAATAGAAAACAAAATATTATGAAAAAGGAAAGAGGGGAAAAGAACATGAGTACTGGGATGCTGGCCTTTTTATCTCTTTTACCAATTATTGTAGTAGCTGTGTTTCTCGTAGGGCTGCGCTGGCCTGCAAGTAAAGCTATGCCGATTTCTTTTGTCGTAGCTGTTATTTTGGCACTGTTTGTTTGGGGCGTGCCGGGTTCAACAGTAGCAGCGGCGTCTGTAAATGGTCTTGTTACGGCAGTTTCTCTGTTGTATATCATTTTTGGAGCAATTTTACTTTTAAACACCTTGCAAGAAAGTGGGGGGCTTAAAACAATTCGTCAGGGATTTACAGATATTTCGCCTGACCGGCGTGTGCAGGTTATTATTATCGCCTGGTTATTTGGTTCATTTATTGAAGGTTCAGCCGGCTTTGGGACCCCGGCTGCTGTAGCGGTCCCTTTATTGGTAGGATTAGGATTTCCTGCTATGGCAGCAGTTGTAGCAGGTATGGTTATCCAAAGTACTCCTGTATCATTTGGGGCAGCGGGGACGCCTATGCTTGTCGGTGTACAGGAAGGGTTAGCTGCTGATGCTTCCATTACAAGCAATTTCCTGGCACTTACTACAGATATTGCAGGAAAAGTAGCTATTCTTCATGCTGTAGCTGGTATGCTGATTCCACTTTTTATGGTAGCCTTGATGACCAGGTTTTTTGGAAAAAATAAATCATTTGCAGAAGGCATTAAAATGTGGAAGTTTGCCCTTTTTGCTTCGGTTTCGATGACGATTCCTTATGTGATTGTTGCGAATGTCCTTGGACCTGAGTTTCCATCTATGATTGGCGGGCTCGTCGGTTTGGCTATCGTTGTAACAGCGGCGAAAAAAGGATTTCTTATGCCGTCAAAAGAAGAGACATGGGATTTTGAAGACAAATCAAAATGGAACCCAGAGTGGATTGGCACTATTGAAATTAAAAACATTGCTCACAAAAGCGGAAACATGAATATGGTGCGCGCCTGGACACCGTATTTGTTAATTGGCGTGTTTCTTGTAATCACAAGGTTGGAAGCGTTACCATTTAATGAGTGGCTCAGTTCTTGGACACTAGGAATGCAAAATCTTTTTGGAACGGAAATTTCAGCAGGTTTTGAACCATTGTTCTCTCCGGGAACCGTATTTATCGTTGTTTCTCTCATTACCTTTTTCATTCACGGCATGAATGGGAATTCCTATAAAAAAGCATGGTCGCATTCTGCTAAAACAATGATTGCTGCATCTGCTGCCTTAATCTTCACAGTTCCTATGGTGCAAGTTTTCTTAAATTCCGGAGGTGGCGCTTCAGGATTTGACAGTATGCCGGTTGAATTAGCAGGAGCGGTTGCTTCGGTAGCAGGAGAATTTTGGCCGTTATTTGGAACGTTCATCGGAGGTATGGGTGCATTTATCGCTGGAAGTAATACGGTAAGTAACATGATGTTTTCTTTGTTCCAGTTTGATGTAGGCTCTCGAATCGGCGTAGATTCTACCTGGATCGTTGCATTGCAAGCTGTTGGTGGGGCGGCCGGAAACATGATTTGTGTGCATAACGTTGTTGCAGCTTGTGCGGTGGTTGGACTGGTTGGAAAAGAAGGGGCCATTATCCGAAAAACCATCTTTCCATTCCTGTACTATGCCCTGTTTACCGGTGCGCTTGGCTACTCCATTGTTTGGTTTGGTGAAAAAGGGATTCTCAACCTCGGTTCTTTTATCGTGCTAGCTAT
Organism: Alteribacillus sp. YIM 98480; assembly: GCF_009765375.1. Classification (GTDB taxonomy): domain Bacteria; phylum Bacillota; class Bacilli; order Bacillales; family Marinococcaceae; genus Alteribacillus. The sequence continues at coordinate 76,659 of NZ_VTOK01000017.1, forward strand.
AGCTTTTGCTGCATGCTATATTATCGCAACGAATAACAAACGAGCTCCTGTTATTCCAAAACAAGATAAAACAGTCGGAATGTAAACAAGAAGGGCACAAGTTCTGTTACGGGGCTTGTGTCTTTTTTGTTACTTTAAGAAACCAAAAGGATTGCGATAAGCCGAGTTTTTCTAACACCGATAGGAAAATATAAAATTTTAACATGGACGTCGTCCGAACTTTGAAGAAATCAGTACTAGTGCGAACTAGGCAATCGTCTTTACCTAAAGGTTTGGTGCTAGATTAAGATTTCTTCACGGTTAAAAGAGGTGCTGACGTTTTTATCTAAACAAATGGATGAAGTTGGTTTTGGAAAAAGGAGAATGAAGAAGATATTCGCGAATGATTAACGCTTACATAATGAATGTTTTCGTTTTCATTTCATTATTTCCGTTTTGAGAAGTGGAAAATAAAGGTTCATAATAAAGGTACTCCACATTAAAGGAGGTAATGAAATGAAACGTTTTTTCTCCCATTTGTTTGAAATTATGGACGAAGTCGCTGAATTAAGAAAACAGGCCGACAAAATCTTAGAAGAAAATAGAAAGTAATCTTAATATAGAAATGTTGCCCCTAAATATTATTTTTTCAATCACTTATTTTTCAACACGAAAATTAATAAATAATAGCAGCGGACTCCGGTACTCCCGGGGTCATTTTTTAAAAGGTAAGAAATTATAAATAGTTGGCGTTTTTGATGTCTAGCTTCAGCGCCCAGCCGCTCAGGCGCACACGATAAAGAGGAACTTTTGCTAAAACCGCAAACGTCCTGTCGCAACGCAAAAGTCAACACCTCCTGTGTAAGCCGGTTCAGGTTGGCACAGGACGTCCTGCCACACGATGTGGTGACTTCTACGTTGCACACTCGTCGCCAAAAACGCCACGTCCTGTGGCATTGGCGCCATTAGCACATCCTATGCGTCGACGTGTGTGATCTTAGTAGAAGTTCATTAAAATGAGCTGGACGTCTGATGTCTTCCCTTTCGACTCCGGGCCGCAGGCGACCCTGCGCGAAAGCTCCAGAACCTGTCGCGGGCTCCCAGGATGGGAGTCAGTTCGGCGTTGTCACAGGACGTGACGCTCGTAGCCGAACTTCCTTCTTTTAAGGCGCTTGCGCTTTTCTTATGTTAAGGTCTTCACGTTTGGATTTGGCTTTATTTTCGCGCTTAATGGCTGATTTCAATTCTCTCATTTCTTCTACCGTTCGAAGAGATTCCACTTGAATAATGACTTCTTTTTGGGACGTTGATATGTTCTTGGAGCCGGCCTTTTACTAGGGCTGCAAGTGTTAACCTGTATCATTTTTCTTCACCACATTCTATTTCCTTCCTATTTTTCATGGGAAAATCTTTCATACCTATCCTTCAGGTGAACAAATTCAGATATTCGAAGGCTTGTTTTAGATTCTTGCTAATTGATAAGAAAAATACTAGTTATAAAAGAGACATGAGGGTGAAAAATTGCCCTTCATGTCTCTTTCGCAAGTCCAACTTAATTGCTGCTGTATCGTCTTACACGAAGCGAGGCTTGTTCTTTATGGCCCATAAACCCTTCAAGTTCGCAAAGGCGTTCAGCATACTGCCCAATCTCAGCGCTCGCTTCTTTGGTTGCTTTTTGGTACGTGCAGTTTTTAAGAAACTTACCGACCCAAAGACCGCCAGTGTAGCGTGCAGCTTTTTTCGTTGGCAGGGTGTGGTTTGTACCAATGACTTTATCGCCGTACGCTACGTTTGTTTCTGGTCCTAAAAACAGTGCGCCATAGTTTGATAGATTTTTAAGGAAGTAATCAGGATCTTCCGTAATGACTTCTACATGTTCATATGCCAATTTATCAGCTTCAGTTACAGCTTCTTCTAGGCTGTCTACTAGAATAATAGAACCGTTGTCACGCCAAGCTGCTTCGGCTATATCAGCAGTGGACAGTGATTCCAGCTGACGGGAAATCTCGTCTTCGAGTGATTCGGCAAGTTCTTTAGAAGTTGTAATTAACGCTCCAGGTGAGGTTGGTCCATGTTCAGCCTGTCCTAAAATATCAGTTGCGACCATTTCTACGTCTGCAGATTCGTCAGCGATAACGAGCGTTTCGGTTGGACCGGCAAATAAATCAATGCCGACGCGGCCAAACAGCTGGCGTTTTGCTTCAGCAACAAACGGGTTGCCAGGCCCGACAATCATATCAACCGGATCAATGGTTTCTGTGCCGACAGCCATTGCAGTCATGGCTTGAACCCCGCCAAGAATGTAGATTTCATCTGCACCGGCTAAATGCATGGCTGCGACAGTTGCTGCTGGAATTTCCCCTTGAGAAGGAGGTGTGCAAGCAATGACCCGTTCTACACCAGCTACTTTTGCAGTCAATATACTCATATGAGAAGAAGCCACCATTGGGTAGCGCCCACCCGGAATGTAACAGCCTACACTGTTAACGGGGATGTTTTTATGTCCGAGAATAACTCCTGGTCTTGTTTCTACTTCAATATCTTGAATAGATTCTTTTTGATGTTCAGCAAAGTTTCTAATTTGTTCTTGTGCAAACTTTATATCTTCAATCACTTTATCTGGCACGGAAGCTACAATACTTTCAATTTCAGATTCAGATAGAAGGAAGCTGTCCGGCGTCCATTTGTCAAATCGGTCTGATAGTTCGCGGATTGCCACGTCTCCTCGGTTTTCTACATCTTCAATGATGTTTTTGACGGCGTCTTGTACTTTCGCATCTGCTTCTTGTATTTCTTCTTCACTTTTTCCTTTTTTTAAAAAAACAGCCATGTGTGTTCACTCCTTATGTTATTTCACAATATCTGTGAATACGTATTCATGAGCATATTATAAATGCAAGCGGATACAAAAGTAAATGGTTTATTGAAAAATTTTAAAAAAGTAGAACACAACCTGGTTTTAAGCTTGACAAAAATAGAATGAAAAATTAATATGATTTACATAAACATTTGAATACGCATTCAATTTGATTTAAAGGAGCTGTTATGGTTTCATCAAAAGATGTAGCAAAACGAGCAGGAGTGTCTCAATCAACTGTTTCCAGGGTGTTAAATGATTCACCGAGTGTAAGCAAAGACAACATCGAAAAAGTTACAAAGGCAATGAAAGACCTGAACTACCGCCCTAATTCTATCGCGAGATCACTAGTCAGCAAACAAACGAAAACACTTGCTTTAATTTCTGGCCCCTTACACAACCCTTTTTTTGTGGAAACTACAACTTCTATTGTTAACTATGCAAATGAAAAGGGTTATAAAATGAATGTGTTTTTTGAAAATATGGGCGATAATATGTCCGTATATGAATCGGTGTTATCGATGCAGCTTGATGGTCTTATTTTATCTTCTATTTTTATGGATGATCCTATTTATGAAGAGCTGCAATCGTTAAATATACCATTTGTAATGTTTAACAGAAAACACAACAAGGGCGGTAATTTTGTAGAAATTGATAATGAAAAAGCAGGGAAGACGGCGGCTGATCACCTCATAGATTTGGGGCATGAAAAAATCGGTTATATAGGCGGACCTTTGTACACGTCTACTTTCTACGGCAGGTACATCGGCTTTTGCAAAGAGGTCGAAAAACGTACTGTTTTAGACCAGGCGCTTATCCATGAAACAGATACGAGTGAGGATGCGGTCCGCGAAGCTGTCCTGAAAATGATGGGGCGAAAGCATAAACCAACTGCTATATTTGCCGCGACCGACGCCATAGCCATTTTTGCGATTGACACGCTTAAAGAACTTGGCTATGGCATACCGGAAGACGTTAGCATTTGCGGCATGGATAATGTAAGAATGGCTCGTCACCATTCCTTCGAGTTAACTACCATTGGGCATAAGACCGACAAGAATCTGGGCAGGCTGGGAATAGAGCATTTGATTGAGTTGATAGAAGACAGTAATGATCCTAAAGAGCAGGTCCGCACGACGATGGATCCGATTTTGTATAAGCGAAAGACAACGTGCAAGTTGTAAAAAGCACGGTCTTTCTTTTTCGGATTTTTGAATACGTATTCACAAGTAAAACAGGGAGGGCATTATGATTAAAGGGTTATTTCTAAATGGAGAGGAAAAAACAACAAATAATACGTACCCATTGTATCATCCGCATACAGAAGAAAAGATTGCCGATATTACGGAAGGCACACAGGGAGATATGAAAGAAGCTATTTCAACAGCGCATTATACTTTTGCAGAAATGAAAGCGTTGACATCGAAGCAGCGAGCCGACATTTTGTTTGAAGCTGCCGATAGATTACTAGAAAGACAGGAAGAAGCCGCTCAAATTATTTCAAAAGAGGCGAGCAAACCGATTAAAGCTGCAAGAGGGGAAGTCAACCGCACAATCCAGACGCTTCGTTTTTCAGGAGAAGAAGCAAAACGATTAAACGGAGAATACTTGTCTCTTGATGCAGCCGAAGGTGGAGAAAGTAGAGATGCTTTTACGATCCATGAACCGCTCGGGGTGATTGGTGCTATTACTCCATTTAATTTTCCTTTAAATTTAACAACACATAAAATTGGACCAGCCGTCGCAGCAGGCAACACCGTCGTTATTAAACCAGCTGAACAAACGCCGCTTTCAAGCATCTTATTAGCAGAGATTTTAACACAGTCTGGTCTGCCAAAAGGTGCAATCGCCGTTATCCCTGGAGACGGACCGGCACTTGGAGAGGTAATGAATCAGGATGAAAGAGTGAAAAAAATCTCTTTTACCGGAAGTCCAGAAGTCGGTAAGCTTATAAAAAGTCAGGCTGGATTGAAACGAGTAACACTTGAGCTTGGCAGCAATGCAGCTATGTATGTGGATGAAAGCTGCGCGGATCAGTTAGATGATATAGCAAGCAAAGCAGCTGCTGGAGCTTTTGCTTATAACGGCCAGGTTTGCTTGAGCACACAGCGCATTTATGTTCACGAATCAATCTTTGAATCTTTTAAACAAGCCCTTGCGGCAAAAACAAAAAAAATAGTGTTCGGCGATCCTGCGGAAGAGAGTACAGTTGTTTCTAGTTTAATTAATAAAAAATCACAGCAGCGTGTACTCGATTGGATTGCTGAAGCGAAAGCCAATGGAGCAGAAGTGTTAACCGGCGGGGAAGGGAAAGGAAATGGAGTTCTTCCAACTGTACTTGCGAATGTAGATCGAAACGAAAAAATTTCATGCAATGAAGTTTTCGGCCCGGTTGTACTGATCAATAAAGTAAAAAATGCCTCTGAAGCGCTTGAGCAGATGAACGACAGCCGCTACGGCTTAAATGCTGGGGTCTTTAGCAATAACTTATCTCAAGCTATGAATATGGCACATCAGCTCGAAGTCGGACAAGTGCTTATTAATGACGTGCCAACCTTGCGATTTGACCACATGCCATATGGCGGCGTAAAAGACTCTGGTTACGGAAGAGAAGGTGTAAAGTATGCGATCGAAGAAATGACAGAACTCAAAATGATCAGCCTCAACTACAAAGGGTAGGTGAAAAGCAATGAAACTTCCTGTTTTTGATTGTCATAACAAAGAAGAATCTACTTCCGTCTATTATCCGCAATTTGCCACAGAGTGGCTCGTAGAATATCGTTCTATTTTTGGAAAAAGAAAAGAAAAGATAACGATGATGACAGACCGGGTGAGAAGCGGCAGCAGCATTGCCGATAAGCTTCCTTCTTTTATCACAAAAGAAGTGGAAGCTGCTGCTGTCATGGAAGCGATTATGGATAAACAGGAGTGCATAGATGAGGCGTTTGAAACAGTTCGCCGTTACTATCTACATCACGCCCGTTCTTGGAGCGTGCCGAAAATAAAACAATTATCCAGCTCTGCAATTTATGTCCCTTATCAACTTATTGAAAAAAGCGGACGCTGGAGCAAAAAACAGAAAATTTTGTTGTATGAACCGATGACCGACTCCGCTGACAGAATAGAAAAATTTCCAGAAATCAATCAATTTATTAAAAAGGAGGTAGCAAAAGCATGAATATGCTCGTTATTATGGCGGTTTTAATATCTAGCACTTGGATTGGTATGGCGTTTATTTTGTGGAAAACAAATTTGTTAAATGAAGAGGAATAGGAGGTTGGAACGATGAACAGTACCATTGTAATGTACTCATGGATCTTCATGGCCCTTTTTATCGGTTTAATGCTTTTTATGGGCTGGATTGGAATGAGAAAAACAAATACATCTGATGACTTTGCAACAGCACGTTCTAGTTATGGACCGTTAGCGGTCGCCCTTGTTATAGCTGCTGGGATTTCAAGTGGTTCGACATTTATGGGCATGCCTGGTCTTTCTTATGATATCGGGACGCCAAGTTTGTGGTACCCATTGCTTTACCCGATTGCCACCGTCATTGGGATGTTGTTTGTAGCAAAAGTGATCAAAAAATATGGAGACAAGTTTGGTACCAGAACGATTCCGGAATTTATTGGTGAACGCTATAAAAGTGATTTTCTCCGTATTGCACTGACTATTATATCGATCTTATTAATTTTCTATGTTGTTTCTCAATTTGTTGCCGCAGCTACGATGTTCCAGACCATGATGGGTGTCAATTATGAAACCGGTCTCATTATAACGGCTGTCGTTCTTGCAACTTACGTGTTCATGGGCGGATCACACTCTGACATTATGACAGACGCTATTCAAGGATTTTTAATGGTCATTGTAGCTCTTGTGGTGTTCTTTTGCTTCATCGGAAGCGTAGGTGTTGACGGAGGATTTGGCGATATGCTTGCCACGATTGAAAATGAAAATTCAGAAGGCGCAATGAATCAGTTGTTTTTGCCAGGAGATAACACGTATGGAGCTTTCTGGCTTGTCGCGCTATTATTTATTGCACATTTGCCTTTTGCTGTTCTTCCTCATTTAGGAAACAAATTTATGGCAGTGAAGTCCGGCCGTGACCTTAAAAAACTTATTATGTATTGTACGGTTTTTGCAACGATTCTGCCGTTAATGGCACTTGGCGGTTTGCTTGGACTAGCTGTAGTAGGCAGCGATGCAGGAATCTCACCAGACCAAATTGTACCGGTGCTGTTTAGTGAAATCTTTCCGCCTGTTGTCGCAGCTTTTTTTGCTGTAGCTGTGTTGTCAGCGGTTATGTCTACATCAGACGGATTGATTGTTTCTCTTACACAATTGTTAGCTAATGATTTGTATCGAAAAACGTTTGTGCCAAGAATGAACATTACAAAAGAAAAAGCAGAAAGAAACGAGCTCTTAATCAGCCGTTACAGTACGTTTGTCGTTATTATTGCTGCTATTGTACTGGCTTGGACACCACCGCAGTATTTGGCCGTGTTTATGTGGATTGGTATCGGAGGAATTATGGCGGCAACAGCCGGACCGCTTGTAGTCGGATCTCTTTGGGAAAGAGCAAACAGGAAGGCTGCTTTGTCTTCGCTTCTCGCGGGTACAGTTACTTACTGGACCGTTTATTTACCGTTTGGTTTTAACTTTTCCAACCCATTTGGAGCAGCCGGGATTGGTGTTTTAGTAAGTATGATTGTCATGTATGTCGTTACGCTGGCTACATCAAAACCAGAAAATGTGCCATCACGTTCTAATGTGAAAACAAGCAGTTAATAGAAAAGGAGTGTGTGATATAAATGTATAAAACCTTTGCTTCCCCCATGAAAATTGTATCAGGAGAAGGTTCCATTCAAGAGGTGCCCTCCATCGTTCAGTCTCATAAAGCAGAAAGAATCATGGTATTTGCGGATCCAGGTGTTATAGATGCTGGAATTGTTAAAAAATTAGAAGATCAGCTGAACAACGCAGGATTAGAATATAACATTTATTCAGATCTGGTTCCTGAACCGCCGCTTGAAATAGGAAATAAAGCGCTGCAGGCTGTTAAAGATTTTAATGCTGATTTTGTAATCGGGATCGGCGGCGGAAGTTCACTAGATATCGCAAAAGCAGTTGCTGTATTAAAAGAGAATGACGGGAAAGTAGAAGACTACTTAAACCTGACGGGTACGAAAAAGTTCACATCCAAAGGGCTTCCAAAAATACTAATTCCTACAACATCCGGCACAGGTGCAGAAGTGACCGATATATCAGTATTTTCACTGAAAGACACGAAAGACGCGATTACGCACGAAAACTTACTTGCTGATGCAGCGGTGGTCGACCCAGAGCTCACCTACACTTTGCCGGCACGGATTACAGCTTCCACTGGAGTAGATGCGCTTACTCACGCCGTGGAAGCGCTGATTTCGGTAAACGCTACTCCGCTTACCGATGCCTTAGCTTTGGATGCCATTAAACGAATTTCATCCAATATCCGGACGGCTGTCTGGAATGGGGGAGACGTAGAAGCGAGAAGAAATATGGCATGGGGCAGCATGACGGCAGGAATGAGCTTTTATAATGCCGGTGTTGCAGGTGTTCATGCGCTTGCGTATCCATTAGGAGGATTGTTTAAAATACCGCACGGTGAATCAAATGCGGTGCTGCTTCCATATATTTTTGACTATATTTGGCCGGCTTGCATCGATAAAATGGTGTTAATGGCTGACGCACTGGGCGTGAAATCTGATAACCTTAATAAACGTGAAACAGCTATTGCTGCAGTAAAAGAATTGAAGCATATCGTCGATGAGGTCGGAATTCCATCCACTTTGGAAAAATTCGGTATAAAAGAAAAGGATATAGAGCAGCTGGCCAAAAGCGGTATCGAGCAAACAAGACTCTTAGCCCGCAGCCCCAAACCTTATACGCTTGACGATATCAGAGATAGATACAAAGCAGCATTTTACGGGGAACTAGCATTTGGGATTAATTAATTCAAATAAAGGGATGCTCCAAGATGGTTGTTACTTGGGGCATCCCATTTATTAATTTTATTTTCTCTGTGTTAATTAGTTTTCTCTTTTTCTACTGATACATGCTTAACCCAACAGCCGCTTGGTATGTATTGCCCTGTCCCGCCGTTTACGTTCCAATAATAAATAAAAGCATCTACTTTTTCTCCGTTATTATTTTCGACAGTCACCATTTTCCTTTCATACATGCTATTTTCCAGATCCGTTTCGTCATACCCTTCGACCCAGTCCAGATCCTTTAGCACCTCAGGAAAGATTTCATCTGAAATGTACATTAACTCTCCTTGAATGACATCATTTCCTTCAGGAAAAAGGCAAGGAAACGCTCCATTTTCTACACACACCATTCGTCCCTTTGTAGTGGCAGGAACCTCTTTTTCTGTTTTTCCGTGCAAATAGCTTTGATAGTTCCGAAGTCCATGTCGTAATGTTCCATATACAAAAAAAGGAAGGTTTTTCATTTTTGCTCTTCTCTCCTTTTTGATTCTATTAGGGAAGCTGTAAGCAAAAATACCGCATACTATGTGGTTTTGCTCCTCTTACAAAAAATGGTATTATTTCTTAATATCATCTTCATCCAATATAACATATGAGTTATATCTTCATGTTTCCATCATATGAGGCAATGTTTTCATATGAAAAGAAAGCGTGTAAATAAATATAACAGAATTTTTAAAAATAAAAGATCATTCACTTATCATAGTATTGACAACTCTATTTTTTCAGATAAGGGGGGAAAAGAATGTCAGGTGTGGTTCGCAAGTCTATTACTCTGTTAACAACGATTAAACCGAGTGAAGAGAAGGAAGAGTGGAGTGCTACTGAGATAAGCCGAAGACTTAACCTTCCCGTTCAGACAGTACACCGTTTGTTAACCTGTTTATCAGAATGTGGATTTGTGTACAAGAACAAGGAGACAAAGAAGTTCCGACTGGGGCTTGCGTTAATGGAACTTGGCTTGTCGATAAGAGATAATTTATCGGTTCGAAACGCTGCTCTGCCCGTAATGGAAAAAATAGCTGGTCTGTCAAAAGAGAGTGTGTATTTAACCGTGCCTGAAAACAATGAAGGTGTGTTTATTGATTGTATTGATTCGCCCCAGCTCTTAAAAATAGCAGAGCCGACAGGGATGAGACTCCCTCTTTCAGTAGGGGCCTCTAAAAAAGTGATGTTAGCTTTCTTCAATCTTTTGGAAAGAGATAGAATTATAGAGGAGTTAATGCAAAATAAGACAGAAAAAAGTCTTAAAAAATTAAAAGAAGAAATTCTTATCATTAACAACCAAGGTTTTGCGATTTCATTTGGTGAAACGACAGAAGGTACGGCAAGTGTTGCTGCCCCTATTTTTTCTTGGGAAAATAAAGTGGTGGCATCTATAAGCATTGCAGGTCCAGAAACTAGATTTCAAGAAACACAATTAAAAAACAATATTCGACTTGTAACACGAGCGGCAGTTGAAATATCCGAAGAATTAGGCTGGTTGAAAAGAGGTTAGATAATCTCCCTAAGAGAATGGAATTTTCTCAATATTCAGGAATATAATGTTTTTCTACGTATTTGTTTGTGAGAATATATAGTCAATCAAATTAATCTTCCAATCAATTAGCAGAGGCAGAGGTGATATATGGAAAATATTAATCGATGTTTCAACCGTAAATAAGGGGCATTAAAAATGAATGGAGGAGGTATCATAAGAAAATGACGAAAAGTGTGAGGAAAAGAGTAAAGATGATAAAATCTGCTAAGCAAAATAAAAAAAGTATTAGCGATCAAAAAAGTACAGAGAAAAAGTTTATATAACAATTTTCTGAGCTTTAGTCAGAATATTTTGGATTTATTTGGTGAGGAACATCATCATTCATGTAAATAGACTTAACAGAGGGGGGAGTGTATGGAAGAACTTAATCAGTCCGTAGAAATGATTGGCCTGACAAGCATGGAAGCATATTATTGGTGGTGCATTGCGTTTATGATTCTCATTCATGCGGGGTTTATGTCATATGAAGTAGGAGTTTCTCGTGTGAAGAATGTACTGGCCTCCGCTATGAAAAACCTTATGACACTGGCCGTTGTCATACCAAGTTTTTATATAGTGGGATGGTGGATTTACAATGCATTTCCAGATGGATTTATTCCAAGAACTGATGAATTGGCAATGGCTGCCCTTCCCTGGAGTGCCAACATGGGACCTAATATAGCAGACCATGAAAGCGGGATATTCTGGGGTGCGTTTGCCTTATTTGCAGCAACCACTGCCTCGATTTTGTCTGGGAGTGTGATTGAAAGAATTCGCATGAGTGCGTTTGTGATCCTTGCTGCACTGCTTGGATCTGTTGTGTGGATTCTAGCAGGAGCATGGGGATGGCACGGAGAAGGCTGGTTTTTAACACAATTTGGCTACCATGACGTAGGAGCAGCAGGTGTAGTACATGCTATCGCCGGCTTTTTTGCCCTTGGTGTTCTAATGAACCTCGGGCCGAGATTAGGAAAGTATGCTGCTAAAGGAAAACCACTTAAGCTCTCTCCTCATAATCTGCCAGCGTCTATGTTAGGGTTAATGCTTATCTTTGTTGGGTTTTTTGGATTTTTAGGAGGCTGTATTATTGTTATCTCCGGTGAAAACTGGATTACGATTTACGGGACACCTACAAATCTTTCTGCCTTTGCATTCAATGCTTTAATGGGTCTGTCCGGCGGCATTATCGGCTCTTATATCGCAACAAAAGGAGAGCCTTTCTGGGTAGCTTCAGGTGGTTTGGCAGGAGTGATTTCGGTCGCTTCCGGGCTGGATCTATTTCATCCAATGCTCGCATTTGTAATAGCTGTGATTGGTGGTTTTATCGCTCCTTATATTGGCTCATTTTTAGAAAGGAAAAATATTGACGACGCCGTTGGAGCTGTATCCGTTCATGGTTTTGTAGGTATTTGGTCCATTTTAGCGACAGGAATATTCGCATCTGGATATCCTAATCTGAACGGTCCCGACATTTCATTGGCAGGACAGGCAATATGCGCGGTGGTCGTTATGGCGTTAGGTTTTATTCCTGGCTATGGGGTTTCTTATATGATGAAAAAAATGAATATGCTGCGAATACCTTATGAAGCAGAACGAATGGGACTTGATTTGACAGAGGTTCCGGCTGTTGCTTATCCAGAAGGTATACCTTCTACCCCGGAGAAAGAAGACTTTGTCAGCAAGTCTAGCTCAGACAAAATAGGATAACAAACGGCATGTCATGTTAAGTGAATAAAAAAAACAAAAGGAGTGGGGAAAGTATGAATACAAGCCCAATAACAAGCTGGGAAGGTGCCGAAGCTTATTTTACATTTGGACCTGGATCTTTAGGGATAGCAGTTAGTTTCTTAGCAGCAATAAGTCTGTTTGTCTTGTTTATTTCCACGATGGTCCGTCATGAAAATCGATCGTTTGCAGAGGTTAGTGAAATTTTCCCTGCTATGGAAAGGGAAGCGGCTCAGGAATGGAAGCCAGAGACAGCTCCAACGTCTTCTGTGGCGTCCTCTTATGCAAAGTCGCTTTTAGTTAGTGAAGAAAAAACGCAGATATTATAGCCTTTATAATGAGGGCTAAGTAAAAGGGGGCCTTTGCGGCTCCCTTCTTAAATAGAATCGTGATGGACGTGGTAACGTTATTTTTTACCCAAACTAATGCAGTAAAGGGGAAATGAAAGCATGTATCATATGGAATTAACTTCTGCGTCTCGCTCTCATGCGATACCTTCACAACCATTAATTGATCGATTTCCTTTTCCATTTAAGGAGGACAAATATCGTTATTCTAATAATTCTAAAGCTTTAGAGTCTCCTTTAGTTCTTGATATTACACCAGAGTATTTTGAAGAAGTAAAAAGTAAACGAGACATTTTAGCTAAAACACATAACCGGGCTTATCAAGCATTGTCTCATTCTATGGATGGCCAATGGGAAATTTTAGAAAATATAATCGAAGAAATGGTTGAACAGCATCCAGGTTATTTTGGATTAGAAAAAGATGGAGATATATGGACATTTTATAACTATTTACTAGAAGAACAGCAAACTTTCACATTGGGGGACCCATCAACTCTCCCATATGAACCGCTGGATTTTATCGGCCGTCATGTTCAGGAAGACCTCATATATATTGGCCACAGGAATGGCGACTTGTATATGGATGCAGGACAGCTTTGCTTTCCAGCAAATTGGTCGATAGCCTTTAATCTTGGTATGACTTACACCGAATTTCATTCCCCTGTTCCTCATTATTCAGACAGCGGTCTAGCTGAGAAAGTCCGTAATTTCCTGCTTCGAATGGAAGCAGGAAAACCATGGACGCGTTTAAATTGGACATTGACAGTAGATGGTGTTCTCCCAACCTTTCCGGAAATTTTTGATGAATGGGGAACAAAGGCAAACGAAGTAACGGTAGAAAATGCCGGTGAGCGTGTTTATCTAAGAGTAGAAGACCAAAAGCTATTCCGGCTTCCGCGAAGCTATGGGATACTATTTGGAATTCATACCCATTTAATTTCTGTGGAAGAGCTTTGTAAAAAACAAGAGTGGGCAGTCCGTTTTTGCAATGTATTAGAAGACTTGCCGGATTACATGGCGGAATATAAAGGTTTCCTTTCGTACAAACCTTATCTTGTTCAATATTTAAAAAACAGCTTCTAATACAAAGGGGGATTCATATTGGAAGAAAAAAAGTGCGAGCTGCTAAGAAAAGAAAAAATAGGACATCATATACACAAGCTGGAAGTGAAAATGGATGATGCGGTTCTAAGTAAAGATTGTGGAAAAATCAGGACAATCAAATGGGAAGGACACGTGTTCGAGCATCCCATATTATATGTAAGAATTTCTAAACGAAGGAAGAAATATTATCTTTTTCTAGATGAATCAAAAAGCGAATGCTCTTTATTAAGGGATCGATTTCCTTGTAGTAATTTTTATTTGCAGGAAGATGAGGAGTATGTCCCTGCCTATGTTCCACGGAATAACGATCAAAAAGTGATATCCTTTATCGATGAGCAGTCTTTATTTGACACTCTTCCCGTCATTGACCTGTTATTGTCTAAAAACATCGAACAACAGATATATGCAGCTGGTTCTCTATCGGATAACAAGATTAAGCAGTATCTTAACCGTCAACTCCAAGAAAATGTCACGTACATGACCTCTTTTACCTCTACGCATATCTCTTCTATTTTAAGCGGCCAATTCATTGGGACAAGTCTTTCGATAACAGGCACATGGCCGGTGGTTCAAGAACTAAAAAAACTTGCCGTAAGTCAAGGTTTTACAGAGGAAGAGATCCAGTGCAAAGGTGTAGGTCCGAAACAGAAAAAAGTGTTTTGCGTGAAATGCTACAGCATAAATGAGTTAAAAGAAGACATGAACTGTCCGGATTGTCACGCTGATCTGGATGTATCTGATCATTTCTCTAGAAGGTTGGAAGCTTACCTTGGTTATATCGAAATAGAATAACATGTAAGGAGGAATCGTCTGTGACAGCCCAGCCTCTTAAAGTAATGGTAAAAGATATAAAAAGGGAGTCTCCATTTGTGAAGAGCTTTACACTTATTCCTGCCGGATCAAAACCATTGCCTGGATTCAGCGGAGGTTCTCACATTACTACGTATCTCCGCCATAATGACCAAACCATGGAACGTCATTATTCGTTAACAAATACGCCCGGCAGACCTGGTTATTATAAAATTGCGGTGAAAAGAGAAGAAAACTCAAAAGGAGGCTCTATTTATTTTCATGAATCCGTTCAAGTAGGAGATCAACTTGATATCAGTTATCCAAAAAACAATTTTTTACTCAGCTTTCAAGGTTCTCGCCATATTTTTATTGCAGCGGGGATTGGAATTACCCCTTTTATGGCAATGATGAAAGAGTTGAAAAAGCAAGATAAATCTTTTGAACTTCACTATGCAGCAAAATCAAAAGAAGCTTGTGCCTTTTACAATACACTTCTTTCCCATTTTAAGAAAGAAACCCATTTTTATTTTTCGAAGGAAAATAACAGAATGAACCCCGAGTTAATGAAAAATCAACCAATTGGAACGCATGTTTATTTTTGCGGACCGGAAGCGATGATTAAAGAATATGCAAATACTGCAGCTTCCTATGGCTATCCGGAAGCAAACATTCATTTCGAACTTTTCTCTGCACCAGATACTGGACCTAAACATGCTTTTCAAGTGTATTTAAAAAGAAGTAATATGTGGTTAGAGGTACCGGAAGGGGAAAGTCTTTTAGATACACTGCTTGCACATGAGATAGATGTACCGTACTCCTGCAAAATAGGGGGATGCGGAAGCTGTCAGCAGTTTGTCTCAAAAGGAGAAATCGATCATCGTGATTTGTTTCTTACAGAAACAGAAAAAAGGAGCACAGATGTGATGATGACTTGTGTTTCTAGGGCGAATTCTCCAAGTATTGAGTTAGATATTTAATCGATAGTATAGATGTTAAGGTGTTCCAAAGGTTATTTTGCTTTTGGAACACTTTTTTTAAAAGGTAAGAAATTATAAATATTTAGCGTTTTAAATGTCTAGCTCCAGCGCCCAGCCGCTAAGGCGCACACGATAAAGAGGAACTTTTGTTAAAACCGCGACGTCCTGTCGCAACGCAAAAGTCAACACCTCCTGTGCAAGCCAGTTCAGCGTTGTCA
>NZ_VTOK01000018.1:0-54459 GCF_009765375.1 Alteribacillus sp. YIM 98480
TGGTGACACGTGGAGCTGACAGATACTAATCGGTCGAGGGCTTATCCTATACAAAGGGAAGCGCCTCGTCGGCTTGAACATTCGTTATGCAGTTTTGAGGGAGCAATTCCCTATCAAGAAAAAAAGGATCGTGAGATGTTGTTTCCTATGAGACGATGATCAAACGACTCCATTCAAAGTCTGGTGGCGATAGCGAAGAGGTTCCACCCGTTCCCATGCCGAACACGGAAGTTAAGCTCTTTTGCGCCGATGATAATGAAGGGGCAACCCTTTGTGAAAGTAGGACGCTGCCAGGCACTAATGAAAGCTGTCAGAATAGAATTCTGGCAGCTTTTTTGCACTGATAGGAAAATATAAAATTTTAGCGTGGATGAATCATCGACGCTAAAATTTTGAGGAAATCAGTATAAGTGCAACTAGCCAAGTTTTCTTTATTACTTAAGATTTTGTATATCAAGAAAAACAGGATAGTCAGATGCAGTCTGCTCGTTAAACTTTTATTAATGTTTAGATATGTGAATCCTTTTCTTGTCACGTCATACGCTAACTGTTTCCTTCTTTACACAAAAAACTGCCCCATAACGTTGGGACAGTTCCGTTCCGGATTTTTGAAATTTTTATCCTTTTTTAACTGGCGGCGGCGAGAGCAGGGCGAGCACACCAGCTGCAAGGGGGAGAATCATCATAATCCATAATATCTCATTGTATCTTCCAAAGTAATCAAATGCCATTCCAAATGGTAGCGGTCCAAGTGCTGAACCAATAACTACGGCGGTGGTAGCCATGCTTTTAAGCTTACCTAAATTTTCTAATCCGAAATAATTCGGCCAAATAATATTGTTGCATATTTTTGTCGTACCGTCGAAAATACCCCAAAGAATGATGTAAATAACGATCAACCAAATCTGTTGAACATAAATTAATAGAACAAGGGTGCCTGCGTTTAACAAAAAACTAACGGCATATAAGTGATGCACATGTAGTTTTTCAACGATAAATCCCGCTGCAACTGTAAAAATAAATCCTGCTATCGGCATGAGACTTAATAAAAACGCGATAACCGTCCGGTCTATTCCTTTTTCTCCAAGAATAGAAAACAGGTGTATCATGATTCCCGTGTTGATTAATGCTGGAACAGCTGCGCAAAGCAGAGCGAACCAAAACTGTCTAGATCGAACGGCCTCTTTCATTGACCATGAAGAGGCTTTTCTTTTTTTGGCAGAAGCGGCGGCTGCTTTTGCTTGATCTTCCCCTTTACCAGCATTATCTGGAAGCAGTCCAACATCTTCTGGTTTGTTACGTATGAAAATAATGGCGAGCGGCACAAATAGAACCAGTAAGAGTACCCCCCAAAATTGCCACGCCAAGCGCCAGCCCCATGTTTCAATTAAATATAAATTAACAGGAGGAAGAGCTGCAGCACTAATAAGGATGCCAAGTGTCATAAAGCTGATCGCCCTTCCTCGTTGTTTATCAAACCATTGAGGGACGAGAGTATTCGGTACTAATGTCATGGAACCTTGCCCGAATAGACGAAGCATATAAAACCCAATAAACATCATAATCGGACCAAGCAGCATACTGTTCCAAAAGCAAGCTATACCCAGCATGGTTCCAACAGCGGCAGCCATAAAACGCTGCCCTTTTTTATCAATTAATCTCCCAATTAAAAATAACGAAAATCCGGCACATAATGTTGCTGCTGAATATATGCTTGAAATGACAGTTCTTGAGGCCGAAAAATCTTCAATATAGGCATCTATGAAAACAGAAAATGTAAAGGTCTGTCCCGGACCGGAGAAAAACGCTCCTAAGCCGCCAATAAGGACAATAATCCATCCATAAAAAAAAGGAGGATTCACCGGGAGGGTTTGTTTTCCTTCTGAAGGTGAGGATGAGTTGTTCTTGCTAGCCATGAAGTTCCCCCTTAATCATTTTTCGAGATACTCATATATCTTATCAATACGATGAAAAACTGGCAACGATTAGGAAAATAATTTTGGCACTCATAGATACGGCTGGTGATGCATACATTGAAATAGTATTAGCACAGAAAAGAAAACAATGAATGAAGTGTATTTTGTCCGTTTAGCGATTCTTTGGTCACGAACTACATCTGAAGATATGCAATCTAGGAAGTACTTAAAACATATATAAAGGAGGGCCATTCATGGGAGCTGAACGTTCGTCAGCACTTACTTTTAATTTAGAAGAATCAGTGTGGCTCGATAAAGGACAGAAAATGAAGGAATTGCTGTCGCTGGGACTCGAACCGGATATTCGGATCGAAGAAAAATTGGATTATGTCGCAATTAAAGGGGGGCTTCATTTAAAAGGGGAGTATCGTCCACTTGAAGAAGAGAGAAATGAGGAACCAACCGATGATAATCCTGCTCCTCAATATGTAGAAAATGGTGAACAGCGAGAAGATGGTACTGGTGAAATTAAACACTTTTTTCCGGTGGACGTAACTATACCATTAAATCGGATTCACAACCTTGATGATATTTATGTGCAAATAGATGGGTTTGATTATGATTTACCAGAACCCGATTGTATTCAACTAACAGCAGATGTAAGTATTACGGGCATGAAAAATGAAGAAACAGCCCGTGAAGAAGAAAAACGTGAACCGGTCACCGCGCCAGAGCCGATGCCAAGGTGGGATATAGAGGCAAAGCATCAGCCTGAAGAAGCTGCACCACCAGACTTTCCACGTCCATATGACCGCACTTTTTCTTCTTATTTTCAAACATCTCATGAAAATGTGACAGAAAAAAAAGATGAAGACCCATTTAACGAGAGAGAAGATTTACAATCAGATGAAAAAGAAGAGAATGCAGAATTTTCAACAGAAACCGAAGAAGTTGTAGAGGATAGGAACAGTGAAATATCAAATAATGAACAAGAAGAGGATGAAATAGATAACCAATCGGTAGAAGCAAAAGAACAAGGGGAAAGCAGCTCTCCTATAGTTACCGCTTTTCACAGTCGTGATGAAACCGAATCAGAAAACGTTCAAACAATAGAGCCAAGTGTTGAGGATATAGAAGAAGAGGATACTGTACAAACAGAACAAGAAGACAGCAGCGAGGAAGAATCAACAAGTCCATCCATGTCGGACCGCGATGACAACGCCTTGTATTTAACAAAAGTCATGACGAAAGGAGAAGAAGAATTTTCACGAGTGAAAATGTGCATCATACAAGAAAATGAATCACTAGACACCATTGCTGAACGCTATGATATTACAATCAGTCATCTTGTCCGTTACAATCGCTTGGACAATGAGCACTTAGAAGAAGGACAAATTTTATATATTCCGGCCTCCGCTGCAGGAAGTAATAAAAATGAAGGGTAATATCGAATATATTCTTCAACGTTATCCTATCCATCCAATTCGTGTGCAAACATTTGATAAAATAGCAAAAGTAGAAGCGGAAGAAGGCACATTTGCGTTGAAAGAAACCCAATTAAACAAACACCAGGCGGAGCGTTTCCTACAAACGCTCCGTTTCTTTGAAAAACAACAGATGAAAACAGTGGTGCCAGTCCTTAGAACAAACTATGGTGAATGGTGCAGCAACCAAAACGAATTGATATATTATTTGACGCCATGGGGATCCGAATGCCGGGGGCTGCAGCATGAAACAGAATTTTTCAAGGCTTTGGCGATTTTTCATCGTTCCACGGAATACAAAGAAACCATTCCAGAAAATGTCTGGAAAGAACAAGGAGAACTTTTAAAAAAAGAGCGAGATCAACAGCTGCTTAAACTAGAAGCTATGGCGGATAATATAGAAAAAAAGCGCTACTATTCTCCATTTGAATTAGCTTTTCTCATACATTTTCCGTTTTTATATCGTCTGCATAAAGATTCCTTGTACTGGTACGATAAGTGGGAAAGGACGGCTGCTGAAAATGAGAGACTTCGAATGGTACGTTGTCATGGCAGACCTTCGCCTGATCATCTCGTTATAGATGAAAAAAGAAACTACAGATTTATTAACCTCGAACACACGGCAGATGGGTATCCTTTACATGACATCGCATGGCTTTACCGTTCCTGTATGAAAGAAAGAATGTGGGAACCTATTCAGGCTTATCCGTGGATAAAAACGTACGACCATCATTTTCCATTCAAAGCTGGGGACGAGGCGCTTCTAAAAAGTCAGCTGCTTGATGAAACGAGCATGTATCCATTTTTATTGAGAGCAAGCCACCGCACCCTCGCAGATGAACATACATTCACTTTCCAATTAGAAGAGCGAATTTGGATGCTAGAAAAAATAAAACAAGATCTCGATACTTGGCCTGATTTATCCGAAAATAAAGAAAAATAGAAAGAAGCTCCACTAGGCAAAACTGCCCAAAGTGGAGCTTTTATTTAAAAAGGTATAAAATGATAAATATTGGGCGTTTTTGATGTCTAGCTTCAGCGCCCAGCCGCTCAGGCGCACACGATAAAGAGGAACTTTTGCTAAAACAGCGACGTCCTGTCGCAACGCAAAAGTCAACACCTCCTGTGCAAGCCAGTTCAGCGTTGTCACAGGGGATGTGGTGACATCTACGTTGCACACTCGTCGCCAAAAACGCCACGTCCTGTGGCATTGGCGACATTAGCACATCCTATGCGTCGACGTGTGCGATCTTAGGAGAAGTTCATTAAAATGAGCTGAACGTATTATGTCTTCCCTTTCGACTCCGGGCCGCAGGCGACCCTGCGTGAAAGCTCCAGAACCTGTCGCGGCTGCCCAGGGCGATTGCGCTTTTCTTATGACAGATAACTTTCCCTGCATTATTTGTTCATTCTATCTGAGCGTCGAGTCGCCCTTTGGCCCTGAGGGTGAAAGCAAATATATTCCGGCTTTGTTTACTGACCATTGACTTAAAGGACAGCTTCTACACGTCATTCTAATATGTGAAATGCCAAGCTTTCGATTAAACGCAGGAAACCAAGTTTTACAAAAAACTGATTTATAATCTGTCTAACAAGTAAAACAACAATAAACGGTTAAACTGACAAGGATAATTAATAACATAACATCAAAGCTGGTCGGAAAAATCAACGTTCGAAATAATTGAAAACATACTAATGGAATAAGAATCTGCGAGCAAGCAAGCTTCCATTTTTTCCACCAGAACGGCTGCTTTCGGTGTTTTTTCTTATGCTTTTTCGGGGGATGATAATATGGAGGACGCGGCGGTCCGTGGTAAGGAGGATAATACCCCATTTTTCCACCTTCTCCACTAAAGTATTTATTTTAGTTTATGCAAGGATCTAGAAAGAGTGTCCGCCATATTCAAGATAAAAGGTTGTATCAAGCCTAATCAGTATTAGAACCCTATATAGTATAAAGCCCGAAAGTAAAAAAGTTTTATTTTTCTAGATAAGTGTTTACTTAACCCGCATATTTATTTATACTGAAATCAAATAGAATAAATCAATTAACTAGGGGAGTCCAATAAGCTGGGCTGAGAAAGAAACGCGTAGAAGTTTCTTGACCCTTTGGACCTGATCTGGATCATACCAGCGTAGGGAAGTTAGAAAATCATCACTGATGAATTTACTTCTACATACAAAGCCGGGTCCATCCTTTTATGGATCCGGCTTTTTAATGTACTTCACTTTTTCAGCTGCAATGCTATGTTCTAGATCTCGTCCTTTATCAATGACCATCATGTTGAAAAGGAGAGATTTTTTTATGACCACATCCTCATTAAATGAAAAAAACATTTCCATCATGTCTAGTTTTTCAGGCAGCAAAAAAGTTTATGTCGAAGGCTCAAGACCCGATATTAAGGTCCCTATGCGTGAAATTGGACTAAGTCCTACAACCGGCAGCTTCGGGGAAGAAGAAAATCCGCCAGTACGTGTCTATGATACGAGCGGACCTTATACCGACGCTGAATATTCGGTAGATATTTCAAAAGGTCTTCCTGCCATCCGCAGTAAATGGATTCATGAACGAGCGGATGTAGAAGAATATGAAGGCAGAAACATAAAACCTGAAGATAATGGATATCGTGATGAAAATGATCCCCGTTCTAATCATCAAGTGTTTCCCAATTTAAAACGAAAACCAATACGAGCAAAACAAGGAGGCAATGTTACACAGCTTCATTATGCAAAACAAGGAATCATAACGCCTGAAATGGAATTTATCGCGATAAGAGAAAATATGGATCCTGCCTTTGTACGCGATGAAGTGGCAAAAGGCCGTGCGATTATTCCTGCCAATATTAATCATCCTGAGACAGAACCTATGATTATCGGCCGCAATTTCCATGTTAAGATTAATGCGAATATTGGCAATTCTGCTGTTTCCTCTTCGATTGAAGAAGAAGTGGAGAAAATGACATGGGCAACACGCTGGGGTGCTGATAATATTATGGATTTATCAACAGGCAAAAATATTCATAAAACGAGGGAGTGGATCATTCGAAACTCTGCTGTTCCTGTTGGCACTGTTCCTATTTATCAAGCATTAGAAAAAGTAAATGGGGTTGCCGAAGATCTCACTTGGGAGGTTTATCGTGACACATTGATTGAACAAGCAGAACAAGGCGTGGATTATTTTACCATTCATGCAGGAGTTCTTCTCCGTTATGTGCCATTATCAGCAAAACGGCTGACAGGAATCGTTTCCCGGGGCGGCTCGATTATGGCGCAGTGGTGTCTATATCACCATAAAGAAAGTTTTCTATATACTCACTTTGAGGAAATCTGTGAAATAATGAAAACGTATGACATTGCTTTTTCTTTAGGAGATGGCTTGCGTCCGGGATCAATTGCCGATGCAAATGATGAAGCACAATTTGCGGAACTGGATACACTAGGGGAGTTGACAAAAATAGCGTGGGAGCATGATGTACAGGTCATGGTGGAAGGACCAGGGCATGTACCGATGCATCTCATTAAAGAAAATATGGACAAACAGTTGGAAACATGTGAAGAAGCCCCGTTTTATACACTTGGACCGCTGACAACAGACATAGCACCTGGTTATGACCATATTACCTCTGCAATTGGAGCTGCCATGATTGGCTGGTACGGGACAGCGATGCTCTGCTACGTTACACCAAAAGAACATTTAGGCCTCCCAAATAGAGATGACGTTCGGGAAGGGGTTATTACCTATAAAATAGCTGCCCATGCTGCGGATTTAGCAAAAGGCCATCCAGGCGCTCATAAAAGAGATGATGCTTTATCAAAAGCGCGCTTTGAATTCCGGTGGAGAGATCAATTTAATTTATCTTTAGATCCGGAACGGGCTTTAGAATATCATGATGAAACGTTACCAGCAGAAGGTGCTAAAACAGCCCATTTCTGTTCGATGTGCGGGCCAAAATTCTGCAGTATGAGAATTTCTCAAGATATACGTAATTATGCTGAGGAAAATGAACTTTTTACGAAAGAAGATATTGAAAAAGGGATGAAAGAAAAAGCGGAAGAATTTAAGAAGTCTGGGGGCACTATTTATCAGTAACGTTTTAGGAGGTTGGAATGTTGTCGAAGGTCCAAGAAATTGAAGAGGAAATGAAACAGTCTAAAGCCTATCTTGCTTTTTTGGAAAACCGCTTAAAAGAAATCCAGCAAAACTGTCATCATCATTTTGAGGGCAATTCGTATTATGAGAGATGCGTAAAATGTCATAAAATAGAAGTTTTATATTACTGAAATAATAGAGGGCGTCTTCTGAAGGAGGGCGCTCTCTTTGTTTTTAACGGAAGTATTACAATTAGTCAGGCACGAACCCATAGGCAAATACATAGACTGTCATTATTTATTATTTAAGAGGGGGAGTTTTGGTTGAGAGAAATGGTTATGGAAAACAACCTTTATCATAACTGGTTTTTTGAAGAAAACCTGGCCGAAACATATTTTATGCTTACTGATAAATATAGATATATAAATAGAAAGCTTCATCATCAGTTCGGCATGAAGTATTTAGAGCATTTACAAAAAATGGAGCAGTTCTTTTTTGCGTTACAACAGCACATTCCTTATATGGAAAATGAATCAAATTTAGAATACCAACGAATACTGTCGTCTAATTACATGCTTCTTGCTGATAAATATAAATTTATCAATCCGCAAATGCATATCCACTATTATGCTAAATTTTTAAGGCATGTCCAATTATTGGAAGGTCTCTTTTTAAAATCAGTGGAAAACAAACCGGAATATGATAATTATAAGAGTGATGATCCGTGGCAAATGTGGCAATATCATGGAAAGCGTGCTTCAACTTTCATGAAGTTAGCTATGAAGTATGAATATATTGATGTAAATATCCATGCGTTTTATGAAAAGAGGTACTTAAGCCAACTGCAAATAATGGAAGAAAATTTCTTGAAGTTAGAAATGTAAATCAGTGATACATGTATAAATACAAAAAAAGGACGCTTTTCTATAATAAGGGAACAGCGTCCTTTTCCTTTTTCAAAAGGTGAGAAGTTATAAATATTGGGCGTTTTACATGTCTAGCGCAAGCGCCTACTCGCTCGAGATTCCGTCGGTTCGTCAATGGAAAGCAAAGATCAGCTTTCCATATGCCGCCCCTCCAGGACTTGTCGCTCGTGAACAAGCCGCTTCGCTTTTTTTAAAACTTTAGATATATAGCTGACACATTTCATCAATAAAATAAAACATATCGAAGTGAGATCATCTTAAAAAGGGAGGCACTAATAAATGGATGACAAAAGAAAACCAGAAAAGAATAATCAAAACAAAAAAGCGGGTATCACCGGATTGATTGGAGCGGTAATTGGAGCTGCAGCAGTAGGAATAACGATGCCATTTGTAAGTAGTGAAGGTTTACTTTCGACAGCTAATTCCAATAGCCAAGAACAATCGTCTGAAGCCGAGATGGAAGTGGAAGAAATGACGAATGAACGTGTACAAGTATCAAGCGAGGTCACATCAGCTGTAGAGCAGGCGTCGGATGCGGTTGTTGGCATTTTCAATTTGCAGCAGTCCGGTGGGATGGAAGCTCAAGGGTCTGGCTCTGGCGTTATTTATAAAAAAGATGGAGATACTGCCTATATTGTAACAAACCATCATGTCGTACAAGAAAGCAATGAAATCGAAGTAGGTTTGGCTAATGAAGAAAGAATAGAGGCTGAAGTAGTCGGTTCTGATCCATTGACTGATTTAGCAGTGTTAAGCATAGATGCAGAACATGTTGATACAGTAGCGGAGTTTGGCAGCTCAAAAACTCTCTCTGCAGGAGAACCGGCGATTGCGATCGGAAATCCACTCGGTTCAAATCTAGATGGAACCGTCACACAAGGGATTATTAGTGCTGTAGACCGCAGCATTCCGGTAGATATAAATGGGGATGAACAAATCGATTGGAATGCTGACGTATTGCAAACCGATGCAGCCATTAATCCAGGGAACAGCGGTGGTGCTCTAATAAATATTAAAGGACAAGTAATTGGAATCAATTCTATGAAAATTGCGCAGTCTGCCGTAGAAGGCATCGGTTTTGCTATCCCGTCCAATGTTGCGATTCCAGTGCTTGAAGATCTCGAAGAAACTGGCCAAGTAGAACGGCCTCAGCTTGGTGTAACGATTGGATCCTTAGATCAGATTCCTAGTGTTCACTGGGAACAAACGTTGAAACTTCCGGAAGATGTTGAAGAGGGGGTTTTTGTAAATAGTGTGGCCTCTGGTTCGCCAGCTGAAAAAGCTGGACTTCAACAATATGATGTTATTACAGCTATAAATGATGAAAATATAACAGATGGCAATGCTTTAAGAAATATCCTTTATAAGGAAGTGGAAGTGGGAGAGACTATTAAAATTACATTCTACCGAAATGGTGAACAGCAAACAATAGAGCTGACTCTTGGGGAATCAAGCGAGACGCAAACCTAAGGCGTGATAGAAAGAATGGAACAAGGATTGAGATGAATGGACGAAGGAGCTGTCATTTTTGGGCAGTTCCTCTTTTATATGTTTATATAATCTTTTTTGTTAAAATAAGCAAAAGACTATAAAATTTAACTAATAGATTTATTGAAGAAAGCACAGCTTATACAGCGCAGTTATTTATAAAAACAACTAGAATAAAAAAAGGAGTGTGAATAAGGATGACCCCATTTTTACATTTTTCTACATACATACATGAAAAGGCAGAACCTTTAGCTGTAGAAGTGGTTGATTCAGTACTTAACAGAATGCAGTTAGACATTCCAGACTGGGAGAAAGAACAAGCTATTGCTATGTATATTGAGCTTTTAAAGTTTTTTGGGGAATCACTAATGGAAGAAGATAAAGAAGCTGCACCAGAAGCCCTTATAAAGTGGAGTAAAAAAAATGCAGAAATGCAAATATCATCAGATGGGGAAATTTCAGAAATTGTTGTTCGTTATCCGCCAACAAGAGATATTTTTAATGAAATACTAACGAGAATCAGCGTTGAACTTGATTTGTCTCTGAAAGAAAATGCTTATATTTTAAAACGGATAAATAACATGTTAGATATCAGCTTAAATGAAACCTTTTTCTCATTTAAACGACTTTCCGATAAATACAAGGAAGATACACAAGCAGAACTCCTCAAATTGTCAGCACCTATCGTTCCTATTAAAGATGATATCGTGATCCTTCCATTAATTGGTTATATTGATAAGAATAGAGCGGAGCATATAATGGACAATGTTGTCCCAAGAATTGCCGATATGGAAGTAAAACATGTTATAGCTGATTTTTCAGGTGTGTTAACAATAAATAGTCAAATTGCACTATCGCTTCATCAAATAGGTGAAATGCTTCGTATGATGGGGGTACACGTAGTGACTGCAGGCATGCGGCCTGAGCTCGTCCAAACGGTAGTAAGCAGCAATATAGAATTATCTGGTATTGAATCTTTTGCTAATGTGAAGCAAGCTTTAGAAAACATACAGTAACTTAAAATTGACAATGTTGTATAAATATCTTAAAGGTCTTTTATGCTTTACATTGATAGGAAACATGGAGCACGTATGATTTCCATTTTACTATATGTAACTATTATAAAAAAACACTCCTTTATTATGAGACCTTATCATCATGCTAATAGTCTGATATAATATAGACGTCACATATTTATATCCATAAATTGGTAAAAAGATAGTTTAGTAGGTAATAAGAGGGAGGAATTTTATATGAAGTATAAGTACGTTGGTTTGTGTTCCCTTTCAACTGTTCTAGCTGTTGGCCTTAGTACTCCAGCTTTTGCAGCACAAGTTCAGCAAATGGAGGAAGAATCCGTTGAGGAAGTAGAAATACAGGAGGCAGATGTAGACGTTAAGAAAGAAGATTTAATAGAACGACTGCATTCCCTATTTCCTGGACAATTTGACTTCTTAGAAGAGCAGGATTTTCAGATGAATAATCATCATATGATTGGCTGGGAAGATGAGACGATTCGTCATTCTCTTTTATTTAACAAAAGGGAGGGTGACCAGCACATCAGCGGAAGTGTTGAGTTTGTAGGAGATGACCTTGAATTACATAATTTTCATTATCAACCAAAAGATATAAAAGGTGCTCTCTATCCACCAGAGGTTACTCAAGAGGAAGCGAAACAGATAGCAGAGGATTTCGTGAACAAAACGACTGATGGGGAATATGAATTAAGTGATCAAGTCGAACCCCACGTTACTTGGGGCAATCGTACGTTGACAGAACCAGTTGAATTTCAATTTTATTTTCAACGATTGGAAAACGGAGTCCCTGTCGTTAATCAAAACCTTAATGTGACTATTTTAGGAAATGGGGAAATGACTCGTTATAACCGAAGCCAGCCTCATTCAGAACCAGCAGAGTATGAAAAACAAGACGATATTATAGAGAAAGAAAACGTTGTTGCAGACATAAAGAATAATCTAGACATTGAATTACAATATATGCTTCATCATGAGCCAGGAAGTACTGAACCAGAAGTACGTCTCGTTTATGCGCCTTCCCCGTCATTCGGAGGAGTACACGCTATAAACGGAAAATGGGAAGTTGGTCAATCTTTTGAAGATGACTTTCCTAAAGAAACAGAACTTAAAAAGTTAAGTAATGAGGAAAACACAGTCGATAACGGTGCAGTTTCACGTGAGGATGTGGAAGCATTAGCTGAAGAGTTGTTATCGGTTAAAGAAGAAGACGGTGAACTTCATATTGATTCCATTCGTGAAGCCAATAGAAACGACAGGGAAGTTTTTACGGTGCAATATAGTATAAGACAAGGTAATTCAGGATATGGAAGCAGCTTTGATGTGAACAAGGAAACTGGAGAGATTATGAATTACCATAATCCAACTATTCAAAACCAACAACCTGAAGATAACCTAAGCTATGAAGAAGCGCTTGAAAAAGCATTAGAGGCATTGGAGCAGTATGTACCGTCGATTATGCATGAATATGCTTACCCAATAAATGATATGAATAAAAAAGCAGATCAAGGCATCTATCGCTTTCATTTTCCTCAAGTAAAAAACGATATTTTAGTGAACGGCAGTTCGTTGAATGTCAGCATTTCGGCTGAAGACGGTTCTCTTGAGTCTCTGTATAGAAATTCAACGTCTATAGCAAACTGGCCATCTGCTGAAAATACTGTTGATAAAGAAACGGCCTTAGAAGACTATGTAAACAACTTAGAGGTTGATTTGTCTTATATAAATCATCCGCAAGCGGAGGAAAATAACAAGTATTATCTTGTCTATCGTCCTGCTTTTAAAGACGGATTTGAATACTATGATGCGTTAACAGGGAAATGGAGCAAAAGAGAACAAGAAGAAAAACCATCAGAGCCTGTGTTTTCCGATCATTGGGCTGCTGATGAACTAAACTACATGATTGAATCGGACATTATTTCTGCGGATGAAGAAACGGACCCTAATCATGTTATAAAAAAAGGGGATGCGCTAGAAGTTATCATGAAATCATTGACTAGATTTCATGAAGTTCCGCCAGCACCTCAGGATCAAGAGCCGCAAGCAACGTTTGAGAATATCGATCCCGATCATGAGCTTTTCCAGGTCATTGAACGTGCAGCAGAAAGAAACATTATTGATACGGATTCCTCTACATTTGCAATAGATGAACCGCTTACTCGTCAAACATTGGCTTATTGGTATGTTCGTGCCTTAGGTTTAGAGGCAGCGGCGAAGCATTCTGATATCTATCAAGTACCGTTTAGTGATGCGGATGCCATTCCAGAAAAATATAAGGGATATGTTGCTCTTTCTCATGAGCTTGGCTTATTCCAAGGTAATGCTGAAAATGAGTTTAACCCTGAAAACGAAGTGACATTAGCACAACTGGCTGTTTCCAACTTCCGATTAGCAGAAACAGCAAATGATTTAGATGTTGCCATCAACTAATGACCACCATTCTTTTTGTGAGCGAAAAAGCATATAGTATGTATAATAGAAAGGGCTGCTCCTTCAGTCGATGGTAATGACTGAAGGGGCAGCCTCATTTGTATACTTAAAATGTTCGCTTGTAACTTTACATTAGAACCAGTTAATAGGTTGGGGGGCAGTGTTTTCGAAGACATGTTTTACTTCGGTGTATTCTTCGAGTCCTTGTTTGCCTAATTCTCTTCCTATACCAGAGGATTTGTACCCGCCCCATGGTGCTTGGGCAAAGTAAGGATGGAAATCATTGATCCATACCGTTCCCATTCGCAACTTACTAGCTGCTCTTTCGGCTTTTCTAATATCAGTGGTCCATACCGCTCCAGCCAGACCGTATTTGGAGTCGTTGGCTAACTGCACTGCTTCTTCTTCGGTGCTGAAGCTTTCAATCGTTAATAGCGGGCCAAAGGTTTCTTCCTGAACAATCCGCATAGACGTATCGCAGTCTGTGAAAATGGTCGGTTCAAAAAAGAAACCGTCCTGCAGTTCGTCCGCTTCCGGACGTTTGCCGCCGATAACCAGGTTTGCTCCTTCCTTTATACCAATCTCTACATAGTTTTCCACTTTTTCACGATGCTCTTTTGAAATGAGCGGACCAGATTGAGTAGACTCATCGAAGCCGTTACCAAGTTTAATTTGATTGGTTCGCTCCACCAACGCCTTAACAAACGTCTCGTGAATCGTGTCTTGCACGAGTAAGCGCGCCCCTGCAGAGCATACTTGTCCGGCGTGGAAAAATACGGCATTCAATGCTTGGTCTACAGCTGTTTCGAAGTCTGCATCATCGAATACAACATTGGGATTTTTTCCGCCGAGTTCAAGCGCAATCTTTTTAAAGTTTCCTGTAGCAGCTGTCAGGATTTTGCGTCCAGTTTCTACACCACCTGTAAAGGATATAAGGTCAACCGCATGGCTTTCTGCCAAAAGCTGTCCGGTTTTTGGACCAGCTCCCAAGATTAAATTAACCACTCCGGCAGGTATACCGGCTTCTTCGATCAGCTCTGTCACTTTAATAGTAGTTAATGGCGTGATTTCGCTTGGTTTTACAATGATCGTATTCCCTGCAGCTAAAGCGGGGGCTATTTTCCATGCCGCCTGCAAAAGCGGATAGTTCCAGGGTGTGATTTGTCCGCAGACACCGACAGGTTCTCGTACGACCTTGCTTTTGGAATCTGGAATAGGCGATTCAATAACTTCTCCGCCATCTTTATCAGCTAGACCAGCGTAGTAGCGGAATACTTCCGCTATATCGGACATGTCTTCATAGCTTTCAGTAAGTGTTTTGCCTGTGTCCAGCGTTTCAAGTTCTGCTAATTCTTTTTTGTCGCGTTCAATCAATTCAGCGATTTTCAATACAAGTTTTCCGCGCTCTGTTCCAGGGGTATGAGGCCATGAACTTTCATCAAAAGCATTCCTCGCCGCGTCGATAGCTGCTTGCGTATCTGTTTCATCACCTTCTGGAACTTCTGCGATCGTTTCTTGATTGAACGGGTTGATGATGGTACGTGTTTTTCCACTAGATGCAGAAACCCATTCTCCATTTATAAACATTTTTTTAGTATTCATATACGACCCTCTTCCTTCATAAAGACTAGATCCTTGTTTAATTTAACTAAAAACGCTTGTACTGTGAGGAGGCTGAACTTTTGTATTCGGATCAATATAATGCTTCGCCTGGCTTATTGCTGTCGGAGCTTCACCAAAGCCTGTGGCAATAAGTTTAACTTTCCCATCATAGGTGGCAATGTCACCAGCAGCATAGATGCCTGAAATATTGGTTTCCATCTTCTGGTTGACTAAAATTGAATTTTTTTGCAGTTCTAAGCCCCATTCTTTAATAGCGCCGAGGCTCGAGAGAAAGCCATGGTTTACAAGGAGAGAATCTACTTCTAGATTTTCCGATGTTTCGCCTTTATTCTCTTTTAATTCAATCGATTGGATAAAGTTATTTTCCCCAATTAATTCATTAATGATCATTGGAGTTTTAATGTTAACCGTTGAGTCTTTCAATTGATTGACGCTGTGTTCATGAGCTCGGAATTTGTCTCTGCGGTGTACAAGGGTCACTTCATCTGCGATTCCTTCGAGCATAAGAGCCCAGTCCACAGCAGAATCTCCTCCGCCTGACACACAAACACGCTGGTTTTTGAATGCTTCTAGGTCAGTAATGGAGTAGAAAAGGTTATTGCCTTCATATTGTTGAGCCGTTTCGTCTTTAAGACGACGTGGCTGGAAGGCACCGGCTCCACCGGTAATAACAACAGTCTTAGCGTAGTGAACGGCTTTTGTCGTCGTCACTTTAAAGAGTTGTTCCTCTAGTTTTTGTACATCTTGAACGTTTTCTTCCAGGCATATTTCCGGGTCAAATTGCTTGGCTTGTTCCTCTAGCTGAGCGACAAGGTCTTTTGCTAATATTTTTGGAAAGCCGGCAACATCGTAAATATATTTTTCAGGATACAATGCCATCAATTGGCCGCCGGTTTGCGGCAAGCTGTCAATCAGCTTAACCGACATTTCACGCATACCGCCGTAAAAGGCAGCAAATAATCCTGTTGGTCCTCCTCCGATAATAATCGCGTCTACCACATTTTCCTTCATTTCAAATCACCTTCTTGTTTGTTACTTATAGACAATGACGTCCTCGTTTTCTATTCTTACTTTAAAGCTGACAAGTTTTTTGTCAGGATTAGCCAGCATTCTTCCTTCGTTTTTCATATCGAACTCTCTTCCGTGCCAGGGACAGCGGATAACTTCATCTTTATGGCAGTAATGATAATCTCCGGGGGTACTCTCACCGGTCGTAGCCCCGCAAAGAAGGCTTTTGCCAAGAGGAGCCCCTTGGTGAATGCATTGATTCATAAAAGCATAAAAATTGTCGTTTTGTGTTCGGCAGATGATTATATTTTGCTTGCCGAAAAAGGATTCTCGTATTTCACCTGGCTGCAAATCAGAAGTCTTGCAAACAACTTGTTCTTTCATGATTAATCCTCCCTCTTATCAGGCAATTTTGGATAAAAGGCTCTAGCATTTTCGGAAAATATCTTCTCTTTTAATTCAGGCTCCATATTAGGAAGGGCCCGGTAAGGAGAATCGTAATCCCAGTGCGGGTAGTCTGTTGAGAAACATAGCATTTCATCTGTACCCATTTGATCAATGAGAGACATAAATTCCTTTTTCGTCAATTCCTCAGCAGGCTGGGTAGTAATTCGAACTTGCTCTTTCATTATTTCACTTGGCTTTCGTTTCAGCCACGGAACTTCATGGCGTAAATCCCGAAATTGCTGATCCATTTTCCACATCAAATGAGGAATATGGGTAAAGCCGCCCTCAATCATCATGAGTCCAAGTTTCGGGAATTTATCAAAAACACCGTTAAAGATCATATTAACAATAATTTTCATATGAGCAGTTGGGATTAACGTATGCCACTCGATAAAGTATCTTGGCCATTTGCCGTAGTATACGGGTGGTTCATTGTGGTGCATGCCGATCATTAAATCGTGTTTCTCAGCTGCTTCAAAAATAGGATGATAGTACGGATCTCCCCACATAATGTCATCAATCGGGAGTAAAATCTGCACCATTTTTGGGTGAGAGCCTACTCGTTCAATTTCTTTTACAGCTTCGTCACGATCCTGGGATGCAATATGAACAGAACCATATAAACGTTCATCTTTTTCGAGCCAATGTTCGATTTGCCAGTCGTTATAAGCCGTTGCAAGAGCGGCTGCCATTTCGTACCAACCATGCATAGACGAAGGCGAAGGGTCTAGGGCACCGGTTAAAATACCGAATTCATGACCTACGTCATCTAATAGCTGTTCTTGCATGAATGCTAAGTCTGAACCTGCAGGGCGTCCGTCCGGAAGGATAGCGTCTGCACGATCAACGCCTGCTGTTGCAGGCTGAGTGTAAGGCATGTGTTTTTCCTGGATCCAATGACAATTTTTCATGTAGTGTTTAAACGGTTCGTCAAGATATTCAAGGATATCTTTGTATTGAACTCTCTCGTGAATATCTGTATCTATTAGTGGAATTTGTTTTTTAGCCAATGTAAATTCCTCCTTCTCGTTCGTTTCGCAATATAAATAGTATCAGGGCTTAAACAATGTACCAAACCTACTGAGAACGATTGAGCGCAAGTTAGATAGTTCAGTGAAGTTCAGTAAAGCTCAGTGAAGTTCAGTGACACATTTTTAATTTTTAACAATAGGGTGAGTGCAGGTACTGCAGCTCGTTACAAAATAGAGGCCTAAAATATTTTTTTTTGGAGGATTAAACTACGTCATATTGAAGGATATAAAAACTTCGTAATGCCTGTTCTATATAGGCCTTAAGGCACTTGATACAATCTGTGCGCGCTCGTGGCATTGCAGAGTAAAGAGGTTTGCAATTAATAGCAATCGTATGTACCATAAGAAAATGTTGTTGACATCCATCTATAATCACTCCTACTTCTAAGAAAAAAATCATTAGATTAAGAGGTGAGTATATGAAAAACGCCACTCTCGTTTTTTGGTATAGTATTGCTATTTGCGGGCTCGTTGTTTTATGGGGAGGAGCAGCTCCAGAGAACTTAAAAACAGTGACAACTAATGTAACAGCATTTATTTCTACTAGGTTTGGATGGTATTATTTATTGATCATCATGCTGATGCTTGCGTTTTGTATTTACTTAATATTTTCCAGGTTCAATCAAATAAAGCTGGGTAAAGATGACGACAAGCCGGAGTTTAGCCTGCCAACCTGGTTTGCGATGCTGTTTAGTGCTGGAATGGGAATTGGTTTAATTTTTTGGACAACTGCAGAACCAATTTCTCATGCTTTTATAAGCAGTCCAAATGGACAAGAAGGTACTCCTCAGGCCATCAAGGAAGCTCTCGAATTTTCATTTTTCCATTGGGGGATCCATGCATGGGCCGTATATGCACTGGTCGCGTTAGTACTGGCTTATTTTAAATTTCATAAAGGGTATCCAGGTTTGATTAGTTCCACACTTGTACCTTTATTTGGTGAAAAACGGATGGAAGGGGCCGCTGGAAAGATAATAGACATCTTAGCTGTCTTTGCAACAGTAGTAGGTGTAGCTGCTACCCTTGGGTTTGGCTCGGCCCAAATAAACGAAGGTCTTGCCTTTTTATTCAGCACTCCAAATAACTACGGATTTCAATTATGGATTCTCGTCATTGCTACTGTTTTATTTATCATTTCAGCTTGGTCAGGCCTTAGCAGAGGAATCAAATATTTGAGTAATGTCAATATGATCCTTGGTTTTGTTTTAATGGTGCTTTTATTAATCGTTGGTCCTACGTTGTTAATTTTGAATATGTTCACCAATTCTGTCGGTGGTTATATTACCAACTTTTTTGAAATGAGTTTGAGGATGGAGCCATTAAACGCAGACAATCGATCCTGGATTGACAGCTGGACGATTTTTTACTGGGCATGGTGGATCTCTTGGTCTCCATTTGTCGGTATTTTCATTGCGAGAATTTCAAAAGGCCGTACAATAAAAGAATTTATGTTAGGGGTATTATTTGTTCCAGCGGTTGTATGTTTTTTCTTTTTTGCCGTCTTTGGCGTATCGGCATTAGAGCTTCAACAACAAGGCATTGCAACTCTGTCTGACTACTCGATGGAAACGACTACCTTCGCCATGCTTGAACACTATCCGCTTGGAATGATTTTGTCGTTACTTACCATCGTCGTTATCGCTATTTTCTTTATTACATCGGCAGATTCTGCCACTTTTGTGTTGGGAATGCTGTCTACTTCCGGTTCATTAAACCCGTCAAGAGCGGTAAAGATCATTTGGGGATTATCGTTGTCAGCGATGGCAGCTATTATCGTTTACTTCGGCGGAACAGAAGGACTGCAAAATGTTCTAATTGTCGCAGCCTTTCCGTTTTCTGTCGTCATATTATTAATGGGTTACTCGTTCTATTTATCTGCCAATAAGGAAGTTGTTTCTGTAAAAAGAAAAGAAAGCAGAAGAAGAAGAAAACAAGAAACCGAGCAGGTTAGTTGAATCAAGTAAGAAAGCCACCTTATACCAGAATCCGGCAATTCTGGTATGAGGTGGCTTGTTTTACGTTAAAAAGGTCTTATGGAATTGGCGGTAAACCAGGTTTTTTCAGAAAAAATGGATGAAAGCTTATAATAGAAAGTATTCAACGAAAATTGGGCAATAATAAGAAACAGTTTTTGAAAATTATTTGTAGGGAGTGTTTTTTAATGAAAGTTAATGAGCAAGTGGTGTTAGTAACAGGAAGCAGCCGGGGGCTTGGTGCTGCGATTGCAAAAGCATTTGGAAATGAAGGTGCGAGTGTCGTTGTTAATTATGTAAAAAATGCAGATAAAGCGTTAGAAGTAGTGGAGAGCATAGGCAATGATCGAGCATTTGCTATTCAAGCAGATGTGAGGGATGAATATCAAGTCGATACGATGTTTAAAAAAGCGAAAGACCATTTCGGGAAGCCGGTCACAACAGTGGTTAATAATGCTTTAATTCATTTCACCTTTGATGCGGTGAACAAGAAAACTGCTGATACGCTTACTTGGGAAGATTACCAGGAGCAGTTCGAAGGAAGTGTGAAAGCAGCTCTTCACACAGTACAAGCTGCCAAACAAGACATGGCCGATTTGAATTTTGGAAGAGTTATAAATATTGGAACCAATCTCTTTCAAAACCCTGTCGTTGCTTACCATGAATACAATACGAGCAAAGCCGCACTGCTTGGCTTTACGAGAAATATGGCACGTGAACTTGGAGCGGAGAATATCACAGTTAATATGGTCTCTGGCGGGCTGCTCGAAAAAACGGATGCCAGCGCTGCAACACCGGATGACGTTTTTCAAGTCATAAAAGAAAATACTCCGCTGCAAAAAGTAACCACACCTGAAGATGTTGCGGATGCTGTGTTGTTTTTCTCTTCTCCGTGGAGCCGGGCCGTAACAGGTCAAAATCTTGTGGTGGACGGGGGATTAGTAATGGATTAAGCTCACCATCATGGTGAGTTTTTTAAAAGGTAAGAAATTATAAATAGTTGGCGTTTTACATGTCTAGCTCCAGCGCTTTTCTTATTGGCGAGTAAATGGTGATTTTCGGCGAGTAAAAACATGTTTTTGGCGAGTATTTGGTTAGAAACGGTGAGTAAATCAACAAATTCGGATAGTATTGGAAAAGAAATGGAAATGAACATTGCTATAGGTGATGTTTTTATAGGTTTTCATCGGAAATGTTGCCTTATATCAGAGGAAAATGTTTAGCCAGGCAGAAAAATTAAACAAATAATCGTGATTTTAGCATTGATGACACTAGAAATCATTATGGAGTACTGTTTATTTTTCATGGATAACATGGAGAAAAATTTTAGTGAATTATATGGATGGGCCTTTATGCTTGTTTTGTGCATAGCTCGAAATTTTGCTACGCAACAAACTTTGTCTATTCGCCGCTCAAACGGTTTATTTCCTTTTGAGTTTGTTTGGACAGCGTGTAAAACACTACATCATAAGCACCATACGATTGCGCTAAGTTTCATTGTGAGAACAGCTAAGCACATTATTAGCAATTCAATCAAACCACAGTTACAATAATAAAAGTAGAAAGTTACTTAATAAAAATAAGCGGGAGGGTTTACCTTGAAAATTGCTGCTATTATAGGAAGCACGAGAAAAGAATCATATAATCTGAAAATTGCTAAACATATTCAGGAAAGATATCGTGATAGATTTTCGGTTGATATCTTAGAAATTGGTGGTCTCCCTTTTTACAATCAAGATATTGAAAACGATCCGCCGGAAGAAGTGGCTGAGTTTAAGAAAAAGGTAGCAGATGCAGATGCCGTTTTATGGGTAACGCCAGAATATAACGGTTCGATTTCCGGTGCGCTTAAAAATGCAATTGATTGGCTGTCGCGGGTCGATCAAGTGATGATTGGAAAACCGTCTTGGATCGTAGGAGCATCAATGGGAGCGCTTGGCACTGTGAAAGCACAATCCCATTTACGTGATATTTTATTTGCACCTGGTTTATCTTCTCCTGTTCTTCCTGGTAATGAAGTATTAATAGGAAATGTACATGAAAAAGTAAATGATGAGGGAAAACTTGTAGATGAAGCAACCATTTCATTTCTAGATGGTGCTGTAAATAACGTTGTTCATTGGCTCGAAAAACAATTTTTTGTACACAACTAATGAGGGTATTAATCCGTTGAGAAAAAGATCTCAGCGGATTTTTTATACTTTGTTAAAAGATCAACGTATAAGTAAAACTACGCCTTCTGCCATAAGGTTGGCGGTAAGTCAAGTTTTTCTATAATATAAGGAACTGCGAAAGAAAAGGAGGAGAGTGCTTTTGGTTAAAGAAATATGGCTAAATGACACCAAGCTTAAAATAAATGGTTATGATGAAAATAATCTAAACGGTTTTCATCAAATTTCTATTGATTTTAAAGTGAACAGTGAACAATATCATGACATAACTACTTTACTGTACAGAGGTACATTTGACGTAGCGGTTCCAGAGCGTGATATCACGTTTACAGGAACCATTCAACAATACTTCACCTCTATTACCAATCTATATAAAAAAGGACAGACAGCTGATTTTCATTTACGATTGATTGAGGTGAAATAGAAAGAAGGCGTAGCAGCGATGAAGTTAAGTATATTAGATCTATCTCCTATATCTTTTGATCAGACAGCCCAACATGCATTGACGGCATCGATGCAATTGGCCCAAACTGGGGAAAGATTAGGGTATACTCGCTATTGGGCAGCAGAACATCATGATCTTCCTGGACTTGCCTGTCCGGCACCAGAAGTGCTGCTCAGTTATATTGGAGCAAGCACTAATACAATCCGCATTGGATCCGGGGCTGTTTTGCTGCCGCACTATAAACCATATAAAGTAGCAGAGTTATTTAACATGCTGGCAACACTTTTTCCGGGACGGATTGATCTTGGAATCGGCCGGGCTCCTGGAGGATCAGCAGAAGCGGCTAACGCTTTGTCTGATAACTTTTTACAAAACGTTGGGAAAATGCCTGAGTTAGTAACAGAACTGCTGCATTTTGTAAACAAACAGTTCCCCATTGATCAAAAGCATGCAAAAGTTACAGCTTCCCCTTATCCAGAAATACCGCCAGTTCCGTGGCTTTTAGGTACAAGTGAAAAAAGCGCGCGGCTTGCGGCGAAGAACGGACTGGCTTACACATTCGGCCAGTTTATGAGTGATCAAGATGGCTCAGCAATCATTCAGACGTACAAAGATAATTTTCAGCCACGAAAACAAGGGGATAGACCGCGAGTGAACGTTACAGTGTCTGCTCTTTGTGCAGAAACAACCGACAAAGCAGAAGAAATCGCGTTAAGCTCTCTAATTTGGGGCGTACAAAAAGATAAGGGCGGAGGACAGCGAGGCGTCCCCTCTATCGAAGAAGCAAAGCACATGAAGTTAAATCAAAAAGAAAAAGACTCGTTTCATAAAAAGAAACAAAAGATGATCATCGGCAACCCGCATGAAGTTAAAGAAAAACTAATAGATTTGCAAACCTATTATCAAGCAGATGAAATAATGATCAACACGATTACACACGATCCGGTACACCGAACAGAATCGTATGAATTAATTGCGGAAAATTTTATTTCCTAGTGTAATGAAAGTTTCCTTCTGAAAAACACATGACTTCTTGTTCCATTTCATGTATAACAAAAGGAGAATATCTTTTTGTTAGCAGGAAGAAAAATGAAAAAGGGTAGGTCATTATGTCGGCAGAAAACATAACAAGATTAGAAGTAAATGGAAAAGAAATTGTTCTTATTGGAACAGCACACGTTTCCAAACAGAGCGCGGAGCAGGTAAAGGAAGTTATAGAAGCCGAAAATCCGGATTCTATTTGTGTTGAATTGGACGAGCAGCGTTACCAATCCATAGTAAATAGAAATAAATGGAAAGATATGGACATCTTCAAAGTTATCAAACAGAAAAAAGCCACGCTGCTTTTAATGAACCTTATTATTTCCTCTTATCAAAAACGCATGGGAAGTCAATTTGGTGTGCAGCCTGGCCAAGAAATGATCCAAGGAATACAATCTGCAAAAGAAACAGACGCCAATCTTGTTTTAGCAGATAGAGATATTCAAATAACTTTTGCTCGTATTTGGCATGGAGTAGGTTTTTGGGGAAAAATGAAGTTGTTCTTTCAGATGATTTACAGCTTTTTCTATAATGAGGATATTTCCGAAGAAGAACTTGAAAAATTAAAATCCCAAGATATGCTTGATGCAATGCTGAACGATTTGACCGTGAATTTTCCAAAATTAAAGATTCCTTTAATTGATGAACGAGATCAGTATTTATCGCAAAAAATTAAAGATGCACCTGGTGAAAAAGTGGTTGCTGTGTTAGGAGCTGCTCACGTTCCAGGCGTGAAAAAACAAATAGAAAAAGAACATGATTTGTCACGGTTATCCGAACGGCCGAAAAAGTCGAAAACTCCTGCTATCATTGCCTGGAGTATACCGATTCTTATTCTTGCTGTGATTGCGTATACCTTTTATGCGAATCCTTCTGTTGGTTTACAGCAATCGATCAGCTGGCTGCTTTGGAATGGGTCGTTTTCTGCGCTTGGAACTGCGATGGCATTAGGACATCCGCTTGCGGTTCTGACAGCCTTCGTAGCTGCACCAATTACCTCTCTTTATCCACTCGTTGCGGCTGGATGGTTTGCAGGTATCGTACAAGCGTATATGCGGCGGCCAAGTGTTAGTGATTTTGAAACGCTGAATGAAGATGTTTATAGTGTGAAAGGATTTTGGAACAATAAAGTAACTCGTATTTTACTAACGGTTGTACTTGCGAACTTAGGAAGTACGCTAGGAACCATGATAGGCGGGGCGGATGTAGTCCGGTTATTTATAGAAAACTTATAAGCAGATTTCTTTTCTTTCGAGTCCGTTTTTGTAATAATTTATGCGGAAGTAAAGAAAGGAGAGAACGATAATTGGGAAATACTGATACATCGACAGCCCCATTATTTACACCATTTACGAGTGACCGTTTATCGCTGACCAATCGCACGGTAATGGCGCCGATGACAAGGCGTTTTTCACCGGAGGGTGTGCCCGGAGAAGATGTGGCAGCTTATTACCGGCGTCGAGCTGAAAATAATGTAGGGTTGATTGTGACAGAAGGAACAGGGATTAACCATCCTTCTTCTGTTTCAGGCTCAAGCATCCCGGTTTTTTATGGAGAAAAAGCCTTAAATGGCTGGGCTCATGTCGTAAAACAGGTACATGAAGCCGGCGGGAAAATGGTACCTCAGTTATGGCATGTCGGTATGACAAGAAGTATTGGTGATCTGCCGAATAAAGATGCGCTTCCGGTAGGGCCGTCGGGTCTTGATTTATCCGGAGAAAAAGTAACGGAGCCGATGACGGAAAAAGAAATAGAAGAGATGGTAGAAGCCTATGCCGAAGCAGCGGCTGATGCTAAACGTATCGGTTTTGACGGCATTGAACTTCACGGTGCTCATGGCTATTTAATCGATCAATTCTTCTGGGAAAAAACAAATCAGCGGACCGATCGCTACGGCGGCGATATCATCGGCCGCACTCGTTTTGCAGTCGAAGTTATAGAAGCTTGCCGTCGTGAAGTGGGTCCTGATTTTCCAATTATCCTGCGTTTTTCTCAATGGAAAATGAGTGACTACGGAGCAAAGCTTGCTAGTTCACCTGACGAGTTAGAACGCTTTTTAAAACCTCTAACAGAAGCAAGTGTTGATATTTTTCACTGTTCCACTCGTCGTTTCTGGGAACCAGAATTTGAAGGCTCTGACTTAAATCTTGCAGGCTGGACAAAAAAATTAACGGGTAAACCCGTCATTTCTGTTGGGTCAGTAGGTCTTGACGGAGAATTTACGAGCGGCAGAGGTGCTGACACAACCAGTCTTGATGGATTGATGAAAAGGCTTAATAATGAAGAATTTGATCTTGTTGCAATTGGACGTTCTCTATTAAAGGATCCGGAGTGGGTCGAAAAAATTCGCAACGGTAAAGCCGAAGAGCTGCTGCCTTACAGCAGAGACTCTTTAAAAACATTATATTAATCGATATGGAGCTTTCCCCAAAGCAAAAGGGGATGGCTCTTTTGTACTTTAGGAATAATATTAAAGGATCAAAGTATAAGAAAAAACTGCGACTTCCGCTATTGGGACTTGGTGCGAGTAAGTAATAAGCGGGAAAAAGTGGATCATAAATACTTAATCGAACAAATATTTTCTCGGTCACGGTTCCATTGTTAAGGCTTCTGTTCAAAATGTGGTGCCTGTCTCCGTCAAAAGAAATCAAAGCTGATAAACTCCCGAATCAATGAATTTTAAATGCAGGCACTGTTAAATGAAAGATTCCTTTTCTATAGAATTTGTGAGACAGCTCTTTTTTAAAAGATAAGAAATTATAAATAGTTGGCGTTTTTGATGTCTAGCTTTAGCCCCAGCCGCTTTGGCGCACACGATAAAGAGGAACTTTTGCTAAAACCGCGAACGTCTTGTCGCAACGCAAAAGTCAACACCTCCTGTGCAAGCCAGTTCAGCGTGGTCACAGGACGTCCTTCCACACGGGTGGTGACTTCTACGTTGCACACTCGTCGCCAAAAACGCCACGTCCTGTGGCATTGGCGATATTAGCACATCCTATGCGTCGACGTGTGCGATCTTAGTAAAAGTTCATTAAAATGAGCTGAACGTCTTATGTCTTCCCTTTCGACTCCGGGCCGCAGGCGACCCTGCGCGAAAGCTCCAGAACCTGTCGCGGGCTCCCAGGATGGGAGTCAGTTCGGCGTTGTCACAGGACGTGACGCTCGTAGCCGAACTTCCTTCTTTTAAGGCACTTGCGCTTTTCTTAAAATTGAATAAAGAAAATAACTGCAAATAAAGTGAGAATGATTAGAATAACAAAAA
Source organism: Alteribacillus sp. YIM 98480 (assembly GCF_009765375.1). Lineage (GTDB taxonomy): Bacteria > Bacillota > Bacilli > Bacillales > Marinococcaceae > Alteribacillus. Next base: position 26,370 of record NZ_VTOK01000018.1, read on the forward strand.
GCAAGGAAAACTTCCGTGAAGTATAAGCTTCTTGTATTTCCTGCCAGTTCACTGGTTTAATGCCGCTTAACCAAAAGACAACAATAGCAGATAGAACAATAGAGGAAGTGTTCACTAACAATAATAGAAGGGGAGTAAGGGCACCCTCCCATTTTGCCGCTCCAACCATCATGCCAAATACGACAGCTGGCGGCAGTAAAGCGACGGACACCATTACCCCGACGAAAGCTTCGGACACGCGTTTTATAAACGAAATAGCTCCTGCAGCCCCAGAAGCCAGGGCCGCAATAATATCAATTAATTCAATATTCATACGCGATAAAAACTCTTGACTGTTAACGGGAAGGGCAAAAAAATATCCGAATATGATTGCAACTCCTATAGGAAGGATAAGGCCATATAAAGCTGATACTAAAGCTCGTCGTAACAGCTTATAGTCTCCTAGTACAGAAGCAAAAGCAACCGCTGAAAAAGGACCGATAATTGGCGCTATCATCATCGCACCAATCACAATAGCAGGACTGTTTTTTACAATACCGGCTGTAGCTACAAGAGCCGACAATAATAAAAACCAGGAGAAACTTTTACTAATCTCACTTGATTCAAAAACGACGGAATATAGTTCATGCCGGCTTGCACGGATCAGTTCTCGTTCTTCTGATTTTTCATCTTCCTCTTCTAATTCTTCTTTTTTGTCTTCTAAGTGTGGAATATAGGTCTTCAAGGAAAATAATAGTGCACTTAATTTGTCATTTTGATTGGATGCTTGTTCTAAATAATTTAGAATTTCTTCTGAATGTTTGGTTTCTACTAAAATTCGAACAAGTATATAATCGGAGGACTCATATGACGTCCATTGGGAAATAATGTCGAACTTTTCTACTGCGTTTTTTAATACAGGAAAGGTTTCTTGCGGAACATAAACTTCAATAAGCTGTGTCGTCATCTGATTATCCTCCATAAAAGGATCTACAGATTAGTTTTCTATCTAAAAAGAAATCTTATTCTTAAAAAAGAGTAAAATCATTAAAAATTGAAAAGAGGCAGAAAAATCAAGACGGCGAGCTAGCATTTTCACTCCAAAGTATTTTCCACTTTTTACAAATACTGGCCAAAAATTGAGATTTACTAGCCGTTTTTATCAAAATACTAGCCAATCTATCCGAAATACTATCTATTTCTTTTCGGCTTAATGTCTGTTTCTTCCGCATCCATATCAAACTGCTCTTGGACATCGTACTGAATCTTTTTTTCCGTTAATTTCTCTTTTTTAAATGAGATATCAGGTTGGATGTTGTTATTTTTACTCGCTTGCTCGTTCCAGTCGCTCACGTCAATCACTCCTGTTCATTGTTTAGTAAATAGTCTGCGATAATAGCATTCGTTTTATGAATAGATTCTTTGATATGTTACAATAGATCATAATGATTACGATTAAGAAAAAGGAGTGGAAAAAGTATGTCAGTGAGAGAACATCGGCAGGAAGCACCACAGACAGCTGCTTGTATGATTATTACAGTTTCAGACACGCGGACAAAAGAGGATGACAAAAGCGGAAGATTAATAAGTGAATGTCTTGAATCAGCCAACTACACTGTTCAAGAACATAAAATTGTAAAAGATGAATACGAAGACATACAACAATTAATTGATAACGCCGCGAAGGATGAGAGTATTGATGCTGTTTTATTAAACGGCGGTACAGGAATAGCAAAGCGTGACACTACATATGAAGCGGTGCAAAAGATGCTCGAAAAAGAAATGCCTGGTTTTGGTGAATTATTTCGCTATTTAAGCTATGTGGAAGATATAGGATCTGCTGCCATTTTAAGCAGGGCAGTTGCAGGCGTGTATCGTGACACAGCTATTTTTTCCATGCCCGGGTCCTCAGGAGCCGTACGTTTGGCTATGAATAAAATCATCATACCTGAATTAGCGCATGTAATTCGGGAAGTTCGAAAGGATCTTTAACAAAAGGCAGAAAATGGTGACACAAGCCGCTTGAGTACATACTTTTGCGGCTCTTTTTTTGATAGGTAAGAAATTATAAATGTTTGGCGTTTTACATGTCTAGCGCAAGCGCCTACTCGCTCGAGATTCCTTCGGTTCGTCAATGGAAAGCAAAGATCAGCTTTCCATATGCCTACCCTCCAGAACTTGTCGCTCGTGAGCAAGACGATTGTGCTTTTCTTATAAGATAATAAATTATAAATATTTGGCGTTTTTGATGTCTAGCTTCAGCGCCCAGCCGCTCAGGCGCACACGATAAAGAGGAACTTTTGCTAAAACCGCGACGTCCTGTCGCAACGCAAAAGTCAACACCTCCTGTGCAAGCCAGTTCAGCGTTGTCCCAGGACGTCCTTCCACACGATGTGGTGACTTCTACGTTGCACACTCGTCGCCAAAAACGCCACGTCCTGTGGCATTGGCGACATTAGCACATCCTATGCGTCGACGTGTTCGATCTTAGTAGAAGTTCATTAAAATGAGCTGAACGTCGTATGTCTTCCCTTTCGACTCCGGGCCGCAGGCGACCCTGCGCGAAAGCACCAGAACCTGTCGCGGGCTCCCAGGATGGGAGTCAGTTCGGCGTTGTCACAGGACGTGACGCTCGTAGCCGAACTTCCTTCTTTTAAGGCGCTTGCGCTTTTCTTATCCTTTAGTAAAGTTTCCTTTTGTTAAAGGGTCTCAGCGGCAAATTGAGCTTTTCTAAGCAGCAGGAAGAAAGTGATGATTGAAATGTAAGCGAGAACCCTTCATAATAGAAAATTGGGTTTTTTAACTTTTTTATACTGTTAGGAAAGCAAAAATTTTTATTGGTAAACAGTATAAGTGAAACTTCGGCTTTGGCCATAAGGACTCGTTGATAAGCCGAGTTTTTCTAAAAAGGTAAGAAATTATAAATATTTGGCGTTTTACATGTCTAGCTCCAGCGCCTACTCGTTCGAGATTCCTTCGGTTCATCAATGGAAAGCAAAGATCAGCTTTCCATATGTCGACCCTCCAGGACTTGTCGCTCGTGAGCAAGGCGCTTGCGCTTTTCTAATGCAAAATTGATTGGAAATGAAGGTGAAACATATGGCGGACAATTCAGAAATTGGGAATAAAATTACCTCATTGCATTTCCGGTTCGGACCATTCGGAGCGGCTTTACCACTTGTCTTTTTTGTGGCCTGGGCTGTGACGATCAGTGTATTACAGATATCTTCTGAAATCGGTTTAGTAATGGGAGCGATGATTGGATTAACTATCGGCTTGCTTCTTTGTAAAAGCCGATGGGAACATTATGCACAAGGACTATTTGAAGGTTTGTCGCAACCTGTAGGGGTTGTAGCTATTATAGCCTGGTTTTATGCAGGTATGTTTTCTCAAGTTCTCCAGCTGGGCGGATTAGTAGAAGGTCTTGTTTGGATAGGTATAGCAACAGGCGTTACCGGAGGCCTATTTGTTGCGCTTACATTTATTCTAGCTGCTGTATTTTCTACTGCCGTTGGAACAGGATACGGTACTACGGTTGCTTTTTGTACGTTAATGTTTCCGGCAGGAGTAGCAACAGGAGCTGATCCTGTAATGCTTTTTGGAGCGATTTTAGCAGGAGCAGTGTTTGGTGATAATTTAGCTCCTGTCTCGGATACGACCATTGTTTCAGCTACCACACAAAATGCAGATGTGCCAGGAGTTGTACGGAGCCGTTTTAAGTATTCGATTGCAGCAGCTGTTCCTTCTGTTCTGTTATTTGCTGTTTTTGGAGGAAGTTCAGCTCCGCTTGGAGAACAAGGATCCCTTTCTACTATTATGAATTCAACCGATCCAATCGGTTTAATTATGCTGCTGCCTTTTGTTTTAGTCCTTATTTTAGCGTTAAGTGGTCATCATCTATTAACTTCTTTAACCTGGGGAATTATTTCTTCGATTCCGTTAATTCTGTTATTAAACTTAGGAACATTAAGCGATATTATTCATTTTGATGCTTCATCCGATGATATTATACAAGGCGCGCTTATGGAAGGGATTAAAGGATATGTGAATATGGCTGTGTTAATATTATTAATTGTAGCAGCTGCTCATCTTATGCATTTAGGAGGAACCATGCAGGCGATCACAAATGCCGTTATTAAATGGGTTCGTTCCTCGATGCGGCGGGCAGAATCAGCGATGTGGGGAATTGTGGCGCTTTTAAATAGTGCCATTACGATTAATACGGCAGCCGAAATTGCTGCTGCCCCGTTTGTCAGAGCCATAGGAGAAAAATATCGTATTCACAGATATAGAAGAGCGAATATGCTCGACGCTGTCACTTCTGCTTTAGGTTATATCTTCCCATGGGGAGCACCTGTTTTACTAGGCTGGTCCACCATTCGGAGCATGCAAGAGACGTATAACTGGCTTCCGATTGTGCAGCCAAGCGAAGTATTCCCATTTGTCTTTCACGGCTGGTTTTTAGCTCTCATTATGCTTATTGCTGCATTGACCAGCTGGGGATTACGATATGAAGGCAAAAAAGGAGAAGCTTTGAAGGAAAGACCTAAAGAATAAAAATTTAGTAGTTACTAGAGCCGTCCTCATTGTCAGGGCGGTTTTTTTCTGTCTATAAAATGGCAGATAACTGTTCTATATTATTTGGTGTATGTCTAGCTTCAGTATCCAGCCGTGCGAGCAGACACGATAAAAAGGAGCTTTTGCTAAGACGCGTACTTCCTGTTGTAGCTCCCTGTACATCTATGATTGCGTTTTTAGTAGTAGCAGTTCTTTTATATCTTAGCTGAACTTCCTCTTTCAGGAGCTTTCACTTTTGTTCCACTGAAAGGACGTCGTTAAAATGTTGAGGAAATCAGTATAAGTGCAACTAGGCAATCTCCTGCACCTAAAGGCTTGGCGCTAGCCAGTTTTCTTTCGTACAAAGGGGTTTGTATCATAGAGCATTGAGGAATAATAAAGATATTCGAGAATGAACGGTGTGAAAGGAGGTCACATGATAAAATGATGCAACATTCGATAGTTCAAATGAAAAAGCAAGTAAGGAATTGGTTAAAGGAGCATGATGATCGTGCTTTTCGAGAAACGTTTTTAGATTGGCACGCAAATGATCAGATGCAAGTTATCCGTGAACTAGAAAAACAAGAACGCCGCCTTCTTTATGAGTGGCTGACACCAGCGGAGTTTTCCGATATATTTCAAGAAATGGATTATGAAGACCAATTTTTCACAGTAAAAGAAATAAGTGAAAATGATGCAGCTGAAATGTTAAATGAAGTAAGTGCAGACGACGCAGCTGCATTTTTTGATAAAATTCCAATAGAAGAACGAAAAGAGTCCCTGCTTAAAATGATGGACCCGACCGAAGCAGCAAAGGTACGAGAAATTTTGTCCTATCCCCGCGAAACAGCAGGGGCCATCATGACGAAGGAGTATTTAGAAATTTTTGCCGACCAAACTGTTGGGAATGTCATGACATTTCTTAGAAAAACGGGTCAGGAAGTAGAAACGATTTATTATTTGTATGTAGTAAATGAAGAAGGGAGTCTTGTTGGAGTAGTATCGCTTCGTGATGTGATAGTAAATAACGAAAATACCAATATACGAGATATTATGAGCACACGAGTAGTTTCTGTAGAGGATGACCTTGACCAGGAAGAAGTTGCTAGAATGATAAAAACATACGATCTTCTAGCAGTACCGGTTGTTAACAAGCAAAAAGATCTAGTGGGTATTGTGACAGTAGATGACGTAATGGATGTACTAGAAGACGAAATGACAGAAGATATTGGTGAGATTTCAGCTTCAAAAGGGTCAACGGATACGAATTTGACTGCTTTTCAAGCGGCGAAAAAAAGAGCTCCCTGGATTGTGCTTCTCATGTTTCTTGGTCTGATAACCGCAAATGTCATAGGGCAATATGAAGAAACCTTAGAGGCGGTTGTCTTGTTATCTGTGTTTATTCCATTAATTATGGATTCGGCTGGTAATACAGGAACGCAGTCATTGGCTGTCGTTGTACGCAGCTTAGCAACAGGTTCATTTGAAAGAAAAGGAATTTCGCAAATGTTAAAGCGTGAACTTGGCACAGGTGTGCTGATGGGACTAACATGTGCACTGGTACTTATTATAACGGTTAGCATTATATATGACAGTCCCATGCTTGCAGGTATTGTTGCTGTTTCTATCTTCCTCACTTTAAGTGTTGCTGCCTTCATTGGAGCGGTACTTCCGCTTATTATTAATAAACTTCATATTGACCCAGCTGTAGCATCCGGACCGTTTATTACTACGCTCAATGACATTATTGGACTATTCATTTACTTCACCATTGCTACCTCATTCATTCAGTATCTTTAAAAAGAACAGCTGCTAAAAAGATAGCAGGCTGTTCTTCATCATTTCTAATAGTCATGCGAAATGACAATTATTCTTGAAATTATCTAGTTTTTCTAAGTAGTGATACGCTAAACTTTATTGTTCAAACGGAAACAGTATCAACTGTATGGCTATATAATACTTCTCCATCATCAACTATCTTCTGTCCCCGCCAAAAATATTATTAAACAAACTACCGGCAAGACTGCCCTCTCCTTTAGATCCTCCTTCTTGCGGCATAGCAGCAAACACACGGCTTGCCAGACGGCTGAATGGAAGGGTTTGAATCCAAACAGTTCCTGGTCCGCGCAAGGTAACGAAAAAGACTCCTTCTCCGCCAAATAGTGCGGTTTTCACACCGCCAACAAACTCTACATCGTAATCCACCTCTCCTGTCATTGCAGCGAGACAACCTGTGTCAACACGCAATGTTTCACCAGGTTCCAGTTCCTTTTTATGAATGGTGCCGCCAGCGTGGATAAATGCCATTCCGTCCCCTTCGAGCTTTTGCATAATAAAGCCTTCCCCGCCGAAAAAACCAGTACCCATTTTCCGCTGAAATTCAACTCCAATAGAAACACCTTTTGCGGCTGCAAGGAACGCGTCTTTCTGACATATTAATTTCCCATTTATTTCACTTAAATCCATAGGAATAATTTTTCCAGGATAAGGGGAAGCAAAGGAGACGCGTTTTTTACCGCTCCCTTCGTTTGTGAAAGTGGTCATGAAGAGGCTTTCTCCTGTAACGACTCGTTTTCCAGCACCAATTAGTTTTCCGACGATGCCTCCATCACTAGATGAACTAGAGCCATCTCCAAAGATTGTTTCCATTTTAATATTATCTTCCATCATCATCAAACCGCCTGCTTCTGCAATACAGGTTTCATCGGGATCCAATTCCACTTCTACAAACTGCATGTCATCTCCGTATAACGTATAATCGATTTCGTGATTATTCATAATTAAATCATCCTTTTGTAGTGAAATAATAATTAACGGGTTTTTCATGTTGTATAGTAAAAATATACCATACATGAATAGTTATAAACGGAATTTTTTGAAAAAACATGCTGGGTTTAGATGGATTAGTATGTTTGTCCACACATCAAACCATTTGGTCCATATGATAAATGAGGAAGGGAGGGTTTATGATGAAGCTGTATTTAGACCCGGGACATGGAGGAAGCGACACAGGAGCTAGTGGGAATGGATTACTAGAAAAAGCTGTAAATTTGGATATTGCATTAAGAATAAGAAATATTTTGTTAAACGAATACCAAAATGTTGAAGTAAGAATGAGTAGAAGAACGGATACAACCGTAAGTTTAACCCAGCGAACCAATGATGCTAATCAATGGAATGCTGATTATTTTTTATCTATTCATTGTAATGCATATAATGGTCAGGCAAGAGGCTATGAAGATTATATCCACAATAGTTTATCTGATTCTTCTCAAACGGCTCGATTAAGAGAAATTATGCATAAGCATATTACCTCTGTTAATCGTTTATCAACCCGGGGTAAGAAAAAAGCTAATTTTCATGTCCTAAGAGAAACAAGAATGCCGGCATTACTAACAGAAAATGGATTTATTGATAACAGCAGCGATGCGGCAATCATGAGAGAATCATCATGGCGGCAGGCGGTTGCACGCGGACATGTTAATGGATTAGAAGAGGCCTTTAATCTTCAGCAAAAACAAGATTATGGAACATTATATAAAGTAATAGCGGGATCTTTTGAAAATAGAGAACATGCTGATAATCGTGCGGCATTATTAAATGATAATGGAATAGAAGCATTTGTTGTATTAACGACAATTTCCGATAAAATATGGTACCGGGTTCAAGCTGGATCGTTTAAATATAGAGATAATGCAGAAACACGTGTAGAACGGATAAGGCAGCTGGGGATTGAGGACGCTTTTATTACTATCGATCAAGATCAAACAAATGAAGACAATCAAGACGTGGATGAAGAAAATTATTCTATTTTAGGTGATACGATTCTTTCCCCACAACTTTTAAATCAATTTGCAAAATCTATTCATTCAGGTGCACCTGAATTGGGATACTACTATTTGAAATATGGAGAATATTACGGCATAAGAGGAGACGTTGCTTTCGCTCAAGCATTACATGAAACCGATTTTTTCCGTTTTACTGGGGTTGTAAAGCCTGAACAAAATAATTTTTGCGGATTAGGAGCTACGGATCGCGATAATCCCGGAGCAAGTTTTGATACTCCAGAGGAAGGGGTGCTTGCTCATATCCAACACTTGTATGCGTATAGTTCCTCATCTGCTCTGCCAGATAAATATCCCTTAGTAGATCCGAGATTTCAACTAGTAGAAAGAGGTTCAGCCACGACCTGGGTTGGATTAAATGGAAAGTGGGCAGTTCCTGGAGACAGGTACGGCCAAATGATCTTAAACTTATATGAAAGAAATGTAAAAGCCAGCCAGAAAACATTAGAAGATTTACTTGAAGAAATTAAAGCATAATGGGTTAAACGGAGCTGTTCATTCAGAGGACGGCTCTTTTTTTAACGGTAAGAAATTATAAATAGTTGGCGTTTTACCTGTCTAGCGCAAGCGCCTACTCGCTCGAGATTCCTTCGGTTCGTCAATGGAAAGCAAAGATCAGCTTTCCATATGCCGCCCCTCCAGGACTTGTCGCTCGTGAGCAAGGCGCTTGCGCTTTTCTTATTGTCTAGGACAATCCTTTTCATTCTTTTGCTAATGAGCGGTTTCAACTTTATCCGTTTTTGTCCAGTTTTCTATCTGCATTCCTTAAATAATTTTCAACGTAAATAAGCACTTATTTTAAATGGTCTATTTGAATCAGTAACAATACCCAATTATCCTTCATACTTTGTTGAAGGAGAGGAAACGAAAGAAGGGTATTTGTTTAGCTCCTCTTTCATATTGCAAGCACACATTTTTTATTACATTTATGGAGGTTATGAAAATGGATGAATTTCAAAACGAACTGCAAAATTTGAATGTAGGTGATTTCCAGGCGAATGAAGCAGTTCCTTGGGATCAAAATCAGCACTATATTGATCAGGCTCGGCAATGCGGTGGTTTTAGCTGCTTTTTTTGCTTCTTTTGCTTTAACTGTTTTCGGTGCGCTAACTGCTTTAGATGCTCGAATTGTTTTAGATGCGGAGGACGTTGCGGAGGAAGATGCGGCGGTCGCTGTGGAGGACGCTGCAGCGGTTAACTATTCACGAAGATCGTGCGAAAAAGATAGGAGTTGTCCATCACCGGGCAGCTCCATCTTTAGGTGGTATAAAATAACAAGCTGAAAGAGACCGATCGATTTCTCATTAAGATAACGACATATAAGACAAATCTCGATACATAAGATGATAAGAGAGCAATATCAGTCAGAGTGGTAACCAGCCTTACGGGTAAGGAGGAGCGACATGACAAAGTTGACCCCGTCTATGCGTCTGAAAGTAAAAAATGACACCTTTTTCCTCCCTGAGTCAAACAGTGGAGGTGTGTATTTTCGGAACAACGAAAGCTCGTTTCGAATGGAAGGCAGTATGATCGATCAGTGGGTGGAAAAGCTGCTGCCAATGTTTAACGGAGAGCATACGTTGGGGGAGATGACGAACCGATTGCCAATTTCCCACCGTAATCGGGTGTTTGAGATTGCAGAAGTATTATATCAAAACGGATTTGTTCGAGATGTCAGTAAAGATCGTCCGCACCAGTTAAAGGAGCAAATTGTTAAAACATATGCTTCCCAAATAGAATTTTTGAATAGTTTCGGCGATTCGGGAGCATATCGTTTTCAACTTTATCGGCAAACAAAAGTACTGGCAGTTGGAACTGGCGCATTTATTGTTTCGCTGGTTTCTGCTTTAATCGAATCGGGCCTTCCTAAGATTCATATGTTCATAACCGATCCGGTACAGACAAATAAACAGCGGTTGAAGGAACTTGTGGAACATGCCCGTCAAAGAGATCCTGAGGTAGAAATAGAAGAAGTCCCGCTGCCAAAGGAGGGGGAGAGCGCTTGGCAGGAGATTATTAAACCGTATCATGCCATTCTTTATGTTGCTCAAGGTGAAATAGAACAACTGCAAAAGCTGCATAAGGCTTGCAGGGAAGAAAAAAAAGTGTTCTTGCCAGCAGTGTGTTTCCAACAGGCGGGAATGGCAGGACCGCTTGTCCATCCAGATTCTAACGGATGCTGGGAGTCAGCATGGCGCTCTTTACACCAATATATTCTTTCTAAAGAGACCGCCTCCTCGTCCACAGCACTGGCTATGCTGGCGAATGTGATTGTGTTTGAATGGTTTAAAATGGCTGCAGACTTGACGGAATCAGAACAGAAAAACCAATTCTTTCTGCTTGATTTAGAGACGTTAGAAGGAAATTGGCACATGTTCAGCCCTCATCCCCTCGTTTCCGGACGTACAGAGGTAAAATGGGTTCAAGATTTTGAGCATCGAAAACAGAATGTAAGCAAAACCAGTTCAAATGAATTGCTTCTGTATTTTAACGAGCTGACCTCAAAGGAATCAGGAATTTTTCATATATGGGAAGAGGGGAGCTTAAAACAATTGCCATTGGCTCAATGCCGTGTTCAGGCAATGGATCCTTTATCGGAAGGACCAGCTGAACGATTGCCTGAAATTGTTTGTACAGGTCTTACACATACGGAGGTACGAAAAGAAGCAGGCCTCACCGGGGTGGAAATGTATGGGGCACGAATAGCTGACCGGCTCGCTGTGAGTCTGCCTCCCAATCCTGCATTAAAAGGCAGTCTGAATGAAACTAATCTATTTGTTGGTGTTGGAGCAGGAGAAACATTTTCTGAAGGAGTATGCCGTGGATTAAATAAATGTTTGGTTGATGAATGGAAAAGACAGGTTGACCAAAAGTATGTGGTCTCACCAGTACAGTTGCGTACAGTGGAAGACAAACGATGCCAGTTTTATTTGCAGGCACTGACAACGATAGAAGGAGATCCCTTGATAGGGGTGGGAAAGAACATACATGGATTTCCTGTTGTGTGGGTTGGTACGAACACCAGCTGGTACGCAAGCCCAGGATTGAGTATAACCATGGCGCTGCGGCATGCGTTACAAGGGGCGCTCTTAAAGGCGCAAAACAAAGAAGACTGCCAGGCAGACCAAGTATTAGAGGTTTCATTTTCATCAGTTAGGCTCGATGAGATACGGCCAGAACCTATAAAAATTACAGAAGAAAATAGATCTTCAGACATGCTGCACTCCTCTAAACAAGTGCTAGAACAAAACCATATGCGCTTTTTGGTTTTCGAACTAGAACTAGAACCATTTTTAAAAACACCACTTGCGGGCGTATTTGGTGTGCTGCTTAGAGAGGAGGAATCCCGGTGAGTACTTACGTAGCTATAGTCGGTGAAGGAATATTAAAAGACTTTGTATCGGAAAAACTGTCCACTCTATACCAGGTATCCCATCACAATGACTTTGAACATGGAGTGCCAGAAGGTGCTGATTTGGTGCTGGTAGTACATGATGCCTGGAAACCAATTATTCATAAAAAGGCAGAAGAAGTGTTGCAGCCGGCGGGAATCCCTTGGCTGAGAGGGTTTATTTCGTTTGGGGAAGGTGTGGTTGGTCCGCTGATTCAGCCGGGAACGCAAGGGTGCTCTCAATGTGCGAATATGCGGCGTCTCATGGCAGGACGCGATCGTAAAGAGATGCTCGGGTTGGAAGAAAAGCTAAAGAACAATAAAGGATTGATAAGGGATGCGTGGGCATCACGCACGGGGGTATTGCAGTTAGCTCACCTACTTGAGACAGAGGCAAAAAAGGCGCTTTCTGGTGCCATTTCCAAACAGCAGATTTTTCTAATGAACTTGAAAACACTAAAAAGCTCACGACATTCTTATCTTCCTGACCCAATGTGTTCCGTTTGCAGTGAATTACCTGAAGATTCATCAACTAGAGCGCAAATATCCCTTCAACCGAGTCCAAAGGTAAGTGCAGACAGTTATCGCTGCCGTTCAATGGACGAATTGAAAAAAGTTCTTGCTAAAGACTATCTCGATTCCCGGACAGGATTTTTAAACGAGAAAATGTATGATCTTGTGCCGCCGTTTGCCGATGTTAATGTTAATCTGCCATTGATTATGGGAGATGAGGGAGTAGCAGGACGGACACATTCATATGCTGAAAGTGAATTAACTGCTATTTTAGAAGGATTGGAGCGGTATTGTGGTCTTGCCCCCCATGGGAAACGGACAGTCATTCACGATAGTTACCAAAATGTTAAAGACCAAGCTCTTCATCCTATGGATGTAGGGGTGCATGAAAAGGAACAGTATACCAAACCTGGCTTCCCATTCAAACCTTTTGATCCTGAGCGCTCTATCCATTGGGTATGGGGCTATTCGTTTTTACAAGAGCGTCCAACACTCGTTCCAGAATTGCTCGCCTACTATAGTTTAGGCTGCGGAGATGGATTTGTCTATGAAACGTCAAACGGATGTGCATTAGGAGGAAGTTTGGAAGAGGCTGTCTTTTACGGCATTATGGAAGTGTTAGAGCGTGATGCGTTTTTGATGACTTGGTATGCGCAGCTGCCTCTTCCACGCATTGATCCTTACTCTGCTGACGATCAGGAACTGGCGTTAATGATCGACCGTGTGCGAGCGGCTGCGGGATATGATCTGTATTTCTTTAATTCCACGATGGAGCACGGTATTCCAAGTGTTTTTGCGATGGCTAAAAATCGAAAGAAAAAGGGATTAAATATCATTTGTGCTGCTGGAGCTCATTTAGATCCGTTACGGGCTGTGAAAAGCTCGATTCATGAGTTAGCTGGCATGATGCTGACGCTTGACGACAAGCTTGAGGAAAATAAGAAGGAGCTTTTACGAATGTTAAAGGATTCTTCCCTCGTTCAGCAGATGGATGATCATGGTCTGCTCTATGGATTGCCAGAAGCAGAGGAGCGGCTGAAGTTTTTGCTTGACGATAATCGTCCATTACGAACGTTTGATGAAGAGTTCAAACGGCCGCCTGGGCATGACGATCTAACTGATGATTTAGAGGAAATTCTTCAAGCATTTCGCCAGTTGAACCTCGAAGTCATTGTAGTAGACCAGACAACACCAGAAATTGCAAGGAACGGATTGTATTGTGTGAAAGTTCTAATTCCAGGGATGCTGCCGATGACATTCGGTCAACATCTAACTCGCATTACAGGACTGAAGAGGGTGTTGACGGTACCTATGGAGCTAGGGTATACAAAACAGCCCCTGACATTTGACCAGCTTAATCCATATCCTCATCCATTTCCATAATCAGGGGCTAGGAGGCAGGAGGATGAACTTAAAAACATTTCTACACAATCTGCATTTTGACATTAACAAGATAAGCCCGCCGGACTGGGAAGTGGATTGGGAGGATGCCCCGCTTACGTATAAACTCTATCGAGGATTGCCTAGTGTTCCGTTTTCTCTTGAAGTACCCTTAGCTCTTGAGGAACAAAAAACTCCGGTGAACCCTGTTTTTCACCATATCGGTGATTTACTCTGGTATGTGTTTGGTCTTACGGAAATGTGTCAGTCCGTGTCCAGCTTGGATTCCGCCGAACAAACAGCGGATCTCATCCAGTCGTACCGGCGCTTTGTTCCTTCCGGCGGCGGCTTGTATCCAAATGAATTGTACATCTATTTGAAAATAAAAGATTTGCCAGAGGGGGTGTATCATTATGATGTGGCGCACCACCGCCTGGTCTTGTTGAGAAAAGGCAATTTCGATTCCTATATATCAAAGGCACTTGGCAGCCGATGTGACGTGACTGCCTGTTTTGGTACGGTGTTTGTGTCTACTCTGTTTTGGAAAAATTTCTTTAAATACAATAACTTTGCCTACCGGCTGCAAGGGCTCGATGCCGGGGTAGTGATTGAACAGCTGCGTGAAGCAGCAAATCGGTTTGGATTCTCCTCGAAAGTGTATTTTCAATTTCTCGATCGCGCTCTTAACCATCTTCTCGGATTACCTGAACAAGAGGAAAGCGTGTATGCTGTTATCCCTCTGTCGTTAAATCCTATCAACCGATTTACTAAAGAAAAGGACATCACCTCTAAAGAACTTTGCATGCAATTGAAAGAAAAGACGTTTGATCACTACGTCCGCTCCCAAAGGGTGAAAGAACATACGTTGTTAACGAAGATAAATGAAGCATCCATGCTGGAAACTTCTAGCTCGTTTCAAGAGATTACGGCGCAAGAGAGAAGTAGTGTGGAGGGGCAAGTAATAACTCTGCCTCAGACAGAACGATTGTCGTATGATTTCGCGTCGGCCTGCCGTAAACGGTATTCACCTAATATGGATTTTGTTTTGGAAAAGGTAAGCCAATCACAGCTGGCTCTTCTGCTGCATGAGGCGGCAGCTTCTTTCACCTATCAAAACGATTTGGATAAAAGTCCTGCAAAGCTGGGATCCCGCGTATCGTTGTATGGATGTTTTTATAATGTCAGTGGTATTCCAGACGGTGCTTATTATTATGACAGCACCAATCATGCGTTATGCCAGATTAACCCTGGAGATCATCGGCACAGCCTGCAGTATGGAATGTCACTCGACAATGTGAACCTATTTCAAGTTCCGCTATGCTTGCATATTGCAGGCGACAAAGATCATTTAATAAACGAACTCGGATACAGAGGATACCGTATCCAACAAATGGAAGCAGGCATGCTCGTACAGCGATTGCTGTTAACAGCTGCAGCCATAGGAATGGGTGGACACCCTATTCTCGGGTTTGATGCGGGCATGTGTGATGAGATTTACAAGCTTGATAAACAGGAAAAAACAACTCTTATACAAATCCCGATTGGTCCTTATCGGCCGCGGCCGTGGTTGAGGGGGAGTTTATTTCATTAATGGTAGCTTTTGCAGTCCTCGTACAATTTGAGGTGTCGATAAACTTTTCGGATATTAGTAAAAATTTTGCCTGAATTGAAAGTAAATATGGTGCGTTACTAACCTAGGAAGAGCAATCGCTGTCTTAAAAGACTTTTGAGACAGCTTCTTCCATCAATCATTAGTTCGATCTGCAAGTTTAACTAAAGGTGAGCTAAGTGGTCCCGTTCATCTTTTATTAGCAACGTTCCACGTCTCATTTAGCAGCTGCTCTTCACGATTTCGGGGTTCTTTATGATTTGCTAAATAATCGGCGATCCGTTTTGCATTTTTAGTAAGGGCATCTTCGCCCATGTCTAACTTTTCACCTAATTTATCTTCTGAAAAATCACGAAACGCTGTGAAATTTTTCATTTTCTCTTCACTTCATTCTTTTCTTTCTCTTCCGGTTTATTTATGTTTTCCATATTTATTTAGTAGAGGATCACCTTTCTTTTCGCAATGTTAAATTTCCTACGTAATAAAGAGTGGATGTAAAGGTCATCCTATTAAAAACACTTCTTGAGGAGGAGTTACTATGAAATTCGATGTGTCTCTTGTATCTCGAATGAGTGATGAGATCGAGGAATCCGGAAAAAGAATAAGGGAAATCGTTAATTCACCGGAAGAACTTAAAACAGAAGTACAGAGGCTTGAGAGTAATATTCATTCATTAAAGGAATTAACAGAGGCAGATAATGGAGCTGGAGCAAACGCGAATGCGATGCAAACATATCCGGATCAAAATCAGAGTTAATAAATACAACCCCCACCTGTATGAATAAGTGGGGGGCTTTTATATCTGTCTAGGAGATTTTGCAGATGACTATTTCCATATCATTTTAGCTAGCGCAAGCGCCTACTCGCTCGAGCTTCCTTCGGTTCGTCAATGGAAAGCAAAGATCAGCTTTCCTTATGCCACCCCTCCAGGACTTGTCGCTCGTGAGCAAGGCGCTTGCGCTTTTCTTAAAAAGTATTAAATTATAAATAGTTGGCGTTTTTAATGTCTAGCTTCAGCGCCCAGCCGCTCAGGCGCACACGATAAAGAGGAACTTTTACTAAAACCGCGAACGTCCTGTCGCAACGCAAAAGTCAACACCTCCAGTGCAAGCCCGTTCAGCGTTGGCACAGGACTTCCTTCCACACGATGTGGTGACTTCTACGTTGCACACTCGTCGCCAAAAACGCCACGTCCTGGGGCATTGGCGACATCCTATGCGTCGACGTGTGCGATTTTAGGAGAAGTTCATTAAAATGAACTGAACGTCTGATGCCTTCCCTTTCGACTCCGGACCGCAGGCGACCCTGCGCGAAAGCTCCAGAACCTGTCGCGGCTGACCAGGGCGCTTGCGCTTTTCTTATTCATTTTATCCTTCCGCAGAGGAAGCGGAGACAGGTAATTTCTTGGATTGGGTTTTATAAACATAGTATAAAAGAAAGGCAGCAAAAGACAAAACAATGCCTGAAATGTACGGCAGGCCAATGGAGATAGAAAAAAACCAGCCTCCTAAGGGAGGTCCGATAATTCTTCCAAGTGAATCGAACGACGATAAAAATCCTGCAGCATTTCCGTAGCCTGTTGTTGCTGTTTTTGTAATGAGTGCAGAAACACTTGGACGGATAACACCATTTCCAATCCCGAAAATACTTAAAAAGACGGCAGCCGTAGCAAAATTGTTTACAAGTAAAATAAGCGCAAATCCTAGAGCAGAAGTAACGATTCCAATTTGGATGACAAACCCTTCTCCAAATTGCTTCGTCAGCTTCCCAACTAATCCTCCCTGTACAAGTGCGCCGCAAAAACCCATGATCATGAATA
This sequence comes from Alteribacillus sp. YIM 98480, assembly GCF_009765375.1. Classification (GTDB taxonomy): domain Bacteria; phylum Bacillota; class Bacilli; order Bacillales; family Marinococcaceae; genus Alteribacillus. Next base: position 43,463 of record NZ_VTOK01000018.1, read on the forward strand.
TGTAACCTAACTCGATCGTTCCCAATCCTGCTTTTTCAGCAGCAAAATAAGCAAACGTTGCTTCTAAACCGGACAGGGATAAAGAAACAAATAATTGTAAGAAATACAAGATAGAAATAGGGCTGTTCCAAGCTTTTCGAAATGGTGTTTTTTCAGCCCGTATCCTTTCTTCTTCATTGCCTAACGATTCTTTTAGGATAAACAGCACGAGAAAAAATGTAAGGAGAGAGGAAGCTCCAGCTATATAAAAAGGCAGTGCTAAGCTCGTTTCTGAAAAAATACCGCCGATGGCTGGACCAAAAACAAACCCTAGACCAACAGCAGCTCCAATGATCCCCATGCCTTTACCACGGTCTTCTTCACTTGTAATATCGGCAGCATAAGCCATGACAGTCGGCATATTAGCCGATGAAAGAAAGCCTCCAATTATCCTGGCAGCAAAAAGCATCCACAGCTCTGTAGCTGCACCCATGAAAAAAAATGAAAAAGCCAGGCCCAAGATGCCAAGCATCATGACAGGCTTGCGGCCGATCCGATCAGAAATCCGCCCCCACATCGGCGCAAACATAAGCTGCATGAAAGAATAGACAGCCATTAATAATCCTAATTGGGCTGGTGAGGCACCGAGCTCTTCGGCATAAAAGGGCAGAACAGGAATAATAATCCCAAATCCTACCATAACAAGAAACATAACGGAAAATAATATCGGCAACGCTTTTTTTGTATGCAAAAGGTGTTCACTCCGTTCAATATTATATGTAGCAGACAATCTAATGTCTGTTTCGATAAGTTTAGTTTTTCTATCAAATACAAGTGTATAAAATAAAACAATAAAAAGCGATGTAAATAATATATCATATTGGAAAATTCAGCTTTATGTAAAGAAGCTGAAAAAATAAAAGCTTATCTATAACAGTACAAAAAAGTGTCCCTAATGAAAAGCAATATTAGGGACACTTTCGATAGCAGGGGATGATATTAATCGTTTTTCTCATTTGTATCGTGTGCTTCGTCTTGGTAAGCTTCATCGGCCTCTTTATAATCACCAGGGTAAATAACTTCTTGTGTACTGCTTAAGCCATTGTTTTTATCTGTCATCTGTTTGTGAGGTGGTTTTTTTTCGTCCATCCAAATTCTCCTTCCTTTAAGATGTTGATTGTATCTTTCCCACCGATACGGACAATTAAACGTTTGGGATTGTCCATATATGTTTAATACAAAGTATTATTGTGAATGAGCATAATAACGGCTTCTAAGGGCTGAAAAAGAAATGTAATGGAGGGATCCTAATGCTTACAACGGAGCAGAAAAATAAGCAAAAAAATATATTGTTAAACAAAAAAGAAGCAATTCAGGATCAACTGGCTAGCGGAATAAACGAAACAGAACCATCTGCCAGACCCGAAGGAACAGGAGAATTATCTCATAATAGTAATCATCCCGGAGATGAGGCTACGGAAATGTTTGAAAGAGAGAAGGATATTGCTTTTAATAATCATTCCAGACAGCAGTTAGAGGATGTAGAAGCAGCTTTAAAAGCCATGGAAGAAGGCACTTATGGAAGGTGTGAGGTGTGCAAAGAAGCAATTTCGATGGAGCGTTTAGAAATTGTACCAGAAACAAGAAGATGTCTAAAACATGCTCATGAACAAAAACCCTTGGACAATAGAGCGGTTGAAGAGGATGTGATTCCATCATCTGTTATAAACAATGACAATAAAGAAGAAGTGATTTTTGACAGAGAGGATGCATGGGAAGCAGCGAGCGATCATGGGACCTCCCAATCTCCATCGGACAATTTAGAAGATAAAGGCTACAACAATGCTGAAGGAAATTCAAAAGCTCCTAAAGACACACCGGTGGCGGATTTAGAAGGATATGATACCGGACAAACATCTGATCAGAAAGAATACGGAGAGGGGAACAGAAATTCCTTTGATAGGAAGAATCCTGACGAATAAAAGTGTGAAATAGAGACGTAACTGCCCTACGTTTCAGCAGTTCGCATACTCCTAACAATAAAAAAACACTGGCTGCAGTTGTCACAGCCAGTGTTCATCTCTTAAGTCGGGTTTACTTGTTCGTTAATATTTTCGTCCCCTTTTCTCTTTTTTCGTTTCCGTCGTTCCTTTCGAGGGTCCGGTCTTGGCTCTGTTCGAAATGCTTTTATAATAGAAAAGGACATTGCTGCCAGCACAATGGCAAGAGGGAAGGCACTTACAATAATGGTTGTTTGGATAGCTTCTAGTCCCCCTGAAGCCATTAAAACGATAGCTGCTGCAGCAAGAATGATTCCCCAGCTGAACTTCACCATATTTGGAGGTTCTACCCCTTTTTTAGTGGTTTGCATGCCTAATACATAGGTAGCAGAATCTGCCGATGTGATAAAAAAAGTACTGATAAGAAACAAGGTGATAATGGATAATAGCCAGCTTAAAGGCATTTGTTCGAATACATAGAACAGGGCCGTCTCTAAACCTTGTTCCGATACGGGAAGTCCCAAATTGTACTCAAAAAAGATGCCCGTTCCTCCGAACACACAAAACCAGATGGAACAAACGACAGTTGGAACAATTAATACTGCAATCATAAATTCTCTGACTGTTCTCCCTTTTGAAACTCTGGCAATAAAGGTACCTACAAATGGAGCCCAGGAAATCCACCATGCCCAGTAAAAAATGGTCCAGCTTTGAAACCAGGCAGCATCTTCGGTATTAAATGGTGCTAAACGAAGCCCCATCTGCGGCAGGTTTTGCAGATAAGATCCAAACGTAGTCGTAAACAAATTTAATAAGAATACGGTAGGGCCTAGTACAAAAAAGAGTACAAAAAGAATAACAGCCAGCCCCATATTGGCGTTGCTCAAGTATTTAATTCCCTTTTTAATTCCCGTCCCAGCACTAAACATAAACAGGACCGTAACAATAGCTATGATGAGAAATTGAATAGAAAAGGTATTAGGTATGCCAGTTAAATAACTGAGACCTCCGTTAATTTGAGCAGCTCCTAAACCAAGAGAAGCACATACTCCAAAAACGGTGGCAAAAATCGCAACAACATCAATAACCTCACCGGTTTTCCCTTTCACTTTATCTCCAAGCAATGGTCGAAGCGTTGCGCTCATTAAACCAGGGTACCCTTTACGAAATTTAAAATAAGCTAAACCAAGGGCAATGGTGGCGTAGATAGCCCATGCATGAAAACCCCAGTGAAGATAAGTGTAACGGAGACTTAAAACAGCCGCATCATCTGTACCTCCCCCTTCTAACAAGGGAGGATTAGCAAAGTGGGAAATCGGTTCGGATACTCCGAAAAATAATAACCCTATCCCCATCCCTGCGCTAAACAACATGGCAATCCAAGTAGAACGTTTAAATTCAGGCTTGTCTTCATCTTTTCCAAGTTTAATTTTTCCGTACCGGCTGAATATTAAATATAAGGCAAACAGCAAGAAGAAAGTAGCTGCAATTTGATAAAACCATCCGAAATTTTCCATGAAAAAGGTGAGTGCAGCATTCATAACATTCTCAAGGTTAGTAGGTAAGAAAACACCCCATAGAACAAAAATAATAGCTAGTGCGATGGAAACCCAAAAGACCCTGGTTACTTTGTCCATTCGATACGCCCCCTTTTTACGTTAGTGTCTGAAGAAGGGGATGTATTTATGTAAGGCGTTCAAAAGAAAATATGTACCGGGTTGTTCCCTGGGTTATGTTAGATGTAATGTTTAAACGAAAGAAAACTCCCAAATGCCATTTATTCGTTCTTTTTGGATACGTTCAGCCGATTCTAAGTAATCTAAATGGCCAATAATTTCTGACATAACAAGGGCAAACTGTTGATCATATTTCTTTTTGTAAAAGGTCTTCGCCAAGTCATTTGCGGTTGTGTATCCTTTGCCAATCAAGTGATAAAGTTTGTTCGCTTTGTTCTCTATCGCTTCTAATCGTTTTTTTATTAATATCTGATGGTCTTTTATAAAGAAACCATGACCTGGGAAGACAAGCTCTGCTTCTAATAAGGCTGCTTTTTTTAATGATTCTATATGATCTAGCAAAGGAGTTGTTCGCCTTCCATTTATATTAGGTTCGATAAGGGCATTGCTGGATATATGGTTAATCAGGAGATCACCAGCAAAAAGCCATTTCTCGTTTTCATCATAAAAAGCAACTTGATCGTCAGCATGACCTGGCATTTCTATGATCTTGAAATTACAGAAAGCTGTTAGGAAAGGAAGAATGTCTGTTTGAATGGTTTGATTTTTATTTTTATGAAGAGCTTTTTTTAAATAGGTAATCTGTTTTTGCCCCCGTTCTCCGCATCCTGCCTCTTGGTATAACACTTCAAAAAAATCTATTCTCCTCTTCAAATAATTTTCATCTCTCTTTAAACGAGGAATAGATCGTTCGTGAGCATAAACAGGGACAGAGTGTCTGGAAGTAATTTTATTAACTAAACCGACATGGTCGATATGGTGATGGGTTAGCACAATTTGGTCAATATCATAGAGTGAAAAATTATTTTCATTTAACGTCTCTAGCAACCCATTCCAACACGTTTCATTGTCCATACCAGCATCGATTAACGTGAGAGAATCTTCGTTTTGATATAAAAAGAAATTGAAGCTTTTTAGACTATTTTCTACAGGCACTTTGATGGGATATACCGCACTGCTTCCATATTTCAAAGTTAATCACTACTTTCTTTTGGTTCTATTAAAACTAATTTTACCAAATTTTTGAATAATAGGCTTATCTCATGGAAAAGCCGTTTTATTTAGTCTCTTTTTTTGTTACTAGAGGAATTTCCGCTAATCGTAAGAGGTACGGCCCCACAACAAATCGTACGAACCTTACTATAATGAAAATACCTCGAGCAAAAAGGAGGGACTAGAATGAGTGATAATAGACTAAAAATAGCGAAAAGAAAACGGGAAAGGTTAGTAAAGCAATTAAATAAGTTAAAAAGAAAAATTGCAGAAGAAGAATCTAAGTCAAATAAAAGCTAAACAAAAAAAGCAAGTTTTATTTGTAAAGCATTTATTTTTATTTATTCTTTAAAATACTGCTTTTTAAAACTAGAAAAATTATTTCCCGTAACATTGGAACCCTTTTGACACATGGCTAATTTAACAACTAAGAATGGGGGAGAGAAACTAAATGGCAGAAAACAGTAATTCAAGGCTTAGTAGATTAAAATTGAGAAAAGATAAATTACTTTCAAAAATAGAAGAGTTAGAAAACCTTATAAATTATTTAGAAAATAGTGAACTATCTGGAGGTGGTTATTCCGGCTTACTAAACGTTGAAGCAAATGCAGAAGCGGAAGCGGAGTCAGAATCCGAATCAGAAGCAGAGGCTGAGGCGGAAGCGGAATCCGAATCAGAAGCAGAGGCTGAGGCGGAAGCGGAATCCGAATCGGAAGCAGAGGCTGAGGCGGAAGCGGAATCCGAATCGGAAGCAGAGGCTGAGGCGGAAGCGGAATCCGAATCGGAAGCAGAGGCTGAGGCGGAAGCGGAATCCGAATCAGAAGCAGAGGCTGAGGCGGAAGCGGAATCCGAATCAGAAGCAGAGGCTGAGGCGGAAGCGGAATCCGAATCGGAAGCAGAGGCTGAGGCGGAAGCGGAATCAGAATCGGAAGCAGAGGCTGAGGCGGAAGCGGAATCCGAATCGGAAGCAGAGGCTGAGGCGGAAGCGGAATCCGAATCGGAAGCAGAGGCTGAGGCGGAAGCGGAATCCGAATCGGAAGCAGAGGCCGAGGCGGAGGCAGAAGCAGAGGCGGAGTCAGAATCTGAAGCAGAAGCAGAGGCGGAGTCAGAATCCGAATCGGAAGCAGAGGCCGAGGCGGAAGCAGAATCAGTAGCGTTCGCAGAATCTGAATCAGAGGCGGAAGCAGAAGCAGAGGCAGAAGCAGAAGCAGAGGCAGAAGCGGAGGCAGAAGCAGAGGCAGAGGCAGAAGCGGAGGCAGAAGCAGAGGCAGAAGCAGAGGCAGAAGCAGAGGCAGAAGCAGAGGCAGAAGCAGAGGCAGAAGCAGAGGCAGAAGCAGAAGCAGAGGCAGAAGCAGAGGCAGAAGCAGAGGCAGAAGCAGAAGCAGAGGCAGAAGCGGAGGCAGAAGCAGAAGCGGAGGCAGAAGCAGAAGCGGAGGCAGAAGCGGAGGCAGAAGCAGAAGCAGAGGCCGAGGCGGAAGCAGAAGCAGAGGCAGAAGCGGAGGCAGAAGCAGAGGCAGAAGCAGAAGCAGAAGCAGAAGCGGAAGCAGAGGCCGAGGCGGAAGCGGAAGCAGAAGCAGAAGCGGAAGCGGAAGCAGAGGCCGAGGCGGAAGCAGAAGCAGAAGCAGAGGCAGAAGCAGAAGCGGAGGCAGAAGCAGAGGCAGAGGCAGAAGCAGAGGCAGAAGCAGAGGCAGAAGCGGAAGCAGAGGCCGAGGCGGAAGCAGAAGCAGAAGCGGAAGCAGAGGCAGAAGCGGAGGCAGAAGCAGAAGCAGAAGCGGAGGCAGAAGCAGAAGCGGAGGCAGAAGCGGAGGCAGAAGCAGAAGCGGAAGCAGAGGCCGAGGCGGAAGCAGAAGCAGAAGCGGAAGCAGAAGCGGAAGCAGAAGCAGAAGCAGAAGCAGAAGCAGAGGCAGAAGCGGAAGCAGAGGCAGAAGCAGAAGCAGAGGCAGAAGCAGAGGCCGAGGCGGAAGCAGAAGCAGAAGCAGAAGCAGAGGCGGAAGCAGAAGCGGAAGCAGAGGCGGAAGCAGAAGCAGAAGCGGAAGCAGAAGCAGAAGCGGAAGCAGAGGCCGAGGCGGAAGCAGAAGCAGAAGCGGAAGCAGAAGCAGAAGCAGAAGCGGAAGCAGAGGCAGAAGCAGAGGCCGAGGCAGAAGCAGAAGCGGAAGCAGAGGCCGAGGCGGAAGCAGAAGCAGAAGCAGAAGCAGAAGCGGAAGCAGAAGCAGAAGCGGAAGCAGAAGCAGAAGCAGAAGCGGAAGCAGAAGCAGAAGCGGAAGCGGAGGCCGAAGCAGAAGCAGAAGCGGAAGCAGAAGCAGAGGCAGAAGCGGAGGCAGAAGCGGAGGCAGAAGCGGAAGCAGAGGCAGAAGCGGAAGCCGAAGCTGACTCAGAGTCAGAATCTGAATCCTCTACTAGTTTTGACAATAACACTATTACCGCAGATGCAGGCGGAAACACGCTGAGAACAGGAGACAATACTCTTGTCAATGTCTACGATGGAGGGACTCAACCGATAGCTATGGCAATAGCTACGCTCGTTATGTTAGAAGCTCTGCAAGGCGGCGAAAATGGAACAAATACCGACGCTCTCATCTCAAAGCTAACAAATACACTAAATGTAATGTCACAAGACGAAGATGTTAAACGTAAAGCTATAATGGATGCTATTAATTCTCTTAAAAAAGACTAAATTTTTAAATAAATGGAGGAGATCGTATGGCAAAAAAGAATGTATCGCGCTGTTCGATACCGGTTCGAAACGGTAAAAATGAATTATACGTTAAAATAAAAAACAACACAGCAGCGCAAAAAGCCCGCAAACTTGCAATGAAAGCTTATGACAAAGACTCAGCAGAAAAAGAATCATTACCCATTTATTTAAACGATAAGCTAATAAAATCAGATATTTTGAAATTTGGAGAAGATAAAGTGTATAAAATCGATGTGTCCAATGTCAGCAGAAAAGTAGTTTTTGAAGCTACTCAATTTAGTGGAGGAAAAGGGCTTTCTGTTTCTTCTAAAAACAGGGGGGCCATAAACGCAGAGATAGGAATAAAATAACGAACTATGACGCCAAAAGATTTAATTTCTTTTGGCGTCAACATTTTTAGTCTAGTACGCTTGCCTGCCGTTGTACTTTCCCATTCATTGTATAAAAAATTTCCTCAGTGATTGAACTATCCATTGCATCCATATAAATTTGATCTAATTCTTCTTTATTTCGTTTAGCTTTCTTTAAAAAAGTACCTCCTTTTTTCATATAGGATTTATACTTTTTCGTTAATTTACTTATTTCTTCTTTGTATTTTTCGTCTGTACCAGAAGTGACGATTTTGTCATAAAGATCAATAATTTCGTCCCCTTCCTTTTCGGGAAAATATTCATGAGGATCAGTACTATCAAAAATACAAAAATCTAACTCTCTTACAATCACCATATCTAAACTTTCTGGATCAAACCCGCAATGATATATTTCTACATCAAAGCCAAGTTCTTCAGCGGCAGCCGCAATTTTTTTAAGCAGAGTAGATTTTCCAGTTCCTGCTCTTCCTTTAATAAAGTACCTTTTATCAAGATTATCAGTTAAGTTAGGTATATAATCAATAACTCCATTTGGCGTGGAAGCTCCAAAAAATCGATGCTTTATTTGAGAAGTTTTGCCTGTATGTGGTGTATTATTAAATAAATGGTTTATTAGTTCGTTAGCGACTTTATCTGCTTTAAGAAAATCCATATTATTAATATAAATCTCCTCTAGATCATCGTGAATGAATAAGCCCGTTTTAAACGATTGACGAGCTGATTGGAGTGCTCTATTTATTCGTTGATGATAGTTCAAGATAGACGTTTTCTTTTCTTCAAGCGCCTCTGTTTTAAGCGATTTATTTACGTTTATTTCAATTGATGCAGTCTCGTTTTCGAGTGTGCCGCAAGTACTATCATAAACACCAGTTTTTAATTCTGGAAGAATAATTCCATCTATTAAATCATTGTTAGAAGAACAGTGAATCCATTCCACGTCATACCCTTTACTTTTCCATTCTGCTGCTAGTTTTTTCATCCCAGCTGTTTTTACAAAGTTTGATGATCCTGTCAGTTTCAAAATGAGATCCAATTCTTGAAAATTCGTAGAATACAATGGATAAAAACCTTTAGCTGTGTGGTCCCCAGCAAAATAGTGCTTATCTCTTTCCATTATGAAACACTCCCTAAAGCAGTTTCCGTTTTTACCTTTACTGTAAAATATGCAAACGGTGCTTATAGGTGAGTAACTAAATTGCTGGGCAGTAGATCATTCTGGTTGAGGTTCGTCATCTATTGTCCAGTTTTGCTGCTCGTCCGTTTCGATGACCCCTAACGTTACATCATCAATGTCAGGATCTTCTAAAATCGATTCACGTACACGTAATTTTATATCATCTGCTTCATCGAGAGTAAGGCCTTTTGTTAATTCAATATAACTTTCTACATGGTATTGCCTTCCTTCTTGAAGGATTCTCATTGCCTTGATATCTACTACATCGTTATCATTTAAAATAATATCGGCAATTCGGTCTGTTACCTTTTTTGGAGCGGCAACACCGATTAAACCGATCGTGTTGTCATAACCAAGTTTTAAAGCAATAACAATTAGAAGCAGCCCAATCAGCATCGTACCAACACCGTCTAAGAAATATAGTCCTGTATAATTAGCTAACACCACAAAGACCAAGGCCAAAATAGCACCAAAAGTAGCAATAATGTCTTCATAAAATACAAGTCGTGTCGGAGGAGCTGCATATTGAATATTTTTAAAAGCTTCCGGCGCAATTTGAAGTCCTTTTGCGCTGGAATGTGATTCTCTTACTACTTCCTTCATTGCTTTAATTAAAACGAAACCATCAATAATAATCGCTATAGATAAGACAATGACGTTCATCCAAAAATTTGAAGAAGCTTTAGGATCCTGGATTATTTCCCATCCCTTTAAAATAGTTTCATACGCCATAATAGAAACGACAATCACTGCTACCAAGACAAATAGGTTAACAACACGTCCAAAGCCTGCTGGAAACCGTTTCGTTGGTTCTTTTTCAGCAAGGGCGCTTCCAAAAAAAACAAATCCCTGGTTTGTCGCATCTGCTAACGAATGCATGGTTGTAGCAAACATAGCCCCGCTGCCGCTTATGGCAGCAGCAATACCTTTTGTAATTGTTAAACCAGTATTTCCAAGAGCTGCAATACCCGATGATTTATTACCACGTTTTAAAAAATCAATAATTGCCATAACGTTTCACCCTCAAATTGATAATAGTACTTTTAATATGAGCTAAAAAATTAGATGCCATGCTCAATGACCGACAGATTAAAAAAATCCGATTTCAGGCTCAACTCGAAAAAGGATATAATGGGTGCTGAGAGACCGCCTTGACGAAAAAAAGATAGATGTATAAAATATGACTATATATATCAAGAAAAGCGAAAACAGGGAGGAGTACTTTCATTTCCGCCTGTCCAGAGAGAAAAATCCACGGCTGCGAGATTTTTCAGGTTAAATGGAAGGAATGTCGCCCTCGAGCAGCTTCCTTGAATGAAGTAGGGGAAGACGGAAGATCCGTTATCCAATTAAGTGCATGCAAGAAACGTATGTTTTATGTTAATTCTGCGTGAATAAAGGTGGTACCGCGATCCTCTCTTCGTCCTTTAAAGATGAAGAGAGGTTTTTTGTATTTAAAAAGAAGCTTTTCCCATCTTTGAAGAAGTGCTGAAGCAAAAGAGAAGATCCAAATCAAGAGGTAGAAGTGCTGAACCAAAGAGAAGAAGCGCTGAACCAGGAGAAAAGAGCACTGGACCAAAAGAGAAGGTCCGAATTCAGAGGAGGAAGCGCCGAATCAAGGAGAAGAAGCGCTGAACTAAAGAGGAGAAGAGCGGAACCAGAAGAGAAGAGCGCTGAATCAAAAGAGAAGAGCGCTGAATCAAAAGAGAAGGACCGAATTCAGAGGAGGAAGCGCTGAACCAAAGAGGAGAAGCGCTGAATCAGGAGAAAAGAGCGCTGGACCAAAAGAGAAGGACCGAATTCAGAGGAGGAAGCGCCGAAACAAGGAGAAGAAGCGCTGAACTAAAGAGGAGAAGAGCTGAACCAGAAGAGAAGAGCGCTGGATCCAAAGAGAAGAGCCGAATTCAGAGGAGGAAGCGCCGAAACAAGGAGAAGAAGCGCTGAACTAAAGAGGAGAAGAGCTGAACCAAAAGAGAAGAGCGCTGGATCCAAAGAGAAGGTCCGAATTCAGAGGAGGAAGCGCTGAACCAAGCAACAGAAGTGCTGAAC
>NZ_VTOK01000018.1:54516-86063 GCF_009765375.1 Alteribacillus sp. YIM 98480
AATTCAGAGGAGGAAACGCTGAATCAAGCAACAGAAGTGCTGAACCAAAGAGGAGAAGCGCTGAATCAGGAGAAAAGAGCGCTGGATCCAAAGAGAAGGACCGAATTCAGAGGAGGAAACGCTGAATCAAGCAACAGAAGTGCTGAACCAAAGAGGAGAAGCGCTGAATCAGGAGAAAAGAGCGCTGGATCCAAAGAGAAGGACCGAATCCAGAGGAGGAAGCGCCGAATCAAGGAGACGAAGTGCTAAACTAAAGAGGAGAAGAGCTGAACCAAAAGAGAAGAGCGCTGGATCCAAAGAGAAGGTCCGAATTCAGAGGAGGAAGCGCTGAACCAAGCAACAGAAGTGCTGAACCAAAGAGGAGAAGCGCTGAATCAGGAGAAAAGAGCGCTGGATCCAAAGAGAAGGACCGAATCCAGAGGAGGAAGCGCCGAATCAAGGAGACGAAGTGCTAAACTAAAGAGTAAGCACTGAACCAGAAGAGAAGAGTGCTGAACCTATAAAAGAACCCCTAAATTTGTTACTGAATAAATGAAAACACAAAAAGAACATACAAAAAGGAAAAGGAGAATGTACGATGGCAAACCAAGAAACAGCGATGCCGACAAAGTATGATCCGAAAGATACCGAAGCCAAATGGTATCCGTTTTGGACAGACGGAGAATTTTTTAATGCAGAAGGAAAAGGAGATAAAGAGCCTTATACGATTGTTATCCCGCCCCCAAACGTAACGGGACGTCTTCACCTCGGCCATGCATGGGACACGACACTCCAAGACATCATTTCCCGAGCAAAGCGGATGCAGGGTTATGATATGCTCTGGCTTCCCGGCATGGATCACGCTGGTATTGCAACACAGGCAAAGGTGGAAGGAAAATTAAAAGAAGAAGGTAAGAGCCGTTATGATCTCGGCCGTGAAAAATTTCTCGAAAAATCGTGGGAATGGAAGGAAGAGTATGCTGATTTTATCCGTCAACAATGGGCGAAGTTAGGCCTTTCTCTTGATTATTCCAGAGAACGTTTCACCCTGGATGAAGGTCTTTCTAAAGCTGTTCGAGAAGTATTTGTCACCCTTTACAATAAAGGCTTGATTTACCGGGGTGAATATATCATTAACTGGGATCCGGCAACGCAGACGGCTCTCTCTGACATTGAAGTAGAATACAAAGACGTGCAGGGCCATTTTTATCATATGAAATATCCACTAAAAGACGGTCCCGGACATATTGAAGTAGCCACAACCCGTCCAGAAACGATGTTAGGGGATACGGCGGTTGCAGTGCACCCTGATGATGAACGCTATCAGCACCTTATTGGAAAAAAAGCAGTGCTTCCGATCGTCGGACGTGAAATAGATATTATTGCGGATGATTATGTCGACATGGAATTTGGTTCTGGAGCAGTTAAAATTACGCCGGCTCATGATCCAAACGACTTTGAGATGGGCAACCGTCATGAGCTTGAACGCGTACTTGTGATGGATGAAGGCGGAAAAATGAATGAAAATGCCGGGAAATATCAAGGCATGGATCGATTTGAATGCCGTAAACGACTCGTAAAAGATCTTCAGGATGAAGGCATTCTCTTTCATATTGAAGAACATATGCACTCTGTCGGTCACTCTGAGCGAAGCGGCGCCGTTGTAGAGCCTTATCTTTCCACGCAATGGTTTGTGAAAATGAAACCATTAGCCGAGCAAGCGATTGCACTACAAAAGCAAGAAGGAAAAGTAAACTTTGTACCGGATCGTTTTGAAAAAACGTATTTGCACTGGCTTGAAAATATCCGTGACTGGTGTATTTCCCGCCAGCTTTGGTGGGGTCACCGTGTACCTGCCTGGTATCACAAAGAAACAGGCGAGATTTATGTCGGACACGACGCGCCAAAAGACGCAGAAAACTGGGAGCAGGATGAAGATGTATTAGATACTTGGTTCAGCTCGGCTCTATGGCCGTTTTCTACCATGGGCTGGCCGGATACGAATTCTTCTGATTTTCAGAGATTCTACCCGACAAATGTACTTGTAACAGGCTACGACATTATCTTTTTCTGGGTGTCTCGCATGATTTTCCAGGGTCTTGAATTTACAGGAAAGCGTCCGTTCAACGATGTATTGATTCACGGACTTGTTCGGGATGCTGAAGGAAGGAAAATGAGTAAATCGCTTGGAAACGGTGTCGATCCGATGGATGTGATTGAAAAATACGGAGCAGATGCACTGCGCTTTTTCCTTGCGACAGGTACAACGCCGGGAAATGACTTGCGTTTCCATTGGGAAAAAGTCGAAGCAAACTGGAACTTTGCTAATAAAATTTGGAATGCATCCCGTTTTGCCCTAATGAACATGGATGGTCTCACTTATGAGGAAATCAATTTAGATGGAGAAAAAACAATTGCAGACCGCTGGATTTTAACGCGCCTCCAGGAAACAATCAGTGATGTCACCCGCTTAATGGACAGCTACGAATTTGGTGAAGTGGGACGCCTTTTATATAATTTCATCTGGGATGACGTCTGTGATTGGTATATTGAAATGGCAAAGCTGCCGCTCTATGGCGAGGATGAAAATGCAAAACAGACTACACGTTCGGTTCTCGCGTACGTGCTCGATCACACGATGCGTTTGCTGCATCCGATTATGCCGTTTATCACAGAAGAAATCTGGCAGCATTTACCTCACAGCGGAGAATCAATCACAACGGCTGCTTGGCCAAAAGCAAACGAATCTTTTATTGACGATAATGCGGTCAAAGATATGGAACTTCTAAAAAGTGTTATCCGTTCGGTACGTAATACTCGCGCCGAAATGAATGTAGCGCCAAGCAAACCGATTGATTTGCAAATAAATACTGCAGATCAACATGTGCTTGCGCAGCTAGAGCGCGGCCGTGACTATCTTGAGCGTTTCTGTAACCCAGAAAATCTCACAGTAAAAACGGATCTTGATGCACCTGAAAAGTCAGTTTCCCAAGTGCTTACTGGTGCAACACTGTATATGCCGCTTGCTGGTTTAATTGACCTAGATGAAGAAATTGCACGGCTTCAAAAAGAACAAGAAAAGCTTGATAAAGAAGTGGAACGTGTCCAGAAAAAACTTGCAAATGAAGGTTTCGTTAAAAAAGCTCCTGCTCATGTTGTAGATGAAGAGAAACAAAAAGAAAAGGATTATCTTGAAAAACGAGAAAAAGTAGCAGCTCGGATCCAAGAATTAAAAGCATAAGAAGGGATAAAAAGACCACCGCGTATAATATGCGGTGGTCAGCCCTATGTAAACAGAGAAAGGAGTATAGAAATGAATACATATCAGGAAGCGAGACAGTGGCTCAAGGATTTTACCACTTCTGATATACGTCCTGGTTTAGATCGTGTGAAAATGATGCTTGAAGGGCTAGGAAATCCAGAACGTCGGCTGAAGGGAATACATGTTGGAGGCACCAATGGTAAAGGATCTACAACTGCTTTTTTAAGAGAGCCGATGAAAGAAGCAAGCTTAGTATGCGGAAGTTTTACGTCCCCTTCTGTTTATGATTATCGTGAAAGAATAGCAGTAAACGGGGAATCTATTTCTGAGCATGATTTTTTAGAATGTGTAAAGGCTGTTAAGCCAGTGGCAGAAAGCGTTGCGAAAACGCCTTTTGGCACCCCTTCTGAGTTTGAAGTGCTCACTGTTATAGCTGCCCATTATTTTGCAGCTAAAGCATTTCCAGATGTAGTCATCTGGGAGGTTGGGCTTGGCGGCCGGCTTGATTCTACAAATGCCATTTATCCTATGATTTCTGTCATTACAAATATCGGCCATGATCACCAGCATATACTAGGAGAAACCATAGAAGAAATTTCAAGAGAAAAAGCAGGAATCATTAAATCCGGCGTACCTGTCGTGACGTGTGAAACAAACCGAGCAGCATTGTCGGTTATTGACCGATCAGCTTCTGAAGCGAATGCTAAATTATATCAAATGACAAAAGACTTTAATATTGTCGGAGCAAAATCGAACGAGAATGGCTCGTCGTTTTCTTTTCATTCCCTTTTAGGCAATCTGAACGATCTGGACATTTCTATGCTTGGTCGTCATCAAACAAAAAATGCTGCAGCTGCTTTAATGGTATTTCGGTATTTAAAAATGTATTATGCTTTACCGGTAGAAGAAGAACATATACGCACCGGATTGAAAAAAGCTGTTTGGCCGGGCCGGTTAGAGTACAGAGATTCAAAGCCGCCGATTCTCCTTGATGGAGCACATAACAAAGAGGGGATGGAAAGCCTTGCTGAAGCCTTGAAAGAACATTTTCACGAGCGGCCGATTCATTTGATAGTAGGGATGACCAAAGAAAAAAATCCAGAAGAGCTGCTAGCTCCATTTGCTGGTCTGCCGGTATCTTCTGCAGCAGCAGTGCCATTTGCTGGTGAAAGATCAGCACAGGCAGAAACTATCGCAGAAAATAGTCCGTTTGATCAAATGCTGGCGCTTCCTGATTGGGAAACAGCATGGGAAAAGGTACAAAATCAAGCCGGGACAAACGATATTGTCGTTATTGCCGGTTCTCTCTATTTTATATCTGAAGTGGCCAGGAAAATGAAATAAAAACAGAGGGCTTAGTATGAGACAGCCCTCTTCGATTCGTAAGAAGTTTACACACATTGAAACGATTCGATTCGATTGGTGTCGATACCAAAGTAAACCCAGCGGAAAAAGAACCATCTATAGCCAGCGACCGATCTTCTGCCAATAAAAGTGGGGTAAAACCAAAACGAATCTCCATTGGTTAGGCGCATAAAGGTATAACGATACAGACATCCATAAAGCGATCCAGGATCAACGGCATATAAAGACGGACCTCCTGCGGCTGATGGGACTGTTTGCGGCGGCGGACCTGAAGGAGGCTGTCCTGGTGGTCCCATGTCCCCTCCTGGTCCAGGTCCAAAACCAGGCCCGGGTCCAAAACCGCTGCCGGGCCCCGGACCGGGCGGAAATCCAGTTTGACGATACGGAAACATAATTTTTCCCCTTTCCATGCAAGTTTCTTTTTTAATCTATGCTGTAAAAACATGATGGTGAGTATCCGCCTAACCAAGAAAAAACGAGAGCTAAGATTGCTCTCGTTTTTTCTTTACTTTAAAGGTAACAAATTATAAATATTTGGCGTTTTACATGTCTAGCTCCAGCGCCTACTCGCTCGAAAGCAAAGATCAGCTTTCCATATGCCGCCCCTCCAGGACTTGTCGCTCATGAGCAAGGCGCTTGCGCTTTTCTTACTTATCCTGTTTAACCATGCACCAATAAGTAAAAAGCAAAAAAACGATGACACATAGGGAACAAATATGTTGTAAAAAAGGAAGCCATTCGATAGAAACCACCTCTTATGTAAACGTTTTGTTAAACCCCAGCATTTATTCACACCGGCGTATGAGAAAGTCTATCTTAGCACCAGATTTGGGTTCATTTTACTATTGATTGTCCATTCGCTGTTCAGCTAAATATCTTATAAATTCACACCATTGTACGAAAGTCTCAGAAAATTCCTTTTTTACTAATTAAAATAACCTATATTTACATTTAAATATTAAGAAATTTTTTCCATTAAAACTATAGTTTTCAAGGTTATTGAATGATATAATGTAACAGTTAAATGTATTTGAATTTACTTTCTTCTTGTATATGCACGGCCCCCTTCACCTATATCTCGTGTACATTTCTCACCCTCCTTCTTGTCTACTAGGGTTTTCCATTCTAAAATACTTTTCATGCTTTAGAAAGTCCCGCCGCAATGATATAAATAGAAAGGAACAATATATGGAGCTCATTTCATGGTTGTACATATTTATGTTAGGGCTGGTACTCGGATCGTTTTTTAATGTCGTTGGCCTTCGCCTGCCAAAAGGCAAGTCTATTATTTTCCCGCGCTCTCACTGTTCGTCTTGTAATCAAACATTGAAAATACTTGATTTAGTGCCCGTATTATCCTTTGGTTTGGTAAAAGGGAAGTGCAGGACATGCGGAGTAAAAATTTCTTTTATGTACCCATTAATAGAGCTGGCATCGGGACTGCTTTTTCTTGCAGCCTGGTTCACTTATGGGTGGTCATGGGAATTTGCAGCTGCTGTTTTGCTTATATCCATGCTCCTTATTCTAACGGTTAGTGATTTAATGTTTATGATTATCCCTGATAAAATTCTTGTTTTCTTTGCTATTTTGATATTTTCTTTTCGGTTAACAGTCGTTCCACTAGAACCTTGGTGGGAGATGTTGGCTGGAGCAGGCCTTGGTTTTTTTCTTCTATTGTTAATAGCAGTTATTAGTAAAGGAGGTATGGGTGGAGGCGATATTAAACTCTTTGCTGTTCTTGGTCTTTTCTTTGGTTTAGAGAAGATTTTACTTGTATTCTTTCTTTCCATATTTTCAGGTGCTTTATTTGGTTGTCTTGGTATTCTTACAGGGCAAGTGAAAAAAAGAACACCCTTTCCATTTGGACCTTACATTGCAGCGGGAAGTCTGATTACTTTATTTTTTGGAGTCGATATCTTGCAGTGGTATTTTCATTTCTACTAAAAGATTATAAGTTTAAAGACGAGTACAATTGACAATCTTTTTGAGAACAAGACGACAAGAGTCTTGTTCTTTTTTATGCAAGCTGTGCTAGTGTATTCTTAACTATCGTGAAACTTCGAAAGGGGACCTTGCTATGAAAAAAGACAAGCCTGAGGTTTCTTTTAAAATTAATGGAAAAAAGATAGATGTAGAAAAGGAGGAACCCAAGCAGTCAGAGCCTCCTGAACAACCGGAGCGAAACCTGGATAATATACCGGTGGCAGATTGGAAAGAAAAAAGAGCAGCAGAAGAAGAGCAGGCAGCTTCTTTTTGGGAAGAAGATAAGCCGAAACGTCCAAGTGTCCCATATAAGAAAATCCGGAAAAAAGCAAATCTTCCTAGAAAACCAAAAAAGCCTAGAAATTATCGAAAGTCTCATTCTTTCTATTTTATAACTTTAACTGTCGGAGCAGTAGCGTTAGGTTTATTGTTTGGCATCGTTATGCTTCAATTATTTGCTGAAGATGAGGATGCTTCTACAACGGCCGCCATTAACAGAGATGATCAAGCGCCTCCCATTTCTGCAAATTTTAATGACAGCACCGCGATGCACGTTATCCAAACGGGGGCATTTACAAAGAAAGAGAAAGGTCTTGAGATGCAGGGAAATTTTCATGCAAACGGATACCCGGCTGTGTTGACACATGATGGGGAGTATTATTATTTATTTTCCGGCGTCTCTTTCAATGAAGAGGGGTTGGAAAGGTTAAAAGAATATTACGATTCAGAAGGACTTGAAATGTATGAAAAAACTCGTACTATGCCAGAGCCGAAAGAAAATGAACAAAATGACACGGAAAATACAGAAATGCTCTTAACCAGTAAACAGCTCTTAATGGATGTGACAAACGCGGCCCTATTAGAAGAGAAAGAAAACAGCGAAGACCTGCTTGGCACGTTGGAGAATCACCTAGAGCAGACGGAAAACTGGAAAGAGGACAAGGTTTTTGCAGATCTAAGAAATACATTAGAAGAAATAAAAGAGGAATGGGCCGAAAATACAGAAGCGTCCAGCACCTTGCAGGAATTATTAATTGAAGCTGTGCTTTATTATGAAGAAGCGGTTTATGCTCATAATGGTGAAGACAGGGAAGAGGGACACTCTGAGACGAAACAAGAACCGCAATAAAAAATGAACGGCATGAAGAGTTTTTACCAATTATTTCTTGTTAAGCAGAGCAGCATCTGGTAAACTGAACATACACCTTGTACAATAGGAAATAAATCTTATTGAAAAGGTGGTCTTCTCTTCATGCCTTCACTACTCTTAGCTTCTCAGTCTCCACGACGAAAAGAACTTCTTGAACAATCTGGATTCTCCTTTCACACTCAAGTCAGCAATGCTTCTGAAGAAGTAGACCCCAGTATACCCCCATCTAAAACCGTAGAAGAACTCGCTTTGCGTAAGGCTGAAAAAGTTTTTTCTCAAAACGCAAATGAAACGGTCCTTGCTGCAGATACCGTTGTCGTTTCAGATAACACTATTTTGGGAAAGCCTGCGGATGAACAAGAAGCGAGACAAATGCTTCGACAACTCTCCAATCGTACCCACGATGTTTACTCAGGGACTGCAATTCTTTCCAAGGATGTCCGCAAAGTGTTTCACGTCAAAACCGAAGTCGTTTTTTACCCGCTGCAAGAAGAGCTCATTGCATCCTATTTAAAAACAGAAGAACCATACGATAAAGCTGGTGCTTATGGGATTCAAGGAAAGGGGCGTTTGTTTGTAAAAGCCATACATGGAGATTACTTTAATGTCGTTGGTTTACCTATTGCCAGAGTCGCACGTGAGCTCGAAGCTTGTCATATTTTTCCCTCTTTTAACCAGCATTGACTGCCGTTTGGCTCATATCTTCCATTATCCGAGGGTGCACGTTTAGAAAGGAGGAATTTTTTTGACAAATTCGTCTGTCATGATGAAAGATATGCCTATGAGCGAACGGCCAAGAGAAAAAATGGCCAAAGAAGGCGCAGATCGTTTATCTAATCAAGAGCTTTTAGCAATATTGCTTCGAACAGGTACAAAAACGGAATCGGTATTAGAACTGTCTCAAAAAGTACTATTCCATTACGATGGGTTGAAGCTTTTAAAAGAAGCCACTACCGAAGAGCTCCAATCCATTAATGGAATAGGAAAAGCAAAAGCGCTGGAGTTGCGAGCAGCGCTGGAGCTTGGCAGACGAATTTATACTTTTCAAGATGATGAGCGTTACGTTATCCGCACTCCAGAAGATGTAGCTGATTATGTGATGGAAGAGATGCGTTTTTTGACCCAGGAACATTTTGTTATATTATGTCTTAATACGAAAAACCAAGTTATTCATCGACAGACTTTATTTATTGGAAGTCTCAATACTAGCATTGTCCATCCACGTGAACTCTTTAAGGAAGCTCTTCGCCGCTCTGCTGCTTCGGTCATCTGCCTTCATAACCATCCTTCCGGAGTGCGCCTGCAAGGTGCATAATTTTAGCGGTTTCTAAAGAAATCTAGAACTCCTTACAATGTTCTATGGTCAGCATCTAACCTTGAGGGGAAACCCATAGAGGGAACATAGCATGATGTGAAAAGGAGAAAAGACGACTAAGCTATCTCATGTCGAGTCAGTTCTTCAGACCAAGTGATGTATGGTAAAAGCTAAACTGCTTGAATCCTAGACGAATGAGCGATGGGTGCGCCATTGTCTACGATAGCTAACAGGCAATGAGGACAAAATGGGAGATACATTGCCACTGTGTCTGCTGGGTATTTCCAGAGCCCTGTCCATAGTAAGGTTTTGTCCTTCAATCCTCAACTTGAGGAAACCGTCGAAAGGGATACCTAACCATCACGCATCTAAAATTATGTCATAATGCAGGGATTACCTAAGTGCAAGTGCCAACTGGCTATTAGACAAAGGTCTATGAAAATTGCATAGGGTAACGGAGTCTCCATAGTACCCAACGTTTGCTTGTAATGAGTTTAGCAGGGGGAAGGGAGACAGGTTGATGTTAACGTCAACTAGAAAGGAGTCATGAATATGGCAAAGAATCCATTTCGACAGTTAGACGTTATAAGGGATGCTTCTCGGAAAAAAAGTATGATTTCGGATTGTTATCGTCTCATGTATAACAAAGAACTATGGATTAAAGCATATGCAAAACTATATCCGAATACAGGGAATCTAACAAAAGGTACATCTGATGAAACAATAGATCGTTTCAGTTTACAGAAAATAGATGACATCGTCGACCAATTGAAAGCTGGAACATTTCGCTTTGCACCTGTAAGAAGGGATTATATCCCAAAATCTAATGGGAAAAAGAGACTATTAGGGGTTCCTAACTTCAAAGATAAGATGGTACAGGAAGTAATGAGAATGATACTGGAAAATGTCTATGAACCAGTATTCTCAGATAACTCTCATGGTTTTAGAGAAGGAAGAAGCTGTCATACAGCACTCTCTCAAATCAAAAACACATGGAAAGGGTTAACATGGTGTATTAAAGGAGACATTAAACGCTTCTACGACCATATGGACCATTCTGTTTTAATCAATTTAATTTCAAAGAAAGTTAATGACCGTCGTTTCCTGCTTCTTATACATAATGCACTTACTAGTGGTATTATGGAGAATTGGACATATC
This sequence comes from Alteribacillus sp. YIM 98480, assembly GCF_009765375.1. Classification (GTDB taxonomy): domain Bacteria; phylum Bacillota; class Bacilli; order Bacillales; family Marinococcaceae; genus Alteribacillus. The sequence continues at coordinate 64,730 of NZ_VTOK01000018.1, forward strand.
ATCAAACATACAGTGGTACACCACAGGGAGGTTTTATCTCGCCAATATTCGCCAACATCTATCTTCATGAATTTGACATGTTTATGGAAAAACAACTGAAGAAGTTCGATAACGGCAAAGTTAGGGTGAGAAAGGGAGAATACACCAAGATTCGCTCAAAAATCAGCACCTTGTCCCGAAAGATTAAAAGACTTGATGAAAGAAATGGACATCAAATGTGGGAAGGAAGAGAAGAATTAATTCTAAGCATCCAAGAACGGAAAATAAAAGTAGGAATTCCTTCTATCGACCCTATGGACGAAAACCATCCCAGAATGAAATATGTTCGGTATGCTGATGATTTTGTTTTAGGAATTGCTGGTTCCAAACAAAGTGCATCCTATATGAAGGAAATGATTAAAATTTTTCTTAAAGAGGAACTTCAATTAGACCTTAGTGATGAAAAAACGCTAATTACCCATTTAAAAAAACCTGTTCCTTTTCTAGGATATGAATTTCGAAAATGGAATGAAGTTAAGATCAAAAAAGTCATGTGTAAAAACCATAAACATCCAATGAAAAAGCGAACACTCTCAGGTGCAATTAAATTAGAAATTCCCGAAAAGAAAATAAAAGAATTTGCGATAAAAAATGGATATGGTAACCTAGACACTTTTAAAATAATACATAGAGCAAAGCTAATTAACAATTCGGAGTTAGAAATACTGTATACCTATAACGCTGAACTACGAGGAATTGCAAACTACTACAAACTAGCTAATAACTATCATCATTTGGATAAACTCTTTTATTTAGCTGAAAGTAGTTTTATCAAAACGATTGCAAATAAACGGAAAAGCACTTCTAAGAAAGCTGCCTCAAGTATGAGAACGCATAAACAAGGAGTCTTGTGCCTAGTTAAGAAAGATAAACATGGCAATGAAAAACTTCATCAGTTCGTGAAATTAAAAGACCTTCCTAAACATCAAGGTGCGATCAAAGCTGTTTCACCTGAAATAGATATATTGGTAAATACATTCAAATATTCAGGAAGAACAAATTTTGAAAAACGTTTATTAGCAAACAAACGTAAAGCGTGCGGTACAACAGAAGGTCAGATGGAAGTCCACCACGTTCGAAAATGAAAGGATATAAAGAAGAAACCTTACTGAACATATTTCGACAGATAAACACTTGTGTTTTGTTATAAGTGCCATCATGACCACCATGAGAAGCAAATTCCGATTAGTCAACTGGCGAGCCGTATACGCTGAAAGGTGTACGTACGGTTCTGAGGGGGGAGCTGTGAAACCTGCTTTGGGAACAAAGCAAGGCGTATGGCTCCTACCCTACGACCCTTCTCCAAGCAGTGAAGATATCGAAGTAACCAGCAGGCTTACAGAATGCGGACGTATTTTAGGAATTGATGTGCTTGATCACGTTATAATCGGAGATCGCAAATTTACAAGTTTAAAAGAAAAAGGCTGTATGTGACCATTTATTCATGATAAAACCCCCCAATTCCTTCTTGTACTTTAGGGAAATTTAACTTTGGTAAAGGATCAAAGTAAAAGTTAAACTACATCTTTCGCCATAGGACTCGGCGGCAAGCAAAGCTTTCTTTACTTTTTTACTTGGGGAAGAAAGCATACATTTTGGCGTTTTTGATGTCTAGCTTCAGCGCCCAGCCGCTCGGGGTTTCTTCCCTTTCGACTCCGGGCCGCAGGCGACCCTGCGCGAAAGCTCCAGAACCTGTCGCGGCTGACCAGGGCGCTTGCGCTTTTCTTACTTGCTGAAATGGTCCTTTTCTTTTAAAATTATAAGGTTGAAATAATAAACCTGTACTCGTCTAAGAAAAATAGATTAAAATTGTGAAAGAACATGGAAAGTCTATGTTTTTCCATTTGTTTTCAGTATAATATGTCATAGTGGACATTTTTCTGCGTATGAAAGGTCACAGATTAAAAATATAACTTTCGGGTAACAGGTAATTATATTTCTAAGAAGATTGAGATGATTAGATAAAAGAGTTTGTGAAGGATGAAGGGAGATACATAGATGTTTGGTGGGTTTTCAAAAGATCTAGGAATTGATTTAGGCACGGCAAATACATTGGTATACGTGAAAGGAAAAGGTGTTGTCGTTCGGGAGCCTTCCGTTGTCGCTATGAGAACAGATGCGGGGTCGATTGAAGCAGTAGGAAACGACGCAAAGAATATGATCGGAAGAACGCCTGGAAATATAGTAGCCGTTAGACCGATGAAGGATGGTGTGATCGCTGATTTTGACACAACCGCTACAATGATGAAATATTTTATCGGTCAGGCCCAAAGAAACAGGTCGATTTTCACACGCAAGCCAAATGTAATGGTTTGCGTACCGTCTGGAATCACAGCTGTGGAAAAACGGGCCGTTGAAGATGCAACAAAACAAGCAGGTGCTAGAGAAGCTTATACGATTGAGGAGCCTTTTGCTGCAGCAATAGGGGCTGATTTACCAGTGTGGGAGCCAACCGGCAGTATGGTAGTTGATATTGGCGGCGGAACGACTGAAGTTGCGATAATTTCACTTGGCGGTATAGTTACAAGCGAGTCTATACGTGTAGCGGGCGATGAAATGGATGAGGCGATCATCCACTACATCAAGAAAAAATATAATTTAATGATCGGTGAACGTACGGCTGAAACATTAAAAATGGAAATAGGATCAGCTGGAACAGCAGAAGGAATAGAGGATATGGAAATAAGAGGACGGGACCTCGTTTCTGGTCTTCCGAAAACGATCTCTGTTACTGCAGCAGAAGTATCTGGAGCTCTTGCTGATACCGTAAATACCATTGTGGAAACAGTAAAGACTACGTTGGAAACCACTCCGCCTGAACTTGCTGCTGACATTATGGACCGGGGTATTGTTTTAACAGGCGGTGGGGCAATACTTCGTAATATCGATAAAGTGTTAAGTGATGAAACAAATATGCCGGTGCTCGTAGCCGAAGAGCCGCTCGATTGTGTAGCACTTGGCACGGGAAGAGCTCTTGAGAATCTACATCTTTTCCGATCAAAAGCTGGTATCACGTCCCGGTCTAACCGGAATGCACTGTAAGTAGGTGTCCTTTATGCCCCATTTTTTTTCAAACAAAAGACTTATCATACTAATGGTTAGCATCATTGTTTTGGTTGGACTTATTGGCTTTTCGATGCGCGAAAGAGAGGCGGTGACCTGGCCGGAAAAATTTGTCCGGGATTCTACAGGCATCGTACAGTTCGTATTTAGTCAACCCGCTCACTTTGCAGCGGGTTTCTTTGGGGATATAAGAGATCACTTACAAGTGTATGAAGAAAATCAGCTCTTAAAGTCCCGTCTCGATGAATATGCTTCCCTTTCGGCGGAGCTAGAAAGCGTAAAGCAAGAAAATGATACGTTAAAAAATATGATAGACGCAGATGAAAGTCTCACAGATTATGTGATGCGTTCTGCGCTTGTTATTCACCGTTCCCCAGACCGTTGGACGGAAACCATTGGAATCAATAAGGGCCAGCAGGACGGCGTGGAAAAAGATATGGCGGTTGTTACTGCTCAAGGCTTAATCGGAAAAATCCAGACAACGTCAGAATTTACTTCAACCGTTCAATTATTGTCGGATGGAAATCGGACAAACCGTGTCTCAGCTATGGTAAACACCGGCGAAGCACCAGTATATGCTTTTATTGAAGGATGGGATGAAGAACGGGAAGGACTGATGCTTCGAAAAATTGAGTCGGATGCAGATGTGGAAGAAGGTCAAACGGTAATGACATCTGGTTTAGGGGGCATTTTTCCTAGAGGGTTGGCAATTGGTGAAATTACGGAAGTCGAACCTGATGAATATGGCCTGACCTATAATGCTCTAGTGGAACCAGCAGCTAACTTTTATAATATCGAACAGGTTAATATTATTGAAAGAACAAGTGACAGCTTAGATGGAGAATTACAAATGGAAGCAGATGACGGGGGAGAGGAAGAAGATGAGGAACCTGTAGAACTGCAAGAAGAAGATTTTGAGAACGGAGGGACACCATGATCCGTTTTCTTCTGCCTATTGTTGTATTTGCCTTATTTATACTCGAAGGCACGTGGTTTCAAATTTTTGTTCCTCCTTCCCAAGATTATAATTATATTCTTGTTCCCCGCTTTGTGCTTATTGCTGTCGTGCTGATTTCGATATTTCGTGGTCCAGGTATTGGTGTGCTTTATGGAATTGCCGGAGGACTTTTATACGATTTTGTGTATACAGATTTATTAGGAATATATATGTTCAGTTTAGGATTCACTGCTTATATTAGTTCATTTACTTATACCGCTGTCCGTATTAGCTACATGTGGCAAATGGTAATAATCATCGGCTCCATCTTAATATTTGAGTGGATGACATACGGACTGTATTATGTTGTAGATTATACCGATATTTTATTTGAAGACTTTTTTATGGTTCGTCTGCTGCCTTCTTGGATCTTAAATGGATGTGCAGCAATACTGCTTCTGTATCCTTTCCAAAAGCTATTTCGGCGTCTAGAAGACTATGAAGCTTTGCAGCAGCGATAACCGGCAGTATCTGAATCAATTAGCAGGATTAATGGGATTGTTTGTGGAAGTAAAAGAGATCAGTGTGAACTAGGTGATGATTATGGCTCAAGCTCCAGAGGTGAAGCAGATGAGTACAGGACCTGCAAAAAATTTAGTTACAATAAAAGGGACAAAAGAAGGGCTGACAGTTATTCTTGATGATCAGTGCTCTTTTGACGATTTAACGAAAGAGCTAAAAGAGAAAATTTCTAACGATAAGCAGGTGTTTGGAGACGGTCCCGAAGTGGAAGTAAAGGTTGACGCGGGATACCGTTATTTATTAAACCATCAAAAAGAAAAAATAAAACATCTTTTAGAAGAAGCAGAATCGATTCTTGTTGGAGAGTTTCATTCGGAAGTAATAAGTAAAGAAGAAGCAAGACGGGAACGGGAAGAAACAGGACTAACAGCTGTTACGAGAATTATACGATCAGGTCAAATTCTGCGTATTAGAGGGGACGTCCTATTACTTGGTGATGTAAATCCAGGAGGAATCGTGGAGGCTACTGGTAATGTTTATATTCTTGGCACCTTAAAAGGTATTGCAAGAGCCGGAGTCGAAGGCAGAGAAACTTCTGTTGTTTGTGCTTCCGTTATGGCCCCGCATCAAATATCGATTTCCGATGCAATCTTTTATGCACCTAGTCGATATGAAAAAAAAGAAAGCGGGCCTTTATTTGGAGAACCCGTGTATGCTTACATAGCGAATCAGGATCTGGAAATTTCTTTTGAAAAAACCAGACTTTTAAATCAGTTTCAGTCAGCAGCTGCAGCGAAACAAGGAGAAACTTTGAGTACGTAATGACTGGGAAGCTCTCTTGACGTTTGGAAGGAGGAATTGCATTGGGAGAGGCAATTGTTATCACATCTGGAAAAGGCGGTGTAGGAAAAACTACTACTTCAGCTAATATAGGTACCGCGCTTGCTCTGCAAGGAAAACACATTTGTCTGGTAGACACAGACATTGGTTTGCGTAACCTTGATGTTGTGATGGGGCTTGAAAACCGCATCATTTATGACCTTGTTGACGCAGCAGAAGGAAGATGCAGGGTTCAACAGGCGCTGATAAAAGATAAACGATTTGACTGTCTTCATTTACTGCCGGCTGCACAAACGAGTGATAAATCAGCAGTAAGTACAGAGCAGATGAAGCAGATGATTGAAGAGCTAAAGCCTGATTATGATTATATTATTATTGATTGTCCGGCTGGCATTGAGCAAGGCTACAAAAATGCTGTATCGGGAGCAGATCAAGCGATTGTCGTTACTACGCCTGATACGTCTGCCGTTCGTGATGCCGACCGTATTGTTGGGCTGCTTGAGCAAGAAGAAATGGCACCTCCAAAACTCGTAGTAAATCGAGTGAGGCGGATTAATGAAGGAGATATGCTCGATGTAGATGATGTCGTTTCTACTCTCGCGATTGATCTGCTTGGCATGATCGTAGATGATGAAGAAGTATTGAAAGCGGCCCACAAAGGAGAGCCGATTGTAATGAATCCTAACAGCCGTGCTTCCCTCGGCTATCGAAATATAGCCAGAAGAATTCTCGGGGAATCTGTGCCGCTTATGGCAATAGATCAAAAGAAAAGCTTCTTTTCTAAAGTGAAAAGCATGTTAGGTTTAAAAGCTTGACGTTTTATTACTGCTTCCTCTAAAAAAAGGAAGCAGTTTTTTCTTGCATTCTGACAAAGTTTTCTATATACTATCATTAAATCAAAAAAAATTGATTAAGGGGATTCCAATGAAATCTTTGCCGCTAAAAGATATTAGTAAATCTAATATTTCCTTTAAAAGCTATCAAAAGAAATTTAAAGCGCTGGCTGATGTAAAGCGTCTTGAAATTATGCATGAACTTACGAGACATGATAGTGTTTGTGTTTGTGATTTAACTGATATATTCGATCTGTCTCAGTCTAAATTGTCTTACCACTTGAAAATATTATTAGATGCAGGATTTATTTTAAAGGAAACAAAAGGTACTTGGAGTTATTATAAGCTTAATGAAACAGAAGTGAACCATATTTTATCTGAAGAGCTGTGTTGTTTGTTTCGCAAAGGTGCTAAACGTAATTCTGACAAACAACGAGGTTAAGACTTGGCAATAAAGCTAAGTTCTCTAATACTTTAAGAAAAAATTAAACTATGCTTAAGGGATAACTACGGCATTCGCCATAAGTACTTGGAGGAAAGCCGTGTTTTTCTAAAATAAATTAATCAAAAAAAATTGATGAAAAGAGGAGGACTTTACATGATTCACGTTGGGTTAAATGTCACTGATTTAGAAAAATCGATTCGTTTTTACGAGGAAGTGTTCGAGGAGGGACCTGTTAAGAAAAAAGAGGATTACGCCAAATTTATGCCTGCTGAAGTTCCAGTAAATTTTACGTTAAATAAAAGTGAAAAAGTAGAAGGAAATCAGGTTGGCCATTTCGGTATACAGCTAGAAAATAAAGACGCCATAATATATCATAAAAAACGTCTGGAGGAAAAAGGATATTTTTCAAGAGATGAAATGAATACCACTTGCTGTTATGCGCTTCAAGACAAATTTTGGATAACCGACCCGGATGGAAATGAATGGGAATTTTTCTATACGATAGCGGATTCAAAAGAAAATCATTCACACACTATTACGTGCTGCTCATAAATTGCTGTAAAGGGGGCTTTCTGAAACTGAGAAATGGACACTACTATTACATGCATCCCCTTCAGATAACCTTTTAGCAATGGTATGGAATAATTTTTTTTAAAAAGGTTATTAAATAGTTGGCGTTTTAGATGTCTAGCTTCAGCGCCTACTCGATTTCTTCGGTCCGTCAATGGAAAGCAAAGATCAGCTTTCCATATGCGCCCCTCCAGGACTTGTCGCTCAAGAGCAAGGTGCTTGCGCTTTTCTTATTAAAAAGGAGCATCCAATATGTCAGGGATAGCTCCTTTTGCTGTTTATTTCATCAAACGAAATAATTTACTTTACGTAAGAATGTATGGTATATTTTGAGAAGAAAATAAGTTTGAAATAAATTGTCCTCTTTTTCCTCGCGCGCAGAACTTCAGTCTGGTTTATTCTCATAGAAGAATCCATTTCATTTTCCATTTTTTTTAAGAAGCACGAAATACGTCTAAAAAAGATAGAAATTGCCATAATGACAAATGTAGAGAAAATCCGAGTTTGGTAAAAAAAGGAGGGAAGATCCTTGATGACTACGGAATATGACTATTTGTCGGCAGAAGAGAAAGATAAAATTGATGAGCTGCAAGAAAAAGTAAAACATGCTGCAGATGATGACGCTTTGAAACGATATACGACTCAAATGACGTTGATATTTGAAAAAGCAAGAGTGCGGGAAGAAACGAGCCGCACATGAGAAACAATAAAAGAGCTGGCCTAAAGGCCAGTTCTTTTATTGTTATTTTATACTACCCTCGGGGCACAAGCGCAACATCTACTCCAACCCGCTTTGTTGTTATCGTAGTTATGCCATCTAGACTTGATGGCAAGTCGTTTTTTCGAAAAAACTCATTTTTAATGCTCAATGAATCACGGAATTGCGTTCGATAGCCGGCAATTAACAGCTGTACACTATTCTGGCTTATATGGAACGAGGCAGGTTCGATTTTTGTGATTTTCCCTTGTCCTCGTTATCCATTTCATTTCTTGAGCGGCTCGACCTGCTAACACAGGATCCTTTGTATGAGAAGCCAAAAAACTATGATTAATAATCCACCAGGCTGGCTTCATCCCTGCGCGGTTAAGGTCTGTCTCCAGCCTTTCTGCTTCGAGCACCGGCGTCGTTTCTGGAAGTGTAATAATTAATACTGCCGTCTGTTCTCTATCTCGTAAACGCGGCAAAAGTTCTTTAACCTCCGCTGGAAGCTCTCCTTGAGAGCGTAGAACTTCTTGATGATACGACTCTGCTGCATCAAGCAGTAATAAGGTGTGCCCGGTTGGGGCTGTATCTAATACGACAAATTCATTTTCAGCTCGTGCTGCCGTTTTTGCAAAGGCATGAAACACCGCTATTTCTTCAGTACAAGGAGAATCTAAATCTTCCTTTAAATAGGCTAAACTGTCTTCGTCGAGATCATCACTTACCCGTGCTAGAACATTTTGTTTATACGTATTTGTTTCTGTTTCTGGATCGATACTGCTTACTGTCATAGAAGAGGGAAGTTTTTTCCCGCGAAGCGAATGATGTAAGTGATTAGCTGGATCGGTCGTTGTCAAATGAACAGAATGTCCGCGTTCTGCAAGGGTTAATGCAATTTCTGCAGCTGTGGCAGTTTTGCCGACACCGCCTTTTCCCATCGTCAAAATTAGACGAGAATCCTGATTTATGAGATCATCGATCAGATTATTTAACCCCGGCAGATCTGGCGCTGTTAAAGAATTATCAATGGGGTGATATGTTTTAGGTATTTCTTTTTGTAATAGGGAGCGCAGTCCTTTTACTCCTTCGATATTTTCTGGGAATAGCGGTATATGATAGTGTGGCAAAGGCTCTAGTGACTTTGGTAATTCGCTTAATGCTTGCTGCTGGCGGCGAATATACTCTGCAGCAATTTTATCTGGACTGTCTGTAAACGGGTGAACTCCGTTTAAAAGCAGAAATTGATTGGCAATGCCAAGCTCATTCAATTCCGCACTAGCACGGCCTGCTTCTGTTAGCGAAGACTGTTCAGGCCGGGCAATGAGAAATAGGGATGTTTTCTCTGGGTCTGCAAGAGTTTTGACCGTTTGATTATACAAATTTTCTTTTTCCTGCAAGCCAGCCATCGGACCAAGGCATGAAGCCCCGTGTGTACTGTTATCAAGAAAGTCGCTCCATGCTGTCGGGAGCTGCAATAATCGTAAAGTATAACCGGTAGGAGCTGTATCAAAAATGATATGATCAAATGCTTCATTCGTTTCAGGAGAAGCAAGTACACTCGTAAACTCGTCAAATGCAGCAATTTCTACTGTACAAGCCCCTGAGAGCTGTTCTTCCATACTTTCAATAGCTGCTTTGGGCAGTTTGCCGCGATAAGGACCGACCATTTTTTCCCGATATGCTCGTGCAGCTTCTTCTGGATCAATATTAATCGCAAATAAACCGTTTATGCCAAAAACAGCAGTTTGTTTGTTAGAAAGTTCCATGTCAAAGACATCCTGAAGGTTAGAAGCAGGATCTGTACTAACAATGAGAACATTCTTTCCTTCATCAGCAAGCGCAATAGCGGAAGCAGCTGCGGTTGATGTTTTACCGGCGCCGCCTTTTCCAGTAAAAAATAAGTGCTTTGTTTGAGGCAGATGTTTTCGTTCAAAACGCATCTAGTATGGCTCCTTTAGTTAATAGAAATGTCGACTTTTGATGGTTTGCTTCCTTTTTGTAATGTTTCTTGAGAAATCCCCAGCCATTCGCTTAGTTCCGTTCTTGAAGGGTATTCTCCTGATTTTACAATTTCTCCGTCTAACATAGTAATCGGAAGAATATCGGTTCCTTTTTCTTCCATTAACTTACTAATATCTTGCTTTTGCACAAATGGGTCTGGTTCTTGGGCAAGATTGTAACGGTGTATATCAATCCCTTTATTTTTTAAAATGTGTAAGTCAGAAGCAATCCGGGTTAGTGCAGGGTCAACATCTGGACCGCAAACGCCTGTAGGACAGCAAAGGGCTGGATCGAAAATCTCTAATTTCATTTCCATACGTCCTTTCGTTAAAAATATTTACTTATTGACATATAACTATTTACTTATATTATAATAAGCCATAAGAAAATATATTTCAAGATGAAGCAGAGAAGGGAGGTTTCCTATGAAAACGAAGGCCGAGGTACCAATTGAAAAAGCAGCTCCGATATTAAAGCTGCTTGGAGATAAAACGAGATTGACGATGGTTGCGCTTTTGGCGGAAGGCGAGTGCTGTGTATGTGAATTTACTGAAATTTTTAATATGAGCCAGCCGTCCATCAGCCAGCACTTACGAAAACTGCGTGACGCAGGAGCAGTGCTTGAAGAAAGAAGGGGACAGTGGGTCTTTTATTCTTTAAACAAGGAAAATGAACTTTATCCGTTGGTTGAAAGCTTGATCAGCCAGCTGCCTTCGCAAAAAGAAAAGCTGGAGGATTTAGAAAGAAGCGGGAACCGTATTGTTTGGTGCGGCACTCGCAGATAATACTTGTGGAGAGAAATCATCATAAGGGAGATAGAGACAGATGACAGATGTAACGATAGCTGTGTTCATTTTTTTGGTAACACTTGTATTCGTCATCTGGCAGCCGAAGGGGCTTTCCATCGGCTGGTCTGCTTCCATAGGGGCAGTAGTGGCTCTCTTAGCTGGTGTAGTCACTTTTTCAGATGTCGGAGATGTTACCAACATTGTTTGGAACGCAACATTAACTTTTATTGCAGTAATCATTATTTCATTAATACTTGACGAAATTGGATTTTTTGAATGGGCTGCTTTACATATGGCCCGAATCGCTAACGGCAGCGGTGTGAAAATGTTTATTTATGTCGCTGTACTAGGAGCGGTTGTAGCAGCTTTGTTTGCAAATGACGGTGCTGCTCTTATTTTAACGCCAATTGTACTTGCAATGGTGCGGGCGTTAAATTTTAAAGAAGCAATGGTCCTTCCGTTTGTAATGGCAAGTGGATTTATTGCTGATACGACAAGCCTTCCATTTATTGTAAGCAACCTTGTCAATATCGTTTCTGCTGATTATTTTGGCATCGGGTTTGTAGAATATGCGTCAAGAATGATTGTGCCTAACCTGTTTGCTCTAATCGCTAGCATTATTGTGCTTTATATCTATTTTCGAAAAGATATTCCATCTTCTTATAAAATGGAGGATTTAAAAAAACCGGCAGAAGCAATCCAAGATTTAAAAATGTTCCGTTTATCTTGGCTTGTGCTCAGCTTGCTTTTAATCGGCTATTTTGTCAGTGAATTTATTCCTTGGCAAAACCCGGTAACTGGTGAAGCAGAAGCATTTCCTGTTTCCTTTATAGCAGGACTAATAGCGATTTTCTTTGTACTCATGGCGCGGAAAAGCCCGGCTGTGGAGACATCAGCAGTTATGAAGGGTGCTCCATGGGAAATTGTAGTATTTTCGATTGGCATGTACGTTGTCGTTTATGGTCTTCGCAACGCAGGATTAACAGATGTGCTTGCGTCCGGTCTGGAACTTGCCGCAGATCAAGGACTATTTTCTGCCACGATCGTCACAGGCTTTGTTGCAGCGTTTTTATCTTCCATCATGAATAATATGCCGACTGTTATGATCAATGCTTTGGCAATTGCTGATACGGATTCGGTTGGAGCCCTTCGTGAAGCGATGATTTATGCGAATGTGATCGGCTCTGATCTCGGTCCGAAAATTACCCCGATTGGATCGCTTGCCACCTTGCTTTGGCTGCACGTTCTCTCGACAAAAGGCGTAAAAATCAGCTGGGGCTATTATTTTAAAGTCGGGATTGTTATTACGATACCAACCTTGTTTATTACATTGGCTGGGTTATATATTTGGCTTTTAATTATTGGTTAATAAAGGAGAGAATGAACAATGAGTAATAAAAAAATAATGTATTTTCTGTGCACTGGCAATTCTTGCCGCAGCCAAATGGCAGAAGGATTTGGAAAAAAGTATTTAGAAGGATGGGACGTATACTCTGCCGGTATTGAAGCGCATGGCGTTAATCCGAAAGCGGTAAAAGCAATGAAAGAAGTGGAAATTGATATTTCTAATCATACTTCGGATACGATTGATCCAGAGCTGTTAAACAAAGCAGATATGGTAGTGACTCTTTGCGGTCATGCTAATGATGTGTGTCCAACCACACCTCCTCATGTGAAAAGAGAGCACTGGGGGTTTGACGATCCTGCACAAGCGGAAGGTTCAGAAGAAGAAAAATGGGCCGTTTTCCAACGTGTCCGTGATGAAATAGGAGAACGCATTAAAACGTTTGCTGAAAATCAATAAACCAGTTTAATAAAAGTTGACCGCTTAAGAGCGGTCAACTTTTTACGTTTATTGGGTAAGAAAGCATACATTTTGGCGTTTTTGATGTCTAGCTTCAGCGCCCAGCCGCTCGGGGTTTCTTCCCTTTCGACTCCGGGCCGCAGGCGACCCTGCGCGAAAGCTCCAGAACCTGTCGCGGCTGACCAGGGCGCTTGCGCTTTTCTTACAAAATAAAATATAAGCGAAACGACGATTTCCGCTGTAACGAATCGGCAGCTGAGATTAATCCCTTCCTCTTTAGAAGTACCTGTTCGGACGAGCAATTCTTTATTTTTGTCATAGTTCTTTCCCTTTCTAACATATACTTTCGCAAGGGAATGAAACAAACTATATACAATACATCTGTGTATGAGAAAAGGGGGAAGAACAGGGATGGACAAGAATATAAATAAAGTTCGCCGGCAAATCGAAAACAAAAGAAAAAAACGTGAATGGACGAGAGAAAGAGATCAGTCTTCATCGTATGAATTTTATCCTCATCATAGTGATGCACCTTATCATGAACCAGAATTTTATAAATGGAGTGATCAAGAAAAAGCGATGGACAGGCCGGATAAACGCGGGGGAGCCTGGGTGCTGCAAAGTTTAATTGCAGCTACTCTGTTTTTATTGATAGGGATACTATTTCAATCCTCGCATCCTGCCTTTGAAGGGGCGAGACAATACATTACTACCTCCTTTGAAGAAGAATTTCCGTTTGCAGCCGCTACAGCGTGGTATGAAGAAAGGTTTGGAAGTCCGCTTGCCTTTCTTCCTTTTCAAGATAATTTAGAGAACACTCCTCAGCAGCCAGTCAGTGAATCAACGGACTCTTTTGCCGTCCCAGTATCAGGAACAGTGGCGGAAAGTTTTTCTGAAAACGGAAAAGGGATCGTTCTTGAAACGGGTAAAGATGAAAGCATAGAAGCGATAAAAGGTGGAGTAGTTGTTCACACCGGTCCTCATGAAGAGTGGGATCTTGCTGTGGCTGTCCAGCATTACGAAGGCGGAGAATCCTGGTATGGGATGATGGATAATGTGGAGGTGAAGCTTTATGATCACGTTTCTACAGGAACGGTGTTAGGAACAGTAGACACTGAAGAAGGGAGCGGGCGCTTTTCCTTAGCTATTAAAGAGAATAATGAATACATTGATCCGGTGGACGTGATCGCTTTTGATTAATCAATTTAAATTGATACGTTTTCATCCCTTGTTCTGGGTAGTGTCTGCAGCAGCAGTCTTTACTGGTTTCTTTTATGAACTTTTGCTGTTATTTCTAATTGTCCTTTTGCACGAATTAGGCCACGCAGCAGCCGCTCTTCATTACAATTGGAGAATTAAAAAAATTGAATTGCTCCCTTTTGGAGGAGTGATGGAAACAGCAGAACATGGAAATCGTCCTATTCGAGAAGAAGCAATGGTTGCGGCTGCAGGTCCGATCGTACACCTGCCTCTCATTGCTTTATCTTTTCTGCTGCTTAAAATGCCGTATTGGCATGAGGCCGACCACGTTCTTTTTCTTCATTATAATCTTACACTCTTCTGTTTTAATCTGCTGCCAGTGTGGCCGCTTGATGGCGGGAAACTTTTATTTTGCTGGTTTACCTCGCGCTTTCCTTTTTATCAAGCACAAAAACGAATGTGGAAAACATCATGTTTGCTGTTATGCAGTATTGCAGTTCTTTTCTTATGGTTCTTTCCTTTGCATCTTCAAGCATGGATTCTTCTGATTTTTTTTATTACCGTTCATTATACGGAGTGGAAACAGCAGCCTTATAGTTTTTTTCGATTTTTGCTAGAGCGTACCAATGAAAATAGCGGCTGTTCTGCAGTTACCGAAAAAATATCCTGGCATCAACGGCCGATGGATGCAGCGAAGACAATATGCAAAAAAGAAAGATGTCAATTTTATATTTTAGAAAATGGACAAACATTGTCGGAATCGTATATCCTTGAAGCAATCACCAAGAAAAGAATGGGTATGGTCAAAATAAGAGACCTGCTTTTAGAGGATGAAAGAAAACCTTTTGTTAAATGAAAAAATAGAACATACTGTAATATAATGTACGATCCGCTTAGGTGCGTACAAGGCATGCATAGGATGATTAAAATGAGGTGCAGCAATGTTTGAACTTATTTTCAATACCGCAACCACGGAAAGGCGGGCTGCGGTCAAAAAGAATGGAAAAGTAATCGAACTATATATGGAAAGATCTACGGATGAACGAATTGCAGGAAGCATTTATAAAGGAAGAGTAAAAGATGTACTGCCTGGCATGGAAGCAGCATTTGTAGATATTGGCCGCGAGAAAAACGGTTTTTTGCATAGAAATGAGCTAGTCGGTTACAAACAGTTAAAAGAATCTGAAATAGAAAAAGAAAAACGCAGTATTTCTGAATTTATTACACAAGGCCAGGAAATCATCGTCCAAGTCACAAAAGAAGAATTCGGCGACAAAGGAGCACGTTTAACTGAAAATGTATCGCTGCCCGGCAAGTACACAGTGTTTATGCCAGAAGGCGGATACATCGGTGTTTCTAAGCGAATGTCTTCAGAGGATATAAGAGAGCATTGGAGAAGCCAGGTACGTTCTATGCTAGAAGATAGAGAAGGTATTGTAGTTCGTACAAGCTGTGAAAATCGTTCCGAAAAAATAGTCGAGCAAGATATATTTTACCTAAGAGAAGACTGGCATTCTGTATTGCGAACTGCAGAAACGAAGCGAGCGCCCGCTCTTATTTATCAAGATGGTGGAATAATAGAAAGGCTTCTGCGAGATTATGCTTTTGAAAATATGGACCGGATTGTGGTCGATCATTTTCCAGATGTTCGCTATATAAAGCGGTTATTACGTTTTGAAGAAGAGGACATAAAAAAGGTTTTTCATTACAAAGGAAAAGAGAATATTTTTTCTGCCGAGGGCATAGAAAAAGACCTTGATAAAGCCCTCAAACCAAAAGTTTGGCTGAAAAGCGGCGGGTTTTTAATGATTGAAAAAACCGAAGCACTGACCGTTATTGATGTGAACACGGGACGTTTTACAGGACGATCTGACCTCGAAGAGACCATACGAAAAACAAATACGGAAGCGGCTTATGAGATTGCAAGCCAATTAAGGCTTAGAGACATATCAGGAATTATCGTTATTGATTTTATCGATATGAAACAAAATAAAAATAAACAAAAAGTAGTCTCTGCCTTAAAACATGCCCTTACAGAAGATCATACGAAAACAAATGTAGGGGATATGAGTTCGTTTGGTCTCGTCGAGATGACCAGGAAAAAAGTAAGGCGCAGCTTAGCTGACTCGCAGTTTTCTAATTGTGAAGTCTGCAGGGGGAGCGGACGTCTTCTTTCTGAAGAAGCTATGGCTTACCGGGTGGAACGCATCATTCACGAACATAGAGAATTAGAGGCAGAAGCTATGGTGCTTGAGCTGCCGGTTCGGGTGTTTAACTGGCTGAACGAACAAGGAAAAGCTCTCTTAAAAAAGTGGGAAGAACGTTATCCGTTTGTTTTATATTTTCTTGCGCACCCCGCTAAGGACGGCATTCATATTCGGTTTACCGGTACGGCAGAAGAGGCAGAAAAGCGCTCTAATCCATAAGAGAATGAAACAATGCCGGGGCGGAACCTCTGTTGACACTAGGGTGGCCGTATGATATGATTTTGTCTGTTAGTTGTTTGGCTCGCACCCAAACTACAACCGCTCAAATGCAGGTTTAAGACCGTCTAGGCACCTGTATTGGCGAGTCTTAGTCATAGGAGGTGCATATTACATGTACGCAATCATTGAAACTGGTGGAAAGCAAGTAAAAGTAGAAGAAGGCCAGGAGATCTATGTAGAAAAACTGGACGCTTCTGCAGGTGATGCTGTTACTTTTGATAATGTTGTATTTGTTGGCGGAGATGATGTGAAAGTCGGGTCCCCATACGTGGACGGCGCTAAAGTCACTGCCAAAGTAGATAAGCATGGACGTCAAAAGAAAATTACGGTATGGAAGTTCAAGAGAAGAAAGAACTATCGTCGTAAAATCGGCCATCGTCAACCATACACCAAAGTTGTTATCGATAAAATCGAAGCATAAGGCCTGCGCGCTATGATTGAAGTCAGCGTAGACCGAAGCAGCAATGGAGAGGTCACTGCTTTTTCGATGTCCGGACACGCTGATGCTGGTCCGTACGGTTACGACTTAGTTTGTGCCGGGGCATCTGCGGTATCTTTTGGTTCTGTCAATGCTATTGCTGCTCTTTGTGATGTTGAACTTGACGTGGATATGAAAAATGATGGAGGATATCTTCGCTGCGCCGTGCCCGATGACGTAAAGGGGCGCGTCAGGGAAGAAGTTCAGCTGCTTTTAGAAGGCATGCTGATTTCTCTTGAAACGATCGCCGAGGAATACGGTGAGCATATAAAAATTTCAAATGTATAGGAGGTGAGTCAGATGTTGAAATTGAACCTTCAATTTTTCGCTCAGAAAAAAGGGGTTGGTAGTACAAAGAACGGCCGTGACTCTATTTCCAAGCGCCTTGGTGCGAAGCGCGGAGATGGTCAGTTCGTAACAGGCGGCTCTATTCTTGTACGCCAGCGCGGAACTCGCGTATATCCTGGAGAAAACGTAGGAAAAGGCGGAGATGACACTCTTTTCTCTAAAGTAGACGGAGTAGTTAAATTCGAACGTCTTGGTAAAAAGCGCAAGCAAGTAAGCGTATATCCAAAAGAAGCATAAGAAGAAAACGTCCCATTGCGATGGGGCGTTTTTTTCTTTAAAGGTAAGAAATTATAAATAGTTGGCGTTTTTGGATGTCTAGCTTCAGCGCCTACTCGCTCGAGATTCCTTCGGTTCGTCAATGGAAAGCAAAGACAGCTTTCCATATGGAGCCCCTCTAGGACCTGTCGCTCGTGAGCAAGGCGCTTGCACTTTTCTTAGTAACATTTAACATTGCTAAAGGTTATTTAAAAAAACAGAGAAGATGTTGCCAATGAGAAGATAGCAAGAGAATTAGAGTGAAAATATAAAATTTTAGAAAAGAAAGGAGAACGAAAAACCTACGAAGAATATTGATATAAATGATGATTTTTTGAACTTTATTGATTTACGAAAACATAGCTTCTATTTTTCCTTCAAAGTTTAGAAAAGAATAAACGATCAACTTGAAAAGGGGGAAAAGTCATGCTGAAAATGACCTTTTGTGTTAAAAAGCTGTCCCATTTATCGCGACAAGAATTTAATCAATACTGGCATGAAACACATGCTTCTCTTGTACATAAACATGCTTTAGCCCTTAGAATAAAAAAATATACTCAAATTCCTGTACTAGAAGATGCTAATGAACAAGAAAGTATCCGTTCGCCCCGAGGCGCTGTTTCAGCACCATTCGATGGAGTGGCTGAATTGTGGTGGGAAAGTTTAGAGGATCTTAAAGAGAGCCGCCGCAGTCCTGAAGGAAAAAAAGCAGCAAAAGAATTGCTCGAGGATGAAAGACGTTTTATCGACCTTTCAAATTCTTCGCTGTGGTACGGAGAGGAACGTGAAATATTTTCTTATCTTGATTTTTAAAAGGGAGAAAATTTTTTGCGAAATAATACGTAAACAATGAGTGAAATAGTTATTTTGTAAATGAAGGGAGAAATTCAAAATGGCACCAGTAAAAGAAGGCGCTTTATTATGGGAACCGCCAGCATTATTGAAAAAACAATCCAACATGCAGCGCTATATGAATTGGCTGTATGAAGAAAAGACTCTGGATTTTAAAAATTACGAAGAATTACTGGATTGGTCTGTAACAGATATCGAACGTTTCTGGGAAACATTATGGGAATTTTTTGACATTAAAGCTTCTGCATCATATATACGCGTACTAGAAGAGCGGAAAATGCCAGGGAGTAAATGGTTTGAGGGAGCGAAATTAAATTATACGGAACAAGTTTTTCGTCATTTTAATCCAAGTGACAGCGCTATCATTTCGCAATCAGAAGTCCGACCGCTCGAACATATGACGTGGCAAGAATTATACGACAAAACCGCTTCTTTTGCATCCGGGCTAAAATCTGCTGGTGTGAAATCTGGCGACAGGATCGTTGCTTATATGCCAAACATAGCAGAAACGGTTGTTGCGTTTTTAGCCTGTGCAAGCATTGGCGCGGTTTGGTCTAGTTGTTCTCCGGACTTTGGGAGCCCGACGGTTATTGATCGGTTTAAGCAAATTGAGCCAAAAGTGTTGATTACGGTTGATGGGTATCGGTACGGCGGAAAAGATTTTGACCGCATGTCCACTGTAAAAGAAATACAGAACGGTATTCCGTCCTTAGAAAAGACGATATTACTGCCTTACTTACAAGAAAATCCGAATGCCGCTACATTACATGAAGCTGTACTATGGGAGCAGTTTATGGAAGATCATAAAGACGCCTCACTTACTTATGAACCGTTACCGTTTGATCATCCGTTATGGGTTTTATATTCTTCAGGTACAACTGGACTTCCTAAAGCCATTGTACAGGGCCAAGGCGGGATCATCATTGAACATTTAAAACAGTTAGTACTTCATATGGACCTTCATAAAGGGGATCGTTTTTTCTGGTTTACTACGACAGGCTGGATGATGTGGAACTTATTAGTGGGCGGTCTTTTGAACCAATCCACGATCCTATTGTACGATGGTAATCCTGGATACCCCAGTTTAGATACGGTATGGAAATTTGCAGAGGATACAGACATGAAAGTATTAGGGACAAGTGCAAGCTTTTTGCTTGCTTGCAGAAAAAATGGTCTGAAACCAAAAGAACAATTTAACTTAGATAAATTAATGAGTATCGGGTCTACAGGCTCACCTCTCCCTCCTGAAGGTTTTCAGTGGGTGTATGAAAATGTGAAATCAGATCTGTGGCTCTTTTCTACAAGCGGGGGGACCGATGTTTGTTCAGCGTTTGTAACGGGTTCCCCTTTTCACCCCGTTCATGCTGGAAATATTCAATGCCGTGCATTAGGTGCAAAAGTGGAAGCTTATGATGAAAAAGGAACACCGATAACAGATGAAGTTGGAGAACTCATCATTAGTGAGCCAATGCCTTCTATGCCTTTGTATTTCTGGAACGATGAGGGAAATAAAAGGTACTTGGACAGTTATTTTTCTACGTATACCGGCGTATGGAGGCACGGGGATTGGATTAAAATAAATCAAGACGGAAGCTGTCAGATTTACGGACGTTCTGATTCAACCATCAACCGGGGCGGCATTAGAATGGGAACAAGTGAAATTTACAGTGCGGTCGAGAGCATCAAAGGGGTGACAGACAGTCTCATTGTAGATGTAAGCAATCACAACGGAAAGGATTTTATGCCGCTGTTTGTCGTTTTAGAAAAAGGAATAAACCTTGATGACACCCTTAAAAATAAGATAAATAAACAAATTAAAGAAACTTGTTCTCCAAGACACATTCCAAACGACATCTATGAAATTCAAGAAGTTCCAAGAACATTGAATGGAAAAAAACTTGAAGTTCCTATTAAAAAAATATTAATGGATGTTCCTTTTGAAAAAGCAGTTAATATTGATTCTGTCGGTAATAAGAAAGCGCTGGACTATTTTATCGATTTCGCAAAAAATATTGTTTAATAAAGAAAGGCATACAAATCCCCCCCTTAAAACGGTTTCTAATCAGAGGGGGGATTTAAAAAGAAGCGGTCATTTGTTTCAATAGATTGTATAAGATCTTTACTTAGAAAATTCAGGAGGTTATGGAATGAAAGTAACGGTGGTAGGGTACTGGCATGCATTTCCACAAAAAGGAGAAGCAGCTTCCGGCTACTTAGTGGAACATAACAATTATCGTGTATTAATTGACTGCGGGAGCGGGGTTGTTTCCCAGCTTCAACATTATTGCAGCTTGGATGAATTAGATGCTGTAGTTATTTCTCATTATCACAATGATCATATAGGAGATATTGGCGCCCTGCATTATTTTCGTTTGCTGCAGCCTTACATATCGAATAAAGGTGTGAAGCCTTTTGGCATTTATGGACATCAGGAAGATGCAGAAGGTTTTAAAAAACTTTCTTTTAAAGATGTTGTAAAAGCGAATGCTTATTCACCGAATGAACAACTCCAATTAGGTCCCTTTATGTTCTCTTTTTATAAAACAACTCATCCAGCTCCTTGTTATGCGATGAAAATTGAAGCTGACGGATCAACGCTTTTTTATACAGCTGATACCGGGTATATGCCGGAATTAGCAAAAGCAGCTAAAGGGTCTCAATTAATGATAGCGGAATGCAGTTTATATAAAGGACAAGACGGGGCGCCGGCTGGACATATGAATAGTGTCGAAGCTGGAAAGTTGGCAGGATTAGCGGAAGTGCCCGCTCTTCTTTTAACCCACCTTCCTCATTTTGGGGATCACAGCAGCCTGATCAAAGAAGCCCAGGAAGAGTGTCCAGGAATAACAGTAGAAACGGCAAAGTCAGGCTGGACGAAAACATATTAACTTTACTTGTAATATTAAACAAAATAATAAATGGAATAAGCAAAATAGAATTTGGTAAAAAAATGGCAGAATTTTTCTGGAAGTGGAGCGGTCCTAATGGGACGGCTCTTTTTTTCAATAGATAAGAAATTATAAATAGTAGGCGTTTTTGATGTCTAGCTTCAGCGCCCAGCCGCTCAGGCGCACACGATAAAGAGGAACTTTTGCTAAAACAGCGACGTCCTGTCGCAACGCAAAAGTCAACACCTCCTGTGCAAGCCCGTTCAGCGTTGTCACAGGACG
>NZ_VTOK01000019.1:0-332 GCF_009765375.1 Alteribacillus sp. YIM 98480
CTACTTTCACTTGGAGTCACTTGACTGATAATGGATACAAAATGAGCGTCTTTTTTTCGAGTAATAGCCGTGACGTTCATATAGGGATTAAACTCTTGAAGATTAACATGTCCATGGGATTCCCCAAAAGGACCTTCTGGCTCCAGAGAATCGGTAGGTATATACCCTTCAATCACAATTTCTGCATCGGCTGGAACTTGCAAGTCCACTGTTTTCGCTTGTACCACTTTTAAAGGTTCCCCTAACAAAGCTCCAGCCACAGAAAACTCGTCGGTATTATATGGCAGCTTTTGTACGGAACAATAAGGAACGGCTGGTGGACCACCGATCAC
>NZ_VTOK01000019.1:386-84886 GCF_009765375.1 Alteribacillus sp. YIM 98480
TATTTAAGCCAGTGTTGGTAAATTCCCTGTCCCATTTCAATCGATGGGTTCATGCCAAGACGTCTAGAACTTTTAATTTGGGCGCGATATGTACCCAGATTCTGAATTCCGTTTTCAGGATCTTTCGATACGTACATAGAATTAGTAGTATAAGGAGCATTATCAAAACCTGGTGTGGAAATAGGAACCGGAAGGTGTTCCAATCCTTTTCCATCTTCATCCAGTTCATCCCCTTGGTAAACGACCTCTTGACACGGAGCACTATCTACGTTAACAGGGGCAATAGGATTAGATTTAGCTTCTGCCCACTTTTCTCCTATTTTTTCAACAGGAACTCCCATCCCTAAACTGTATACTTCGCGGTTTACAGAGAGACCGCCAACCACAACCGGAATATCATATTTACGGCCGTTACTGTCTACAACATTATGAAAAACAAAAGCTTTTCTTTCAGCTTCTGGAATATTACCGCGAAATTGCCATCTTACCAGTGGATGTAATTCTGTATCTTTGTTTATTTCTTTATAGATATGGTGAACGAGCCCTCTCTCTTCAAGTTTTTTCAAATGAGTTTGAAAACTAGGATTTGTTTTTGTTGTATCCATCATACATTCTCCTTTACTAATAGAAAATAATTTAAAAATTTAATATGGTAAACAGTGCAACAAATACCCTATCGTCATTTCCCAACAGATAAGCTACTGAATGTTAATAAACAAAGGCAAGAAACATAGTCATTGCAATTCCTTTGTTATTTACTATGTGTATTTGTTAATCCCCCATCCGATTTGTTAAACAATTTCTTTATGAAACCTATAATCATTGGAGAAGCCAATATTAATATTGTTACTATTAAAATAGTTAATGGAATAGGAGTAAAAAAGATACCATAAGAGCCATCAGACATTAACAGTGCTCTACGATAATTGCTCTCAACCATACTCCCTAATACCAACCCTAAAATAAGTGGAGCAAGCGGGTACTTATATTTAACTAGTATATATCCAAGTACACCAAAGGCTATAGCAATCAACATATCCGTTACTTTATAGTTATAAGCATATGCTCCGACTAGCGCTAACGTAATAACCCCTGCTCCTAAAAGTTCATTTGGCATACTAGTTACCCTTACAAAGTGTTTCATACCAATTAATGCAACAATGAAAAAAGCAAACTGAGCTAAGAGCATACCTACAAAAACAATGTAAGAAACAGAAGAACTACTTGAAAAAAATGATGCTCCTGGTTCTAAACCGTGTAACGTAATAGCTGCTAAAAATATAGCAGAGGTAGCCCCACCTGGTAATCCAAGCGTTATTGCCGGTATTAATTCCGAAACCGTAGTGGCATTATTTGCACTTTCCGGAGCAACAACTCCTCCAACGTTTCCTTTTCCATATGATTTTGGCTTTTTGGATGACCGCTGTTCAAACATATAAGCAACAAAATTGGCAATGGAAATCCCCACTCCAGGAATAGCTCCTAAAACGACCCCAGTTATACTAGAACGGGTTAAATTGATAGGTCTTTTAAATGTTGCTATTACGCCTTCACTGACTTTACCAATACTACCTCCTATTTTGGAAATCGTACCGCCCTGACCAATCAGAACGAAGGCTTGAGAAAGGGCAAACAAACCAATTGCAGACGGTACGAAGGAGATCCCATCTTCTAAATAAATATTATCGAAAGTAAATCTCAATCCACCGCTAACCGGATCACGTCCTATAAATGATATAAGCAGACCAAATCCAGCTAACATTAACCCCTTTAAGGTATTTCCGTGTGCTGCAAATGCAACCATTGAAAGACCAAATAGAGCAAGCATAAAATATGTTGCAGGATTAAATTTAAGAGCAATACTTGCTATTAAAGGAGAAATAGTTGCTAAAGCAATAAAACCAAAAATTCCCCCAACAAGTGAAGCAGTAGCTGCAGCTCCAAGTGCCAGCCCGCCTTTACCTTGCTGTGCTAAAGGGTATCCATCAAATGTAGTTGCTACCGATCCAGGAGTTCCAGGAGCATTAATAAGAATAGCCGTGATACAGCCTCCAAATACACTTGAAGAATACAAGACGCCTAAAAATACAAGCGCAGAAGGGGGATCCATACCAAATGTCATTGGTAAAAAAAGAGCTAAAGTAAAAGCTGGGCCCAGTCCAGGTAATGATCCTAGAGTAATGCCAAGTAATGTTCCTCCTATAACAATTAGAATATATTCTATACTTAAAAACATACTAAACGCTTCAAGCCACATAAGTTATCACCTTCCTTTTCTTATAAAGTTACCAATCAAAAGAGAAGCCCTTGAGGAAAGCGAACATTCATTAACATGTAAAAACCAACCCAATATATAATAAAAAATGAAATCATAGACAAAACAACAAATTTCAACTTATTATATTTATAAAAGATTGGAATGAAAACCAAAAACACCACAGTAGAAACGAAAAACCCTAGGTTTACAATCAATAAGTAATAACCAAGAGTAAATAGTATTATCATCCAAACCGGTTTTTTAGGCTTCCTTTCTTCTTCGGTTTGTTCTTCCTCTTCATCACCTGCAACGGCTTCATTTCTTGCTTTTCTAAAATCAACCAATACTGCAATCGCTGACAAGACTGCCATAATAGAACACACCAGAATCGGAGCAAGAGCTGATTCATCTGATAAACTAGTAAAAGATAGAGTTAAAAACAGTATGGAAGCAAGAAAAATAAAAAGGTTGAAAAAGACAGGCACATAGCTCTGTTGCTGTTCCATATTAGCCCTCCTCCTGCAATTATTGCGTTCTGGGCAGCTGCCAGGAGCCGCCCAGAACCGTATAAAACTAAGAAAAATGATTATTCAGTTGAAAATCTTTCTTGAAACCCTTCAATAACTTGATATTGAGCATCTCGTTCTTCTGCAAATTCATCTGGCATTAAGATCTTTTCTTTAAACCCAGCCCGTTCTGCTGCTTCACTGAAAGAAGGATCCTCGCTTGCTTCCTTCATCGCTTCAGAAAGTGTCTCTATGACGTCTTCTGGAGTACCTGGCGGAGCCCAAAAACCATAAAGAATTTCGAATCCTAAGTCTTCGTAACCGTTTTCAACTAAAGTCTCAGCATCTGGAAAACTATCAAGTCTTTCATTAGCTGTTGTTCCAATGACGCGAACTAAACCTTCTTCCACCGGAGATTGTGCAGCAATTTCACTCGCTACCCCAAAATCAACATGTCCGCCAGCTACCTGCTGAACAGATTCACTACCTCCATCAAACGGAACATATTCGTGTTTAACACCCATTTCATCTAGGAAAATACTCCCTAAAGCAGCGTTTGTGGCTGTACCTGATCCTGATGCTTTTAAGCTCTCGGATTCTGACGCTTCAATGAGATCATCAATTGTTTCATATGGGGAGTCCTCAGGAACAATCACCACATTGGATGTGTTTCCAAACATATTAAATACCGGCTCAAAATCTAAGGTGTTAAAATCCCCCTCTTCTACTATTTCACCAATTGCCATGGAAGGGATAGGAGTTTTAAGTAAGGTATAACCATCAGGGTCTTCACCGAAAATTTGTGCCCTTGCTATGTTTCCACCTGCTCCTTCAACGTTTTCCACCACTACAGGAACATCTAATATTTCTTGCAGCGGTTCTGTTATGGACCGCGCAGCCATATCGTTACTTCCCCCAGCAGAATTACTTACTACT
The DNA here is from genome assembly GCF_009765375.1 of Alteribacillus sp. YIM 98480. GTDB lineage: Bacteria > Bacillota > Bacilli > Bacillales > Marinococcaceae > Alteribacillus. The sequence goes on from NZ_VTOK01000019.1 coordinate 4,086, forward strand.
ATAGTGATTTCTTTTTCAGGGAAAGTTCCACTCTCCTCTTCTTCCTCACCCTCTTCCTGTTCACTGCTGTTTGCTTCACTTTCTCCTTCACTTTCTGAAGTTTCACTGCTAGCAGTGTCTTCTGTTGCTTCTGAACACGCAGCAATAAGTACAAATAAGGTTAATACGATACATACCCTAAACAACACGCCTGCATTCATTTTCACTTTCAAAATACCACCCTTTCTTTTGTTTTAAAATTTTAAATAATGCATAAATAATGTATCTTCCTTACATTTAAACACCCCCTTAATAGAATGACTTTAATATTACAAATGGAATGAACATAAAGAAGTGACTAATAGAAAAAGCTTTCCAATCAGTCAGTGGCTAAATGATTTTCACACCCTAAATCACCCTTTTGAGACAGCCTCGTTTTCTGCATTACGTTTTTTGAAGCCATCTTTTCGTTAATTGATTATCTATACCGAATTGATCTAGAGTGCGTGCAACTGTATGATTAATAATGTCATCTACCGATTGAGGATGATTATAAAAGGCAGGCATTGGTGGATTAATAACAACTCCCATTTTCGACAAGCGCAGCATATTTTCAATGTGTATCTGATTCAAAGGTGCCTCACGTGGGAGAATTACTAATTTTCTATTTTCTTTTAACACTACATCAGCACTACGGCTGATTAAATTATCAGCAAGGCCAAAGCTAATAGATGCCAGCGTTTTCATACTGCAAGGAGCAATAATCATACCATCCGTAATGAATGAACCACTAGAAATAACTGCAGCTTGATTTGAAGTATTATAAATATAGGATGCTAGCCCCTTAACATAATCAACAGTATAAGTCGTTTCAATAGCAATGGTTTTTTCTGCCCACTCGCTAAGTATTAAATGGGTTTCTACTCCAGCCTGATCTAATGCTTCTAATAATCGAATGCCATAAATTGGCCCAGTAGCTCCCGAAATCCCTACTATTATTTTCATAATTGTTTTCCTCCGTTTTAATAAGATTTTTGTTACCGCTTTCAAATCAAATCAAATAACTGGTAAAAATTAATGCCATTAAATTCTCAATGACACTTTCTTTTCTTAACTTTTATAGTATATAATAAAAGTGACATAAAGGAAACATTGGTTTCTTGTGAAACAAAGTATCATGAATTAATATTAAAATAACCTATCTGAAAATTCAAGTTTTTTTATATTTTTTTTATACTTTTCGGATATTTTAATTTTGCTAAAGGATCAAAGTATATTGTCATTGGATTTGGCAGCAAGCCAAGTTTTCCTACTACTTTAGGAGAATTCTAACTTTGTTAATGGTTCAAAGTATAAGGAAAACTAGAGCTTCCGCCATTTGGATTTGGCGGCAAGCCAAGTTTTCCTAATAATAAAAATAATGCTTGCTAATTAGAAAGCTTTCATTTACAATGACTAGAAATTTAGGGGAAAATATTTCATTATGGGGAAATTTGTAAATAAGATAGGAATAGAGCAGAAAGAAAAGAAAGGGTTTACATTGTCGGGGGTGTGATCAATTTGAAATGCTGAAAACTGCCGTTTCTCGCATGCTGATCACCGATAAAATGTTCTCCTTTCCTTAACAGGACAAGTTTTTATGATAAAATGGCACCTATAGAACCTATAAATGATCAGATATATAGGTAATACATTCACCTCCGTCTTGTCATCCTAGTCTTGTATTACTAATTAATCCTCTGTATTACTAATTAATCCTCTTAGGAGGGAAATAATGAAAAGAAATGTTATCACAGACACGTTAAACCGTCCATTACGCGATTTGCGTATTTCTGTTATAGATCGCTGCAATTTTCGCTGTTCCTACTGTATGCCTAAAGAAATATTTGGCGATGATTATCCGTTCATGCCAGAAAGTGAGCTGCTTTCCTTTGAAGAAATCCTTCGTCTGGCGGAACAATTTACAAAACTAGGAGCAGAAAAAATTCGTATTACCGGTGGTGAACCGTTAATGCGAAAAAACCTCTCTCTTTTAATAAAACAATTATCCGCATTGGAAGGAATCCATGATATTGGTTTAACGACAAACGGTGTATACTTGGTTAAACAGGCAAAAACCTTAAAGGAAGCCGGTTTGCATAGAGTAAATGTCAGTCTTGATGCAATTGAGGAAAAGATTTTTCAGACCATGAACGGCAGGAATGTAAAACCGAAAGCAGTTTTAAATGGTATCGATGCTGCTTTGTCAGCCGGCCTTAAGGTAAAAGTAAACATGGTCGTAAAAAAAGGAGTCAATGACGGACAAATCCGTCCTCTGGCAGAATATTGCAAAGCTAGAGGCATCACTCTCCGTTTTATTGAATATATGGATGTCGGTCAAACGAACGGCTGGAACTTTTCTGATGTGGTAACCAAAAAAGAAATTTATGAAAAGCTGACTGATATTGCCCCATTAATTCCAGTAGAAAAAGCTTATTTTGGAGAAGTGGCGTCAAGGTACCGTTATAAAGACAGTGATGTGGAAGTTGGGTTTATCTCTTCTGTCTCTGATGCGTTTTGTTCGAGCTGTACGCGGGCACGTATTTCAGCAGACGGGAAACTCTACACTTGTCTGTTTGCCGAATCAGGCCATGATTTACGAGCTTTCCTTAGAAACGGTGCCTCTACAGAAGAATTGGAACACTACCTGACTTCGATCTGGTCCAGCCGCAGCGACAGATATTCTGAGGAAAGAACAGAAGAAACCGTGAAAAAACGAAAGAAAATTGAGATGTCTTATATAGGCGGATAGACAAATAAGGAGGAAAGGACCGATGGATACTCGTTACTCAAGACAAGAACTTTTCTCCGGAATCGGAAAAGAAGGTCAAAAACGGCTCCAGGAAAAACATGTGCTCGTTCTTGGAGCCGGCGCCCTTGGAAGCGCGAGTGCAGAGACGCTCGTTCGGGCTGGTGTCGGCACCCTTACGATAATAGACAGAGATTTTGTCGAATGGAGTAATCTTCACAGGCAGCAATTATACACCGAAGCCGATGCTGAACATAATCACCCAAAAGCTATCGCAGCCAAAGAACGGCTGCAAAGTATTAATAAAGACACAACGGTAAAAGCATATGTACTCGACGCCAAAGCCGATAATCTGAAAAAATTAGTTCAAGACGCCGATGTAGTTATTGATGGAAGCGATAACTTTGATATTCGTTTCATTATAAATGACCTTTCGCAGAAATACCGTGTTCCGTGGATTTTTGGTGCTTTTGCAGGAAGTTTTGGAATGTCATATACATTTCTTCCCGAAAAGACCCCTTGCCTGCAATGCATTCTTTCCACCATCCCTAGCAGCAGTATGAGCTGTGAAACGTCCGGCATCATTGCTCCTGCCGTTCAGATGACATCCGCTCATCAAACGACCGAAGCATTAAAAATACTTACGAATCAAGAAGAGTCATTACGCGGGACATTGCTGTTGTTTGATGTATGGAACACCCAGCAGCAATCAATCCGCACCGACAAGATAAAGAAAACAGACTGCCCTTCCTGCGGCAAAGAGAGAACCTATCCATACCTAGTCCACGAACAAGATACCAAGCTTGAGGTATTGTGCGGACGAAATACCGTCCAAATCCGGCCATCGGAGAAAAAAGAATACGATTTTAACACGCTTGCCAGTGAACTCAAACAACATGGAAACGTTCGAAAAAACAGTTATATTTTAATATGCACATTAAGTGACTGCAGACTCGCCATTTTTCAAGATGGACGCGTACTTATCCATGGGACGAAAGAAATTGACAAAGCCAAACATTTATATCACCGCTTTATTGCAAAAGAAAAGGAGTAGAGAGCATGGTAGAAAAACGAACCCCCCTCCCGGTTGCTGAAGCTGTAGAACGAGTGATGAATTATAAAAAAAGACAAGAAAAAGAATGGGTTCCGCTAGAAAAAGCACATGGCCGTTTTTTGGCTGAAGATTTAAAAGCCGATCATGACGTGCCATCATTTGACCGCTCTCCTTATGACGGATTTGCTGTTATTGCCGAAGATACAGCCGAGGCATCCCAGGAAAACCCAGCAGTTCTCGAAGTGATCGGTAAAATCGGCGCCGGCTCTGTATTTAAAAATGAAGTCAAACGAGGACAAGCCGTGCGGATAATGACCGGAGCCCAAATTCCTGACAGCTGCAATGCTGTCGTTATGCTAGAACTTGTTAAAGAGAAAAAAGATAATAATAACAACTATATTGAGATCAAACGGTCTTTTAAAGCCGGAGACAATATATCCTTTCAAGGTGAAGATACGAAAGCAGGAGCATCTCTCATCGATAAAGGTACCTGTATTACACCGGGCATCAGTGCATTACTTGCTACATTTGGATATGATAAAGTCCCGGCTGCCAAAAAACCTGTTATTGGTATCATTGCTACAGGAAGTGAACTTTTAGAAGTCAAGGAGCCTCTGCAGCCAGGGAAAATACGTAACAGTAATGCCTATATGATAATGGCTCAAATTGAAAAAGCAGGTGCAGAACCGAAATATTTTGGCAAATTCAGTGATGATTTTGATGATTGTCTGCGTGCAGTTCAAGACGCCTTGACGGAAGTAGATTTATTAATAACGACAGGCGGTGTATCTGTCGGTGATTATGACTACATGCCTGCTATTTTAAAAGAATTAAATGCCTCGGTGTTATTTAATAAAGTAGGTATGCGTCCGGGCAGCGTTACCACCATTGCTGCTATGGAAGACAAGCTTATTTACGGTTTATCTGGAAATCCATCTGCCTGCTATGTCGGCTTTGAGCTTTTTGTTCGTCCGATTGTCCGCCATTCTTTATTTACTAATAAACCCCATTTAAGAAAATCTAAAGCGGTATTGGGCGCGAGCTTTCCGAAGCCTAACCCGTTCACACGCTTTGTTCGTGCCAAACTGTTCGATGAGGACGGTCAGTATCAAGCGGTTCCAGCTGGACTTGATAAATCAGGTTCTGTCACTTCTCTTGCTGAAGCGTCTGCTTTAATTGTTCTTCCTGGAGGTACACGCGGGTATGAAAAAGGAATGATAGTGGACATTTTACTGATCGACGATGAGCAAGGAAGTGAATGGCCATGGGCCAATATTGTCCCGTCTTACAAATAATTGGTTACGAGAACAGCGGAAAAACAACGTTAATGGAAAAGTTAATAAAAAAAAGCAGTTGCAGGGGCCTTCAAGCAGCTTCCGTAAAACATCATGGCCACGGCGGAGAGCCAGCAACGGAGAAGAACGATAAAGACAGCTCCCGCCACCAGCAGGCTGGGGCCTTCCTTTCCTCTGTAGAAGGAAGCGGGATGCTGCATCTGCAAGCTTCAACCCATCAGTGGGGCCTAGAGGAAATTATTGAATTATATTATCATTTTCACCCTGATATTATTTTTGTAGAAGGCTACAAAAATGCCGCTTATCCAAAAGTAGTACTATTGCGTAATCAAGAAGATGAACACCTTCTAGACCAGTGCACAAATGTGATTTGTGCTATTTCTCATTATAAAAACACGGGTGAGCAAAAACGCCTGCCGGTGCCACATTTCTTTTTGCAAGACGATGTCGAATATATTGATTATATTTTTCAAAAGGTGAGAAAACAAGATGAATAAAGAGAAACGTTTTGAAGTAACGGACCACCCAATATCAACAGAAAATGTTATTCAGAAAGTGACACGTCGTGAGTGCGGAGCTATTACTACATTTATCGGAACGGTTCGTGAATTTACTGATGGCAAACGAACTCTTCGCTTAGAGTACCAGGCGTATAAAGATATGGCCGAAAAAATGCTGGCGCAAATTGATAAAGAAGTGCAAGAAAAATGGCCGGATGCAAGGAGTGCGATTACCCATCGCACAGGAACGTTAGATATTTCCGATGCAGCTGTCGTCATTGCGGTGTCATCTCCTCACCGAAAAACAGCATATGAAGCAAATGAATATATTATTGAGCGCATAAAACAGATTGTCCCTATTTGGAAAAAAGAGTATTGGGATGATGGATCAGCCTGGATAGGTGATCAGTTAGAAAAAACCCCGTATCCAAAAGGAAAACCCCCGAAAGGAGCAAATGATGATTAAAATATTATTTTTTGCCCGGTTGCAAGAAGAAATCGGTAAAGACAGTTTGAATATTGAAAAAGCTGGCTTAACCGTCGATCAGTTAAAGCAGTGGCTGGAAAAAGAGCACGGTTTGCAATCTCTTGATCAAACCATGGCTGCAGTGAATGAAGATTATGCTGATGGATCGGAAGTGCTTAAAGAAGGAGATACTGTTGCATTGATCCCGCCAGTGAGCGGCGGATGAGATCTAGTACGCCCATTGAAGAAGGTATGGAGATCCTTTCTCCATGCCTTCTTTTTTGCACTTTAGAAAGTTTAACTTTGTTAAAGGTTCAAAGTATAAGCGCCATAGGACTCGGAGACAAGTCGAGTTCTAGGATTGCAGGAAACAGCGGCGATGGTGATTGATAGAAAGCATCATAGGGGGGTAATTTCCAGTCAATTTCCAACACTATCCGAATTTGCCGATTTACTCGCCGTTTTGAACCAAATACTAGCCAAAAACGTCGTTTTACTCGCCAATGCTGCTTATAAAAAAAGAACCACCCCAAAGCTGGAGTGGTTCAGAAAAATTTTATTGAAGATCTTCGATGGAATCAGCTTCCACGTATTCTGGTACAACTAGACCGATTTTTGCACCTTCTAGGTTTGCACCAAGATCTTCGAATTCTCCCTCATAGTCGTTGTAATATTGTTCGTGTGTTGCTGGGAGCCATGCTGCTACCATTGCATCTGCTTCATCTTCGGCAACTGCACCAAACATAATCGGTGCTTCCATTGAATTTGTCTCGACTTCATACCCAAGATCAGACAATACAGTTGCCACGACATTGGTAGAAGCAATTTCAGAATCCCAAGCTACAAATGCGAAAGTGATTTGTTCACCATCTACTTCTTCGACACCTTCTGTCCATTCGGAAACCATGTCTTCATTTTCATCTACCCAAGCACGGGCAGCCTCTTCTGGTTCGGTTCCTTCATTAACTTCGAGCATGACTTCTTCCATATCCTCGCCTTCCCAATAGAAGTTATCGAGAACCTGATAAGCTTCCGGCATATCCGCTTCCAAATCGCTTCTTACAAGGGTATGAATGTCTTCTGCTTCACCAAAAGACCCTTCAGGATCTTCGAGATATTTCAAGTCATGAACGGCAAACTTCCAATGCGGGTTCCAGCCTGTTACGATAATAGGCTCTTCATTGGCAATTGCATCATCTAACGCACTGGTCATAGCAGCCGAAGAACTTGGCTGTACGCTCCAGTCTTCTAATTCATAATCTTCAATAGCTTGCTCTGCTGCTGCCATAACACCTGCACCAGCATCAATTCCAGTAATGGTGTAATCTACTTCTTCTCCGATATTGCCTGCTGCTTCTTCTTCGTTACTTCCTTCATCTGCACCGTTTTCTTCTGTTTCTTCTGGTGCCTCTCCTTCTGTGGTATCTTCTTCGTCTTCCTCTGCCCCGCATGCTGCAAGTACAAGAGACAAGGAAAGCCCTGCAGCTATACCTGCTCTTTTCCAAGTCTTCATCATGATTGACCCACTCCTTATAAAAATATTATATATGTTTACTCTTGTTCTTTTTATAAAACAAGAGATAAACGCCTTATTTGTCCTTGCTTAAGCTTTGCGTTAAGCGATCAAGAATAATAGCGAGAATAACGATGGCAAAACCGGCTTCAAAGCCTCCGCCTGCATCATTACGGCCAACCGCATAATAAACGGCTGTTCCAAGACCGCCTGCTCCGATCATCGAAGCAATGACAACCATCGATAAAGCGAGCATAATTGTCTGGTTAATCCCAGCCATGATGGTCACCTTCGCCATTGGAAGCTGTACTTTAAACAGCTTTTGACTAGCAGTAGAACCAAATGCATCTGCTGCTTCTATCGCTTCGGTAGATACTTGACGAATCCCCAAATTCGTCAACCGGATCGTCGGCGGCATAGCAAAAATAACAGAAGCGACTACACCCGGTACTTCCCCTATACCAAAGAAAGCAACCGCCGGAATTAAGTATACAAATGCGGGCATCGTCTGCATAAAATCAAGTACTGGTTTAATAATGTTTTCTACGATATCGTTTTTCGCCATCCAAATCCCAAATGGAACACCCACAACTACAGAAATTAAGGAAGCAGATATCACAATCGCAAGCGTCAATACCATGTCTTCCCAATACCCCATATTATCAATGAGAAAAAGTCCAAGAAACACAAAGAATGTAAGCCCTGTTTTTCTCCCTGCAAACCAAAACGTAAGGGCACTAATTAAAACAATTAAAATCCATGAAGGTAAAAAACCAATTGTCGCTGCTAAGCTTTCAATGATGGCATCAATTAATCCCGTTAATGTATCAAACAAGAAATCAGCGTTTTTTAACCAATCAACAAACGCATCTATCCAGTCGGCTAACGGTAGTCTAGGAAGGAAGTCCATCTTGTTCCACCTCACTTCCGGACAATGCCGCTATGACCGTGCCACGAACGACAACGCCTTTTAATTTTCCTTCTTCAACAACAGCTACCGGTACATTTGTATAGGTAAGCAAGTTCATAATGTCTCTTAGTACCGTATCTTTTGCTGCAGTCGGAACATCGGTCTGAATAATTTCTTTTATGTTGTCTTTTCCTTCCTTCACCAAGCGGGATACATCATCTGCATGGATAATGCCTTTTAACTTTCTGTCCCTATTGGTAACATAAATGCTGGAAATTTTTGCATCTCTCATCCGCTGCAATGCAACTCGCGGTCCTTCTTTATCCATGTTCACAGATTCCGCACGCGACATCACGTTTTCTACCGTGAAAACTTTTGAACGGTCTACATCTTCTACGAATTTTTCTACGTATTCATTTTCTGGATTCGTGAGAATTTCTTCAGGGGTACCGATCTGAACGATGGCCCCATCTTTCATGATGGTAATACGATCTCCTATGCGGAGAGCTTCATCCAAGTCATGGGTAATAAACACGATCGTTTTTTTCATTTTCGTTTGCAAATCGAGCAGTTCATCCTGCATATCTTTACGAATAAGCGGATCAAGTGCGGAAAATGCTTCATCCATTAATAAGATGTCCGGATCATTTGCAAGCGCTCTAGCCAATCCAACACGCTGCTGCATTCCTCCAGACAACTCGTCAGGATACATATTTTCATAGCCTTTTAGACCAACCAGTTCAAGCGCGTTAAATGCTTTTTGTCTTCTTTCTTCTCTATCTTCTCCTTGAACTTCAAGTCCGTATTCTACGTTGCTGAGTACAGTTCGGAAAGGAAACAACCCAAATTTTTGGAAAACCATACTCATTTTCTTGCGGCGGGCTTCTCGCAATGTTTTGTCATCCATAGTAGACAAGTCTTCTCCGTCTACCCAGACATTCCCGGAAGTAGGATTAATCAAACGGTTTAATAAACGAACGAGGGTTGATTTCCCGCTTCCTGAAAGCCCCATAATAACAAAAATTTCTCCATCTTCAACGGAAAAAGAAGCACGGTTAACCCCCACCGTATTTCCTGTTTCTCTTAAAATGTCGTCTTTGCTTTTATTTTGCTCAAGCAGCTCTAGTGCCTTTTTTGGCTTTTTACCAAAAACTTTCGTAAGGCCGTCAACTTTTAACTTGGCCACCCCTATACACCTCATTTAATCGATTTGCGTTCAAATAAATTACTTTCCTCACTATACGGGAATAGGGAAAAAGTAGCAAATCTTATTTATCGTTAATACAGTTTGTTTGAATCGTAAAGTTTAAACTGTATGAAATTTATTTGCTTATATCTATTAATGTCTTCCTATTTCGACATATTTCCTGTTTTTCTTTCACTTTTACTATCTTCTCTTATTTCTGTTAGACTTTTTTCAACTGGACTAAAAGCAGGAAAGGAGGTTTTGATTAATGGATGAATCCAATAAAAAGAACTCATATGAGTGGGAAAAGCTTCAAAATACAAGACACCATTTTATCTCGGTCATGGCACAAAATATGGGTCTGTACGGCATTTCAGAAACGAATGGGAGATTATACGGAACCGTGTTATTTTCCGAAGCACCAATGACGTTAGACAGCATGAGCAAGGCTCTTGAGATGAGCAAAACGAGTATGAGCACCGGTGTTCGTGCCTTGAGTGATGCATGTATGCTGTCGAGGGTCTGGGAAAAAGGCGTGCGTAAAGATTTGTATCAAACCGAGGATGATTGGTATAAATCTTTTATTTCTGTGTTTGTGAACCGCTGGCGAGAAGCAACTGATAATAACCATAATGCCGCCTTAGAAGCGATTGACGAGTTGAAGGAAATAAACAAACAAACCGATGATGTTTCGTTACAAGAACAAATAGAAACGGATATTAACAAACTTCAACAAGCTGTTAAATATTACAGTTGGCTCGATGAAGTGATTGCTCTTTTTGAAAACGGAGATATTTTTCAAATTGTTGAACAAAAATGATATGATGGTAGTATGTTCCAATTCTGATGAGAAAGGGCGGTTTAGAATGGATTACAAAGATATTATTCGAAACCGGCGTGAAATCACAAGCTACCTGGACAAAAACATTCCGGATAAAGTGATGAAAGAATTATTGGACGCTGCTGTGCTTGCGCCTTCTGGCAATAATTTACCGTCTCGTGAATTTATTGTGGTGCAAAACAAGGATATGCTTCAACATTTGGAAGGTGCAAGCCCATTTATACCGTGGATGAATGAGGTAAAAGGTGCGATCGTCGTAACGGGCAGGCCCGATATTAGTAAATACTGGCTTCAGGATGCTTCGATTGCTTGCAGCTTCATTTGGCTTGCTGCTGTAGACAACGGACTTGGTTCGGCGTTTGGAGCCATTTATCATGCGCAGGATCAAGAAGAATCAAGAAAAAGAGAGGGATATGTCCGTAAAGCATTATCCATTCCTGATGACAGGCGTATCGTCGCTATTTTAGGATTAGGATACCCTGCTGAGCATCCAGGACAAAAAAAGCCGCCAGAACATAGTGAACTTGTCCATTATGGAATTTTTAATCAATGATTTCCTATTATGATAAGGAGCTGCCACCATTACGACAGAGAGTGGATAGCTCCCTATATTAGAGGAAGTACAAATAGTTTCCATGCGACGTTCCGATTGAACAGCCGATAAAAGAGCGACCACACGCCATTTCTATAAAGACTGTTCTTACAAAAGACATTATCTCTAGCTTTTGGAAGCTCACCCTGGCTTTTTCCTTCACTGACGATCTCTAAGGAAAATAAAGCAAACAGCGATATTATTACCCAATCACAAAAGCACCAAGAATAGATATATCTTTTCTTATCGAATCTATCACCTTTGCCTGCGATTGGCTCTTTATCTAACCTCCCCCATTGCATTCTTTTCTCGATGTGACCAGATAATTTAATTAAGACAATATTCCTAATTCTTTTTTACACCAAGATAATTTCCGGATTCCAAATTATTCCTTTCAAAACCCATCCTTTTTTCCTAAAATAAACATTGATTGGAAAATTTTACAGGAGGGATTGCATGGGTAATAAGAGGACCATCGGCTGGTGTGCTGCTGCACTATTATCAATTTTACCAATAAGCGAGGCATCAGCGGCAGAAGAGATTTCTCGTGATGAGTTCATCAAAGAACTAATGGACACGATGGATGTCCCTGTCGACAGTTGGGAAGTGGAAGAAACACATTTCAACGATGTCGACGAGGAGTTTGCTCCATATGCAGAAGCTGCGTTAGAACTAGGCATTACAAACGGCTGGACAGAAAAAGAATTTGGAACGGAGAAATCAGTTACTGGCAGCCAGGCCCTGCTCCTTTCGCTGCGCGCTCTTCAATTGGAAAACGCAAATAACATGTACGACAGTGCTATTAAAAATGGAAAACATCGTGGTAAAGCTGCTCAGCTAGGTCTTCTGCAAAACTATGAAAGTGGGCCGTTTCGCCCTAACCATCCTATTACTGAAGAACAAATGGACGAGCTGTTTGATCGATATGAAAACAATTTTGAGAGACTAACTTTTGTACATACCAACGATGTACATGGACGTCTTGCTGCCGATGAAGAAAACGGAGAAATGGGTTTAGCTAAAATTGCAACGATTGCAGACAAGATAGAAAATGAAAGTAAAAGTAGTCTAGTAGTAGATCTTGGTGATGCTTTTCACGGAACAAATGTCGTGAATTTCAATGAAGGCGAAGCGGCAGCAGACATAATGAATGAAATCGGGTATGACGCCTTAACTGCCGGAAACCATGATTTCAATTACGGATATGAACGATTGCTGGAATTAGATGATAGGACTGATTTTCCTGTGTTAAGCGGCAATGTCGTTTACACAGAATCCGGGGAGGAATTTTTAACTTCCACTCATCAAGTAAAGGTTTTGGATAAAACAATTGCGCTCGTAGGGCTAACTGCAGCAGATACGCCTATAAGCACGCATCCTGACAATGTAGATGGATTAACATTTGAAGACGAGGTTGATGCTGCCCATGAGCTCGTTGAGGAAGCCGAAAAAGAGGCTGATCATGTTGTTCTTTTAACCCATAACGGTTACTCCGTCGATCAGGAAATTGCAGAAAAAGTGGACGGAATTGACTTAATCCTGGGTGGACACAGTCATACGAGGATAGAGTCACCTGAAAAACATGGAGATACTTTTATTTCTCAAGCTTATGAACACAGTAAAGCAGCCGGTATCACTCATATGGTTTTTCATAATAATGAACTCCTAACCGTAAATGGGCATCTCATACGTGATCATGAAGAATTAGAGCCAGATCCTGAAGTCGAGCAAACTATATCAACCTATGAAAAGGAAGTAGAGGAGCAGTTAAGTGAAGTAATTGGTACGATTGATACAACGCTTGATGGAACACGAGAATTAGTGCGTACCCAGGAAACCAACCTTGGCAACCTCGTGACAGATGCCATGCGGGAGATGACAGATGCTGATATAGCTATTACAAATGGCGGAGGAATCCGTGATAATATGGAAGCAGGTGATGTGACGCTTCAAGATGTGCTGACTGCTTTTCCATTCCCAAATACAGTAGTTGCCATTGAATTGACCGGTGAGCAAATTATAGAAGCCATTGAACACGGCATTAGAATGTATCCAGAACAGAACGGAGGTTTTCCGCATATATCTGGAGCTCAGTTTACGTTTGACCCTTCACAAGAACCAGGAGCTAGAATTCAAGAGTTCACTATAAATGGTGAAACTCTCGATGAACATGAAACGTATGTGGCAGCGACCAACGACTTTTTGGCAGCAGGTGGTGACGGCTATGAAAGCTTCACTGAGGGAGAAACCATCTTTGAATCCGGCGAAGTACTTAGTGATGTAATCAGTGAGTATATTACAGCTGGAAAGACTATTCCAGAAGTAGATGGACGTATTATTTCCCTTGACTAATAGAACCGGAAAAAGGGTGTCCTTACGTTACTAAAGGGCACCCTTCTTTTAGAATCTCCGCGTCCAGTACTATACATAGTTCCAACGGAGACATGAATCTAAACATTTAAAAACTTAACCCTGTTGGTTTTTCACTACACCGGCAAGAGCATACAACACGATCGTGGAAGCCAGATGAGCAGAAAACTGGTTAAGATCGGTTTCCGGATAGACTTCGACAAAATCCATACCGATAATTCCTTTTTTGCCGAATTCGTGCACCAGCGTCAGCAATTCATAGGAAGTAAGACCATTCGCATCAGGCGGGCCGCCTGGATTAAAAGCAAAGTCCAAAATGTCGCTGCAGATGGATAAATAAACAACATCTACATCCTGACTTGCTTTTTGGTAAATCTCATCGGCCATTTTGTAGATATCGCTGCATTCACGGATATCTCTTACTGTAATGGTTACAGCACCTGCCTCGTTGGCAAATTTGCCGCTTTCCGGTTTGTTTCTAGGGCCGTGAATACCAGTATGAATCAAGCTTTCGTTACGTACACCGTCCAGCTCATACAAACGGGCAAACGGTGTGTTTCTTGCATATTTATCGTCTCCAAACGTTTTTGCATTGTCGTAATGCGCGTCAAGATGAATGATGCCGACTTTTTTGCCCTGTTCTTCCACCAGTCCCTTAATAATAGGGTATGTAATGCTATGGTCACCACCTAACCCGATTGGAAACACAGACGGGTTATTCCAAATATTTTTTCGTGTGAACGAGGTAATATGATCCATCGTTTCTTCAGGGCTGTTCCAGTTAATCATAATGTCGCCTAAGTCACCGAGTTTTATATGCTCGAATACATCGACAGCATCGAGTTCAGGCAAAAACCCGGAATAGCGGCCTGACGCAAGTCGCATTGATTTCGGCCCCATTTCACAGCTCGTATAATTTCCCCACGTCACGCCGCCTTCCCACGGCACACCGTACACTACGGCATCTACTTCATTCAGTTCTTTTTTATCATATATCTTTTTACCATTTAAAAAACATGGTGTATTTCCATAAACAAATTCTTCAGCCATTTACATTGTCTCCCTTCCATACAGGAAATTTTTAAGCTGATTTGCTAGAAAATTTTACCGTATAATTAGGGATGCGTCAATTTAAGCAGGTGCGGCCTTGCTGGGTGGCGTTATTGATTGCAGGCTGTATACCTGTCTTCCCCACCAGTCATACCCCGCTTCCTGCCTGCTAACGCCAGTGCTTCTACCCAATTCATAGCAGCCGGTCTCCATATCCTTGAGGATTTAAGTTGTGCCAATTCCAGGCATCGTTAATGATCGTGTAAATATCGGTGCGTATTGGCTCCCAGCCAAGCACTTTTTTTGCTTTTTCAGAAGAAACAATCAATCTGGCTGGATCCCCTGCTCTGCGTTCACCGGAAGTAACAGTAATTTGTTTTCCTGTAACTGCACGAGCAGCTTCAATTATTTCTTTGATAGAAAAGCCCTCACTGCTTCCAAGGTTAAAAACATCACTATGCCCACCCTTTTTTAGATAAGTCAGGGCCTTAAGGTGGGCAGCAATTACGTCTTCTACGTGTATATAATCCCGTATACACGTGCCATCCGCAGTCGGATAATCCTCTCCAAATACAGTAACGGCTTCGCGCTTACCCATTGCTGCTTCTAAAATAATCGGAACAAGATGAGTTTCCGGGCGGTGGTCTTCTCCTATCAACCCACCCGGTCTTGCTCCTGCTGCATTAAAATAACGAAACGACACATACCGAAGTCCATGGGCTTTTTCACACCATTTCATCATTTTTTCTATTGCACAATTTGTTTCTCCATAAGGAGTTTCCGGATTAGCTGGCGCTTCCTCTGTAATCGGCACCTCTTCTGATACTCCATACACAGCTGCCGTCGAGGAAAATACAATTTTTTTCACGTTTGCTTCTATCATTGTTTCAAGCAGCACCTGAGTGCCATGTACATTATTGTCATAATACTGAAGTGGACTTTCTATCGACTCACCGACAAGAGAATGAGCAGCAAACATCATTACCTGCCGAATACGTTTTCGTTTAAAAACATTTCTCATAAACGTACGATCACGAACGTCACCTTTGTAAAACACCGCGCCTCTTGGCAGGGCTTCACGATGACCGGTTTGTAAATTATCTACGACTACAGGCTGTTTTCCCCGCTCTAGTAATTGATGTACAGCATGTGAACCAACATAGCCGGCTCCTCCTACTACAAGAACACTCATGTAAGAACTTACCTCCCCGATCCATTCTTTTTCTCCGTCTCCATTTACTTAATAAACTGCCTAGTCAATTTCCTTTTTGAAAAGATAGATCCTCCAGCGAAAACGTCTCCCCCTTTTTCCGGTAAGTTTTCGAACTACATTTTTAATCTCGTTTGGTCTTTTCGGTAATACGTGCGGATTTATTGTAGCAGTGCTTGGAAAAACATATGTCGAGTCAACTCCACTTTATTGATTCTAATACGTACTTCGATCATATTAATGATTTAGTAAAAAGTAAAATTTTTATGTATTCTTAGTGAAAATATTGAAAAAACGTCAGGATGCGGAACAGAGAAGTAAACCAAATAAATGTACAAAAAGTCAATTAGGAAAAGTTTAGTTTTCTAAACGAATTAAAATGCAAACACTTTGCTTTTTTCTTGTTATCTCTTCCATAATAAGCACAGACTAAGACATGAATTGACGTGAAAGGAGATTGTCTTTTGAAATTAAGCATCCTTGATCAGTCCCCCATTTCAAAAGGATCTACGGCCCGTGAGGCGTTACTGCAAACAAAACAGCTAGCCCAAACAGCGGAAAAATTGGGGTATTCAAGATTTTGGGTGGCAGAACATCATAGTACAAGCGGGCTCGCCAGCACCTCCCCCGAAGTGTTAATTTCTCACTTAGCTTCAAGCACCAATCATATTCGTATTGGTTCAGGCGGTGTGCTGCTGCCGCAATACAGTCCTTATAAAGTAGCGGAGAATTTTAAACTGCTAGAAGCACTGTTCCCTGGCCGAATAGACCTTGGTGTCGGACGTTCTCCAGGAGGCAGTGAAACGATAAGGCTCGCTCTCACTGATGGAAAAAAGAAAAACTTAATTGAATTTCCAAGACAGCTTGCAGATTTGCAAGGTTTTTTAGATGACAATTTACCAAATGAGCACCCTTACGGAACGATAAAAACAGCACCAGCAATTGATACCCTCCCCCAATCCTGGGTCCTTGGGCTTTCTAGACGTGCAGCTAAACATGCTGCGAAAAACAGTACTGGTTTCACGTACGGCCATTTTATAAACCCGGAGTACGGCCAAGAAGCAGCAGAAAAATACTTATCATGTTTTCAGCCTACGCAGCGTATGCCGCATCCTAGAATAAACGCCTGTGTATTTGTTATCTGCGCAAAAACGCAGCAAGAAGCTGAAGAATTAGCGCTTAGCCAGGACTTGTGGCTTTTGGCAGTTGAAAAAGGCAGGAGCACCCAAATTGTTTCGGTAGAAGAAGCCAAAAACACCCCTCTTACCTTTGAGGAAAAAGCACGAATACAAGAAAACCGAAAACGCGCAGTCATCGGCTCACCTGACTACGTAAAAAAAGAGCTTCACCACTTGGGTGAGCTCTATCAAACCGATGAAATGATGGTCATTACAAATATTTTTGATTTTCATAAAAAAGTCCGTTCTTATGAATTGTTAGCGGAAGTATTCGATTTACAGTCTTAGTTAAATTGATCCAACAACGCTATTTTAGAAGGAATTGGCTCCACTTAAACGATGCGGCGGCGTCTTGCCTGTTCAGCCATTTCCAATAAGTTGGCAATACTTGTATTTAACGTGCTGAATCTGCTGTCTTCTATTTCTCCTATTTTCCAGCGGTGATAGAGCTGCTGGAGAATGCCAGCTAGTTTATAAAAACCAAAGGCCGTATAATAATGAATATCCGATAAATCACGGCCGCTAATATTTGCATATTCCTCTAAAAATTCTCTCCTGCTGTAAAACCCTGATTGATCGGTAACCCTGGAAATGCCTATGTCAGGGTCATCGGATTCCGCCCAGTAAGCAATAGTTGAACCTAAATCCGTAAAAGGATCACCGATGGTGGAAAGCTCCCAGTCTAGAATGCCTTGAGTTTTCCCCGGATCAGCTGCATCTAACACCATATTATTCAATTTAAAATCATTGTGAACAATCGTTGTTTCTCTTTCAGGAGGAAGATGATCGATAAGCCACTGCTCAAGATCTTTCACTTGAGGCTTATCCTCCGTATCTGCTCTTTCATACCGTTTGATCCAGCCATGGACCTGCCGCTCTAAATACCCTTTTGGTTTTCCGAGGTCTTGTAAATCAGCTTCTTTATAGTCAATAGATTGAAGCGATGCGAGCGTATGAATGACATTTGTTGAAATAAGCTGTCCTGCGTTTTCTTTATCCTTATATTCAGCAGGCAGTTCATCATCCACCACAACGCCTTCCTTTTTTTCCATCACATAAAAATGTTTATCCATCACTTCTGGATCATCACAATAGAAGTAGGGCTTTGGAGCAAGCGGGAAAACGGGATGGACTTTTGTTAAAATACGGTGCTCTCTCTTCATATCGTGAGCCTTCGGAGGAACATAACCAAACGGCGGCCGCCTTAACACGGCTTCCCAATCACCAATACGCAGCAAATACGTTAAATTAGAGTAACCTTCCGAAAATTGCTTGACCTTCATATTGGCTTTTGGAAGATCTGGCATTTCAGAACGAAGATAATGTTCAACTTTTTCCCAATTAATCGTTTCCTGCCGGCTGTTGTTTATGCTTTGTTCGCTCAAATGATCCCACCTAACCTTGCAAAATATTGTGCATTTTACGTATTACCTGTATGAATAAAATCCTTCTCCTGTTTTTCGTCCCAAACGACCCGCTCTTACGTATTTTTTCAAGAGAGGAGCTGGTCTGTATTTTGAATCGTTCGTTTCGGTATACAGCGTTTCAATGACTAACAGGGTTGTATCAAGCCCGATCAAATCAGCTAGTGCTAACGGTCCGATTGGATGACTTGCTCCAAGTTTCATTCCTTCATCAATGTCTTCTGCGCTTGCAACGCCTTCCCCGAGTACAAATATGGCTTCATTAATCATAGGAACGAGAATTCGGTTTACAGCAAATAATGGGGCATCTTCTACAGAAATGGCCGTCTTATTAAATTCTTTTACAAGACGATGGGCGGTTTCAAACGTTTCATCCGATGTTTGTTCACCTCGAACCACTTCTACCAGCGGCATTACCGGAACCGGGTTAAAAAAGTGTGTGCCAATAACCTGGCTGCTTCGGCTTACCGCGCCGGCCATTTCCGTTACGCTAAGTCCAGAGGTATTAGACGCGAAAATCGCTGATGGTTTACAAACTTGGTCTAATTTTGAAAATAATTCTTTTTTAGGTTCGATCTTTTCAATGATGGCCTCAATAACGACATCTGCTTCTTTTACATCTTCTATGTGTAAGGTAGCTGTAATCCGGTTTCTGATAGCGTCTGCAGTGGATTGATCTATTTTTTCTTTTTCGACGTTTCTCCGCAGGGTTTTTTCTATTCGGTTGAGACCGTTGTTTAGGCCTTTTTCATTAATATCACAGAGCAAAACGTTGTATCCGGCTTCTGATGCTACTTGGGCAATGCCATTTCCCATCGTTCCTGCTCCTACTACTGCAATGGTATTCATATGAACAAAAACTCCTTTCTACTTGCCGACAAATTCTGGTTTACGCTTTTCCATAAATGCTTGAACGCCTTCTTGTTTATCTTTTGATTCGCATAGTTCACCAAATAACTCACTTTCAAGGGCCTGCCCGAGTTCGACAGATTGTTCGATGCCTTCATTGACAGCTCTTTTTGCTTTAGCAAGTGCTAATGGACTTTTTTGAGTCATTTTTTCTGCCAGCTCTTCCGCTTTTTCTAACGATGTGCCCGCAGCTGCTAAATGTTCCACTGCTCCAAGCCGGAACGCTTCCTGTGCGGTGATTGTTTCGCCTGAAAAGATCAGTTCTTTCGCTTTGCCAGTACCGATTAAACGAGCAAAACGCTGCGTTCCTCCATAACCTGGAATAATGCCAAGACCTGTTTCTGGAAATCCCACTTTTGCTCGTTCATCTGCTATTCTCACATCACATGCAAGCGCTAGTTCCAATCCGCCTCCAAGCGCCATTCCATTCATCGCACACAGCACTGGAAATGGAGCATTGGCAAACTTATCTAATACCCTTTTACCTTTATTTACTAAATTAACTCCGGTTTGCTTATTAAGAGATGGAAACTGGCTAATATCTGCACCTGCTGCAAAAGCTTTCTCTCCAGCTGCTGTCACTATTACCACTCGCGTTTTTTGGGCGCAAAGCACTTCTTCTACAGCGTCATCCAATTCGGACAGCAGCGGGTCGGTCAGCACATTAACCGGGGGATTTTGAAGCGTAATGATCGCAAGAGAATCCTTCCACTGAAGATCAATATACATACAATTCCTCCTTCTCCCCTGTTTTTATTTCATTCAGGTTATTTTAAAAAACTCGGTTTTCCGCCGCGCTCTTATGACGAATGGGGTAGTTTTATTACTAATAAAGCTCCTAACACTAACACCATCACTTACATCTGTTTTGATGCTTTCATCCTTCTCCTCCTAAATAAAGCTTCTACTTCCCATTAAAAGCAGGTTTGCGCTTATTTAAAAAAGCCTCGACCCCTTCTGCGTGATCTTCCGATTGTAAAAGGAGCGTCTGGGCGTTTATTTCTTGCTGAAGCGCTGCATCCGTAGAAAGCTCTTTGGCATGATTCAATAATTTTTTCTCGTACACTTGACTAAGCGGAGAACCTTTTGTAATCAACTCTGAAAACGTTTCAGCTGCTTTTATAACGTCCGCATCTGTTAGACGGTTGATTACTCCTTTTTCATACAGTTCTTCTGCTGAAAGTGCTCGGCCTGTTGCAATCCATTCTTTGGCAAGCTGCAGCGGCACCCGATCTGTTAAAAATTTGGTCAAACCTAAATCAGGAATTAATCCAATATTCGTAAAACTGCTCACAAATTTAGCATTTTTTTCTGATATGAGGAAATCACAAGCTAAAGCTAAACTAAAACCAGCCCCGGCTGCAAAACCATTCACCGCCGCAATTACATATTTATTAGACTCCACTATTGTTTTAGTAAATTGAGAGGCCTTTTTCATCCAGCTTGTTATTTCTCCTGGGCCATTTAATGCTTGCATCGTGGCAATATCTCCTCCTGCAGAAAAGGCCGGCCCAGCGCCTGATATAATAATTATCTTTACATCTGGGTTATTCTCGAATTCTTTAAGTGCCTGCGTGGATTGTTCGATCAGCTCCGTGGATAAAGCATTACGTTTGTTTGGCCGATTGAAAATAAGATGACCTATGCCGTTGCTGATCTCTGATTTGATTGGATTTTCCATGCCATACTCCCCCTTGTCTCTTTAAGGTTTAATGACCACTTTTCCGTATGTTTGCCGTCCCCCTAATCGTTCAAGCGCTTCCGTTACGTTTTCAAAAGAAAATTCTTCATACACCATTGGAGAAATGTATCCCTTTTGATGAAGTTCCATTAATTCGTGATGGGCTTTTATTACTTTTTCTGGAAATTTTTTTCTGAATAAACCAAAATGCACGCCGACGATAGAGTAATTTTTAATCAATGCATGATTGGTCGGCGCTTCTGCGATCCTTCCGCCGGCAAATCCAATAACGAGAATCCTGCCTTCAAAAGCAATACATTTTCTTGAGCGGTCAAACACGTCGCCTCCGACAGGATCATAGATAACATCTGCTCCTCTTCCATCTGTAAATGCTTTTACTTTTTCTACAAAATCTTCTGTTTTGTAATTAATCGCTAGATCTGCCCCAAGCTCTTCACACAATGTAACTTTCTCATCACTTCCAGACGTGGCAATGATTTTAGCTCCTGCCGCTTTTCCTAATTGAATCGCAGCCGAGCCCACACCTCCTGATCCAGCATGAACTAACAGTACCTCCCCTTTTTGTAAGCGGCCGCAGCGATGAAGCGCGTAATAAGAAGTCTGGTACGTGATAAACATTGAAGCTGCTTCACTTGCTGCAAGTGATTCCGGAATAGGGAAAACATCTTCTTCTTTGACAACAACGTGCTCACTCCACCCCCCTTTTGGAAGCTGAGGAGTAGCTAGCACACGCTGTCCTTTTGCACTGATTGTATCAGGACCGGTGTCGGTGATTTCTCCCGCCATCTCTGCGCCAGGAATAAAAGGAAGCGGCGGCTTTTCCTGATACTCTCCTTTACACAGTAAAATATCAAAAAAATTCAAGGCAGCTGCTTCTGTTTTAATAAGAACTTCACCAGATCCAGGCTCGGGTGCAGGCATCTTTTCTATTTGAAGTGCTTCTTTTGGCTCTCCTAATTTTCGTACTTGCCAGGCTTTCATTTTACCCTCCTTCTCTCTATTGCTTTACTGTTAATTCGTTAAAAGCAGAGTGGTAAGATTCTTTTAATTCCTCTATCATTTCCTGAAGCGTTTGTATTTGAGTCACCGAACCTACGCCGTGCCCTGCTGACCACACGTCTTTCCATGCTTTCGTTTCGGAAAATTCGCTGACATTATGCTTCGTTACTTTTTTATCGACAATATCTTTGGGATCAATTCCTGCTTGTGTAATACTCGGCTTAAGATAATTAGCATTTACGCCGCTAAACACATCCGTATACAAGATATCTTCCATTGTTGATTGAACGAGCATTTCCTGATATTCTTCCGGTGCTGAGCTTTCTGCGGCAGCTATAAATTTTGTTCCGATATAAGCGAAGTCTGCACCCATGACCTCAGCTGCTAAAACATCCCGGCCATCTGATATGCTTCCTGCTAAAACGGTAATTCCATTAAAAAACTGTTTTACTTCTTTTAAAAACGCCATCGGATGATAAGTACCAGCGTGACCGCCTGCACCATTACAAACTAAGATAAGCCCGTCTACCCCTTTGTCCGCTGCTTTTTTGGCAAAAAAGATATTAATGACGTCAGCAAAGACGAGTCCTCCATACTGATGCACGATATCAACAACTGGCTTCGGATCACCTAGCGAAGTAATTACAATCGGCGGCTGGTATTGTTCTATCAGTTTTAAATCTTCGTCATAACGCTTATTATGGTTTTTATGAGAAATAAAGTTCACAGCCCAAGGCGCAATATTCCCTGCAGGATTTTCATTTTTGGCCTTTTCTATTTCAGCTTTGATTTCTGTCATCCAGTCGGCTAATATATCACCCGTTCTAGCATTTAAAGCCGGAAAAGACCCGATTATCCCGGAGGTACAGCCTTTAATAACCGTTTCCGGATTTGATACTAGAAACATAGGTGCCATAATAACTGGCAGTGACATTTTATTGGAAATTTCCGAATACAGACGGCTTTTATTCAATCTTATGTCCCCTCTCTAACATTGCATTTCTGTAACGCAGAAGACCTGTAGATGTTTTTATGTGAGGGTTTTAAGCAAATATTTTGCATAAACATTAGCAATATCTTCAATGTTTTTATCTCCCTCAGATGAATACCATTGTTGAATCCAATTCATCGCTCCTAGAATAATCATGCGTGCCATCTTTTTTTCCTTAACCGCAAATTCCCCGTTTTCTACACCTTGCTGAATAATTTTGTCAAAAATACTGGCATACTCATCCCTTTGCTGCAAAATCAAGGAGATATGTTCATCAGAAAATATTAGTTCGGGCTTGATAATCATATTGAACGTTTCTTTTTCGTTAATGACTACTTCGATATGAAACGTAATTGCTTTTTTCATTTTTTCGGTGGACGAAATATTTTCTTTATATATCTCCTCTACTTGTTTGGAAGCCTCTGATAGAATAAGATAATGACATTGATAGAGTAAGTCTTCTTTATTGGCAAAATAGTAGTATAAAGCTCCTTTTGTCATTAATAATTCAGCTGCAATATTCTCCATTGTGGCGCCGTTGTACCCTCGTCTTGATATAATTTTAGAAGCAGAACGAAGTATTTCTTCTTTTTTCCTGGCTGCCTTTTTTTCTCTTAAATTCATTTAATCCCCCCTCCTCCAACAGTTATTAATATGGCATACGGTTATCCCCCCCTTATGTAAAGGCTTTCATTTATAAGTAAAAGAGGTTCTTTTTCGACGTTTGTTATCCTATAGGTTCAAATTCATTCTATAAGGTTTAAATTTAAATTACAAGTATAATTTTAAATATTTCGACAACTATCAAGAAAATATCTGATCTGCTGGCAGCTCGGTGCTGAATCTAGTCTAGTAGACCCAGCATTTTCTCACTTCCAACCCACTGGTATATCAACCTTTCCGGAGGGAGTCTGCGTGTATTTCAGCTGAAGTTAAGCCGACTCGACTTATGGGACAGCTCATAAATAAGAAAAGCACAAGCGCCCTGGTCAGCCGCGACAGGTTCTGGAGCTTTCGCGCAGGGTCGCCTGTAGCCCGGAGTCGAAAGGGGAGACATCAGACGTTCAGCTCATTTTAATGAACTTCTACTAAGATCGCACACGTCGACGCATAGGATGTGCTAATGTCGCCAATGCCACAGGACGTAGCGTTTTTGGCGACGAGTGTGCAACGTAGAAGTCACCACATCGTGTGGAAGGACGTCCTGTGACAACGCTGAACGGGCTTGCACAGGAGGTGTTGACTTTTGCGTTGCGACAGGACGTTCGCGGTTTTAGCAAAAGTTCCTCTTTATCGTGTGCGCCTGAGCGCTGAAGCTAGACATCAAAAACGCCAACTATTTATCATTTCTTACCTTTTAAAGAAAAACCAGCCTTCTCCAGACTGGTTTGCCTATATAAAAAACTCTTACTGCATGTTTTCTACAATCATAGCAGCCCCTGGACCGCCGCCTGCACAGAGCGTTGCACACCCATACCGCTCTCCGCTTCTTTTTAGTTCATGAAGCAAGGTAACTAAGAGACGAGCTCCCGTTGCACCTACAGGATGTCCCAATGAAATACCAGATCCATATCGATTCACGTTATGAAGATCAAGCTGAAGGTCCCGATTAACAGCTAAAAACTGCGCAGCAAACGCTTCGTTGATTTCCCAATAGTTTATATCTTCTTTTTGCAGCCCGCTTTGCTGTAAAGCTTTTTTAACTGCTGGAACCACGCCAATTCCCATAATTTTCGGATCTACTGCCGCTGAGGCAGCGCTTACAATTCGAGCTAAAGGTTTTAATTGAAGTTCTTCTGCTTTTTCTTCGGCCATTAAAATAAGAGCCGCGCCCCCGTCATTCAAACTCGATGCATTTCCTGCTGTAACACTGCCATCTTTTTTAAAAGCTGGCTTTAATCCGCCCAGCTGTTCTGCCGACGTGTTTGGATTTGGGTTCTCATCAGTGTCCATTGTAAATGTGTCTTTTTTCTTTTTCACTTCCACAGGGACGATTTCGTCTTTGAAAATGCCTTTTTCAGCCGCTTGTTTTGCCCTATCTTGACTGAGCAGCGCCAATTCATCTTGTTCCTCTCTAGAAACACTGTGTTCCTCAGCCAGATTTTCAGCTGTAACCCCCATATGGTAACCGTTAAAAGCATCGAGCAGTGCATCATGTAATAGAGAATCTACTAGTTTCCCATCTCCCATTCGGTAGCCTTCACGAGCTTTAGGCAGAAGATAAGGAACATTCGTCATGCTTTCCATTCCAACGACAGCCCCGGCGTCTATTTTTCCGAGCATAATATCTCCAGCTAGCATATCTGCTGCTCGAAGGGAGGATGGGCACTGCTGATTGATCGTAACCGCTACCGTTTCTACTGGACAGCCTGCATAAATGGCAGCTTGTCTCGCCGTATTCCCTTTGCACCCTGCTTGATAGACATGCCCGCCAATCACTTCTTCTATATGAGCTGGATCTACGTTTGCCTCATTCAATGCTTCTTGAAGAGCAGCCACTCCTAAGTCGACCGCTGTTTTATCCTTTAAAGTACCGTTAAAACGACCTATAGGCGTTCTTTTCCCGCTGACAATCACTACATTACGCATCTCATCACTCTTTCTGTCTTTTTAGTTAGAAAAATCAAAATAGTGTATCTATTTATTGATATTAGCAATCTTTTCGCTTTTCGTAAATGCGGAAAACTGTAAAAAGCCAGGCAGATTGATGTATCTGCCTGGTCTTCCCCTTAAATAGAATATAATCTCGCTTCATAAGGACGGAGTTTGTATCGTTTATTTTCGTCATTATCATAATTGCTTAGAATAAGCTGATCAAATGATGTTTCATAGTCTTTTAACAAGCTGCATTCTTTTTCTTCCTCGGAATGATTTAAAGCAATCAGCCAAGTTGTACTGTGAAGTGTCCGCTTGTAGATATATAAATGCTCGTCTTGACCCGATAGATCTTCAAAGTCTCCATACACCATCACGTCATTGTTTTTACGGAGCTCAATCAGTGTTTTATAAAAATAAAAGACAGAATTAGAATCGTTTAGAGCTCGTTCTACGTTAATATCTTTATAGTTCGGATTTGTCTTGATCCAAGGTGTGCCGCTAGTAAAGCCAGCATTCCTTTCCGCTGTCCAATGCATTGGTGTACGGGAGTTATCACGGCTTAGAGGAAGCAGTTCTTCAAACACTTCCTCCGGGTCCCGGCCTTTATCTACTTCTTCTTTATATTTATTTTTCATTGCCACATCATTATAATCCTCAATGGAAGGAAAACGGACACCTGTCATTCCAATCTCTTCTCCTTGGTACACATAAGGAATGCCTGGAAGGGTATGAATCATCATACCTAGCTGTTTCGCTGATTCTACCCTGTATTTTCCGTCGTTTCCGTACCTGGTTACTTGGCGGGTATGGTCATGATTATTTAAAAACTGAGAGTTCCAGCCGCATCCTTTTAACCCCTCATACCAGCGCTTCTGAATTTCTTTAAAACGGCGCATATCCCAAGATGGCATATCGTCTGCAACTTCAAAATGAAAGAGCGTATGAAGCTCTTCTCTGTCTTCTCCTACATATAAAACACCGTCTTCGGGCCCCACAAATGGAATTTCTCCGACTGTCATAATATCATAATGCTTGAAAACTTCTTCATGCATTTCGTGTAAAAAATCATGAATACCAGGATTATTGCCTAAGTAATCTAACGTATACGGATTCTCTGCATCTGGAAATCCAGCTTGTTTAGCCAAAAGATTAATCACATCCAAACGGAATCCATCAATCCCTTTATCAAGCCAAAACCTCATCATCCGATAGATCTCTTCTCTTAATTCACGATTCTCCCAATTTAAATCAGGCTGCTCTACCGCAAAGGAATGAAAGTAATATTGGTTCGTTTGTTCCTCCCATTCCCATGCCGACGGGGCAAAATACGACCGCCAATTATTGGGCGGCCCGCCATTGACCCCGTCTTTCCAAATATACCAATCCCGTTTCGGGTTATTCTTAGACGATCGTGATTCTTGAAACCAAGGATGCTGATCAGATGTATGGTTTACCACTAAGTCCATGATCACCTTCATCCCCCGCGCATGCACTTCCGTCATCAGTCTGTTGAATACGTTAAAATCTCCCGCTTTATCCATAATCGCGTAATAATCCGAGATGTCGTAGCCATTATCAACGTCTGGAGAGTCATAAAATGGATTCAGCCAGAGAACATCTACTCCAAGCTCTTTCAAATAGTCCAGCTTTTCAATCACACCCTCAAGGTCGCCAAAGCCGTTTCCGGTCGTGTCGTTAAAACTGCGCCAGTATATCTGATATACTACCGCTTCTTTCCACCATGCTTTTTTTAATTGATCTGTTATTGGTTTCTGCTCTGTTTTTAACATTTCTCTGTCACTCCCAGCTGATTATATACCAGCGCAACTCGTTCATAATGTATTATTGCGTTATAGTACTGTTATCTATTTTAAGAAAGATATGGTGGCAAACGCTGCCAATAATAAGGGCTCCTAAACTCATACCAAAAAAGAAAAATAAGGCAGGAAGAAATAACATGACATAATAGGATACAAAAATTCCAATAGCCATTGTTAAAACGTGCAGCGGTCTCATAATCCCTATAAAAATGGAATGTTTAAAATATGAAAAAAACCGTACATCATAATGTGAATAAACTGGAAAAAACATGATCAATGCGATGACATAGATAACACTTAAAAATCCTACTAAAATTAGAAAAACAGCTGCTATTTCACTATTCATGCCCATTAAAAAGTAAACATCCGCCAATAAAATAATTCCCATCACAACAAAACAGTAAAATAATCCATTAATCTTAAAAAAATCTTTGCGATAATAAGTTAAAAACAACCTCGTTACAGGCACCTTTTCCTCTGCCAAAAATAATTTTCTTATGACAGCAAACATTGCGGAGGTAGAAGGCGCCGCCCCTAAAACAACCCCTCCCAATAAAGTAAAGAGGATCCATAGAATATTGAGATAAGCTATATTCATAAACCATTCAAAAAAACGATTTAAACCTTCCATCCAACTTTTGTAGGCCATGAGCAACGCCTCCTGCCAATAGTATTACCGTGCTTCTAATTGCGGCCAATCTATTTCAACGCCTTCTTGTACTAACACATTCTGAAAGTCCTTCAATAATTTTTCATTGTTGCGTACTTCTGTAGGCTGCAATCCATGTTTTATACAATAAGCCGCTAAATATCCTGCTGACTCCCCAATATTCCACTCTACTGGGTGCAATCTGTAACAACCGGTAGTAATGTGAGTTACGCCAAGATTTTTCCCGGCAGCAATGACATTTTTCACTCTTTTTGGAATTAAACTGCCCAGCGGGATTTGAAACGGCAAGCTGGATACGTCTAAATAATTTCTGTCTCCTGTACTAGGATGCAGATCAATCCGGTAGCTTCCAATCCCTACGGAGTCTGTAAAATATTCACCTGTTACTCCTGATTGATAGTCAGGACTGACGTGTTGTTCTACGACTGTAAATTCAGCTTGGATTCTTCTGGACTCGCGGATATACGGCATGGCCAAACCATCTTCGGTTCCTACTATATCTTTTCTCAACCTTAGGCCTGGGTAGCCTTTATTTCCATCAGGCCGCGGTGCTTCGGTTTGCATCCAATATAAAAACGAAAGAGACAGCTGTTTCGCTTGTTCGATATGCTTGTTTCGTTCGGCTTCGGACACCTCAAATACCGGACCAAGCCAATAATCAATCTGCGGCCAGTTCACAAGCGTAATATCGCTTGAAAACGTACCTTCTTCAAAATTGTCTTTGTCAATAATTCTTCTAAATAGCCATAAAGAATCAATGATCGTTCTTCCTTCTTGTTTAAATAAATCTCTTGTCCACGGCTCAAGCGTTTCTGGGAAAGGGTGGGTCCAGCTAAGTAATTTATCCGGCCAAAAGTCCGGTTTGTACTCCTTCCAGAAATCATAGTCGCGTGGTCTTTCTATCGTATGGTCTTCTCCTTCAAGATAATCAAGGGCAAAACATACACTGACAGACTGCATATCTAGTGGATCAGCTTCATCTAGAGCACTTGGTTCTCCTGTCTGTTCCTTAGATTCCGCCCCTGTAACATATTCAATGTCAGCAGCAGGCAGAACATCACCGCATTCCGTGGCATCCAAAAAGAAAGGAGCGTTTAGAACGAATGTATTTTTTGTTTCTTCATTTTCTACTAAGATGGATTCGACATGATCGCCATTTACTTGTGCGTCTTTTATTTTATGCTTATGCAAAATGGTAACTTTACCGCTTGATACAAAAGGAGCCAGCATATCATGAAGAACAGACAGGGCCACTTTAGGTTCGTGGCATAAACGGCTCACCCAGCCGTTTCCCGGGTTTAAACGTTCTTTGTTTCTTGCAGACGCCTTTATCGGATAATGATCACGATAATAATTTCTCACTCGATTTCTAAACTCTCTATAAGTCTGTGTACACCCAAATTGTTCAATCCAAGGATGCTCATCTGGTGGAACGGCCTGATTTGTCAGCTGGCCGCCAATCCAATTTGTTTCTTCCGTCATGATAACTGTCTTACCGCTCTTAGCAGCAGACAATGCAGCAGCTGTACCGCCAACTCCTCCTCCAGCAACAATGATATCTGCCTTCATAATTTGTCCCATTTGACTTCCTCCTTTTTCTACCCCTTAACTGCAGAACTTGCTACGCCTTCAATAATGTAGCGCTGGCCTAATAAGAAAATAATAATTATTGGAACGACCGAAGCAGTAGCTGCTGCCATCATTCCTGAGTAATCAACGGAAAACTCTAATACAAAGTTATCTAACCCTAACGGAACGGTATACAATTCTTCACTTACTAAAAAAACTAACGCATCTTCGTAATTATTCCAGTTCCACGAAAAATCAAGAATAGCAAATGTAGCAATAGCAGG
This sequence comes from Alteribacillus sp. YIM 98480, assembly GCF_009765375.1. Classification (GTDB taxonomy): domain Bacteria; phylum Bacillota; class Bacilli; order Bacillales; family Marinococcaceae; genus Alteribacillus. Next base: position 33,984 of record NZ_VTOK01000019.1, read on the forward strand.
TTTTGCTAACGGCAAGAATATTTTAAAGAAGATTCTAAAATGACCTGCTCCATCCATAAAGGCAGATTCTGATATTTCATTAGGAATAGTGATAAAAAACTGACGCATATAAAAAACACCGATAATCGTAAATATAGTTGGCAATATTAAAGCCCAATGCGTATTATAGATGCCCGTCCAATCAAACATAATAAATTTTGGTACAAACAAAACTTGCGGCGGCACCATCATCATCATGAGATATAATAAAAACAAAAAATCTCTGCCTTTAAAAGGAATTCTTGCAAATCCATACGCTGCCATAGCTCCTATAAACGTAGCTCCAGCTGTTCCAAGCACAGCAATTTTAATCGAATTGAAATAATAATTAAAAAAGCTTAGGTCACCAAACCAGACTCTTTTATGAGGGTCCCAATCAAATTCAGACGGAATCCATTGAATCGGATATTCAAATATTTCATTTGGTGATTTAAAAGACGTACTAAGCATCCAAAAGAAAGGAATGATCATAATAAAACCAGCAGCCAGTAATACAGCGGTCATTATCGTTTTGTAGACGTTTATTTGTTTATTTTGCTTCATAGCTTATTCCCCCTGAAACTTAATAATGTACCCATTTCTTTTGACCGAACCATTGTAATAAAGTAATAGCAAATATTACGATAAATAAAACAATAGCGATCGTTGATGCATAGCCAAGCTCATAATATCTGAAAGCTGTCTGGTACACATATAAAGGGAGAATGTTTGTACTATTAGCAGGACCGCCGCCTGTTACAGCTTGAATTAAACCAAAGTTTTTAAAAGCATTGGCTATCCCTATAATAAGCAAAAATAATGTAATAGGACTTACAAAAGGAAAAATCACGTTTTTCGTTATTTGCCAGCGTTTGGCCCCATCCATTTTTGCCGCTTCTTCTAATTCTCTAGGAACATCCTGCAGAGCTGCCAAATAAATAATGATGTTAAAACCCATAATCTGCCATGCAGACATCACAATGATGGCGTACATAGAACTACCGCTTGAAGCAAGCCAGCCAGGAGGATTGTCTATTCCCAGATTCATTAACAATACATTAATAGGCCCTTCAGTTGGATTAAACAACAGCATCCACACAAAACCGATGGCAATCGGACTGATAAGATATGGCAAGAAAAACACAGCTCTTAATAAATTTTTAAGATAAACACTGCGGTTTAGAAATACAGCAACGATAAAACCGAAAATAACGGATATCGGCACATGTAAAAGGTATAAGAAGTTGTTTCCAAATGCTTGGTGAAACACAGAATCTCCTACAAGCCTCTGAAAATTTTGAAGGCCTACAAACTCTGTGCCTTGCCCGCTGGGTCCTGTCCAGTTGGTAAATGATAAAACAAAGGAGAAAAGCAAAGGAAATAAAAAAAAGATTGTTACACCGATAAGACTGGGCAGAATAAATAAATATCCTATTAATTTTTGCTTTTTCATCCAATTCAATTTCATGCGCCTCCCTTTACCTCGAGTGTGTTTTTTCTCTATTGATTAGCGGTAAAGGGAGCCCAAAATAAAATTTCGTGCTCCCCATCCTTGATCTTTAATTTTCTCGTTGAATATGTTCATTGTGAACATTAACCATTTGCTCGATGGTCTGATCTATATCTTGTTCTCCCATAAAATAAGCTTCTAACTGTTGATTAATGCTATCTAATACTTGATATGGAGGGTCAACTATCATTTCTGTATCTTCTATTTCATAGACGTTATTTAATGATTCAAGATTATACGTGTCTTCTGCTCCTCCAACAATTTTTTCTCGTGCTTCTTCAGCTGGTGCATCCTCAGACGCAGGAACTCTTCCACCAGGAGCCAAATGCAGCATTCCCTCATTTGTATACCACTCAATAAATTCCCATGCCTCGTCTGGGTGTTCAGAAGCTGCCACAATAGACATCGCATCTTCAACATGGTGAGCTGGAGTACTTTGGCCTTCAAAATGTGGATAAGGCGCAAATGCGATATTGAAATCCCTTTCATATTCTTCTAAATCATTTGTCATACGCAGTCTCCAAGCCCCGGCTTGATACATTCCAATTTCTCCATTAATAAACATTTGCTCTGGCTGCATGTTCGTAGCTACTTGTTCTGATAGCTTTGGCATAACCTCGTCTTCATGCATCATCTGATAATACAACTCTAAACCTTCTTTTACGTTCTCATGATCGAGATTGGACTTTCCTTGTTCGTTTACCAATCCTTCGTCAACTAGAGCATTTTGTATGATCCCATGAATCGTGTCGTAATCAAGAGCATAAGAATAAGAAAAATCTTCATTTAAGACCTTCGCGTATTCATGTACTTCTTCCCATGTCCAAGACTCAGGAACAGACAAATCGTGTTCTTCTAATTTATCTTCGTTAAGCATAATGAACAGAGCATTGGTATTCGTAGGTACTGCATAATAGGTATCGTCCATTTTCCATCTTTGTGCGGCAGGACCAATCTTGTCTTCTATATCAAATTCTTCTGTATAGTCCGCTAAATCTAATAGAAAATTGGATTGGACACGTTCTTCAAGATGATTTGGGGAATGAGACATTAAAATGTCCATGTCCTCTCCTGTTTGCAAAGACGTATTCACTTTCATGTTACCTTCATCTTCATTGACATAACGTGTGTACTCTACTTGTACATCTGGATGATTTTCATTCCATTCATCGACAGCATCTTGCGGGCCGTTTTCTGGAGGCACACCGCCCCAAAAATGCAATGTCACTTCATCACTGTTATCTCCACCGCCTTCGTTTTCTCCGCCGCCTTCATTTTCTCCACCACAAGCTGTAAGAGCACCAACTAATAAAGCAAATGTTAATAACTTAAATTTCTTCAAGGTTCTCTCCCCCTTTTAAGATTTCACTTAGAATGTGTAAAGTTCCTCGGCCCTCCTTGTTGAAATAAATAATTTTGAAAAGGTTTTCAGTTTATGGCAAAAAATAACCGCACTATAGGATTTATTTTTGAAAAGCTTTTCAAAAAACGCTGCCCTGTGTTTTCTTTCAATTAATGTCTTTTACAGACTCTCTTTCTATAATTTCATGAGTTAAGTATTTCCGTAATTGACTAGCTTGTCCATCTTCTAATGTTTGTTCTAATGCAGTTACTGATTCGTACCCTATTTCATACATTGGCTGGGCAACTGTCGTTAATTTAGGGATACACATCTTTGCTATTTTTGTATTGTCAAACCCCATCACCGAAACGTCATCCGGGACGCTGATTCGTTTTTCATATAAATAGCTCATCGCGCCTAACGCCATTTCATCACTAGCACAAAAGACTGTGGTAATCGTTTGATTTTTTTCATGCAGTTTTTTCATAGCTGTATATCCCGAATCAAACGTAAAGGATCCGTATTCTACTATTGTTTCAAAGTCGGTTCTGCTGAATTTTTCACGCATCGCGCTTTTAAAAGCAAACAATCGAGGTGTTCCAGAAATAGGATCCCAAGTAGGACCACTGATCATCCCGATTTGTGTGTGACCTTTTTTTATTAAGAAATCTACTGCATCAAATACAGCTTGTTCATCATCTACCTTCACTGAAGGAAGATCGTACTCTAAACTATGAGTAGCTGCTAACACAACTGGAAGTCCCAGCTCTTGAAAAATTTCATGATATTCTTCTGAGACAGGTTCACTCGTAAACACAAAACCATCCACTTGTTTTTCTTTTAAGACGCGAAGATATTCTATCATTTTTTCTTTGTTTTGATCTGTGTTACAAATAATAAGGTTTGACCCCATTTTGTGGGCGGCCTCTTCCATCCCTCTTATCACTTCTGACACAAACGGATTAGACACATCCGTTATTAATACGCCAATCGAATGGGTTCTTTTATTAATAAGTCCTCTTGCCAGGGCGTTAGGATGATAATTTAACTCCTTAATCGTCTGGAGTACTTTTTCACGTTTATCCTTTTTTACACTTCCCGGGCTGTTTAATACCCTAGAGACAGTACTAATCGATACGTCTGACAAACGGGCTACATCTCGAATAGTAATTTTCATCGCTCTCAACCTTCTCACATGTCTTTGAAAACCTTTTCAAATAAATTATAAAAAATCTTCTAAAGAATATCAATAGAATTTTGAAGATTTAATGAAAAAAATGTCGATTTATAGCTGACATCTTAAGTTTACAGAGCAGCAATGCCATGCAGGCTGCTTATTGGCAGCCGGCACGGACTTTACACATGTACATTTCATAAAAATTTATAAACAAATGCTTCGTAAGGGGCTAGGCAAATCGATGCTAAATGATCATTGCCGCTGCGTGCTTCGTCGTTTGAAATTAATAACTTTTTGTTTTCTCCCACATACGAAGCAATATCGTCCCGCTGTACTTTTTTATCTGTGAAATTGCAAACAACGAGCAGCTTTTCGTTTCCTAATGTGCGTGTGTAAGAAAAGATTTCCTCATCTTCTTCTAACAAAAGCTCGTAATCTCCATACACAACGATTTCTTCTTGTTTTCTTAATTGAATAAGCTTTTGGTAGTAATAGAAAATAGAGTTCTGATCATTGAGTGCTTGTTCTGCATTGATTTGCTTATAGTTTGGATTCACGCTGAGCCACGGCCTGTCTTTGGTAAAACCAGCATTTTCTGAGGCATCCCATTGTACCGGTGTCCTCGCATTGTCACGGCCTCTAGCATAAATGGACTGCATTAATGTATTAGGATCGGCATTAAACTCTTCCCGCTGTTCGTTATACCAATTCAGCGTTTCAATATCCTCATAGTCTTTAATAGAAGGGAACGCTGCATTTGTCATCCCTATTTCTTCTCCCTGGTAAATATAAGGCGTGCCTTTCATCATATGAAGACAGGTCGCAAGCATTTTCGCTGATTTTTCTCTGTAGTCTTTGTCATTACCGAAGCGAGAAACCACCCGGGGCTGGTCATGGTTGTTCCAATAAAGGCTGTTCCATCCTTTCTGTGCCAGCCCTTTTTGCCACTTTGTCATAATTTTTTTCATATCGGTTAACTTCCACGGAAGGTTATCCCACTTGCCGCCAGGACCATCACCGAGTCCCATATGTTCAAAGTGAAACACCATATTTAATTCTTCTCTTTCTTCTGCAGTGTAACGTTTTGCTTCATCTACGTTAACACCCGGCATTTCTCCGACCGTCATAACATCGTAGTGCTGAAGCACTTCATTGTTCATTTCTCGTAAAAATTCATGAATGCGTGGACCGTTCTTAAAGTATGGAGAGCCTGATGCATAATTCTGTCCTGGTTTCTTTTCGCCGTCAGGAAAGCGCTGATCTTTAGAAATAAAGTTAATAACGTCCATACGAAAACCGTCGACACCTTTATCCAGCCACCAGCGCATCATATCATACACTTGTTTACGCAGGTCAGGATTTTCCCAATTTAAGTCAGGCTGTTTTTTACTGAAAAGGTGAAGATAGTACTCCCCTGTTTGTTCATCATACTGCCATGCAGACCCGCTGAAATTCGAGGCCCAATTATTCGGTTCTTCGCCGTTTTTCCCTTCTTTCCAGATGTAATAGTCTCTTTTTGGATTATTTTTGGAGGAACGGGCCTCGACAAACCAGGGATGTTCATCGGAAGTATGATTAACTACCAAATCCATCACAAGCTTTAAGCCTCGTTTATGCATTTCTGCTAACAGTTCATCAAATTCTTCCATCGTGCCGAATTCATCCATAATCTGGAGGTAATGGCGGATGTCGTAGCCATTATCATCATTTGGAGAATCATATACCGGAGAAAGCCAAACAACGTCTATTCCTAATTTTTTCAAATAATCGAGCTTTTCAGTGATACCTTTGATATCGCCAATTCCATCTCCATTGCTGTCATTAAAGCTTCTCGGATAAATTTGATAGACCACGCTTTCTTTCCACCATTGTTTTGTTTGCATACAGTTTAACACCCTTTCTTCTTGGTAAGTGCTGAAGTTTCACGCCTAAGTGCTGAATTCTTCCCTCTAACTGCTGAATTGCCGAAAGAAAGGGTTGAATACAGCTTCCTCTCAGCTGAATTTCCTCTGCTAAGCGCTGAACCCTCCCTTTAAACATTGTCGACGAAATTGAAAGCGAAAAGAGTAAACGTTTACTCTTTTCGTAAAGTATCCTACAGTTCTTTTACTGACTCCCGTTCCACAATACGATGAGGCATAATAATGCTTTGCCCATCTTCTCCTGTTTTTAACATCTCAAACAGTAATTCTGCTGCTTTTTCTCCCATTTCTCTTAAAGGCTGGGCAACGGTAGTGAGCGGCGGAATCGCCATTTCTGAAATCTTAATATTGTCATAGCCAATGATAGAAATATCATTCGGGACAGCGATATTCATTTTATAAGCAGAAGCGATCGCGCCGACTGCCATTTCATCACTGGCGGCAAATACGGCCGTAATATCTTCGCCTTCCTGTCTTAGCTTTTTAAACATTTCCATGCCTTCTTTATAGGAAAATCCTTCGGCTGAGAAGACGGAAGGTTTTTCAGTAAGCAATCCGTGGTCACGAAGAGCTGCTTGAAATCCTTCGATTCTCGGAAGACCGGCAATCATATCGTCTGGATTGCCGCTAATCATTCCAATCTTCCGGTGCCCTTTTTCGATTAAATAAGAAGCGGCCGTATAGGCAGCATCTTGGTCGTCCACTTTTACATACGGCAGCAGATGCTTTTGAGATTTGGTAGACACTAGAACGGTTGGCACCTTCATATCTTTAATAGCTTCATAATATTCGTCGGTTAACATTTCACTGGCAAACAAGATGCCTTCCACTCTTTTTTCATTTAAAAGCTGAAGATAGTCGAGTGTTCTCTTTCCTTGCGATGCTGTATTACACACAATCACGCTATGTCCCAATTGGTGTGTAACATTTTCAATACCATGAAGCAGCTCTGAGGTGACCATACCGGAGACATTAGGAAAAAGAACCCCAATAGTTTGTGTTTTATTATTAATTAACCCTCGTGCTACAGCGTTTGGCTTATACCCCAATTCTTCGATTGCTGCTTTCACCCGCTTCTTTGTTCCCTCGGAGTAGCCGGCAGAAGTGCTATTTAGAATTCTTGAAACAGTTGCAATAGAAACATTTGCGTGCTTGGCCACGTCTTTTATGGTTGGATTCATTTTCTATCTTCCTCTCAGCTAAGTAAACGTTTACTCAAACAGAAAAAATATAGAGTAAACGTTTACTCTTCATATGATTGACCTTAATGTACCATCTATCACATGTCAAGAAAAATAAATTTATTTTTTGTCACTTTTTCTCTAGTTGTTGCGTCAAACTAATGTAAAATATATACAGAAAAACAAGGGGGTAGTTAAATGTGCGGATTTCTCGGGGAATTGACTGATTTTCCAAAAACGATAAATGAACAAGATAAATTACGATTTTACGAAAGAAACAATTTACTTTATCATCGCGGGCCTGATGAAGAAGGCTTCTATTTTGATGAACACGTTTCCTTAGGTTTCAGGCGATTAAGTATTATTGATTTAGAAAGTGGAAGTCAGCCGGCCAGCTATGACAGTGAAAGATATTGGATTGTGTTTAACGGAGAAATATATAACTTTTTATACTTAAAAAGTCAGCTTGTTGATAAGGGGTATAGTTTTTCTACCTCCTCAGAGGCGGAGGTTATTGCAGCGATGTTTACTCATTGGCACGTTAACATGTTTTCATACCTTCGCGGTATGTTTGCTATTCTTATTTGGGATAAAGATGAAAAAGAACTGTATGGAGCCAGAGATTTTTTTGGTATAAAACCGCTGTATTATAAAGAGGAAGTTGAAAGGATCACTTTTTCATCTGAAAAGAAAACCTTAATGGCAGAAAAAGAAAATATAAATAAAGAAGCGCTGCACCATTACATGAGTTTTCAATATGTCCCTGAACATACGCTAACGGCAAACATTTGCACCCTTGCCCCAGGCTGTTACTTTAAGAAAATACCAGGGAAGCCTATTGTTATTTTGAAATATTGGGAACCTTCTTTTCAACCAGTTTACCGTGAAAAAACAGAATGGCAGACACTTATTAAAGAAACATTATTTTCATCCGTCCACGCCCACTTACAAAGTGACGTTCCCATTGGTTCTTTTTTGTCTGGGGGCGTTGACTCTGCCATTATCGCATCGATTGCAAAAGAGTTTAAACCGGACTTGACTACTTTTTCCATTGGATTTGAAATACCAGGTTATTCTGAACTCGATGTGGCAAGAGAAACAGCTGAAAAACTAAAAATAAAAAATAAAAGATACACTATTTCCGCTAATGAATTTGCAGAAAGTATTCCAAAAATCATGTGGCACATGGATGACCCTCTAGCCGATCCTTCCTGTGTTCCTCTATATTTTTTAGCGAAAGAAGCAAGAAAACACGTCAAAGTTGTTTTGTCCGGAGAAGGAGCAGATGAGTTATTTGGCGGTTACAATATTTACCGAGAGCCCTCTTCGTTAAAGCTATTTAATTATTGTCCGGCTGTTTTACGCGACTTATTAAATCAAGCTGCTAAAGCGCTTCCGGATCGAATGAAAGGAAAGAATTTTATTGAAAGAGGTACGACACCTCTTGCTGAAAGGTATATTGGCAATGCCAAAATGTTTGAAGAACATGAAAAACGATTGTTTTTAAGAAATACGTCAGATGACTGGAACTATCAAACAGTTACTCGTCCTTTGTTTGAAAAAGCTAAGCATTTACATCCGGTCCAGCAAATGCAGGCCATAGATATTCAAACGTGGCTCCGCGGTGATATTTTATTAAAAGCAGATAAGATGACAATGGCTCATTCTTTGGAACTACGTGTTCCGTTTCTAGATAAAGAGGTATTTGATGTGGCTCGCAAACTGATATTTAACCTCACTATAGCCAATAAAACGACAAAATCAATTTTGCGGGATTCTTTTCGCGGAATTGTCCCAGACCATGTATATGATCGCAAAAAACTAGGATTCCCTGTCCCAATTCGTCATTGGTTAAAACACGAACTGTTTGATTGGGCAGTACATCTTATTAAAAACAGTCAAACGGAACGTTATATCGACAAATCATACATTTTATCGCTATTAGAAGCTCATGCTTTAAACAAAGCAGACTACAGCCGTAAAATTTGGACCGTGCTCATTTTTATGATTTGGCATAACGTTTATATGGAAAACAAATATCCATTGGAAAGTACGCAGGCGCAGCCAGTCTTAGCAAGTGTTTAATGATAATTAGCAGTTATGGCAATGCCTTAAGAGATTCGAAACAAATAGCACAGCTGGCTCACTCTCTCATATTAGGAAAACTTGACTTACCGAAAGTCCAAATAGTGTTTTGCAAAGTTAATTCCCTATATAAAAAAAGCGCAAGCGCCCTGGTCAGCCGCGACAGGTTCTGGAGCTTTCGCGCAGGGTCGCCTGCGGCCCAGAGTCGAAAGGGAAGAAACCCCGAGCGGCTGGGCGCTGAAGCTAGACATCAAAAACGCCAACTATTTATAATTTCTTACCTTTGTATAAAAAAGCGAATTATTTGCAGTAAATGCAATGATTCGCTTTTTTTACAGTGTCCTCCTTTGCGGCTCCCATTGGGATTTATTTTCCAGAAACAGTATTCATCTTACCCGTTAAGTTAAACGAGCTCTTATTTTACCTGATATTATATCAATCATTGTTACCATTACGATGATGCCAAGTAAAATTATTCCAACTCGTTCCCAGTCTCTTACACTTAAAGCAAATATGAGCGGAGTGCCGATCCCTCCTGCCCCAATAATGCCTAAAATCGTAGCAGCCCGGACGTTAATTTCAAAGCGGTACAAAACGAAAGAAAAAAAGTTTGGCAAAACCTGAGGAATCACTGCAAACATAAGGGTTTTCACAGGATTGGCTCCCGTTGCAACCAATGCTTCTCGAGCACTTAAGTCTACTCCTTCCATATCCTCAGAAATAAGCTTTCCGAGCATCCCAACTGCTCCAATCCCCAGGGCTAGAACCCCCGAAAAAGCTCCGGGACCAACTGCTTTGATAAACAAAAGCGCAAGCACTATATCAGGAAAGACACGAATGAAGCTTAAAATAAATTTATTTGTTCCAACAATAGCTTTATTCTTCATGATATTACGAGCAGCCATAAACGAAAAAGGGATGCACAGAAAGGATGCGATAAACGTTCCCAGTAACGCTATCGCCAACGTGTCCAGCAAACCACGCAGCAAATCCTCTCCTTTTGGATCATAAACATAAGTCCAGTCCGGCTGCAGCAGCCCTGAAAAAATAGAAGAAATAACTTCCATCGAAGTTTCTTTAAACTGCAAAACCGGCAAACCAGAAAATGCCCAAATGTAAACAGCCAGTACAGCGATCACAACCAGCACTCTTCGAATAATTAGAAGTGATTTGTCTCGCTTCATGTTAATTTCTCCCTTGCAACCGTACTAACATAGTCAATAATTAACACTACTGCTAAGGTATATACAATCAAGGAAGCCGTTTTATCGTATTCAAAAAAGCCTAACGTTTGTTCATAATACAATCCAATTCCTCCTGCACCGACTAACCCCAGTACAGCTGCCGCTCGGACATTAATTTCAAAGGCATATAAAAAAAACGAGACAAACGTCGAAGTAACTTGGGGAACAACTCCAAATACGATCCACTTTATCTTATTAGCACCAACAGCGGTCATTGCTTCCATTGGTCCAGGATCAATGGATTCAATCGACTCATAGAACAATTTGGCAATAATGCCGAGTGAAAAGAGAGCTAACGCAAAAATACCTGGAATAGGACCAATACCAAATATAGCCACAAATATCGCAGCCAAAAGAAGTTCTGGAAGTGTTCGAATTAAATTTAAAATAAATCGGCAAGGGATGGTTACCCATGACGTATGAATAACATTTCTAGCCGCCAGCATAGAAAGCGGTGCGGCTAAAAGCCCCCCAATCGTCGTACCGACCACTGCCATTCTGATTGTTTCTAAAATCGGAACAGTGATCTGAGAGAAATAACCCCAATTCGGAGGAATCAATTGGACAATGAGATCCCACATATTTGGGAGACCAGACATCAATTCTTCCAATGAAAACCCTATCTGCCAGCCGCTTGCCATTACTAGCAGTAAAACAAGCAGAACAGTTATGTGCTGCTTCGTTTTTTTAGGCGGAGCCGGCATTCCTGTGGTTTGATTTTTTAATTCTGCTGTTCTCATCGCGCCACACCCATTATTTCATCTTCTTCCAACGGACGTCCGTAAATCTCAGCAAACATCTCGTCTGTTGCATTTTCAACTGGTCCATCAAAAACAACTTCTCCTTGCTTTAAACCGATTATTCTCGTAGCATATTTTCTTGCCACGTCGATAAAATGCAAATTAACAACCATTGTTATACCTAATTCCTGGTTTATATGCTGCAAGTCATCCATCACTTGTTTTGTCGTTAACGGATCAAGTGATGCCACGGGCTCATCAGCAAGAATAAGTTTTGCTTCTTGCGCTAATGCCCTGGCAATTGAAACCCGCTGCTGCTGCCCGCCGGAAAGCTGGTCTGCTCTCATGTAAGCTTTTTCAGGCATATTCACTCGTTTTAAAGCCTGAATGGCAAGTTCTTTATCCTTTTTTGGAAACAAACCGAGAACCATCTTCCACGTCGCATGGTACCCTACCCGTCCGGATAGGACGTTACGCATCACAGAAGAACGTTTTACAAGATTAAAATGTTGAAAGATCATCCCAATGTCACGGCGAATACGGTATAAGTCGGTTCCTTGTGCTTTTGTAATAGATTTACCTCCAACGATAATTTCTCCGTCACTTACTTCATGCAGGCGATTAATGGACCGAAGCAGCGTCGATTTTCCTGCGCCGGATAAACCAACAACTACAACAAATTCACCTTTTTCTATTTTTACATTGATGTTTTTTAATCCTCTTGTTCCGTTTGGATACACTTTAGAAACATTCTTAAACTCTATCACATTTTTTCACCTGCTCTTTCTTTCCTTCGGTAAACGTGAATTTCAGACTTTTTAAAGTAAAATTGGGTAGTGCCATGTCTTTAGGCGAAGGCGATTGCCTAGTTGCACTTATACTGATTTCCTCAACGTTTTGACGACATCGATGATTCATCCACGCTAAAATTTTATGCTTTCCTGTTAAAGGGTCAAAGTATAAGAAAAACTAAGACTTCGCCATAAGGACTCGGCGGCAAGTCAAGTTTTTCTAGAAGATGAAACTTACTATAGTACAAGGAAAGAGCTGCCCAAGACGTTTGTCCACGGCAGCTCTTCTTGTCCATATTCTCACGTAGACGTTACTCGACTTCTGCACTTACTTTCTCTTCGTATTCTCTTACGATATCAAAATTGCTGTCATCAGATTCGGTGTATCCTTCATGGGAATAAATATCACGAATAATCTCACGGCCTTCTTCATCTTTTCCAATGCTGATAAACGCTTGTGTTACATCTTCTTTCATATCGTCGGTAATTTCTGGGCGAATGGCGATCGTGTCATTTGGAATATCTTCTGTAAACTCTATAACTTTTGTTTCATCAAACACTTCTTCGTAATCTCCAACTACCGTATTACGAGCGTCCTGGAAAGTTACAGCAGCATCTACATCTCCATTTAAAAGAGCGATAATGGCCTGATCATGACCTTTCAACGTAATGGGTTCTACGTCTTGAAGAGGATGAAGGCCGACATCCATTAAAGAAGCTGCCGGCCATACAAAACCAGCGGAGGATGTTACATTCTGATAACCAATTGCTTTTCCTTCAAGATCTTCAAGAGATTCGATATCGGAATCTTCATTTACAATAAACATAGATTTATAGAAATCAACGAGCTCGTCCGTTGCAGAACCATCTTCATCGTTTACACCATATCGCTGCGCCTGAAGAATGACTTCTGCCGCTCCTTGTTCTTCAGCTAATACATACGCAGTTGGCGGCAAAAATCCTACATCTATCTGTTCAGAGTCCATTGCCTCTACAATCGTATTGTAATCAGTTGATACGCTTACTGTTACCGGAATCCCTAATTCATCACCGAGAAGTTCTTCTAACGGCTTTGCTTTCGCTTCGAGCGTGTCAGCGTTTTGAGAAGGGACAAATTGTACAGTAAGTTCGTCAAGTTCTTCCCCCTCTTCACTAGCTGTTTCTTCGTTTTCTTCACTTACTTCTGCCTCGGCCTCATCTTCTTCTGCTTCTACTTCTTCGTTTGATTCTGCTTCGATTTCTTCTCCCGCTGCTTCTTCTGATTCCTCGCCTTCACCGCAAGCTGTCATCAATCCTAGTGATAGAAGCAGTGAATACCCCATGTACGCAAATTTCTTCATGTTTTTACCCCCTAAAGTCTTAGTAAGTATTTCTCACTACACTCTAGCAAACTTGTGTAAAAGGAATATTTTTCTTCCTTGTTGAAATAATTAATTTTGTTTATTTTTTGTAAATTATTGGGGGTATTGCCAGTATTGCAAGTATTCTTCTTCTATTTTTTTACCAGATTGTGCTTTCATCTGATGCTGCAATGCATTCCATTTCCCTTGCCGGGATGGTTCATTTTTTGCCTGCTGGACATTCTCTGCTTTTTTCAGCAAGCGTTCCGCCACTTTATCATTTTTAATAAACCCTTGGTGTTTTCCTTCTGCAATCAAATCGTCTAATTGTGATAAGTCAAGCACTGCCTCTACTGTAAAAGTACGTTCTGTACTATTTCCTTCCTCATCCGCTGCTTTGATGTTTATTTCATATTCACCAGGAGTAACCTGTAAAGGCGAAATTTTCACTTGATCTTCCCATGTTTCCCCGTTAAGAGAGGCTGTCACTTCAGCAATATCATTATCTTTATCCGTTACCGTAAGAGGTACGGAGTATTCTTTTGTTATATCAAACGTAGAAAAATCAATATTCTTAATGACCGGCGGGTGTGTTTCTTTATTGATATCTTCCAAATTTAAAAGCATAAGCTGATAAGTGTTCTGATAAATAGAAGCAATTCCGGCAATCGTTACAATATCTCCTTCTTGGAATTGAGATTGAAATGATTCTAAGGAGATTCCTGTTCGATTGTCCACCCGCACTCTCGTTGTTTTACCATTTTTAGTGATATCAAATTCAAATGCATTATAATAACTTTCTATATTTTTGACAGTACCAGAAGATATTTCTACACGCTCTCCTTGGTGCTGATCATTTACTTCGTCCACTGTATAATACGGCGGTAATTCTGTTGTTCCATTCTTTTCTATCGATTCAATGTCTGTCAGCTCGATTTGATTTTGAAAAGACGCTGTCGATCCTGTTATTGTTACGTGCTCACCTTTTTCAAAACCCCTGTCATGCTGATAAATATATACTCCTCCTGTATCATCTTGCACATAAAAGCCTTGAGCTCCAAATATCCCTGGTGTGGAAGTAATCACGCCCTCTACTTGGACAGTTGTCCCTCCTGTTTGCTGACGAACTTCAGCAATTGTCATAAGTTCGGGCTCTTCTTCTCCCGGATTATCGGATGTTTCATCAGCCAATGCAACTGTTGTCGTATAAAGGTTGCTTCCACCTTGTCTTAAGCGCAGGTTAGCTGCTCCATCCGTTCCTTCTTTTACCTTAACGGTTAATTCTTTTACAGCCATTCCTTCTTCATCCGCTGTTACCGAAAACTCCTCGCTGTATCCGTAAGAAGAGGGCCAGCTTCCATCTTCGTTTTGTACTTGGGCTATTTGCTCTCCTCCATCAAGATACATACCAGCGTTATATCCTGTTACTGTTTCTCCAGCTTGCAGCCCTTCTATGATTAATTCCAAAGTGAAAGATTCGTTGTTTGGAAGCGGGTCTTGATGCTGAAATTGATAAGAAGGATCCTTTTCTGCTTCCTCATATGATCCATAAGATCCTGGAGCAAATGTATCCGGGTTGTACCACTCATAACCTGCTTCAGGCTCTGACCAGGGCTCTGTTTCTGGTTCTGTAGATTGTTCAGGGATTTCTTTATCTAAAAGCGGCGAGACGTTATCCAACGGTATATCTTTTTCAGAAAAGCTTTTATAGGATTCTTCTTCTGCTAACCAATCCACCATATTTAAAAGTAAAACGGAATCGTCTGCTTCTTGAAACCCGTCATATGTCGTTTTACTATCTCCTGTTTCTTCATTGCGATATTTAGGAGTAGCGTCTTCAACAGGAGAAGAGTCTCCGATAAAAGCAGCCTTACCGGCTTGCAGTTTAGAAATAGCAGCATAAGGACCTTCTTCTTCTCCGCCTCCAAAGTAGATTCCTTCATCTACAGCCGGTCCCCATTTATCACTTTCATTTAAATTTTCAGGTAAATAAACAATCCCCTTTGCTTTATCTGGATCTGTGATCGCTAACGTGGAGCCGGCATGCATCGCAACTTCATTCACTCCTTCCGTAATACCAAACGTTTCGTCAGGTGAAACAATATCATCGGCCATCACTGTACCAGGAGCGTTATATCGAAAGCGAATACCAAAATGATCAGCTAACCAATCTGAACTTTCTACTCCTTCTATTGCTTCTTTTTCATTATCATCCATGTCTTTTGCTGGATTATCGTAAGCACCGCGGCGGTAGCCATTCATAATTTCTGATGAATCCCAGCGATTTTTATTGCGATCTGCGTTGTAGTGATCAGATATAAAGAAAACACTGCCTCCGTTTTCGGTATATTCAATTAGTGCTTCTTGCTCTTCTTTTTG
Source organism: Alteribacillus sp. YIM 98480 (assembly GCF_009765375.1). Classification (GTDB taxonomy): domain Bacteria; phylum Bacillota; class Bacilli; order Bacillales; family Marinococcaceae; genus Alteribacillus. Next base: position 49,713 of record NZ_VTOK01000019.1, read on the forward strand.
AAAAGGGATATTAGCCTCCGGAATGATAAACACGTCATACGGTTCTAAATCCTCGACTTGTATTGGGGTTGTTTGCCGAAGCTCCTCTACGTAATAACCTTTATCAGCAATTCCTTCTGCAAAATCAGAAAATGCCCCATCAATCACCCAGTCAGCTTGTCCAGCTGTCTGCCCGTGCGTATTATCAAATAATACTTGTTTTCCATTTGCCTCTTCAGGCTCGATAACTGGCGCAGGGTCTTGTGGACCAAATGCTGCTACCGTTCCCGGGATCCATAAACACACTGCGAGGACAACCACAGATAAAAACGTGACATGACGTAATTTCACTTTTATTTCCTCCTTTTTACAATTATTTATTATCACCGCTAAGTATAAAGATCCTTTATGTACGCACTTTTAAAATAGTGTAAATATTTTATAATACTTGTATTATTTTCCTATTTTTTCTTTTTCTCTTTGGTATACTAATGAAACAATAAAAGACAGGGGAAGGAAGGTCACATTGCCAATTCAGTGGAATGAAATAAAAACAGCGATATTTGATTTGGATGGAACATTGTATGAAGATACTCATCATTTTGAGTACTATGCAGCATTACTAGAAGAAAAGCTAGATAAGAACGATCGGAATTCTTTTAGAAAAGATTATGAAAACATGCTGAAAGGAAAGCATCCGGTGGCTGTCGGCCGTGTATATGATGCAGTCCGCGACCGTGTGTTAGAAGTAGATCCGGAAACAAACCGAGTTATAAACACATGGGATTGGGAAGGAAAACCCGTTACAAAAGAAGAGGAATATAAAGAGCCGATTACTTTTGATTTTGATTCAATGATTGCGATTGGAGATGGTTGGTGGCTCCCTGTAGCAGCAGCAAAGCACTATGGTGTGCAAAGTACTTATGATGCTTACCATAAAACTAAGGAATTTATGCAAACAGAAGCCTTTCAATTTACTGAACAGCCCGAACGGCGAAAAGCGCTTAAGCAGCTTAGAGATCATATGAAACTTATTCTTATCACGAATTCTCAAGCAGATGATGTAAAACGGCTGCTTGATACTTTAGATTTAAACGGTATTTTTCATGAAGTGATTGCTAATGCCAAAAAGCCTGTACACACTGAAGAGCACTTCAAAAAAATAATAGAAACAGAAGAGATACTGCCAAATGAAGCGGTCTCGCTTGGTGATAACTATTTAAATGATATCGTTCCAGCAGAAAATCTTGGAATGAACGCTGTCCTTATCGACCCACAAGGCTGTACAACGACACGCGGACATACAGAGTGTGTTCAATCACTGACAGACTTATTTCCAACCATTAAGAAATTACAGCACACTTCCTTTTAGAAAAACTGGGCTTTCTGCCAAGTACGAATGTCGAAAGCTAGTTTTGCTTATGCTTTGATCGTTTAACAAAGTTAAATATTTTAAAAGTATTAAGGTAAACTCGCCAATTAGCAGTCTTGACAGGCGAAGGTACGCAAACTTAATATGGAAGTATTTATCTGTAACCGGAAAAATCTCATTACTTAGGGAAATGGCTCTAGTGGTATGGCTAAAGCTACGTTGTTATACCGATACGGATCTCTGGTCGCTGCATTACTTCCAGAATACACTAGAGCCTTTTTCTTTCATACAGCTTCCGTTTTCATATCTAACGCTTGGGAAAAAACTCTACTTTGATTTTAAAACGTCATGGTCTACATAACGTTCACCATTTAATTCCGTAAGTACATTTATCGCTACTTTTGCTCCGTCACCTGCAGTAATAATCGTGTGTACACTCACACCAGCAACGGTCCCTGCTGCCCATACGCCTTGTACGCTTGTTTTGCCAGCATCATCTGTGTCTATGATTGTTTTAATACGCGGTTCCTTTCCTTCCGCTGTTTTTATACCTGATGTTTCTGCAAGCTTGGTGTTTCCTCCAGTTGTCATAATAACGTGTTTGGCTTCATAGCTGCCGTCATCTGTCTCGACTATTACGCGCTGATCTTTTTCATTTTTTACGGTATTGACCTGGGTTTTTACCATTTCCGCTCCGAACTTTTGCGCTTGTTCTTTTCCTGTTTGCAAAAGCTCAGGTCCTTCGATTTCCGGAACACCGTAGTGGTTTTCTACCCAAGCTGCTTTGGTCATGCTTTGATCGTTATCAAGGACGAGAGTTTTCTTACCTGCTTTTGCAGTAAATAATGCAGCACTTGCGCCGGCAGGTCCTGCTCCGACAATAATTACGTCATACATGTGTAACTCCTCCTATTTATTATTTGCTTTTTTCTAACCACTAACAGTTTAAATCTATTAGATTAAAGAGGTCAAAGAAAACGCTTGCAAAATTTATTAGCACACACAGATTCTATTCATTTTTATTCCTCATTCAGCTCTTCTTTTTTTGACTCTATTTGCATCCGATTCAGCGATTCTCTTTTGTTATCAAGCGCTTCGCATTTGGTTTCAGAGCTTCGAACCTAATTATCAGCTAAACTCTATTAATCCCAAATGGAAATTTTGGATTTAGTAAGTCCTTATGTCGGAAGTCGTAATTATCCTTATAACTTCATCCTTTAACACAATTAAATATCACCAAAATCCAAAAAATAAATCCCCGATTGCTGCGCTCGGGGATTCGAAAAAGTATAAGGAGGCTTAAAAGCTTGCGGATGGAATGATTTCATAGCGAAAAGGGTAAGCTGACCTCTCATCAATCAGCCAATTATTTAAAGGAGGAATTATCATGATCGCCTGAAGAAATCGTCCTTACCACATTTTTTTACTTTTTAGATGCTGGCATGGGCCTCCTTATATTAAAAAGGGGGAGTTGGGATAGATGAGAGTGTTTGCTATCTATCCTTTACAATTCATACTGTACGCTTGTTTTATGTCAGCAAAATGTCAGGATAACAATTTTTTAGTAATACGCTGTTCTTTTCTGTTTATCCCGACAATAAATCAGACAGTGCGGTTTTAAGATTATTATATTGAAAAGTGAACCCTTCATCTATTAATTTTTGCGGCAAAGCATTGCGGCCTGTTAAAGCAAGGCTTGGCTCTGTCCCCATCACCACGTAAGCTCCTGCCCAAACGAGCGGCGTTGGAGCAGGCGGAGCCCAGCCTTTATTCAACACTTTGCGTAGCGTTTTCATGAATTCTTTATTCGTTACTGGCTGCGGTCCGGTTGCATTATAAATGCCGCCCATTGATTTATCTTCTATCGCTTTTAGAAACATACTATTTAAATCATCAATATGCAGCCAGCTTATATACTGATTGCCGGGACCAACTTTACCGCCGAGATTGTATTTAACCAATTTTTTTAACGGTTCTAATGCACCGCCATCACGCCCAAGAGCAAAACCTATTCTAAGCATTGCTTGCCTTGTATGGGGAAGGGATGCTGCAAAAAAGGCTTTTTCCCAAAGCTGGCAGACTTTGACCGAAAAGCCTTCTCCATGTGGAGAGTTTTCGGTGCATACATCTCTTGTATTTCCAAAGATAGCAAGAGAACCTGCTTGAACAAATGCTTGAGGCGGCTGCTCGCATGTTTGAATCGCTTTTTGCAGGATTCTCACAGAGTAATAACGAGAACGAATGATTTCTTTTTTATTTTCTTCGGTATAGATGCAGTTCACACTTTTTCCGGTGAAGTTTACGACGGCATAACATCCGTCCAGCTCTTTTGCCCATTCTCCCATCGTTCTGCCATCCCAATGGACATAACGGATACTATTCTCCACTCGAGAATGTCCTCTAGTTAGAATTGTTACGTCGTATCCTTTATTTAAAAGAAACAAGGCTAACGATTGACCGAGAAAACCAGAACCGCCCGGAAGTACAATTTTTTTATTCATATATATCCCTTCCTTCAAAAGCGCAAAAACTAGTATCTTTCTAACCATACCATATTTTCAGACTTATACGTTTCCTTTTAAAATTATTGGTAAAAGGTGTATGATTACTATAGGAAGCAACCGCTGGATGCTGATGAAATATTAGAAAAACTTGACTTACCTCCAATCCCTATGGAGGAAGTCATAGTTTTACTTATACTTTGTTCATTTTAAAAAAGTTAATCATTTCTAAAGTATTAGAAAAACTTGACTTACCGCCAACACCTATGGCGTAACTCATAGTTTTGCTTATAATTTATTCCGTTAACAAAGTTAAACTTTCCTAAAGTATCATGACAATAATATAAACAGATCAGTAAAGGAGACAGGCGAAATGAAAATTGATCAATGGATGTCCCGTATACCTTCCCTGGATAAGGAAGCAGGCGATAAAGCAGCAGCATACATAGATAATTTAACGAAACCACCGGGAAGTCTCGGCCGTCTTGAAACCATCGCAGCCAAATTAGCCGCCATGACTGGCAATCCTTTTCCAGATGTCACACCAGCGGGCGTGCTTGTGTTCGCGGCTGATCACGGCATCACTGCAGAAGGTGTGTCTGCTTTTCCTCAAGAAATAACGGTGCAGATGGCCAAAAACTTCTTAAAAAAAGGCGCTGCTATCAATGTGTTTTCTAATCAAATCAATGCCGATTTCCAGCTGATTGATATTGGAATGGCCAAAGAAGTAAACGAAGACGGAATTATTTCGAGAAAAATAAAAGCAGGAACGGCCAACTTTTGCAAAGAAGACGCGATGTCAAGAGATGAAGCCGTTCAGGCGATGGAAGCCGGTTTTGAAGAAGCCGAAAAAATGATTACCCAAAAAGGGATTAAATGCCTGATTTTAGGCGAAATGGGTATTGGCAATACGACGGCAAGCAGTGCAATGATATCTGCGTTCACCAATAAAAATCCAGCTAGCGTCACAGGTCCTGGTACTGGTCTCACGAAAGAGCGCATGCTTCATAAACAGCATATTCTTCAAACTGCACTGCAAAACAGAAACATAAATAACCATGATCCACTTGATGTGCTAGCAAAAGTAGGTGGATTGGAAATAGCCGGCATCACCGGTGCCATGCTGGCCGCTGCGTCTCATCGGGTGCCCATTTTGGTTGATGGCTTTATTAGTGCTGCCGCTGCCGTTACTGCTCAAGCCCTTTCACCGCTTGCTGCAGATTATATGTTCGTCGGCCATTATTCGACTGAACCAGGACATGCTATTGCCATAGAAATACTGGACAAGAAACCTTTGCTTGATCTTCAGATGAGACTTGGCGAAGGCAGCGGAGCAGCTCTTGCTTTTCCTATTTTGCGTTCAGCTTGTGCGATGGTTCGTGAAATGGCTACCTTTGAAGACTTAGCCAACTATTAAAAGAGCAGCCGCTTCACTTTATCGTTTTCCTTCTATTGGAAGTTTAAGCGTAAATACCGTACTTCCAGGACTACTTTCTTTTAAGAAAAGGTCACCCTCCATGCTTTGGGCAATCATTTTACTAAATGGCAGTCCAAGCCCTAAACCGTGAGTGTCGTATTTTTTATTTTCACCTCGGTAAAACCGTTCAAAAATAAAATCTTTTTCCTCTTCTTTAATGCCCGGTCCATTATCTTCTACATTTATTTCGATCCAACCGGGCCTTTCTTTTTTTATCGAAATAGAAAGAATCCCATTTCTTTTAACGGCTTGTTTTGCGTTGTTCAGTAGGTTTATCATTATTTGCTGAATCCGGATGGAATCCACCTTTGCGTATATATCGTCTTTTGGCAGATTTTTGTTTATTTTTAGACCTTCTTCATCATTAGCTACCTGCCATTGATGAAGAATTTCTTTTATTAATTTATTTACTTCATATTTTTCTTTTGTAATCGGTATGGCATGTGCCGCAAAGGAGTTAAATTCAAGTAAATCAGCTACCATTGTTTTCATACGGTTTGCTTCATTTAATGAGACATTCAGAAAATCTTTCGCTTCCTCCCCATGCACTACATCATCCCGAACTGCTTGAATAAGCCCTGTCATAGACGTGATGGGTGTTTTCAATTCGTGTGTCACCCCTGCAAGCAGTTCAGAACGAAGAGCTTCTAGCTGCTCGAGCCGGCTTGACATTTCTTTAAATGAATGAACGAGTTCGTGTACTTCTTGCTCTTTCATATTCTCTGGAAGTGTGAAGTTATAATTCTGTTCTTGGACATGTTTGGCAGCAACAGCTACATCTTGTATCGGCTTTGACAACTTTCTTGAAAGAAAATAAATAGTGGCCCAGCCAATTAGTGCCAGGGAGAAAAGCATTATCGCAAGCAGCCGGTACTCTTCATTCATCTGTGTGAGCTGATTGGCAGACTGAATAATAACTACCCAGCCAGCAGTTACCCCATCTGCTTGTATGGGTCGTTTTACGATATAAGAATGGGCTCCATTATCTAATTTGAGACGCTGCACTTCACTTTCAGCTTGTAGAATTCTTAGTGGGAACCTTTCTGATGTAAAAGGTTCTCTTTCAAATGGATTAGACAATACTCTTCCATTTGCATTGACAATATATATAATCGGATCTAGCTGCGTATCAATGATATTCTGGCGTTCTTGAATATACTCCAGTACGCCTTCTCTAGGAACTGTTTCTCCTGCTTGTTCCTCTACAAACCGATCAGCAATTTCTTGAGCTAAATATTTCGTAACATTTAAACGATGTTCAAGATTTGTATGACGAATCCATATTACAGACACGATCGCCACGACAATGAGACCAATAATCAACGTAATAAAATATCGTGTGGTCCAATAACGAAGTAATGAAATTTTCTTGTTGTTGTTATTCATATACACAAAATTGATACCCCAATCCTCGCAGCGTTTTTATTTCACCTTCTGTCTCCGGCCAGTTCTGGAGTGACTTTCTAATACGTTTGATGGATAAGTCCACCGCCCGGTCACTGCCTTCGTAATCTATTCCCCAGACATGTTCAATTAATTGTTCTCTATCAAATGTTTGATTCGGGTGTCTGGCAAGAAAAAATAACAAAGACAAATCCCTCGGTGTTAACGGCACATCCACACCATTTAGTTTAACACTATGGGCTCTTTCGTTAAGTGTTAAACTGCCATAGTGTTTAACTTCCTCTTCTTGCAGCGTTTGGCCTGTTCTGCGCAGCACCGCTTTCACTCTAGCAACTACCTCACTCGCATCGAATGGTTTTGCGATGTAATCATCCGCCCCGCTATTTAACCCTTTCAAACGATAATCCACATCCCCGAGCGCTGTCAGCATGATAACAGCACATGCGCTTTCTTCACGGATTAGATCTAAAATACTCCATCCATCTTTTCCTGGTAGCATGACATCAACAAGAGCCAGGTCTGGCTGCATACTACGAAAAGCTGGCATAGCTTCATCTCCATGAAAAACTGCTTTCACTTCATATCCTTCTTTTTGCATATATGCTTGCAGCACTTTGCTGATCGCTGCTTCATCTTCTATAATTAATATTTTGGTCATTTATACGCTCACTCCTTCACTTTCCCTTTCAAAAAGGGACATGAAGATAGAATTATTACGTTCTGATAGTACTTTGAAAAACACAGCTTACCGACAAAATTAAATGACAAGTTTTAGCTTTACTTATACTTTTGATAACTAGGAAATTAAACTTTCTTAAAGTATAAGAGAAATATGAGTCCACTTCCAATTTTCATAAAAAATATTACTTTCCAAACAGTACAAAAGGAAACCCCCGATTTATGCATCAGGGATTTCCATATATCTATCAAAAGGGGGTCAATGAAAAAGATAGCTTTTTGATCGCTTATTGTGTGCTGCTTTACAGCAAGGGGTTCTTTATATGCAGGCTGCTGGGGGACAGCGCTGCATTGTTTATTCATACATTAAGGGGTCAACATCATGCTTTCCGGCAGGGAAGATGTCTAAATGTTTTGCTTCTTCCTCATGTTGATTTACAATTTCGTCCAGTATTTCTTCTGAACTTTTTCCGGCAGTTTCAATTCCGATCTCGTCTGCTGCCATCTGAACTTGTTTTGCTTTTATTTCTACCATAATCTGCTGTACTTCTTTACCATGGGGGTCAATGTTTAGTTCTGCTGCTTCTTTTTTTAGTTCTGCAAGGCTCACTTCTTTCACTAACTCATTTACATCTTTTCCGTTTGCCTCGATACCATAGTCTGCTGCTTTTTTCTTTAAAGCTTCTTCTCTCCCTTTTTCAGACAACGTTTCATTCTCTTTTTTATTTGAACCTATTCCTAATTGATTAATATATGGTTTGGTGGCTGCTGCATCTTTATTTAAAGTTTTTATCCTCATTTCCTTACTGCGTTTTTGATTAAAATTACTAGCTGCTTTGTTGGGAGAAAAGCTTATTTCGTTCTGATTTACTGCTTTTTTGGCAGCTATGCTGTCTGTGGATTGCTGGGCGGCACCTGCTAGACCTGGTGTGGTGCCAATTATTCCAATAGACAAAACGGATGCCAGAAGATAATTTTTTTTACGTTTCCATAGCACCTCACTTCCCTCCTGGAATATTTGATTGGATCAGCTCTTGCCGATCACATTTTTAACTTTAAAGCACCTATATGTCAGCATGATGTCAATCAAAAAACTTTTTCTCCAAATGTTATACGTTCTGTATGTGTATTTCGAATCGAAAAACCGTCCCAGATTTTATCCGGGACGGTTCCTCCTGTTTATCTAAACTGTGATGGTATGCTTTGCAGGTCAATTCCCCATACGACTGGTAAATAAAAAGTTACAGATAACACAATGATAATTATCGCGAGAATATTTAACCAAAAACCGTTTTGCACCATTTGAATAATTTTCAGTTTGCCTGTTCCAAATATGATAGCGTTTGGCGGCGTTCCGACTGGAAGCATAAATGCACAGTTTGCTGCCATCGCACACGGCACCATTAACGCATAAGGGTGTACGTTTAAGGCAAACGCCAAGGACGCTACGACAGGCAGTATCATTGTACCCGTTGCTGTGTTTGAAGTTATCTCCGTTAAAAACAGCACCAATGCGGTTGCTACAAGTACGATAAGGATAAAGTTCATGCCTTCAAGGACAGTCAGTTGTTCACCAATCCAATTAGACAGCTCCGTTTCACTGAAACCAGCTGCAATCGCAAGACCTCCCCCGAATAGCAGAAGAATACCCCATGGAATTTCTCTGGAATCTTTCCATTCTAACAGCTTTGTTGCTTCTTTTTTCTTTGCCGGAATCATGAAAAGAAGCACCGTAGCTGTCATCGCAATCATTCCGTCACCGATACCTGGAACACCTACGATGTCTTCCCAAATAAACGTACGTGTAATCCACATAAATGCAGCAAACAAGAAGACAGAAAGCACTGCTTTTTCTTCGTACGATATATTTCCAAGGGCCGTTTTTTCACGCTGAATGAGTTCACGTCCGCCCGGAAGCTGCTGCATGTTAATTGGATAGACAATACGTGTAAGATACAGCCATGCACTAACCAATAAAATGGCAACAAGAGGTACTGCAAACGCCATCCAGCCTGCAAAAGAGATTTGAACGCCATAAAGACTATCAACGGTCCCCGCTAGAATGCTGTTTGGCGGTGTTCCAATTAATGTCCCAAGCCCGCCGATAGTACCGGAATAACCGATACCAAAAATGATGGCTTTTTCAAACTTAGGAACATCAACCTCATGCTTGTCTCCTTTCACAGCTTGTGACACTTGATATGTTATCGCTAAACCGATTGGTATCATCATCATAACAGCCGCTGTATTAGAAACCCACATGGAAAGAAAACCGCTGGCAATCATAAATCCTAATATGATTTTTCTTGTGCTTGTCCCAATAATTGAGATAATATTCAGAGCAATTCGCTTATGAAGATCCCATTTCTCCATTGCTGTTGCAATAAAGAAACCACCAAGAAATAAGAAAATAATGTTATCTCCATAGGCGGAAAAAACTGTATCCCCATCTAGAGCTCCTGTAATTGGCAATAGAATAATCGGCAAAAGGGAAGTCGCTGGAATGGGAATAGCTTCTGTAATCCACCAGGTTGCGATCCACAGAGTCGATGCCAATACGGCTTTTGCTTCTGGATTCAACCCTTCTGGATTAAAAAACAACAATGTAAATATAAACAATAAAGGCCCCAATAGAAGTCCTATAAACTGTGCTCTTGTGTAAGCTGGTTTTTCCTCGTCATCACCTGATTTTCCTCCTGGTCCGCCTGGGCCTCCCGGACCGCTTCCAACAGCTGAATCTGCTTGATGCTTTTTTGTTTCCGCAGCCTTTCCTGCTTGTCTTATTTGTGAGAAAGTCAGCAGCTTTTTTGTCTGCGCATGGGACGACCAAAGGCTTTTCCAAACGGAAGCTGCAGTTCCTTTAGACATAAAAACTCCTCCCTTCATGATGTAAACGTTTTCTAATCACTATAAAAGATAGAAGGGTGAAAATATACCTTTCGTAAGTAATCCAAGTTTTTTGTAACTAAAAAAAGTAAGAAAAGGATTAAAAAGAAAGCAGCCAGGTTTATTCTTTATCTGCTGCCATGAATGTGTTGATCACATCTATTTTCTCTATCCTTAAGCAAAATTGGTGACGTGGTCTTCCGGTTGATTGGTAAATAACATCAGCTTCTAACACATCGACGTCAACTAAATAATGTAAGTATTTCCTCACAGACACCCTTGAAATTCCAGTTGCTTCAGCTATATCTTTGGCTGAAAACGTTCGATCCTGCCATGCTTTTATTTGTTTGGCAATACGGGCAAACGTAATAGGGGTAAGCCCTTTTGGCAGTGAGGGGGGCTTTCCCTCTGATTCCTCTCTGTTTAATAAAAATGGATCCAGTTCTTCCTGACTCACTGCTTCTGCCTCGTTAATAAAAGCCTGCTTTTTCTTATAAAGAAGCAAAGACTCCCTAAAACGCTCAAAATCAAATGGCTTAATTAAATAATCAACGGCACCGTAACGAAGAGCTGTCTGAACGGAGTAATTGTCATTTGCAGCTGTAATAATGATAACGTCTACAGGTCTGCCGCTTTTTCTAAGTTCCATTAGCATCTCAAGCCCGGTGGTTTTTGACATATAAACATCTAATAAAAGCAAATCCACCTCCTCTCTCTTTAAAAATTCCCATGCTTGTGCTACATTATGCACCACTCCGGCAGCTTCAAATCCGTCCACTTTTTCCACGTACACTCGATTAAACTTTGCTACCATTGGATCGTCTTCTACAATTAATATCTTTATCATGCTTTTTCACCTTCATATGGAATCTTCACTTTAAAAATGGTTCCTTGCTCCTCTTCTGTTCTCACACTAATGGTGCCATTTAACTCTTGCAGAGCTTTATTTATTAAGTACATACCTAGGCCTCTATTTTCCCCTTTTGTAGAACGTCCTTTCCTAAATAATTGTTTCACGTTCGTTTCACTCATCCCAGGTCCATTGTCTTTCATTATAAAATGAAAATACCCATCTATATAATTAATAGTCATTTCTATTCGTTTATCTTCCTGATCTGCTATGGCCTCGAATGCATTATCGCTTAAATTTCCAATGATGGTAATAAGGGCATCTATTTTTTCTGTGTCCTTTAATATTGGCAGCGGGAAATCGCCATTTATTTCAACCTTTGTCCCTCTTTCTTGAAAATGGTTGAGTTTATTCAACAAAAAACCTGCTAACACGGGATCCTTCACGACACGGGATATAGAACCTACTTCTTGTTGATAAGCTTTCGATATTTGTTTTATATAATCCTTAAGCTCTTGATAGGATTCTGTATGTACCATTGCTGACATTACGTGCAGTTTATTCATAAATTCATGGGTTTTCTCACGCAAGGTTTCTGCATAATGTTTCGCACCTGTCAGCTGTTCTACAAGGGATGCTAGTTCTGATTTGTCTCGAAACGTTGCCAAAGCCCCGACTACCTGCCCATTTATAATTACTGGCACTCGGCTTTCGACCAATACCACCCCATTTAAAATGTGTTCTTGGTCGAATTCAGCTGTTTGATGAGTAAGTACTTGCTTTAACGATGAAGATTTTAAAAAATATTCTGCATCCTGTCCGATTGGATTTTTTATTAAACCAGTTTTTCTAAAAAGCTCTTTAGCAGCATCATTAGCAACAACAATCGTGCCTGTGTCATCAATAGCTATAATTCCTTCCCGAACGGATGCAAGCATAGCTTCTCTTTCTTGAAGAAGCTGTGCTATTTCTTTTGGCTCGAGACCATGAAGCGTTCGTTTGACGCGCCGGGCCAAAAAGACAGCACCAATAATACCAGCCAGCATGCCAGCTCCTGTACCAAGATAGACCATGCGTTGTTGCTTCATGACAACACTTTCTACATTATCTAATAAAATACCGACAGAAACGACCCCGATTTGTCCGCCATTTTCGTTCCAAATCGGTACAAAAGAACGAAGCGACTCCCCAAGTGTCCCTTCTGCAACAGAAGTGTAGCGTTCTCCTTGAAATGCCCTGTCTTCATCTCCTCCAACAAAATACTGACCTATCCGCTCTTCCACTGGGTGAGACTGTCGAATACGGTTCATATCCATGACCACAATATATTCCACATTGGTGTTTGCCTGTACGTCTTGGGTATATGATTGAATGGTTTCCGACGGTTCTCTATCTGCTAACCCTTCCATTACAACCGGCGCACGGCTTACCGTATTTGCAATATTCATCGTTTTATCTTCTAGAGTTTCTCTTGCCTTTTCTGATGTATCCCTTCCAATTAATAAACCTGTCACAGATAATGCGACAATGAGAACGAGACATACAAGCAATGTGATCCACGTTTGCAGTCTAAGTGTTTTGTGTTTGTGAAAAAATCCTTTCATATATATCTCCTTGACTACGTGTTCTGTTCATCTAATGTACTATATCCAAAAGGGTGAGTCTATTTTCTTTTTTAACCATACTAGGTACTAATGTTTAGATGAGACGTGCTGTAATCTATCAAAAAAAGCACTTTCCTTTGTACTGATCAAAAAGTATTAGATTATGTCGAAGCAAGACGACGATATTCACTGCGACAAGCCGAGTTGTTCTATGAGTGCGGATTTCTCTTTTCGATATATACAACCAGATTTGTGAACTTTTTCATCAATATCTATAAGTGATGATTTTTCTCCATTATAAATCCTTTTCATGCTCTCTGCGGTGACCATCAGTCATAAAAGTCATACTATTATAACGGTTTAAAAGAGCCACAACCCTTTTTGTTTCCCTATAAATTACGACTTTTCTATTATTTATTACAATTATATTACATGATAATATGTATGCTAAATAAATGTTTTTCCAAATGATTCTATTTTTTGGTACGAAAAACAAGGAGGAATTTCTGTTGAACGAAGATAAACCATACGTCGAGTTGCTGCTGTCCTCTCCTAATCCGCATACAAGCTTTTTATCCTTATCGCAGACCATTTGGAACCAACAAGATGTCACAACCTGCGCAAAAAAGAATGCGCTGCAAAAAGTGGTTGAGGCCTATGAAGAAATCTGTCAAAACATGCACCGTTAAGTGACTTTTTTTTCCACCATTAGAAATCATCTTCTATTACATTCATATTACACCCAACCTTTATGGTTGGGTGAATTGTATTATATAACGTATTCCTAGCGCTTCCTTCCTCTTTAACAGCGCTTCCCCTCTTTTCCGGTCTCTCCCCTTGAGATTCAGCGCTTTTCCTCTTTGCTTCAGCTCTTCTCTTCTTTATTCCAGCACTTCCTTGACCAATGTTATTATTAAAACCGCCGAGTCCTATGGCGGAAGACGTAGTTTCACTTATATTTTTTTCCTTTTACAAAGTTAAATAATGTTCCTAAAGTACAATTGAATCACAAACCTAAACTTTGCATGGGTGATGCTAACCATTTGGCTGATCCCATGCTCCGCGTTTATAATAGATATATACTTATAATATATTGCCAGGCGCTTATTTAAAAAGGATGTTTTCGATGCCCTCATTTATTTCTGAAAAAAAATTGTCTCATTCTTCTCATTTTTTTCTTATTCTAGGCATTATTTTTGTGGCTTTTAACTTAAGACCAGCCATTACCTCAGTTGGCCCACTGATTCCTATTATTAGAGAGAGCACCGGCATGTCCAACAGCATGGCTGGTTCTTTAACTACTATTCCTCTTTTATCATTTGCGATTTTTTCCCTGCTCGCCCCAAAACTTGGTCTTCGTTTTGGCAATCATCTTTCTATTTTTTTTGCTCTTATCATTTTGGGAACTGGCATTCTTATGCGCTCCACAGGTGTAATCGCTGCCATTTTCATAGGCACCGCTTTAGCTGGAGTCGGAATTGCCATTTGTAATGTCCTGCTTCCCGGGGTTGTTAAGTTTAGTTTTCCAAAAAAAGTAGGATTAATGACCAGTATTTATACAGTGTGTATGGGGAGCTTTGCCAGTATTGGTTCCGGTGTCAGTATACCCCTATCTGAAACTCTCGGCCTTGGCTGGGAAAAAGCGTTAGGAGTGTGGGCTGTCCTTACTGTGCTTGCTTTAATTGCATGGACCCCTCAAATCAGAGGAAAGAAAGAAGCAAAGAAGCCAGTCAAAGAGAATAAGACGTCTTTCTCTCAATCTATCTGGTCATCTACTCTGGCTTGGAACGTAACCTTATTCATGGGGATGCAATCCTTTTTGTTTTATTGTTTAATCACGTGGATTCCTGATGTACTGCAGGAATTAGGAATGAGTTTGTCCGCAGCAGGCTGGATGCTGTTTCTTCTTCAATTAGTAGGGATTCCATTCAGCTTTGCAGCTCCTATCCTGGCGGACAAACTAAGCAATCAAAAACCTATTGTTACAGCAATTTGCACGTTGTATTTTTTGGGTTTTACAGGCCTGTTGTTTATCCCTAACATCGTCGTTATTACTATTAGCGTATTATTTTTAGGAGTTGCACAGGGAGGAGCCATCAGCTTGGCTTTAACCTTGCTGAGTCTTCGAGCAGCCAATGCCCGCCACGCCTCCTTACTTTCCGGCATGGCGCAATCCTTTGGTTACTTGCTGGCAGCAGTCGGTCCTGTGTTCATGGGATTTTTGTACGATACCTTTCATACATGGCAGCCATTTCTCATCGTCTTATCTGTTGTCGCCGTCTTTATTTTATGGTTTGGCTTAAAAGCAGCCGAAGATAGATATGTGCTGCCAGAATAAACAATAAAATTAAATAAGAAAAGCGCAAGCGACAAATCCTGGAGGGTCAGCATATGGAAAGCGGATCTTTGCTTTCCATTGACGAACCGAAGGAATCTCGAGCGAGTAGGCGCTTGCGCTAGACATGTAAAACACCAAATATTTATAATTTCTTATCTTTTTAAAAAAAATACTCCCCATTCGTGTTTAGCTTCTACCCTTTAAAACCGCTTATATATTTAGCATAATGTAATGGATTCAAGAAAACCCGTTCTATCACGTCTTTGTCATAAGACTTGTAGAGAGAGTTATATCCAGGTTTTGCATTACATTCGATAAGCCAAATGTTAAAATTATCGTCTAAGGCAAAATCAATCCCTAACTCCCCAAAATCTCCATATGCATTTTCCATACATTCATAAGTGGTTAACAAAAACGCATCTATCTTAATTTTTAATTGACAAATATCTATATTCCTCTCGGATGAGAGTTTTTCAAAAAAGTCCTCGAATCGATATACCCTGGATCCTGTTCTAGTACTTGTTAATGGTGCATTCTTTTTCCCGACCCTAACCGGATACGACGTAATATCAATCTTTCCTTCCTTGTTTCTCTGTACAGTCCCTCGCATATCAACTGGACAATCTCGGATCTTTAATACATTTATTGCTTCTTGAATAATAAACTTTTTCCTATCATACAGTTGCTCAAATATTTTAACTAATTCTTTTATATCACTAACAGTACTTTCAACAATTCTGTCACTGATATAGCTATACTTATATTTATTCTTTGAAAGCTTTATCACCCGCATGACACCTTTTCCGTTATTACCATAACAATCTTTCATATATAACGCATTGCTTATTTTAAACATTTCTCTTAAATCTTTATATTTTCTATAACACATCGTTTTAGGTATAAAATGGCGTATTTCCTTATATCTGGTTAATTTCTGATGTAAATCCCATTTATCAAATGTGTACCTCGTGTTTAACTTTTTTAATGAATTTGATTTTTCCAATTGTTCTCGAATAAAATCTGATTTTGTTTGCTGCTGCGGCAGCACACCTCCTCCACGATCATAAAAAACATCAGGCAATGGAAACTGGGATGTCTCCCAATATCGCTTCTCCGTATTGAAATACGTTCCCAGTATTTTTTGTCTCATAAAATCAACATCATGTATCGAGAAAAAGTATAATATTGTTCCAGCCTTTTTATTTGCTTCTACTAATTTCAACTGTCTGAACATTGGATTTTGATTTCTTAATTTCCGTATCACACCACTACTTAAAAAGACTCCTATAACAGGCCCTAAACATAACTGATTTTCATTAATTCTCAACGAAAATTTACTGCCTTCTTGAAGCCAACTCATTTTTTTAAAGAGTAGTTTAGGAATGTATACTTTTTCTTTAGTCTCATTTGCAATACAAGAAACGTTCAATGACATAGTCCCTGCGTTGAAACTGATATTAGAGGAATCTTCTAGCTTTTCATAAATGTGTTTAGGTAATGTAACCTCAGTGGTATCACCTTTTTTATCCATCGTTTGCTGTAAAGTAACAGACCAAGCATTCTTAGTTAACGTTCCATTTTTTTTACAACTTAAAAACTTAGCATAATGTATAACATTGATAAACTGCGATCCAATCTCGTCTGTATCATCTACTCCTGGTACAGAATCTTTATCAGGTTTAGAATTTGCTTCAATAAACCAAAGTCCTCCTTCTGCATCAATTGCCATGTCCATTCCTAGTTCACCAAGAGTACCGAACTCTTTTTCGATATAAGCTGCAATTTTTATCGTTTTGTTATAAATTTCTTGTTCCGTTGGAATAGCATAATTATTTAAACGGTTTAATAGATCATAATAGTCCCTATAATTAACGACTTTTCCTCCAGTACTTTCATTGGTAATAGAATAATTCTCTTGTGCCAATCGTATTTGACAATGATCAGCTTTCCATTTTCCTTTATCATTTTTCTGAATCAGAACTCTTAAATCCATTTTCTTACTATTAAGTTTTATCAAAGGTATCCCCTGTTGAATAATAAAAGGTTTGTCACCAACAAAGGAATCAATATGACTCTTTAAATCTGAATCATTTTTCACAAAAATTTTTTGTATATCTTTATTGTAAAAATTAAGAATATAGCCTTTATCTCTCTTTTCAATCGACATTACTTCTATGCCACGGCTTCCATAATAAGATTTCAAAAACACATGCTGGTACTTTTCTAACATGTATACTACCTTATCAAATGTTTTGTAAGTAATTGTATGAGGCAAGTACTGCTTAACTTCATTGTACTTGTGTAAAAGCTTATGGACTTTCCATTTCCCTAAATAATCACAATTATTAATAAACTTAATGTTAGGATGCGTTATAAATTGGTCACGAATATGTTTAACCAATGGCTTTTCCTCTCGCTCGAAACCAACACCGCGATCATAAATTACATTAGGAAGAGGTAACCAGTAATCCAGCCACTTCCCCCATCTCGGTGCATAAATATGTCCCTTAACCTTGTTTTCAAACCACTTTATATTATTAATGGAGAAATAGTATAATAGACAACCCTCTTGTATACCTGCTTCCATCTGTTTTTGGAAACTTAAAGGAATTTCTCCTTTTGAAATATGTTTCATATACCTCGTATTAACAAACACACCAACTACAGGGCCCAGATAAATATTTGTTTTTTCTTCCTCTACCCATATATTAAGATTTAGATCACTTAATAATAATAGGTTTTGAAAGATCTCATGTGGAACGTACATATATTGAGTATCTTCTTTGTGCACTTCTACAAGTACTTGTTCATGTAATGGACCAACGTAAATTGTATAGTAGACTTCCTTCTCTAAACCTAATGAATGAACTATTTTCTCAGGCAAATAAACTTTATTACTTCTATTGTTATGAGCTTTTTTCACCTTTATCCTCATTATTGCCTCCTAAATCCAACCGTTTGTGTTTGTCCATATCAGTAAATAGAAATCAATCTTTTTTATACGAGTCGTTAGACCATCGTCATAAGGCCTTAATACACTTATATATTGTTATTCTGACTAGAGGATTAGTGTTCATAAATCAACTAGAAGAAACGATGGAGAACATAGAAAAACCCGGATAATCCACACTTTTATACGTGTCAATTATCCGGGTTATAAGAGGCCGTTCCAACCCTTCTTTATATCCGTATTAGTCAGTAAGCCACATCTCCCCTTTGTACGCCATGTCCCAAAACATATATTCAAACCGCGTCGTGTTTAAGAAAATTTCCTCTAAGTGCTTTAGCTCATGCTCCGGTTTTCCATCTGCCAGCCGGTCAAGCATGTTGATCGTCCATTGGGTTAACTCCTGAAATTCGTTGTCAGCATACATGTTTATCCATTCGCCGTAAAATTCATGGCCACTTGCTCCAGGAATCTGAGAAAGAGATTTTCCGATTTCCGCATAACTCCACATACATGGCAAAAGGCTCGCAACCAGTTCGGCAAGACCGCCGTTTTGCCCGACTGCCAGCATATAATGGGTGTAAGACACGGTCACTGCCGCCGGTTTGGCGTTTTCTAATTCCTCTTCACTGATATCAAACTTTTTGGCATACTGGCGGTGAAGATCCATTTCAGTGTTTAAAGTAGAATCCAAGAGTTTTGCGAATTCACCCATCGTTTTCACGTCGGAAGCTTTTGCTGCACCGATCGCAAACAGTTTAGAGTATTCAATTAAGTACAAATAATCCTGAATCATAAAATAACGAAATTTTTCTTTATCAAGTGTTCCATCCCCCATTCCTTGTACAAACGGATGGTTATGATTCTTTTCCCAAATCGGTTTGACATTATCATATAGCCGTTCGCTAAATACCATATTAATCCTCCTCCCTTTCTGTCGAGCACCAGTTATAAATGAGTGACATCATTACTTTTGTGAATTGAACAAGCTGATCAATAGAGACTGATTCGTTCACCGCGTGAGCATTTTGAAGATCCCCCGGGCCATAAATTAAGGTCGGGATGCCTGCATCACCCAGCCAGCCTCCATCTGTAACGGTTGGAGACATGCTGATTGGCGCTTTTTCACCAAATATGTCTTGATGTGCTGTTTGCAATACTTTTGTTCCTTTACCACTTTCCTCGATATCTAAAGAAGGAAAAATTTCGCCGCGGTCTTCAATCATCGACAACCCTCCCCATTCAAATAATGGAGGGTTTTCTCGCAGCCAAAGGTCCGCATCAGCTACACGGCGAATATGGTCTTCGACTTCTTTTGCTACCGTGTCATGATCTTCGTCTGGATAAAAGTGGACAGTAATCCAAAGGCGGCATTCATCTGCAACAAAAGCGGCGTGGCGTCCCCCTTCTATGACTGCTGGATTTATGGTGTTCATCCCAGCCGGAAAACCAGGGTAAGATTTTGTAACAGCCCAGTGTTTTTCCAGCTCTTGCAGCCCTTCTATGATTTTCGTCATTTTCTCAATAGCACTTGCCCCTTTCACACCGCCTCCAGCATGAATCATATTTCGGCGAGTAGCATCATGATACGTTTGCGGACTTTTCACCGTAATCCAGCCGGTGATGACACCGCCCTGGCCTTGAATATTCAAGTCACTCGTATCCACCACCACGGCTAAGTCGGCACTATACCCTCGTTTGCAGCATTCCAGCGTCCCTGCTTCTCCAACTTCTTCTCCTATAACGGATTGAAAAATAAGATCTCCGGGCAGGCTTATGCCTTGTTCTTGCAGCAGTTTTACCGCAAATAGCGCTCCAGCAAGACCGCCTTTCATATCCGCTGTTCCGCGGCCGTAAAGTCTGCCGTCTACTGCCACTGGCTCAAATGGCCCGTATTTCCATGTTTCATTTTCTTTATCGACCTCTGCGACATCCATATGTCCGTTAATAATAAGGCTTTGATGTTTTTCAGGATCTACTCCTTTCCAGGTCCCGACTACGTTAGGATCACCGGGATATACATCCCAAACGTCTGTCTCAAAGTCCATGTCTTGTAAAAATTGCTCGATAAATTGCTGCGCTTCTTCTGTGTTTCTTGCTGGCGGGCTCGGTGTTTGAAAACGCACCAATTGTTGTACAAGGGACACTAGTTCTTCCTGTCTTTCTTCCACCTGTTTGCACAATGGCTGGAGTTTCTTTTCCACGTTAGATCCACCCCGCATTCTTTTATTCTTCTAGATTTGTAAAAATATCTTCTGTATCCGGTGTTTCTTCAATATATCCCGTCTCATTCAACCATTCCATCGTTTCTTCCCAGGACTCGGCACTTTGGCTTCCAAAAGATTCTTCTTCTGTTTCCATTTTGTCTAACAATACATCAAGGCTTTCTTCTTCTACTTCTCGTTCTAGAGGAAAATTCTCCTGGTCCTGATGGTCAAGCAAGATGTTTAGACTCTCATCTGGGTTTTCTTTCATAAATTCATAGCCCTTTTTAGCTGCTGCCCAGAACGAACGGATTTTTTCTACGTTGTTATCGATATTTTCTTCATTAGTAACCATAACGAGTTCATAAAATGAAGGAACTCCATAATCAACCGGGTTCAGATAATCAACCTCATGTCCATCGTGTTCAAGAACCGGTACTTCGTGGTTAATATAAGCTCCTACCACAGCATCTGTTCTTTCCGTAACAATGGCTGAATTAAGCTCAAAGCCAATATCAATCAGCTCTACATTGTCAAAGTTACCACCGTCTGCTTCTACCATTGTTTCAAGAATTGGTTCATTAACAGGAATACCCGGATAGCCGACTTTTTTCCCTTCTAGATCTTGAGGAGAGTCAATGTCAGCATCTTCTAAGTGGACAACGTGGTTTAACGGCGATCGTACGATAGCAGCAACGGAAACGACCGGCACCCCTTCATTTCGTGCTGTGATAACATCCGGCTGATAAGTAATTCCCAAATCTACTTCGCCTGTTGCAGCCATGTTTAGAGGATCCGTTGGGTTTGTCGGAAACTGAATGTTTACATCAAGGCCTTCTTCTTCAAAGTATCCTTTTTCTTGTGCCGTATATAAGTAGCTATGTACAGCATTGGGATACCAATCCAGCATGATGTCTACTTCTTGCAGTTCTTCCTCTGATCCTTCACCCCCTGCTTGATTGTCCTCATCATTATTTTCATCCGCATTACATGCTCCAAGCGCAGTGATTGAAAATGCTAACATCCATGCTAAATTTTTCCGTTTGTTTGCCTTCCACCATCTTTTGTTCATTCTTTATCACTCCATTTTGTTGTTGTCGTTTTTTCTAAAAGTTTTATAACTAAAAATAATAAAATGCCTAACAAAGATAAAAGAACAATCGGAGCAAAGACTCCTGCCCCATCCATTTGAGTCATCATGCGGCGGCTAAAGTAGCCAAGCCCTGCGTTTGCCCCCAGCCATTCTCCAATAGCAGCTCCGATAACACTCATCGTTACCGCAACTTTCATGCCAGAATAAAAATATGGAAGAGCAGACGGCACTTTTACTTTCATAAAGATTTGTTTAGAACTCGCTCCCATCGTTTTTAGCAGCTCTTCATATTCCCGGCTCACCGAACGCAATCCATCAAATGTACTGACCGTAATAGGAAAAAACGTAATTAAAACAGTAACTGCTACTTTACTCCATATGGAATAACCAAACCAAAGGACAAAAATAGGGGCAAGCGCTATAATCGGAATGGTCTGCGACGTAATGATAAGCGGGAAAAAACTGCGCTCGATTACCTGGCTTTGGTTCATCCAAACAGCAAGTCCTACTCCCGATACAACAGATATGCCAAGTCCAATAAGGATAATGTTTAACGTAGCCGGTAAATGGACGAAAAACAATATGTCATGTAATTCCCACAGCTTAAGGAATATCTCTGTTGGGGAGGGCAGAATGTAACTTTTATCATAAAGCCGCGCGCCAGTTTCCCATAGGATGAAAAGAAGTGCCACAATAATGCCCGAACCCGTGTAAGAAAGCCAGCTGTTTACCTTTTTCTTTTTCATAGCTGCACCTTTGACGTCATTTTGTTTAGCAGGTCCTGTTTTAATGCCATAAATTCAGGGGCACTGCGGGTGTTTGTATCTCTCGGACGACTTAACGAAATGATCACTTCTTCAAGCTTATTCTCGATGGGCGGCTCGGTGAAAAGAAGGACACGATCTGATAAAAACAGCGCCTCTTCTATGTCATGTGTAATAAAAATCAGCGTTTTCTGCCAGGTGCTCCATTGTTCGAGCAGCCACTCCTGCATAGAAAAACGAGTCATAGAATCAAGAGCGCTAAACGGTTCATCGAGCAGCAAAATGTCATTCCCGCTCAGCATTGCTCGTAAAAATGACACCCTCTGTCTCATTCCGCCGGATAGTTCGTGGGGATATTTGTGCTCTGTGCCTGCCAGGCCGAACTTTTCTAAGTGGCTTATTACTTGCTTTCTGGCGTCTTTTTTCCGCACGCCTTTTATTTCTAACGGAAGCACGCCATTTTCTAATACGGTACGCCAAGGAAGCAGCAAATCATTTTGCGGCATATAGCCTACTTTACCTAGACGATTTTTTTCTTCTTTTTGGTTAATAGAAATGTGCCCTCCCGCAGGATTCTCGAGCCCCGTCGCCAGCCTGAAAAACGTCGACTTCCCGGAACCGCTCGGTCCAAGCAGGCTGACAAATTCCCCTTTACAGATATCCACGTTTAGCTGTTGAAAGATAGAAGAAGATTCTTGGCCGTAATGAAAAGAGACTTGTTGAAAGTGCAGTTGAGAACCAGACTTTGGGTTATTATTGTTTGTTTTAACCATAAGGCAGCCGCTCTTTCTGCCTGGTTGAATACCGACATTTTATATATTCCATGCTCTTTTCGTCCTTTCTTTTCACTAAAAAATAAGGTCCTGTTTTTTTACTTCAGCGCTCTTCGTGTGGGGTTCAGTGCTTCCTTCTCCTTTTTCAGCTCTTCTCTTTTTCCAGCGCTCTCCCCTTGAGATTCAGCTCTTCTCCTCTTTGGTTCAGCGCTTCTCTTCCTTCTTCCAGCGCTTCCTTCTCCTTTTTCAGCTCTTCTCTTTTTTCCACCGCTCTCCCCTTGAGATTCGGCTCTTCTCCTCTTTGGTTCAGCGCTTCTCTTCCTTCTTCCAGCGCTTCCTTCTCCTTTTTCAGCTCTTCTCTTTTTTCCACCGCTCTCCCCTTGAGATTCAGCTCTTCTCCTCTTTGATTCAGCGTTTCTCTTCCTTCTTCCAGCGCTTCCTTCTCCTTTTTCAGCTCTTCTCTTTTTCGAGCGCTCTCCTCTTGGGGTTCAGCTCTTCTCCTCTTTGATTCAGCTCTTCTTATTCTTTTTCAACGCTTCCCCACTTTTCCAACGCTCTTCCCTCGGGATTCAGTGATTCCAATAAAAAAACCACTCCAGCGAAGAGTGGCAGTGGTTGTGGGCATAAAAGAAATGAACAAGCCCATATCTGAGGCTGTGCTTTATCATTTATTTTATGCTCGCTCACACTTCCCTCCGCTAGTTCTAACTAGTTCAGGTTCCAGGGTTAGGATAACAAAATCCCTCTCAGCTATTTTCTAGCACCCCTAGTGTGGAAGCTATTTTATTTTCATTTGCTGCTCTGTTCTTATATCTCTTTTCACATTAGCATAAATACTTTCAAAGGAAAACCTTTAAAGCTTATAAAACGTCTCGATTCTGCACAAATTAGAGATATCATTTATGAAGGAGGATTAAAATGGAACGAGAAAAACGCCCACCAAGAACAAATGACGCGCAAGAAGAAGAGTGGCGAGAGTTTCCAGCACCACAGGAACAGGTGGCCGACGCATTTGTGGAAGGAACGGTGGTTGGAGAAATAGAAGAAGATCGAGAGGCTGACATTCCGCCCGAAGAAGAAGGTATAATGGAAAGCGAAGAAAAATAATCACGAAAAGCATAAACATCTTGAAAAAGTACGCCGCTTTTGTAATAACCGTACTGGCTTGTACAGGAGGGACTAACTTTTTACGTTGGCTTTGCCCACACGACGTTCTCTGTTTAGAAGTAGATCCTTTATTAGAACTCAATAGCTGCATTATAAAAAAGAAGAGCACGCCGAACATCTATTGCGGCTGCTCCCTTTTTTCTCATCGATGTCACACCCTTTCTTTATTTAATACCTTTAATAAAATATTCTCAATCACAGCATTCATTCTAATGCTACTTTAATATTTCACAAAGACATGTACCGCTATATAGTATTACAGATTCGATTCGGCCGAAATCTCCGGAAACTATAAAATTACCTTATTAATGTTGATTAAACCGGCAGAGATTTTTGCGAAGGGCATAATAGAGTACCGATATCATCTGGTCAGTCCTTGAATGGGTTCATGTTTAACATACCTATATAACTAGCTTCACTCTATTTTCAATAAGCTGCCTCCTCCTTTACATATCTTATATTTTGGTGCCCTGTTGCAAAAAATAGATCATTATTCAAACCATGGAACTTCAATTAATGTACGGCCTATCCACTCGCGCAGCACTTCATTAGTAGGTCCCATTACAGCCCCTGCCCTGCCATCACGTAAAAATTTCTCTACTTGACCAGTAATGTATCCTTTGCCGCCAGACACTTGCAAAGCTTGGTTTGTCACTTGAATGACAATATCAGCCGCATGTGTTTTTAACTGCCAAAGTGGATACAAGCACTCTGCTAACTCCCGTCCATTTCGGGAACATTCATCCATCGATTCAGCAGTGCGGTATAGTAAACTGCGGGCACTGTCTATGGAGATTTGAGCTTTCGCCAGTTCATGACGAATAACCTGGTAGCCGGCAACAGAGCTTCCTGTATCCGCATGTACTTTCTTTTTAGCACTTTCTATCGCCGCGTTTAATGCCCCTTGTGCAATACCAACCCAGCAGGAAGAAGTTCCTAATAAAAAGAGGGGATCGATGACATTATCATTAAATTCATTCATACCTCCCTCTTCGCCGAGACGGTTTTCAAACGGTACCTTTACATCTTCAAATTTCATTGGGCCGCTTGAATTGCCACGTAACCCCATAGCATTAAAAGGGAAATGCGATATGCCGTACTGATCCTTTTCTACGACTAAAAACATTAACTTGTCGGAATTTAATGTGTCAGGGAAGTTCGTGCAGAGAATATACCAATCTGCTTCTCCTGCACTAGTAACAAAAGATTTATCTGCGTTTAACAAATATCCGTCCTGCTCTCTTGGCGCTTCACTTACAACGTTCCAAAAATGCCCCCCTGTTGCTGGTTCACTAAATGCCAAAGCTCCAATATCTCCAGCTAATACTCCTGGAAGAAACCGATCCCGCTGTTGCTTGTTTCCTGCTGCATAAAGGGTATGCACTGCTGCTGTATGCATCACCCAGCACATCGTAGAAGAACCGCAGTAGTGGGCAAAACTTTCTGCAAGTACCGAAAATGCTCTGTAGCTTCCAAGCCCTCCATCTTCTATTGGAAGAGTCACCGCTCCATATCCAGCGTCTGCGATGGCTTTTAAACTTTCTCTTGGATAGAGACTTTTTTGATCCGCAACCGCTGAATGTTTCAATAATTCGCTTTCTCCAAGTCGATGAGCATTCTCACGAAGTTCGTCAAAACCTCGCGGGCATGTCCACCACCTTGGAATCTCCATAACCCCTTCCATTTCTGCAGTGTTATTTACAGCCATCACCCTTCACTCCTTATTTTTTTATTTAGGAAGGGGGCAGCTTTCCCCTTCCTCTCCACCAACGTGCCCGCTATCTCCCGTGGGAACTTCTCTTACATAAACGCCGTTTCTGGAAGACGATGTCCTGTATAAATGGCGTCCCCATTACTCTCTCCATCAAAAATAACTGTCGTGTCTGGTGTGAAAATCAATACATCTCCAGCTTCTGCCACATATTTTTTATCCGAGTCGTCACGAATAATGATTTTCCCATTGATAACCACCTTAATTTCCAAATAAGTGTAAGTGAATTTAAAATCTTCTGACGTTTGCATCGAAAAGTAACCCATCGATAGTGCTTTCTCCTTTGAACAAACAGGAACATCAATAATTTGACTTTTCAAATCCGGCTGTCCTAATACATTGTTTAACTCCTTCTTTTTGTAAGTACCAGCTTTAATCAATTGTACTCCTGGCTCTTTGCTTAAAAAATCAAAGTTTGCTGTCTCTGTTACGGTTGATTTACTCACATTAATCACCTCAAATAAATTTTTGGTCTTGACATTTTTCGTAAGCCTTTAAACCTTACACCAAGTTCTCCTTAGTTAAATAACTAAGGTTCCACAGGGGGGAGAATGTCTTCGTTGATTACTTAAATATTCTCATAAAAAAGTAAACATATAAACGAGATTATACTCAATAGTGGGAAAATTCAAAATACTATGTCACCATTTTTTACAAAGGAATATCTTTTATCAAACGAAATAAATTTAACATTTACCTTAGATTAATTTACTCCTAGAATGTTCAGGTATTTTCGGGTTGTCCTCCCAGGTTCTGTTACTGGGCTCAGCATGCGAAGGGTCTCAGATAAATTGATGCGACGATACGTTTCTGATATACAGCCATCTACATAAAGATGTTGACGTGATTGAGATATTTTTTCTTTTTCTTCTGAAGACAGTTCTTCCGATCTCTTTATCGATGCAAGGACATTATCTTCTGCTGCCGGGCAGCTATTAATTCTGATATCTCCCTGATTCACACGTCCAGTAGGTGAATAAGCTACAGTGCTGATGATCCGGCTTTCTGCACTGCTTACGGTCTCTCTTAAGAACGTCGGTGATACAGTTGGAGTCATGTTCTCAACGAGTAATCTCGTTATCCCTCGATCATTAATGGTTTCTAGAATCTGTTCTGGGTCATCTTCTTGAACGATCACCTCTTTATGTGGCGGCCAAACATCCATCCAAGTATGGTTCATGTGGCGTTTCTCAACATGAAAAACAAAGAACTCAGGGTAGATCCGCAGTTTACCAGGTTCATCACCAAGCTGTGGACGATAAAAATCATAGAATCTAGTTAATGCTGCCATGAGCAAAGCACTTGCCCCCAGCCCGCCTCCTGCCTGTCGAACAACAACCCCCACACGATCTTTTTCATTAAATCCAGGGAATATGTCTTCCAAGGAGACGTGATGATTTTCAATGATAAATTCAAAATCATCATAGTTTAAGGTGTCTATTGTGTGCATAGAGCAGTAACTCCTTTCTTTTTTATTTCATAACCTGAATACCATCAATGGATAGAATATTCTAAATATTTCCTGCGGTCGATTTCTTATATTTTCTACCTTTTCAGAGTGCAAGTAATAATTGGTTTTCGAACATTTGATAAAGATGGAAGTCTTTGTCTAAGGTCGAACTAACTTTTCCCACAAATGATATGTCAATCGTGGAATAATCCAAATCGCCAGTTCCTATTAATTCCAACCCAATCGTTCTACCTGCCTTTTTTTCACTGTATGTGCCGGGAAAAAAAGAAGCTATACCTATAAAGGGCGTGTTTTTACGCTTTAACTGCATAGAATATAAACCTTTATTAGGCAATGTAAAATGATTACTTATTTTACATTGAACAGAATACAGTCTAGTATCCATAATGCGCCTTTTTTCTATAACAGAAAAAGGGGCAGCTATTATTTTATAACTCCTTCCTAGTAAATGATTTGCTGTTTCTACCTCTCCTTGTTTTATCAATTTTCTAATGTAGGTACTCGATATTTTTTCATTGTCTGTGTTCAATGATTTTATGACATTAACTTCAGAAAATATTGGAGATTGAAAGAAATCGATTGGTTGTCCTTGTCCTAACCTGCCGAATCGAAAATCAGATCCTATTGTTATTGCCGATATTTTTAACTTAGATAGAAAAGTATTTATAAATTGTTTTTTGCTTATTCTTGAAAAGGAAGCATCAAAATTCACAACATAACAAATATCAACTCCTGCATCTTCAAACACTTTTAATTTCTCCGTCATTGGGGTGAGGCAGGATTGATCCGTTTTTCTTCCCAAAACCTCTTTTGGGTGGGGATGAAATGTCATGACGCTCGATTTTATATGAAGCTTTTTTGAAGAACGAATTGCTGTATCAATTACTTCTTGATGGCCTTTATGTATGCCATCAAAGTTACCAATAGCAACTGAAGATGCAGCTCTCTGTATGGGTTGTGTCAATGGATAGGTAAGATAAAAAACTTCCACCCTTCTTCCCCCCGTTCAATTAATCAATTCGCCTTTCACTTCATAGTTTCGATTAAACGTAAAGCACAAAAGTAACCCCCCAATATCAAAGGGCGGTTACTTTTTGTGAAATAGAAAACTACGCCAACGCTTGAATTTCTTCGTTAAAAACTTTCACCGCTGCTTCAGCGACTTTAATATCATTTGGAACCGAACTACCACTTACACCAACTGCCCCAATTACTTTATCATCTTTTATAAGAGGGAGCCCTCCGCCAAAAACAACTAACCTGCCATTATTCGTCGTGTTAAGTCCATAAAGTTCTTCCTTTGGTCCCGTTGCTGAAGCTAATACCTCGGTTGGCATTTGCAGAGCAACAGAGGTCCAGGCCTTGTTCAAGGAAATGTCTATACTTGCAATCCAAGCATCATCCATACGGTGAGAAACAATCAAATTCCCCCCTTCATCTACCACACTAATAACCATGGAAATTCCAATTTCATTAGATTTTTGTTCCGCACCTTCTACTATTTTTTTCGCATCAGCTAATGTTAATTTATTCATTTAAATCTTCCTTTCTTTCAATTTTTAGTTTATTACATTTATTCCTTTCAATCTCTCCAAGTTAAAAAACGATATATCATGAGACGTTTTCTCTTTCGTTACGAGATCAGCTAAAATCGACCCAACCACACTTGCAAATTTAAAGCCATGGCCTGAAAAACCTCCTGCCAGCACGACATTGTCATGCTCCGGGTGAAAATCAATCACAAAATCAGAATCCGGTGTATTAGAATACATACAAACTTGCCCTTCTCTTAGTTCTCCATTTGCCTCTGGAAGAAAGCTGCCTAGAAAATTTCGCAAATAGGCTTCATCTTCTTGATAAGCGCCGAATGAACGATTCACGGTATCGGCTTCACATAATTCCCCTTGATCATGGCGGCCCACTTTCACTCCCTTTCCTTTAAAATCTGGAAATCCATAAAAATGTCCATATTTGTTCGTATCAAACACCACCGATGGAAAATGTTCATATGCATAACGATCCCCTTCATTAGGAATAAACCAGCCAAACACTTTTCTTTTTACATGGAAAGGAATATTTAAGTCTTCCACCATAGACGACAGCCAAGCACCAGCCGTAATGACTAGCTTCGATGCGGTGAAAGTACCCGTTTTCGTGTGGACTTTCACCTTATTTTCTCCTATATCAAGGTGCTGCACTTTTTGATTTTCTATGATATCAGCACCATTTTCCACCGCTAGTTCTTTATAGGCCAACACACATTCTTCACTCAATAAAAATCCTGATAATGGATCGTAGCAGCCGATATAATCATCCGGTATTTGCATGCCCGGCCAGCGCTTCATTATTTCCTCTGCAGATAATTTGATGTAAGGAAGATGATGCTTGATAGAGCTGTTCACTGACTCTTCGACAAATTCAGAATCTTCAGCCCCAACCATTAAAGCTCCTGTATTGTAAAATAACTTTTTATTTGTCTGTTTTTCCAGTTCCATCCACAGCTCATACGCTGCTTTTACGAGTGTTACATATTTTTCTCCCTGCCCATAGCCAAAACGAAGCATTCTAGTTTCTCCGTGATGACTTCCGTAACGGTTTGGAACCGCATATTGATCAATCATTAAAACGCGCTGGTGTTGTTTTGTTAAAAAATATCCTGCGGCCGTTCCCATAGAACCCGCTCCTACGATAATGACATCGTAATGTCCTTCTTTTTCTATTTTCATCATCCCCTCATAGTTGGAAAGCTTTTAATTCAGCACCCTTTTAAATATTTGTTAATTTCCCAAGCGCTTACAAAGTGGTGATATTCTCTCCATTCTTCTTTTTTTCTATGAAGAAAGGTATTTACAAAGTCTGCCCCCAATGTTTCGATGATGACGTCATCTTGTTCAAGGGCTGTCAGAGCTTCTTTTAAATTTGTAGGCAGGATATTGCCTTTCTCTATTGGATTAGAAGAAATAGAGTCTGTGCCGGCAAAGGGTTCTCCTGGGTCTATATCTTTTTCAATACCATCAAGCCCGGCTGCTAATATAGCTGCCGTCGCTAAGTATGGATTGCAAGCACCATCCATGGCCCGAAATTCAATTCTGCCACTCTCTGGAATGCGAATAAACTGGGTACGGTCATTACCGCCATAGGCAATATAATTAGGAGCCCATGTAGAACCCGAAGATGTCGTCGCTGCTGTTAATCTTTTATAAGAATTAACGGTTGGGCATACGATCGCGGATATAGCTTTTGCATGATAAAGCAGACCGCCAATAAATTTGTAAGCTAATTCCGTTAAGCCATACCCTTTCCCATCATAAATATCTTCAAACAAGTTATTAGAACCGTTCCATAAACTAAGATGCATGTGGCTGCCATTACCGGTTAAATGGGAAAACGGTTTAGGCATAAACGTAGCAATTAACCCTCTCTCTTCTGCCATACTTCTCACCATATACCTGAAAAAGCTCTGGCGGTCAGAAGAGGTGAGAGCGTCCGCAAAATCAAAATTAATTTCGAACTGTCCATTTGCATCTTCATGATCAGCTTGGGTAACTGACCAGCCCAGCTCGTCCATATAATCAATTAAAGTGGTTAAAAAATCAATGTTTCTCATCAATGCTTCTTGCTGATAACAAGGCTTTTGCGAAATATCCTTATTATCTGAGGGAGAGATAGAGCCATCTTCATTCTCTTTTACAAGAAAGAATTCTGGTTCAATGCCAGTATGCATTTCATATCCCATTTTTTTCGCTTTTTCCATGACATTTAATAATATGGTACGAGGACAGAAAGGCCAAGAGGTCCCATCTTCGGTTAAGGTACCCGCAAACCAGGCTACATTTTTTTGCCAAGGAAGCACAGTCATGGAACGAAGATCAGGGATACATAGAATATCTGGATCAGACGGTCCGTGCCCTAGGTCTCCGACAGCAAAACCAGCAAAACCTGCACCGCTGTCACAAACAGAAGATAGTCTTCCAGATGGCACCAGCTTTGCACGAAGCGTACCTTCCATATCAGAAAAGGAAGCCAGAAGATACTGAATATTGCCAATTTCGATTTGATCTCGCGTCTTATCCATAACCCCTGTATTGCTCTCAGCTATACCAATCATATAATCACCTTCCTGTAAAAATTTGTTATAAAGGGGCTGCAGTAAGGAACTCTTAGGGCATTTGAGTAGTAATGTGCAGCAGACGCCCAGTGAAAAAATTTTGCCGTGAGGACCGTGCAGCATGGAGGAACTGGAACTCTTAACAGCTTTTTGTGCATAGCGGGATCGGTTTAGCACCTCTTTTCTGGTTTTTGTGCTGCTACTCTCTATTTTTGAAGACACTTTCTTCTTATAAGAGCGGGCGCTGGATGAACCTCCACATATGATTGTCTTTTCTGCTTTTACTGTCTGGGATTTTTATTTATCAGCACATTTTCTTCTATTTTGATCCACCATGATACCGGGGACAATTCAGCGGGCATTACATACGTTATTGGCTGCAAATCAATTGAAATAGTTCGTCTTGAAAAGTAATAATGAATAATCTGTTCAGCTAATGTCCGTAAAGTACAGCACACCCTCATCAAAAAAGTGACTGATCGACCTTTCGATTCTCTTCTGCCGCTTTTCTCCGTGGGATATGATCTTAAACAAGAAGCTGCGATAATACATTTTGCTCAACGGAGCTGCTTTCATAGTCTGCATAATGAGGTTTGTGATGTCCCATACCTACGATTGGCACACCTGTAATCAAAGAAGAAGTTAACGTCAGAGAACGTAAATCAGTTGGATCCAAAGCATTCACTTTACTTTTTCCGCAGGAGCGGGCAAAAATCTGCATTTCCATCGTAATAGAATTAATGTAATTTTCTACACGGTCTGCGGCCTCGAACGGATCAAGCCGTGCCATCAAGTCAGTGTCTTGTGTGGCAATACCTACTGGACATTTACCGGTATGACAATGATGGCAAGCTGCAGGTTCTGTTCCTAATGCTTTATAATCTTCTAAATAAAGCGATTTGTTACAATTAAGAGCAATCAACATGGCAGACCCTATATAAACTACATCTGCTCCAAGTGCTATAGCTTTAGCGGCGTCTGCACCGTTACTTATTCCTCCGCCTATAATCAGCTTTATTTCCTTTTTGAGTCCAATTTCATGTAGGGCTTCAGCTGCTTCAACGACCGCTGCCACTGTCGGTATCCCGGTGTGATCCAATTGAATTTCAGGAGAAGCTGCCGTTCCTCCTTCCATGCCGTCTATCACAATTGCATCGGCTCCTACTTTTGCAGCTAATTTCGTGTCATCATATACTCTGCCTGCCCCAATTTTGATCATGACAGGCACTTCATAATTGGTCGCTTCCCTTATTTGTTCCATTTTCACTCCAAGATCATCTGGTCCCATCCAATCTGGATGACGGCACGGGCTGCGCTGGTCTACACCAGGAGGAAGATCGCGCATATGAGCTACTTCCTCTGAAACTTTCTGTCCTAGCAATGTCCCTCCTGTTCCAGGTTTTGCTCCTTGACTTACCACGATCTCTATAGCATCTGCTTTTTGCAAATCATATGGGTTTAAACCATAACGACTTGGAAGAAGCTGATAGACTAATTTTTCGGAGGCTTCTCTTTCAACCGGATGCATGCCGCCATCACCTGTACATGTACTTATACCTGTGCGGGTTGCGGCTATGCCAAGTGCCTCCTTTGCATGGGCATTAATAGCTCCAAAGCTCATCCCTGCAACCATTATGGGTGTATCGAGAACGAGAGGGCGCTTTACCTTTCCTTCTCCAATGATTACTTCCGTATCGCAGCGCTCCCGGTATCCCTCGAGCGGGACACGTGATAACCCGGCAGGAGTAAAGACAAGATCATCAAACGAAGGCAGATCGGCCCGCTTTGTAGCCTGGCCTCGAATACGGTAACGACCCAGGTCAGATTTTTCTTGGATCTCTTCTATTTTTTCAGGACTCCATACTTTGCTTTTCCTTATAATATCTCTTTCCATATCCCAAACTCCTTTTTATTAAAGTTATGAAGCCTGCCATTACAAACCACTTTTTTAAAAGAAGGAGGTGCAGTTATTCCATATGTTTCCACTCTATCTTTAATCATGTTGTATTCAGCAGGGGGAAGGTCAACGATTTCTGTTCCATTTCCAAGTTCTTCAATTTCTCCTCCTACATAAATAGTGCCATTGTACATAGAATCACCAAGTGCTTTACCGGTATTTCCGCAAATGATCATTCTCCCTTTTTGCATCATGAAACCTGTCATATATCCAGCATTTCCTCCAATGATCAGCTCTCCTCCTTTCATTCCTATACCTGCACGCGCACCTGAGCTTCCTTTTACAGCTATTGTCCCTCCTCTAAGCGAAGCACCACAGGCAGAGGCTGTATTTCCTTCTACGATAATCTCGCCGTCCATAAGATTTTCCCCAATCGCCCATCCAGCATTTCCTTCTACTTTAGCGGTGACTTTATCACATAGGCTGAGTGCATAGTAGCCAACGTCCCCTTTATATATAATATGGATAGATTCAGTAATACCGACCCCAAGATTATGACTGGCCCACGGGTTTTCAATGATAACTTCAGGAACTTTATCCTTTACTGCGTCTCTTATTTTCTGATTAATTTGCTTAAGAGAAGTCGTTTCACAATCAATAATGACCTTTTCTTTTATAGATTCCATATAAAGACCTCCTCTGGCCCAGGCTCCCAAACATTTAATTGTTGATGAAAACCACTTGTAATCGCCTGGTTTTCTGATGCAAAGGCTACGAAGTCATCGGTTTCTGCAATCACCATCGGCTTCATACCAAAAGGTTCTTTTGCCAGTCCTACGGTATCTTTCGTTAAAGCTATATAGCTGAATGATCCATCTAATTCAAGGAGCGATTCCTCCATCGCTTGTTGTAGACTAAGCCCATTAGCCATCTGTTCTGTTAAATACACAGCTATAACTTCAGAATCGTTTCCGGTTGAAAATGAATATCCCTTCTTTTCATAATGACTTCGCAAGGCGACATAGTTTGTCACATGTCCATTATGAATAATGGTGAGATCTTGTCCGTATTGACAGACTAAAGGTTGAGAATGAGAAATATCTACTTTACTTTCTGTCGCCATACGTGTGTGTCCTATAGCAACGGTGCCGTTATACTCTGATAATTGGTATTGCTCCTCTAAATTATTTGCTCCTCCCAAATGTTTCAAAATTTCAATTTGTTCCCCTATATTTGCAACAGAAATATCTTGATCCATGGCGTTTATACCATCAATAAGTTCGCTTGCTTCCCCTCTGTACCAAATTTTCACTCTTACATAGCTTCCATGGTTGGAAACACGTTGTACATCAGATACACTTTCTAAATAAGAAATAACTCTTTCTCCATTTCTTTCTTTCTCATAATTAACAGAAAGATAAAGAACGTTTTCTTGTTTTGGGTGTAATAAAGCGACACCGGTAGAATCTCGCCCCCTTCTGTATAAGCTTTTGAGCATGTTAAGAACGACTTCTCCCGTTCTCTTTTCATGCACTGAATTCTTGTAAATGATTCCTCCGATACCGCACATCTTGTCTGCCTCCTTTAAAACAGCCCGGTATTTATGCTGTGTTTATAAATGGGCTGTTTATTTATGTTCAAATATTCTCATAATTTTTTCCCAAAAAAAATATAACTCTCTCAATATACGAGAAGATCTGATTTTCTACGTAAAGTAACCTTACATATAAAGTCTTTCTGCTTTTTTATTTTAAGGTAATGAGCAGAAAACCCGCTTGCATCCGAGTCTTTGCTAATGCTGTTTTATGAGATTTTATGCCAATATAAGAAAAGCGCAAGCGCCTTAAAAGAAGGAAGTTCGGCTACGAGCGTCACGTCCTGTGACAACGC
>NZ_VTOK01000002.1 GCF_009765375.1 Alteribacillus sp. YIM 98480
GTGGTCCTCACCAACGTATTGGCGAGGACCACTCTTTTTAATTACTGGGTTTTGTCCCAGCCTCTTTTGTTTGGGTGATGCTGATTAAAAATTGCTAGCAACATCCACTACTGTAGCAACGATGAAAATTAAGGAAAAGAATACAAAGGATGCTATAAAGGCTACCACGGAGTCATTAAAATCATTCCGTTTACTTTGTACGTCTTTTTCAAACTGATTCACAATGAATCCCTCCTTGCTAGTGCACTCTTTTCCTAGTATAAGACAAGCGTCTGCAAAAATCCATAATGACATAAAAAATCTTATATTACTTAAAAAGAGCAGCAGGAGGACATTGGCCTTGCTGTAAAGAGTTGTCACCTATAAGCACGGCAAACATAGGATATCCTAAAAGAGAAAAGATGAACATCGTTGATGAGAAGGGTTCCTAGGCCTTTTTATCAACGTTTATCATAAATGGAAAGTGCTGAATAAAGCACTTTCCTTTTCTCCATGATTAGTCCTCTTTAGAATCATCATTGCGAAATACAAACGTAATGGATACGATAGATAAAGAAGACAATTAGTATGATAAATGGAGTGCGGATTATATGGATCATATGCAGCTTTCTAAAGATATAGAACAAAAAGGAGTCAAGCCAGTATACTTATTATATGGTAAGGAAGATTTTTTCATTAAAGACATTACGGAAAAAATTGTTTCTTCTGTTTTAACAGAAGAGGAAAGAGATTTTAACTATTCGATTTATGATATGAAAGAAATGCCTGTAGAGGCCGCCGTAGAAGAAGGAGAAACATTGCCGTTTTTTGGAGAAAAAAGAGTGATTCTATTAAGAAACTGTTATTTTTTAACGGGCGTTAAAGATAAAGAAAAAATAGAACACCATTTACCCACTTTTGAACAATACCTAGACAATCCTCCGAATGAAACAATTATGATCGTAACGGTATCATATGAAAAATTAGATGAACGAAAAAAAATCGTGAAGAAACTAAAAAAGCAAGGAATGGTATTAGAAGCTGCTCCGTACGATGAAGCTAAAATGTTTCAATGGATAGATACCTATACAAGAGAAAATCAGCTTTATCTTACACACGAAGCCAAAGAATTATTGGTACAGTTAGCGGGAAAAGAGATGATGATGCTTGCTTCAGAGATGGATAAACTCTCCTTATATGTAACGGAATCAAATGAAATAACAGTCGATATTGTTGAAAAATTAGTCGCAAGAACGCTTGAGGATAATGTGTTTGAATTAGTAGACCATGTCGTGCAAGGCCGTTCAGAAAAAGCTCTTCGTATATATTTTGATTTATTGAAGCAAAACGAAGAACCGATTAAAATTTTAATGCTGCTTGCTAGACAGTTTCGCATGATTTTGCAAGTCAAACAATTAAAGCAGCGAGGTTATTCACGCAAAAAAATGGCATCTCAACTAAAGGTCCATCCCTTTGCTGTAAAAATAGCCGAGGGGCAAATAAAAAATTTTGATGACATTGCACTTAAATACATTTTAAAAGAGTTGGCTGATGCAGATTATGAAATGAAAACGGGAAAAATGGATAAATCTCTTCGGGTAGAATTAGGTATAGCAAAAATCGTGGGCTTTCATAATAATTATAAACAAAAAACGACTCTTTAGGGAGTCGTTTTGTTTACTTATTGAGCAATTTTATTTAATCGTTGCTGCATGTCTGATTTCGTACGCGCTGCAGCGTTTTTGTGAATCATCTTTTTATCAGCGGCTTTATCAACTTTTTTTGTAGCAAGTTGGAAAAGTTCTTTGGCACCTTCCAAATCTTTATTGTCAACTTTTTTATTAAATTCCTTAACCGCCGAACGCATTGATGTTTTAAACGCTTGATGTTTCACGCGTCTGTTTTCGTTAGTAAGTACACGTTTCTTAGCAGATTTAATGTTTGCCATATTAGTCACCTCCTTGTAGTGTTCCATTAATCTTAAAGACCAATAGGAACTCAAGAGGATTCTAACAAAAAACACTTAGAGGCGCAAGATAAGAATAAATTGAGAAAGCTTTCTCATACTAAGAATTAAAAGACAAAGAGTGCTGCAAGAAAGCGGGTGCAATGATGGGAAAACAATTAGATTTGTCAGCTTATTCTGTCCGTACAGATTTGGCGATTGAAGAAAAAGAATTATTAGAAGAAAAAGAACTACAGGGAACTCCTAAAAATACAGAAAAAGGTATTTGGATCCAGGAGAAAGAAGAAAATGGGGTTAAAATTACGAGAGTGAAAATAAAAGAAGCTGGGGCAAAACAAACTGGTAAAAAGCCAGGAGAATATTTAACTTTCGAAGCGCAAGGGATAAGAAAACAAGATACAAAACTTCAACAAAAAGTGGAAGAAATATTTGCTCGGGAATTTTCTGCCTTTATGGATCAGTTAAATATTTCAAAAGATGCTTCTTGTCTCGTAACTGGACTTGGAAATTGGAACGTTACGCCAGACGCTCTTGGACCGATGGTAGTAGACAAACTTGTCATTACTAGACATTTATTTAAAGAAGCACCTGAACACGTAGAAGATGGTTTTCGGCCGGTAAGTGCATTTGCACCTGGGGTAATGGGCATGACAGGTGTAGAAACGAGTGATATTATTTCGGCTGTTATCGATAAAACAAAACCAGATTTTATTATTGCAATAGATGCTTTGGCATCACGGTCAATAGAACGAGTAAATACAACAATCCAAATTTCTGATACAGGGATTCATCCGGGCTCAGGAGTAGGTAATAAAAGAAAAGAATTAAGTAAAAAGACTCTCG
This sequence comes from Alteribacillus sp. YIM 98480, assembly GCF_009765375.1. Lineage (GTDB taxonomy): Bacteria > Bacillota > Bacilli > Bacillales > Marinococcaceae > Alteribacillus. The sequence continues at coordinate 2,789 of NZ_VTOK01000002.1, forward strand.
GAATACCGGTTATTGCCATTGGTATACCGACAGTGGTAGATGCTGTCTCTATCACCAGTGATACGATTGATTTTATTTTAAAACACCTGGGAAAAGAGATGAATACAGAAGATACTGCAGGAAAAGCATTAACTCCTGCCGGAATGACATTCGGGGAGAAAAGAGAATTAACGGATGAAGATTTGCCCGAAGAAAAAGAGAGAAAAGCTATGCTTGGTATGATTGGAGGATTAGAAGATATAGAAAAACGCCAATTAATACAAGAAGTGCTTGCTCCATTAGGACATAATTTGATGGTAACACCGAAGGAAGTCGACGTATTTATGCGTGATATGGCAAACGTAATATCAGAAGGTCTTAATGCTGCCCTTCATGGAAGTATTTCACAAAATAGTACCGGTACGTATACAAAATAGAAAGCTGCTTTATTTCGCGCATGTTGGTTCGGCAGATAGAATTCAATAAAATGATGTCATTGCTTAAAAAACTCGCCAATTGGCGAGTTTTTTACATGTAATACAACAGTTTTAACCAGAAATACTTGTCAAAAAACCGAGTGTTTTGTTCCTTCTTATTTGCACCTTACAGGTTCTAATCTAGCAGGTGGAACTCATAGATTAGAGCAAGGAGGAAGGAATGATGACCCCTAATTTTAAGAAAAAAAATGTAAGCTTAAATAGGACAAGTTTTAAACAAATTATCATTGCATGTTTAACCGGATACTTATTTATTATGTTTTTAATAGCTGTTTTAACTTCTGTGGAACAAGACAAATATTTTTCTTCCCGTAATCTGCATGCTTGGAGTTCTCATGTTCAAAACGAACTTTTAGCAGCTTTTTTTATCTATGAAAATCGTTATTTTTTAAATGCAGATGAAATAACAAATCCGGCAGTATCTAGTATGGTGTTTGAATTTGTCACAAGGCTTGATATAAAAGATCCTAGAACTTTACTTGGACGAGAACTGCCGGGATTTGCTTCATTTGACGGTAAAATCATAGTCGCTGGGGATGGTACTGATTTTACAAATATGCCGGTGGAATCTGCTCCGCCTATGGAAGTGCTGATGGAAGAAAGAGAAGCAACTTCTAAAAGGCTCGAGATTGCTGAAAAAACCGAAGATAGTCCTAATCAGGAAGCGGCAGGGGAAAATCCTATTGCTCATATTATTCATTCGCACAGCAGAGAATCATATTTACCTGAATTAGAAGAAGGAACAGATGTAGCTTTTCATCCGGAGGTTAATATTACACTCGTAGGCGATCGCCTCGGACAAGAACTTGAAAAACGAGGAATCAGTACCAAAGTGAATAAAACGGATATTGAACAGAAACTACATGAAAATGGATGGGATTTTCCTCAATCATATGATGTTTCCAGAGAAGTTTTACAAGAAGCTATTTCTCAAAATGAAGAGTTAGAACTTTTCTTTGATCTTCATCGTGACTCTCAAACGCGTGACGTCACAACAGTAACTATAAATGGTGAAACGTTAGCTAGGACAATGTTTGTTATAGGCGAGAATAATCCTGATTATGAGAAAAATTTAGAAATGGCGACGGAGCTTCATAATAAATTAGAAGAAAATTATCCAGGTTTAAGCAGAGGGGTTATAACAAAAGGCGGGGGCGGATCCAATGGTCGTTATAACCAAGATCTTTCCAAAAACTCCGTTTTAGTGGAGATGGGCGGAATGGAGAATAATTTAGAAGAGACATATCGAACAACAGAAATATTGGCTGAAGTAATAAGTGAGCAATATTTTGAAGCAGAATCTGTGGAGGGAGAGGAGTAAAGTGCGGTTCGTAACGCTTTTGTTAGGTGCAGGTTTACTCTTTATGTCCGGAATGATTACCGGTTATCACTATGCACAAAGTCATTGGCTGGATGCAAAAGGGGATTCAGATTTAGTTGAAGAAGAGCAGCAAGTAATGGAGTTAAAGAAAGAAGAACAAGAAAATAGTGACGATCTTGCTTCTGATCTATTAAAGAAGCAAGCGGGTATAAAAGAAAAAGGAGCCGAAAATATATTTTCCAATATTGGACAGTCTCTTGACGTTTTTAATCCTTCCTCCAATGGTAATTAAAGCCAGTCTTTTAGCATTACGGTAAATATTGAAGAACCCTTGCTCCATTGATATAATAGACATTAGTGCTTTAGTACGGAAATCGCTGTAGTATTCTCTACAGCGATTTATTCATAGATTTTTCATGTTGGCCCACACCTCAACAAAAAAGGTGATTTTCCCTCATCCATGGGATGAGGCTTTAAAAGTATTGGTACTTTTCTTAACCTGTAAAAGACAAACTACGTTTATCGTCATTAAGATTGCCAAAAAGTCATGTTTTTCTAATAGGAGTGAGTATAGAATGAACAATCGAGAAAGAAAAGAACGGCAAAGCAGGATTAGGAATTTTTCTATTATTGCCCATATCGACCATGGTAAGTCCACCCTGGCTGACCGGTTGTTGGAATCTACTAGTGCATTAACGCAAAGAGAAATGAAAGATCAAATGCTTGATGCTATGGATTTAGAAAGGGAAAGAGGTATTACTATAAAACTAAATTCAGTTCAGCTCAAGCATAAACATACGGATGGGGAAGAGTATATTTTTCATTTAATTGATACACCTGGACATGTAGATTTTTCATATGAAGTTTCAAGGAGTCTGGCTGCTTGTGAAGGGGCCCTTTTAATTGTAGATGCTGCCCAAGGCATTGAAGCGCAGACTCTGGCTAATGTATATTTAGCTCTAGACAATGATCTCGAGATTATCCCGGTTATAAATAAAATTGATCTTCCAAGTGCTGAACCAGAACGAGTAAAACAAGAAATTGAAGATGTAATCGGGTTAGATGCTTCAGATGCTGTGCATGCTTCTGCAAAAAGCGGCATTGGCACAGAGGAAATTTTGAGTCAAATTGTCGAAAACATCCCTGCGCCTGCTGGAGATCCGGAAGCGCCGCTGCAAGCACTCATTTTTGATTCGCTTTATGATACATACCGAGGCGTTATTGCCTATATTAGGGTGAAAGAAGGGACGATTAAAGCCGGTCAAAAAATAAAAATGATGGCAACAGATAAAGTATTTGAAGTTTCAGAAGTAGGGGTATTTACACCTAAGCCTGTTGTTTGTAATGAACTGACCGTAGGGGACGTTGGGTTTTTAACTGCATCGATAAAAAATGTAAGTGATTCACGTGTCGGAGATACCATTACAAGTGCCGATAAACCTGCAGATAATCCCCTGCCCGGTTACAAAAAAATGAATCCGATGGTTTTCTGTGGAATGTATCCGGTTGACGCCAATGACTATAACTCATTGAGGGACGCGTTAGAAAGATTAGAATTAAATGACAGCTCTCTTCAATACGAAGCAGAAACATCCCAAGCTTTGGGTTTTGGCTTTCGCTGCGGATTTTTGGGGCTTCTTCATATGGAAATATTGCAAGAAAGAATCGAACGAGAATATGGTATTGAATTAATTACGACGGCTCCAAGTGTAATATACAATGTGTATTTAACGGATGGGGAAATACTTGAAATCGATAATCCATCGAACATGCCTGATCCGCAAAAAACAGAATCAGTGGAAGAACCGTTCGTGAAAGCTACCGTGATGGTGCCAAACGACTTCGTAGGAGCTGTAATGGAACTATGTCAAAAAAAGCGCGGTGAGTTTGTAGACATGCAGTATATGGATGAAAATCGCGTTAATATCATTTATAATCTTCCTTTAACAGAAATTGTATATGACTTTTTTGATCAGCTGAAATCAAACACAAAAGGCTATGCTTCGTTTGATTATGAGTTTATAGGCTATAAAGAATCTAATTTGGTCAAAATGGATATTTTATTAAACGGGGAAACAGTAGATGCATTATCTGTCATTGTGCACAGAGACTCAGCTTATGAACGTGGAAAATCGATCGTTGAAAAGCTTAAAGAATTAATTCCCCGTCAGCAATTTGAAGTTCCTGTTCAAGCGAGCATCGGACAAAAAATTATTGCGCGTTCTAACATTAAAGCTATCCGTAAAAATGTTTTATCGAAGTGTTATGGCGGAGATATTACAAGAAAAAGAAAGCTTCTCGAGAAGCAAAAAGAAGGAAAGAAACGCATGAAAAGTGTTGGGAAAGTTGACATTCCACAAGAAGCATTTATGTCTGTTCTTCGAATGGATAATGATGACTAATATGTTAAGTCTTGAACGCAAGAGGTTGTCTCATGTAGCGGGATTTCTGTTAAACTGGCAAATGTCTTTATGGCTCCAGTTTTTCTCGCTTAGGAGAGAACCTCTCTTTTCATGAAAGGCTGACACCAGTATACACGTTTGATTTGATGCTTTTTTTAAAAGAAGGTGATGAAATGGCACCATCAGCAATTTATGTTCATATTCCGTTTTGTAAGCAAATATGTTTTTATTGCGACTTCAACAAATTTTATTTAGAAAATCAGCCCGTTAACGATTATGTGGACGCATTAGGTAAAGAGATTAGAGATACTTTTTCTATTAACCAGGGACAGTCTATTAGCTCAGTGTATATAGGAGGAGGAACTCCAACGGCTTTAAATAATGATGAATTAGAGAAAGTAATTCTCGATATAAAAAGCAATGCGCCGTTACTTGAAAATGAATTGGAATTTACGGTAGAGGTTAATCCGGGTGAAGCAGGATTAGATAAATTACAGTTAATGCAAAGCCTCGGAGTTAATAGATTAAGTATTGGAGTTCAAAGCTTTGATAGTTCTTTGTTAAAAAAAATAGGCAGAAGCCATTCTGCCAAAGAAGCTTTGAAAACGATAGATCTTGCACGTGAAGCAGGATTTGAGAACATTTCTATTGATTTAATGTTTGGATTGCCTGGCCAAACCATGCAAATGTGGCAGGAAACGATTGCAACAATGTTAGATCAGAATATACCTCATGTTTCTGCTTATTCTTTAAAAATAGAAGAAAAAACAATGTTTTATAATTGGCAGCGTCAAGGAAAACTGCAAACAATCCCTGAAGATAAAGAGGCTCAAATGTATGAAGAATTGGTTTCAAGGCTGCAAGCTTCGGGGTATGACACGTATGAAATCAGTAATTTTGCTAAAAAGGGATTTGAAAGCAGGCACAACCAAGTGTATTGGGAAAACAAAGAGTATTTTGGATTTGGAGCAGGGGCACATGGGTATGTTAATGGAAACCGTTACGCTAACATAGCCCCTTTGACACATTATATTAAGGCCCTTCAACAAGGTGAATCTGCTGTCAAAGAAACACATAAAGTTACAACACAAGAAATGATGGAAGAAGAAATGTTTATGGGGCTTCGTATGAAAAAAGGTGTTAAGGAAGAAATTTTTAAAAAGAAGTACGGCAGCTCATACTTTGATGTTTTTCAAGAAGCTATTCAAGACCTGCAGCATAAAGAGCTGTTAAAGGACACAGGCAGTTCTTTGCATTTAACAAAAAAAGGACGCTTGTTAGGTAATGAAGTATTTGAGAGGTTTCTGTTTGAGTAATGTTAAAAAGAAAATAATAGTTGAAAAATCTCAAGTTTGTGGATTGACAAACACCTAACCGTTTGATAACTTTACAATAGATTTAGCACTCGTTTATCAAGAGTGCTAACAGAGGTGATGTTGGCATGCTTACAGACCGCCAATTGTTTATCTTACAGGCAATTATAGACAACTACATTCAATCAGCTGAGCCAATTGGTTCTAGGAGTATTTCTAAAAGTGACGGGATGAGTTATAGTCCTGCTACGATTAGAAATGAAATGGCTGATTTAGAAGAGCTTGGTTTTCTGGAAAAACCACACAGCTCCTCTGGAAGGATCCCTTCGGAAAAAGGATACCGTCATTATGTAGATCATTTGCTGCTTCCTCACCGTCTTTCAAAAAAAGAGATTCAAAATGTAAGATCTCTTTTTGCTGAAAAGATTTTGGAAGCAGAACAAGTTGTTAAGCAATCTGCGACTATTTTGTCTGATTTAACAAGTTATGCATCTATTGTGTTAGGTCCTGAAGTATTTGAATCGAAGCTAAAACATGTACAGATTATTCCACTAAATGCTCAAGCTGCAGTAGCTATTCTTGTGACTGATACCGGTCATGTGGAAAATCATACAGTCACACTTCCTGAGTCATTAAATAGCACTGATCTTGAAAAGATCGCTAATATTTTAAATGACCGCTTAGAAGGTGTACCGCTTTATAAGCTGCAAGAAAAAATCTATAAAGAAGTGGCTGGACTTTTAAAGCAGCACGTAAACAGTTTCCACGATGCTTTCCGTTTTACGGAAGAGACATTGCAAAAAAGTAAACAAGAAAAAGTGTTTTACGGTGGAAAAACGAATTTACTGTCTCAACCAGAATTTAAAGATATAGAAAAAGTAAAAATGATTTTTGAAATACTTGAACAAGACCATACAGTACATGAACTATTGAAACCTGAACAAGATGGATTAGTCATTCGTATTGGGCAAGAAAATAATTACGAGGCTTTTGAAGATTGTAGTATTATTTCAGCCACTTATTCTTTTGACGGAAAACCGGTCGGCACCATTGGAATTGTTGGACCAACAAGAATGGAATACCCTAGAGTTATTGGGTTAATTCAGCACTTGTCCAAAGGACTGTCAGATGCTTTAACAAACTTGTATACTAGCGGCAACTAATGATAATATATATTTTTGGTTACAGGAGAGTTTATTCTCTCCTCTCTCTATGTAAATGAGTTAAAGTCTTATCCTGTCTATTTCGTCATGAAGAATTGGCGGGATTTAGGCTTTTTTCAAACCTTAAAAGTTTTGCGCGCTGCTGCTGCCTATTGTCGGTGCTAAGCTCTAGACTAGGCATGGATTAAATGAGTATTTAACAGAACTTAATTTGACCGGGGGCGTACGCGCTTTTCTTAATAATAAAGCAAATACGGGAGGTGAATGAAGTGAAAGAAGAGTCTATGGAACAAGAAGCAACTGCTGAGGAAACCACTTCAATGGAAGATGTTCATGAGGATGAATCTCAACAAGAGGAAGAGACACTTTCCCAAGAGGAGAAGTCATCTGATGAAATAAATGAAACAGAAGAACAACAAGAAATAGAAAGATTAAAACAAGAGGCAGAAGAGTGGAAGAACCGTTCCTTGAGAGCCCAGGCAGACCTTGACAATGTAAGACGCAGGGCAAAAGAGGAAAAAGAAAAGGCAGCAAAATATCGAGCTCAAGATCTTATTGAATCGCTTCTTCCCGTGTTAGATAACTTTGAGCGGGCTATCAGTGCTTCCCCAGAAAGTGAAGAAGCATCTTCTTTGCTAGAAGGGGTGAATATGGTATATTCTCAATTCTTAGAAGCTGTGCAAAAAGAAGGGCTTGAAGTTATTGAAACAAAAGGACAGACATTTGATCCCCATCAGCATCAAGCTGTAATGCAGGTTGAGGAAGAAGGATTTGAATCAAATCAGATCGTGGAAGAATTGCAAAAGGGATATAAACTAAAAGACAAAGTAATTAGACCAGCTATGGTTAAGGTTAACGCATAAACTACATAGTTGATTTTAATAGGAGGCTGACAAGACAATGAGCAGAGTTATTGGTATCGACCTTGGAACAACAAATTCTTGTGTAGCAGTGATGGAAGGCGGAGAAGCACAAGTCATTCCAAATCCGGAAGGAAATCGAACAACCCCTTCAGTAGTGGCTTTCAAAGATGGAGAACGTCAAGTAGGTGAAGTAGCTAAGCGTCAAGCCATTACCAATCCTAATACGATTCAATCCATCAAACGTTACATGGGTACAGATCATAAAGAAGAGGTAGAGGGAAAAGAATACACACCTCAAGAGATATCAGCAATTATTTTGCAGAAATTAAAAAGTGACGCGGAAAGCTATCTTGGTGAAACAGTAACAAAAGCTGTCATCACTGTACCTGCTTACTTTAATGACTCTCAGCGTCAAGCTACAAAAGACGCTGGAAAAATTGCAGGTCTTGAGGTTGAGCGTATTGTGAACGAACCGACAGCAGCATCCTTAGCTTATGGTTTTGAAAAAGAAGAGGATCAAACCATTTTGGTATATGACCTTGGTGGAGGAACATTTGACGTATCTATTCTAGAACTTGGGGATGGATTTTTTGAAGTGAAATCTACTTCAGGTGACAACAAGCTTGGCGGGGATGATTTTGACCAAGTGATTATTGACCACCTTGTATCTGAATTCAAAAAAGAAAATGGTATCGATCTTTCCCAAGATAAAATGGCGGTACAGCGCTTAAAAGACGCTGCAGAAAAAGCGAAAAAAGACCTTTCCGGTGTATCTCAAACTCAAATTTCGCTACCGTTTATTACTGCAGACTCAAGCGGACCAAAACATCTTGAAATTACGATGACACGTGCTAAGTTTGATGAATTATCTTCCCATTTAGTAGAGAAAACAATGAAACCTACACGCCAGGCTCTGCAAGATGCAGGTTTGAGTGCAGGTGAAGTGGATAAAGTTATTCTTGTCGGTGGTTCAACACGTATTCCAGCTGTACAGGATGCAATTAAGAAATTGACAGGAAAAGATCCTCATAAAGGCGTTAATCCTGACGAAGTAGTAGCACTCGGTGCAGCTGTTCAAGCTGGTGTACTGGCTGGGGACGTAAAAGATGTCGTTCTATTAGATGTAACTCCGCTTTCATTAGGAATTGAAACAATGGGCGGTGTTTCTACAAAACTGATTGAACGAAATACAACCATCCCAACTAGTAAATCACAAGTATTCTCGACAGCAGCAGATAACCAGCCATCAGTTGATATTCATGTGCTACAAGGAGAGCGTGAAATGGCAGCTGATAATAAAACCTTAGGTCGTTTTCAGCTGACTGATATTCCGCCAGCTCCTCGTGGTGTTCCGCAAATCGAAGTAACTTTTGATATTGATGCAAACGGAATTGTAAATGTGCGTGCCAAAGATTTAGGTACGAATAAAGAACAATCCATTACAATCACTTCGTCTTCCGGCCTTTCCGAAGATGAAATTGATCAAATGGTTAAAGACGCAGAAGAAAACGCAGAAGAAGATAAAAAACGTAAAGAAGCAGTAGAAGTTAGAAACGAAGCAGATCAATTAGTATTCACTACAGAAAAAACACTTGAAGACCTTGGTGATAATGTAGACCAATCTGAAAAGGATAAAGCTGAAGAGGCCAAAAATAAAGTGAAAGAAGCGCTTGAAGGCGATGATATTGAAGCAATTAGAACAGCAAAAGATGAACTGCAAGAAATCGTTCAGCAGCTGTCTACGAAATTGTATGAGCAAGCCGCTCAACAGGCGCAGCAAGCACAAGGTGCTGAAAATGAAAATACAGAAAATAATTCAGCTGACGATGTGGTGGATGCAGATTATGAAGAAGTGGAAGATGACGAGAAAAAAGATTAATAAATATTACTTCTGGGGAGAACCTTCTTTAATATAAAACTACCGTCTCTTCCCCCCTGCCGTAGGGAATTGAATGAAATAAAGGTAATAGAATAGATTGATCGGTATTAGGGGCTGTCCCAATGGAAGGTAAAGCTGTGCTAACATTCCGGGCCAGCCCCTTTTTTTGCATTGTTAAGAATGAATGCATAAAATATGCTGATCTACAGGGAATCTCGGCAATCCACCTTACAGGATATACTAATGCCGCCGTTGCCGCAGGATTTAGCGTTTTGCATTATTAGATAATATTAAGGGCAACTACATCTCTGTTTTCGCCTTTTACGCTCACCAATTGGCGATTTTTCTTTAGGCGGTTTTGTTAACAAGCGGCAAGCCGAGCTTTTCTAATGGAGTTGAATAACTTTTAAAGATAATGATATGATTATCGTTATGGACTAGGGAACGGGAGTGAAGAAACATGAGTAAACGTGATTATTATGAAGTACTTGGGTTGGACGAAAATGCTTCGGTTGATGAGATAAAAAAAGCATATAGGAAACTTGCCCGTAAATATCACCCTGACGTAAATAAAGAAGAAAATGCAGAAGAAAAATTTAAAGAAGTAAAAGAAGCATATGATACGCTTAGTGATCCTCAAAAGAAAGCGAATTATGACAGGTTTGGCCATGCTGATCCGAATCAAGGATTTGGCGGTGCTGGAGGTGCTGGAGACTTTGGTGGCTTTGGTGATATTTTTGATATGTTTTTTGGAGGCGGTCGAAGAGATCCAAATGCACCCCGGCAAGGATCTGATTTACAATACACCATGACACTAACTTTTAAAGAAGCTGCCTTTGGTAAAGATACAGAAATTGAAATTCCTAGAGAAGAAACGTGCAGCACATGCAGCGGCAGCGGTGCTAAGCCTGGTACGCAACCTGAAACCTGTACGAAATGCGGCGGTGCAGGACAATTGAACATTGAACAAAATACACCGTTTGGCCGTGTAGTGAACAGACGAGTTTGCGACCGCTGTCAAGGCACAGGAAAAATGATTAAAGAAAAATGTACTACCTGCGGTGGGAACGGAAAAATTCGTAAAAATAAAAAAATCAGCATTAAAGTTCCGGCTGGTGTAGATCATGGACAACAGATAAGAGTTGCTGGTCAAGGGGAGCCTGGAGCAAACGGCGGACCTCAAGGTGATCTATACGTCGTATTTAATGTCCAGCCTCATGAATTTTTTGAACGAGATGGTGATGATGTATATTGTGAGATGCCGCTGACATTTGCACAAGCAGCTTTAGGTGATGAGATTGAAGTGCCAACTCTTCGCAGTAAAGTGAAATTGAAAATACCGGCAGGTACGCAAACGGGTACAAGTTTCCGTCTTCGCGGGAAGGGAATTCCTAATGTCCATGGTCGAGGACAAGGAGACCAGCATGTTAAAGTTCGAGTGATAACACCTAAAAAACTTAATGAAAAACAAAAAGAGCTTATCCGCGAATTTTCAGAACAGAGCGGTGATGAACAGGTAGATGAGCAGAGCCATAATTTTTTTGAAAAAGTGAAACGAGCGTTTAGGGGAGAATAACTTTTAATACTACAGGATGGCGCATTGTTCTAGCTGCAGCGCCCAGTCTCCGAATGTATTAAGTATGAAGACGTGCTATTAAAACAGAATTTCCATGAACAGCTATTTAAACTTATATGGAAAAAAGTCCCCTTTATGAAATTTAATAATTAGCGAAGAAGCAGTTTCTAAAGGGGGCTTTGTTCGGCTGACTAGAACACTCGCGCTTTTCTTAATGGAGCAGGTGGGAATAGTGAAATGGATTGAATTTGGTGTTCATACAACACAAGAGGCAGTTGAGCCTATATCTAACATTTTACATGAGTCAGGGGCAAGCGGAGTTGTTATAGAAGACTCGAATGACCTTGAAAAGGAATGGGATGGAACCGAGGATGAAATTTATGAACTTTCCTCGGAGGATTATCCCGAAGAAGGAGTGTTAGTAAAGGCATACTTTCCAGTGAATAGTTTTGCCAAAGAAACAGCCGAAGAAGTAAAGCAGTCTATTAATGATTTACTTCTTCATAATATTGACCTTGGGAAAAATGAAGTAACCTTAACAGAAGTACATGAAGAAGATTGGGCAGAAGCATGGAAAAAGTATTATAAGCCAGTAAAGGTAACTCAATCTTTAACGATTGCTCCGAGTTGGGAAAATTATCAGCCTGTATCCACCGATGAACACGTTATCGAATTGGACCCAGGTATGGCGTTTGGTACGGGGACGCACCCATCAACTGTTCTTTGTTTACAAGCACTAGAACGTATAATAAAGGGTGGAGAATCTGTTATAGATGTAGGAACAGGTTCTGGGATTCTTTCTATAGCAGCTGCTAAGTTTGGGGCAAAAGAAGTCCAGGCTCTCGATGTAGACGAAACGGCTGTTGAAAGTGCCCGCCTTAATGCTTCCTTTAATAATACAGAACATATTATTGAAGTGAATCAGAATAATCTGCTTGAACAGAGGGAAGAGTACGCAGATATCATTGTTGCAAATATACTGGCCGATATTATTCTTCGAATGATTGAAAAGTCATATCACTTACTGCGTACTGGTGGATATTTTATTACATCTGGCATTATTTCTAGTAAAAAAGAAGTAGTAAAAGCAGCATTGATGGAACATGGCTTTATAATTAAGGAAACAATAGAAATGGAAGATTGGGTTGCTTTTGTAGCGCAAAAAAATTAATAGCAGCTGGAGTGGCTTCTATGCAAAGGTATTTTGTAAAACCTGAAAATATGACAGATTCTCATGTCACTGTGACAGGAGAAGATGTTAAGCATATTACAAAAGTAATGAGAATGGCACCAGGAGAAAAAATAGTTTGCCTTAATAATCAAGGCAGGCAAGTTGTATCCCAAATTAATGATATTGAGCAAGAGTTTGTGAAAGCCGATATTATCAAGGAAATACATGAGAACAGTGAGCTGCCCCTCCATGTAACAATAGCTCAAGGATTAATTAAAGGAGATAAACTAGACCTTGTTATTCAAAAAGGTACTGAGTTTGGGGCTTCTGATTTCTACCTCTTTTCTGCAGAACGATCTGTGGTAAAATGGGATGGAAAAAAAATTAATAAAAAGCTAGAACGGCTTAAAAAAATAGCAAAAGAAGCGGCAGAACAATCAGGAAGGCTGATTATTCCTTCGGTTACATTTTTTTCTTCTTGGAAAGAAATGTTAAAAGAAAAACAGAATCATGAGGCGAATGTGTTTTTGTATGAAGAAAACGCGAAGAAAAAGCATCATAGTGACCTTTCAGAAGTACTGGACTCTTCACCTGCCTCGCTTTTGGCATTAATTGGCCCTGAAGGAGGGGTGAGTGAGGAAGAGGCATCAGCATATAGAAAAGAATGTTTTCGAAATATAAGTTTGGGGCCGAGAATTTTACGAAGTGAATCCGCTTCGTTGTACCTATTGGCTGCTTTATCCTATCAATATGAATTACTGAGGTGAATGTTATGGCAACTGTCGCCTTCCATACTCTTGGCTGTAAAGTCAATCATTATGAAACGGAAGCTATTTGGCAGCTTTTTAAAAATGAAGGGTATGAAAAGACTGAATTTGAAAAACGGGCAGATGTTTACGTAATTAATACATGTACTGTCACAAACACCGGAGATAAAAAAAGCCGGCAAGTCATTCGTAGAGCTGTTAGAAAAAACCCGGAGGCTGTTGTTTGTGTAACCGGCTGTTACGCACAAACTTCTCCGGCAGAAATTATGGATATACCTGGAGTAGACATTGTTGTCGGTACACAGGACCGTTCGAAAATGATTGGATATATTGAAAAATATAAAAAAGAACGAGAACCTATAAACGGCGTTAAAAACATTATGAAAACCAGAGTATATGAAGAACTAGATGTTCCTCATTTCACAGACAGAACAAGAGCTTCTTTGAAAATTCAAGAAGGCTGCAACAACTTTTGCACATTTTGCATTATCCCATGGGCAAGAGGACTGCTCCGTTCAAGAAAACCTGAAGATGTTCTTTCCCAAGCCAAACAGCTGGTGAATGCTGGTTACAAAGAAATAGTTTTAACTGGTATTCATACGGGCGGTTATGGTGAAGATATGAAAAATTACAGCTTATCTGATTTGCTAAAAGAGCTAGAAGAAGTAGATGGCCTAAAGCGAATTCGTATTTCATCTATTGAAGCTAGTCAAATAACAGATGAAGTAATTGAAGTTATTGGACAGTCGAAAAAGATTGTCAATCATCTGCACATTCCACTCCAATCAGGTTCGAATTCTGTGTTAAAACGTATGAGAAGAAAATATACAACGGAATTTTTTGCTGAAAGATTAGAGAAGTTGAAAAAAGCACTTCCAGGGCTTGCTGTAACTTCTGATGTTATTGTCGGTTTTCCTGGAGAAAGTGATGAAGAGTTTAAGGAAACTTTCCAATTTATTGCGGACAATAAGTTTTCAGAATTACATGTGTTTCCTTATTCAAAAAGAACAGGTACGCCAGCAGCACGTATGGACAATCAAGTAGAAGATGATGAGAAAAATCGAAGAGTACACGACTTAATAGAGCTTTCTAATCAATTAGCTAAAGAATATGCTTCTTTGTACGAAGGTAGTGTGCTTGAAGTAATACCGGAAGAAAAAGATAAAGAATCAGGACTTTTAACTGGCTACACTTCTAACTATATGAAAGTAAGATTTACTGGTAATGAAGACATGATTGGAAAAATTGTTAAAGTGAAAATAATACAACCTGGGTATCCTTACAATAATGGTGAATTTGTGCGTGCAGCAGATGACCATGAAGAAATGATATTAGCTTAAATATCACGTACAGAAAGGATTAAATAGTTAATGATGTCTTTAGCCCGTTTAATTGATCATACGTTGTTAAAACCTGAATCTACTGCAGACCAAATCATTACACTTGCAAAAGAAGCAAAAGAATACGAATTTGCTTCCGTTTGTATTAATCCATCTATGGTCCCTGCAGCGTTTGAAGTTTTAAAGGACTCAAAGGTAAAGGTATGTACGGTCATCGGCTTTCCTTTGGGAGCAACCATGCCGGAAGTAAAAGCGTTTGAAACAAAAAGTGCGATTCTTAATGGAGCTTCTGAAATTGATATGGTGCTAAACATTGGTGCGTTAAAAAGTGGAGATGAGAGTTTTGTTAAAGCTGATATAGAGGCAGTTGTAGAAGCTGCAAGGGAAAAAGCAATCGTAAAAGTTATCATCGAAACCATATTGCTGACGACAGAAGAAAAAGAAACCGCTTGTCGTATAGCAGTAGAAGCAGGAGCAGATTTTGTGAAAACTTCTACTGGTTTTGCAGGTGGCGGTGCAACGATAGAAGACGTTAAGCTCATGAAAAAAACAGTTGGTGAACAAGCAAAAGTTAAAGCAAGCGGCGGCGTTCGTGATAAAGAAACTGTGCTGGCGATGATAGAAGCAGGCGCCGACCGAATTGGAACTAGCTCTGGAACTGCTATTGTGTCGGGAGAAGAAGGATTTGCTGGCTATTAATTTTTATTTGCTTTAGTTAGTTAATTTTTTATTAATAATACTATTGTTATTATTAATATAGAGCAAAGGTTTATTGCTTTTTTTGTTGTTTTGTTTTATAATTTGATAAAATGGCCAATATATTTCTGTTAAAATATAGCTTAGCTACTATGAGGAGAATTGTTATGAGACCATTTGGTGTACAGGCATTTCTCATATTTTGATAGACTATTGGCTGTATTGGTTGTTCGGAGGGAGGGAATCATATGGCTGAGACCCGGGTTCGCAAGAACGAGAATATCGATGCGGCTCTTCGCCGTTTTAAGCGCTCGCTTTCTAAAGAAGGAACTATGGCAGAAGTTCGTAAAAGAAAGCATTATGAAAAGCCGAGTGTGAAACGTAAGAAGAAATCAGAAGCGGCAAGAAAACGAAAGTTCTAAGAGAGGATGCTTAACACTGGAACTCATGGATCGTTTAAATGAAGATATGAAAAGTGCTCTTAAGGCTAAAGAAAAGAAACGGCTTTCTGTTATTCGCGGGGTTAAATCTTCCCTTCAAAATGAATCCATTAAAGTTGGAAGAACTTTGAATGAAGAAGAAGCGATCAATGTGCTGAATCGTGAACAAAAACAACGGAAAGATTCCCTCCATGAGTTTAAGAAAGCAGGCAGAGAGGACTTGGCAAAAGAAACGGAAGAAGAATTGATCATTCTCTCTGAGTATTTGCCAGAACAGCTCACAGAGAAAGAAATTGAAGATATTGTAAAGCAAGTAATACATGACACTGGGGCATCTTCAAAAAGCGATATGGGAAAAGTGATGTCTGCTGTCATGCCTAAAGTAAAAGGCAAAGTAGATGGATCACAAGTGAACCAGCTTGTACAAAAGCATTTATCTTAATGAAGGAGCATCTCCTGAGCGGAGGTGCTCTTTTTACATTCGCTGAATGCTGTATTATGGTAGAGAATAACTCATAAGTGGTATAATTAGTTATATCTCAACTTTTTTGAAACCATTTGTTAACCAGCCCGTAAAGTGTAGAAGATCTTTTATTTTAGCTGCTTTCATACATATAGGATTAATTGAGTAGGAAACGAGGGAAGTGAATGTTTAAGCATAATAAAATAATAGTCTTCCTGTTGTTTTTCATTGTTTTCTTTTCAAGTTCAGAGCCAGGTTATTCTCAAACTTCTTCGAATGATTTAGTGTATGTAATCCCAGTAGAACAAACAGTGGAACGAGGCTTAGAAGCTTTTCTGGAGCGTTCAGTGAATGAAGCAGAAGAAGCAGGAGCTGATCATATTATTTTTGAAATTGATACTCCTGGCGGAGCTGTTGATGCAGCTGGAAATATCGCAGCAATTATTAGGAATGCGCCTGTTCCTACAACTGCTTTTGTAACAGATGAAGCTATGTCTGCTGGAGCTTTTATCGCTTTAAATGCTGACGAGATAGCCATGGCTCCTAGCACAGAAATGGGAGCAGCTCAGGTTATAGATGGGTCTGGTAACGCAGCCGGTGATAAAGCTCAATCAGCTTGGATTAAAAATATGAAGGGTGCTGCCGAGTTAAATGGGAGAGATCCAGAATACGCCATTGCTATGGCAGACCCCTCCGTTGATCTTGAAGAATATCGTGCTGGAGAAGGAAGTCTCTTGTCTTTAACTGCATCAGAAGCAGAAGAAGTAGGTTACACAGAACATATTGTAGAGGACAGAGTAGAGTTGCTTTCGGCTTTAAATTTAGAAGATGCGGAGATTCAAGAAGCAGATGTTTCTATTGCAGAACATATTGCGCGTTTTGTTACAAACCCAATCATCATTCCAATCTTATTAAGTGTAGGAAGCCTGGGTTTAATTCTTGAATTGTACTCTCCAGGATTTGGAATTCCAGGAATCATGGGGGCCGGTTCTTTGTTTTTATTTTTCTTCGGGCATGCTATTGCCGGATTCGCTGGAATGGAATCTATTGTGCTCTTTGTTGCGGGATTAGTACTGCTGATAATAGAGCTTTTTGTTCCAGGGTTTGGGATATTTGGGTTTTTAGGTATAGGAGCGATGATTGGCAGCATGATATTAGCTTCTTTTTCTACCTTAAATATTGTATTATCAATTTTAATTGCTGCCGTCGTATCTATAGCTGCTGCTGCTCTTCTTTTTAGTGTATTCGGAAAAAAAGGACCAATGAAACGGTTGGTTCTTGAAGATTCAGTCAATACAAACGAAGGGTATATTTCCAATGTCAGCCGCAACGAGCTAGTGGGAAAAACGGGGAAATCATTAACACCTCTGCGTCCTTCTGGTTCTATTTTAGTCGGGGAGGAGAGACTTGACGTTGTAACGGAAGGAGGATATATTGAACAAGGTAAGAATGTGAAAATCGTAGCGGTACAAGGTTCAAGAATTATTGTTAGAAATCTTTAGTATAAAAGAGGAGGAATAGAATTGGACATGTCATTTGACTTAACTTTAATTATTGTATTGGCATTGGTACTAATTGCCCTTGCCGTATTATTTACATTTGTTCCGGTTATGTTGTGGATCTCCGCACTTGCCGCCGGAGTGAAAATTGGAATTTTTCAATTGGTGGGAATGAGGCTTAGAAGAGTTATTCCAGCAAGGGTTGTAAACCCGCTGATTAAGGCTGAAAAAGCTGGCTTGGATATAGAGTTAAACAAACTCGAAGGCCATTACCTTGCAGGTGGTAATGTAGACCGTGTAGTTAATGCCCTTATTGCTGCTCAAAGAGCCAACATCGAGCTTACGTTCGAGCGTTGTGCGGCGATTGATTTAGCAGGACGAGACGTGCTGGAAGCAGTACAGATGAGCGTAAATCCAAAAGTTATTGAAACACCTTTTATAGCAGGTGTAGCAATGGACGGAATTGAAGTGAAAGCAAAAGCGCGGATCACCGTTCGGGCTAATATCGACCGTCTCGTTGGGGGGGCTGGAGAAGATACAGTTATTGCAAGGGTTGGGGAAGGTATCGTTTCAACAATAGGTTCTTCTACCGATCACAAAGCTGTGTTAGAAAATCCAGACATGATTTCACAAACTGTCCTTAAAAAAGGACTTGATTCAGGTACAGCTTTTGAAATTTTATCTATCGATATTGCTGATATCGACATTGGCAAAAACATCGGTGCAGGGCTTCAAACAGATCAAGCTGAAGCAGATAAGAAAATTGCTCAGGCTAAAGCGGAAGAACGCCGTGCGATGGCTGTGGCTCATGAGCAAGAAATGAAAGCGAAAGTAGAAGAAATGCGCGCGAAGGTAGTAGAAGCCGAAGCTGAAGTTCCAATGGCTATGGCTGAGGCTCTTAAATCAGGGAACCTTGGCGTCATGGATTATATGAATATCCAAAACGTTAGTGCTGACACAGATATGAGAGAATCCATCGGTAAAGAAACAAAAAGTAATGAAGACGGGTATGATAATTCAGGACCAACTAAAAACAGATAATAACAGCTTGTACATTTAGGGGGTGCACCCTTGGAAGCCATTTTTGAATTATTAATGAATAACTTTCTTTTCATTGCTCTTTTAATTGGCGGGCTTATTTCCGTCTTCAATCGAAACAAGCAGCAAGAAGAAGCAAATAAGAAAACAAAGCAGGAAGACACCAACAGAAAAGAAGTAGATTGGGAAACAATTTTTCAACAGGAAAGTGATCGAAATGACGTTCCCGAACACAGACGTCCGACAAAACCAGTACCGGAGGCAGAAGCAGAATTAGTCAAACCAGAAAACCAAGAAATAAGCAAAACGCATGAACAATATAAGGAGAGAATAGAAGAACTTAGAAAAAAAAGAGAGACAGCGGAAGAAAAAATGAAAAATATAGAAGCTTCTCCGGTGTTTGATGAGGGGATTGGCAGCGATGTACCAATAGCCCAGCAATCACGCAGTATTTCTCGGTCTCGGTTTGCTTCTATTTCACGGAAAGAAGCAATCAACGGAGTCATTTGGTCTGAAATTTTAAGTGAGCCGAAAGCCCGCCGGCCTCATGCGAATAATTTTTACCGAAAATATTATAAAAAAAGCTGAGTCAATTTGACTCAGCTTTTTTATTTCAAAGTATAAGGTTTATAAATAATATAAGCAAGGATTTAACGTACTGGAGGTGGTACGACTACAGCCGTTGACCTTTTGTTAGGCAGTTTCCTTTACATACAAGCCGAATTTTCAATATTTATGAAAACTGTACAACCATTTAACAGGGACCCTGCTTTTTGTATAAATATTTAGCCGAAGCCAAGTTCTTTAAATGGTGATACATAAAATGCATCTGTCATATGAATAGAATTAGAGGGGGGCATGTGGATGTTGGAGCGCTGGAAACAATCCGCTAAACAATGGGTAACCGGTAAAATGAACCTGCCAGAAGACGTACTCTTGGACGTGCCTCGTCTAACGATGATAGGACAGCTTCACTTGCATGTTGAAAATCACCGCGGAGTTTTGCACTTTTCTAAAGAACTTGTGCGGTTGAAACTTTCGTATGGTGAGCTATCCATAAAAGGGAAAGACTTTGTAATAAAAACCATTCTTCCAAACGAATTATTATTAGAAGGAACGATTGATGAAGTTCGTTATTTAAATGGAAGAGAAACGGGAGGAGCACATGAATAGACGACATGGACCTTCTGATATATACGTCAAATTAACTGGTAATTATACTGAAGCTGTAGTTAATCAGTGTTTAAGAGAAGGAGTTATTATTAAAAACATTACGCGTGCTGAAGGAGAAAGCATGGAATGTTTTATTCCATCATCTGAACTTTCGTATTTAGAACGAATTGCAGAAGAGAGTGACTGTGAAGTTGAGGTATTAAAAGTTTCTTTAATTGAAAAATACACTACTCTGATGAAAAAGAGAGCAGGTTTCATAGCCGGAATGCTAATGTTTATAATATTGTTAATATTGTTATCGCAAATGGTTTGGAAAATTGAAATAGAAGGAGCACAGCCGGTTTTAGAACATAACATACAGAAAAACCTTCAAGACATGGGAATAACGACGGGAACATTTGCGTTTTTCTTACCTTCTCCTGAAGAAATTCAAAAAGAGATTCTTGACAAAACAGAAGGCACAACATGGATTGGAGTGGAGAAAAGAGGGACAACCTACCATTTTGAAGTGGTTGAACAATCACTTCCAGAAAAAGAAACACTGCCAGCACCCCGCCATATTATCGCAAAAAAAACAGCGGTTATAAATACTATTTATGCTGAAAAAGGACAGGTCTTAGTAAAGAAAAATGAGCTTGTTCACGAAGGAGACATTCTTATATCTGGTTTTATTGGAAAAGATAAACACGCTAGAACCGTAGCAGCGAAAGGAGAGGTGTTAGGTGAAACATGGTACAAGGTATCAGTTGAAATTCCTATGAAACCTCAAGCAGATACACTAACAGGTGAATCGGAAAAAAAATACTTCTTAAAAATGTTTGGATATGAACTTCCAATTTGGGGATTTTCTGCAGAATCAGCATTTGATGTATATAAAAAAAGCGATAGAAAATACGATTTAGAATTGTGGGGAAAAGTATTTCCTATCAATTGGAATGTAACGACCTTTCAAGAAAGTAACATAGTTAATCAATCTTCTTCTAGTAAGGAAACATTTCGACAAGCAAAGCATGCAGCTGAAAACAAAATAAAAAACCGGCTAGGTGGAGAAGCTGTTATTAAAGAGGGGAAAATTTTGCACGAGGAGTCTCAGAATGGTAAAGTAAAATTAGTTATGCATTACCAAGTATTAGAAGACATTACATCGGAAGCACCGATCATCCAAGGAGAATGAGAAGATTGACAGAAAAGCAAGTTATTTCACTCCAAGTAAAAGATACAAACGAAATACAAATGTTGTTCGGACCTAATGATGTACATTTAAAACGTATGGAAGAAAAATTGAATGTCTCCATTATTACTAGAGGCGAATCATTGATCGTTTCAGGGTCTGATAATACTGCAAATTTAATAAAAGAAGTACTCGATGCGCTTATTCGCATGTTAAGAAACGGAATGAAGCTCTCTGAACGAGACATTATTTATGCGATCCAATTAGCGCAGGAAGATAAGCTTGATCAACTTGAAGATTTATACCAAGAAACAATTGCGGTCAATACTAAAGGGAAACCAATTGTTGTAAAAACGCTTGGACAAAAAGAATATATTGATACGATTAGGCATAAAGATCTCATTTTTGGAATTGGACCAGCCGGGACAGGTAAAACGTATTTAGCTGTAATCATGGCAGTGAATGCTTTAAAAGATGGAAAAGTAAAACGAATTGTTCTCACTCGTCCTGCAGTAGAAGCAGGAGAAAGTCTTGGTTTTTTACCAGGTGATCTAAAAGAAAAGGTTGATCCTTATTTAAGACCTTTATATGATGCTCTTCATGACATTTTCGGAGTGGAGCATACGGCCAGATTGATGGAGCGGGGAACTATTGAAATCGCGCCGCTTGCGTATATGCGAGGACGTACACTTGAAGATGCCTTTGTCATTTTAGATGAAGCGCAAAATACAACAAAAGAGCAAATTAAAATGTTTTTAACCCGACTTGGCTTTGGATCAAAAATGGTAGTTAATGGCGATCTTACGCAAATTGATTTACCAAAAGGCCAGCAGTCTGGATTGAAAACAGCTGTGCAAATTTTAAAATCTATTCAAACCATTGGATTGGTGTACCTTCAGCCAACTGATGTAGTTAGACATACGCTTGTACAGCAAATACTAGATGCATATGACGAAGCCGAGCCTTCTCGATTTTCCAGCAGGCAGTCTAACCAAAGTAAAACGAACGGAAGCACGGGTTAGGAGGACTATAATGAATGTCACAATAGACCTAATTGATGAAACTGGATCCTTGACTGATAAAGATATGAACTTACTGCAAAATATCCTTCAAAAGGGCTGTGAACGTGAACAAGTACCCGCAGATTCAGAGCTGTCAGTGACTATTGTAGATAACAAAACGATTCAAAGCATGAATCATCAATACCGCGGGATCGACAAACCTACCGATGTTATCTCGTTTGCATTAAATGATGAAGAAGAAATGCCTGATGATCCAAACGTTCCTAATTTACTTGGAGATATATTGATTAGTCTTGAGAAAGCTAAAGAGCAAGCTGAAGCTTATGGACACAGTTTAGAAAGAGAGCTTGGATTCTTAGCCGCTCACGGATTATTACATTTACTCGGCTACACACACGATACCACAGAAGCAGAGAAAGATATGTTTATCCGTCAAGAATCCATTTTGAGAGATTATGGTCTTGAAAGATAGGGGGAAAAAAGGATGGGGACGGTTTTTTCGTTCTTTTAAGTATGCTTCCCGCGGATTAATATATGTATTATCAAAAGAGCAGAATATGCAATTACACACCGCTTTCGCCGTGCTCGTGGTAGTAATTGCTTTTCTTTTGCGTATTTCTTTGCATCACTTAATCATATTAATCGTTGTTATTGCCGGGGTACTGGCTTTAGAAATTGTTAATACGGCCATTGAAAGAACCGTCGATCTCGTAACTGATGAATATCACCCTTTAGCAGAACGGGCTAAGGATATTTCTGCTGCTGCAGTTTTTGTATTTAGCATTGCTGCTGTGGTCATTGGTATATTAATTTTTTATGAACCTGTTTTGTCGTTGTTTACTAAATAATAAAAAAGGAGAATGGAATAATGACTACGGAAAAAGATTTGCTTAAGGAAGCAATCGAAGCCAGAAACCAAGCTTATGTTCCTTATTCTAACTTTCCCGTTGGAGCTGCAGCAGTCAACGGAAACAATGAAATATTCAGCGGATGCAATATCGAAAATGCTTCCTATGGTTTAACAAATTGTGCTGAACGTACGGCAGTCTTTAAAGCTGTCAGTCAAGGTAATCATGATCTGAAAACGATAGCTGTTGTAGCAGATACTGATGGACCTGTGTCTCCATGCGGTGCCTGCAGGCAAGTGTTGTCTGAATTTTTCCCTCCTGCAGGCAAAGTGATTTTAGGGAACTTAAAAGGTGATATTCAAGTAACAACTGTAGCAGAACTTTTACCTGGAGCATTCCAAGCGGAGGATTTTCAAGATGGACAAAATGTTTAAATCAGGTTTTGCTGCATTAATAGGCAGACCAAATGCAGGGAAATCAACATTATTAAATCATATTATTGGTGAAAAAATTGCAATAATGAGCGATAAACCGCAAACAACGAGAAATAAAATTCAAGGGGTATATACAACTTCTGACTCTCAGATTGTTTTTATTGACACCCCGGGTATTCATAAACCGAAACATAAATTAGGGGACTTCATGGTCCAAACTGCTGTACAATCCTTACAAGAAGTTGATATCATATTATTTCTTGTTGACGCTGCTCAAAAGTACGGTGCGGGTGAAGAATTTATTATTAATAAGCTGAAACAAACGTCCACACCCGTTTTTTTAGTTATAAATAAAGTGGATCAAATTCATCCTGACAACCTGCTTGAGAAAATTGAGCAATATCGTAAGCTTGCTGATTTTGCAGAGGTAATACCTATTTCAGCTCTTAAAGGAAATAATGTAGAAACGCTGCTTGAGCAGATTACACAGTACATGGAAGAAGGGCCGCAATACTATCCGGAAGACCAGATCACGGACCATCCGGAACGTTTTGTCATTAGTGAGCTCGTCCGTGAAAAAGTTCTTCATTTAACAACAGAAGAAATACCGCACTCTATCGCTGTTTCGATT
This sequence comes from Alteribacillus sp. YIM 98480, assembly GCF_009765375.1. Lineage (GTDB taxonomy): Bacteria > Bacillota > Bacilli > Bacillales > Marinococcaceae > Alteribacillus. Next base: position 26,475 of record NZ_VTOK01000002.1, read on the forward strand.
GAACAAATAAAAGAAAGAGAAAATGGAGCGGTATATATATCTGCTGTTATTGTGGTCGAACGTTCTTCGCAAAAAGGAATTATTATTGGCAAACAAGGAAGGATGCTAAAAGAAATTGGCCAACGCTCCCGCCATGACATTGAAACGCTTTTAGGTTCAAAAGTGTTTCTTGATCTATGGGTTAAGGTTCAAAAAGACTGGAGAAACAATCAATATCAGCTTAATGAACATGGTTATAAAGAGGATGAGTATTAATTTTACGAACCATCACTTGGAAAAATATACAGCAGGTTAAGCGGCTCAAATGCCCCCGATAAATTAAACTTTTACGAATGTATCCATATAGGGAAAAATTACAGGTCATGCTTTTTGGTTATTAAGCCATTCTATGTAATAACAGCAATTATGCTGGAAGAAGAAAGGGTGGCTTACCATGTTTGAAGACCGTGATTTTTCCTGGAAATACTTTTTTATGACAGGAAACATTAACGCTTATCTTTTAACAAAAGAATTAGAACAGGCTAACTTCTCCGAAGAAAATGAAGATCAGCTCTCTTTCATGGAGGATGAGATGGAGTAAAGCACAGTGCCTGTTAAGGAATGAAAGCCATGCTCGATAAAGCAGAAGGAATTGTTCTGCGAACGATATCTTATGGAGAAACAAACGTTATATTAAGGTTGTACACACGGGAAGTTGGAAAAATTTCCGTTATGGCACGCGGAGCTAAAAAACCAAAAAATAGGTTTTCCGCTGTAGCGCAGCCATTTGTTTATGGAATGTTTTTGTATTACAAGGGGACAGGTATGAGTACCCTGAATCAAGGGGACAGTATAGATTCTTTTCGAATCGTCCGAGGCGATATTTTTAAAACGGCTTATGCTTCCTATATGTCTGAACTGCTTGATAAGCTGACAGATGAAAAAGAGAGGAATCCTTATTTATTTGAAATGTTTTTACAGTTATTACAGAAAATGAATGAAGATAATGATCCAGAAATTTTGACCAGAATTTTTGAGACAAAAATGACTGCTCAAGCTGGTATAAAACCGGAATTTGATAAATGTGTACGGTGTAGCAGGACAGAAGGAACGTTTAGTTTTTCTGTTAAAGAAGCAGGGTTTTTGTGCCAGGTTTGTAAAGCAGCAGATGATTACCGGTTCGACATTCAACCCAAAACGGTACAGCTATTAAGAACCTTTTTTTACATGGATGTAGAGAGGCTTGGTGAAATATCGTTAAAAAAGCAAACAAAAGATGAGCTAAAACAAGTATTACACACTTATTATGACGAATATTCCGGCTTAATTTTAAAATCCAAACGCTTTTTAGAACAAATGGAGAACTGGAATTTATAAGAAGGTTTTAGAAGAAAACTTGACAGTACGATTTGAATTAAGTATGATGCTAATACATTCATTATAGTGTGTGTAGATGGAAAGTAGTAGTTGTCCTATGTTTATTTAGCGAACGCAGGATGGTGAGAGCTGCGGTAAATATGGCAATGAAGGCGTTCCGGAGCAATTAAGAATTAAAAGCGGCTTAGTATTTAATACGAAGCAAATAGGGTGGAACCGCGGGTTTGTCCCGTCCCTATACCAGATAAATGTATCTGGTGTAGGGACGGGATTTTTCGTTGGATCACAGTATAAATCAAACGCAGGTTTTCACCGTTATAAACGTACTGCTTTTCTAAATAATGAGGAGGGATTTGATTGAACGTACAAGATATGATTTTGACGTTGCAAAACTTTTGGTCAAGACAAAACTGTTTAATTATGCAAGCTTACGATGTAGAAAAAGGGGCAGGAACAATGAACCCGATGACGTTTTTACGAAGTATCGGGCCAGAGCCTTGGAATGTAGCGTACGTTGAACCTTCTAGACGCCCTGCTGATGGAAGGTATGGAGAAAATCCAAATCGCCTTTATCAACACCATCAATTTCAGGTTATTATGAAACCATCTCCTTCTAATATTCAAGAGCTTTATTTAAAAAGTTTAAAAGAATTAGGTATTGACCCGGCCGAACATGATATACGTTTTGTAGAAGATAACTGGGAAGCTCCAACATTAAGTGCTTGGGGACTTGGCTGGGAAGTATGGCTTGATGGTATGGAAATAACTCAGTTCACCTATTTTCAACAAGTAGGAGGAATTGACGCTAATCCTGTAGCAGTTGAAATTACATATGGAATCGAACGGCTGGCATCCTATATTCAAGACAAAGAAAATGTTTTTGATCTTATCTGGGTAGATGACTTTACTTATGGAGATGTTTTTCATCAGCCGGAATATGAACATTCTAAATATACTTTTGAAGTAGCTGATCATAACATGCTTTTTAATGAGTTTAATACGTATGAAAAGGAAGCGGAGAGAGCCATTGCTGAAAATCTTGTATTTCCGGCGTATGACTATGTACTAAAATGTTCTCATGTATTTAATTTGCTGGATGCTGGGGGAGCAATATCTGTGACAGAAAGAACAGGTTATATTGGACGAGTCAGAAATCTGGCTAGAAAGTGTGCAGCTGCTTATTATGAGGAAAGAGAACGTCTTGACTTTCCAATGCTCAGCAAAAAGGGGGGCGAAACCAATGAGCAATAATAACTTTTTACTAGAAATAGGTCTTGAAGAAATGCCGGCTCGTTTCGTAACGGATGCCATGAATCAATTGCAAAATAAGCTCGAAGAATGGATGAAAGAAAAACGAATTTCTTTCCAATCTATTGAAGCGTTTTCTACGCCGCGTCGTTTGGCTGTGCGTATAAATGAATTGGCCGAAAAGCAGGATGATATCACAGAGGAAGCGAAAGGACCTTCAAAAAAAATTGCATTAGACGATAATGGGGAATGGACAAAGGCTGCTATTGGCTTTGCAAAAGGACAAGACGAAGATCTAAACGCTCTATTTTTTAAAGAGTTAAAAGGAACAGAATACGTTTTTGCTAATAAAGACATAAAAGGGAAGTACACGTCTGAACTTTTATTAGAGCTCGAAGCTATAATTACCAACTTAAGTTTCCCTAAAAACATGCGCTGGGGTTCTTATTCTTTAAAATACGTACGCCCTATACATTGGATTGTTGCAATATTTGGCGACAAAGTCATTCCTTTTCATATTACGGATGTAAAAAGCGGAAGGAAAACATTTGGACACAGGTTTTTAGGAACAGAAGTAGAAATTTTTGATACCAATCATTATGAAGAAGAATTACTTAATCAATATGTCATTGTAAATCCCCACAAGAGAAAAGAAGCGATTCGCCAGCAAATAGATGAAATTGCAGAAAAAGAGAATTGGTCTATTCCTGTTGATGATGGTTTATTAGAAGAAGTGAATAATCTGGTAGAGTATCCAACTGCGTTTTACGGTTCATTCGATGAGGAATTTCTTAACATTCCAGATGAAGTACTAATAACGTCGATGCGTGAACATCAGCGCTATTTTCCAGTAGAAGATAAATCAGGGAAACTGCTTCCTTACTTTATTGCTGTGAGAAACGGCAACAGGGAATACTTAGACAATGTTAAAAAAGGAAATGAAAAAGTATTAAGAGCCCGTTTATCAGACGCGAAGTTTTTTTATCAAGAAGATCAGAAACTACACCCAGAGGAAGCTGCTGCTAAATTAGATCATATTGTCTTTCAGGAAGAGCTGGGAACGATTGGGGATAAAATCAGACGTCTTAAAAAAATAGCTCCAGCTTTCGGACAAATACTCGGAGTAGAAAAAAACAAACATATTGATATTGAACGGGCTGCTGTTCTTTCAAAATTTGACCTTGTAACGTTAATGGTAGATGAGTTTTCAGAACTTCAAGGTATTATGGGAGAGAAATACGCACTAATGGCAGGCGAAAATGAAAATGTGGCCGCAGCTATTAAGGAGCATTATCAGCCTAGATATGCAAGTGATGAGGCTCCAAGTACTATTACAGGTGCTGTTCTAGGTTTGGCTGAAAAGCTGGATACGATCACCGCCTGCTTTGGAATTGGAATGATTCCTACCGGCTCTCAAGATCCATACGGATTAAGACGTCAAGCAGCAGGTGCTGCGCAAATTTTGCTAGAGCATGATTTCTCCGTACGTTTGGAAGATTTAGTTAATATAACGATCGAAAGCCTTGAAAATTCCGGCATATTGAAGCGAACTAGTGCGGAGGTGAAACAGGACATTTTATCCTTTTTCGGTTTGCGGTTGAAAAACATTTTGTCAGAGCGTTCTATCCGTTATGATATCGCTGATGCAGTACTTGAAAAGACAGGAGAACCAGTCGGTCTAGTTGTAAAAAAAGCAGAATTTTTACAGACAAAACTACAAGATGAAAACTTCAAAGATACCGTCGAAGCGCTAAGCAGGATAACTAATATTGCTAAAAAAGAAAATAACAACGAGAACAACGTGAATACAAATTTACTAGCAGAAAATCAAGAAAAAGAATTATATGAAGCATATTTAAGGCTAAGACAAGAACTTCCGAATCAACTAGCAGCTGCAAAGGTAGAAGAAGCGTTTACTTTACTTGAAGAGATAAAACCTGTAATTCACCATTATTTTGATCACGTTATGGTTATGAGTGAAGATGAGGAAATAAAAGAAAATCGACTTACTCAAATGTCCAAATTGTCTTCTGAAATTCATCGTTTCGCAAACTTTCAGCACATTGTATTTTCCTCCTGATAAGTGTTATCGATAGTCATACATTAGGGCAGTAAGATATAATGGGATTAGAAAAACTCGGCTTGCCGCCGAGTCCTATGGCGGAAGACGTAGTTTTACTTATACTTTGATCCTCTAATAAAGTTAAACTTTCCTAAAGTATAAAAAAAAGAGCTCTCCGGAATTTTAGGAGACATATAGTGAATGCTCATCGAGGACGTTTATCGTAAGGAGAGAGTCTTAAGGCGGTGATGACAATCGAACTTACAGGGAGACAAGAAGAAATATTAGGTATTGTAAAAGACAGTGGGCCGATCACTGGGGAACAAATTGCTGAGAAGCTTTCTCTTACAAGAGCCACACTCCGACCCGATTTGGCTATATTAACGATGGCTGGATTTTTAGACGCCAGACCACGAGTGGGTTATTTTTATACAGGTAAAACAGGTTCACAGCTATTAACGGAAAAAGTAAAAAAGCTTACTGTTCAGGACTACCAATCCATACCGGTTGTTGTAAATGAATCGAGTTCTGTCTATGATGCTATTTGCACAATGTTTTTAGAAGATGTGGGAACATTATTTGTCGTTAATAAAACAGCTTCTCTTATCGGGGTTTTATCAAGAAAAGACTTACTTCGGGCAAGCATTGGAAAACAAGATTTAGAGACGATGCCTGTTAGTATTATTATGACTAGAATGCCTAATATAACAGTGTGTGAAAAAGATGATCTCGTTATAGAAGTTGCAAACAAATTAATTGAAAAGCAAATTGATGCCTTACCTGTAATAAAGAAAGATGCGGATAATAATCTCGAAGTGATAGGAAGAGTTACAAAAACAAACATGACGAAAGTACTTGTAGATTTATCACATGATCAGCTTCTATAAAGCAAATGACCTGGAGGGAAGGGGATGGCGAACATGAACAGCCAACGTCCAATCGTTTATGTGGTATCGGATTCGGTTGGAGAAACCGCAGAATTAGTAGTGAAAGCGGCTGCTAGTCAATTTGGTGAGAAAGGAATGGAAATTCGCCGAATTCCTTACGTAGAAGATGAAAGTACCATTGATGAAGTTATAGACCTGGCAAAAGAGGTCAAAGCTATGATTGCTTATACTCTTGTAATACCTGAGAAAAATAATTATCTTTTAGAGAAAGCAAAAGCAGCTGGAGTAGAAACGGTTGACATTATAGGTCCTATGCTTAATAAAATGGTGAGCGTTACAGGCCAGGAGCCAAAATACGAACCAGGCCTAGTTTATCGATTGGATGAAGATTATTTTAGAAAAGTAGAGGCAATTGAATTTGCTGTCAAGTACGATGATGGAAGAGATCCCCGCGGGATTATTAGAGCAGATATAGTGCTTGTAGGAGTCTCAAGAACTTCAAAAACTCCTTTATCTCAATACTTAGCACACAAACGTCTAAAAGTGGCAAATGTCCCGCTTGTTCCAGAAGTAGAACCGCCGGAAGAATTATTTAAAATATCGCCTAAAAAATGTATAGGCCTGCGCATTAGTCCAGAGAAATTAAATGATATTAGAACGGAGCGGCTAAGAGCTCTTGGATTAAAAGCAGAAGCTAATTATGCAAAATTAGAGCGTATTAAAGAGGAACTAGAATACTCCGAAAAAGTAATGGGAAAAATCGGCTGTACTGTTATTGATGTATCAAGTAAAGCTGTCGAGGAAACGGCAAATTTAATTACAAATATGTTTCAAAAAGGTTAGAGCTGCTCAGTAAAGAGCAGCTTTTTCTACTATTCATGAACGATAACGAGGTAATTTTATACAATGTTCGTTTATGATGATATAGAAATGAATTATGAAATTCATTCATATTAATAGTTTTTTAAGAAAAAATAGTTTATAATGAAATATTGTGTGAAAAAATTGATTAGATGAATAATTTCTTTAAAACAAATTTCGAAGTGGAAGGATTTTGTTTAATGTTGTCGAATTAAGAGAAAGGACGATCAGCTATAGTTATTTTCACGGATGCAGACGCATGCCCTGTCAAAGAGGAAATAGATACTTTAGCCAAAACATATCAGATGGAATCCTATTTTGTTTTCACTTTTGCACATGTTACTACAACAAATTATTATTCCCAAACTGTCACTTTAGATGCAGAACCGGAAGCAGTAGACATTTATATATTAAATCATATTTATTCAAACGATGTCGTCATTACTCAAGACAATGGTCTAGCTGCTGTTGTACTCCAAAAAGGAGCAAACGCTCTTTCACCGAGAGGACATCTTTATAACAATGGAGAAATTGATTATCTATTGATGAACAGATATGAGGGAATTCAAATGAAAAGGGGAAAAACCAAACCAAAAAGCACGCCTTCCTTTAAAAATGAGGACAAAAAAAGGTTTGTTTGTGCACTCGAAAAGTTATTAACAAAGACTAGAGATTAAAGGTTTTATTGACTAAGAAGACAGGGGGATCAGCACTTGGCACAGTATATACCAGATGAAACCGTTGCTGAAATCCGCCAATCCCTTGACATTGTAGAAATTATCAGCGAATACATTCAATTAAAAAAACAAGGAAAGCACTATATGGGACTGTGTCCCTTTCATGGGGAAAAAACTCCCTCCTTTTCCGTGTCTCCCGATCGTCAGCTATATCACTGCTTTGGCTGCGGGGCAGGTGGAAATGCGATTACTTTTGTCATGGAAATGGAGAAAGTCGGTTTTGTAGAAGCTTTAGGAAAACTTGGCTCTAAAGCTGGAATATCCGTGCCTGAAACCGGTTATTCTAAATCGGGACAAGCTGGCTATTCTACGCATCACAAGAAAATAGAAGCTCATGAACTTGCAGCGAGATTTTATCATCATTTGCTAATGAATACCGAACAAGGCAAAGAAGCATATGATTATTTACTTCGTCGTGGATTTTCGCCTGAAATGATGGAACGTTTTCAATTAGGTTATTCTCCGGATCATTCAAATGTTTTAAAGGGTTTGCTAGAAAAAAGAAAATTTAATCTTCAAGAAATGGAAGAGGCGGGATTGCTTCTTCGACAAGAATCTAATTGGGATTTAAAAGACAGGTTTAGAAATAGAATAATGTTTCCGATTCAAGATATACAAGGGCATACTGTTGGTTTTGGGGGAAGAGTGCTTGGAGAAGGTGAACCAAAGTATTTAAACAGCCCTGAAACATCAATATTTAAAAAAAATGAAACACTTTACGGTATGCATTTGGCAAGGAAGGAGATCCGGAAATCAAATACAGCAGTGTTATTTGAAGGGTATGCTGATGTAATAGCAGCCAGTAATGCAGGTATTACGAATGCAATTGCTGTATTAGGGACCTCCATGACAGAAAGGCAAGCAAAAATCATACGCAGAAACACCGAACGTATTATTATTTGCTTTGATGGTGATAATGCGGGACAAGATGCTGCAAGAAGATCGGCTCAAATTCTTGAACAAGAAGGGCTAATTGTGCAGGTGGCCCTTTTACCTGATAAGGAAGACCCGGATGATTATATCAAAGCTAATGGCGCAAAACGATTTAAATCCGAAGTAATAGAGGCAGCTGTTCCATTGATGGCATTTAAAATGCAGCTGTTAAAACGGAAGAAAAACCTCCAGGATGAAGGAGAAAAACTTCAATATATAGAAGAAGTATTAAAAGAAGTGACGTATCTTTCAAAAGCAGTCGAACGGGATTTTTATTTAAGGCAGTTGGCTGACGAGTTTTCTTTATCGCTGGATGCTTTAAAACAAGAACAGTTTCGCATTTATAAAGAATCAAAACGTTATTACAATGATAAAAGAAATGATTCTACGTATGGAAGCCGGGCCAAACGATGGGGCTTGGATTCATATAAAAACAAGCAGCTTTTACCTGCTTTTCAAAATGCGGAAAGAATGCTGCTTGCTCATATGATGAAGGATAAAACAGTGTGTATGGAAGTTCAAGAAACAATAGGCGGGGACTTTAATGTTGAAGAACACGTTGCAATTGCTGCCTATCTTTATGCTTATTATGCAGAGGGAAACAAGCCTGACCCGGGACATTTTATTAATCAACTGCAAGATCCTGATTTAATTAAAAAGGCTTCTGAAATCGCAATGCTTGACATCAATAAACACTTATCAGAAAATGAATTGGTTGATTATATTCGTCAGATTAAGAATTACCCAAAATGGGTAGAAATAGAAGAAATAGAGCAAAAAATGAAAGAAGCTGAAAAAAAACAAGACATACAGTCAGCTGTTCAATTAGCCACAGAATTAGTTGACATGAAAAAAGCTTTAAAAAAATAAACTCGTTAAAGTAAGTCTAAAAATGATTTTTCAGCAGACATCGAGGGGCGAAAGATGACGTGCCCTTTTCCTTTAGAAGGTCGGAGAGTTCAAACTTTGTTTAGAATAGATTGTTGTGTACAGATAAGATGTGGTGTGAAGAATGGAAGGAGGGGATCGAATGGCTGAGAAACCGATACGCCCATTGGCGGAAGGTGAAATGTCTATCGATCAAGTCAAAGAACAATTACTCGAGTCCGGAAAAAAACGCGGGGTTTTATCTTACGCGGAAATAACAGAAAAACTTGCTCCATACGATCAAGATTCAGACCAAATGGACGAGTTTTTTGAATACTTGGGAGAACAAGGTATTGATTTATTAAATGAAGGCGAAGAAGTTCCGAGTATGGAACAGGTTGAAAAAGAAGAAGAAGAGTTAGATCTTAATGATTTAAGTGTCCCGCCTGGAATTAAAATTAATGATCCCGTTCGCATGTATTTGAAAGAAATCGGCAGAGTTCCACTGTTATCTGCAGAAGAAGAAATTACCTACGCAAAACAGATTGAAGAAGGAGATGAAGAAGCTAAACGACGTTTGGCTGAAGCGAATCTTCGGCTGGTTGTTTCTATTGCCAAAAGATATGTAGGCAGAGGAATGCTGTTTTTGGATTTAATACAAGAAGGTAATATGGGCCTTATCAAAGCAGTCGAGAAGTTTGATTATAATAAAGGTTATAAGTTCAGCACCTACGCTACTTGGTGGATTCGTCAAGCAATTACAAGAGCTATTGCTGACCAGGCTCGTACAATTCGTATACCAGTTCATATGGTAGAAACAATTAATAAATTGATTCGAGTGCAAAGGCAGCTTCTTCAAGACTTAGGGCGTGAGCCAACACCAGAAGAAGTATCAAAAGAAATGGATTTAACTCCTGACAAGGTAAGAGAGATTCTAAAAATAGCTCAAGAACCTGTCTCATTAGAAACGCCTATAGGGGAAGAAGATGACTCGCATCTCGGCGACTTCATTGAAGACCAGGAAGCTTTAGCTCCTTCTGATGCTGCTGCTTATGAATTATTAAAAGAACAACTTGAAGACGTTCTGGATACACTTACAGATAGAGAAGAAAATGTGCTTCGACTTCGTTTTGGTCTAGATGATGGAAGAACTCGGACACTCGAGGAAGTTGGTAAAGTGTTCGGTGTTACGAGAGAACGAATTCGTCAAATTGAAGCAAAAGCTTTGCGTAAGTTGCGCCACCCAAGCCGCAGTAAACGCTTAAAAGATTTTCTTGATTAATAACAAGAAGGAAGAAGGGATTGTCTCCAGAATAATAAATGGGGGCAATCCTTTTTAACTTGTTAGGTTTATGTTAACACACACTTTTTGGGACAGCAGGGGAGTTTTATTATGACGGAAGAAAGAAAAAAAATAATTATTAAAGAAATTAAATACTGGAAAAAAAATCATTTGCTGCCTGAACACTATTGTGATTTTCTTTTAATGCTATACTCAGAAGGTGAAGAACTAGAAGAAGAAACAACAAAACAATCTCCCCGTGTCTCATTGTTGATAAGCACTTTGGTATTAGCATTTAGTGCATTAGGATTAACATTTATTGTCATTTATTTTACGTCTTTATCGTTGCAAGTGCAAACGCTATTAAATACATTGTCTCTTATATTCGTAGGGATTTTAGCATACTACATAAAAAAAAAGGATATTGTTTTGTTTCACATTATGATTGCCATAGGGGCTTTAATCATTTTTTTAGCAAGTACTACGGCCGTGATGAATTTAGAAGAAAATTATTTATTCTTAACTGTTACCATTTTTATTAATTGTTTCATTTGGTTATCAGCCGGCTTGTATTGGAAGTTGTCTTATTTGAAATGGTCAGGTACAGTTGGTCTTATATTAGCTGCTACGTATTATTTTGCTCAGTGAATAGCTTGTATAATTGAACAGGAAGTGACAAAAACTATAAAAGTCCGCTTTATATCTTTTCTAATTAATTATAATAAAGTAAAATATAAAAGGAATGCGGATTCATATCGCCACATTATAGGATACATAGGAAGAAGGGGGAAAGAGCGTGAAAAATAAACCGCTGATTCCATTCTTTTTAACCGCAGTAGCCGGTTTATTATTGATGCTTGGGTTATCCCTTGTCGGATTAAACCAGCAAGCAGATGACGAGAATGGAGAGGGAGAAGAACAAGATCCGGTAGAATACGGAGAAGAGTTAGTTAATGAAAACTGTATTTCCTGTCACGGAGATAACCTTGAAGGACAGGGAGACTACCCTGCAATTAATGATGCAGGTGAAAACTTTTCCGCAGAAGAAATAGCAGATATTGCGCAAAACGGTATTGGAGATATGCCAGGCGGTATTGCTAATGCGGAAGAAGGAGAAGCGATTGCAGAGTACTTAATGTCGCTTTCTGAAGAATAATGGAAGCAGGGGAGGGAGCGCTTTGTGCTTCCTCTTCTTTTTTTAAAGGTAAGAAATTATAAATTTTTGGCTTTTTATATGTCTAGCTCCAGCGCCTACTCGCTCGATGTTCCTTCGGTTCGTCAATGGAAAGCAAAGATCAGCTTTCCATATGCCGCCCCTCCAGGACTTGTCGCTTGTGAGCAAGGCGCTTACGCTTTTCTAAGACAGGGACGAACGAGGTGTATGTAGTAGAAGTTCCTGTACCTTAGCCTACCTTTTTTCAGGGAGCTTTATCTTTTCTTCATTAAATAACTCTTAAGAAGGAACAACAATCAGAGAGGAAAAAGAACATGAATGCAGAACACTTATCAAGACGATTATCTGTCATAGCACAAGAGATTCCGTATCAGGTACGGATGGCAGACATAGGGACAGATCATGGATATCTTCCTGTTTATTTAGTAAAACACGGGAAAGTTGAATGGGCATTAGCTTCAGACGTAAATGAATCACCACTTAATTCCGCTGTGGAGAAAATTAAAAGAGAAGGCCTGGAAAAATATATTGAAACAAGAGTCGGCCCAGGTTTAGCTGTTATTAAGGAAGAAGATAATATTGATACGGCGGTTATAGCTGGGATGGGAGGATCGCTTATTTCCAGCATTTTAGAGGATGGAAAGAATTCATTAAAAAATATAAAGCGATTAGTATTGCAGCCAAACGTAGGAGCTGTCCAAATACGGAAATGGATGATGAGAAATAATTGGCAAATTATCAATGAACATATCATAGAAGAAGATGAACATATTTATGAAATTTTAATCGCAGAACCTGGAGATCCTTATCTTCCTTATCAGACTCTTGGAATGAGTGAAGAAGCAGGGCAATTATTTGGACCATATTTAATAAAAAAGCAGCCTTCTGCTTTTATAAAAAAATGGAAACGGGAAAAAGAAAGCTGGCAGTATGTTTTACAAGAGATAGAAAAAGCCTCTGAAAGAGGAGCTGTACTTTCAAAAAAGAAAGAATTAATGAAAAAATTAAGCCTGTTAGAGGAGGTTTTTAAAAATGAAACGAGCTAATGGACAAACGATTATTCAATTATTTGAAGAGTGGTCCCCAAAATCTTTAGCCGTGGAGGGGGACAAAGTTGGTTTAATGGTTGGAACCCTAAATAAGCCGGTACACAAAGTAATGATAGCATTGGATGTCCTTGAAGATGTTGTTGATGAAGCGATTGCTAAAAATGTAGATATGATTATTGCCCATCATCCATTGATTTTTAAACCTTTAAAACAAATTGATACTTCTAAAGGACAAGGTCCAATTATTGAAAAATGCATTAAGCATGATATTACTGTATACGCTGCCCATACAAACTTGGACATTACAAATGGGGGCGTAAACGACATGATGGCTGATGCATTAGGACTTCAAGAAACCAAAGTGCTCGTACCTACTCAAGAGGTGCCATTGAAAAAGTTAGTTGCTTTTATTCCTGAAAGTCATGTGGAAGAAGTTCGACAGGCTTTAGGTGATGCAGGGGCAGGTTTTATAGGAGGATACAGCCATTGTACGTTTTCGTCTGAAGGGACAGGTACATTTATTCCTGGAGAGGATACAAATCCATACTTAGGGGAAAAAGGGGAAATGGAGTTTGCCGCGGAAAAAAGAATGGAAACCGTAGTTCCCGAACCAATTCTAAAAAAAGTGCTTCGAGCTTTAGAAAAAGCTCACCCTTATGAGGAACCAGCATATGATATTTATCCACTTGATTTAGAAGGAGAAACGCTTGGTCTAGGACGAATTGGAAAGCTAGAAACCCCTGTTTCTCTTGAGGACTTTGTAAACAAAGTAAAAAAGGCATATGATGTGGAGCATGTTCGGGCAGTAGGTTCCCTTTCTGATACAGTAAAAACAGTAGCCTTGTTAGGCGGAGATGGCAACAAATATTGGTCTTATGCGAAGCTGCAAGGTGCTGATGTCTATATTACAGGCGATCTTTACTACCATGTTGCACATGACGCCCAAATGGAAGGGTTAAATCTAATAGATCCAGGCCATAATGTTGAGAAAATAATGAAAGATGGAGTAAAGAATAAATTGGAAGAATTGCTCGATACTAAAAAATATAGTACTGATTTTATTGCTTCAAACGTGTCGACTGATCCGTTTACGTTTTTATAAAAAAAGATTTGGCCTCATTTAAGAGGTCAAATCTTTATTAGTAAATAATAATGTCCTTTTTCAGGGGCCCGCGCTTTTGTACATAAAAAACTTACTTTTTTGTCTTTACTTTAGGAAGGATTTTAGAGTTTTCTACTTTTTTCTCTATTTTCCAAGTGGAAGGATCGTTTTCATCATATTGCTGTAAAAACTGAATAACTTCTTTCGTTATTGGAGTAGGTGTAGAAGCACCAGCAGTAACTGCAATTTTCTCAATTCCCTGCAGCCATTCCAAATTTAGTTCAGTTATATCTGCGATTCGATAAGCTGGCGTACCAGCGATTTTTTCTGATACTTGTGCAAGCCTATTTGAGTTGTTGCTTTTTGGATCTCCAATAACAAGCATTAAATCAGCCTCTTTTGCTTGTTCTGCTACTGCTTCTTGTCTTACTTGTGTTGCCATACAAATTTCATTATGAATTTCTGCGTTAGGATAACGGTTTAGTGCTTCATTCATAATATCAGAAACATCCCATTGACTCATCGTAGTTTGATTGGTGATAATGATTTTTTCTGCGTCGATTTTTAGATTCTTTACGTCTTCGATGGATTCAACGAGATGAACAATATCGGGAGCTACCCCGATGGCACCTTCTGGCTCAGGATGTCCTTTTTTACCAATATAAATGACGTTATATCCATCTGCTTTTTTATCACGAATAAGGTCGTGAGTTCGAGTAACATCAGGACAGGTAGCATCAACAGTTGTTAGTCCTTTATCTTTAGCAAGCTTTCTAACTTCTGGAGAAACACCATGTGCTGTAAATATAACAGTGCCATTATCAACTTCTTTTAATATTTCTAGACGGTTAGGCCCGTCCAAGGAAATAATGCCTTCATCTTCAAATGCTTCTGTGACATGTTTATTATGAACGATCATTCCCAAAATATAAATAGGGCGAGGCAAATCCAGGTTGCTTGCTGCCTGTTTTGCCAGCACCATTGCATCAACGACACCGTAACAATAGCCCCGTGGGGAAATCTTAATAACTTCCATAACAGCCTCCTCTGAAACTGATTGCTTACATCAATTGCATTGTTGAAATGCTAGGGTCATTATACTATTTGTATTAGCAATTGTAAAAAGGTGTCGACATAAAAGATATTGATTCTACACTATATATAAAGTTTTGGAGGAGGAGCTTCTGAAAAATATGATGCATCTTCAGCCGTTTCTTTGAAGACAGGTTTTTCTGAATAATTTGAGTCATCCATTGATTCGTTAATCGTACTTGTGCTGTTAGAATCTTCAGAGGTTTGGTTCGTAGATGAGAGCATACTCCAGAGTGCAGGAAGCTGTTTAACCAATGGATAGTATTGACGGACCATAGGAGTCACTGTCTGGGCTACATTAATCATCTTTTGAACGGAAGGTATTAACGTTGAAAATCCTCCAGGATGAGCTACAGCAGGAAACATAGATGAAGCTTGGGGGCCAGAATTAAAAATGCCCGGTAAAAACCTGTTTATCATCTGAACGGGAGCGGTTTGCGGCGGCATAGGCGGCCCTCCCATATAAGGCGGGTGGGGTGGAAACAAAGTAATCATCCTCTCATTTATAAATAGGGTTTAGTGGTGATAGAACGTAAAAATCAAATGTTTAGCATTTGTTCGTGATTCTCCATTTGGCACCGTACCTAATTGATAAGCGCAGCTGTTAAGTGGAGTTTTTGAGCTGTGTTTTGACCAGGTTTATGATAAAATATGATAGCATCTGCCTAGATGTGCAAATTAAACAATATGATATAGTTTGAGGATAGAACCTTTTGAAATAGAAGGCGGTGTTACGATGAATGCATTTCAGCGATTTGACTTGCCCCCATTTTTAATTAAATCTTTACAAGAACAAAACATTGAAAAACCAATGGAAATACAGGAACGGCTGATACCAGCTATCATAAATGGTCGTGATGTTATTGGACAATCACATACCGGATCGGGCAAAACGCTTGCTTTTTTGCTCCCTATCCTGACTAAAATACGACCGGAGCATGAATACATTCAAGCTGTAATTACCGCTCCTACTCGAGAGCTTGCTGGTCAGATCTACAATGAACTACAAAAGCTTTTGAAAAATGACCGTGATTCAATTATTAAAGCAATGCGGCTAACAGGCGGTACAGATCGAAAGCGTACAATGGAGAGACTTCAAAAACCACCTCATATTATAGTTGCCACACCAGGTCGATTAAATGATATGACGAAAAACCAGGCGATTGATGTTCATCGAACGGAAATGTTTGTAGTAGATGAAGCAGATCAAATGCTAGATATGGGATTTATTGAAGAAATAGATCCAGCAGCATCTCTTATGCCGGATAACTTGCAAATGATGGTATTTTCAGCCACGATACCAGAACAATTACAGCCATTTTTGAGAAAATATATGAAAAATCCAAGACATGTACATGTGAAGCCAGAACAAACAGCTCCTGCAAAAATGAAGCATCAGTTTATACTTGTAAAACATAGAGATCGAACTGAATTAACAGTACATTTAGCGAAAAGCCTGCGTCCATACTTTGCTATTATTTTTACAACGACAAAAGAAGACGCTGATCAAGTATTAGAAGCAATGCTAGCTGCCGGTTTAAATGCAGATGTACTGCATGGCGGATTGCCGCCTCGTCAAAGAAAGCAAGTAATGCGCAAAGTAAATGGATTACAGATTCAATATTTAGTTGCAACTGATTTAGCAGCCAGAGGGATGGATATCAAAGGCGTCTCACATGTCATTAATCACTCGCTGCCAAAAGAACTTGAATATTACGTTCATAGAGTGGGACGGACTGCTCGTGCCGGGCAAACAGGAGAAGCTTTTACATTTATTGAAAAAGAAGAATATACAGAGTTAAAGAAACTTCAAAATAAGGGCATTTCGGGTCAGTTTCTAGATTTGAAAAAAAATGAATGGACAGTGGTTGAGAATCCATTAATCAAAAACCAAAACATGAAATCAGAAAGTAATAAAGGGCCAGTTATACCAAAGCCTAAACCGAAAAAGATAAAACCTGGCTATAAAAAGAAGGCTCGCTGGAAAGCAGAGCGGCAGGAGAAGCGGCAAAAAAGACTAAATAAAAGAAAAAAATAATTGGGGGAATTTTATAATGTTATTAGGTTCACACGTCTCTATGAACGGAAAGAAAATGCTGCTTGGTTCAAGCGAGGAAGCTGCATCTTACGGCGCTTCCGCGATGATGATTTATACCGGAGCACCACAAAATACACGCAGAAAACCGATCGAAGAGCTGAATATTGAAGCAGGCAAAAAGCACATGCAAGAAAATGGTGTCAAAGAGGTAGTAGTTCATGCTCCTTATATTATTAATATTGGCAATACAACTAAACCAGAGACCTTTCAATTAGGCGTAGAATTTTTGCGCTCTGAAATCGAACGGACAGAATCCATTGGTGCAACACAAATAGTGCTGCACCCAGGCGCTCATGTCGGCGCAGGAACAGAAGCCGGACTGAGTAAAATAATAGAGGGTTTAAATGAAGTGATCGATCCAGATCAAAATGTCCAAATAGCCTTAGAAACAATGGCTGGAAAAGGGTCGGAGTGTGGCCGCACTTTTGAAGAAATAGCGAATATAATAGAGGGAGTTACTCATAATGAAAAGCTTTCTGTTTGCTTTGATACTTGTCACACTCATGACGCAGGATATGACATAGCGAGGGATTTTGATGGAGTGTTAAACACATTTGATAAAGTAATTGGTTTGGACCGTTTGAAAGTGCTGCATGTTAATGACAGTAAAAATGAATTAGGAGCCGCGAAAGATCGCCATGAAAATATCGGTTTTGGTTATATAGGTTTTGAAGCTCTCAATTATGTGGTTCATCATCCAGCGTTTGAAAATATCCCAAAAATACTAGAAACACCTTACGTCGGGACAGACAAAAAGAATAAAAAACCACCATATAGACATGAAATTAATATGTTTAAGGAAGAAACATTTAATGAAGATTTAAAAAAAGAACTTATTTCTTAAACACTACAAACCAGCAGTTTTTCAAAAGAAAAGCTGCTGGTTTTACATATTCTTAAATACAATTTATCCTATGAAATTTTTGAACAACTGTTTTAAGAGGGCATATGTTTCAGGTGAGACGGTTTCTTTTGCCTCTTCTAAAATATTTGTCATGGATTGTTTGTCATCTATCGACCAATGACTAGATTGAACAAGATGCAGCAAATCAGAGGCTTCTTCAAAAGATACAGTAACGCCGTATAAAGCACCGTAGTGAATAAGGTCTTTTGGGTGAAGTTCGGATATCTTATATTTAATCCATTGGTCTTTAAAACGGTTCACATGGATCGCTCCCTTATCCAAATTGTCGAAAAGATGATTCAATTTTCTTTCTCATCATATGTATTTATGGAAAATAAGTGAGAAAGCCAAGGAATAAAGTCTAAAAATATAAGTAAATAAACATGCAAAAAAAGTATGCATTTTTTGTAATTTTTAGTATAATCAAAAGGGAGGCAGGAAATGGAATAAAAGCAGATTGGATGGATGTTTGTTTAATCATAAATAAAATGCTGAGGACAAGCAGCGATACTTAACGGGGGTTTGGTTAAACAAGGAGGGGTTATATGTACGAATCATTACGTACATTAAATACGATTGATTTTAAAAATGAGTTCGAAAATTTAAGGTCTGATGCAGAGTTAATTCTTAGCAAAGAAGGTCACATCATTTCCTTGAATAGTATAGCAGAAGAGCTCTTTAACGACAGCCGCTATTTTTTTGATTATTTTACCTCTTATTATGCTGAACAAGCACTTTACTATATAAAAAAAATTTGTGACAAGGGATTACATTCTGGTTTTTCTTTGCTCCATCGTTTTCATAATAAGGAATCTTATATGCAATATAGTGGAGCTTTAAAAAATGGATATATTTTGTTGACTGGAAGAGAAATGGTGGCTCCATTGCCTTCCTTAGAATTAAATGATCTTCTATCACAATTTGAGCATGCTTATGCCATTGTCAGCCCGTCCCTTAATATTGAGCAAAGCAATGAAATGTTTCGCCAATATTTCAGTGAAGATACTAAAAAGAACTGCGGACATAAATTAAATATTCAACTATTAAAAGAAGGCAGTGAAGGACTTGCTGTAGCATCCCGATTAGTTAAAGATGTACTAGAAAAACAAACATCACTTCAATTAGAAGTGAAAAATGATCACAGCGGAGAATGGCTGAACTTAAAAGGGGTGTATCTTCAAGATATAAACAGTGTACTGTTAATGATTTATGATTTATCTTATGAGAGAAAATACACTCATCTTCTGACCTATCAAGATCAGATGGAGTCTGTTTCGTATTTATCTGCAGGGGTTGCTCATGAGTTGCGAAATCCTTTATCTGTTATAAAAGGATTTTTACAATTGTCTGCCTTAACAGATAGTTTTGATAAGTATTCTGATACTATCCTCTCTGAAACAGAACGAATGAATGAAATTATCGATAATTTTTTATCAGTTGCAAGAAAAAAAGCAAAAAAAGAAACAAGAAATCCTAAATACTTATTAGAAAGTGTAATTGACATTATAAGATCAGAATGTTTAATGCAAGGCATACATTTTCACTATAATGTTGAGCCTGTTCTTGATAAGGTAGAGGTTAATGAATCATCGTTTAAACAAATTATTTTAAATGCACTGAGAAACTCGATTGAAGCTTTCCCAGGGGATAATAAAAAAAATGTATTTACGCTTCAAAGTTTCGCAGAAAAAGGATATTTAGTTATCAAGTTGAGGGATAATGGAGGCGGTATTCCAAATGATGTATTAACTAACATCGGAAAACCCTTCTTTACCACAAAAGATAAAGGGACAGGTGTTGGGATCCCTTTATGTAAAAAAATTATGGAAGAACATAATGGTACTTTTGCAATTGAAAGTAAGGTTAATGAGGGAACAGTAATAACACTAGCGTTTCCATTAAAGAAAAACATGTAGATAAAAGTATATAAAAATGCCGGAACTGTAAAGTTCAGGCATTTTTTTGTGCTTTTTTACAAGTGATCTAAACGTAT
Source organism: Alteribacillus sp. YIM 98480 (assembly GCF_009765375.1). Taxonomy (GTDB): domain Bacteria; phylum Bacillota; class Bacilli; order Bacillales; family Marinococcaceae; genus Alteribacillus. The sequence goes on from NZ_VTOK01000002.1 coordinate 46,120, forward strand.
TGACCCTGTTACATTGATTTGATAAAAACATATATCGTAGGTGTTTTTATTAGTAATGAGCAAAAAGTTTTAAGGCAAAGTTATTGGGGTAAATAGCTGATGTTGCTGAATTGCTATATTCCCTCTCTTTAGACGTAATCGGAGGTGCCAAAATGAATTCCATACGATATATATTAACCACTATTATTTTACCTGCTTTATTTTTGATGACAGGTTTTGAAAAAGACCATATAGAAGAGCGTCTTGAAAAGCTTGAAAATAAAAGCGAAGAATTAGATAAAGCGAAAGACTTTGAAAAAAATATCGGGTTTTTAAAAGAAACAACAGATATTAAATGGAATGCCGATTACTATGAATGGGCAGAGGCAAGAAAGCAAGCTGAACATTTATATGAAGATAGTAACGGCAGATTTGAACGTGATTGGGGAACATTTTTAGTTCATCAAGCAAAAAAGAAAAATATTGATCCGGCCATTGTCTTTGAACTTTTGAATGTAGAAACCGGAGGGAAATTTGATCCGAATCTGGTGGGACCTAAAACAAAATATGGAAAAGCTTATGGTATGGCGCAGTTCATGAAGAATACAGGGCCTTGGATTGCAAAAAAAGCGAACATGCCTTACAGCCATTCGTGGTTATTTGATCCGTATTATTCCATTCAATTATCCATTGAGTATTTAGATTATCTTCATGAAAAATATGATAATTGGAATAAGGCTTTAACTGCTTACCACCGGGGGATAGGCGGATTAGAAGCTTATGAAGATAAACATGGGAACGCAGAAAGCTGGTATGCTCTTGAAATTCAGGAAAATGCAGAAGAAAAACAGGATGTACTAGTTAGCCAATAAACATTTTTTCTTTTGGTATACGGCATGTTAGCTTCAGCGCTCAATAATAGGAGCGCTGAAGCTAATCTATTATAAATAGTTTATCGACGTTTGTATTTATTCATCTTCGTATTCTTTCCATTGAGAAGCCATTTCAAAAAATGCGAGCTGACTTTCCAGCGGTTTTTCTTCTGCATGACGCAAAACATATTCATAAATGCCTGTTTTATCTTGCACGCGTGCTTTGATATTGTCACTCAACGTTAGCTTCAATACATTTCGCAAACGTTCCTTTAATGTATAATCTAAGATAGGAAACATAATTTCAATACGTTTGTCCATGTTACGGGTCATCCAATCAGCAGAAGATAAAAATAGTTTATCTTCACCATTGTGATGAAAATAAAAAATACGAGTATGTTCTAGAAAACGTCCAACGATGCTTCGCACGTGTATGTTTTCACTTATCCCTTTAATACCTGGACGAAGACAACAAATACCTCTAACAATCAGGTCAATAGAAACACCAGCAATAGAAGCTTCATACAATTTTAAGATAAGTGGTTTATCGGTTAATGAGTTCATTTTTACAATAATTTTTCCATTTCCATGTTTTTGGTGAAGGGCAATTTCTTCATCAATATACTGTAATAAATGTTCACGTATTTCTCCAGGTGATGTGCTGATTTGATTCCAAATAGGTTTCTTACTATATCCACTAAGATAATTAAAAAAATTAGTAGCATCTTCACCAAACTCTTGTTTGCTGGTAAATAACCCCATATCGGTGTAAAGTTTTGCCGTTGAATCATTATAATTTCCAGTACCAAGATGGACGAATCGTTTAATTGTTCCATTTTGCTTTTTGACAATCAGGGTAATTTTACTATGCGTTTTTAAACCCGTTATGCCATAAATAACATGAACGCCTGATTTTTCTAGTTTTTTGGCCCATTGAATATTGTTTTCTTCATCGAAACGTGCCTTTAGTTCTACCAATACAGTAACTTGTTTTCCGTTGCCAGCCGCTTTCTCAAGAGCTTTTATGATAGGGGAGTCTCCGCTTACACGATATAATGTTTGTTTAATAGCTAATACCTCTGGATCTCTAGCTGCTTTGCTAATAAATTCAATCACTGGTTGAAATGATTCGTATGGATGATGAAGTAATATATCTCTTCTTGAAATAGTTGAAAAGATGTCTTCTTCCCCCATTAAATCTTGAGGCGGCTGAGGGATAATTGATTCATGGACGAGATGATCATATTCACCTGCCAGCCTGTTCCGTAATGGCAGCAAAAACGTGAGATCTAAAGGTCCTCTAAAGTGATATACATCCTTTTCATGTATTTCTAATTCAAATGTGAGATACTCGAGCATTTCTGAATCCATCAACCCCTCTTGATACTCAAGGCGAACAGCAGCCCCCCATTTTCTCTTTTTAAGTTCTTTTTCGATTTCGCTGAGTAAATCACGCGCCCCTTCTTCATGAATGGTTAAATCTGCATTTCTAGTAATACGAAAAGGAGATACCGACATTACTTCATATCCTTCAAAGAGTTCGCCGATAAATTCACTTATCACTTGTTCAAGCATGATGAAACTCGTGTTGGATCTAGAAGACTCTGGGAGCTCCACGGCGCGGTTTAAAACAGAAGGGACTTGTACGATTGCTAAACTTCTTTTTGATTGTGTTTCTTTTTTTTGTAGAAAAACAGCAAGATTTATCGATTTATTTAGCAGCATCGGAAACGGCCGGTAGGCATCTACAGCCATTGGAGTTAACACAGGGAATACATATTCTTTAAAGTAAAATTTTAAATAACGCATCTGCTCGTCATTCAATTCTTTTATTGTTAAAAAAGAAATACGTTCACGTGAGAGAAGAGGAAGCAATGTTTCTACATAATAATTGTCCTGTAAACGCACTAATGCACGGTTTTTCTCTGTAATCGCACTTAATTGCTGTTTGGGAGTTAATCCAGCTTTATTTTCCGGTTTGTTAAAACCTGCTTTAACTTGATCCTTTAAACCTGCAACCCTAACCATGAAAAATTCATCAAGGTTCGCACTGAAGATCCCTAGAAATTTTAATCGTTCGAGGAGCGGGTTTCTTTCATCTAAGGCTTCTTCGAGCACTCTTTCATTGAAAGCAAGCCAGCTTAGTTCTCGGTTATTATAATAAGCTGCATTATTTAAATTAGGTAATTTGGTGCTAAATTTCGTAGACATTAATATCAATCACCTTTCTAATACAAAGCCCTTTTCTAAGTTGCAGTACTATATTACCATTTAAATATTAATTTTTTGTAAATTTTGAGTGAGAAGTAAAATGAAGATGTACTGACCTTTTAATTGCTTTTTCAATGTGTTTTTTATATTTATTGCTTTTGACCTCTTCAAAATAACTATTTCTGTTTTTACGACAATAAATGTATAAATGAAGAGTTCTACCGATTTTTTTGGCAGTAAGATCTTGTACTACTTTTCGCTGTGTCCTGTTTAAAGAATAGGACAGTTTTAAAATACTTCCTAATAGTTCATATCGTTTATATTCTTCTTTAGTGATTAAAGATTTAAACGGACGTATAAAGCGTTTATACCAGGATTTCGACTTAAATGAAGCAATACAAGCCATAGCGAGCCTCTCTGGATGAGATATCCCATCGATGGACCTGTTTGTTAAAACATAAAACGTATGCTGACTGCTCGCTTCATGGCTGATAAATTCACCTATATATAAGACTCTTGCACTTTGTTTTAATAAATAAATGTTTTTATCGTTTTTAAACATTGCAGGTAGATAAGGCTCCATTGCTCTGTAAAGCTTGTGGGCAATTTTACCAACCTCAAGGACATAATCTTCGTTGATTTCAAATTCACGGCTTAGTTGAAAAAAACTTTCTTCAGAAACGTCAGGAAAGTAATCTGTAGAATAATCTCTTAACATCTCCTCAAACAAAAGACCGTCCCTTAATCCTTTATTGCTCATTAAAAAATAATCAGCTGCTGTGTATTCAAGCAGCATAAAGATCACTCTGACAGCAGGAATAATGACATCTGCTCTATCTTTGGATAAACCGTCTATATTTTCCCTTTCTTTAAGTGAAGAATTTTCTAAAAGCGCCATCGTCGTATTTATATCATTAGCGTCCATTTTATATTGATGCAAACCTGCTAGAGAATAATTAATCTGTGATTGATGGACTAGAGACATATTACGTGCGCTTCCGCCAATTCCAATAATCGGAAGGTTATGTGCATGTTTCAACCAAGCAAGGGTCGAAAATTGTTCCTTAATAAAATGTGTTAGTTTTTGCAGGTCATTTTTATCTGGTTCTTTTTTGGGGAAAAATTGTTTTTTTAATGTTAGAGCGCCGAACGGAAAACTGTGGGAGTGAACAAGTTTTTTGTTTTGAAATAATGTAATTTCTGTGCTTCCCCCGCCAATATCGATAGTAATACCATCGGAAAGAAAAGTAGAATTAACAACAGCAAGATATCCATAAAAAGCTTCTTCTTCTTCCGTCAGCACTCGTACTTGAAGAGAGGTTTCCTGCTTAATAAATGAAAGAACTGCTTCACGATTACTAGCATTTCGAATAGCAGCTGTTGCTACTGCTTTTATATTTTTAATGTTATGAAAATGGATGACTTCCTCTATTTGCTGCAGAGATCTTTTTAAAATAGTGAATCCTTCATTCGTTAATCTGTTTTCAAGATCAATGTGATTACTTAATCGTGCTGTTTTTTTGAGATTATGTATTTCTTTGGATCTTCCTTTTTCATCCACGTCATGTATAACAAGCCGAATAGAGTTGGAACCTATATCAATCACTGCAATTTTTTCTTTACTTTGAGGCATGCTATTTCCTCCTAGTATAAATATATTTCTTCCTCATTATCTTATATGCTGATTCTTAAAAGAACAAGAAAAGGATATGCTCTATGATTTACAACAAAATGGAGATCCTGTATACTCAAAAAAGTATAAATCGTAATGATTCTTATCAGTTTCCGATTTTAATGAGGTGAGCTTATGTATAAACATACGGAAGAAAGCTTAGCTGTTCAAATAAAAAATGTGACATTTCAGTATGGAAATCAGCCAGTACTGGAAAATATTGACCTTTCTATAAAAAAGGGGTCGTTTTTAGGATTAGTAGGACCGAATGGCTCAGGGAAATCTACATTAATAAAAATCTTGCTTGGTTTAAAAAAACCTATAGAAGGTGAAGTGAGTCTATTTAATACACCGCTTCAAAAATTTAAAAAATGGGAGAAAATAGGATATGTTTCCCAAAAAGCAAATAGTTTTAACACCGGTTTTCCAGTTACAGTGTATGAAGTTGTTTCAATGGGTCTTTATGGGAAAGTTGGCTTATTAAGATTCTTAAATCGCAAGCATAAACAACAAATTTATGAAGCACTGCAAAGGGTTGGAATGAGTGATTTTAAAGATCGAAACATTGGAGAGTTATCAGGAGGTCAGCAGCAGCGAGTTTTTATCGCCCGAGCACTTGTTAGCAATCCTGAAATCTTGATTTTGGATGAACCGACAGTAGGTGTGGATTCAACTTCCGTACAGCATTTTTATAAGCTGCTGGCACAGTTGAATCAACAAAAAAACATAACGCTTATTCTTGTCACCCATGATATAGGAGTTATGACAAGCTATGTATCAGATGTTGCATGTTTAAATAAAACACTTCATTTTCATGGTTCTTCAAAAGATTTCGAAGAAAGTGATTTATCATCTTTATACGGTCATGACGTACAAGTTATTACTCATGATCATGGGGGGGCACATTAAAATGCTGGATTCCTTTTTTAAATATGAATTTCTTCAAAATGCATTTTTTGTGGGCCTAATGATTGGATTTTTAGCACCTGTTTTAGGCGTATTTATTGTAGTTAGAAAACTAGCCTTAATAACTGATGCATTATCTCATATTACGTTAACAGGTATTGCTTTTCATTTGCTGATTGCTCAAAGTATCGTTTGGCTGCAGCCTGTCAATCCATTATATATGGGAATGTGTTTTTCAGTGGCAGGTTCCTTGTTTATGGAAAAGCTTCGACACATATACACAGCTTATCAGGAATTAGCTGTTCCTATCATATTATCTTCTGGAATAGGTCTTGGTGTTGTATTTATTTCTTTAGCAGATGGCTTCAATAACGATCTTTTTAATTATTTATTTGGCAGTGTGATTGCGGTGACACGAAATGATTTATGGACCATTGCTTTTGTAGCAGTTGCTATTACTGGATTATTATTGTTTTTATATAAAGAATTACTTTTTTTATCATTTGATGAAGAGCAGGCGAAAGTCAGCGGTATTCCAGGAAAGTGGATAAATTCTCTCTTTATTATAATGACAGCATTAGTGATTGCTTCATCCATGAGGATTGTTGGCATTCTGCTTGTTTCTTCTTTAATGATACTTCCTGTCGCAGCCGCTATTCAATTAGCTAAAAGTTTTAAGCAAATGTTTTTATATGCAGTCCTAATTGGAGAAACATCAGTCATAACAGGGCTGGTATCTGCTTTCTATTTAAATCTGGCTCCTGGCGGAATGATTGTTATTATCGCTCTAACCATTTTGTTAGTTGTATTATTTGGCAGAAAATTAGCAGGACTGCCGCTACAGACATTTAGAAAAAAAGTTCAGAGTGTGTAGTTTGTGTAATTAGGTGTGTATCTTGTAAAATATATTGTAACTATAAAAAATGAGATGATAGAAATGGAATTGTCATTTATTGAACGTGGAATTGTTGCAGCAGTGCTTATAGGCTTGATTGCGCCGATGATAGGATCAATATTAGCTGTACGCCGTGCTTCTATCATTTCTGATTCGCTTTCACATGTGACGTTGACCGGTATCTCGGCAGGAGTCTTACTTGGACAAACCATGAACTTTATCGAGATAAATCCACTTTACACTGGATTTGCTTTTTCCCTTATAGGTTCTTTAATCATAGAAAAATTAAGGCAAACGTATTATCATTTTCAAGAACTTGCAGCTCCAATCATTTTGTCTGCAGGGATTGGGATAAGTGCTGTAATTATGAGTGCATCACGTGCTGGTTACAGTGATTGGTATGACTATTTGTTTGGCAGCATTGTTTCAGTAACTGGTGAAGATTTAGTCTTTATTATATCAACTGCTATAGCAGTAATAATCATTTTTCTTTTGCTTTATAAAGAATTTATTTCCGTGTCATTTGATCAAGAATATGCTAAAGTTTCAGGAATCTCCATAAAATGGATTAACTTTCTATTTTCTCTGCTTGTTGCCTTAGTTATTTCAATGTCAATGAAAGTCGTTGGCGTATTGCTGGTTGGAGCACTTGTATCACTCCCAGTTGCGGCAGCTTTACAAGTTGCAAAAAGTTTTAAACAATTACTTTTATGGGGAATAATTTTAGGAGAAACAGCAGTTTTAGCAGGTGTATATTTTTCATATCATTTTGATATTGCAACTGGAGGAATGATTGTTGTCACTTCTTCATTTTTATTACTTATTATTATAATACAGAAAAATTTCCGGTATGCGTTTGACGGGAGGAAGAGATGATGAACGTACAACAAGCGTTAAATAAATTAAAAAAAGAAGGATTTAAATTTACAGGGAAGAGAGAAAATCTGCTTCATCTTTTTGCGGAAGAGAAGCGTTACTTATCGGCTAAAGACGTATTAACATTCATGCAAAAACTGTATCCCGGTGTTAGTTTTGACACTGTATATCGAAATTTGGCCTTATTTGAAGAAATGGGAATACTGGAAATGACTGAACTTGAAGGAGAAAAACGTTTTAGATTCAGCTGCTCGACGACAAAGCATCATCATCATTTAATATGTTTAGAATGTGGAAAAACAAAACAAATCCATTCTTGTCCGATGGATTGGATCGAAGAAAGTGTAGAAGGCGAATTTGAAGTGACCGGTCATAAATTTGAAATTTACGGTTATTGTACTGAATGTCAAACGCTTACTGTGCAAAATTAATATCAATGGAACTGTTGTTTGAAATTGGCAGTTTGAAAGGATAGCCCCGTGGGATAATAAGAATGCTCTTTTTTCTATGGTTTTTAAGAAGCTTTAAAAGAGCAGGGAGGGGCAGCAGCATGGACGAAATGGATAAGCAAAATAATGAGTTGGAAAATGAGGCGAATCTTCTTGCAAACGAAGGAGAATATCCAGAAGATAATCTCGCGGATACAGATTATAATATGGAAACAGCTTCAGAAGTAGCAGCTCCTGGAATTGGTAATCGTTCGAATTTAGCAGAACCTGAACGAGAAGAAGAAGAGCAGGATGCGACAATGGAAGCAAATGTCAATGATGAATCCATGGGAAAAGGACTTGGTATAACAGCGTTGATTTTAAGCATCTGTTCTTTATTCTTCTTACCCGTGATAACTGGCGGGGCAGGAATAGTACTCGGTATCTTTGCAGCACGAAAAGGAGCCAATGCTTTAGGATACTGGTCTATTGGTTTAGGTGCTTTTTCGATTGCTATGACCGTAATTTTTGCACCATTTTTCTAGATACAAAGTAACTTTTTCCAATTATATTAGCAAAATGGAAAAGAAAAGAGCTGTTCCGATTTATCTCGGAACAGCTCTTTTAAATAAATCGTTGAACACGACATTGGTGAGCTTAGCAGAAGTTCCTTTACCTTCTTAATTAGTGGAAATTTCTACTTTCAGGTCTTGCGCTTTTCTTATTAGGTCGTAGCTGTTTCTTCCTTTTTATAATGTTCTTCCGCTATTTTATCGACTTCTTTTTTTAATTCCTCTACCATGGTTTCTTCTGGAACCTTGCGTATAATTTCTCCATGACGGAATAAGAGACCTTCTCCTCGAGCACCGGCAATGCCAATGTCAGCCTCTCTTGCTTCTCCTGGACCGTTTACAGCACAGCCAAGCACCGCCACTTTAATTGGTGCTTTAATAGTGGAAATGTAATCTTCCACTTCATTTGCAATGCTGATAAGGTCAATTTCAATGCGTCCGCAGGTTGGACAAGAAATCAGCGTTGCTGCATTAGAAGCCAGCCCGAATGTTTTTAGTAGTTCTCTGCCAACTTTTACTTCTTCAACCGGATCCGCACTTAAGGAAATACGTAATGTGTTTCCAATGCCTTTACTTAAAATAGCGCCAAGTCCTGCCGAACTTTTCACCGTTCCAGCAAATTGTGTTCCAGATTCGGTAATCCCTAAATGAAGAGGATAAGAAAATGCTTTGGCTGCTTTTTCGTATGCTTCAATAGCGAGGTTTACATCAGAGGCTTTCATTGAAACAATAATGTCATAAAAATCCAAATCCTCCAGGATTTTAATATGATGCAGAGCACTTTCCACCATACCATCCGCGGTTGGATAACCATATTTGTCTAAAATTCGCTTTTCAAGTGAGCCGGCATTGACACCAATTCGAATGGGTATATTTTTCTCTTTTGCCGCTTTCACAACGGCTTCTACTTTTTCTCGTTTCCCAATGTTACCAGGATTAATTCGAATTTTGTCTGCTCCGCCTTCGATAGCTTTAAGAGCGAGCCGGTAATCAAAATGTATATCAACCACAAGCGGAATGCTTATCCTTTTTTTAATTTCAGGAATTGCCTCCGCGGCTTTCATATCGGGACACGCGACACGAACGATTTGGCACCCGGCTTCTTCTAAACGTTTTATTTCAGTGACTGTTTTTTCTACATCATGGGTTTTTGTAGTGGTCATACTTTGAACGACCACTTCGTCATTTCCGCCAATAACCAGATTTCCTACTTTTACAGGTCTGGTTTCTGTACGGTGAGTGATATGGCTCATGTATCCATTCGCCCCTTTGTGGTATTAGTGTGATATTTTTGGTGGCATTTATGGTAATTTAAAATGATCACGTCGTTATTGTATCAGCGTTTTGAATGATTTGGCAAGCAGAGCTTTTCCTTGCAGCACCACTATGAATTCGATTCATAAATTGGAAAGAAATATGACTTGTCCACTTGAATGCTATCCGGAGACAAACCATCATTTAATTTCTCAAAGTCGCTGCTGATTTGTTCGATTGAAGCTGGAACGGGGCCGTCATGCAGCTTTTCAACAACAGATAATACGGTTTGGCCAGGTTCAACTGTAACTTCTATTTTATTTTGGTCGTCTATGGTATCAGAGGAAGGGAGGGACGCTTGTCTACTGTCTGATTCAATAGGTGATGTAAACAATGTGCCTTCAGTTATATCATAATATATGGAAGTGCAAACTAGTAAAAAAAGAAGAAAAAATAACAGTTTTTTCATTTTCCTTAATCCTCCGTTACATTCATACAAGTTATAATGTATACGTATGATTAATATAGTGTTTTATGCTTTAAAGTTGGACAAGTTGAAAAAAAGGAGAGTTGGATTATAAATGAAAATGTGGAATAGGGTATTACTAGGATTTATAACTGCAGTGATTATAGCTGCTGTTCCTTCAGCTGCTTTTGCAGATGCTGTAGAAGGAGAAGTTACAGTAACTTTAGGTGAAGACTTAAGTGAAGAGCAAAGAAGCAGTTTGCTTGAAGAAATGGATGTGACAGAGGACGTTGAAGTGGTAACAGTTACAAATGAAGAAGAACACGACTATTTAGGAGAATATATGGATGCTTCTGATATTGGGAGTAAAGCATTGTCCTCTTCTAAAATTACTGCAGGTCAAGAAGGCGAAGGAATAAATGTAGAAACGAATCATATTACGAAAGTGACAGAAGGTATATATGCCAATACGTTAGTCACAGCGGGAATTGAGGATGCAGATGTTTATATAACCGCTCCTTTTGATGTATCAGGAACCGCAGCTCTTACAGGTATTATTAAAGCGTATGAGATACAAAACGACATCGATATTCCGGAAGAGCAGAAAAAAGTGGCTAATGAGGAAATGGTAAAAACCTCGGAACTTGGGGAACGTATAGGAATGGAAGAAGCAACAGAGCTCATCACAAGAATTAAAGAAGAAATCGGTGATCAACCAGTCGAATCAGAAGAAGATTTACGCGATTTAATTGAAAGAATTGCGAATGAGATGGGTATTGAGTTAACAGATGAGGAAATGAACGGACTTGTTTCCTTATTTAATCGTATGAAAGATTTAAATATTGATTGGAACCAAGTGCAAGATCAAATCACACATATTAGAGATAATTTAGACGAATTCTTAAACCGGGAAGATACACAATCGTTTATCTCCAGCTTTTTAGATTTTATTAATGAATTAATTGATTCACTCAGAAGCTGGTTTGGCGGAGAAAACGAATCAACTTAACAAATATAAAAAACAAGGTTTGCACTGTTTAGGGTGCAAGCCTTGTTTTTTAGTCTTTTAATGTGATTAATAAGCCGCCTTTTTCTTTTGGATTTTATATCGTGAAAATCTGTGGAAGAAAGGATAAAATAGAAGTGAAACGGTTTAATGCAGCATACGTATACTTAATTGAACTCAATGAATTTATGCTCAAAAAAGGGGCTGGGGAATAATGGAACTGTTAAATTATGCAAGTATTGGGTTTTTAATTGTGTTTTTTGGGACTGTTTTTTTAACAGGGGAAATGTTAGTAAAAGCAAAAGGATTATTTGCCGTTTTAGGAATAGCTTTTATGAGTTTGTTCTTTTCTGTTCATATTGACTCAGCATCTAGTATGTGGATCCTTATTTTATATGCCGCTGGTCTTGGCTTGATTATTTTAGATGGAAAAGTTATCAGTGACGGTACGATAGCTGTTCTCGGTGCGCTCCTTATGGGGCTTGGCATAGCTGTTCCGACACCGAACATTACTTATGGTGTATTAGTTGTATTTGGATTTATAATAGGCCTTTTCGCTGCAGGACTTTTCTTAAAAGTATTTCCTAGAAGAAATTTATGGTCAAAGATAACGCTTAGAGATCGGTTGAGCGGGGAACAGGGGTATAATTCAATGAGTGACACATACAAAGCACTCGAAGGAAAAGAAGGAAAAACAATCACCCCCTTCCGTCCGATTGGAACGATTACTATTGAAGGTGAGCAATATAGTGCAACAAGCGGTGGACAATGGATTGAGTCCGGTGAAGAAATAGTCATCGTATCTGTAGATGGAACAAAAATACTGGTAAAGAGAAAAGAAAGTAATAACGAATAAAGAAAGAAACTGGATAAAAACCAGTTTCTTTCTTTATTCTGATTCGGTATTTTTTGGTTTTGGTAAATTTTTATAAACATTGTATAACATGAAAAATGCAATGGCCCAATAGAGGGTGAAAGCAAACGGTAATTGAAATGGCATTACATCAATAAGTGCTGAAATGACAGTAGGCAATGTCACTGTATAAGCACAAATAATCCAAATTTGACGATAAGTTAAACGGATCGGAGCGGCTTTTTTTATTAATAACCCGAATAGAGTAAGGGCAAATATTCCTATAAATTTTAAAGCAGTTGAAAATAAATAAAGTAACACCAAAACAACAGGAATCAATATAGGAAACAATCCACTCAACGTATCCGCAAATGTTATGATGTCATCTTTTGATAATTGAATATTTCCAGCTTGATCATACCGAAATGTTTGTATTGTGCCATCTTCTGCTATTACCACCTCTTCTCGCAGTAACGCAGTAGTGTTTTCTTCTTGCTCTATATCTTCTCTAGTTATTTCTCCGGTGGCATCAAAAACAATGGTTTCATTCTCATGTTCATATATTTGAGGGTCATTTTGCTCTGAGTGAAGTTGTCCGTTTTGTAGTTGGAAGTCTGGAATTTCTTCTGAAAGAGCATTTTCTACTTTATTTGCTGTCGAAAAAATAGTGTTTGTAAATAATACGCTAACAGGAATACTAGTAAGTAACATTAAGAAAAACACATAACCAATGGTTTTACCAATTCCTTGGAAGCGAAAACGTCCGATAAAGGTAGGGGAGTATAAGCTTTTAATAAATTTTTGGAATATGTTCACAGCATGCTCTCCTTTCTGCGTTTTATTTTACCTTACATTTTATAACGAAGAAAGGATGGGGTTTTTCTAATATGATATTGTGTAATCTCGGAAATAACTTTACGAAAAAATCTTAATAAAATCTTTACAAAAAATAAATAATTGCTCAATATTATATAAGTACGATGTAAGAGGTTTGTCGAAAAAGGGGAAATAATTTTAATCGAAGGGATGAATAGGTGTGGATCTTCAAACAATTTTGTTCACATTTTTCGGAGGTCTCGGTGTTTTTTTATTTGGAATTAAATTTATGGGAGATGGCCTACAAAAAATTGCAGGTGACAGACTACGAGAAATTTTGGACAAGTTTACAAGCAATCCCTTTATGGGTGTGCTGGCCGGGATCATTGTGACCGTATTGATACAATCAAGTAGTGGTTCAACGGTTTTGACTGTAGGACTCGTTAACGCTGGCTTTATGACCCTGCAGCAAGCAATTGGGGTTATTATGGGAGCAAATATTGGAACAACAGTAACAGCTTTCATTATTGGTATAAAGATTGAAGATTATGCTTTGCCTATTTTATTTTTAGGAACAGTTCTTATCTTTTTCTTTAAAAACAAGAAGGCTAACAATTATGGACAAGTAATTTTTGGGTTCGGTGCTCTTTTCTTTGGTCTATCCTTAATGGGAGATGGATTAGAGCCTTTAGAAGGTTTAGAAGCCTTTAAAGAATTAACTCTTAATATGAGTGAAAATCCGCTCCTGGGTGTAGTTATAGGTGCTTTATTTACCGTATCTGTGCAAAGTTCTTCTGCTTCTATAGGTTTACTGCAAGAACTTTATGACCAGGGATCCCTTATGTTGGATGCTGCTCTTCCTGTGTTATTTGGTGATAATATAGGTACAACGATTACAGCTGTTCTGGCCGCTTTAGGTGCATCTCTGGCAGCAAAACGTGCAGCGCTTACACATGTTATATTTAACCTTGTCGGTGCGACAATTATTATTATTTTATTAGTGCCGTATACAGCGTTTGTTGAGAACTTGCAAAGCTGGTTGAATTTGAATAACCCGATGACGATTGCTTTTGCACACGGAATTTTTAATGTATCGAATACAATTATCCAGCTTCCGTTTGTTGGTTTGCTTGCTCTACTCGTTACAAAATTAATACCGGGTAAAGAGACAGAAATAGAATATAAAGCGAAGCACCTTGATACTAGTTTTATACAGCGTTCACCTTCGATTGCGCTAGGACAGGCAAAGTCGGAGACATTGCGTATGGCAGAGTTTGCTGAAAAGGGACTTATAGAAGCTAGAAATTATTTGAAAACAAATCAAAAACGGCATTCCGAATTAACTGTTCAATTTGAAGAAGCGATTAATAATTTAGATAGAAAAATAACCGATTATTTAGTAATGATCTCTGAGCGATCTTTGTCAGATGAAAATTCAAGAATGCATTCTTTGTTAATGGATACAGTCCGTGACTTAGAACGTGTCGGTGATCATATGGAAAATTTAGTCGAACTTGTTGATTATCAGCTTACAAACAAAGTAACACTTTCAGAGGATGCGTATGCTGATTTAGAAGAAATGTTTGATTTAACAATTAACACTTTAAAAAATGCAATAAGCGCACTTGAAAATGATGATTTAGAAGAAGCAAAAGAAGTAGTAAAACAAGAAGAAGAAATAGACAAAATGGAACGCAAACTTCGCAAAAAGCACATTTTGCGTTTAAATGAAGGGAAATGTTCTGGTTCGGCAGGAATCATTTTTGTTGATATCGTAAGCAACCTAGAAAGAATTGGAGATCATTCAGTTAATATTGCAGAAGTAGTGTTAGAGGAAGAATAATGTATAATAAGAAGGTGTCCAAAAAAGGATGCCTTCTTTTCAAATATACGCGTTACTAGTCACAGCTGGAAGGAATAGATTTTATGTTTGATACCATTTTGTATATTTTAGCGGTGATATGTTATATCCTTGCAATAATAGGTGTTGTTTACCCAATTGTCCCTGGCGGTTTATTTTATGGATTGGCTATATTTATACTAGGATATATCAAAGGATTTATGAATTTTGATGTGTCTTTTTGGATTATTCAAGGAATAATAGCCTTTTTCTTATTTTTTGTTGACTATGCAGTTAATTATTTTGGTATACAAAAGAGCGGTGGAACAAAAGCTGCAGTGTGGGGCAGTTTCATTGGTATTATTATCGGTCCCTTTATCATTCCAGTTATTGGTATTCTCATAGGTGCAATCGCTGGCGCTATCATAGGGCAGTTGTTTTCAGGAGAAAAATCGTGGAAAAAAATAGGGAAAGTGGGTTTCGGATCTGGCGCTGGTTTTATTGTAAGTGTATTATTAAAAGGGATTGTGTTAATATCAAATATGATTTATCTTCTTTTTAAAATTATATAAAAAAATTGGATAAAGTTGTTGACTAGGTATTGTTACCATGATAATATAATTATTGTCGTTGAAAAACGGATTGCTTATTCACATAATTAATATTCCACAGTAGCTCAGTGGTAGAGCTATCGGCTGTTAACCGATCGGTCGCAGGTTCGAATCCTGCCTGTGGAGCCATTTTGGCGGTGTAGCTCAGCTGGCTAGAGCGTACGGTTCATACCCGTGAGGTCGGGGGTTCGATCCCCTCCGCCGCTACCATAATAATAAAAATCACACTAGTTTTAAAAACACACAGACAAAAACGGGAAGTTTATTCCTAAATGGCGGTTGTGGCGAAGTGGTTAACGCACCGGATTGTGGCTCCGGCATTCGTGGGTTCGATTCCCATCAACCGCCCCATTATTTGTTCAAAATTTTATAATATGGACCCTTAGCTCAGTTGGTCAGAGCTGACGGCTCATAACCGTCCGGTCGTAGGTTCGAGTCCTACAGGGTCCACCATTTTATAAAAAGCATGGAAAGCGTGCTTTTTTTGTTTCCTGTTTATAATGAATAATAGTAAGGAGGCAAATGGAGGAAT
Source organism: Alteribacillus sp. YIM 98480 (assembly GCF_009765375.1). Lineage (GTDB taxonomy): Bacteria > Bacillota > Bacilli > Bacillales > Marinococcaceae > Alteribacillus. The sequence goes on from NZ_VTOK01000002.1 coordinate 61,909, forward strand.
ACCCAAGTCCGGCTGAAGGGAGCGGTCTCGAAAACCGCCAGGAGTCTTTACGGGCTCGCGGGGGTTCGAATCCCTCTTCCTCCGCCATACATAAACGTTGACTTGACGGAGTATTTAGCGATTGTTGATCGAATTCCTTGGTGAAAGGATAGGCAAGACATGTCAAAACGTGCTAGCTAATCCAAACGAAAACAGCTGCGATTAGTTTCGTGCAATTTATGATTAGTTCATAATTTTTGCAGATTAATTACCGACATGCAGTGGTAAAATCATGGCAGCTATACATAAACGATTTTAGCCTCTCTAAAGCATAACTAGGGGGGCTTTTTTAGTGTGCTCGGCATGCACGCATGCTATAGGGTTGAAGTCCCGAAATAACTGTTAACAAAAGCAAATGGCGTCTATCGGAGCTGGTATCTAAAGGAAACTGGAAGCGAACCTCTGACCCGAGGAACACGAATACCATAAAAGGCTGCCCTATCTGGATGAGACACTCCAAAACAAGTCAAAATCCTAATGACCATAAGGAAGAGAAGTAAATGAGACAGGGGGCCTAACGGGAGAAGAGCACGACCGACCGCATCCTACGTTTAATGATCAATATTTGAGAAGCGATTTTTATGGAGTTTCACAGCCACCAGAGTCTAATTGCTAAATCATAAGCCTTTTTACTAATAAAGAACATTGGTGTAGAATAAAATAGTTAAAATCTAACAAGAAATTCCTAGTATAAAGAAGAGGTGTAGGAATGGAACAAAAAGAAAAAACAGAAATACATGATAACTATCCTGATTACGGTAAAAAGTTAATGAAAGCTTCAGGGGATAAGATGATTGACCAAGTTGGTAATGAAGGCATGCAGGAGCTTTTATATAATGTATTAACAGGAGGAAATGTACGTGATATAACTGAATTTTTAAGTAAACAAAGACTAATGAAATCGAATGCTGCATTAATGGAATTAATTTTTACAACTTTTAGTTATGAAATTAAAGGAGAAGATTACTTTAAAGAAATAAGTGAAGGTCTTAAAAATACAGCTAAGAAAAATGCTTCATTGTACTTATGGCTTTTAGGTTTAACAAATAAGGCTTTAGACAATGTAGTAAGAGGCCCAGAAAATATAGAAAATTATAAAGAACAGCTTATTGAAACATTCAATGAGCAAACTGAAGAGATTGAACAAGAATTTGGTGAAATATCCGGTACTCTTCGGTATAAAGGGAAAGAAATTGAAATTAATTGGAATGTACTCAATAAATTATTTATGGCAATAGGGTCTCAAACCTTAACGATTAGAGGGTCTGAAAAATCTAGTTATGGGAAATTATTCGGTAGTCTTGTTTTAAGTACAGTTTTGCAAATGTTTGGTTTTGAGTTAATCGACGGTCCTCCTAAAGAAGGAGAAAAAAACTCTAAAGTATTTTGGTTGGAGTTTGAAGCTGCGGATAAAAGGGAAGCCGATGCAGTCCTGTTATATGAAAATAAGGGTATAATGTTTGATATTGGTTTTATTGGCAAGGGAAATCCTGAAATCACATATGACAAAGTAACTAGGTTCGATAAACAACAAGAGTATGCTGACCAAGATTTTGAAATGAAGACAATAATAGTAGTCGACACTACTCCGAAAAAAGGAAAAGGAGAGGGGTTGGCTCGAGATATTGGAAGCATTATACAAATGAACCACCCTCACTGGGTTCAACAATTAGCTGCCACAATACAACAGTTTACTAATTACGAAGACCCTATTTTAAATGTACCCATAGAATACTTAGGAAATTATATTGATAAAAACCTTATGGAAATTGATTTTATGAAAGAAATAAATAAGTTTAGAAAATAATGAAGGAGAAGCCACCTCGAAATATTATTCAAATTCAAGGTGGTATTTTTGTTTAATTTCTTTATTTACTTTGTATTCAATATCAAAAAACTTATCAAAGTAAAATTTATGAAAATCATCCATCATGCCTTCCACGTACTTTTGTTCTTTTTCGATTGTTACAAACCTTCTTTCAAGGTCAATTGCAGACTGTCCGACAGTTCCAATCCCAGCAAAAGGGTCTAGAACGACGTCATTTTTAAATGAATAATATTTTATCACCTTATTTGCTAATTCTTTTGGAAATATGGCTCTATGTCTTTTATCTCTTGCAGGGCTTATCTCCCAAATATTTGTAACATCATATTCTCCCAAAACCTTAGAATCCTCTACAATTTCTTTGTTAGGGTGATTTCTTATATACCAATCTATTAGCTTATCAGTTTTCTTTCTATAAACTAATATATTTTCGGTAACTGGAACTGGTTTATATTGCAATGGGTTTCTGTCAGCAGAAAATCGCCTTCCTCTACCGCTAGCCCACCCTGCTCCTTCAGGTTTTTTCCATTGAATGTCATCCATAAACTCAAATCCCTCTTCAATAAACAAACGATGCATATCGAAAGGTACTGCTATTCGTTTAGAAGCTTGATTACGGCTTGCTCTAGGTATGAGTACAGGGGAAACATTCATAACAAAAAATCTTCCTTCAACTAAGACTCTTGCCGTTTTTCTTATTACCAACCTTATTTGTTCTAAATACTCTTCATAACTAGCGTATTCATTATATTCAGGTCGAGCATTGTAATATGGAGGTGAAGTAAAAACAAGGTCAATGCTATTTTCCGGGAGTTTGTCTAACTCTTGTGAGCTATCCCCATGAATTATCATATTGTTTAACGGAGAAATAGGGTACTTTTTTAAAGTTTCCTTTTTCTTTTTTTTTATTTTACTTTCCTCGTTTAACTTCTTTTTTAACAGATAAACTTTAGTTGAACGTTCTTCATCTATTGTGCCGTCTTTAGCGTCTATAATTATGTAGGCAACTGCCTCCTTATCGGAATTCCTTATAATAGGAACTCTCCAAACGTGATACCTGTCATCTATTTCGGGTAATCCAAAATCAAAATTTTCACTGATATTATTGTATTTTAAGTACGCTTTAGTAATTTCTTTTGCATCTGCAGTTGTTTTAACTAAGTAATTTCTTTTTTCACTAACAAACATTTTTGTACATTCTCCTCTCAGAACCACTATTAACATTTTGGATAAATTGTTGTCAGTTGTCAACTATTTTTTGGACGACCTACCTTTTTAATTGTTGGAATCAAATCTCGTAAAGCCTCTTCAGTAGTCACATACATATTTCCATTTTTTCCTATCTTTTGACACTTTAATTTTCCCTCAACACATAATTTATACATATATTGACGAGAGTAAGATTCATTTCTATTTCTTAAAACTGCAAGACGATCAGCAGCTTCAGATAAAGTATAAAGTTTGTTCAACTTATAACACTCCCTTAACATCGAGCAGATAAAAATGATATTCATATATTTTATCATCAAAAACAGTCACTATAAAAGGTGTCCATTCGTCGTAATGATGAGGAAAAGAAGGTCTTAACGTAGTTAGGGATTATTTGACAAAGAGAATCCGGTTGTATCTTATACTTTATTTAATTTAACATTGTTTTTCCATTGAAGATTTACTGATAACCCTAGTATTTCAATGTTTAACTCCTTGATTACTGGGGTACTGTATATACGGTGTTTTTTCGAGGGGTTTCATAATTGTTGAAAAGAATTTAAGATTTTGGTAACGTTAAAAATGGCAGACTTATGAAGCTGTTATGTTTTGTAGGTGCATCGCTTCTATTCAAGAGTTACTCAGCAAGAAAAACACCAAAAAACAAACCTTTTTAAGGAGGAGATTGACTAATGGCAAACCATCAACTACCTGAATTACCTTACGCACCAAACGCTCTTGAACCACATATCGATGAAGAAACAATGAAAATTCACCATGGGAAACACCATAATACGTATGTAACAAAACTTAATGCTGCTCTTGAAGGTCAAGATGACCTTGCAGCGAAAGATGTGAATGAGCTTATCAGTGATTTAAACGCGCTTCCGGATAGCATTCGTACTGCAGTGCGCAACAATGGAGGCGGTCACTCTAACCACACTCTTTTCTGGCAGATTCTAAGCCCAAATGGCGGCGGTGAACCTGGTGGAGAACTTGGGGATGCCATTAACAGTAAATGGGGAAGCTTGGATAAATTCAAAGAAGAATTTAAAAATACTGCACTGGGCCGTTTTGGTTCCGGCTGGGCTTGGTTAGTTGTTAATAATGGTGAACTTGAAATTCAAGATACTCTTAATCAAGATTCTCCGATTATGGAAGGAAAAACACCTATTCTTGGCATTGATGTTTGGGAGCATGCTTATTACCTTAAATATCAAAACCGCCGTCCTGACTATGTAGAAGCATTCTGGAATGTAGTAAATTGGGACGAAGTATCTAAGCGTTACAGCGAAGCAAAATAAATCAATTAAACCGCCGCCAAATAGCGGCGGTTTTTTTAAAAAGGTAAGAAATTATAAATATTTGGCGTTTCACATGTCTAGCTCCAGCGCCTACTCGCTCGAGATTCCTCAGTTCGTCAATGGAAACAAAAGATCAGCTTTCCATATGCCGGCCCTCTAGGACTTGTCGCTCGTGAGCAAGGTGCTTGCGATTTTTTTATGTTAAGATCAATTTCAGCTGTTCCTGCTCAAAGTGCATAGCCGTCTTGACTTTGCGACACAATATGGTCAAGGCGGGTGGGCACACGATGGCTAAGTCAATTACAAAAATTTTACTCGGAAATGTTCACGTAACGAAAAATTTATTAATATTATTAGTGATCGGCGGTCTTTATGCAATATCTATTTCCTTATCCAATACGTTTGTTAATATATATTTATGGAAGCAATCCGGTGAAGTTTCGGATATCGCGTTATATCAGCTGGCATCCGTGACAACTCAACCTGTTGCTTTTTTATTGGCCGGCTATATTTCAAAAAAAGCTGATCGCATTATCTCCTTGCGTTTAGGTGTTTTTATACTAACTGCTTTTTATTTAACTGTTTTATTTGCAGGAGAATCAGCCGAAACGATTCTTTTGTTATTAGGGGCATTACTTGGTATGGGATTTGGTTTTTATTGGCTTGGATATAACGTTCTCACATTTGAAATTACAGAACCGGATACTCGTGATTTTTTTAATGGATTTGCAGGTCTGCTAACCTCGTTTGCAGGAATGATCGGTCCGATAAGTGCAGGGGCTATCATTACATGGATGCCTGATACAAAAGGATATAAAATGATATTTTTTATATCCTTTTTCCTTTTTATTATGGCTGTACTTTTAAGTTTAAAGATGAAACACCGGCATGCTGAGGGACCATTGAAAATACCGGCAGCAGCTAAAGAAATAAAAAGAAATACGGCATGGCGAAAAATTCTATATTCCCATTTTATACAAGGATTAAGAGAAGGTATTTTTGTCTTTATCATTGTTCTGTGGGTTTATATGGCAACAAATAGTGAACTTGCTCTTGGCAGTTATGGCTTTGTAACGTCTGCAGTTTCTTTTGCAGGTTATTTTTTAATCAGCAGATTCTTAAAACCTTCACGTCGTAAAAAAGCCATTTTTATTGGAGGGATTTTGTTATTTGGTGCAGTTTTTCTTATTGTTTTTAATCCGTCTTATCCTCTCTTAATGACATATGGAGTTATTGTTTCAGCTGCGTATCCCATGCTCCTTGTGCCATATGTCTCTTTAACCTATGATGTGTTAGGAAAAGCGTCAAGTGCAGGCCCTCTTCGGATAGAGTATTTGATTACAAAAGAATGGTTTATAAATGGCGGCAGAGCAGTGTCTATCTTATTATTGTTATTAGGTATTTCTTTATTTGATGAGAAACAAATTATTCCTATCCTTATGGTAATTTGTGGATCTGGTCACTTTTTTATCTATTTTGTTATTAAAGGTATTGACACAAGATTTCTCCAAAATAAAAAAGAAGTCAATAGTGGAATGCCTGAAAACGGAGGAGGAGATTCTCTCACTTGAGAGGTTCTTCTCTTTTTTGTTGTTTCATTTATGTGCTAAAATAAGGATGGTTGCCTTCACAAATTTTATGATAGCTGGTAAAGGGAGAGGAATAGATGTGGCAAAAAATAAAGATGGAAAGAATCGAATTCCTTTCCGGTTAAATTTATTATTCTTTGCTGTTTTTATATTGTTTTCGGCATTAATTTTAAGACTTGGTTTTATTCAAATTGTTCAAGGCGATGAGTTTGAACGTGAACTTGAACAAACAAGCAGTGAAACAGCTCGAATTGATGCGCCCCGCGGTCTTATGTATGACAGAAACGGGGAACTTATTGTCGATAATGAACTGGTATTATCTCTTACATATACTAATGAACAAGATGTCTCTGATAACGAGAGGATACGTATTGCGACGGAGCTGAGTGAATTAATTGAAGTCGATAGAGAAGAGATAGAGAATATTCCAGAGCGGGATAAAAAAGACTATTGGCTGGTGACACATCCAGATGAGGCCGCTGAATTACTTACTCAAGAAGATAGGAACACAATAGAAGATGATGATGAGTTATATGACCTGCAGTTGGAACGAATTACAGAAGAGCAGTTAGATGAATTAAATGAGGAACTAGAAATTGTAGCAATTTGGAGAGAAATGACAAGCGGTTATTATGATTCTCCACAGCGAATTAAAAAAGGGCTGTCACGAGAAGAAGCCCATAGTATTAGCGAACGATTGGATAATTTGTCGGGAGTTGACATTTTACGCGATGCAAACCGAAAGTATTTATATGAGGATGCTTTTCCCCGCTTTTTTGGACGTACTGGTTCTATTCCGCGGGAAAATCTTGATGAATATTTGGCAAAAGGCTATGATAGATCTGATGAGGTAGGAACGAGTTTTCTTGAGGAATATTACGAAGAAGCTCTTCGAGGTAACAAAGGTGAAATTTCTAGTGACAATAAATCAAATAGTTCCGGGGAAGAAAGCGATGGAAGCCGTGGCAATGACCTAATTCTTTCGGTTGATATGGCCCTTCAGCAAGAAGTGGAAACCATCATTGATGAAGAAGTAGACAGCTCAACCGGAAGCTTTATTAATGACAAAGAGGCTTATGTGGTAATGATGGAGCCGCAGACAGGAGAAATATTGTCCGTTTCGGGTTATTCTGATCATCTTGGCACCGTTTCGAGCTCGTTTGAAATGGGGTCTACCGTAAAACCAGCTACGGTAATGCTGGGCTTGCAAACAGGTGTAATTAACCAACATTCAGTCGTGGTCGATCGAACGTTAAACATACCTTACACCCCGCCAATAAGCTCTGTGTCTAATTTAGGGCCAGTAAATTACTTGACGGCGCTTGAAAGGTCTTCTAATGTGTTCATGGCGCACATAGCTATGGAATTAGCCGGCTATAATTATGGTGTGAGTCAAACGTGGAATACGACCGAATACAATGAAGCTTATGATACTTTCCGCTACTACTATGACCAATTTGGGTTAGGAGCAGAAACAGGTGTGGACCTTCCATATGAATCTACAGGTATAAATGGAGGGAATGCAAGTCCAGGTAATCTTTTATATCTCAGTTTTGGACAGTTTGACACTTACACCCCTATGCAGCTAGCTCAATATGCAGCAACTATTGCTAATGACGGCTATCGCATGAAACCTCAATTTGTTAAACAGATACGTGAAGCAAGTGCCGACAAATCCAAACTTGGGGCAGTTCGCCAGCAGTTTGAGCCTACAGTGATGAATAAAGTAAATATAAACAATGAGTACATCAACATGGCTCAAGAAGGGATGTGGCGAGTAACAAATGGCAGTAGAGGAACGGCTCGCTCTTATTTTAATAATACAGAATATGTAGCTGCTGGAAAAACTGGTACAGCAGAAATACGAATACGCCAGGATGGTACAGACAGGGTAGTGGAAGGAAATAACCAAGCGTTTATTGGATATGCTCCATATGATGATCCAGAAGTAGCCATTGGTGTCATTGTTCCTTATGTCTATACAGACTCTTCTGGCGGAACAAGCGGTATTGCTAATACCATTGCAAGACGATCACTGGATGCTTATTTTGATTTAAGAAAAGATCGTCCGAACATAGAGCCAGAAGATACAGACGAATAAAAAAGGCTGATGCAGTGTTTTTACGCTGTCATCAGCCTTTTTTATATTTTAGAAAATGTTTAACTTTGTTAAAGGATTAAAGGATAAGCAAAACTACGACATTCGCCATAAGGACTCGGCGGCAAGCTGAGTTATTCTAAAAGGTAATAAAGTATAAATATTTGGCGTTTTACATGTCTAGCTTCAGCGCCCAGCCGCTCAGGCGCACACGAGAAAGAGGAACTTTTGCTAAAACCGCGACGTCCTGTCGCAACGCAAAAGTCCACACCTCCTGTGCAAGCCAGTTCAGCGTTGGCACAGGACGTACTTCCACACGATGTAGTGACTTCTACGTTGCACACTCGTCGCCAAAAACGCCACGTCCTGTGGCATTGGCGACATTAGCACATCCTATGCGTCGACGTGTGCGATCTTAGTAGAAGTTCATTAAAATGAGCTGAACGTCTGATGCCTTCCCTTTCGACTCCGGGCCGCAGGCGACCCTGCGCGAAAGCTCCAGAACCTGTCGCGGCTGACCAGGGCGCTTGCGCTTTTCCTAGTATGTTGTTATTTTGTTATCTTCGTAATAATTTCCTTTTCCGTCATGTCACTATTCACTTCATAAAAACCGGCTCGAATTTTGGTAGCGGCTTCACTATTTTGCAGCTCCTCTTTAAAAGCATCCATGTTTTCGATTATATTTAACCGATTAAGCAATGACACAGCATCATTACTATTCATTCCTTCTTCTATATGTAAGACAGCATGAGTAGGAAAATCATTTGAGGCTTCTTTTTGTTGTGATTCTTTGTTTTGATCTAGTTTTTCTGCTTCCTTATTGTGTAAAACAGTAAATCCTTCTGCTTCTAGATATGAAATGATTTCTTGTTCATCGAGCTGCTCAATAGAATCGTTTTCAACGTCTTGATAAGAAGTATTTTCAGGACCTACTAAAGGATGAGAGGTGAAAATAAAATAATAAATACAAACAATACATGCAGCAAAAAACCAGCCAGCAGCAAAAATTTGAACCCCTTTTCTATTCATTTTTTAACCTCCTTATTGCAGACTGGCTAGCAAGTACTTGACTTCATCTTCTTTTAATTGCATAGCCGCAGCAATTTCATGAACGCTCATGTTTTGCTGAAAATAGTTATAAGCTTCATTTACCAGCTCTTTGTTTGTTTTTGAACGGCTCACAGGAGGGGTAGGCTTAACCGTTGTAAGTAATTCTTCTTCTAACAATTGGAGTCTTTTTTTTATGTGGTACACTTCACCCATTATGTTTAGCGACAATTGCTCTAATTCATCTTTTGTTTGATCTTTGTTTTTTAATAAAAAAGAACAACTAAATAGCAAAACACTTACTAAGAGTAATATAATAATTAACCATTCCATAATATTCCTCCGATTGTAAAATCCCAAGTTTTTCTAAGAATATTATACATGCTTCTACATAAAAGGAGAATGGTTTTTTGTTAAATGAAGGTGGTTTTGCAATTATAACTTGATAGCTAGACGTGTATTTGCTATTATTGATAAGTATGAAAGAAGATGAAAAACGGGGAGGGAATGCGTCATGCGTGTACAAGTAACGTTAGCTTGCACAGAGTCAGGCGACCGTAATTATATTACGTCTAAAAACAAACGTAAAAACCCAGAACGCATTGAACTAAGAAAATTTAGTCCGCGATTGAACAAATACACTGTGCATCGCGAAACAAAATAAGCAGGTGGAGGGAATGCTCCTCTGCTTTTTTTATATTTAACTTTGCTTAAGGAATTAAAGTATAAAAAGATGAAGGCTTTCACAATTTGGACTTGATGCTAGGCCGAGTTTTTCTAACACTGTTAGAAATTAAGTTTTAATAATATCAAACAAACTACGATTTTTCACCTTAAACTTGATGAGAAAATCGTAGTTTTTCTAATACATGTAAAATTGTATAGCAAGGAGTAACATGATGAATCAAAAAAGAGATTTTCGCTTACATATTAGAAATCAATTTGAAGAATTACCGGTTCATCTAATAAATACTAAAAGTAATAAAGTGTATGATCACTTATTTCATTGGAGCATATGGAAAAAGGCATCCAGGGTCGCTATAACGATGGCTACCAATAATGAGGTAGAGACAATACCAATAATCGAAAAGGGCTGGGAACAAGGTAAAACTATGGCAGTTCCAAAAGTAAATCCTAAACATCGAGCATTAGATTTTTATGTAATAGACTCTTTTAATGATACGCGAGAAGATTTTGCCGGTATTTTAGAGCCTGATCCATCGGTAACACGACTCATAACTAAAACAAGTTTCGATTTAATTATTGTACCAGGGCTAGCTTTTGATAAACAAAAATTCCGAATTGGTTTTGGCGGGGGCTATTATGATCGTTTTTTAGAAAGTTTGAACGTTACCACGTGTTCTTTAGTGCTAGACTTCCAATTATTTGATTACGTTCCTAGTGAGTGTCATGACATACCTTTAACTGCATTGATTACAGAAACGGGAATTATTCGTTAGGGATGAAGTTTTATCATCGTTTAACAAGAAGAGACAGTTGGTTTGAAAGGCATAGCAACAAATCAAAAAAGACTTTGGTTTATCTGTATAAATCGCAGCAAATCTGCAAAATATACAGGTAAAAAGAGGGCGAGTCATGTTTAGAAACTGGAAAATGATTATTATGGTATTTGTTATAGTTTTTCTCATTATGCAATTCAGAGGACGTTTTCTTCATTTCTTTCTGTTAAACCGTCCTTTGCGGCGTGTGGCAGTGACTATTGCTTTACGTATCCCTTTAGTACGGAAGTATATGCTCACCCCATTTTCTACACAATAAAATATGTTTGGATAAAAGGTCGCCGTCTAATAAAAAGACAGGGGACCTTTTTTCCTTTTTAATTGCGTCATCAAAAAGTAAATTATTCGATGCGGAGAAGATGCATTGCTATAATATGGAGATGGGGGAGTTGTAATATGCTGTGGAATACAATATGTTTTGACTTAGATAATACATTATTCAGTCACGAAGAAGCATTTGAACATGCTATCATGCATACGTTTGAAGAGACGTTAAAAGAATTGAATCAAAAATATGACGATTTGCCGTCCATTAATATCAAAGACTGGTTTCGTACATTTAAATATAATTGCGATTATTATTGGGAGAATTTTGAAAACAATAAATTGTCCCATGACGCATATAGAAAAGTTCGATATGAAAAAACGATGGAAACATTCGGACTGCCGGTTGAACCAAATAGTGCAAAAAATTTTCACGACCAATACGAAGAAGTGGTGGTTGGTTATAGTGTCCCCTATAAAGGGCTTCATGAACTACTGAATACTTTAAAAGATGCAAAAATAAATTTGGGTATTATAACGAATGGAAAACGGGAAACGCAAGAACGTAAAGTAGTTCAGTTAGATATAAATAAGTATATTCCGTTTGAACACCTCATTGTTTCTGAAGATGCAGGTGCAGAAAAACCCGAAAAGGAAATTTTTGACCTTGCCTTAAAGAAAATAAATGGTGAGGAGAATAAAGCTTTGTTTATAGGTGATTCGTGGAAGCTTGATGTGCAAGGAGCAATCGCTGCTAATTGGGACGCAATATTTTTAAATACACGCAATGAAAAGAGAACTCGAGGGTGTCCTCCATTTGCTGAACATTTTTCTCTTGCTGAAACTGCTCAATTTCTCTACCGGTCGCTCCATTTGAAAGGATGACAGTGTGTGAAGCCAAACCACCTTTTTTGGAAATTTATATATCATTTAGTCATAAAAGAAGATTTACGCATTATTGATATTAGTCCTGATAATAAGCAGGTGTGGATAGAAAAAGAACAAAATGGCAAAAAAGCTGCGATACGTATCGTGAAAGTCGAATATGACTGGATGAAAGATTTAGAAATAGATAAAGAAAAAGCAAAACGTATGTTAAATAAAGTAAAAAAAATAATACCAGCTAGAAAATTAACATTTTTTAATATATACGTTTCAACGTATCCTCCAGTGGACCTAAACAGCAGATTGACCCAGCATTGGGAAAACGAAAAGGACATGAAGTCTTTTTTTATAGCATCAGATTCTGCTCAATCTACCGTTGATCAACCCGGAGATGTTTTAAAAACCATGGGTTTTGAACAGCATTGGGAAGACTCCCGTGATTTAATGGAGGAAGAACATCAGTATTATGCCCGGTATTTTAAAAAAGAGGTTTTTAGAAAACAAGAAAAACTAGAAAAGAAAGATAAAAATTTATTGCTTTTTGGAAAACCTAGGTTTACTTATTTATTGCTCGTTTCTATTTTACTCGTATTTTTTGCAGTAGAGCAGGCAGGCGGCAGTACCGATATACTCACTTTAATTGATTTTGGTGCAAAATATAATCCAGCGATTATAGAAGGAGAGTGGTGGAGATTTTTCTCTGCCATGTTTCTTCATATCGGTTTTTTTCATTTATTTATGAATTCGTTGGCATTGTTTTATTTAGGTGGGGCTGTAGAAAGGATGTATGGCACTGTTCGGTTTGTTATTATTTATTTTATCGCAGGTTTATTTGGTTCTCTAGCAAGTTTTGCGTTCAATGAACAAATCTCTGCTGGTGCTTCAGGTGCAATTTTTGGCTGTTTTGGGGCATTATTATATTTTGGGTTCATTCATCAAAAATTATTTTTTCGTACTATGGGAATGAACGTTTTAATTATATTAGCTATAAACCTTTCCTTTGGATTTATCGTTCCAGCTGTTGATAATGGCGCACATATTGGCGGTTTAATAGGTGGATTTTTAGCGTCAGCCTTTGTACATCTTCCAAAACATGGTTGGAAATTTAGACAAATTTTTATTTTTTTCTTGACGGCTGTATTAAGCGGCACACTGTTTTGGTATGGGCATGCAAATGAGAGCAAAGCAGAATCTCCTCTGCTTGACTTACAAATTGCCCAAGAACATTTGGAAAGGGACAACGTTGAAGAGGCGGAATATATTTTGAAGTCACTCTTAGAAAATAAAGACAATGCTCAGGCCTATTTTTTAATGGGAAATGTGTCAGTTCAAAAAGAAGATTATGAAACTTCCGCTCAATACTTTGAGAAGGCTGCAGAACTTGAGAATGAATTTCCACAAGCCTATTATAATCTTTCATTAGTTTATATAGAATTAAATGAATATGAAAAAGCAGAACTTGCTTTGGCTCGTGCTAAAGAAACAAATGAATCGGAAAATGATGAAAAGCTGAACTTTGAAAAAGTTGAAGAATTATTAAATGAAAAAGAGTAAACTCATTAAATACAGTTATTTCCTAAAAATGACTATAATGAATAAATAAAGATAATTTTCTTTGTTTTTCATCCCAGCTAATAAACGGCATTCCTCTTTTATTTTCCGATCGGTATTTGCGGTTTCCTTCTAATAACTTTTTGTAAATCCCCCCCCACATTTCTTCTAATTGTTCTAGTGGAAGGTGATTATTTGAAGCAGGATCGGTAATCATCTTCCATTTATTTAAGTCTTCTAATGGGAAAAGCAGCGTATCATGAGGAAGATTTGCTTCTTCGCGAATAATCCTTTCAATGTGATCTTGTTGTTGTTCGATTACAGCGTCCAAAATATTTTTAGCCTTTTCGTCTTCTTTTGATCTGGGATCTTTAAAAGAATGCATGTCGGTCATAGGTGTGTCCAAAACATATAATTTATCTTCACTCCAAACAAAGGAAAATTCAGAATCTTCTTCGGCATAATGAAAAGTTAATAAATGATAACGGCTGCTTTCTTCAGCTTTCGTTTGTTTTGTAATATTTAAATCGTTTTGATGCTCCGACCATGCAGAGGATGTATCTTTTAAATATCCATCCTCAAACAGCAAGGTAAAGCCTTGTTGAAATGAAACCTCATTATAAGTTTCGGAAGATCCTGTCCATTCTAAAAGGTATTCGTCATCATCACTGATATGAAGGATTTCAACGGTACTAGTCGAATCAGAAAAAAAATTGTCTGGGTGCTGAAAAGATAATTCAGATTCTTTATTACGTTCATGCGTGGCTAATGAAGTATGATTAAAAACAATAAAAAATAAATAAATAAGGGATAATGCTATATAAAATAATTTTGTCATAGAAAGAACCCCTGTCCTTTTTGTCTATTTTCATGGGTATGTATAGGAAAAAAATTCATGACATCCATCATTCATAAACTTTTGTCTGCATTTTTTTTTTAATTGCGGAGAAAATGGGAAAGAGGGGTGGATTTAATGGACAAAAATGGTGTACCAGTTAGTAAAAAATTGGAAGAAAATCAAAAGTATCTTTCCGAGGAACTGGCTATTGATAAAAATTTTGATATTATTGAACTTCCTGTTGAATATAACGGCAGGAAGATGCTCTTTTATATGGTGGACGGTTTTGTAAAAGATTCAGCGATGACACAGATTCAGCGCGAGCTTGCTCACTTAAAGTATTCTCAATACCGCGCCGATACGTTAAAGTTACTTATCACATCAAGAATACCGTATGTGGAATTAGAAACAAGTGATAATTTAAATGAAACAGTAGACCAGGTTCTCTCTGGACCAGCAGCACTTGTTGTTGATGGTGAAGAGCAGGTCATTCTTATCGATGTCAGAGAATATCCTGTTCGAAGTCTCGAAGAGCCGCAAACAGAGCAAGTCGTTAGAGGAGCGAAAGACGGTTTTGTTGAAACGATAGTATTTAATACAGCACTAGCAAGAAGAAGAATAAGAGATCGTGGTTTGCGGATGGAATATCTATCTGTTGGCAAGCGCTCTTTGACTGATCTATGTATTGGCTATATTGAAGACATAGCAAATAAAGATATGGTGGAAACCATTAAAGAACGTATAGAAAAAATAAAAATTGACGGTTTGCCAATGGCAGACAAAACAATTGAAGAATATTTGTATGGACAGTATTTGAATCCATACCCTCTCGTAAGATATACAGAAAGACCTGATACAGCTGCAGCCCATTTGTTAGAAGGCCATGTATTAATATTTGTAGATGGATCACCAGCTGTTATTATTACTCCGTGTACCTTTTGGCACCATTTACAACATGCAGAAGAATATAGACAAAAACCAGTAATAGGAACAATGCATCGGTTAACAAGACATTTTGCTGTATTTGCATCTTTATTCTTGCTTCCATTGTGGTTTTTGTTTGCTACCGAGGCACTCGACCCGCCGGCATATATGAGTTATATTGGAGCAGAAGAAACAGGGAAGGTACCGCTTTTAACTCAATTCTTAATTGCAGAACTAGGAATAGAAATGTTACGAATGGCAGCAATTCATACGCCTTCCGCTTTAGCAACAGCACTTGGTCTGGTGGCTGCTATTTTAATAGGAGAAATAGCCATTGAAGTGGGTTTGTTTTCATCAGAAGTAGTACTTTATCTTGCAGTAGCAGCTATTGGTTCTTATGCTACTCCAAGCTACGAATTGAGTTTAGCGAATAGGTTGTGTCGTTTAATATTTTTATTGATAGCAGCTTGGTTTGGAGTCACTGGTTTTATAGCGAGTGTAACAGTATGGATATTATTATTGGTAGTGCTAAGACCAGCAGGAGTCCCATATCTATGGCCGTTTATCCCTTTTTCTTTTCACGCGCTTGGTGATATTTTAAAAAGAAGGCCGATTCCATTAAAAAATAGAAGGCCTGACGCATTTCAACTTATTGATGAAGATAAATAAACGAGGAAACTGTCTTTTCCATTTAATAAATCAGGAAAAGACAGTTTTTTTATGTAAATAAGACTGAACGTACTGGACGTTTGAATGTCTGCGGGTTCTTAGAAATAAACAAGGCTCTGTAGGGTGTGAAATGTTTACATAAGTTTGCAGGTTATGATTTTGCTGGACGAACATAGAGTATATTAATCATCTCAACATGAGGAGGAAATCATGTTTGCATCTATGATGGAAATTATACTAGCAGCTATGACTGTGGGAGCGGCTTCTGTCTATACAAGAAATAAACAAACTATGTTATCTGTTCTTTTTATTTTATTGTTTGCTTCTTTTGCTTATCTTGGTTTCCTTTTATCAAGCTATCATATCATTTATCTGGAAGAACTCCATTGGACGGTTGATGTTGTCCGGTTTTTATTAGTGATAATTGTAGGAGCAGCAGCAGTATTTTCGTTTCTTCCTTTCCAAGGTTACTTTCATTCACAAAGCAAACAATTATGGCTCGCGGTTTCCGTGTTTTATTTATTTGTTGGGTGGCATGCTGGGCATTGGTTTGGGTCTTGGTATATGTTCACAGGACTAATAATATTGTTTATTATTTTTTATGTAGCAGGAAATATCTGTCAAGGTATAGTACAGATAAAATTGAAAGAAAAACAAATTGCATCCTTTATCCCTTTTATCATTTTGCTTTTATTTTCAATACTTCTGTTGCTATAATAAAGTTATGTATAATGAAATGAATTCAATATCGGACATTAGAAAATGGCTTATGCAGTTTAGAACAATCGTATATACAAAAGACCGGCAAGCGGATCTTGAATTAATGGAAGCAGAAATGAGAGAAGCTCATCAAATGGGTGTATTGAGTCAAGAAATGTATCAAAAAGCTATGTTGATTTTACGGCGGGAAAAATCTGCACTATCTGATAATAAATGAGAATCAACAAAGGAGCTGTACTTTACATATGGAAGCACAATACGTACTAGGGATCGATGTAGGCGGAACTTCCGTTAAGATAGCAGTGTTATCTGTAGAAGGTAATTTGCTTGAAAAATGGAATATACCGACAGACAAAGCAAACAACGGAGCCAACGTTCTTAAAGACATATCTTCCTCTGTTGATGAACACTTATCAAAACTGAAGTTGAATAAGAATCAATTTATAGGTGCTGGTATTGGCGTACCAGGTTTTATTAATATGGAAAAAGGAATGGTAGATTTTGCGGTAAATATTGGCTGGAAAGACTATCCGATTGTACGTATTCTTTCCGAATGTCTTGATATGCCAGTCGCTGTAGATAATGATGCAAATTTGGCTGCTGCAGGTGAGTACTGGCAAGGCGCGGGAACGGGTGCAGATGATGTGATTTTGTTCACTATTGGCACAGGTGTCGGCGGTGGAATCATTGTAAAAGGAGATATTCTTCATGGAGTTGGAGGCATGGGAGGAGAAATAGGACATGTGACCGTCGTTCCTGAAGGAGGAGCACCCTGCAATTGTGGAAAAACTGGATGTCTTGAAACAGTATCGTCTGCTACAGGGATCGTACGTATAGCTAATATGGAAGCTGAAAAAAATAAGGAATCTTCTCTATATAAACAAAAGCAAGAAGGAATACAATTGACGACCAAAAACATTTTTGAAGCTGCAGCTCTAGGCGATCAAACGGCTGATACTGTTATCGAAAAAGCAATGTATTACCTAGGATTAGCGGCTGCAAACATAGCTAATGTATTAAACCCTCAAAGAATTGTAATAGGGGGAGGCGTGTCGGCTGCCGGAGAACAATTGCTTTTTCCATTAAGGAATCATTACGAAAAATTTGCATTAGATAGGGTGAAGTTGGATTCTGAATTTGTCCTTGCTGAATTAGGAAATGATGCCGGTGTAATGGGCGCGGCATGGCTTGCAAAAAAGTATTTAAAAGATTAGAACTATAAAAACGGCTGTCTTATAAAGGCAGTCTTGTTTTATATTAATAGGAAAAAAACGTTTGTTGGTACAGAGTATACGATTTTTTCTCATCGTGGTAACAGAGAAGACATAATCAAAAAATCATCAACTTGCCTATTCAGTGTCATAAAATATAGAAACAAACTTTTTAATGGAAGGGGAGCCATACATATGAACCGAAACGTAACGATGATAGGTGTGCCGATGGACCTTGGTCAAAACAGGCGAGGGGTAGATATGGGACCAAGCGCTATCCGTTATGCAGGAGTTTTAGAGAGAATCCGCACGTTAGGATACAATATAGAAGACAAGGGTGACATACAAGTTAAAAAAGAAACACTCGGAAACGAAAACATACACAATTTAAGCAACTTAGAACCTGTAACAGAAACAAATAAATCGTTAGCAAGTACAGTCTCTTCCATTAATAAAGAAGGCCGTTTTCCGCTTATCCTGGGCGGCGATCATAGTATTGCTATCGGCACTATTGCTGGAATGTCAGGTTATTTTGATAACCTTGGAGCGATTTGGTATGATGCTCATGGTGATTTGAATACTGCTGATACCTCTCCTTCAGGTAATATTCACGGAATGCCTCTTGCTGTCTCTCTTGGTTTAGGTCATCCTACTTTAACGAAAATAAATGGGGATTTTCCAAAAATTAAACCGGAAAACGTAATTATTATAGGAGCAAGAGAACTTGATAAAGGAGAAAAAGATTATATTCGGCAATCCGGTTTGAATGTCTATACAATGCATGAGATAGATCGTTTAGGAATGTCGGAAGTCATGCATCAATCTATTAATTACCTAAAGCATAGGTGTGATGGCGTCCATTTAAGTCTTGATCTTGATAGTCTTGATCCCCATGATGCCCCAGGAGTAGGAACGCCGGTGTTAGGCGGTCTAACTTATAGAGAAAGTCATTTAGCCATGGAGATGCTTGCGGAAGCAAAAATGATTACTTCAGCAGAATTTGTAGAAGTCAATCCTATACTAGATGAAAAAAATAAAACAGCTGAAGCGGCTGTAGCTTTAATGGGATCGCTATTTGGAGAAAAGCTGAAATAATTGTTGTGAAGGAGAAGATGACATGAGTGAATTTCGAACAGAAAGAGATTTTTTGGGTGAAAAAATGGTACCTATTGATGCTTATTACGGTATACAAACAATACGTGCAAAAGAAAATTTTCCTATTACCGGTTATCCCCCTCATCCGGAATTGATAAAAGCTTTCGGATATGTAAAAAAAGCAGCAGCAATAGCAAATAGAGAAGTAGGTGTGTTAAATAAAAATATTGCAGCAGCAATTATACAAGCCGCAGATGAGGTGATTGAAGGAGCTTTTAATGACCAATTTATTGTGGATGCGATTCAAGGCGGCGCAGGTACATCGTTTAATATGAATGCCAATGAAGTAATTGCAAACCGAGCAATTGAAATATTAGGTGGAACCAAAGGTCATTATTTAACAGTTAGTCCAAACACTCATGTGAACATGGCACAATCGACCAATGATTCTTTTCCTACTGCAATTCATATTGCTGCACTTCGACTAGCAAAAGTACTAATGAAATCTTTAGAACAGATTATTTCTACATTAAAAGATAAAGAAGCGGAGTTTGATAAAGTTATAAAAATGGGTCGTACTCATTTACAAGATGCCGTACCAATCAGGCTCGGACAGGAATTTGGAGCTTACCGGCGGGTTTTAACTAGGGACTTAGCAAGAATTAAAGGCTCAGTAAATCATTTATATGAAATAAATATGGGTGCTACCGCTGTTGGAACAGGCCTAAATGCGAAACCTGAATATATTGAAAAGGTAGCAAAATATTTAGCTGATATAACAGGCTTTCCCTTATACAGTGCCGAAAATTTAGTAGATGCTACACAAAATACAGATGCATATACAGAATTGTCTGCAGCTTTAAAAGTACATGCTATAAATCTGTCAAAAATAGCCAATGATTTACGTTTAATGAGTTCAGGACCTCGCACCGGCCTGAATGAAATTAACCTTCCCCCAAGACAGCCAGGTTCCTCAATTATGCCTGGTAAAGTAAATCCAGTAATGTGTGAAGTAATAAATCAAATTTCTTTTCAAGTTATCGGTAACGATCACACGATAAGTATGGCTTCAGAAGCAGGTCAGCTTGAGCTGAATGTAATGGAACCAGTGTTAGTTTTTAATCTCCTGCAATCTTTATCGGTCCTGCACAATGGTTTGCAAGTTTTTAGAGAGCATGCAATTGTGGGAATAAGCGCAAATGTGGACCATTGCAAGGAAATGGTAGAACATAGTGTTGGTATTATCACAGCTATTAATCCACATGTTGGATATGAAACCGCATCAAGAATTGCAAAGGAAGCAATAGAAACAGGGAGAAGTGTGAGAGAGATTTGCCTTGAAAGGGATATATTAAGCAAAGAAGAGCTCGATGAAATTTTGGATACAAAAGAAATGACAAACCCGGGAATAGCTGGAGCAGATTTTTTGTTTCGATCATAAATTAATGCCTGGTTGAAGGAACCAGGCTGTTTTTTGCATAATATATAATTTATAAGTGAAGTACAAAGCTGCTTTATTTTTCAATAAAAAATCTAAACCTATAAATGATTCTTTTCCACCTATCTTTCTTTGATTGCTGGGATTAACTAAAATTTTCCATTTTATTTTTTACACACCAGCTGAACTCATTGGTGATAAAACATTAGTTTATCTAAAGAAAAACGATTGTATGGAAAAGCATGAGAAAGGATGGTTAACGTGTTTAATGGGAATAAGCTGGTTGTTATTTTGCCGGTTCTGTTGATGATATTTCTGTTTGCCGGAGGAAGTTATTACATAAATCAAACGGAAGTGGTAAATAACGAGGAACTGGATGAAAAAATAAACTGGGAAACAACCCTTTTGCAGACAGAAGACAGTTCGGTCTTAGAAGCAACTTGGAATTGGAGTGTTACTCCAAGCGATGGAATGGCGGGTGAAGATTATATTGGGGTAACTTTCATAGATGAAGAGGGAGAGGCTTTACCAGCTGAATTATTGGATGATTATCAATTGACGTTAAAGCTTGAAGAGGAAGAAATAACAGAAGATGGTGAGGAAACAAAAAATGGAATCATATTTTCATTTCCTAATGAGATAGAAGAAAATAAAACTTTGGGAGATAAAGGCTCATTACGAGTAGAAACAACTTCTGCCTCTAACCCCCCTGTGCGCGCAGTTATTAGTTACTTGCATACTTGGGAGGACCACGGAGGTCTTCAATCAAAAGATGCGAGGTTTTTTGACCGGGAGTTTGCGGGTAAAGGAGACAAAGATGAATCATTTTTCTGGGTGTCAGAACGATTTGTTGATTTAGAAGAGAAAGGCAGTTCGAACGGCTGATGAAAGGTCTCTCTTATCAAAACGGCGTCCTGTTTTTCGGTGAAAAATATATCGGATGGGCCAGCGTAAAGAATAATAAGCCAGTTTCTGAGGTACTTCCATTAAGCAGCATATCTATGTTGAAGATAGCATGCCACGTTTTTAATACGATGCCTCGCTGGTATAAATTATTATTTTATGTATGGGCTGCTGTTGCGTTTGCTTCACCTCTATTTCATTTATTAGGTCCAGATATACCGGTACTTCCTTTTTATACGTTTATTTATTTTGTTTTTGGTACCCATTTTATTTTTCCAAAACAATTAAAGAAGTTTCATGGTGCTGAGCATAAGGTATTTAGTTTTAAAGGGGTAAAAAAAAGAAGAAACATTTTTCGAATAAAAAAGGCAGCCATCACAAACCGTTACTGCTCAACAAATATAGTAGTCATGTATTTTTTAACAGTATTATTTTTTACGCCTGCTGCTTGGTTATGGTATCCGTTTGAACAAGCCATAGCTATAGTATCTTATAGCGCTGTTCTGTTCGTGCCAATTTTTCACCGTATCATCCAGCAAAAAAAGATGGCTGTTTTCAGAAAACCTTTACTTTATCTATCATACGCCGTGCAGCGCCATATCTCTTGTTCTCATCCAGAAAGAATTCATTTGTTAACTGCCGTAGAGGCATACAGAGCTTTGGCTGAAAAGGAATATTCGCATCTGTTAGTGGAAAAGTCTAAAATGAAAAAGGAGGAGAAAAAAATGGCAATCATTGATTTGACAATAGTTCCGGTGGGCACGGAAACAACAAGTATGAGTGAAGATGTGGCAGAAGTTCAAAAAGTTTTAGATCGGCATTCGGATAAAATAGACTATCACCTAACCTCGATGAGTACTATCATAGAAGGTGATCTGAATGATCTATTCCCTATTGTGCAAGAACTTCATGAAATACCGTTTAATCGGGGTGCAAAACGAGTGGCAACAAATATTAGGCTAGACGACCGCAGGGATGGTACACAAGAAAGTATGAAAGGGAAAGTCAGCTCAGTGGAAAATAAGTTGAGTTAAATCAAAAGGGAGCCATTTTTGGCTCCCTGTATTTTCCTTAAAAAAGTTTAAATTTTAAAGTGTTAAAGTAAGGACTTGCGGCATCGGTTTTTTCTAATTGAAAATATGCTGTTATAAGTTTGTTCAGCGCATGGTTGATGAATGGCTGGGATGGCAGGGTTCGAACCTGCGCATCACGGAATCAAAATCCGTTGCCTTACCACTTGGCTACATCCCATCGACAGTTTATAGTATAGACGCTATAAATATTTTTATACTTTAATTTTGTTAAAGGAAAAAAGTATAAGTGAAACCACGACTTTCGCCATACGGGCTCGACGGTAAGCCAGTTTTTCTAATTCACAAAAAAATTTTATATTTTTGCAGGAGTTTTAGTTATTACAGAGAATTGTATATTTGATAATTAGAAAGGATGGTGATTTATTGACGAATATTGAATGGGAAAGCAGAAAGTTAATTGAGCGTGCTTTGTCATTAGATGCTACAGATATTCATCTGCATCCTAATGAGCGCAGCACTTCATTACTTTTCCGGCTTCAAGGGAAACTTCATCACATGCAGTCTTTGAAGAAAAGAGACGCGGAACGTTTAATTGCCCACTTTAAGTTTAGGGCAGGGATGGACATCGGTGAACAAAGACGTCCTCAAAACGGATCTTTTATGTTAAAGAATACTTCTCCTCCGGTAAACCTTCGTTTTTCCACAATCCCTGCATACTTTCGTGAAAGTTTGTCTATTCGATTGCTTCCTCAAAATAATTTTTTTCCTCTATCTTCTTTATCTAACTCTCCGGCTGTGACTTCCTTTTTTTATCGTTTGCTTACTTATAGAAACGGCATGATTATTCTAACCGGGCCAACAGGCTCTGGAAAAACAACCACTCTTTATGCATTCATGAATGCCTTAATACAAGGAGATGATTTACGTGTCATCAGCATAGAAGATCCTGTAGAAATTAGAAATGAAAATGTTATTCAAACAGAAATTAATGAAAAAGCAGGTTTAACGTATACGGAAATGTTAAAAGCTTCGCTGCGTCATGATCCTGATGCACTTATGGTTGGAGAAATAAGAGGCCAAGACACCGCTTACCATGCGATACGTGCAGCGTATACTGGACATTTAGTATTTACAACGATGCACGCTAGTTCCCCGTATGGAGCTATAAAAAGATTAATTGATTTTGGTTTTTCTCCGTTTGATTTACAAGAAACATTATTATGTATTACTTCTCAATTTTTAATTGCAAGGTATTGTCCGTTATGTAAAAGCAATAAATGTTCGCCTTACTGCGGCAAGCATGGTATGTCTTCTCGAATTGCTCTGTTTGATATTTTAGCAGAAAAAGAACTCAAAAATGCTATAATTAAAAAAACTTCCCCTATTTTGACTTTCTCACATGAAGAACAATGGAAAAGAGGGCTTGCCCTTGGTCTATTTTCTGATAAAACAAAGATAAGGAGGTCCTTTACGATGTATGAGAAAGAAATGGAGTAAACATGCTGCAGCAAATTTTTTATTAAAATCTGGTGAACTGCTAGAACAAGGTTATAATCTTGATCAAGTTCTCGAGCTATTGTCTTGGGAACAAACAGCAGAAATAAAACAAATTATCTATGACATGAGAGAACAATTAAGAATAGGATCACCGTTTCATGAAGTACTTGCTCAACGAACTTTCCCATCTGATATTACTGCATATGTATTTTTTTCGGAACAATGCGGTTCTCTTTCGCAAGGTTTGCAAGGTGCCGGTGAACTTTATTTAAAAAGGTTAAATGCTTTAACCAATATCCGGAGATTTATGAGGTATCCCCTTGTTTTACTCTGGCTGCTTATTCTAATATCTATCGTCATGGTCCACTTTTTATTTCCACAATTTAGTCAATTATTTGATTCCCTTCACATGGAATTCCCTTTATTAACCTTAACAATGTTACACATATTTCAATATGCTCCGTATATGTTTCTTTTCATTTTTCCCACCCTTCTATTATGTTTTTTATATTATATAAAGGTTTTTCGCCATTACTCTGCTCATAAACAAGTTAAGATACTGACTCGTGCTCCTTTTTTAGAATCATTTATTCGTTTATTTCTTACTTACTATTTTTGTCTGCAGTTTAGCAGCATGCTCAAAGGAGGTCTTTCTATTTATGAAGCATGTCTTGTTTTTGAAAAACAGCACCATTTTGCTTTTTTTCAGACCGAAGGAAAATTCTTAAAACAACAATTAAAGGAAGGACACCAGCTTCACGCAGCTTTAGAAGCGGCAGGATGGTACAGAGATGAAATGAAATATGTTATTCAGCATGGGCAGGCTTCAGGAAAACTTGGAGATGATCTTTTTTTCTACAGTGAGAAAGTGTTTCAACTGCTTGAAGAAAAAGTAAAAAAGATTGTCATGGCAGTGCAGCCAGTGATGTTTTGTTTCATTGGCATCGTTATTTTAGGAATGTTTTTATCGGTGTTTTTACCTATGTTTCAGTTGATGACATCTATTTAAAATCAGGTAAACATTAAGGAGAGTGAACATGAAATTAATCGAAAATAAATGGCAGAAAACTTTACATGAAAAAGTGAAAAATATGGAAACAAGAATAATAGCACTAGAGGAGACAAAAGAAAAAGATATCATCAGCCTGCTAAAAGTAGTAGCCCGTAAAAAAATATAAGGAGGAGAGTTACTTTATGACAAAAAATTATTGGAACAAAAAGGGATTCACCATGATAGAAATGATGATCGTTCTGCTTATTATTACAGTGTTGTTGTTAATTGCAGTTCCTAATATGGTTACAAATAATAATGTCGCTCAATCTAAAGGCTGCGATGCAACGATTCATATAATAGGAGTATGAAACAAGCGAAAAAACGTTCTTATATATTTTTAAAAATCGGAGGAATTAATATGAAAACTTATGAGGTATTTTCTACAGTAACAGTGCCAGTATCCCTGAAAATTTCAGCTTCAGATATTGTACAAGCCCAGTATGCTTCTCAATTGCTGCTAAATCAATTAGATATTGATGAAATAGAATTGCTTGTAAAAAGGTTGGATCAGTCAAAAATCAAGCCAATTGTCCATGATCACAATGTTGAAGTAGAAAATATTTATGAGGAGGAGACAGAAGAATGGATAAGGTTGTAAGTAAATTCACGAAGTAACAAAAAAGGTAAAACACGATTTGAGTGTCAAGCAATAAAAGGGGCTGAAAGTGCGCCAACACTAACAGCCCTTTGTCACTTCCATACAGAAAGCAACTTCACCTATGTATTTCTATTGTATTTTATTTTTTTGATTTTATCAATAGAAACCCTGCTTTCTGTGTGATTATTTTAAATTTTTTAAATTAACAGAGAGTGAGGGTTATTTGTCATGCAAATTTTTCAATCAGAACGGAACCAATTATCTGCAATTAAAGATTTAGAATGGCTCAATGAGTCTGTGAGTTATCATATGGAAACCCTAAAAAAAAATACAGACAATGTTAAGGTTATGCAATTATTGCAGCGTATGAGCGAGTACAGCCTTTCTACGTTGGGAGTAAGCTTTATGAACAATAAGACTATGGCAAAAATAATTGGCGTATGTACAAGAACAATTCAACGATATACAGCTAAAATGGTTGATTTAGGAATTATAAGTAAAATCGCTACTGCCAGAGACAAAGACGGAGGAAGGACAAGCAATACCTATATTATCCTTCCAGTGTTAAAAAATCCAGTTATAAAGGGAAAAATGAAAGGTTGTCGTGAGGGTTGTCGTGACATTAATCCTTCTTTGAAACCGTCTTTTAAACAAGATAATAATAATATAGTCAGCGAGGATAAGTTATTTGATTTGTTTAAATTTAAATTAAAGGATAAGTGTGTCCAATATGGCAGCAATTACATGGAAAAGGTGATTAATACAGTCACAGATGAATATCACAAACTCCAATATGCACAAAAGCAATACGAGCAACGTAAGCAATCTGTAAATGTAGCTGTGCCTGATTTTGACTGGCTAAATAATTTTGACCTTTCTGATTTTAATGATCGTACAAGTTGGCTTGATGATTAATCCATTACAGAATCAATTCTGTACTTTTAAATCTAACTCCAATTACACAAATAAATATTTTGTATTGCTTCAAGGGGTATTAGTCATTTAGAGGGTTAAACGTTTTAGAAAGCCATACAATGACAATAAAAACTTTTATAAATAAAATTTAATTTATTGGTTAAAAAAGGTTGATTAAAATTTAACCTAGATGTATAATGGAATTACAGATTAAAGGAGGTGAGTCGTATATCACACGGAATAGACTACTTTTGCACACTTTTTAAAATAAAAAAAGGAGAATTAGCTGAGTATTTAGGTATTAAACAACCACAGATTAATTCATGGATAAAGGGTACAAGGGATATTCCACAAAAACATTTAGATAAACTGTGTGAACTGTTCCAAGTACCAAAAGATAAGAAATATTTACTAACAAGACCGGCGCTAAGCAAAATAGATGAGTTAGAAATACATATTATTTTATATTATTTTCAGTTAAATAATAGAAATCTTGATGAAAGGGGAGTGAAACACTATAAAACAAATATTGAGTTTGCTGAACGTGAAATAGAGATACAAGAAGTAATCAATAAGCTGGAATCAAAACTATCTGGATATACGATTTTTCCTGATCAATTTGAAGAAAAAATGGATAAGGTGAAAAGGTTAATTGAAAATTTTTAAAAATGGAGGAATGAAAAATGACAAGGAAAAAAGAAAAGAAAACATGGTGAAAAGTTCATGAATTGCAGGAGATGGCAAAAGAAATATTAGATGAGGGATTAAATGAACCAGATAAAGGTTTTATATATAAACAACTGCAAATCGGGGGACTTTTATCATGAGTGAACCAAATAAAGTTTTACTAACTGTTGAGGATGTAAGAAAGATTACTGGACTTGGGAGAGACAGGGTGTATGAATTTATGCACAGTCGAGAGCTTCCAACAATGAAAGTTGGGAGGAAACTGATGGTACATGAAGATCATTTTTATAAATGGTTAAAGAACGAAGGAAATAAAAATAGCTATTACATGAAGAAGTAGTATAAATAAAAGGATAAATATTATTTATTATTAAATGAGGGGTGTTGATATGAGTGAAAAAATCTTAGAATTGATACTTGAAAAACTTGAAAAAATAGACACAGAGCAGCGAGGGATGAAACAAGGAATGTCAGGAATAAATAAACGCCTTGAGAACATTGAATCAAAACAACATATTGTTTACGAACAAACAGGAATTTTAACAGAGCGACATGAAGAAATAATGTCACGTTTTAATGATTTAGCTACAAAAGAATATTTTGATAAGAAGTAATAGAAAATAACAATTAAAAAATCCCATGGAAAAACCCTCAAAATCTATTGACGAATTTTGAGTTCCATGGTAAGATTGATAGATAAGTAGTTTTTTTAAAAATTGTTAAAGGTATTCCATAATATATTATTACAATTCTTATTTTAGTCGCTTATTAACAAAAAGTCAATAAAAAATGTCTGTATAACAACAGGAAATTTAATTATACAGACACGATTATTAATCAAAAGGAGGTGAAATTAAAGTGGGTAAAATAAAAATTACGACAAAAGGGAAAAGTTTTTATAAAATTTACGAAGATTGGTTGAAAAGTTTTCAAATTACATGTCTAAAGGGGATGTTATTTTGACTGTTTAATAGAGAGAGTATAGATAGACCAATAGATAGATTAACACAAAACGAAATTACCTAATGAAGGAGGTGAGATGTTTGACGAGTGATTCATTCATAAAATTACCCGATTCATTTACAGATGATGGATCAGAGTATCATTTGACTCCAGAGGAGCTATATACATATTGTTTAATATACTCTCTAAGCAACTTGCGAGGGTCAGTCCAGTTTAATATTGATTTACTATCTCAGTTAAACAGCGCTCCATATGCAAAACAAACAAAAGAGGCAAAGAGTAAAGTCAAGAAAATTATTAACAACTTAATCCATAAAAAAGTAATTACAAACTATATAGATGGAGATTTTAAAAATGTGAAGAGTAACACTGAACTTATTGATGTGGATTTTGAAAAAATAGATGAAAATTCATTTTATCGTTTTAGCATAGTCGACTTTGACAAATTTGATGATATGTATGATTGCTATGTATATTGTGCTGTTGCTAAGTGGAGCAGGTTTAATAAAGAGTTTAAATGTGATTTAAACAGATGGGCAAGCATCTTACAGGTTTCTAAACCGACTGCCATAAAATATTTGCAACAAGCAATTGATCGAAACGTGATTTATGTGAACACTGGAGAGTATACAGAAAAAGAGAGTAAAGAAAGAAAACAGAAGCTACAAGAAAAGAATAGTTATCAGATTAAACCATTCAAGGACAAAGAGAAAACTTTTGCTCAAAAAAAGAAAGAGAACAAGAAGAAGTCAAACGTTACTAAAATAGACTTTAAACCAAACAAATTTAAGAAAAAAAGAAAAAAAGAAAGAATAGAAGATATCTTTTAAACAAAAGGAGCGAATGACAATGACAGCACAAACAAAAGTAGCTGTGAGCGTTTATAATCTAAATTTTAACCAAAATGGAGGAATTAATAATGGGAAGGGAAAAAAGAAGAAGTGGAAAGAAGAATAATTTAAGTAGTCAGGTACATGTATTTTCTCTCACAACGGATGCATTTTTATTTGAAGATGAACAAGCAATCAGCGATAGACTTAAAAATAATCGTATTAAATCAAAAGAATTGAAAAAGTTGCGAAAGCTAAATAATAAAAATAAGTTTCAAGATAAAATAAATAAACTGATCAATGAGAAACAGGAAGAGGTTCAGTATTCAAGTGATTCATACTACCAAGTTAACAAGGATTTATTAGAAATTTATATACTCTTACAGCAGACAAAAACTTTTAAGAATACCAAAAAGGAACTCAGGGATTTTATCAAATTAACCAAGAAAAAAATTGAAGATGATGAAATACTACTGAAGCAACGTATTAAAGAAAACATAGACAAAGAAGTTCCTAGAGAATTGAATCCTGATGCTCTGTATTTTAACGATAAAGAAGGGAAGCAACGTTATAATGGTGAGAGTATCATTTCTCTTTTTGATTCAACTCTGACACGTACAATAGGTGCTGAGGTGAATAAAATTAGCACTGACATTATTGTTGTCAAGACATACCATTTTGAAATCCTAGAAAATATGATTAATAATGGCTTTACATATCAAGGTGAGTTTTACATATTCCTGACGGCTAGTGCTGGACAGATGAGACAACGCAAGAGCATGTGGATTAAAGAAGTTGCTTGGGAAAAACATAAGAATCAACTTACTTGCGGCTTATCTGCTTATGATATTAATGATAAAGATGGAGTTAATATTAATAAATACTTGGCTTATCTTGCTTTGTCTGCTACAGCTAGTAAAAAATGGACTAACTTTAGTATTGACCGGGCTATTGTGGTTAATGACTTAGAAACTGATGTTTATGCCGAGGTTGATTACATAAATAGAGATACATATAAGATTAATAGAAAGAAAATGGACATTCCAATTGAACATACTGATGGAGCAGGAATGATATTACCGAGAAATTCTAAAAAGAGCAAGAAAAGTTTTATGTTCAGGATGCCATTTTTTAAAGGGCTTTTAATCCCGATTGATTTCAAAGCTTGGATAAATGAGCATGAAGGCGCAAGTATGAAGGTTAAAGATATATACAATAAGACTTGGGATATTGAAAAAAATGGAATTGAAATTATTTTTACTAAGTCTCAGTTTAAGATGTGGAAATACTATAAGAATTGGCAAGAGTACAAGGACAACTTTAAAAAATATAATTGTGAAGCTGCTAAATTAAATGAAGAAACGAAGCCTGAAGAGGAAATAAAGCTATCATATCAATATTTACAAACACTTACTGATGTATCTGATGAGGAGTTAAAGGCACTAGCACAGCCTACTATTGATGAGATTTCCAATATAGCAAAAGATAAAGATAATATGATGAAGGCTCTTGGCGTCGATATGAAAGAGACGGAAAAAGAAAAGATTGAAAAAAGAACATATTATCAGCAAGCACTTACTATCTATCCTGAGCTTATTGATGATCCATATAGTAAGCAAATGATTAAGGACAAAAAGGAAGCAATGATAAACGGTGCTAAGGCTGGCAAACTTAATATCAAAGGAAATCACGTATATATCTGTCCTGATATGTATGCTTTTTGCGAGAGATTATTTTTACATAAAGAGAAGCCTGAAGGGTTGCTTAAAAATGGTGAAGTGTTCTGTAAGTTATACGAAAATGGCACTGTTGACATGCTTAGGTCGCCACATTTGTACAGAGAGCATGGGACTAGGCAGAATGTGATTGATGAAGAAAAGAAAAAATGGTTTATTACGAATGGTATATATACAAGCATTTATGATCCGATTAGTAAACTACTGCAATTCGATTGTGATGGAGATTCAAGCCCAGTCATACAGGATAAATTATTTACAGATATTGCTGAGAGGAACATAAGAATTGGAGAAAAAGATGAAATTGTACCATTGTACTATAAGATGGAAAAAGCAGATGCACAAATAATTGATAAAGATAACATTATAAAGTCTATAGAGTTAGCCTATCAGGGGAATATAGGCGAAATCTCAAACAACATAAGCAAGATATGGAACGATGAGGAGCTTAACATTTCTGCGGTGAAATGGTTAACAGCCTACAATAATTATATGATTGATTTTGCCAAAACAAATTTTTTACCAGAGCCAAAAGGAGAAAAAGAAGAAATTATTGACGAATATAAGAGTAAGAAGTTGCCTTATTTCTTTAAATTTGCAAAAAATAAGAAGAGAGTACAACCAAAAAATAAGAGTGTAGTGAATAGGCTTGAGGACATTATAGATAATTCTGAAGCGAAAAAGCAGATCCAATTTAAAAAACATGCTGGTGGGTGGTTTGACTATAAATTGCTTATGAGCAATCAGCAATATAAATTTCAAGAAGAGGATTATAAAATAATTGATAAATACAAAGAACTCAGCAGGCAAAAGAAGAAAATGATGTATGATGAGGATGGAGAAAAGCGAAATTTAAGCTGGATTCATCAAGAAATGAAAAAGCAATTGCTTAATAAGGCTGAAGAATTGAAAATGGGAGAAGATGAGGAAAAAAGAAAGAAACGTGTTGTTAATGTGCTTGTAAAGTATGCCTATACAGAAGAGGCAAAATATAAATCAATTCTCTGGGATTGTTTTGGTAACATTATATTAGGCAATCTTAATAACAATGTAGAAAACACTAAACAGTGTAAAGATTGTTTGGAGAGAATTGAAAAGAAAAATAATCGACAGAAATATTGTGACGAATGTGCTAAGATGAGGGAAAAGAGAAGGTTAGAAAGAAAAAATAGGAAGAAGAAAAAATAACCGATTTAGAATCGTTAAAATAATTGAATTTTATTCAATAAATTGAATGTAGTTAAGTAACGATAGCTTATGATAATGTCTGGATGCCTTGTGCAACAAGGTATTCAGGCTGTTTTTTTGTAGTGAGACGAATGGTTATTAGGGAAGAGATGTAAATTCATTTGCATCTTTCAGTTCATTTTTTTTAAATACTTGAACTTTATCCAGATTTACAATATAGAGAGGTTACTAGCCATTCCCTCTCTATTATTCTTCTTTTTTTCTTTTTATTCTGTGTCACTGATCGGGAGTGACAGAGGAGTAAGCATAATGCTTGCTTCTTTTTTTATATTCAATTTTTTTAATAAATAAAATTTTAATGGATATAGATGTCAAATCACAAAATGTGAAATGAGGTGAGGAAAATGAATAGGAATGAACGGTATGATTTGTTATTAAAAATGAAAAGAAAAGAAATAACAAATCGAGAAGCTGCTAAACATGTAGGCTGCTCTGATGCAATGATTAGTCTGTTTCTCAGAAATAAAGCCAATATGAAAGAGAGTAAAATAGAAAAGTTAAAAGAATATATAGAGGGTAAGCCTGAGCGTATTGATATCAATGAGTGGATTAAAGAAAGGAAATCAATTTAATAATTAATAAATATTGTCGGTATCGGTAGCGTAATGCTGTCGCCTCATTTATCCTCCGACAATAAATAAAAGGATAGATATGCGAATATATAATGATACTTGTTTTCATTATTTATTCCTCCTAGAACACATGAGAGTCAGTGAGGGTGTCCAATTGGACATTCCTCTGTTCGTGTGTAGCAAAACGAAATTGAAAGGATGAGTAAGTTGACAAAAAATGAAATTGAAGAATTGATTTATCAGGTTGCACGTAAAAGTGAATTAGAGGAGCTTCAAACAAAAATGTATCAAGCTTCACGTGGAGCGAACAAGGAAATGTTTAATGGGTTATTGCCTTTCTTAGACAAAATTGAAGAGGACAATTATCACATTAGACAGGATTTAGAATACATAAAAACACTACTACAAGAAAAGGGGAATAAATAATATGTCTAAAATGTTGAATGAACTTTTAGAAAGCTTAGAAGCAATGAAAGAGGAGTCAATTAATGATGGCAGTTTGATTGATATGCTTGATGAATTTGATGACATTGGTGAGTTGGAAATAGTTAAAGAAGCATTATTGGATCATTTTGAATTTGTCAGAAGTAAACTGGAAGTGGATGAGACAATACTGAACAAATACGTTCAAAACAGGATGAGAGATAAAATGAGTATTTATGAAAAACTAAATAAAATCGAGCTTAATGATATTAATGTTCCTGATTACATTGGTGAAAACGGCAGAAAAATATTGGAGAGAACTAGAACACTACAAGATAATCAAATATTAAAAAAATGGAATCACTAGGAGGGATAAAACAAATGGATGCTCTACATGGAGCAAGTCTTATTGCAGAACGTTTTGATATGAGAATTGAAGATGTTTTTAGTTTAGATAGGAAGGAAGCTATAGAAAAAGTAATGATATTGCTTGATGAGATTGAAAAGGAAGGGGATTCATGAGTTTTTACTGTACTAAATGTGAATTAACTATTCTTTGGGATGAACTAAGTGATTGGGAATGTGATTGTGCTGCTGAATGTTGGAAGCCAGTTGGCGAAAAGTCTATACATAAGAAACCGATGAATCTATATGAAATGAAGAACGAAAAAGAAAAATGCTATGTGATTGCAGATTGTGAACAAAGAGCAAGAGTATTAGCTTATGAGAAATTAAATGATAGAAGAATGGGTATTAGATGTTTGTTTGAAGATTTATGCAACGAGAGTGTTAGTGATGTGTTTAATATTACATAATGCAAAATAAAGAATAAAAAGAAAAGAGGATGAAGTGAATATGTATAATTTGATTTTTGGCGACAAAACAACAGGAGAAAAGATTCTGACAGGTGTAACCATGTTGTTGTCACTTGTCTTTTTTATTGCTGTTCCATGTGGGATAGCTTGGATTATTAACTTACTCGGTGTAAGTGTTAGTTATTGGGTTGCAGCAGCAATAGGATTATTAATGTATATGTTTTTGTTTTCTATAAGTCTCCTGAGGTTAAAGCAATTTGAGAGAATGACAAAAGCAATGGATGATGAGTTTGGAAAATTTTAATAAAAGTGTTCAATTGATTTGTGTTGAAAATAATTGGTATGTCAAGGATATACATAAAAATGAATTGATAAAATTAGAAGAATACATAAGCAAGGTGTCCGGCAATGCTGGATGCCTTTTATAATTATTTTTTATTAGTACCTAATAATATGAGCAGGTGATAATTATGAATAATGGATTGACATATGAAATTGATAAAGACGGTATCGTACGTAACGTTAGGAAAAAGTAGGTGAGCATTTGGGGAAGGCAGATAGTATAGTACATGACTATTCTCAAAATGTGGAAAATAATAGTAAAGAATTAGCAGGATTAAAGTCTCTTTTTAACGAAATAAGTGAGTAAAAGGGGTGAATAAAGTGACTACAGTTATTTCTTATGTTAATAGCGCTTTCTCAGTTATTTTATCTGATAATAGAATTAATTACGGACACAATCAAGAGGGTGGATATCAAGACGGATTTAATAAGCTTATTAATTTACCTGAGATGGGCTGGTCGAGTGGTGCAGGTTTATCTGATTTCTTAGTAGAGATAAAAGATCAACTTGGCGCATTTGATATAAAAAATACTGATGACATTCTTCATTTATTTAAGGATGTATTAAATAAAGCAAAAGAAAATAATGTATTATATAAAAAAGAAATAGACGAAAGTGTCATTGTTTCCTCATGGTTAGGGTCTGATGGTAATGATGTTTTCTTTAGAGTAGGAATGCTCTCAAATAAACACTTTGGGATTAATTTAAGGGTATTAGAAAAGGGAGAAATAGACATTGTTTATCCAGGTGATTATCTTTCAAATATTCAACGAGTTGAAGAAATTAAAGAAAAGTTTAATCTAACTATCGGAGAAACAGATTTGTTTATGGCTTTAAATGAAATGCTTCAAATTTTTGATGTAATCTCATCTAATTCTACTCAGGTTAGTAGAACTTGTGATATTGGTTTATTTACATTTCAAGAAGATGGAGTTTATAAAATAAGAACAAGTGGTGATGTTGAAGAACTGAAAAAGCACATAAACAATAAGGAATTAGGAGAAAATGCTGAATTAGTAAATGTTATTAAGTTTAATTCTGAAGGTAATTAGCATCCGTAAGGGGTGCATTTTGATTTATTAACAATTTATTTTATGAATAAAAAGTAATAGATAATTTGAACTAAAAAAGAAGGGTATAATCTTTTTTTGTAGAATTAACCAATGCAATATATACTACAAAAGGAGATGATTGTTTTGGTTTCTGTAAAAGTGCATTGTTCCAACTGTGAAAAGGATATTGAGTTAGCACCTGATGACAATAAAAAAGCGAGTATGTTAAAAAGTTTGATTGATAACGATATGTACATATATGGTGAAGAAATAGATACTTCTTCGATTGGATATGATGAAGATGAAAGTGTAGAAAGGGCATTAACAGATGCTAAATCAGTAGATGAAGTAAGAAATTTATTAAACAATATTGTAATGGACACTGTGGAGGTTGAGCCTGAACTAAAAAGCGTAAGAATACAATGTACTGATTGTCAGGACAATTTAACTATCGAGTTTTAAATAGGCATTTAAGTCACTCTGAGAAGAGTGGCTTTTTTATTTGGATTTTTAAATTATATGAGTAAAAGGAGAAATGATAAATATGATTACCAAGAAAGATGTGTTCTATTGTTACGATGCAAAATTAGCGAAATTTTTGAAGGACAAAGGAGTGTATTCTTTGACAACGGCAATTAACCCAGCGTCCAAAAATATGTTTACAATGTTCGTTTCAACGGATGAAATGCAAGAGTATATAAAAGAGTTTAAAGAAATGCGTACAGCAGAGGAAGTTGAGGATGAAGAGAATAAATAATCAGGAGTGGATACCCATGAATCAAAAAGAATTTATAAGCAAAATGAATGAATATCATTATATAATGAATGAGTGTAATAGGCGGTTAAATGCACTAATAATAAAATGTAATGTTGCTGAAAGTGATTATAATGCATTTAGAAATAGGTTGATGTGTGATAGTACAATTAGTTGCAAAATAAATGAGTTGAGCAACAATGAGTAAATCGAAAAAGAGAAAGTCTATGAGAAATGGTTATGTAACTGTTTATTGCCCAGATCATCCTAAAGCTTCTAAGGACGGTTATGTATATGAACATGTTTATATAATGGAGAAGTTATTAGGTAGATACATAAAGGATAATGAGCATGTACATCATCAAGACTTAAATAATCTAAATAATAATCCTGAAAATTTACTTTGTTTGTCACATGGTCAGCATACAAAGTTACATAACTTTTTTAGGAAGAATGATTTATATGATGTATTGAAAGCAACTGGTGAAGAAGGTTATCAAGTAAAAGAGTGTGCTTATTGTCAAGATTATTTGATTGCAAATGATAAGTTTTGTGATAATGAATGTCATGATAAATATAGAGTAGAGAATAAAAAGAATAGACCGAGTAAAGAAGAAATTGAAGCTTTATTAAAGGATTATAATAAAGTTGAAATTGGACGGATGTATGGAGTACATAGAAGCACAATAAATAATTGGTTAAGAGAATATGAAGAAGCTAATTAATGGTTTATTAAGACTGACAGCGTGTCAGTTATTTCTTTTTGGACTTGTAGTCAAATGGTTAAGGCTTTCAGCTCATAACTGAATTATTGCAGGTTCGAATCCTGCCGAGTCCACCATGGAAAATGTTATAAAAGTTGCAGGAATTTGGAAGACTTTGCCGAAATTAGTAGGCGAAGGAGATGGTATAATGAGTGAAATTTTAAATTTGTGTGATGATATTTTAAGCAAGTATGATATGAAAAATATTGACATCTCCATGACGGATAAAGATAATTATGCAATGTATTATAACATTGATACAAGTGAAATATTTATCAATGTAGAAATTTTGAAACAGGAGTCGATGAGTTTTTTGATTCCGTTTTTAGATTATGCACAGATAATATTTTTACATGAATTAGGTCATGCCTTAGATAACGATTTACAGAAAATACATAAAGATAATAAAGAATGCTTTGATGAGTTAAGAATAAATCCTTTTGCAGATAATACAGATGATTTATTATTAAGGATAAAAAACAATAATATTAAAGCCGAAATTAACGCATGGAATATTGCAGAATCAATAATAGATAAAAGATTGAAAAGAGTTTGCCGTCAAATAAAAAATAAAAGTTTAAAAACAGATGAAGAAATTCAGCTTTTACAAATGGAGAAAATCAAATTAAAGATTGAAATTGCACAAAATAAAGTTCAGGAAATGAACGAATGAAAGACATGGATCTTAAGGTAAGGCTACCCGATGAGATTAAAAGAAAGTTATAAATTCAGTAAAAGTTTGGTGGATATCTATGGATGAATCAAATTATTATCGTATAGATGAATTAGAGAATGCAGTAGATTACTTGGAAACAACATTAATATACCTTAAAGATACAGAGCATCCCCATAGGTTCAAATGGTTGATGATAAGTTTGCATGGTGCATTGTATGGTTTTGGTGTTTTGGCTATAAAAGGAACAGATCCTACTGCAACAGTGTACAAGTCTCTAAATAGATCAATGAAGAAACATGAAATTGAAACGGTATATAAAATAACAAAAGAAAAATATGAGTATATGGGGATTGATTATACTGAAGATGATTTAAAAAAGGTTGCTTTACGAGAAAATGGACAATTGGAAGGTATATGGTCAATATTAGAAAGAACTCAAATGAAAGAATATATGAATAAAGAATTTGAGAGAAGTAACACTCTTATCCTCACAGACAAACAAGAGAGTGCGATATCTAAAATGATTGACTATAGAAATCAATTTATGCATTTCATACCAATGGCTATGGGATTTATGGGAGATTATGAAAAAGAAATAGTGAATCCTGTACTTGAAGTTATTGAATTTTTGGCATTAGAATCAGGGAATATTTTATATTACCAAAATAGTGAAAATAAAGTTGAACAGATATTTGAAGAGATAAACACATTGAAGAGCCAGTAATAAACTGGCTTTTATTGTGAACTTTTATAATTAAATATATCTAATAGAAGATTTTCCACTACATTAAGGAATTCAATACAAGCGTTGGATTCAAGCTTTATCTTATCATTATCGATGTAAAATCCGGGCAGCTTTTCAATTTTATCTTTTAATGTTGTATCACTTTTACTTAACTCGCCATTGTTGTGAATTATTTTATTTCTGACGTCTTGGTAACTTGTTACTTTCTCCCAAAGCTGGTTATCAATTTTAATACCAGCAATTTTATTTAGATAGAGTCTGTATTTATCAATACCTTTGCCTTTTAAATCATTTATTATAATAGGGCTTGTACTATTATCTTCATGCACCTTACATCGGTCAAACATTCTTTTTTCTAGGAAAGAATAGATAGTAACAAATAATGAATTTCTGTGCGTCTGAGCATATGTAACTCTATAAGAATACCATTCATCGATGTAAAACTCATAATATTCTTCTTGCTCTTCTTCAGAATATTGAGAGGCTTCTTGCTCAAATTCTTGTAATTTCTTTTTTAAATTATTTTCGATTAATTCTGCGTAATCTTTAAAGTCATTTATTGGATAGGTAATATAAAAGTAATTGCGAATTGAGCTTATTTTATTGTTTGTCATTATTAATCCCCTTGTAGGATTATAATGGATACTTTTGTCAAATGTAAAGTGAGGTGAAAATAGTCCCGCAATCTTCTATAACAAATACCACCTTCAAGGTAAGCTATGGTAAAATAATACAAAGCTTTTTGAAGGAGTTTGTTATTAATGAGCAATGGTAATCATAATGAAGAGTTCCGTAAAATTATGCAAGAAATAGCAGCAAAGGCATATCCAAGCCAACAAGTAATAAATCAAATCTTAGAACATCAAAGACAATGGGAAAAAGTCACTAAATCATTTGTTCAGCAAGTTGGTAGTCAGGTTAGAAGCGCTATTGAGTCATTGAAGCCTAATCTAACCAGGATTGTTGAATTGGCTAATCAAGCTGCTCTTACCCTTGAAGAATTTGAAGAAGAATTAGCTAAGTTGAATTACCCTCCTCTCTCATTACATATGAGCGCTGTTTATATTAAACTACTTCGAGATGAAATTAAAAGTGCAGAAAATGAAAAAGAAGCAGAGCAAATTTTAGATGAATTTATTGTTAACTTATATGATAATGAACATTTAGATGAATGTTTAGACATGTGGAAATCGTTTGAATGGTTGCAAGAAAGATATATTATTATTGAACAAATCATTCAAGCTCATAAACAAGGATTATATTATTTATCAACTCTTGCTGTATTCCCACAAATTGAAGGTATTTTAGCTGAGTTGTTTCCAGAAAAGAGAGAAAAGAATGGTAAGTTTTCAACACGGTGTATTAAAGAATCATTTAGAGAAATTTTAGCAGTGGAAAATGACAGGTTAGATCAAATGTGGGATAAATATTACGTTGATAACTTACTTGAAGGTTTTAAACATTTAGAGCCAATACAATATTTAAGTAGACATGCTTTAGCTCATGGTGCTGATTACAGCTATGGAACGCAAGTAAACTCAACAAAAAGTATTATGATCATGGAATATTTATTCACAAAAATTGAAATGTACTTTATAAACAACCTAGAAGATAATTCTTGATAATATGACCTATTCCTTCTAACATTAACTTGTTGGGAGGTAGTACATGGAAATAAATATCACTGCTGATTACATTCAAGGTTTAATTACTGGTGTAGCTGTTCCAGTAATATTGTTTATTATTTATCATTTCTTCATAGATAAACCTAAGCTGAACATCCAGTTTATTGAGCGTTCTTTACATTCATTTATAGGTATAAGTGATGGTATTGGTGGATATAAAATAGTCGATGAACAAGTAACTGAAGATAAAATTATGTATCATCTTTACTTAAAAATAGCTTTAAATAATACAGGTAAAAGGAAA
This sequence comes from Alteribacillus sp. YIM 98480, assembly GCF_009765375.1. Taxonomy (GTDB): domain Bacteria; phylum Bacillota; class Bacilli; order Bacillales; family Marinococcaceae; genus Alteribacillus. The sequence continues at coordinate 101,673 of NZ_VTOK01000002.1, forward strand.
TTATCAGTCCAATCAATTTATATCAAGGATGATAAATTAAACAAACCCATACAATTAACTGATGAAGTAATTGATTTATTTGATGGTGATACCAAAATAAAAGAATTTAAAATATTTCTATCAAGTGAAGAATTTGAATGTATTGAGGAAAATAATTATGAGCTAATTGCTATAGATCACAAAAACAATAAAATAAAAATGGAAAAGAATTAACTCAAAAGGGGTGCGGATATGGGAAGTAAATTTGAAAGGAGAAGGAAAGAGCAAGAGAACTATAAAAAAGCACAAGAAATGTTTGAGAAGTACAAAAAAACGTTAGAGAAGGAAAAAGAATTATCCCCTCCTAAACCAGCAGAGAAAATTGATTTAACTGAGAATAGTTTTATTAGCAAGTGTTTAAATACTATCAAGACAATTAGGCGTTATAAACATAATAGTAAAACCACTAATGAACTGATTGATAGGCGGTTAAAATTAATTAATAGTACTCAGTCTTATGAAAACCCAGAAAGTATAGTAACATTAGATTTGAGTGATGTTCTAATTCCGAAAAAGGTATTAATGCTTATAGGTGAAGTCTATAATCATTCTGAGACTAGTAAACAAACTAAAGATCTAGTACGTTTTGAGCTTAATAAGTTACTTGGTTCAGAATATGATATAAAGGGTTTTTTAGATGATCCGATGTTTTAGTATTGTCATCCGAATGATGGATGGCTTTTTGTTTTGTCAAGTGATTTTGCTTTACAGTTATCTGTGGTGGAAATAAATAATGTGGATATAAAATTTTAAGATGAGTGTAAGGTGAAATGGCTTTACAAAAATGTGAGGATTTTGGGAAAGTGTGTATTGAATTTTCAATATGGTGTAAAGTGTTTTTGCTTTACGGGAAATGCAGTGAAATAAGGGAAAATGAAATATTAGTGATTATGGAATAAATAGGGCAAATGAGGTTTCGGATTGTTATAAGAAGGGGGTGAGGTAAATGCTAAAAGAAAGTCATAAAGAAATGATTGAAATGTATTATAGCGGAATGTACACAGCAAAAGAAATCACAGACAAATACGGCTATGCTGATAGGAAATCTCTGTATGATGTACTAAAGAAACCTGAAGCGAAAGAATATATTGAAGAGCTATCTAATGAATCACTCAAGGATGCATTACATACATTCAAAGTTTCATCTAAAGCATTATCAAAGAACATGCTTAAAATTGCTAATGGTGAAATTGAAGATACAAAGAAAGTTTATGCTCAATTGCAAGCACTCAATAGTATTCTTGAAAAGGCTGGACTTAATAGTAAAACACTTGTCATTGAAGATAAGAAAAGCAATGATGATGATTACAATGAGCTTATGGATATGTTAGATAGTAAGGAAGAAGATCAATCTGATAAGCAGCAGGGTGAAAAAGAAAATACAGAAGAGTAAGCGTTATTTTTTTATTTTCAAACTGTCTAGATAATAATAATTATCTTGATAGATGTTATCTTTAATGGTACAATTTACATATAGATTGGAACGATTAGAGATAATAAATCTGTCTAGATAATAATAAAGACGGTTTGGAGGATTAATTATGTTGGATGAATTTCATACTTATATTCAAGGAAAGTCTGATAATACTATTCGCACATACTTACAGAGAGTTAGTAAGTTTATTGACTGGCTTAGTGAACAATATGGTGAAGATGATCCTACAAATGTTACAGCATTAGACTTAAAGGAATTTCAAAAGCAATTAAAAGGATCAGCTTCAACAGTATCTCAATACATGTTTGCTGTTCGTTGTTATTGTGATTTCTTATATGAAAGAGGATACATTGAGAAAGACATATCAAAGTCAGTTAGAGTTAAGAAAGAAAGTAAAGCTACAGCACCTAAGACTCTAAGTAAGAATGAGTTTAATAAGTTCAGACGTATGATTCATTCAACAGATAATCCTTTGTATATTGCTATCATTGAACTGCTTATGGCTACTGGAATACGTGTTCATGAATGTACTTCTTTAACAGTGGATGATGTTACATTATCACAGAGAAAAGGAAGTATTAAGATTCAAGGGAAAGGTATCAAGGAAAGAGTTATTCCTTTGAACAATGACGCAAGGAAAGCCATATCCAATTACTTATTGTATCGAAGAGAAACAGACAGTGATAAACTTTTTATTGGTCAACGTGGTGCAATGAGTGATGATGGAGTTAGGAAATTAATTGATAGGTATAGAAAGAAAGCAGGTATTAAAAAGAAAGTAACTCCTCATATGTTACGGCATCAATTAGCTACTGAATTAATAAGAAATAAAAAGAAAGATTTGGTTATGGTTAAAGATATACTTGGTCATTCAAATATTAATACACTTTATGTGTACAGTAAGAGTACAGAAGAGGAACAAGCCGAAGCATTAGAAGACTTATATGAATGAAAGGCAATCACAAATAGTGGTTGTCTTTTCTTTTTATCTGTAATTCAAATTGGAAAATGAAAAGGGTGGGGGATTCTAATGACAGCAAAGAGTCTCTACAACAACACTTCTAAAAAAATCTGCCGTATTTTCTGCCCTTAAAAATTCATATTACATTCATTAATATTACAATCTATAATATTGCCTTACATAACATTAATCAATCCAATGAGAAAGGGGTGATACATTGCCAACAAATAAAACAAATCAATCTAATCAACTAAGCAAAAAAGAAAAACAACTCCTTCTTACATATCTAAAGAAGCATTTTAATCAATCAGAAATAAAACAACTACTCTCATCACATAAAAATAATTTAACTGGTCAAAATGGTTTACGTAAAAAATTAGCAGAATTAGATGTAGAATATTTTGCACTTGCTTATTTCCCTAAAGTATTTTGGCGTTCATTTGGAAACTTTCAACGAGAATTATTAGATGAACTTGATGAGTTACTACATAAAGAAGGGCAGCGTTTAATATATGCTGTACCACGTAACCACGGTAAATCCACTATAGTATCATTCTTAACTCCATTACACTTGATTCTCTTCAAGCGTATCCAATTTGTTTTATTATTATCTGCTTCAGATGATCTTGCTGTTTCACTAATGAATGATATAAAAGCTGAATTAGTATCAAATGATGCAATCATTGAAGATTTTGGAGAACTAAAGTCATCTGAAAAATGGTCAGCACAAGAGATTTGGTTAAAGAATGATTCTGCAATTATGGCACGTGGTATTCTAGGTACATTAAGAGGTATCAAATGGAAAGGTATTCGTCCTGAATTAGTTCTCTGTGATGACATGGTAACTGATGGAATGGTTGAAAGTGAATCAAAGAATGAAAAGGTTAAAAACTTGTTTAAAGAATCGGTTTTAAATCTGGGTGACTCCTATTCAAACTTTCTCCTAGTCGGTACAACATTAAGTGAAGATGATTTAATATCAGATATTCTTGATCCTTCTACAACAGGCTGGAAGAAAGTGAGAAAGCAAGCAGTTACATCATTTAGTGATGCTATTGATTTATGGTCAGAATGGGAATCTTTATATACCAATAGGGAAGATGAAGATAGGGAACAAACTGCCCTGTCTTTTTTTAATGCTCATAAAGGGGAAATGTTAAAAGGCACTTCTGTATTATGGTCTGAACGTTGGTCTTATTACGAATTAATGAAAAAGAAAATAGATGACGGTGAAATATCATTTTGGAAAGAGTTAATGAATGAACCTAAATCAGCGGGTGAATACATATTTCAAAAGCTTCAGTATTATAAAGAGCTTCCTGAATTATCTGAAATGGATATTGTCATGTACATAGATCCTGCCATTAAAGCAGGAAAAAGAAATGACTTCTCTGCAATAACTATTTTAGGTGAACATAAGAAAACAAAACAGAAATATGTCATAGATGGCAGTATGCATAAAGTATTGCCGGATGAATTATTTAAAATAGCGGCAAATAAAATAAATGATATCCCAGTTGACCGCATTGGTTTTGAATCTATACAGGCTCAATCCTATATGAAGACAAAGTTTGAAGAAACTCTGTGGAATAACAATATCTATCTGCCTATTATGGGTGTTAACTCTAAAGGCAAGAAAGAATCAAGAATAGAGAGTTTACAGCCTGAAGTCAATGCAGGTGATATTCTCTTTAACCCTGATAACCATGCATACAATACTCAAATCAAAGACTATTCAAGCAAAAGCAAGTACGATGATTGCCCGGATAGTCTATTTGGTGCTGTTCAAATGCTCAAGAAGAATAAACGTATTCAGACATTTGACCGCAAAGTATTAGGAATTTAATAAAAGGAAGGTGATACATTGGTTACACATGAACAATTAAAAGAAGCAATTAAGAAACACAAACAAGAGTTACCGCATTATCAAAAGCTCTACAATTATTATGTTGGAAAGCATGATATTCTTTATCGCAAGTTACCTGATCCAGAGAAACCAAATAATAAAATTGTTGCTCAATATCCTAAGAAAATTATTAATACTATGCTTGGTTACTTTGCCAGCGTTCCAATTTCTTATGTTTCTAAATCAGATAATGAAGATTTTCTGAATGAGTTGAAGTTAATCAATTACTTAAACAATGAAGAAGATGAAAACGCAGAATTAGCAAAGAACTTTTCCATTTTTGGCAAGTGTTATGAGCTATATTACATAGATAGAAATGGATTTACACGTTTTAAGCATTACTCTCCTCTTGAAATGTTTGTTGAGCAGGATATTAATGGTGACATTCTCTTTGCTGGTCGTTATTGGACAATAAGAGATAAAGATAATCAGAAAATCATGAAGATTGAGGTATATGATACTGAAGATATTTATTATTTTACTTCAACTGATAAAGGGAAAACATTCAAGCCTGATCTAAATGAAAGGAATAAAGAACATTATTTCGGTGAAGTGCCTGTTTCTATTTATCAAAATTCGGAAGAAGAAATAGGAGACTTTGAAGAATTCATTTCATTGGTCGACAGCATTGATAAATTATTATCTGATAGTGTAAATTCTGTGGAATCATGGGTTAACGCTTTTCTTGTACTTGGAGGAATGCAAGGGACTACTAAGGAAGACTTGGAGAAGATGAAACAAAACGGTGCTTTGTTGCTTGAAGATGTTACCCAAGCTAAGTTTCTTACCAAAGATGCTGATTCTGAATTTCAGAATAACTTATTTGAAACTCTTGATAACATGATTCATGAACATAGTGATACACCAAGATTAACTAGTGAAGGTTTCCAAAGTAATTTATCTAGTCAAGCGCTTAAGTGGCATCTTTTCGGATTAGAAACGAAGTCAGCCATGAAAGAACGTAAAATGGAAAAGGCTTTGCGGAAACGTATCAGAATGATTACGAAAATTTTGAATATGCAAGGCAAGTCTTATGATCCTGCTGATATTCGATTTAAGTTTACTCGTAACATTCCATCTGATGAGAGTGGAATTACTGATCAAATTGTAAAACTGTTTAACATTATACCAACTGAAACACTTCTAAGCTGGCATCCACGTATTCAACATCCAGAAAACGAAATAAAGAAACTACAAGAAGCACAAGATAGCATGGATCTTGAATCAAATTTGCAACAACTAAATCAGAATAGAATGAATCAAGCAGGTGATTAATCATGCTTGAAGATGAACTATTAAATGTATTGGCTCAGTTGTTGGATGAATCAGATCAGGATTATAAAAAAGTATTAGAACAGTATGATGTATCTAAAGAAAAGCTTGAAAAGTTAATATTCAAACTTTATAAAAAGCACTCTAATGAAGATGGAGAAATTGATTATTCTTCTGCTGTCACATCGGGAACTATGCGAGAAATTAATGAAACGATTGAAGAGGAATCAGAAACAATTGGTGCGCTTGAAGTAGCAACAATGACTGCTGTATTAGCAAGTACATATAGAAAATCTTATCATCAAACAGCTTTTACAATGGATCAAAACACTGACTTAGCTATTAATTTTAAAAAGCTTAATGATTCAATTGTTAATCAGTTTATTAAACAAGACTGGTCGGGGGCTATATTTTCTGACCGCATTTGGAGAAACCAAGCAGCTTTAAAAGATTCACTTAAAAGAAATCTTGAAAGAGGAATTAGAGAAGGTCAGAACATTAAAAAGATGGCAAAGTTATTTGATGAGGAGTTTGGCACAAAGCGTTTCCAGTCACAAAGACTTGTCCGTACTGAGACAGCATACATAATTACTGAAGCAAGAGAAAATGTGTACAAACAGAATGGTATTGAACAGGTACAGTGGTTAGCTACATTAGAAGGAAATACGTGTTCGGACTGTGCTGAGTTGGATCGGCAAGTTTGGAACATTGATGATTCTGCAAGACCTATCGTGCCTTTTCATCCAAATTGCCGGTGTGATATTATCCCTGTCATTCCTAATAATTTAGGCTCTGATATGCGCAAGGACAACGAAACAAAGGAATATGTAAAAAATCAATCGTATAAAGAATGGGCTAAGGATAAGGGTATTGAAGTTTAAATTTAATCACTTTCAAAGTGGTTAACATTGATATATCAATGGTTTTGACCTGAATAGGTCGTTAAACTGTTCAATAAAAAACAAAAGAACATGCAGGATTGATTACAATACTGTATGGTCTATGGAGGTTAAGTACATATGAATTTAGAAGAAATTAAACAATGGATTGAAGCAAATAAAGAAGATCAAGAAGTAAAGGACTACATTAACGGTATTGCACCTGAAAAGGAAATTACAGTTGATGGGGTTAATGAATTTCTTGATACTGATGAAGGTAAGAAGTTGTTACAACCGATGCTTGATAAATATCATGCAAAATCGCTTGAAAGCTGGAAGTCAAAGAACCTTGAAAAGATCATTTCTGATGAGCTTCAAAAGCGCACATCTGATAAGGATGATAAAGACATTGCTATGGATGAAATGAAGAAAGAAATTGAAGCAATTAAGCGTGATAAGCTCAAAGAGTCACTGAGAAACTCTTCTTTCAAGTTTGCTACTGATAATTCATTACCGACCGATTTGATTGATTATTTCATTAAAATTGAATCGGATGATGATGAGACAGGAACAAAGAGTAAGCAAGCAACAGAGGAGAATCTTAATACGTTCAAGGAAATTTGGTCTAATCATTTACAAACTACTGTGAATGAAAAGCTAAAGTCTAATGGTCATGAACCAAAAGGTGGTAACAATGAAAATAAAAAATCAATTACCTTTGAACAGCTTCAAAGTATGTCTACTGAGGAAATTGCTTCATTAGATCAAGATGTAGTGAATGAAGCATTAAAGCAAGCAAAATAAAAGTAAATCGTAAATTTGACATGTAAGGACTTGGTTAATGAGCCATGTCTATTTTTTTATGTCTTTTTTAAGCTTTAAGACGATAAAGAAAAAGCAAAAATAATTAATTCAGAAAAGGAATGATGTAATAATGTCAGTAAATAGTTTCTTACCAACAGTTTGGGAAGCACGTCTAATGGGGAATTTTACAAAGGAAAGTGTAGCAGCAGCTATTACTACTGCACCAACAAGAACAGAAGGAAAAACAGTAACATTCAATAAAGCAGGAGATGTTACTGTTTCTGATTACGATGGATCTATTAATTGGGAAGAAGTTTCTACTACAGCTGTAGATTTGAACCTTGATCAGAAAAAATACTTTGCATTTTCAGTTGATGATGTTGATGCAGTTCAAGCTTCAGGGGATATGGTTGATACATTTGTTTCAAATGCATCTGGAAGTATTCAAGAAGAAGTAGATTCTTACGTGTTTGGTCTGTACACTGAAGCACATGAAGATAATGTTATTGGTGACGACACTGAACCGGAAAGCGTAACAAAAGATAATGCATATGACTACATTGTTGATCTCGGTACTAAGCTTTCTAAGAAGAAAGTACCTAAGAATGATCGTTATGTAGTTGTAAACGCTGAATATCTTGGATTGCTTTCAAAAGATGACCGCTTTTCTTCTAATCCAACAGTACTTGAAAATGGTGTCGTTGAAGGTCAAGTAATCAACGGTATGCAAGTTGTAGTCTCTGAGGAGCTTTCCACTAACGAAAACGGTGATTACAAAGTAATTGCTATGCATCGTTCGGCTATTGGTCATGATACTCAAGTAGATGATGTTGAAGCACTTCGACTTGAAAGCCAGTTTGCAGACGGTGTACGTGGATTGTCTGTATATGGTGCTACTGCTCTTCGTCCTGAAGCAATGGCAGTACTTACAGCCTCCATTGGATAATAATTTCACATACTATATTTAAAGGGATAGAGTCATTACTCTATCTCTTTTTTAATGTTTTCTGAAAGGGTGAAACAATGAAATTTAAAAATAAAAAAACAGGTTTAACTTGGGATGTTTTGCATCCAGCACATATTAAACGCTGTAAAAATGATCCGAATTATGAAGAAGTAAAACAAAAAGCTAAAACAAAACCAAAAACGCAACCTAAAAAAGATGAAAAGGTTGAAGATGATAAGCAGGACAACAAACAACCTGAAACTGAGAAGGTTGAAAATAAACCGAAACAAAACACAACTGAATCAGCAACAAAAGCTGAAACAGCAGAAAAGAAGTCAGAATAAAGGTGAGGTGATAACATGGCTTCACTTACGAATATTAAACTAATCATTGGTATTAGTGATGATTCAAAAGATGATTTATTGAATCTCTATATAAGTCGGGCTGAATCATTTGTTAAACAATATTGTAATATTGAGGAGCTTAATGAGGTTCAATCCGCAATTGTTGAGGATATGACAGTTTATTTGTATCGAAATAATGGCATTGAGAATATTTCCTCTGAATCAAAAGGAAGTCTTAGTGAAACATATCGTGATCTTATACCTGATCATCTTATCAAAGCTTTAAACAGCCATAAACGGATGAGATACATATGAGACTTACAAAAGATTTTTATATCGTTGAAGAAATTGAGGGCGAAATTGTTGACTATGATGAGTTAGATCGTCCTATTTACGCTGAAACAGATTATGAGTACCGTCATTTTTTAGGTGAGCTTGAACCTTATTCTGCTCAATTGGCAGAACATAACTATGGATTATATATTGAAGTGACTCATAGAGTTTTCTGTGAACCAAACGAGAGAATTAAAATAGGTGAAACAATTACATATGAAGATGAAAAATATCATGTTACAGAGTGTTTGCGGTATGACAAGCATTATGAAGTCATGTTAAAGAAAGGAGACATGTGATATGGCTCTTAACATAGACAAAGCAATACAAGATGTAAGGCAAAAAAGAGAAAAAGTAGCAACAGATATTTCAATGTTGCTGGAGCGTGAAGCAAAACAAAAAGCACCGGTTTTAACTGGACATTTGAGAAGAAATACAAATGCTGAAGCTGAACATAATGATGATTCAAGCAGTATTACAGTTGGAACTAATAATGTGGAATATGCTGAAGCTGTACATGAAGGTTCTTTAGTGAAACAGACTCAAGGTCAACCATATATTAGAGATTCAATTGAAATGAATATGCAGCAAATGCAAAAGATGATTCAGGATGGAATGAAAACATCATGATGACAGAAATATATCAATATTTAAACGCTGATACTGAATTATGTGAGTTACTTGAACATTCCCCTCAAGAAGAACGGCTAAAAATATTTCTTGGTCGTCCCCAGTCTTTTTCCCCACATCAAGTAAATGACAAAGGCAGTTTTATTGACTATCCTTATATCGTTTACCGAGTTGAGCCATTTTCACAGGCTGTAATGACTTCTGATTATCGTGTGCAAGTTATACTTGTTTCATCTGATGATATTCTTATGTCTCAGATTTCAGATAGATTGCTTAAATTATTAGACTTTACAAAGCCTTATGTGGAAAGACCGTCAAATGTAGTTAATGATACAGTAGTTCTTAACTCACAATTACAAAATGGTGGGAGCTTACAGTATCACGAAAATGAAAATGTATTTGAACAGATTCAGTACTTTCTAGTCCGTGTAAAGGGGTAGATTTTTTTATTATATTTAACTTTAATAATTTAAATTGTGAAAGGAATGATTATAAATGGCAGAAGAACAGTCCATTTTATTTGGTGCAGGTGAAATTTTTATTGTACCGGATGATATTGATGTTGATAGTGCGACAGACGAAGAAATTGAAGATGCACTGGTAAAAATTGGAGAAAGTTCCGGGGAAGCGACCCTAAATTACTCTGGTGAATTCGCTGATGTAAGAGGGGGTAAACACAATCAAATTCTTGCTTCATTCATGACCTCGGAATCGACAAATTTTAATTGTGGTGTGGTAACTTTTGATTTATCAAAGATTAGTGAATTTTTACCTGGCTTTTATAATGAAGAAGAGGATGCAGATGGGAATGTAACGGAACGTACGTTAGGACTTGGAGGTAAAACATCTGTTCCTGTTAAGCAATTACGTTTTGTCCATGAGAAACGTCAGGATGGAAAAGATATATACGTTGATATGTGGAAAGCTCAGAATAGAAGCGGTCTTGAAATGACATTCTCCCCTGAAGCTGAATCAGTTTTTAACATGGAGTTTACTTTACTAGCTGATGACAGCAAGAGTGATGGAAATATTGTACGAATTACGGAAGAGCTTTAATTGATTAAATGAGGGTGAAATTATTCACTCTCTTTTTTTATTTTATATATCAAGTTTGATTGCGCAATCAAATTTAAAAAATCTAAATCACAAAGGAGACATGACACATGAGCAATATTATTGATCTTTCTATTTTAACAGCAGAGCCTTTAGAACTTAAATTTTCAGAGGATGATACATTTACTATTCCAGCAGAGCCTACTGTTGCTCTAGTGAATCAATTACTTGATTTTGAGCAAAAGGCAAGTAAATCCAAATCTAACAAGGAGCAATTTAATTTATTTGTAAAAATGGCAACGTTGATTTTACAGCAAGATAATTCAAGAGAAATTGATCAAAAGTTTGTAGAAAATAACGTCAGTATTTCACAAATGCGTAAGATTGTTGAGTTATATAAAGATAAAGTACAAGAGAATGCAACGTCAAAAAACTAAAAGTTCCCTACTATCCAACAGGTAAAAAGGATAGTGGGGGTTTTTTGTATGGAGATAAAGATGAATATGAACTATTCAGTGATTTTGCTTTACTGGCTCATTATTATCATTTCTCTCACGAACAGATTATGAATCTTCCTCATTCACATTTTCTTGCTTACATAAAACAAGCACACATTAAAGAATTACAGAAATCTGAAGAAGGCAGAGAATATCTAAGTAAAGCTTATCGTTACATGAATCCTAGAGTGGACGCTGATATTAATGCTATTCGTTCGCTTACTGGTTACACCTCCACAAAGAAAGGGGGTGAATAATTCATGGCATATGATTTAGGAAGCTATCAAGCTGAAATAAAAGTTGATGATTCACAACTTACAAAAGGCTTAAAAGAAGCTGGAAAAGGCATGGAAAATACCGAGAAAAAAGGTTCTAAAATGGGAAAAGTCTTGGCTGGTGGTGTAATGGGAGCAGTTGCCGGACTAGGAACAGCTCTAGTTGGAATAGGAACTGCTGCTTTTAACGCTGGTCAAGATTTTGAGGAAGCAAGTAATATTATTAGAACTGGTACAGGTGCAACAGGTGATGATTTAGCTGATTTAGAAGATAGTTTTAAGAATGTATTTAAAGATGTACCGCAAGATTCTGAGGAAGTAGCAACAGCTTTAGCAGATTTAAATACTAGGACAGGCGAATCAGGAGAGGAATTAGAAGAGCTTTCTAAACAATATCTTGATTTATCTCGTATTAGTGGTGAAGCATCTGATGAACTCATTGAAAGTGGTTCAAGAGGTTTTGAATCATGGGGCATTGGTGCTGAAGAATCAGCCGAGAAAATGGACAACTTGTGGAAAATTGCTCAAACAACTGGCGCTGGTGTCGGTGACTTAATGAATCAAATGGATCAGCATGGTGCTACGATGAGGCAAGCAGGCATGGAATATGATGACGCTGCATTACTCATGGGGAACCTTGAAGCAGCAGGTTATGATGCTGATACTGCTATGTCTGCTTTTTCAAAAGGTATTGCAAACATTGCTGAAAGTGGTCAAGATCCAGCCGAGGTATTACCCGGAGTTGTTGAAGAAATTGAAAACATGGGCGATTCTAGTGATGCCACACAACTTGCTATTGATACATTCGGTAAACGTGCTGGTCCCGAATTAGCAGAAATGATTCAATCAGGTGCATTCTCTATTGAAGAATTAGAAGAAACAATTGCAGGAAGTTCCGAAACAATTGATAAAGCTGGAGAAGATACCCTTACACTTGGTGAGCGTTTTCAAATGTTTAAAGATAGTGCCATGACTGCTTTAATGCCAATTGGTGAAACACTTATGGATGTTGCAGAATCGGCTTTACCTGTTTTGCAAGATGCAATGGAAAGCACATTTGCTTATATTGAAGAAATTATAAACTGGTTTAAAGAAAATATTGGCACTATGTCAGATGAAACAGGCGTTACATTTGATGAGATAAAACAAACATTAACTGAATTCGCAACAACTATTGAAGAAATATTTAATACTATAGTTGAAATCGCTACAGAATTATGGAGTATGTTTGGCGATACTCTTATTGAGTATGCTACAAATACTTGGGAAAATATGACAACAATCATACAAGGTGCGCTAGATATCATTCAAGGCATTTTTGATACGGTGCTAGGTATATTGACTGGTGATTGGGAAAAAGCATGGGAAGGTATTCAACAGCTTACAGAAGGTGTCCTAGAAGTCTTAGAAGCTGTTATATCTCAAGCGCTCAATACTATAGAAACAGTCGTAAATACTGTTCTCACGGCTATTTCTGAAATATTTGGAGATATTTGGGAAGGTATTTACTCGGCAGTGGAATCAGCAATTAGTGAAACAGAAGATACTATATCAAGTACCCTTGACTCTATCTCTTCTACTACATCAAATATTCTGTCCTCTATTTCTGATACATTTTCCAATATTTGGGATAATATCAAATCAACTGTATCTAATCTAATTAGCGACACTTCCAGTAGTGTAAAAAATACAATTGAAACTATGAAAAGCAATGTCTCAAGTACATTTGATTCAATTTACTCAACAGCAGAACGTATTTTTAACAAGATTAAAAATGCTATTTCGAATCCAATTACAACAGCTAAAGATACGGTACTCAGAATGATTGAAAATATTAAGGATGCTTTCAATTTTTCTTGGAGCATACCAAAGCCCAAAATTCCTAACGTTTCAGTAGATATGAAAGAAAACAGTTGGGGTATTCCATATCCTGATTTTAATGTTTCATGGCACAGAAAAGGCGGTATCTTTGATGAGCCTACTATTGCAGGGCTTGGTGAAGCAGGGAAAGAAGCTATAATGCCATTAGTAGGAGATGAAATGAATCCTTTTGCTGATGCTGTTTACAACAGGCTGCAAGACAATATTAATAGAGGAGACACAACAAACAATAATAATACAAATAATAATACTGAGGTTTCAAATGAAATTAATTTAAACAGCACTTTTAACTTTGATGTTAAACATAAGCTTGATAAAAAAGAAATGAAGAGAATTTCTAAATACATATCTACAGAGCAAGTTAAAAGATTGGAGAAAAGAGGTGTTAGGTTTAAAATATAAATATATCCCAATTTACCCTACTTACTAAAAAGTGAGTGGGGTATTTTTGTCTAATGTCACTAGATCCTTCTAATACTCCCATAAATTATTCACTTTAAAATCAAGGCGTTTTTTAGTTTGGACGAGGGAATCTCTCCTTTTTATTAAATGCTAATCGTATTCCCTCGTCCGTCTTTCCAACCGTCAACATCTTTTCCGTTATCAAGATCCTTAATGATTTTTTCTTGGTTATCTAAGTCAGCAGGTGTGATTGTCGCTACCACTTCGCCATTTTCTTTTACAACCATAAATTCGTGTAAATCCCCATCAAATTTTACTTCGTTGACCTCGTATAAAAGATATCCGTCTTTATCCTTGCGCTCCCATGTTTTCATTGTTCATTCTCCTTCCGGGGATGGCTGCTACCTGTGGTGTTTATTTTGTCTGTGTTGTCTAACATTCTATCTTTATTATAAATTATTTGTCATGACATGTAAATACAATAAAGTGAATTACTTTTTGTTATTTTCCACGTACTCTTCAATCCACTTTCGCACCAACAGAGAAGGGGTTTGAGCGTTGTCCTTTGCTTCTTTTTTAAACTGATCATACAATTCATTCGGTATTCTAACTTGCATTTTTTTATCCAATTCAATCGTCCTCCAGATAGGGGCTTTATGATATTTTTCTTCTTCAATTTACTTCTCGTTCGCATCTGTTTGATTTGTTAACCTTAGTATATCATGACATGTCATGACTAACCAATCGGATATAGAAAAATAATTCAAAATAAATAAAGAGCAGGTTTAATTCCTGCTCTCTTCATTTAAATAATTTCCCTAATAATCTCCCTGTTCCTTTACCTGCAATTCTCCTTCCAACTCTCTTTCCTACTGTTCCCCGTTTAACAGCATTAATGTCTCCAAGAATCTTAGCAGTTTTATATAATGCACTTCTTAATTTATTAATGCTCATTTCTACCTATCCTTTCTCGTAAATCATTTAACCTTATTATACTAGTACTTTTACAAAACAACCATATATTTGTAATTTCATAACAACGATAAAATGTAATTTAATTTATGTAATAAAATTATAAGTTGATATAGCAATACTTTGAGACAATAAATTTATTTAAAAAACCGGTAAAGATAATTTAAAAAAGTAATATATTATAATTTATGTATTAAAAAAAGTCAATAAATTTAGCGAAATTAATTGTTTTGTGTCTAAAGTTGTGATAGTTTTGAATCATGTTGCAGAGTTTTTTTCCATTTATTTTGTAGCAAATTATTTTTTTGGAGGAATGCGATAATGAAACAGTATGAAGTGTTTGCAGCAGAAACAGCAGTATTGAGTGTAGAAGTTACAGGTGAAACTTCTGAAGATGCATTAAATAAAGCTCAAGATATCTTTGATAATCAGATAAAAAGAAGCAATTTAATTAAAGTCCATGACGATAGATTGATAATTGAAAGAATTTTTAATGATGAAGAAGAATAAGAAAAGAATATAGCTGAGGTATAGTTATATCATTTGTAGTATTCTCAAACATCCTTTGCTATTATTGTGATATATGGAGGTGTTTGACAATGAAAAAAGAAAAAGTTGCTGTTTATACAAGAGTTAGTACAAATCACGAAGAACAATTAACTTCCATGAAAAATCAAAAAGATTATTATACATCTTACTGTTCAAGAAATGATTATGACCTTACCAAGATATATGCGGATGAAGGATTGTCAGCTACTTCAACCAAGAGAAAGGCATTTTTAGAAATGATACACGATGCAGGGTTAGAAGTTGTTAAAAATGAAAACACAAACGATATTGATTTTTATTTATCATATAGAAAACCAAAGTTTAAATACATTATTACAAAGGATGTAACAAGATTTTCTAGAAATGTTGATATTACTAAAACTATTCGTAATCTTAGGGAAAAAGGAGTATATATAGTTTTTGAAAATGCAGGATTCTCTACAGAAGAAAATGATTGGGAATTGAGAACAGGTATTCTACTTCTTTTTGCACAACAGGAGTCATTGGACAGATCAAAAAAAGTAGAATGGGCGTATAAACAACGTGCAAAAAAAGGTATATTCCATATGACTGTTCCTTTATATGGATACAGTTATGATCCTAACACTAAAGAAGTTTCTATTGTGGAAAAAGAAGCTGAAATTGTAAGAGAAATTTTTGATATGTACGCTAATAAAAATATGGGTGCAACTTTAATTGCTGTTGAATTAAACGAGAGAGGTTTAAAAAGCAAGAAAGGTAAGAAATGGAGATCTGATCAAATTAGACGAATGATAAGGAATGAAAAGTACAAGGGATGGCTTGTTAGTAATAAATGGACTTCAACAGGAATCACAGGAAGCAATAGAAAAATACATCGTCCTGAAGATGAATGGATAACACACGAAGGCGTTATACCAGTTATCATTGATGAAGAAACTTGGGATAAAGCAAATGAAATACTGGATAATCGCACCCTTGAAACCAAAACTGGTGAAACAAAAGGCGGTAGACGGATTGAAAATATTTTTCATGGGAAAATGTTTTGTGATAAATGTGGAAATGAGTATATCCGTCATACAGCACACAAATTTAGAGCCGGTGAAAAAGTAAAAGAGTACATCTATATGTGCAGAGGGAAAAGATACCAAAAAACATGTGACAACAAAGGAATTTCACATAATGTATTAGAACGAATACTTGTTAAATTTGGTCAAACAACCCTTCCTCATTCATTAAGTATAAAAACAGGTCATGAAAAAACAGCAAGAGACTTTATGTTGGATGAAATTGATGAACGTATAAGCGAAATTGATGTAGTACGGAAAGAGATACAAGGTAAAATTGATGAAAAATCAAATGAAGTGACTAAGTTATTTAATAATTTCTTAAGTTCTGATGCAAGTCAAACAATTAAAGATGCTACTGAAAAAAGAATTGAAGAATTAGAAGATGAGAAGAAAAAACTTGAAAAAGAATTATTTGAAAACTCACCAGCTTACTTAGAAAAGATGAAAGATGAAATTAAACTAAGATATGAAAAAGTTTTAGAAATGGCAGGGAAAGAGTATTTTTCATTTGATGAAGTGTTAGAGTTGTTGGATGAAATTAAAATACAAGAAACCAAAGAAAATAAAGGTAAAAAAGATAAAGAAAGAACGATCGAAATTAATATGGCTATTCCATCCTTAATTATTGACGAGTTGTCCGAACTCCCACACTTATATCATATTGATGTAGAAAAATATTGAAAATAGAACTGTTGTTCGCTTGTATTAAACTACTAATATTCAATTATTGGAGGCTCAAGTAGGAGCGTACGAGGTCGAATTTAATGAAAAACCTGAATCACTTGAAGCGTTAAAAGATGCAGAATATGTAGATCGAATTGTATGTCCAGATGATTCGACACTGATATTGGTTGATGGAAGTGTGCAGAAGGCTGACGAATGAACAAAGGACACACATTAGTGGAGATGCTGATTGTTCTGCTTGTTATTACGGCAGCAATCGGCATCCCTCTTTTATCTTTTCAGTCTTTGAAAGAAAAAGCTTCTATTTACTATTTTCTAGAGGTTCTTGCAGCTGATATTAGGTTCTCTCAGCAATATGCTTATGCGAATGAAAAAATGGTGTTTTTCAATATGCAAGATAATTATTATTACGTCAGGACAACGGAAATGGCTGCTGAACCTTTGAAGAAAAGAAAGATTCCAAACGAGGTGAAATTTGAAAAAGGCTCACTGGATTTGCGTGATGTAAGCTATAACCAAAAAGGTAATATTAAAAAAGCAGGTACTATCTTAATACACACACCAAAAACAAACTACAGGCTTGTGTTTCTTTTAGGTAAGGGGCGGTTTTATATTGAAGAACGTTGAAAAAGGAATGACTTTATTAGAGACAGCAGGGGCTTTAACCCTTCTTATATTTTCCGTTGTCTTTCTGCTGCCTGTTTACTCCCTGATAATAAGTGAACAGCAGTCAATTATACAAGAAAGGACAGCTCTTTACCTTCTAGAAAAAAAAGCTCTCTCTATACAAGAGAATAATCATGACACTTCATGGTATGTTGATGGTTATGATTTGCAAATAACCTATTTAGATGAAGGAAGAGATATTTGTGTTACGTGGGAGGGAAGCAATGAAAGAAAATATAAAAAATGTATTTTTGTTTTACCGTAAAAATCAAGGGATGACATTGATAGAAGTATTAACCGCCCTAACTATAACATTGGTATGTGTTAGCATCATCATATTTTACGTGCCACTGTTAAAGGCTTCATTCCAAACATCTGGACAAGATATTCACATGTTTTTTCAACAAATTAAAGATGATTTAAACAATGCTTTTCAAATACAGATAAATGAAAATGAACTGCTCATATATGATGAAGAGGAGAATTACCGATACTATCAGTCTAATTCAAACATTATCCGTAGTAAAAGTGGTGCAGGGTATGAAATTGTATTGCAAGGAGTTAAGAAACTAGATGCAAGTTACCAGGATTACGGTGCAGATTTAACAATCACAGATACAAACGGGGTGGAATGGGACGCAGCTTTAGGATTCCGTCCATCTGTCGAAAGGGGAACCAAGGAGTGAAGCAAAAAGGAGCTATAATGCCTATAATCTTAATCATTTGCTTTTTATTTTCTGCACTGCTTCTTTTTCAAGTTAAGATATATGTGAATGAAAAACAAAATATAAGGCATGAACATCGTGTGTTAACACTTGAGTGGATGCTTCGAAATGCGGAGAAACAATTGGTTGAGGATGAAAAGTATGTAAGTGAAAGAGAAGGTTCCTACGATTTTCCTAATGGTGAAGTTTACTATCAAACGAAAAAAGAACCGGAAGGCAGTTTTAGCATTCAACTTCGCGCGAAAGATAATTTAGGAAATGAAAGAAATCATGATTTTTATATGGAAAACGAGCAGGGAGAATAAAGATAATTTTTCAAGGCTAAGCTAAACATAATAAATCATTTGAAAGGAAGTTAGCGTTGAAACCACATCCATTCGTCAAATATTTGACGCAGCAAATTGTTGAAGCATTAGATAATCGGGTGACACAAAAGTCAAAAGTTTCTACGTCTAAAAATCTATACAGCTTTTGGACAAGATGGTTTGGGATGCTTCCTTATTCTATAAGTGTGACATTGAGGAAAATGAAAAGAATTAGGAACTAGTCAAATAGTTACATTTTTTTTATGAATTATATTTATGATTAGATGCCCCTGTAATATAATAATACTCAGAACACCAGAGGGGGTGTAGTAATGGAACAAAAAACACTAAAGCTAACCAATGTACTGGCCGATCCGACAAGGTTTTCTATTTACGAATATATTTTAACTTACGTTCAAAAGTAACCGTGCTAGATATCGCCGAAATGTTTGGTATACATGCGAATGTAGCACGCCTGCACTTAACAAAATTAGAAGATGTTTCCCTGCTTGCCTCAGACACCAAAAAAAGTGGAAAAGGGGGGCGGCCAAGTCGTTTTTACGAGGTATCAGATAAGGTTGTACAAATTCAGTTCCCATTTCGAGATTATGAGCGATTAGCAGAACTAGCTATGCAATCCCTCGTAAAATTTGGAGAAGATGGAAAAAAGGAACTTCAAAAAATTGGGGAAAATTTCGGTAAAGAAGCTGTTGACCATTATATGTATTACATAAATACTTCAGGTAACTCTTTATCTTTAAAAGAAAAAGTCGATGTTATTAGAAAAGTTGCTGTACAGCAGGGTTTAAATCCTGAAATATTTTTGACGGAAAACAATAGGTATGTTACTTTCCGGATTTATAATTGTCCATATAAAGGTTTAATAGGTAAACATGCAAGTTCTTTATGCAGCATGCATCATGCTATGATTGAAGGCATGTTTGAATCGGTTTTTCCTGCTGCAGACGTGGAAGAAGAGGCTTTAATGGCAGGTGGAGAGTTTCCATTCTGCTCTTATAGAGCAGTCCGTTTATAATTTAGAAAGTATGCATTTAAACATTTACAAGTATTGATGCCCTCATATATAATAAGTGTAGTAATTTTTTATCCAATTGGTAATACTATAAGCAGATCCGAATACTGCACTAGTGACACTATTAAATAAAGAAGAGGGGGGAGTCAGAAAATGGATCGCATGTTTCGTATGATGGGGTTTTGGACAGCTGTTTTTGCTATTTTATTTTTTGTTGGTGATATGTTTAGCATGGCCATCTTGTTCTTTGCGCAAACAGCTGGCTTTTTAGCGCTTGGATACATGAGACTGACAGAACGTATGTATATTTATATTTTTGGAGCTTATCTGACTGTATTCTTTGTTGGATTCACTTATTATACAACTTTCCTAATGGAGCCAGGTTTCCATTAATTCAGGTTTCTTATACTGGGAACTACATAAGCATTTTTAAAGGAGCAATGCCCCAGAATTATGAGGCACTGCTCCTTTTTTCGCGTTTTTTACTCCGTGAGATATTGACATAGACCTAAGCTGGCTCTATGCCTAGTATCTCGTACATTGAAGGGCTTTTGGCGGGATGAACAGAATAGTGGGATATGTTCTATATGGAGCTTTTTTTTAGCTGGTGACTGTGTTTTCTTATTTTGTTACTCTATGTTAGAGGCTAATATCCTTATTTTATCCACTAAACGTTCGATGTGAATTTTATTCTGTATCATCAACTTCCTAAATCTGAACGTAGTCATAAACGTTTAAATTTATTATAAGTTTATACTATTGACATAGTGTTAATACATATAATATACTAAAACCACATTGTTAGAACAATGATTAGGGAGTCCCCCTCCCCCTCATAGTTCATTTTTCAATACGATTTACTCCCCTTAAAGATCTCCCTCCCCCGGGAGATCTTTTTCTTTTAAAAAGCCATAATAATAGCAGACGCAGCTATTATTATGGCTTTTATTCATACTTCATTTTTATCATAAAAGTAAAAATTTTTTCGGTAAATGAATATAAAATAAGTTCTTTCTAAAAATGTTTAGAAAAGACTTAAAATCCATTTAAAAATGGATTGCTGTCCATTTCTACGCCAATTGTTGTGACAGGACCGTGCCCGCAGGCTACCTGGGTGTTTTCAGGCAGCTCAAGAAGTTTATCGTGTATGGAGTTTAATAAAGTTTGATGGTTTCCTCCAGGAAGGTCTGTACGTCCAATACCACCAGAAAATAAAACATCTCCCGAAAATATTGTTTCGCTTTCAGAATGATAGAAGGAGACGCTTCCAGGAGAGTGGCCCGGGGTTTCGTACATTTCAAATGAAAAAGTACCGATGGCCAGGTTTCCTTCTCCATTAAAATGATGATCAGCTGGTTCAGATGTTATGGAGGAATTCCCCATAAATAGAGCTGAGCCGTTTTTGTTCGGATCTGTTAACCAATCTTTTTCCTTTTCATGAAGATAAACATCAATATCATACGACCGTCTAATATCACTTACTGCTCCTATGTGATCAAAGTGAGCATGGGTTAACAAAATGGCTGCAGGGATAAGCTTGTTTTCATTCAGCCAGCTTTTTAAAATTTGTGCGTCCCCGCCTGGATCAAATATCACAGCATTTTTATCAGAATCGTACAAAACATAACAATTTGTTTGTAAAGGCCCTAATGGAATCTGCTTCCACTTCATTATGTATTCCTCCAACTTTTTTTGAGTTTGATGATACCATTATATCAATGTATGAATTAGAGTTAAAATTTTTAATGCATATCTTGTTAAAAAAGGGTATAATAATAATGAAATTTGTCATATCAAATAATATAGTTGAAAATGAATCGAACCATACATAAAAGGGGGGAATGCTCCATGGCACTAGGTGTTATGCTTCTTGTTGTAGCTATTTTATGTGCATTTGCAACAATCCGGGAAATTAAAAGAAGAAACTTTTTTGCAGTCGGCTTTGCTGGAATTTCTTTTTTAGTTTTCGGGTGGTTTTCTATTATGACGATATTTGTAAGCGGAGCCCCTGAAGTTTAGGAGTGCTAAAACCAATACTTATAAAAAACGAGGTCCAAACCGTGGGACCTCGTTTTTTGCATTTCATCATTGAAAGGAAGAGTCTCCTAAATAAAAAAGTCCGGAATTAATAATATCCACATATATTCTCGGTTTATACCTTTCAATAATTGCATTTTTTTCTTGCATATATTCTTCTTCCGGCTGAGAAGAAGAGTGATAGTAAGCTTCTAGAATGTTTATTTCTTCTTTCATCTTTTGGTATGCTTTTTCTGCCCAATGATTAGGTTCATTTAGAAGCCTGTTTTCAATATGCCGTTTAACCCGTTGCAGGCCGCTGTTTACTTGAATGAGGGAATGCATAGGAAATGAATGTGCAGCTATTATATTATTTAATTTCTTGCTATTTAGATGTTCCATCATATTTTCAACCATTTGACCGTGTATTAATTGAAGGCCGATCGATTGTATACTGTCTTTGCGCTGATAAGACGTGTATGAAACTTTAATATTAACAACAAGCCATGGGAACAATGGAGTGGGTTCTTTCCCTTCTATCTTCTCTTCATAAAGAATTGTCCAATTTCCTTGTTTTTTTGCAGATCGAAATATTTGATGCAAGCGCGGTGAACCGAAATGAAGGTATTCAGCTTTTTCTTGCTTTTCTTTTTCTCCTTCTGTAATGAGAGTAAGGGTCATGGGCTGTGGAATTCCGCCTGTTTTTTGTATATATTGCCAATAAAAGGGACGATTCATTAACTGTTGATCTAACTCTTCTGTTAATTGTACTTTAAGACGTTTATTATCATCTATTAGAATCTCTGCATCATTGGCTTGGAAATATCGTTTAACAAATTGGTGGAGAACTTTTTGTTCCATGACGTAACACCTTCTCTTTAATTAGATTGCTGCATCAATTCGGAAAGGTGATGCAATTTTAATTCTATTTCTTGTTCGGAATCAGATGTATGCAAAGCATCTGTAATGTAACCTTCAAAGGAAGAATAGGAAGTTGAAGCTAAAATCGTATCAAGTTCACCAATAACGTTTTCGAACAGTTTAATTTTTTCATATAGAAGGGAAAGAATATGTTCTTCGACCGTTTGTTTAACGGCAAAATTGTAGACCTCCACATCTTTTGTTTGGCCGAGCCGGTGTAATCGGCCTATTCTTTGTTCTAACCGCATAGGGTTCCAAGGAAGATCATAGTTTATGATGGTACTGCTGAATTGCAGGTTGATTCCTTCTCCCGCCGCTTCTGTAGCAATCATTACTTTAGCACGATCTCTGAAAAGCTGCTGCATCCATTCTTTTTTCGTTCTTTTGAAGCCGCCGCGAAAAGGTACGGACAATATTCCGTGCTGGCGAAGAAACCATTGCAAATACAGTTGTGTGGCTCGATATTCTGTGAACAGCACTACTTTTTCATCTGTTCCCTGAATAATGTCTAAAGCCTTTTCTGCTTTACTATTGGAAGAAATAGATTGCAGGGACGTCATTAGTTGTTCAAATAAAGTACTAGAAATCTCTTTTTGTTCATATAAATTTTTTAACGTCATATATGCAGCTTCTCTGCTGCTGCATGCTTCTCTCAAAAGCGTGGTTGCGGTAAAGCCGTGTATCATATTTGCAGGGTTCTTTTTTAATTGAAAGAGTGTGTCATAAAACGTTCTCTCTTTTTCACTGAAATCAATGTAAGTCGAATATACATTTCGCTTTGTCCATGTAAGGCCGGTTTGGTCCCGGCGGTTTCTTACCATTACTTTTTGAACGATATGTTTTACAGCTTCTTGTCCTTTTTCTTTAAACAGTGTTTTAAATTCTTGCATGTTTCCTAACAAACCGGGTTTTAATAAATTAATTAAATGATACAGCTCCCCAGGATTATTTTGAACAGGAGTTGCCGTTAACATGAGACAAAACTTCTTTTGGAGCAATCGGGCAAATTCATAGTTTTTTGTTTTTGGATTTTTTAATTTATGGGCTTCATCAAAAATAATCATATCGTATTCTTGTTGCAGTACAATATCTCTATGAGGAGGTCGTTTTGCTGTATCAATGGAAGCAACGACGATATCAGCTTCTTCCCATACATACGTTTTTCTTTGCGTAACCGCCGGAATATAAAATTTTTCATTCATCTCTTTTGCCCACTGGCCAGTAAGAGAAGCTGGAGCTAATATTAATACTTTTTTTACTAGACCTCGGACCATATATTCTTTTAAAATTAAACCTGCTTCAATTGTTTTTCCTAGTCCAACTTCATCAGCTAATATGGCTTTGCCGTCCATTTCTTCTATGACTCGTTTTGCTGTTTTTTCTTGATGTGGAAATAGCTCGAGGCTGGAAAGATGGTTTTGACATAACAATCCATCAAATGAGGTGGTTGAGGTCCATTGTTCGGATTCATAACCTAAAGAAAACTGTTCCCACGTGGATATTAATCGATTTTCATAGTTTTTGTCCTTTGGAAGTTCCCAATCCGAAAGAAACTTAATTTCAGCCTCCATAACGTTCGCTCCTTTATAAAAAAAAGATTGTCAACCACGAACCCTCATGATAGAATAAAACGCAGTAAGATTAGTATGATGCAATTAAAAATATTTTTATTCATATATTGAAAAACTTCTATCCATACATAATGAATAAATAAACAAAGCGGATGACGACAAAGGGAGAGATCGTTTTAAACGGCGCCGAAGGAGCAAACTGTTTGTGCAGTGAATCTCTCAGGCAAAAAGACTTTTGTCTGACGCATCTCTGGAGAGAGCTCTTTAGAGCCACCCACGAAGACATTCTCCGCGATGGAGAAGAAACTTTCTGGTTGTAGGACAGAGGAATCTTTTTAAGGGATTCCTCTGTTTTTTTTGTATTAAAAAAATTTTCTAAGAAATTTGAATTTATCTAAGAGAGGGGCGGTTGAAAAATGACGGAGTTAAAGCGTACTTCATTATTTTCTTTGTACAAAGAAAGTGGTGCTAAAACAGTTGATTTTGGAGGATGGGAGATGCCTGTTCAGTTCACAAGCATTAAAGAAGAACATCGGGCAGTAAGAGAAAAAGCAGGTCTATTTGATGTTAGTCATATGGGAGAAGCTGAAGTAAAAGGAAAAGACGCTTACGATTTTTTGCAGTCTGTTATTACAAATGATATGGCCAAACTAGAACCGGGAAAAGCTCTTTATACTCTCCTTTGTAATGAAAATGGAGGTACCGTAGATGATCTATTAATATATCAGCTGGATGTTGATCATTATTTGCTTGTGTTAAATGCCGCCAATACAAAAAAAGATATCGATTGGTTAAAAAAGCATGCTAGAGATGAAGAATTGATAAAAGATATGTCTTCTTATTATGCACAACTGGCGGTTCAAGGGCCTAAAGCTGAACAAATAGTGCAAAAGCTTGCGAATGAAGATTTGGCAGATATCGGTTTTTTTCGGTTTCGTACAAACGTAGATCTAAACGGCGTAAATGCCTTGGTTTCTAGAACAGGTTACACCGGAGAAGATGGTTTTGAAATTTATTGCAGTGCTGAAAAAGCACCTACTTTATGGAAAGCCATTCTAAAAGCAGGACAGTCAGACGGAATCTTACCATGCGGACTTGGGGCTCGGGATACGCTCCGTTTTGAAGCTCGTCTTCCTCTTTACGGTCAAGAAATAGATGAAACGATCAGCCCGTTAGAGGCAGGTCTTGGGTTTGCTGTTAAACTGCAAAAAGATAGTGATTTTGTTGGTAAAGAGGCATTAATTAAAGAGAAACAATCCGGGGTTAAACGGAAAACAGCAGGGATTGAAATGCTAGAAAAAGGCATACCTAGAACCGGTTATGAAGTATTAAATGAAGAAGGGAATATCATTGGCCGTGTCACATCGGGAACACAATCACCGACACTCGGGAAAAATGTAGGCCTTGTTCTTATACAAACACCATATGCCAAACTTGACCAAGAATTTTATATACAAATACGTAAAAAAACATTAAAAGCTGTCGTTATTTCAACACCTTTTTATAAAAAGGCTTAACAATAAGGAGGCTGAAACATTGAATTTTCGATATTTGCCAATGACAGAAGAAGATAAACAAGAAATGTTAGATTATATTGGAGTTAACAACACAAGTGAACTTTTTTCAGCAATACCCGAAAAAATTCGTTTTACTGGAGAAATGAACCTTGCTTCTCCTTTATCAGAACCAGCACTTATAAAAGAATTTCAAAAGCTAAGCAGTAAAAACGAGAATATAAAAATGCATCCCTCGTTTTTAGGAGCTGGAATTTATGATCATTACATCCCATCTGTTGTGGATCATGTTATACGAAGGTCTGAATTTTATACAGCCTATACACCTTATCAACCTGAAATTTCTCAGGGAGAACTTCAGGCCATTTTCGAATTTCAATCAATGATTTGTGAATTAACTGGGATGGAAATTGCCAACTCCTCCATGTACGACGGTGCGACTGCTTTAGCGGAAGCTGCATTAGTGGCGGCAAGTTACAGCAAGATGAAAAAAACGAAAATCATCGTATCAGAAGGGGTTCATCCAGAAGCATTAGAGGTTTTGAAAACATACGCCAGCGGTCCCGATTTGACTGTTCAACAAATCCCCCTTCTTAATGGACAGACAGACGTGGAAGCTGTGCAAGATGCAATGGATGACAATACAGCAGGAGTTATTGTACAATACCCGAATTTTTATGGTTCTTTAGAAAATTTAAAAGAAATAGAAAAAGCGGCACATAATTACAAATCTTTATTTATCGTATCGAGCAATCCCCTAGCACTTGGTGTTCTGACCCCGCCTGGAGAATTTGGTGCCGACATCGTAATAGGGGACGCGCAGCCTTTTGGGATCCCTTCACAAATGGGAGGACCGCATTGCGGATATTTTGCAGCTTCTAAGAAATTAATGAGAAAAGTGCCTGGCCGATTAGTTGGTCAAACTGTAGATGAAGATGGCCGCCGGGGTTTTGTTTTGACCATTCAAGCTAGAGAGCAGCACATCCGTCGAGATAAAGCGACTTCTAATATATGTTCTAATCAGGCTCTAAATGCTTTGGCGGCATCCGTTGCGATGAGTGCTCTTGGAAAAAAAGGGCTCAGACAAATGGCGTTACAAAACGTAAAGAATACCAATTATCTTAGAGAACAGGTGAAAAATAGAGGTATAAATATTGTCAATGAACAGCCGGTATTCAATGAATTTATTATTGATGTAAAACAACCTGTATCATCTATAAACAAAAAGCTGAAAGAAAAAGGGATTATTGGCGGTTTTGATCTATCTAAAGTCGATAGTAATCGTAATGGACAGATGCTTGTATGTGTGACGGAGCTAAGATCAAAAGAAGAAATGGATTATTTTGTAAAAGAATTGGAGGGTGCCGTAAATGCAGACTGAAGAACAAGCCCTTATTTTTGAATTAAGCAGACCAGGGCGGACTGGTTATTCACTTCCTGAAGATGAACTGGGTGAAACGGATGTGGAGAATCTACTCCCAGCACAATATCTTCGAACAAACGAACCAGAACTTCCTGAAGTATCAGAATTACAGATTATGAGACATTACACAGCATTGTCTTCTAGAAACCATGGCGTAGACTCAGGTTTTTATCCATTAGGTTCTTGTACGATGAAATATAACCCGAAAATTCATGAAGACATTGCTCGTATGCCTGGTTTTGCTCATGTCCATCCTTATCAGCCAGAAGAGCAGGTGCAGGGAGTTATGAAATTGATGTATGATCTGCAAGAATCCCTTGCTGAAATTACAGGAATGGATCAAGTTACGTTGCAGCCTGCTGCCGGAGCACAAGGTGAATGGACCGGTCTAATGATGATCAGATCTTTTCATGAAGCCAATGGGGATCATCATCGAAACAAAGTTATTGTTCCGGATTCTGCCCACGGAACGAATCCTGCTTCGGCTTCTGTCGCAGGGTTCGAAGCTGTCACCGTGCGTACAAATGAAAGAGGTCTTGTTGATTTAGAGCATTTAAGAGAAGTGACAGGCGATGACACAGCAGCGCTTATGTTAACAAATCCTAATACGCTAGGTTTGTTTGAAGACGAAATAATAGAAATGTCTGCCATAATACATGATGCTGGCGGCAAACTTTATTATGATGGAGCAAATTCTAATGCCATCCTCGGCATAACAAGACCAGGAGATATGGGATTTGATGTGGTTCATTTAAACTTGCACAAGACGTTTACGGGGCCGCATGGAGGAGGCGGACCAGGAAGCGGACCAGTAGGTGTTACAAAAGAGCTTGCACCTTTTTTGCCTAAACCAATATTGATAAAAAGTGAAACAGGTTATACATGGGAAAATAACCGGCCGCACTCTATTGGAAGAGTGAAACCATATTATGGAAATTTTGGGATTAACGTACGAGCGTATGCGTATATTCGGACAATGGGAGCAGAAGGGTTGAAAAAAGTTTCAGAATACGCTGTGTTAAATGCTAACTATTTAATGAGAAGACTTCAGCCTTATTTTGAGCTGCCCTACAATCGTAACTGCATGCATGAGTTTGTACTATCAGGAAAACGTCAAAAAAAGTTAGGTGTAAGAACCCTGGATATGGCAAAAAGACTACTCGACTTTGGGTACCATCCACCAACTATTTACTTTCCAATAAATGTAGAAGAATGTATGATGGTTGAACCGACAGAAACAGAATCAAAAGAAACACTTGATGAATTTGCAGATGCAATGATTCAAATTGCCCAAGAAGCAGAAAAGGAGCCAGAAATTGTTCAAGAAGCTCCACACACGACTGTAATAAAACGGCTCGATGAAACTTTGGCAGCACGAAAACCTGTTTTGAAGTATAAAAAATGTGTGGATTCAGAAAATAAAGTAAAGGCATAAAAACAAAAGCGGCGTAAGCGCCTTGATAGAGGAAGTTAGGCTAAGACAAAAGATGCTTATTATCGTGTGCGCCCGAGAGCTAAGCCTGAAGCTAGACGCAGACCAAATAATAAGGAGATAATTACCCGCAATAAAAAATATACATTCCTACACAGTAAAAAGGCTGTTTATTTAACAGCCTTCAGATTGTTTGGAAACCCCTAATTTTTTGGTTAGGGGTTTTTATTTTTTAATTTTTCCTGTCCATTTCTTAAAACCTTTTTTTAAATGAAAAATATTATCCGTTCCGCGTTGTTTTTTGATAATTCTTGCGGCCTGCCTGCTTCTTGCACCAGATTGACAATAAAGATATACAGGCTGGTCTTGGCGTATTTCATTAATTCGTTGTTTTAATTGAGATAAAGGGATGTTTCTGGCGCCAAGGATATGCCCCCCGTTAAACTCACGAGGTTCGCGAACGTCAATTAATTGAGCTTTCCGATACCCTTTTTTAAACTCACTCTCGTTTAACTCTGTTAAAAATTTCGGATTTACAAAACGCCGGATAATCATAAAAACGAGAACGGCTGTTAATATCCCCCATAAAATCCATGTAATCATTTCAATTCCCACTCCTTTATTAGGCTACATGATGTATTATAATAATGATTCTATCAGTAAGCAAAACCTTTTGATTGGAAACTTCTTAACAATCATCAAACTTTTGTTTTTCTAAAAGGTTTGGTAGACTATTTTTGCACTAAAAATTAATACAGCCTATCGCAATTCTCTATCAATGAGGCTTTTTCAAGCCGAGTGTTGTTCTGTTGGGAAAAGAACAGGAAGAAAGGTGGAGGTTATGGATAAAGAAACATGGTATTTTATAGATTCGGGTAATTGTTCTCCTGCATATAATATGGCGATGGATGAAATGCTTCTTCATTGGCACAGCAAAGGGGCAGTTCCGCCTATCGTTCGTTTTTACGGATGGAATCCAGCAACACTTTCGATTGGTTATTTTCAAAAAGTACATAAAGAAATAGACCTTGAGGCTGTAAATAAATATGGACTAGGATTTGTTAGACGGCCAACAGGTGGACGCGGTGTACTTCATGATCAAGAGTTAACATATAGTGTGATCGTTTCAGAAGAACATCCGCAAATGCCTGCTACAGTAACAGAAGCTTATCGAGTTATATCAGAAGGGATTTTACAAGGATTTCGGTATCTTGGACTTGATGCTTATTTCGCTGTTCCGCGTACGAAAGAAGAAGAAAATCAATTGAAAAATCCACGTTCTGCTGTTTGTTTTGATGCCCCCTCGTGGTATGAACTGGTTGTAGAAGGAAGAAAAATAGCAGGAAGTGCTCAAACGAGACAGAAAGGGGTTATTCTGCAACACGGTTCGATTATTTTAGATATAGATGAGGATAAATTATTTGATCTTTTTAAGTATCCAAGTGACCGGGTAAGAGAAAGAATGCAAAAAGCATTTAAAAATAAAGCGGTGGCGATCAATGAGCTGAAGAGTTCACCTGTTGAATTAAAAGATGTTTCTAAAGCATTCCATAAAGGTTTTGCAGATGGCTTGAATGTGGATTGGGAGCCTTATCAATTAAATGATAAAGAAGAAAATGAAGTATGGGAACTTGCAAAGAGCAAATATGAATTGGAAGAATGGAATTTCCGCCGTTAAAGGAAAGAGCGGTTCCGCTATGACAAAGGAACCGCTTTATTGTTTGTCTTTTTTGATGTCTAGCTTCAGCGCCCAGCCGCTCAGGCACACACGATAAAGAGGAACTTTTGCTAAAACCGCGAACGTCCTGTCGCAACGCAAAAGTCAACACCTCCTGTGCAACCCATTTCAGCGTTGTCACAGGACGTCCTTCCACACGATGTGGTGCCTTCTACGTTGCACACTCGTCGCCACTAATGCCACGTCCTGTGGCATTAGTGACATTAGCACATCCTATGCGTCGACGTGTGCGATCTTAGTAGAAGTTCATTAAAATGAGCTGAACGTCTGATGTCCTCCCTTTCGACTCCGGGCCGCAGGCGACTCTGCGCGAAAGCTCCAGAACCTGTCGCGGGCTCCCAGGATGGGAGTCAGTTCGGCGTTGTCACAGGACGTGACGCTCGTAGCCGAACTACCTTCTTTTAAGGCGCTTGCGCTTTTCTAAGTTAAACGATAATAAATAAGTAGAAAAAACAATTTCTAACCAGCATTTGTATGTTCTTTAAAAGCTTGCTGCAACTTTCGGGTAATAGTTCCAGGCTGCAAAGATGTTTCAATCGAACCTTTTACATTTATTACCGGCGCGATTTCAAGAGTAGTACTAGTCACAAAAATTTCATCAGCGTTTATCGTTTCTTCAAGGGGAAAAGCTTCTTCAAAAATTGGGATTTTTTCTTCCTGTGCAAGGTTGAAGACGTATTGCCTGGTAATGCCGTTTAAAATATGGTTATTAGCAGGATGTGTGTAAATGACTCCTTTTTTAACGAAAAAGATGTTAGTAGAAGACCCTTCTGTGACAATGTCTCCACGATGTTGCAAAGCTTCATCACAATCATTGTCTTCTGCTTTTCTTTTTGCCATAACATTGCCAAGCAAATTGATCGTTTTAATATCGCAACGGAGCCAGCGTATATCTTCCGTTGACAACAGGGAGACCCCGTTTTTTTGTTTAGTTACAGGCACTTCTGCTTCTTTTGTAAATGCAGTGATGACAGGTTGTATATCTCGAGAGTAAAGATGGTCTCTAGCTTGTTCGCCTCTAGTCATTTGTATATAGACGTAACCGTTTTTGATATCGTTTTTTTGCAATAGAAACCTGGTGTTTTCCTTCAGTTTAGTAATGGAATAAGGAAGGGGCATGTCTAGTTCTTTAGCACTTCTTAAAAAACGCTCAAAATGTTCATCAAACAAAAATGGTACTCCTTCGTACACTCGGATAACTTCGTAGATACCATCGCCGAAGTAGTAACCTCTATCATCGAAATGAACATAGGCGTCATGTCTTGATATTATTTTGTCTTTTAACCAAACGTATTCCAAAGTACAACCTCCATTCAGATGTATTTTAAATAATTTGTTTCTTTTCTAAACTGTAACATACAATCCATTCAGGAACCGATAATATAAAAAAGTGTTTTGTTTTGACGTAAAATAAGAGGGTTTTGTTTTTTTAATCTGCAAGATAGAAATTAATGTAATTATATAAATGAACAAAGAGATGGTCAGATATGCTTGATTATTCTCTTGATATCGTATGTTTTTGTAGTTGACAAATTTCAGCAAAAATCTATTTATCACCATATGTAGTGTGTTAGACATTTCATTGAATACAATATATTGATTTGTTGTTAGTAAATATGGTAAGCTTAGACATACCATAGAATGAACGGGGAGGACGAAAAAATGAGCGCTACCATGCAGCAAGTAATGAAAGTTGATAAGCAAAAGTTAAACCAAGATATTGAACTTTTTCCCCAAGTACATCCGGTTACCGAAGATATGCATATGACAAAAAAAGGTGTATCTCGTTTAGTTATGCTTGATCGGTATACCTTTAAAGATACAGAGAAAAAAACATTGAAAACCGGGGACTTTGTAGTACTGACTGTTAAAGAAGATCCAAAATTCCCAGCTAGAGGGTTTGGAATTGTTATGGAATTAGATTGGGAGGCTGGAACAGCGAAAGTATTAGTAGATGACAGTTTTCACCATGTGCTCGACCCAGGAGAAGCAGAAACAGGGGTAATAACGAGATCACTTGACGTCATCGAAAAACCGCTTGAAATTTACTATGAACAAATAGCGAAACGAAATGCGACAGGCCTGGCTGAAGTAGAAACAACAGATGAGAAACGAGAACAATCTTTTCAACGGTTTTATGAAGAATTGGTCAATATGAACTTCATTCCTGCAGGACGTGTTTTATACGGAGCAGGAGCTAAAACAGATGTTACTTATTTTAATTGTTATGTGATGCCTTTTATTGAGGATTCAAGGGAAGGAATCTCTGAGCACCGTAAACAAGTTATGGAAATAATGAGCCGAGGAGGCGGAGTGGGGACTAACGGATCTACTCTTCGACCTAGAAATACTTTAGCAAGAGGGGTAAATGGAAAATCCTCAGGGTCTGTTTCCTGGCTCGATGACATTGCCAAGCTTACTCATTTAGTTGAACAAGGAGGATCTCGCCGCGGGGCTCAAATGATCATGCTTGCAGACTGGCACCCAGATATTCTCGAATTTATTATTTCTAAGATGCAAAATCCTCGGATTTTAAGGTTTTTGTTAGAGCATACAGAGGATGAGCAGATCAAAACGCTGGTGAAAGAAAAGTTAAAATTCACTCCGTTAACGGAAACAGAAGAAGCTTTATATCAGGGAGTATTAAACTATAAAAATATCCCCGGTCAAGGTGGTTTTGATTCTAAAGTTATTCAAGAAGCAGAAGAAAAATTGAGAAATGGCGGAACCTATTCTGTCAATTCACCGGAATTTTTAACAGGGGCCAATATTTCTGTATGTTTAACAAATGATTTCATGGATGCGGTCGGAAATGATGAAGAATATGACTTGCGCTTTCCTGACGTAGAAAATTACACAGAACAAGAAATGAAACTGTACAATAAATATTGGCAGGAAACTGGAGATGTCCGTGAGTGGGAAGCAAAAGGATATGGTATTCGTACGTATCGAAAGATTAAAGCAAAAGAATTATGGAAACTGATAAATATATGTGCCACTTACTCTGCAGAACCAGGTATTTTCTTTATTGATAATGCCAATGAGCAAACAAACGCTCAAAGCTACGGACAAAAAGTAGTGGCAACGAACCCCTGTGGTGAACAGCCGCTAGCACCATATTCAGTGTGCAACTTAGCAGCAGTGAATCTTGCTGAAATGGCGGATAAAGAAAATAAAGCAGTAGATTTTGAGAAACTTAAGCAAACAGTAGAAACCGGTGTACGTATGCAAGATAATGTAATCGATGCGACTCCGTATTTTCTCGAGGAAAACACAAAACAGGCCAAAGGAGAACGGCGGATCGGACTGGGTGTGATGGGGCTGCATGATTTACTGATTTACGCTGAAACAAGTTACGGATCAAAAGAAGGTAATCAGCTTATTGATGAAATCTTTAAAACGATTGCCACAACCGCATACCGGACAAGTGTTGAATTAGCCAAAGAAAAAGGCAGCTTTCCATTTCTTGTAGGAGAGACAGAAGAAAAAACGAAAGAACTGCGCCAAGCATTTATTAATACAGGTTATATGCAAAACATGCCAGAGGACATACGACAAGCTGTTTTACAGCATGGGATCCGCAACTCTCATCTTCTTACAGTAGCTCCAACTGGAAGTACGGGAACGATGGTTGGAGTAAGTACCGGCCTTGAACCTTATTTCTCTTTTAAATATTACCGAAGCGGAAGGCTTGGTAAATTTATTGAAGTAAATGCAGAGATTGTTCAAGAATATTTAAAGCAAAACCCAGAAGCCGACAACAGCAATCTTCCTGAGTTTTTTATCTCTGCAATGGATTTAACACCAGAAGCGCATGCTGATGTTCAATGTGTCATACAAAAATGGGTAGACAGTTCTTTATCTAAAACGGTTAATGCCCCACGCGGTTATACGGTTGAACAGGTGCAAAAGGTGTATGAAAGACTTTATCGCGGAGGAGCCAAAGGCGGCACGGTTTATGTCGATGGAAGCCGCGATGCCCAAGTTCTTTCTCTAAAGGCGGAAGAAAATGATTTGGATGCCAGCTCAGAAGCGACGGAGAACGGCCAAGAAAAAAATGAAAATAAGGTTGTACTCGTAGATACAATCAAAGATGTACGTTCTACTACCATTAATTTTGGAAATGAAATCGGTGATACTTGCCCAGTCTGCCGAGAAGGAACGGTGGAAGATATGGGTGGATGCAATACATGTACAAACTGCGGTGCTCAATTAAAGTGTGGTCTGTAAATAACACTTTATCGAAAAAGAGGGGAAATCTCCCCTCTTTTTTTTAGGAGGTAAGAAGATATAAATATTTGGCGTTTTATATGTCTAACTTCAGCGCCTACTCCCTCGAGATTCCTTCGGTCCGTCAATGGAAAGCAAAGATCAGCTTTCCATATGCCGACTCTCCAGGACTTGTCGCTCGTAAGCAAGGCGCTTGCGCTTTTCTTAGGAAAGTTCAATTTTGTTAGAGGAATAAGTATGACTACAAACAATAATATTTGCCAGGGGAAAATGAGGTTTTCTGACATTGAACAATAAAAAGGCTGGTTTGTGGTTCAAAAGAATATATTGTACACTATATGCAGCACTAATTTAACTTAATTATCCATGTAACTATTGTTATCTCGTATTGGAGGAACCAGGATGCCCACCCCAAGTATGGAAGATTATTTAGAAAGAATTTATAAATTAATAGAAGAAAAAGGATATGCAAGAGTGTCAGATATAGCAGATGCACTTGAAGTGCATCCATCTTCGGTTACGAAAATGGTCCAAAAACTTGATAAAAAAGATTACCTGGTGTATGAAAAATATAGGGGACTTGTACTAACAGCAAAGGGAAAAAAAGTCGGAAAAAGATTGGTTTATAGACATGAACTGCTAGAGGACTTTTTAAAATTGATTGGTGTAGATAAAGCATATATCTATAATGATGTAGAAGGGATAGAGCACCATCTTAGCTGGGATGCCATAGATCGTATTGGAGATGTAGTTCAATTCTTTCAAGAAAACGATGAAAGAATACGATTATTAAAAGAGGTTCAGCGGAAAAATGAAGCGGATGAAATAGAAGAAACGTAAGCCTGTCCATGAAGGGATGGGTTTTTTTAAAAGGTAAGAAATGATAAATATTTGGTTTTACATGTCTAGCGCAAGCGCCTACTCGCTCGAGATTCCTTCGGTTCGTCAATGGAAAGCAAGATCAGCTTTCCATCTGCTGCCCCTCCAGGACTTGTCGCTCGTGAGCAAGGCGCTTGCGCTTTTCTTAGTATGTTTAACTTTGTTAAAGGATCAAAGTATAAGCAAAATTACGAATCCGCCATTGAGCTCGGCGGCAAGACGAGTTTTTCTAATTATTTAGCACATTATATTTTAATCAAATGTGGATAACTATCTCCATATTGTTTATTTTCGTCTAGCTTCACACCTAGCCGTTCAGCCGCAAACGATAAAGAGGAATTTTTGCTAAAACCGCGAATGTCCTCCTGTTCCAGTCATATACAAGTCAGCATCCTAATAGAATAATACGTTTTTATGTCAAGATCAACACATCAATGACGTTTGGGCCATAGTATAAAAAAAAATACTTGGGGAGAGGTCCATGAAAATTGATGGTGTATTTGCTGGTGGTGGTGTAAAGGCATTTTCATTTTTAGGAGCTTTAGAAATACTGGAAGAACGAGGGTATTGTTTTGAGAGGACAGCTGGAACGAGTGCAGGTGCACTAATGGCAGCTTTAGTAAAAGCAGGTTATACTGCAACAGAACTTCAATCTATCGTCATGCCATTAAAAGCAAACGATCTGCTTGATAAAACGAAATTAATGGAACATGCTCCTTGGCTGTCATGGTTGTCTGTTTATTGGAATTTAGGGTTATACAAAGGTGATAAACTTGAAAGATGGATAAACAGCTTATTAGCCCAAAAGAATATTTATACATTTAAAGACCTTCCGAAGGGAAGTTTAAAAATTATCGCCTCAGATGTTACGTCTGGCAGAATAATGGTACTTCCAGATGATCTTTCTTATTATGGCTATAAAGAAGAAGAATTTCCAATATCTTTAGCAGTGAAGATGAGTTGTATGCTGCCATATATTTTTCGACCGGTTAAATTAAAAACTGGATATAGAAAATCGAATATTGTAGTAGATGGAGGAATATTAAGTAATTTTCCTTTGTGGCTTTTTATAGAACCAAAGTCAGGACGTTGTAAACGACCAGTTATAGGATTTCAATTATCCCCGTCTCTTCAAGAGATGCCCTCTAATAAAATAAAAAATGCTGTAGAATTATATCAGTCGCTGTTCGACACGATGAGAAAAGCGCATGACTTAATGTATATATCGAAAAACCATGCTCAAAATGTCGTGTTTCTCCCCGTAGAAGATATCAAAAGTACACACTTTGATTTAGATAATCAACAAAAGGAAAAATTAGTGAATATAGGACGAATAGAAACAAAAAAATTTTTAAGAAAATGGCAAGGATAAACTGCAATTTTGTATATTCAAGTCTTTATTAAACATGATTCTATGTCGTTTATTTTCGGCTATATCAAATAATCATTAAACGTTATAAGTTATTATTACGTATGCTTCCTGCTCGTTCACACAACCTTAATTTTATCGAAAGCATAGGGAGAAGCAGTGTAATCCAAAGTCCTATAAATGCTGCGTGTAAAAATTGCAGCAGTGTCGTTTGAGATAATAAACTTTCTAAATAGACAATAAATAAAAGACCGACTAGTCCTGCGATTGCAGCAGCGGCTTTTTTCCATAGATTTTTAGAAAATAGCATTCTGTTTTTAATCAATTCAAAACTGTATCCCACACCTCCTCCTAATAGAAGGCCAGCATAATGAGCTCCCTCTGGAAACAGAAGTAACAATGAAGAAGGAAGCACCAGCGAAAAGGAAAAAATAATTGGCTCAGGAACACTTCCAATCCAATCCATTGATCGATAAACAATATAAACAACAAAAATACCTAAAAGTAAGGCGACAACTATATCTTGTATGGAACGTCCGCCATGAAAGATGGATATGAAGGAAGCAAAAAATATAATACTGCAAGCAAGAGCGGTATAACGACGGTCAGATATTTCAGGAATAAGGAATCCCCAAAAGGCGGATGCAAGTTGCACCTCTTTTGGAGGGAATACAAATTCGAAAGATCCCGAGGAGAGTTCAGAGGTTTCAGCAGACGGAACGGCAAACTGTAGAAATCCATTGATATAAACAGTAAGAGAAAAAATAACTAGTAAATTAAACCCTATATTTTTATCAATGGTCCAAAAAACCAGTGCTATAATGGTTAAATAAAACCAATCATTCATTAATAATGCTGCAGTATTTGCCATCCAATCCATAAACATCTCTTTCCCTCCTTCGGTAAAGAGAATTTTTGTATCTAAAAAAATTACGGCTGGCAGTAAAAAGCAATACGTAAAGAAAAAGAACTGGGCTCAGCTTAAAAAAGAGCCCTGTTCTTTTTTCGATTCTTTTTCCCCTCAATTACAGTTAAATTATGATCGCTGCGCCGTTTATTTATTGGGCGAGAGGGGCGTTTTTTTAATGGTTTATTTTTAGTTTGATGTTGTTTGGCTGCTTTGTAGCTTTTGTTTTTAGAATTTGATTTAGGGCGTGCAGCAGTCTGATATTGGCTCATACTCATTCGTTTTAAAATCACTCTTGTAAATAAGAAATACATACCAACAGCAACTGCAGCACCTACAACCAGATAAGTAATTAAACCTAGTGGGTTTGTTACCAGCTGATACCCTAACCCTAAAGCCGCCAGCCCGAAAAGAAGGAGCAAAAAAGGATTTGCCGGTAGACGGGACATGGGATCACCTCCGCAATCCTATATTTTAAAATGCTATAAAAAAGCGGTTAAACCAACTTTGTTAGTTTTTGTCTTTTCTCAGTGACATTTAAAGTAAAATTCTTTCTCATTTATTTCACTTAGAAAAGTATACGTTTTATTGGCACAAAGTATAAGAAAACTACAGCATTCATCGCAGACGATGCACTAATACTGTGTTGCTGCAGGGCGTGGTGACTTCTACGTTGAAAATAAAGGATTAGACTTCTGCGCCCGGAACAGGTGCCGGCTTGAATAAATCAAAAGGTATTTCAACGCTTACAATAATAGTAAATTATACGCGCCTGCTTTAGCGGCAGTGATGTAAACACGTCAATAATTTTTAACTTCTTCAAAAATAATTGATTTTCCTGCTTAAAATGTATTTATATCTTTGTGTACTTATAATGCTCCAAATTTAAGTTTTCAACAAAATCGGTTTAACAGGCTTTGTTCTTTAGAAATATATAACGGAACGTCAAACATCCGAATAAAGGGAACTTCCGCAAACATTTACGTTATGAACACTATAACGATTTATCATACTTATTGGTCATGATTAAAAATCAGTAATAATATTTAATTATTACTACTATTCTACATGAGTGAGCGATATTCCTCTATAGCAAAGGGTATATTGAATTAAAAAACAGGAAAACTAAATTTACAGCTATTTCAACCAGGAAACGCTCTGTATATATCCATTCCCTCTTTTATAAAAAAATACACCTGTAAAGAATAAAATACGTGAAGTTTATAAAAGTATGATTGAACTTCACCTAAAAAAATGAATTCAACCTTCTCTTTGCAGCAGTCTATATTAAATAGTTAATCAATGGATCGGTAATAGACCATATAATTTTTTAGGGTGACTTGAACTCTGATCCTTTTACGTATTATAGAAAAATATTTTGTGCAGGAGGAAAAATAATGGAAAAGTATTGGTTATATCACCAAAGAGTAGCTGCAATTGGTTTTTTTGGAGGTTTATTTTGGAGCTGTATTAGCTATGCCTTACATTATTTAAATTTTACTAAACTTGGCCCGGCTATGGCGATGCTTCCGTGGGCTCTGCCCGATTGGAAAAATTCTTATCTCGGCCATATAACGGGTATCTTGTTTATTTCGCTTTTGTCTATTGCTGTAGCTTTTTTCTATCGGTTTATATTTCAAAAATGGGATTCCATTTGGCCCGGAATTGGTTATGGATTAGTTCTTTGGCTCGTGATTTTCTATTTGCTTCATCCATTATTTCCTGGAGTAGGGCCTGTCAATACTTTAGATACATCAACGGTGGTTACAACTCTATGTCTTTTTATATTATATGGTGTATTTATAGGTTATTCCATCTCTTATGAATACAATGAATTTCAACGCCACGAAGCGTAATCTATTCAAAAAATCGTCTGTATGGTAAAATATTCTAAGGATAAAAACGAAAGAAACAAAAAGGTGCTGCACAAATGCTGCTCTGATGGCGCCTGAAACTGCCAGTGTCAAAACAATTACAGGGGGAGGAATAGCATGAGCAATAGATTAGAACAACTTCGCCGTGTCTTACGTGACCGCTCAGTTGAAGGAATATTTATAAACAGCCATGCAAATAGAAGGTACATGTCAGGGTTTACTGGTACAGCCGGGGCTTTATTTGTTACGAAAACGGATGCTTATTTTATTACTGATTTTAGATACATACAGCAAGCCGAAGATCAATGCAGAGATTGTAAAATTATAGAACAAACTGCGTCTATATATGCATCCTTAGGCAGATTAATAAAAGAAACGGACATTAAGTCTTTGGCATTTGAAAAGGAATATGTGAGCTATTCTGCATATGAATTTTTAAAAGAACATGTCGATATTGAATTAAAACCGATGGAAGGCATCGTAGAAGAAATTAGACTAATTAAAGACGATAAAGAAATAGCAGTATTAAAAGAAGCAGCAGAAATAGCAGACATTACTTTTAAACATATTGCTGCCTTTATAAAACCGGGTATGAAAGAAAAAGATGTAAGTAATGAAATTGAATTTTTTATGCGTAAACAAGGAGCAGATTCGTCTTCTTTTGATATTATTGTAGCTTCTGGGTGGAGGAGTGCACTTCCGCACGGAGTCGCAAGTGACAAAGTCATTAAAACCGGAGAGTTAGTTACTCTTGATTTTGGGGCTTACTATAGAGGATATTGTTCTGATATTACTCGGACGTTAGCAGTAGGTGAACCTTCTGAGGAGTTAAAAAAAATCTACGAAACTGTTTATGAAGCACAAGTAAAAGCAGTGGAGGAAATAAAACCTGAAATTTCCGGTGTTGAAGCAGATGCAATAGCCAGGGAATACATAAACGACCAAGGTTATGGAAAGTATTTTGGGCACGGCCTTGGGCATGGTTTAGGGATGGAAGTCCATGAAGGACCGCGGCTTTCTCCTAAAGGCAAAAAGACATTAAAACCGGG
Organism: Alteribacillus sp. YIM 98480; assembly: GCF_009765375.1. Lineage (GTDB taxonomy): Bacteria > Bacillota > Bacilli > Bacillales > Marinococcaceae > Alteribacillus. The sequence goes on from NZ_VTOK01000002.1 coordinate 142,235, forward strand.
AATGGTTGTAACCGTTGAACCTGGTATCTATGTTCCTGAGGTTGGGGGAACTCGTATTGAAGACGATATTGTGATTACGAAACAGGGGAATGAAAGACTCACCCGGTCTCCGAAAGAATTAATGATAGTTGGAGAATAATTCGTATATAAACAAGACCTATGTTATAGTAGAACGGAATGAATGATTTGGCAGATATGGAGGAAATGTTATGATTTCAGTAAATGATTTTAAAACAGGCCTAACAGTAGAAGTAGACAATGACATTTGGCAGGTCATTGATTTTCAACATGTGAAACCTGGAAAAGGTGCAGCGTTTGTAAGGTCCAAATTGCGCAGTCTGAGGACCGGCAACATTCAAGAAAAAACATTTCGTGCCGGAGAAAAAATAAACCGTGCACACATAGAACGCCGCAAAATGCAATATTTGTATTCGAGTGGAGATGACCATACTTTCATGGATAGCGAAACATTTGATCAACTTGAGCTAACGAGCAAGCAAATTGAACAGCAGCTTAACTTTTTGAAAGAAAATATGGAGGTTCAAATTATAACTTACGGATCAGAAACACTTGGAGTAGAAGTGCCAAATACAGTAGAACTAGAAGTAACCGAAACAGAGCCTGGTATTAAAGGAGATACTGCTTCAGGTGGAACAAAACCAGCTGTACTTGAAACAGGCTACACGGTTCAAGTTCCTTTCTTCGTTAATGAAGGTGAAAAGCTTGTTATAGATACTAGAAGCGGTGAGTATGTATCAAGGGCATAATTATATTTTTAGAGGAGCTATTTCAACGAATAGTTCCTTTTTTCGAATTTGGCGAAGGATAAAATTATATTTGTACATAACGACTCGGCGGCAAGCCGAGTTTTTCTACACAATCTAAACGAACATATGTTCTTTTTCGGTGTTCTCCGTTACATTAAAAAAGGAATTTGGTCCGAGTAGACGCTCTGAAAGCGTAAACGTTGTTAAGAAATCCGTTTCTTCCTTTTGCGTCTAGAAGATCTCTTCCCCATTTTAAAGTATTTACTTCCAATAGTTTATAAATACTCCATTCTCCTTTTATTCCCCCCCTAAGCAGGATGTCTTTCAGTTCTATATAGAAAAAAGATGAATAAAGTGTACAAACAGCAGGTTGGGAGGAGGAAAAGAAATGGATGACATCCTTGCGCTTTTGCCTGAAAATCTACAACAATTATTCGATCGAATTTCTAATTGGTTTTCCATAGAAGAAATTCGGATTAGAATATTTTCTCCCGTAGAGATTATAACGTCAGAAAAAGCATTTTATCTTTGTAACAATGAGAATGACCCGTATGTCATTACGGAGGAAGATATTGAATATATATTAAACCAGTTAAGCGAATTTTCGATGTATGCATTTCAGGAAGAATTGAAGCAAGGTTTCATAACGACCAGAGGTGGACATCGGGTTGGAGTCGGAGGACAAGTTATCCATGAAAAAGGGATTATACAAAGTTTAAAACATATTCGATATTTTAACATTAGAGTTGCCAAAGACCATAAAGGAGTAGCTAAGCAATATTTAGACAAGCTATATGCCAACGGTTATGACGATACATTGATCATCGGTGCTCCTCAATCGGGTAAAACAACCTTCCTTCGTGATCTTGCTAGATGTGCTAGTAAAGGTATGCCCGAAATTAATCTTCCTTCAAAAAAAGTAGCAGTTGTTGATGAGCGTTCTGAACTGGCGGCGTGTTATAAAGGAATCCCTTCCTTTGATGTTGGGCCGAGGACGGATGTGTTAGATGGCTGTCCAAAAGCTGTTGGAATGATGATGATGATTCGTTCGATGAGTCCTGAAATGATAATTGTAGATGAAATCGGGAGGCCAGAAGATGCAGAAGCAATTATGGAAGCCATACATGCAGGTGTAACGATCGTTTGTTCTGCACATGGAACTTCACTTAATGAGATTAAAAGGCGTCCCATTCTACAAGAATTATTGACTAAGGGAATTTTTAGTAACATTGTTACGCTCATTCGAAGGCAAGGAGCCATGAATGTAAATATAGACAGCTTTGAAAAATGGCAAAAGGCGGCTGAAAAATGAGTTGGCTTGGTGCTTTATTTATATTAACGGCATGTACGTGGATTGGTTTTGAAATTGCAAAAAAGCTGACAGAAAGACCGAGACAGCTCCGTCAATTAAAAGTTGCGCTGCAAAGTTTTGAGGCAGAAATAATGTATGGAATGAGCCCGCTCGCTGAGGCAAGTGAAAAAATTAGCAAGCAGCTTCCGGCACCTGTGTCATACTTGTTTAAATATTTTGGGGAGTATTTAAAAAACGGGGAGCGAAATGCTCAAAAAGCTTGGACAAAAAGCCTTGAAGAAACATGGCCGTATACAGCAATGGGAACACAGGAAAAAGAAGTTATGATGCAATTTGGGTCCACGCTTGGAAAGCACGAGAAAATACAGCAGCAAAAGCACATCAGACTAGCAATGGTCCATTTAGAAAAAGAAGAATCAGAAGCTAAGGAAAAACAAAACCGATATGAAAAGATGTCAAAAACACTCGGATTTTTAGCAGGATTGCTGTTAATTATACTGTTTTTATAGTTGGATCAGTCCAGCCTCATTTCAGAGGACAAAGGGGGACACAGCATTGGCCTATGATGTAAACACTATATTTCAAATAGCAGGCATTGGGATTGTCGTAGCTATGATCCACACAGTATTAAAGCAAATGGGAAAAGAAGATTGGGCGCACTGGGTAACATTGATTGGATTTGTCGTTGTTTTGTATATGGTTGCAACTATTATAGATGATCTTTTTCAAAAGATAAAAAGCGTTTTTTTGTTTCAAGGATAGGAGGCGATGGTTATTGAAATCGTGCAAGTGGTCGGTTTCGGTCTCATCGCCACTTTTTTAATTATGGTCATTAACGAACAAAAACCTGTTATTGCACTAGCCATTGCATTAGTAACAGGGGCCATGATTTTTTTGTTTATAATGGCTCCATTGCAATCTGCGTTAGAACTAATCTCAACTCTCTCTGGACAAGCTGGCATTAATAATATGTATATTCAAACACTTTTAAAAATTATTGGCATTGCTTATTTATCTGAGTTTGGAGCACATATAGCAAGAGATGCTGACCAGGAATCGATTGCTTCTAAAATTGAGCTTGCAGGGAAAATGATGATTATTATGATGGCTATCCCTATATTTCAAGTATTAATTGAAACGGTACTGGCTCTTATACCCGGCGGAGCGTAAGGATGTGAAATTATGGTGAAAAAAATGTCTCTATGCATCCTTTTTATCATATTGCTTTTACCTGGAATGCACACCTATGCAGAAACAGAAAACGAAGCGAAAGTTGATGGGGAAGAAAATTCTGCGATTGAAGAGTTAAAAGAACAACACTTGGAATCTTTAGGGCTTGAAGAAGTAACGAAATTTTGGGAGCAGCTATCAAGGGATTACGGAGTTTTTTTACCAGAATCACAAAAAGGGTCCATTAAAGATTTCTTAAACGGTGACAAGTCGTTTCATCCTAAAGAATGGGGTATAGCTTTCATTCGTTTTACGCTGCATGAAATAACAGCAAATGGTCAATTGATGGGAACATTGCTGCTGCTGGCTGTATTTAGTGCGATATTAAAAGCATTACAAAATGCTTTTGAAGAGGAATCGGTTAGTAAAGCAGCATATGGTGTCATTTTCATTGTATTAATAATTATTGCTCTAAATAGTTTTTATATTGCAATGAATTATGTGCAAGAAACCGTAGCTGATATGGTCCATTTTATGATTGCTTTATTACCTTTAATGCTTGCTCTTTTAGCTTCTAGCGGATCATTTGCTACCGCTGGTTTATTTCATCCTCTCGTCATAATGCTCGTACAATCGAGTGGTATATTAATACAGTACGTTATATTACCTTTTTTATTTTTCTCGGCAGTACTTAGCATTGTGAGCAGCTTAAATGAACACATCAAGGTAACTAAACTTGCTGAATTACTAAGAAACGCTGCTATGGGGATACTTGCTGTGTTTTTTACCGTTTTTCTAGGAGTGATTTCTGTTCAAGGGGCAACGGCAGCTGTAACCGATGGAATTGCTATCCGGACTACTAAGTTTCTAGCAGGTAACTTTGTTCCAGTAATCGGGAGAATGTTTACGGACGCTGCAGATACAGCACTGGGGGCATCTGTACTTCTTAAAAACACGATCGGACTTGCAGGTGTAGGAATACTATTTATTATTTGTGCGTTTCCAGCCATTAAAATTTTAGTGATTGGATTTATTTTTCACTTAACCGCAGCACTAATACAGCCTTTGGGTGAAGGTGCGTTACTAGATGCACTTTCTACACTGGGAAAAACAGTACTTTCCATGTTCGCGGCATTAGCAGCTGTATCATTCATGTTTTTCCTTGCACTTACATTAATTATAGCTTCAGGTAATATTTCTTTGATGGTGAGGTGAATCACAGTGGATTGGTTAACCAGCTGGATGAGCAATTTAATTGTTTTTCTGCTTGCGGCGTTCTTATTGGAAATGCTGCTTCCAGCCTCATCTTTGCAAAAATATGCCAGGCTGGTGCTTTCTTTTATATTAATGCTTATAATTATTGAACCTCTTTTATCGTTAACAAATGGACAAGTAGAAGATATATGGGATCAAGAATTAGCAAACTTAAATTTCCAGCCAATTCAATCGGCATCGATAGAATCTAACATGAATAATAAGAAAAACGAAATAGAAGAGGGACAAGATGCATATATTTCTAAACAAGTATCTAACCATCTAAGAGAACAAGTAGAAGAAACAATAAAAGAACGTTGGGGGTGGGAAATTGAAGAGCTCCAAACTGAATGGGAAGGAGACGATCCAGAAGAAATGAAGGTTTATCTTTCCCTTGCTAGATTTTCACCTGAAGAAAACAAGTCGGATATTGAACCAGTAAACATTCAGGTGGAAGAAACGGAAGAATTAGATGACAAAGAAGAAATTTCAGCAATAGAACAAGACATATACTCGTATTTGACGCAAACATGGGAAGTAGATGAAGAACAAATTCACATCACAACAGCAAAGGAGGGGGGATAGTGGCTGAACAGAACGATAAACAAAACGTAAAAGAGCGGTTTAAAAAATGGTTCGATAAAGAAGAGAAAACAACTTCGAAAAAACCGGTTCCCATCTACCTCGTCATCATCTTAATATTTGGGATTATATTAATGGTTATAGGGACTTTGGGTAAAGAAAAAGAGGAAGAACCTTCTGATCAACAATGGGTTCAAGATGAACAAGAACAAAAAGAATCTTTAGAAGTGAATTCTAAAGCTTCCGAAAACTCCGATATGTCTGATGCAGAAAGAGCTATTCAAACTAGGTTAGGCGAAATGCTTGAAAAAATTTCAGGAGTTTCAGAGGTAACTGTAATGGTGAATTTACAAGGAACGGAAGAAAAAGTATATGAAAAAGATACTACGATACGTCAACAAATTACTTCAGAAGAAGATCGAGAAGGTGGAAAAAGAGATTTAGAAGATGGGACGAAAGAGGAACAAGTTGTGATTATAAGACAAGGTGAACAGGAAGAACCACTTCTTATTCATACAAAAAAACCAGAGGCAAGGGGGGTGCTTGTCGTTGCTGAAGGGGTGGAAGACATAAAAGTAAAGGAATGGGTGGTTGAAGCGGTAACAAAAGTTATGGATATTCCACCGCATAAAGTATCTATATTGCCAAGGAATAGGGAGGAAGGAGAATAAATATGGTATTAAAAAAGCAAACCGTATGGTTAATGACGATGCTTAGTTTAACAATTGTTCTAGCTGTTTATTATATTACGTCGCCAAGCGAGGTCGCAGAGAACGACCCAGAAGCTGATGAAACGAGTGAAATGACTGCTGCAACAGAAGATGAAGAGTGGGTAGAGTGGCTGTCAGAAGAGGACATGGAAACGACAATTGAAGAAACTGAACCTCCAACAGAAGGTGAAGAAACAGGAGGGGAAGAAGAAGTTCCCGCAGAGGAAGCAGAAATATACAATGAAAACCAGGAAGCAAATACACAAGGAAACTTATTTAGTGAGCTGCGCTTAGAAAGGGATGAATCGCGAAGCAGGTTACGTGAAGAATATACAGATACGATTGCATCTGAAGATTATTCTGCTGCAGAGAAAAGTGAAGCGTTTGATAGACGAGAACAATTGCAAGAGACACAGCAAAATGAAAGTATGCTTGAGAGCTTAATTCAATCTGAAGGATATGAAGATGCCGTTGTTATTTCCGAAGAAGATAGAACTAGAATTATTGTCCAGGCAGAAGAGTTATCACGAGAAGATGCAGTGATGCTAAATCGACTTGCTGCCGAACACTTAGATGTGTCTGATGTGGTGATTGGACACCAGGCAACAGCAGCAGGACAGTAAGAAAAAGCCTGTGAGACAGTCTTATATTGTCTTACAGGCTTAATATTTTAAATACATATTTTAAACGCACATGTTTTTATTATATACACACGTATGAAGGGGATAATGAAAAATAGACTTCACCATGATATAATTTGAGTATAGTTTAAAACTTAGTGTCAACTAGCTGATGAGGAGCGATTTTATTCATGGAATGGAACGATTTAACAGACGGAGCAAAAGCGGTATTAGAACAAACGAGAAACATGAAAAACGACCACATACAAATCGTTGAATTTGAAGTTGGTTTTGAACATGAATATGGAGAAGGAGAAAACACCTATACCGTTTCCATACAAGAAGAAGATTATGAGAACTTGAAACGTTTCACCAAGGAAAATGAATATGGAGATAAATACCATATGGCAAGAAATAAAAACATCGTAAAGATTATTTTACTAGAAAATGGAAAAATACCTGATAATCTTTCGGAGTTTCCTGTTTTTCGTCAATATAAATTTGATTATGTACAAAAACAAGCGGAAAAAGCTGCCGAAGCAGAGGAAGCCAATACAGAAGAAGATTGATAAGAAAAGTAACCGGTGTTTTTATTGTTTAAGCCATGGAGGTGAGAAGCATGAATGAATACCGCACAATTGATTTGGAAGAAGAAAAGAATGAGTTAGGCAAAATAGAAATATCTCCCGAAGTCATTGAAGTTATAGCCGGACTCGCTGCCTCTGAAGTGGAAGGTGTCCATTCTTTAAGAGGTAACTTTGCTGCTGGAGTTGTGGAGCGTCTCGGTCGTAAAAACCATGGCAAAGGCGTAAAAGTCGAACTTGGTGAAGAAGGGATTACGATTGAATTATCTGTAACGCTGCGTTACGGTGTCTCTGTACCGGAAGTAGCGAGAAATATTCAGACTAATATTCAACAAGCGCTTCAAACCATGACTTCTATTACTTTGGATTCCATTAACATTCATGTGCTCGGTATACAATTTGAGGTGCAAGATGAAGAGGAAGAACAATAAACGAGGCTTTTTATCTGCAAAAATTATTGTTAAGGGGCTGATAAGTGATGGCTGGAAAACGTGCTGTCATTGCAGCCTCTTTTTTTCACTGTGAAGAAAGTATAAAAAATTATGGATGAACAAGTATAAGTAAAACTACAGCATTCAACGTACAGGATGCATGAATTGAGATAGATTTTAATAAAGGAGAATAGAGTATGAACCGACGTCTAGCACGATTAAGAGCTGTTCAGACATTGTATCAAATGGAGCTCACCGATGCAGGTTGGCAAGCAGCATTAAACAACTCTCTTGAAGAAGATGAAACAGCTGATGAATTTTTAACTACATCCGTGAAGGGAACATTAGATCATTTAACTGAAATAGATAATAAGATACAAAAGCACTTAGAACACTGGACTTTGGAGAGAGTCGGAAATGTTGACCGTTCTATTCTTCGAAAAGCTGTGCATGAAATGTTGTATATGGAAGATATTCCACTGCATGTCAGTGTTAATGAGGCAATTGAACTTGCAAAAGCTTTCGGGGGCACAGAATCTGGAAAGTTTGTCAATGGCGTATTATCTAACATATTAAAACAATGTGAAAGTGATTAAAACAAGGAGAGGATAAGAATGAGTGCAACTATTATCAGCGGAAAAGAAGTAGCTTCAAGTTTGCGAGAAGAAATCAAGACGGAAGTGAATTCTATTAGTGTTACACCAGGCCTAGCCGTCATTCTTGTAGGGGATAATCCTGCTTCTAGATCATATGTGAAAGGCAAGGAAAAAGCTTCAAAAGAAGTAGGCATTTATTCAGAATTAAAAGAGCTGTCTTCTGATATATCTGAAAAAGAATTGTTGGATATAGTTGATTATTATAACGATAAGCCTTCTATACACGGCATTCTTGTACAATTACCTCTGCCAGACCATATTTCAGAAAAGAAAGTGATTGAACATATTTCACCAGAGAAAGACGTGGATGGCTTTCACCCTATTAATATAGGGCGGATGATGACAGGTAAGGATGCTTTTTTACCTTGTACACCATATGGTATATTGCAAATGTTAAAATATAAAAATATCCAAACTGAAGGAAAGCATGCTGTCGTAGTTGGAAGAAGCAATATTGTCGGAAAACCTGTTGGACAGCTCCTTCTAAATGAAAATGCTACGGTTACATACTGTCATTCTAGAACCCCTGACTTAGCTTCTTATACCTCAAAAGCTGATATTTTAATTGCAGCTGCAGGCAGAGCAGAATTTATAGATGCTGCATTTGTAAAAGAAGGAGCTGTTGTCATAGACGTAGGTATGAATCGCAAAGATGACGGAAAACTTTGCGGGGATGTTGCCTTTGAAGACGTGAAAGAAAAAGCTTCGTTTATAACGCCTGTCCCAGGAGGAGTAGGTCCTATGACCATTACAATGCTGCTTTATAACACGCTGCAGTCAGCGAAGAAGCATGCAGAAAGGGTTTAACAGTAATGCTGTTTGAACAAGGGAAATGGACCACAGTTTCACAGCTTACAACACATATTAAAAAGACAATAGAGATGGAGTCTAATCTCCAGCAAGTATGGTTAAGAGCTGAGATTTCAAATTTTAAAAAGCATAGCCGCGGTCATATGTATTTTACCTTAAAGGATGAAAAATCAAGGATCTCAGCTGTCATGTTTGCTGGTAATAATCGCTTTTTAACCTTTCAGCCTGAAAATGGAATGAAAGTTTTAATAAAGGGTCATGTATCTGTGTATGAGCCATTCGGGCAGTACCAACTGTATGTGAAAGAGATGGAACCAGACGGTATTGGGCAATTGTACATTCAATATGAAAAATTGAAAAAACAGTTAGAAACCGAAGGTCTTTTTGCACAAGAGCGTAAAAAGTCGTTGCCTGTATTTCCACGTGAAATAGCTATCATTACGTCTCCAACTGGTGCAGCAATCAAAGATATGATGACAACACTGAAAAGGCGTTTTCCTTTAATTAGAATTACGCTGTTTCCGGTGCTCGTACAGGGCGAGAACGCACCTGCATCCATATCTTCTGCGATGGAAAAAGTTGAATTAATGGGTGGATTTGATCTCTTAATTTTCGGCAGAGGCGGCGGTTCCATTGAGGAATTGTGGGCATTTAATGAAGAAGTTGTCGCCAGGAAAATTGCATCTCTAACTGTTCCGACTATTTCAGCAGTGGGTCATGAAACAGATTTCACTATTGCCGATTTTATAGCTGACTTAAGAGCAGCCACACCAACCGCGGCAGCTGAACTGGCTGTTCCGGTGCTTTTAGAACTCGAAAAGCAGCACAACCAGTTGAAAACCCGTCTTCAAAAAGCGTTGAAACACCAAGTTAAAAGAAAAAATGAAAAGCTCGAGCGAATAAAGAGATCATATGCCTTTAGGTATCCAACTCATTTAATAAAGCAAAAAGAACAAGATTTAGATCGTTTATTAGAAAGATTAAATAAAGCACTAGTTGACAAAAAAGAACTTCGTAGAGAGCGTCTTCATACGTTTGAAAAGCGCCTTGAACGACAGCATCCTTATCGGCTGTTAGAAGGTGAACAGTCGAAACTCAATCATATGGATGAAAAAATCTTTAAAGCAATGGAACGTTATTTAACAGGGAAAAATGAACGTTTTAAACATACGCTGCAAAAGCTTAATATTCTTAACCCTCTCGAAGTGATGCAAAGAGGATATAACGTCACTTATAATCGGAAGGGGCAGTTGGTGAATTCGATCAAACAAATTGAACCAGGTGAACAGATTTCTATGTATATTCAAGATGGAACAGTTTACGCCAAGGCTGAATCTATCTCAAAGAATTCATTATGGTTTGGTAATAAGTCGGATAAGGGGGATGGAGCACGTGACAGATGAGAATTTTAAAAATGTATCGTTTGAAGAAGCGATGGAGAAATTAGAGGGCATTGTAGAAAAACTCGAAGAAGGTGAAGTTCCTTTAGAGCAGGCAATTGCTATGTATCAAGAGGGGATGAGCCTTTCTAATGTTTGTCATGAAAAACTGCAGCGTATTGAAAAACAGATGGACAGAGTAGTCGAGGAAGATGGGGAAGTAAAACCTCTCTTATCTGAGGAGGATGAAGAGTGAGTATCACAGAACTACAAGCTTTTATTTCTCAATTTAAAAATGAGCTGGAAAAAAGACTACCAGTATTTTTGGAAAAACTGGAATGTCCAGATACCTTGAAAGAAGCAATGCTTTATTCTATTAATGCCGGTGGAAAAAGAGTCCGTCCCTTGTTAATGCTTGCGGCTGTCCAGTCATATCGTAACGTTGAAGAATCTGATTATGCGGTAGCTTGTGCAGTCGAAATGGTTCATACGTATTCACTCATTCATGATGACTTACCGTCTATGGATGATGATGACTACCGGCGAGGAAAACCCACAAACCATAAAGTATTCGGAGAAGCATTTGCCGTTTTGGCCGGTGATGCTCTCTTAACCAAAGCATTTGAAGTTATTAGTTCCCTTAAAGAGTTAGAAAGTCATAACAGAATCTTATTAATAAGAGAGTTAGCCAAATCAGCGGGGGCTGAAGGAATGGTTGGGGGACAGGCTGCAGATTTAGAGGGGGAAGGAAAAGATCTCTCGTTAGAGCAGCTTGAATATATTCATCACCATAAAACAGGAGATCTTTTAAGTTTTTCCGTTGTGGCAGGCGGGATATTAGGTGAAGCTCCAGACACTGATATGGATAATATCAGAGCGTTTGCCAGAGAGCTGGGTCTTGTTTTTCAAATCAAAGATGATATTTTAGATATTGAAGGCGATTCAATAGAAATGGGAAAGGCAGCCGGAAGTGATGAAGGCAGAGAAAAAAGTACATATCCACGACTATTGACACTTGATGGTGCCAAAGAAAAGCTCATCACTCATGCAGATAATGCTAAAGAATACTTGCGTTCTGTGTCAGGTAATCCACTATTGCTTGAGGATTTTATACATTATATTACGGAGCGCACCAAATAATTTTGTGATATTTCAATTATTTGTGCTAAGATTTTAGATCGTGGTATAATATATATACAAAATATCGGATGGCGCAGTATTCTAGTCGATTCTCCATTCTCGAGGGCGGGCCTAAAAATCCGCTGAAGGGCACATCGATGAAGTTCCTGATGCCGGCTCGAAGCGCCCAGCTTTGGGTCGGTGTTGGGAGTAAAGGTGTAAGGGCGATCCACAAAGGCATGTGGGCGTGAACCCTTTCACCGCGGAGGCCTCTTATTTTATGGGTAAATAAGAGGTAAGACCTGCAAAACATGCCAAAGGGTAGGTATGTGTGCAGCGTAGCCTGCCTTGAGTGGAGCAGCGGGGAAGGTAAAGTCTAGGATGATTACCGTAGGCCAACGGATACTTTCCTATCACCTGAAACCTGCTCTGCAAAAGAGGCTAAGAGAGTGGCACGGAATTGTTGAGGAAAACTCCTAGACTGTTCATATAGACGAATAAAGTGGATTGCAGTGTGTGCTGAGTGGCAATCCAGTCTGATGTCCGGCGACGGCATCAAGCTGTTTTTAAAGGGAAACCACCAAGGCGGCGACGCTTTGGCAAGCAGCTGGGAAATCCTACTGGACCTAAGACACAATGTTTACGCTTTATATCGGCCATCCGATTTCTACATATGTTTATTTTAACCAACATTCGTAAAATATATTAGGTGATTATGCAAATAATGAAAAGTATATGGAAAAATTCTATACGTTGGAGCGTTTTAATTGCCGTTATCACACTGGTGTTAGCGGCTATTTTTTCAATTATCTCCACAGCTGTTTTAAGTGGAGTAGGCTGGGCTGTTGGAATGATTATTGTGCTGATGATCGTTTTTGTTGGTGTGTTTTTTGATATGATTGGAGTAGCGGCGACTGCAGCATCTGAAAAACCATTTCATTCGATGGCTTCAAAAAAAGTTCCCGGGGCATACCAGGCAATGAAAATAACAAGAAATGCAGATAAAGTAGCGAATTTTTGTGCAGACGTTATCGGTGATATATCTGGCGTAGTAAGCGGAACAGCAGCTTCTGCTGTTGTATTGCAATTAACATTTGCTGCGGGTTCAAGTGATGGAAGTACGCTTCAATTTATTTTAAGTGTAATATTTACAGGTGTAGTAGCAGCATTAACAGTAGGTGGAAAAGCATTAGGCAAAACATTTGCCATTACTTTTTCTACCACGATTATTTTTCAAGTTGGCCGTATCTTTTATTTGCTCGAACATAAATTAAAAATTAAATTATTTAACAAAAAGTCGACCAAGAAAACAAAGAAAGTTTAAAACGATTGAAAGTGAGGGTTCGCTTCATGGATTTAAAAACAATAAAGGACCCGGCATTTGTGCAAGCATGCAGCCGACAAGAACTCGAAAGTTTAGCTCAGGATATTAGAGAATTTCTCATTCAAAAGCTGTCGGTGACAGGCGGCCATTTAGGCCCTAATTTAGGTGTAGTAGAATTAACACTTGCTTTGCATCATCTGTACCAAACACCAAAAGACAAAATCATTTGGGATGTTGGACATCAAGCTTATGTTCATAAGATACTGACTGGACGAGCTGGACAATTTGATAGTCTTCGTAAATATAAGGGGTTGTGCGGTTTTCCAAAACGAGATGAGAGTGAACATGATGTTTGGGAAACTGGCCACAGCTCTACCTCACTTTCTGCAGCTATGGGGATGGCGGTAGCTAGAGACTTGAAAGGAAGTAACGATCAAATAACAGCTGTTATCGGAGATGGTGCTTTAACTGGTGGAATGGCACTTGAAGCATTAAACCATATCGGTCATGAACAAACGAATTTGACCATCATATTAAATGACAATGAAATGTCTATTGCACCAAATGTTGGAGCTCTTCACAGCATTCTTGGACGTCTCAGAACAACAGGTAAATATCAAAAAGTTAAAGATGATATAGAATTTTTAATCAAAAAAATCCCTGCTTTTGGAGGGAGACTCGCTTCCACTGCTGAACGAGTTAAAGACAGTTTGAAATACTTGCTTGTCTCTGGAATGTTTTTTGAGGAAATGGGATTTACCTACCTCGGTCCTGTTGATGGTCATGATTTTGACGATCTGTTGTCTAATATTAAATATGGACGAGATACAAAAGGCCCGGTAATCGTTCATGTGTTAACCAAAAAAGGAAAAGGCTATGCTCCGGCTGAAAACGATGCCAAAGGTACTTGGCATGGGCTCGGACCTTATAAAATTGAATCAGGAGAAGTAGTAAAAAAACCAGGGCCGCCTGCTTACAGTGCAGTATTTAGCAGTACATTACAAAGACTCGCTCATGAAGATGAAAGAATTGTAGCTTTAACCGCTGCTATGCCCGGCGGTACCAAACTGGATCAATTTGGTGCTGAGTTTCCGGATAGAATGTTTGATGTAGGGATAGCTGAACAGCATGCCACCACTATGGCAGGAGGATTAGCGACACAAGGGATGAAACCTGTATTTGCCGTGTACTCCACGTTTTTGCAGCGAGGTTATGATCAACTTGTACATGATGTATGCAGGCAAAACTTAAATGTATTTTTTGCGATTGACAGAGCTGGCCTTGTTGGGGCGGATGGAGAAACGCACCAAGGGGTTTTTGATATTGCTTATTTACGCCACCTTCCAAATATGAAAGTGTTAATGCCAAAAGATGAGAATGAATTACAGCATATGATTTATACAGCTTTACAATATGATGACGGCCCTATTGCAGTTCGTTACCCTCGCGGTAATGGCTATGGAGTTAAAATGGATGAGGAATTAAAAGAGTTAGAAATCGGAAAATGGGAAATCCTTAGGGATGGTAAAGATGCGACAATATTATCTTTTGGTACAATGCTTCCGGTAGCTGTTGAAGCAGCTAAGACGCTTTCTGAACAAAATATCCATGTTCGGGTTGTAAATGCCAGATCGGCTAAGCCATTAGATGAAGATCTTCTGCAAGAGCTGCAGGAAGAAGGACAGCCTATTCTTACATTGGAAGAAGCAGCTTTAAAGGGAAGTTTTGGAAGTGCAGTTCTTGAGCACTTTCATGACACTGGCTGCCATAACATGGTAATAGAACGGATGGGCATTCCAGATAGATACATTGAACATGGCAGTGTACCGGAATTGTATGAGGAAATAGGATTGACTGCAGAAGAAGTTATAAATAAAATTTTTACTTTTGTCCCTAGAAGACAGCAAAGGGCGTAGGCCATGAAAAAAGAACGAATAGATATATTATTAGTTGAACAAGGTTTTTTTGATTCACGAGAAAAGGCAAAGCGCTCGATAATGGCAGGTTTAGTATTAGCTGACAATGAACGTGTCGATAAACCAGGTACTAAAATTGACAGATCTACCTCTATTCGTATAAAAGGAGAGGCGCTCCCTTACGTTAGCCGCGGTGGATTGAAACTTAAAAAAGCTTTAAATGTATTTCCGTTAAATCTGCAAAACAAAATTGTGCTGGATATAGGAGCTTCTACTGGAGGTTTTACGGATTGTGCTTTGCAAAATGGGGCTAAAATGGTATACGCTGTGGATGTTGGATACAATCAGTTATCGTGGAAGCTGCGTAATCACGAAAAAGTTGAAGTAATGGAACGCTTTAATTTTCGATATGCAACACCTGAACATTTTAAAGAAAAGCCTGAGGCAGCGGTAGCTGATGTATCTTTTATATCTTTAAAACTTCTGTTGCCTCCATTAAAAAATATATTAATGAACGACAGTCAAGTATGTTTGTTAATAAAGCCTCAATTTGAAGCAGGACGTGACAAAGTTGGAAAAAAAGGTATTGTTCGTGATCCTCACGTCCATCATCAAGTTATTTATGATATTCTTTCGTTTGCAACATCCATAGGTTATACTCCAGTAGATATGAATTTTTCTCCTATTACTGGAGGAGACGGTAATGTTGAATTTTTATTGTTTATGCATTGGCACCCTTTGAGAGAAAATGAAAATTTAATTACGGAAAAGACTATATCTTCTGTCGTTGAAAAAGCCCACTCCCACTTTCATGCCGTTCAACGGGGTGAGTAAGTATTTCTCATCCCCCGTTGAATGAATCCCCCTTCAAATCCTGCGTATATTTTCTCGTCCTTTTCATTATATTTTTACTCGTATGTTTGTATAAATATAAAAAATTAGTTATGATACAATTAGCACTTTTACTTTATAGTTAATGATATTGGACGCATCAAGAGGAGGTTGCACATGAATAAAGGGCAGCGTCATATTAAAATTAGAGAATTAATAACAGACTTGGATATAGAGACACAAGATGAATTGGTGGATCGGTTAAAAAAGGGTGGTTATAATGTAACTCAAGCAACTGTGTCTAGAGACATAAAAGAGCTGCATCTGGTAAAAGTACCTATGATGGACGGAAGATATAAATACAGTTTGCCAGCAGATCAAAGATTTAATCCTTTACAAAAATTAAAAAGAGCACTTGTTGACAGCTTCATCGGAGTTGATCAAGCTGACAATCTCATCGTTATGAAAACCCTTCCTGGAAATGCTAATGCTGTTGCGGTATTAATTGATAATTTAGATTGGGAAGAGATATTAGGTACCATTTGTGGAGACGATACGATATTAATTATCTGCCGAGATAAAAAACAAGCTGGTCCTATTGTGGATCGGTTCCTTGAAATGCTTTAATTTAAAAGATGATCGAGGTGCTTTCATGCTCGAAGAACTTTCGATAAAAAATTTCGCTATTATTGAAGAATTAACTGTTCCATTCGGTGCAGGACTGACAGTATTAACTGGAGAAACAGGTGCCGGTAAATCCATTATTATCGATGCTATTGGCTTATTAATTGGAGGGCGCAGTTCAGTAGAATATGTACGCCACGGGGAAAAACGTGCAGAAATAGAAGGATTGTTTCGAATTGATGCTTCACATCCTTCAAGAAAGAAGCTTGAGGATGCAGGCATTGAAGTAGAAGAAGATATGGTGGTATTAAGAAGAGATATTACAGATCAAGGAAAAAGCGTTTGCCGTATAAATGGAAAATTAGTAACTTTAGCTATACTACGGGAAACAGGTCAATCTTTGGTCGATATACATGGTCAACATGAACATCAGGAATTAATGCAGCCTGAAAAACATATTACTATGCTTGATCGTTTCGCAGGAAAAAAACTGTATGAAACCCTTCAGGATTACAAATCACGGTATCAAACCTTTATAAATCTTCAATCAGAATTAGAAAGATGGAGGGAAAACGATCAAGAAACCGCGAACCGCCTTGATTTTATCCAATACCAATTAAATGAGATAGAAGCAGCAAGTTTAGTCCCTGGAGAAGATGAACAATTAGAGAAAGAAAGACATATTTTATCGAATAGCGAAAAATTATTCAGTCAGCTGAATAACACCTATGAAAGCCTCTATGGTGAAGGGAAAGCATTAGACTGGGCAGGACTGGCTATGTCACATTCTGAAGATGCTGCAGCTATTGATAGTGACATGGACAATGTAAATGAATCCATTCATACAGCTTATTATATGCTTGAAGAAGCAGCTTTCTCATTGAGAAATTATGTAGATTCTTTATCATTTGATCCTGAACGTTTAAATGAAATTGAAGCAAGATTAGAGGAAATTCAAAAGTTAAAACGAAAATACGGCAATTCTGTCATGGAAATACTTGAATTTTCCTCAAAAATCGAAGAAGAAATGGAGCACCTTACCAATAAAGACGAAAAAATTCAGGAATGTCAAGAACAACTAAAAATAGCAGCCTTAGATTTAAAAGCAGAAGCTGATACGTTAACGGATTTGCGGTATCAAGCCGGAAAAGAGCTTTCGGAAAAAGTGAAAACGGAACTTAAAGAGCTGTATATGGATAAAGCTGAGATGGAGGTAAACATAAAAGAATTAAAAAAAGGAAAGCAGTATGAATGGGAGAATGGACGAACCATTTTTAATGACAATGGAAAAGATAAAGTTGAATTTTTAATGGCCACCAATGCCGGCGAACCTTTAAAACCACTTGCCAAAGTCGCATCTGGCGGAGAAATATCAAGAATTATGCTTGCCATGAAAACGATTTTGTCAGGTTTTCAGCACGTTACCTCCCTAATATTTGATGAAGTAGACACCGGAGTAAGCGGGCGTGTCGCCCAAGCCATCGCACAAAAAATATACCACGTTTCGGTTGGTTCTCAAGTATTGTGCATTACCCATCTTCCGCAAGTTGCTGCTATGGCTGATAACCATTTATTTATCGAAAAAAGAGAAAAGGAAGACCGCGTAATAACTACTGTAAAACCAATAGATGGAATAAAAAAGGCGGATGAAATTGCCAGAATGATATCAGGGGTAGAAATAACGGAATTAACACGAAAAAATGCAAATGAATTATTGGCTATGGCCGAAAAGATTAAAACCAAATCATGAAAAGCTGACCAAAACAGGTCAGCTTTTTTATTTTTACCTGCTTATAAATCCTTTGTCAGGAGGCAACTATATGAATACAACAGATAATTTAAATTGGGGACGAGGAGGATTTAATGCATGGATTGGGGGAGAAGAATTACTGGTGTTGCGCTATTATTATTATTTACCATAGGAATAACAAATCATACGGTTCAAACATTTTTAAATATACCGGATGAATTCACTTTTTTTGAGTCCGATTGGCAAAATGACAATATTGTCAGCGGTATTCAAAACAAAGTAAATATAAGAAATAAAAACGATGTACAAATCACTGAAAATCAAGAAAAATCAAACGCTTCAATAAAAGTCACGTCTATGCCGAAAAAACAAAGTAAAATAAAAACATTACCAGATATCAAATTAGTTCCAGGCGGTGACTCTATTGGGGTAAAACTGCAATCAGACGGGATAATGATTGTAGGTTTTCATGAAATAGCTGCAGATAAAGGAAGAATTTCTCCGGCAAAAGAGGCAGGAATGAAAGTAGGAGACAGGATTATTTCTATAAATGGAAAGAAAGTAAATCAGTTAGAAGACGTTGTACAAATCTTAGAAAATGCCAAGACAAGTGAATCACTTCAAGTTAAAGTAAAAAGAAACAATGAAGAACGAAAATTAAATGTAAAAATGCATCAAGGAAAAAAAGGAAATGTGATTGGAGCTTATATTCGCAATGCAGCATCAGGAGTAGGTACGTTAACGTTTTATGAACCTAAAAGTGGGAAATTTGGCGCTTTAGGTCACGTGATTGCTGACTCGGATACTAAAAAGCCTATTATCGTTGAAGATGGAACGATTGTCCGTTCTTCCGTTAGGTCTATTGAAAGAGGAGCTAATGGCAAGCCGGGGGAAAAGCAAGCTGTGTTATCGACTGACAACGATATTCTAGGAAAAGTGACAAAAAATAGTTCGTTTGGTGTGTTTGGTCATTTAGATAAAGACAGACTTTTAAAAAAGCCATTTTTTTCAAAACCGCTTCCTATAGCATTTGCTCATGAAGTAAAAAAAGGACCTGCAGAGATATTAACTGTAGTAGAAGGTGAAAAAATCGAGAAGTTTGAAATTGAAATTGTACAATCTGTCCCTCAAATGCACGCAGCCTCCAAAGGAATGGTCATAAAGGTGACAGATGATGAATTATTAGAAAAAACAGGCGGAATTATTCAAGGAATGAGCGGCAGCCCTATCATCCAAGACGGAAAAATCATCGGAGCGGTTACACACGTATTTGTAAATGATTCAACCTCAGGATACGCTTCTCATATCGAATGGATGCTTGAAGAAGCAGGAATTGAGACGTATATAAAGGAAAGGAAAAAAGCAAGTTAAGGAAAACTGGATTCAGTTTTCCTTTTTATATATTCGCTAATGAAATAATTGTGGTACGATAATATATATAACTTTATGAATGTAAAAATAATGTCGATTCATACATATTAAATTTTGTCAAACGGCAAAAAACGACAAAAAGACAGAAAATGAAAGATGTAAGGAGCTGGATTTTATTTTCTAAGAATTTTGAATTAAGGAAAGGGTATTAGACAGTCTTGTCGAAAAGAATATACAGACATGTGAAGAAAAATATAATAAGGAGGTACATTTGTGAATAAAATTAAAGTTTGTGTAGCTGACGATAATAGAGAATTGGTCGGTTTGTTAAATGAATATATTGGGGCACAGGAAGACATGGAGGTTACTGGAAGAGCCTATAACGGGCAAGAGTGCTTAAAAATGGTAGAAGAAACGCAGCCGGATGTGCTTGTTCTTGATATCATAATGCCTCACTTAGATGGGTTAGCAGTTTTAAATAAAATCAATTCTGGTCAGTATAATCCGCGCCCTAAAATAATTATGCTAACAGCTTTTGGTCAAGAAGATGTAACAAAAAAAGCAGTTAATCTTGGTGCTTCTTATTACGTTTTAAAACCTTTTGATATGGAAACCTTGATTTCTAATATTAGAGAAGTGTGCGGCGGAGAATCTTCTGTCGTCCAACAAGCGTACAGTTATAATAATGAAAGTAAAGAAGAACCTGAGATTAATTTAAATCAGAGTATTACAAATATTATTCATGAAATCGGAGTACCTGCTCATATTAAAGGATACATGTATTTAAGAGAAGCTATTTCCATGGTTTATAATGATATCGATTTGTTAGGTTCCATTACAAAGGTACTGTACCCTGATATTGCTAAAAAATACAACACCACTTCAAGCAGAGTAGAACGAGCCATCCGACACGCTATTGAAGTTGCTTGGAGCAGGGGCAATTTTGAATCGATTTCTCGGATGTTTGGGTATACGATAAATGTATCAAAAGCTAAGCCCACTAACTCAGAATTTATAGCAATGGTTGCAGATAAACTGAGACTTGAGCACAAAGTAAGTTAAGAGCGCTGTTGGAAGGAGCCGCCCTATTAAAGGACGGCTCCTTTTTGTACTTTAAGAAAATTTAACTTTGTTAAGGGACAAAATATAAGAAAAACTAGGGCTTCCACTTTAAGGACTTCTTGAGCAGAGAAAAGTAAATGTGGCTACTACGTCTTGTTGGCAAAGTGTCTTGGCCCGAAATATTAACTTTGTTCAGAAATGTAAGACTCAAAAAGTCGTGAAACCATGGAAGAACTTTCAGTATAAGGTCGTAATTGATTAATTTTTTTAGATGAAGGTTCGTATTGAATCACATATTGTTCGCCATTATATGAGGCCAGATACATATCAAATCCGTGTCTTGATTCAATAAACTGAAACAATTTGGTCTCCCCCTTACATTTTTCGTTCATACTTCCTCTTTACATTTACAAATAGACAATAATGGTTTTAAATCACGTCTATAAAATTTTTCAATTTATAATTATCTTTTTCCTCATTCTTATATCTATGCATGTAATCCCTCCCATTTGGACCATACTAGGAAAAGGTATTAGAAAAACTGGCTTAACACTGGTCCTGTGGCACGGCATTATCACGTAAAGCCTTATAGTCTTTTCTTATACTTGATTCCTTTATCAAAATCACTTTCCTAAAGTATAAAAAAGGGGTGAAAGCAGCGTGGATAAGATTCAAGGAAAAGCGCACTTTCATGAAAAAACAAAAATTCTTGCGAATCAAATTGAAAAAAAACAAATTGCTGTAATTGCTCATGAAGATATCGATCCGATTGCTGCAGAAAGTTTAATTAAAAAAAATGTCAAAGCCGTCATAAATTTAAAACGTTCCATGAGCGGAGAATTTTTTCATGAAGGTGTCAAAAGGCTGTTAGAGCATAAAATAAAGGTATTTGATATTCACCCAAATAGTAATATAGGTAAATGGATAGATGGAAGAGAAGTTGAAATTAATCATAATTATTTGTTTGTGATTTATGCTCATAAAAGATATGAGGTTGGCCCATTAAAAGAATACAATATACCATTTGTGCGTTTACTAGAAGAAAAAGGAAAGAAAAATCTTCCTGATACTTTTGAGAAGTTTAGCAGCAACAGTATATCATACGCAAAAAAAGATTTAATACAGCTGTTAGAATGCTGGAAAACATGGGAGTATGGTTCAGCTTTACAAGGAAAAGAAGTGTTAATTGTTATTCGGGGAACTGATTATGAAAAGGATTTGGATTGCGTGAAAAAATACTTTATCAGAAATGGTAATAATATTTCGTTGATAGCAGTTGATGGAGCGGCTGATGAGATGCTTCATAAGAATATGCATCCTGATTACATTATAGGAGACATGGACTCTGTCAGCAGTAGAGTATTACACTGCGGAGCTAAGCTTATTGTACATCAAGGCGCAAAAGGTCATTCACCGGGTATGCAAAGGGTGAAGGATCATCAATTATCAGCTAATACTGTAACGTTTATCGGTTTGAGTGAAGATGCAGCCATTGCATTTGCCTTAAAAGAAGGGGCAAAAAAAATCTATTTACTGGGCGGTCACCGTGATATGGAAGAATATCTAAGCAAAGGAAGAAAGGGCATGGGCTCTTCTTTGTTAATAAAAATGCTTGCAGGCAGTAAAATTATTGATTTAAAAGGGATACATCACCTTTATGATAAAAGCAGTAAGTCGCAGTCATTATTTTGGCATGTTAGAAAAATATACAATTCTTTACCATTTTTACGTGCTTCGAAATCAGAAAAAGAAATGAGGGAAATGAAAGCGTGAAAACAAGTGTTATTATTCCAGCTTATAACGAAGAACGACATTTAAAATCAACATTGCAAACTCTGCGCAAAGCAGGCTGGGCTAACGAATTAATCGGAGTAAACGATGGAAGTTCTGATTCTACTGGAAGAATTATGGAGAAATATTGTGATGTATCGATTTCATTTATTAAAAATCATGGGAAAACAGCTGCAGCAAAAGCAGGATGGTTAGCGAGCAAGGGAGAGATTATTGTAATTTTAGATGCAGATTTAAGAGAAAGCGCAATATACGGCAGCGAATTATTATATCCATTGGAATCAAATGAAGCGGACTTAGTAATTGGTACGGTAATGGGAAATGGAAAAAATGGTTTTGGACTTGTTAAGAGAAGGGTACAGCGTCTTATCCATAGAAGAAGCGGGCTGCTTTTACAAATGCCATTATCAGGACAAAGAGCATTTCGAAGAAAACATATTGAACATTATCATCAATTACAGGCAGAAGGTTTTGGTCTTGAAACAATGATGACATTAAAAGCTGTACAAGAAGGATTTAAAATTAAAGAAGTAGAAGTGCCATTTGTACATGACGGTAAAGGATGGGGAATTCAAGGTATGTGTCACCGTGCGAAGCAATGGCTGGAGGTGGAAAGGTGCCTGTGGAAATATGGAAAATCATACTCTTAAGTGCAATGGTGCCTATATTTTGGCCTGTATTGAAAGACAGCTCTATAAAATTTGGATGGACGGCTGTTAATTATAAAAATATGTACATTCCATTTACACTAGGAATCGTTTTGTTACTTTTTGTTTTTAATTTTATTCTTTTATGGCCGCCCGATCATTTATTAGCTTTTATGGTATATATTGTAGGAATTTGGAGCGCCGGGTGGATTGATGATATGTGGGGAAGTCATTACCCAAAAGGAATAAAAGGACATCTATGTTTTTTTATAAAAAAAGGAGAGTGGACGACAGGACTTACAAAAATTGTACTTATTGCTGTTTCCGCGAGTGTGAGTCTTCTGTTAACAGAAGCAACGATGCAAATAGGTACGGTGATTGCTTTTATGTTGTTCGTATTATCGCCGCATGTGTGTAATTCTCTCGATACACGACCACTTAGAGTTTGGAAATGGGTAAGCATTCACGTTTTAATATTCCTTATATTTCTATCTGTAAAGCCGGTGCCAGGCATGTTTTTTTATATAGTGTCGGCAATGGGGGTATGGGGATATTTAGAAATAACGAAAAAAGGAATGCTTGGAGATAATGGAGCTGCTTTGGCCGGAGGAATCATAGCCTGGGTGGGAATGCAGTTTTCTCCCTTCAGTATTCAACTTTTTCTTATAAGCATTCTTATTGGCATCACTTATTTAGCAGAAAAAATTTCGATTCACGCTGTTATTGAGAAAGTTCATATTTTAAAGGAAATTGATCATTTAGGGAGAAGGGAAAGGATTGAATAAAAAAAGGCTGACTCTAAAGAGAATCAACCTGCTACTTGCTGCTCGGGTCCGTTTTTGATTGATACCGAATACTAACTTTTTTATTTTTACGATCACGGTAAAAAACAAAACCGGAAATAAACCAAATCCCAAAAATAAGCATGAACAGCCCAATTAAAAATTGCAGCCATAAAAAGGGAAAAGGAGGCTGTAAAATTTGAAAAAGCATATCTCTCATTAACTTAATGCCTAAGGCCGCCATAATTCCAGGAATAACTAAAATTAATAATGCAATCAGCCGCATGAGTTATTTCTCTCCTAAACAATAACTATAAAGGCTTGGCTTTGCCAAGTTTCTTTTTTATTGTACTCTATTTATACAATGTTGTCCAAAGGGGGATATTTGTGAAAACAGCTGTTATTGTTGGCGGGGGAAAAGGCGGAACGGCTCTTTTTAATATGTTAATGGAAAGCGAACGCCTTAAAATAATCGGAATAGCTGATATTAATCCTTTTGCTCCAGGGTTAAAAAAAGCAGAAGAAGCAGGAATATCATTTAGCGAAGATTGGAAAGAACTATTAAAGTTAAAACCTGATATGGTGATTGAAGCAACAGGTGAAGAAAAAGTATTCCAACAAATTTATGATTACTCTAACAATCAATTTCTTGTTATTCCAGCCTTTGTTGCTAATGTGCTCTATGATTTAATTCATGATAAAGAACAATTAATTCAAACCCTTCAAACCCATGACAGAGTAAGATCTACCATTTTACATTCTACTCATGATGGTATGATAGCGATTAATACTGAAGAAAAAATCATTTTATTCAATCGGGCGGCCTCGGAAATGACTGGAACTTCTCAAAGCCAGGCAGAAGGAGCATTAATTGATGAAATTCTTCCGGAAAGCGGGTTAAAAAGAGTGATGAAAACCGGTATGGAAGAAACAAACAGAAAGCTCACTTTTCGAAACGGCCGCTCGATTATTACTACCCGCCTTCCTTTAAGGGAACACGGCTCTTGCATCGGTGCTTTAGCTGTTTTTAAGGATGTGACGGATATTGCGAAAATGGCTGAAGAAGTTACAAACTTAAAAAGCATTCAACAAATGCTTGAGTCTATTATTCATTCCTCAGAAGAAGCTATATCCGTTGTAGATGAAAACGGCTATGGTACAATGATCAATCCGGCATACACCCGTTTAACAGGTCTATCAGAAGAAGAAGTTATTGGAAAACCTGCTCATACCGACATTTCAGAAGGTGACAGCATGCACATGCAAGTGTTGGAAACGAAAAAACCTGTAAGAGGGGTTAGGATGAAAGTCGGTCCTAAGAAAAAAGAAGTTATCGTTAATGTTGCACCGGTGATCGTAGATAAGAAAATAAAAGGCAGTGTCGGAGTACTGCATGATGTTTCGGAAATACGATCTTTAACGGAAGAATTAAAACGCGCTCGAAAACGTATTCGAACATTGGAAGCAAAATATAATTTTGAAGATATTATCGGAAGATCAAAAGAAATGCAAGTCCCAATAGAACAGGCAAAATTGAGCGCTGGAGTCCCCGTTACAGTTTTATTACGCGGGGAATCTGGTACAGGAAAAGAATTGTTTGCTCATGCTATTCATAACGCAAGCAGCCGTAGATTCAATAAGTTTATTAGAGTCAATTGTGCGGCTATTTCCGAGTCATTGTTAGAGAGTGAACTTTTTGGTTATGAGGAAGGTGCTTTTTCTGGAGCTAAGCAAGGAGGAAAGCGCGGATTATTTCAAGAAGCCGACAAAGGAAGTATTTTTTTAGATGAAATTGGAGAAATGTCGCCGTCTACTCAAGCTAAATTACTGCGTGTTTTACAAGAAGGAGAGATTGTTAAAGTTGGAGCTGCAAAATCAATTACTATTGATGTAAGAGTGATCGCAGCTACAAATATAAATCTCGAAAAAGCGGTTCATGAAAATACATTCCGTGAAGACTTATATTACCGCTTAAACAAGATGCCGATTTATATTCCTTCATTGCGGGAAAGAAAAAGTGATCTAGAAGAACTTTGCAACCACTTACTTGATAAAATAAATGCAGATTTTGGAAGAAGTGTCTCTAACATATCAGACGAAGCACTAGATACTTTAGATCAATATGATTGGCCAGGAAATGTCAGGGAACTTGAGAATGTGCTAGGAAGAGCTGTTATTTCGATGCAGAATACGGACCAAATGATTAAAACAAGACATCTTCCGCCACTTCGGTTGACACGACATTCCAATCACGTCCAAACACCAGGTAATCATAATAGGCGTACTACACTGCAAGAAGACGTTCAAGCATTTGAAAAAAATAAAATTCTTGAAGTACTAAAAGAGAATCAGAATAATAAAACCTTAACTGCGAAACAACTCGGTATTTCCGTAAGGAATTTGTATTACAAATTGGAAAAGCATAAAATTGAATATAATGGCATGCAATAATTTTCTAGTATGAAAAAAATTGCACACATTTCATTAGCTATACCCCTTACGAATGATACGTTTTTTTATTTTAGTCATTGGCATGTCATTTGCATTTTTACATAATAAGGCAATAGATGATAAATTGAGTCAGAACTATCTTGTATATAGAAAAAATAAAGCTGCTGCAGCTTATAAAATAAGAAATCTACAAAATAAAGGGTAGATGCCAAGTATTTGAATATGATGATAAAAATACAGAATCAGGGGGCACTACTAATGAAATTGTTTCAAGAGATGGAAAAATATAATTATGAACAGGTAGTGGTATGCCAAGATAAAGCTTCAGGCTTAAAAGCAATCATTGTTATACATGACACTACCCTTGGTCCTGCTCTTGGCGGAACGAGAATGTGGAGGTATGATTCCGATGAAGCTGCTTTTGAAGATGCTCTTCGTCTTGCAAAAGGGATGACATATAAAAATGCAGCGGCGGGATTGAATCTTGGCGGGGGTAAAACAGTTATTATAGGAGATCCCCGAAAGGATAAAAATGAAGAAATGTTTCGTGCTTTCGGCCGCTATATTCAAGGGTTGAACGGCCGCTATATTACAGCAGAAGACGTAGGAACGACAGTAGAAGATATGGACATTATCCATAATGAAACAGATTTTGTTACCGGTATATCACCGGCTTTTGGTTCGAGCGGTAATCCTTCACCGGTTACTGCGTACGGAGTTTACGTGGGAATGAAGGCTGCTGCAAAAGAAGCATTCGGCTCTGATGAATTAACAGATAAAGTAATCGCAGTTCAAGGGGTTGGAAATGTTTCTTATCATTTATGCAAGCTTTTGAATGAAGAAGGTGCGGTATTAATTGCAACAGACATTCATAAAGAGGCTGCAGAACGGGCTGTCCGAGATTTTAACGCAAAAGCTGTGGATCCTGATAGTATATTTGACGTAGAGTGTGATATTTTTAGTCCATGTGCTTTAGGTGCTGTTATTAATGATGATACAATAAACAGATTAAAAGCAAAGGTGATTGCCGGAGCCGCTAATAATCAATTAAAAAATGATGAACATGGAGAAATGCTGCATGAGAAGGATATTGTTTATGCACCGGATTATGTTATTAATGCAGGAGGAGTTATTAACGTAGCGGATGAACTTCATGGGTATAATCGAGATAGAGCAATTAAAAAAGTAGAAGGAGTGTACGACAACATTAAGAAGGTCATTGATATATCAAAAAGAGATCGCATTCCGACTTACTTAGCAGCTGACAGGCTGGCGGAAGAAAGAATTGAAAAAATGAAAAACTCTCGAAAACAATTTTTAAGAAATGGCTGCCATATCTTAAGTCGACGATCTAATTAAGTATAAAACGTTAATACCAATTAATATAATTTGTTCAAGAGAATAAGCTCTTTGTGCTGGAAGGAAGAGGCAGTTACATGCTATTGTTCTAATTGCAGGTGTTATATCCAAGCTATTTTTTACTTTTTGAAAGTTTAGCTTTGTTAAAGGAATAAAGCGCTAGAAAAGACTAAGGCTTTCAACGTACAGGACGTTTACTGCCGCCGTTTCCACAGATCTGTTTCCACACGATGTGACGACTTCTACGTTGAACACAGGTATTGTACATTTTTAATAGAAGCTCCCTGACCTAGGCGGTTTCCTCTTATCAGGGTTGTAAGCCAAGTTTTTTCTCAAGACAAATGATGAACCACTCAACTAAAATAGCATAAGTGTTTTAATACCAGAGATAACTCAAGTGTTTAGAGAGGAAATAAAACAATCTTAAATTATGGGTAGATACTAGAAGGAGGGAACAATTATGGCTAAGGAATATGACCTGGTCATACTAGGTGCTGGTACAGGAGGTTATGTTGCAGCAATTAAAGCTGCACAACACGGATTGAAAACAGCTGTTGTTGAAAAAGAAAAAGTAGGAGGAACCTGTTTACATAAAGGTTGTATCCCGAGTAAATCTTTACTTCGAAGTGCTGAAGTTCATGCTACGATTAAAGAAAGTGACCAATTTGGCATCTTTGTACAAGGCATAGAATTACAGTTTGATAAAGTACAAAAAAGAAAAGATAACATTGTCAATCAACTTTATAATGGTGTTCAAAGCCTAATGAAAAAAGGAAAAATTGACATATTTGAAGGCCACGGACGTATTCTTGGTCCTTCTATATTTTCTCCTGCAGCTGGCACTATATCAGTGGATATGAAAGACGGCTCAGAAAATATTATGCTGCTTCCTAAAAATATTATTATTGCAACAGGTTCAAGGCCCAGGCTGCTCCCTGAAATAGAGGTAGATGGAGAAAAAATTCTCACCTCAGATGAAGCATTAGGTTTAAAAGAACTTCCTGATTCTGTAAACATTATAGGAGGCGGTGTAATAGGAATTGAATGGGCTTCGATGTTATCAGATTTCGATGTAGATGTTACGGTGCTTGAATATGCAAATCGAATTCTTCCAGGAGAGGATGCAGACATTTCGAGCGAAATGACCCGACGATTGAAAGATCGGGGAGTCCAAATTGTTACAAACGCTAAAATATTACCAGGTAGAACAACCAAGAATGAAAAAGTATCCATTACAGCTGAAGTGAATGGAACAGAACAAAATTTTACAGCTGACACGTTATTACTGTCTGTTGGACGGAATGCAAATATAGAAGATATCGGGTTAGAAAACACCGATATTAAAGTAGAAGATGGATTCATTGCCACAAATGAATATTACCAAACGAAAGAATCTCATATTTATGCAGTTGGAGACGTTATTGGAGGTATGCAGCTTGCGCATGTTGCTTCAAGAGAAGGTATCATAGCAGTTGAGCATCTCTGTTCAAAACAACCGTTGCCGCTGGATGCAACGACTGTTCCAAGATGTACTTACAGCAGACCAGAAGCGGCCAGTATCGGTTTAACAGAAGACCAAGCAGTAAGTGATGGGTATCACATTAAAACGGGAACTTTTTCATTTCAAGCAATAGGGAAAGCAATCGTAAATGGGGAGGCAGAAGGTTTTGTGAAGTTCGTAGCCAATAAAGAAAATGATGATCTTCTAGGCGTCCACATGATAGGAGCACATGTAACAGACTTAATCTCTGAAGCGGCGCTTGCCAAATTAGTAGATGCTTCAAACTTTGAAATCAGTGAAACGATACACCCTCATCCTGCCTTGTCAGAGATTTTAGGGGAAGGTTCACTAGCAGTTGATGGAAAAGCGATCCACTCATAAAACTATTAAGGAGGTATAATATGGCCTCAACAAAGCATGAACAACTGGGATTATCAAATGAAAAAGTATTAGAGATGTATAAAACAATGCTATTAGCAAGAAAGATTGATGAAAGATTGTGGCTGTTAAATAGGGCTGGAAAAATACCATTTGTTATCTCTTGTCAAGGACAAGAAGCAGCCCAAGTAGGTGCCGGAATGGCTTTGAACACGGAGGAGGATTATATTCTGCCTTATTACCGTGATATGGGGTTAGTATTAAGCTTTGGCATGACACCAAAAGATTTGATGATGTCTAGTTTTGCTAAAGCAGAGGATCCAAGTTCAGGCGGCAGGCAGATGCCTGGACATTTTGGAAAGAAAAAAAATCGAATAGTCACCGGGTCTTCCCCAGTAACTACTCAAGTGCCACATGCAGCTGGTATTGCCCTTGCCAGTAAAATGGAAAAGAAAAATTTCGTTACGTTGACAACGTTTGGAGAGGGATCTTCTAATCAAGGTGATTTTCATGAAGGTGCTAATTTTGCTGGTGTCCATAAACTGCCTGTTATTTTCATGTGTGAAAATAACAAGTATGCTATTTCTGTTCCAATTGAAAAACAGCTTGCGTGCGAAAAAGTTTCAGATAGGGCAGTGGGTTATGGAATGCCCGGAGTGACCGTGGATGGAAACGATCCGCTTGCTGTCTATGAAGCAGTTAAAGCAGCTTGGGAACGTGCTAAAAAAGGAGAAGGGCCATCCTTGATTGAAACTGTATCCTACAGGCTGACTCCACATTCCAGTGACGATGATGACAGGTCTTATCGAACGAAAGAAGAAGTAGAGGATGCAAAGCAATTGGACTCCATTCATACGTTTGCTAAATATCTAAAAGAAACAAATACACTAACGGATCAAATAGAAGAATATATGCTCGAAGATATAAGAAAAACAGTAGACGAAGCAACAGAGGCTGCTGAAGAAGCTCCGTATGCTGACCCAGATTCCACTCTGCAGCATGTCTATAGTGAAAAGGACGGTGAGTTGTAATGACTGTCTTAACTTACATTCAAGCTGTAACGGCGGCTTTGCGTGAAGAAATGGCAAGAAATGATAAAGTCTTTGTATTAGGCGAAGATGTTGGCGCAAGAGGAGGCGTTTTTCGAGCGACAGACGGACTTTATCAAGAGTTTGGAGGCGAAAGAGTACTTGATACACCTCTTGCCGAATCAGCTATTGCAGGTGTAGGCATAGGGGCAGCAATGTATGGAATGAGGCCGGTTGCCGAAATGCAATTTGCAGACTTTATTATGCCCGCTGTCAATCAAATCGTTTCTGAAGCTGCTAAAATACGTTATCGTTCAAACAACGACTGGTATTGTCCCTTAACGATTCGTGCACCATATGGCGGCGGAGTTCATGGGGCCTTGTATCATTCTCAATCAGTGGAGGCTCATTTTGCTAATGTTCCAGGGTTAAAAATTGTGATGCCTTCTACCCCATATGATGTTAAAGGCCTTTTAAAGGCAGCGATCCGTGATGATGATCCGGTATTATTCTTTGAACATAAAAGAGCCTACCGTTTAATTAAAGGGGAAGTGCCCGATGAGGACTATACACTGCCCATTGGAAAAGCTGATATAAAAAAAGAAGGTTCGGATGTTACGGTAATCAGCTATGGTTTATGTCTTCACTTTGCTTTACAGGCAGCAGAAAAGCTAGAGGAGGACGGAATATCTACTGAAATACTTGATTTAAGAACGATCTATCCTTTAGATAAAGATGCAATTATAGAAGCTGTTTCAAAAACTGGTAAAGTACTGCTCGTAACAGAAGACAATAAAGAAGGAAGTGTTATGAGCGAAGTGTCTGCTGTAATTGCAGAAAACTGTCTATTTGATTTGGATGCCCCTGTCCAGCGTTTAGCAGGCCCGGACGTCCCAGCGATGCCTTATGCTCCTGCGATGGAAAAATATTTTATGATGAATCCGGATAAAGTCGAAAAAGCAATTCGTGATTTAGCAGAATTTTAGAAAGGAGGGGGCCATATGGCTGAAGAAATAAAAATGCCGCAGCTTGGTGAAAGTGTAACCGAAGGTACGATTACAAAATGGCTGGTAAAACCCGGGGATAAAGTGAACAAATATGATCCGATAGCAGAAGTAACGACAGACAAAGTGAATGCTGAAGTACCTTCTTCTTATTCAGGTACCATTACTGATATCGTGGCAAAAGAAGATGAAACTGTTCAGGTCGGAGAGCTTATTTGTTATATGGATACAGCTCAAATAATGAAAGAGACAACAAAAAAAACAGAAGACGATGCTTCAAACCCTGACCCTGCAGATAACTCTTCAATGAAAAAAAGGTATTCTCCTGCAGTAATGAAGCTGTCACAAGAACATAACATTGATTTATCTAACGTAGAAGGAACAGGAAGAAGCGGAAGAATAACAAGAAAAGATTTAGAGCATCTAATACGTTCGGAAAATGTTTCAGAAACAAAAGCTGCAACAAAGCCAGTTCAGGAAGAAGACGAAATATCCACTCCGATGTACCCGACGTATAAACAAAAGCCAGACGAAAAACCAGAAGCTGGTGATCAAGATACAGAAATACCATTAAGCGGGACGAGAAAAGCAATTGCTGCAAATATGGTGAAAAGTAAACAGGAAATTCCTCACGCTTGGACAATGGTAGAAGCTGATGTCACAAACCTTGTTTCTTATCGAGATAAAATTAAAAATGATTTTAAACAAAAAGAAGGATTCTCTATAACCTTTTTGCCCTTTTTTATAAAGGCTATTGTTGAAGCTCTAAAAGAATTTCCGGAAATTAATTCGGTATGGGGCGGTAATAAAATCATTCAAAAAAAAGGTATTCATATTTCAATAGCAGTTGGTACCAACGAGGCGCTTTATGTGCCAGTTATTAAAAACGCGGATGAAAAAAGTATTAAAGGTATTGCCAAGGAAATAAATGAATTGGTCCATAAAGTAAGAAGCGGGAAGCTTAGCAGTGAAGAAATGAAAGGTGGAACCTTCACTGTTAATAACACAGGGACGTTTGGATCTGTGCAATCAATGCCAATTATTAATTATCCACAGGCTGCAATTTTATCTGTTGAATCAATAAATAAAAAGCCGGTTGTTATGCAAGGAGACATGATTGCCATTCGAAGCATGGTGAATCTTTGTTTATCCCTCGACCACCGTATTTTAGATGGATTGATTTGCGGAAAGTTTTTAGCAAGAATTAAAGATAAAATGGAAAATTTTGATCCTGCATCAGCGAATATTTATTAAAGAAAGTCAGGAGCTGTTCCAAATTATATAGGAACAGCTCTTTTTTTCTATTTGCAGACACTAAAACCTTCAAATCACAAGCAGTGTTTTTCTAATAAAACAGAATGATTCTTGTTTACAAATCGTAACTTTTACGATAAAATGCTGAGAGAAAAAGCGTAATGATTACGAAAGGGGAAAGAAAATGAAAAAGCAAGGTATTTTCCTGCTGTTATTAGGAGCATCTATTTCTCTTGCAGCATGTGGAACAGAAGAACAAAATCAAGGTGACACAGAAGAAAATGAAAGCGAACCCCTGCAAATCTATACGACGTTGTACCCATGGGAAGAATTCACAGAGATAATCGGCGGTGATGCAGTTCAAGTAGAGAATCTAGTACCAGCTGGCAGTGATGTCCATAGCTTTGAACCAACAGCTCAAACAATGGTAAAAGTCGCAGAATCAGATGCTTTTATTTATAATGGAGCAGGTATGGAAGGGTTTGCTGATGCAGTTAAAGATACAGCTCAGCAAGAAGGTGCAGCAACAATTGAAGTAACAGAAGAGTTGGATTTAAATATTTATGATGCGCATTCTCACGAAGAAACAGAAGAAGAAGGGCATGATCATGGAAGTGGTGGACACGAGGAAGAAGAACATGATCATGGAAGCGAGAACCACGGAGAAGAAGAAAATGATGGAAAAGAAGATGACCATGACCACGGTGACCAAGACCCGCATGTTTGGTTAGATCCTATACTTGCTGGTGAAGCAGCCGAAAAGATTAAAGATGAACTAATTGAACTTCAGCCTGAAAATGAAGAAGTATTTGAAGAAAATTTTAATAATTTGAAGACAAAATTAAATAATATACATGAGCAATTTGATGAAATGGCAGCAAAAACGGAAAATAACACGTTTCTAGTATCTCATGCCGGATATGGGTATTGGGAGGAGAAGTATGGTTTACATCAAATCGGAATTTCAGGTCTTTCTCCTACAAATGAACCTTCTCAAAAGCAATTACAAAACATTGTCCAATTAGCGGAGGAAAACGGATTAAAACATGTTATGTTTGAACAAAATGTTTCCTCTAAAGTTGCACAAGTGGTTCAAAGTGAAGTAGGGGCTGAATCCTTGTATTTACACAATTTAGAATCTTTAACAGAAGAAGATATTGCTAATGACGAGGATTATTTTACTCTTATGAATAAAAATATTGAGAATTTAAATGAAGCATTAAATCACTGATTCTGAACATTTTTCTTTCAAAAAGTAAAGTTACTTGCTGTCTTTTCCATTTTTTCGATACAATAAGATCAGAACATTACATTTTGATATGAAAGGATGGATAAAATGGATTTTAACTTTATGATAAATGATGTTGTACAGACGGCAAGAAAGGAAATGGAAGAAGCAGGTTACGAATCATTGAGTACTCCCGAAGAAGTAGAAGAAGCATTAGGTGGAGAAGGAACAACACTAGTAATGGTCAACTCTGTTTGTGGCTGTGCAGGCGGGATTGCTCGTCCAGCAGCAGCGTATATGAGAAATTACGAAAAGAAACCTGACCGGTTCGTAACTGTCTTCGCTGGACAAGATAAAGAAGCAACCGAAAAGGCTCGTTCCTATTTTACAGGGTATCCACCATCTTCTCCTTCATTTGCGCTCGTTAAAGATGGGGAAATTCAAAAAATGGTTGAGCGTCATGAAATTGAAGGCCATGAGCCGATCGAGGTCGTTCAACAACTCGAAAAAGCATTCGACGAATATTGTAATTAATAAAAAGAAATACCGCTTTCCGTTTTACAGGTGGCGGTATTTTATTTTGAAAGGTAAGAAATTATAAATATTTGGCGTTTTACATGTCTAGCTTCAGCGCCCAGCCGCTCGGGGTTTCTTCCCTTTCGACTCCGGGCCGCAGGCGACCCTGCGCGAAAGCTCCAGAACCTGTCGCGGCTGACCAGGGCGCTTGCGCTTTTCTAATATGAGAACGATTATTCAACGTACAGGACATAAATTGCAGCCGTTTACAGAGGACGAAGTGTTTGAAACGTTTCTTATACGCGCAAACAAACAGAATTTTTCTAAACCTTGACTCTTCCAAAAATTGTTGTGATATAATAACGTAAGAATTCATACATAAAGGGCTGAAAAAACAATGGATAAATTATATGATCAAGTGCAGAAGTATTTAAATATGGATGAAGAAATTCCTTTTAAAGAATTTCAACAATTTTATCAGGACGTCATATCTAAATTAGACAGAGAAGCGGAAAGTTTTGAGGAAGACAGTATTTGGAAAGGTTTGTTTGTTGTAGAAAGCATTATGTCAAATGCTGAAAATCGTGCGAAGACAACTAAAAATGCGTCAGAAACAAAAAAATACAAAAAAATGGCTAAGCGAACTAAGTTATATGCCCAGAATTTCACGAAACGTCTTCACCAATTTGGATATACACAAGAACAAATTGGTGAAAAGTTTGAACAAATGCTTGAAGAAGGCACAAAGGAAGAGGTTGAAGAATAACCTTAGCTGCCGCAGCTGATATACTCAGCTGCCTTCCTTTTCTGATTTCTCCTTATATTTCTATTGACAGAGAATGGGAAATCAGATAGAATAGACGTTGTCTGAGAAAAAGATACGTTTGCGCCTATGGTGAAAGGGATATCACGCGAGATTCCGGTTCTCGTATTCCAGGTTCGAATCCTGGTAGGCGCGCCATAAATGAATACATACTAGCAGCACTGCACAATTAGTTTGTGCAGTTTTTTGTACTTCACAGCCGAATTTTTAAAATCGAAGGAGATACACATGCCAAAATGGAGAATTGGTTATAGAACGTTAAAAACAGCAGTCGGTGCGGCATTAGCTATTTTTATTGCACAGCTTTTACAGTTAGAATTTTTTGTTTCAGCCGGAATTATTACCGTTCTTTGTATATCTATAACAAAAAAAGAATCCGTGCGTGCTTCTTGGGAACGATTTGTCGCTTGTGTTATCGGATTAGGGTATGGAAGTGTTATTTTTGAAGTGTTAGGTTATCATCCTATTTCGATTGCCGTTCTATTTTTGTTGTTTATTCCAACGGCTGTAGCAGCAGGAGTAAAGAAAGGTGTAGTAACTAGTGTTGTAATCATGCTTCATCTGTATACCTATGGGAATGTTTCCGTTACTATATGGATAAACGAGATTTTTTTGATTACGATTGGAGTAGGTGTTGCTCTTGTAATGAACATGTATATGCCTAGTGCAGAAAAGACTTTGATTTGGAAACAAGTAAAGCTTGAGGAATGTTTTAAAAAAATATGGAAAGAATACGCTTCTTATCTCCGTTACGGTGATAATTCCTGGGACGGAAAGGAAATTGCAGAAGTTTCCTCTCTTATAGAAGAAGGAAAAAGTTTGGCAATGAAAAATATTGACAACCATTTTTTGCGGCATGATGACTATTTTTATCACTATTTTAATATGAGAGAAAAACAATTAGATGTTATAGAAAGTATTCTGCCTTTTATTTCGACTTTAGACAGAACGGTTATTCAAGGAGAAAAAATGGCAGGTTTTATGGAAGAATTAAGTCAAGCTGTTACTCCAGGCAATACAGCTGGATATTTTTTAATTAGACTGAATGAACTAAGAGAAGAAATAAAGAAAATGGAGCTTCCAAAATCAAGAGCAGAATTTGAAATAAGGTCGTCACTTTTTTATATTCTACATGAAATAGAAGAGTATTTACTGATAAAAAAAATGTTCAAACCAGATCCAAAGCGCACCCGTACAGTGTCTGAGAAACGATTGAATAGAGATCATAATGGGAGAGATACTAATTAAAACTTCATTCTCAGTAATGGACGCGGGGGCGTTGAGGAAAATGAAATTATGTAATATCGCTATAATTTCTTTCATGCTACAATCTGTTTTATGGCCGCTGAACGCAGTACCTGATGCAGGCGATCCCTATATTATAATAAACAAACGGACAAATCAGCTCGCTTTTATAGAAGGTGGAGAAATCGAAGAAACATATCATGTTGCGACCGGGAAAACAGAGTTATTGACACCTGAAGGAGAATTTACAGTCATTGTGAAAGCAATCCGGCCATATTATCGAAAGTTGGATATTAAAGGCGGTGACCCGAAAAACCCTTTAGGAAGCAGATGGATTGGTTTTGATGCTGAAAACACAAATGGAAGGATTTACGGGATACATGGCACGAACCGTCCTGAATCGATCGGCCGTCATATATCGAATGGATGTATCCGTATGAAAAATGAAGAAGTGAATCAATTATTTGAAAAAATTATTCCGGGAACAAAAGTATGGATCGAAAGCAGTCCAAAATCCATTTCCCAGATCGTTAATGAAAGAGGGCTTCGTTACGGAGATAAACCGTATTATTTAGAAGAAGATTTAAAATTGTTATAAATTAAGCAGTAAGCCCCTCCGAATGGCTGGGGGCTTTTTACATTCATTCAATTTTAACTTAAAAGAAAGTGGCTGCACCTGTGAGGACACTTCCGACGACTAATGTTATGATCATTATATAAATAATCGTTTTTTGAAATTTTTTAGGCATGTTTTTCCCTCCATACATATTGTTAGTTTATATTTTACGGGGCAAAAGGACAACACTCAACCTTTAATTGCTTTTGAAAACAGGAAAAAAGCTACTGCACCTAGAAGCTATACATGCTGAAAACGACTAATAAATACATAAAGTAGGGATGATAATGCAAAAACCACCAAAAAAAATCGATCATATTGGAATTGCAGTAAAGTCAATAGAAGAGCAATTACCTTTTTATGAAAATGTACTCGGGTTAGAACTTTTGAAAATGGAAGAAGTAAAAGCCCAAAAAATTAAAGTTGCTTTTATAGCTATCGGTGCTTCGAAAATAGAACTGCTAGAGCCATTAGACTCTTCAAGTCCAGTAGCAAAATTTATTGAAAAAAAAGGCGAGGGTATACATCATGTAGCACTTGGTGTAGCAGACATTGAAGAACGGCTCCGCGAAATAAAAAACGATGGCATCCAAACATTAAATGATAAACCGGTAAAAGGAGCCGGTGGAGCTGACATTGCTTTTTTACATCCGGCTTCAACAGGACGAGTGCTATTTGAGTTTTGCGAAAAGAAATAAAGCTTATTATATACTTTATAAACAAAAATTCATTAGGAAATGAACATAGCAGGAGGAACGCTTATGATTAATGAAGAACGCCTTGTTAATGAATTTATGGAGCTAGTACAAATTGATTCCGAAACAAAAAATGAAAAACAAATCAGTAAAGTGTTAACACAAAAATTTGAAGAACTTGGGATTAAAGTAGAAGAAGATGACGCGGGTGAGACAACGGAGCATGCTGCCGGGAATTTAATATGCACATGGGAAGGAAATACCGAGGCTGATTGTATTTATTTTACTTCCCATATGGATACCGTTGTCCCAGGACTTGGAATTAAACCGTTAATAAAAGACGGTTATATTCAAACAGATGGAAGCACTATTTTAGGCGCAGATGATAAAGCCGGAATTGCCGCAATGCTAGAATGCATCCGGGCAGTTCAAGAGAATAATTTAACTCATGGAACGATTCAATTTGTAATTACCGTAGGGGAAGAGTCCGGGCTGGTAGGCGCAAAAGCTCTGGATGAAACTTTATTAAAAGCCGAATACGGATATGCTTTAGATAGTGACGGAAAGGTTGGCAACATTATTGTCGCAGCCCCAACTCAATCAAAAATAATAGTAAAGGTGAAAGGGAAAACAGCACATGCCGGAGTTGCACCAGAGAAAGGAGTATCAGCAATAACAGTAGCGGCGAAAGCTATTTCGAAAATGCCTCTCGGTCGTATCGATGAAGAAACAACAGCAAATATAGGCCGATTTGAAGGAGGGTCACAAACGAATATCGTCTGCGACGAAGTTTATGTGCTTGCTGAAGCAAGGTCACTAGTTAAAGAAAAAATGGAAAAACAAGTTGAAAAAATGAAAACAGCGTTCGAACAAACAGCAAATGATATGGGTGCAAAAGCAGAAGTTGAAGTTACCGTTATGTACCCAGGTTATAAATTAAATAAAAATGATCATGTTGTTTCTACAGCTGTGAAAGCGGGACAAAAAATTGGACGAACTCCTAAACTGTTGAAAAGCGGTGGAGGAAGTGATGCGAATATTATTAGCGGTTATGGAATTCCAACGGTAAATTTAGCTGTGGGTTATGAAGAGATCCATACTACAAATGAAAAAATTTCTGTCGAAGAACTAGTAAAATTAACAGAAATGGTGACAGCCATTATTGAAGAAAGCAAATCTAAAAGATAACATTTCAAAAGTTCTAGGAAGTACTAAGTTAAACATATTAAGGGTGAAGAGGAACCATGGAAGATCAACATCTTAATTATCATTCCTATTTAAATTTATTGCGTGGAGCACTTAAGGTAGTCGAAGAAGATTGGCAGTCTGCTGCAAACGACTTAGGAATCACTCAGGCAGAACAGCATATTCTTTGGATTTTATTTATGGAAAAGAAAGCTACTATGTCCAAAATAGCGGAACTTGGGCTATGGGATTTATCCACTGTTATGCAGATTATAAAAAGATTAAAAAGTAAACAATTAGTAAAAATAGAAAAAAATGAAAATGATTTGCGCGTTTCTTATGTTACTCTAACGGAAAAAGGGGAAGAGATACGCAAAGCTTCAAGTGAAAAAACACATCGATTTTTACAGTTTATAGAAGAATACGGCAGATCTAACCAAGATTTTTTAAAACATTTTCATTTGTTTTTGCAAGCTGCTAACAGCCGTTTCCATGGTGAAAATTTTGTGCGCTGGGTCGAAAAAACGAGTGATTTTAGCAAACAATAAAATAAGGTGCTCTTATTCCCCTTATAGGGGATTTTCTTTTTTTTACACTGATAGGAAAGCATAAAATTTTAGCGTGGATGAATCATCGACGTCGTTAAAATGTTGAGGAAATTAGTATAAGTGCAACTAGGCAATCGCCTGTACCTAAAGGTATTTGCGCTAAGCCAAGTTTTCTTTATACTTTAGGCAGGCGATTTGCACTCGGCCCAACCAATTTTTTGAACAACGGCATTCGCTGCACTCGAGAAAGAACAAGGAGGATTCGATGGGAAGGCAATGGAAAGGAAAAGTAATTTTTCATGTAGATATTAATAGTTTTTATGCTTCAGTAGAGAGAATACACGATCCTTCTTTAGCCGGAAAACCATTAGCTATAGCAGGCAACCCAAAAGAAAGAAAAGGAATCGTAGTGACAGCAAGTTATGAGGCAAGAGCGTATGGAGTGAAGACTACGATGCCTGTTTGGGAAGCAAAAAGAAAATGCCCCGGTTTAATTATTCGACCTCCTGATTTTGATAAGTATAGAGCATCTTCTGCCGAGATGTTTCATTTATTAGAGGAATATACAGAGTTAGTAGAGCCTGTTTCCATCGATGAGGGTTATCTGGATATGACCATTCCTTTTAAAGAAGGAAAAACAGTTCAAAACGCATATGAATTGCAAAACAGAATGAATAGAGAGTTAGGATTGCCATGCAGTATTGGAATAGCTCCAAATAAATTTTTAGCAAAAATGGCAAGCGACATGAAAAAGCCGTTAGGCGTGACGGTCCTTAGAAAACGAGAAGTACCCCAAAAATTATGGTCTCTTCCCGTTGAAGAGATGCATGGTATCGGACATAAGACAGCCGTAAAATTAAAAGAGTGGAATATATTTACTATCGGAGATTTAGCTGTTTGTTCGGCTTCTTCTCTTAAAGGGCGCTTTGGAGTGAAAGGCAAAAAATTAAGTGAACGAGCCAATGGAATAGATTATCGTAGAGTGGACCCAGAAGCTGCAAAGGAAGTTAAAAGTGTGGGAAATTCAACAACGTTGTCTACCGACGTACAAGATAAAGAAGAGCTGATGAACGTTATTCAGACTCTTTCTGAAAAAGTAGAAATAAGATTAAAACGAAAAGGAGTGTCTTCGGCTAACATACAGTTGATGATTAGATATAGTGATCGACAGACGATAACAAGAAGCAGAAAACTTCCCAACCCGCTTTTTACGGCGGCAGAAATAAAACGACAGGCAGCCGAATTGCTCAATAAGCATTGGAATGGTAAACCGGTCCGATTAATAGGGTTGACCGCATTAAACGTTATTCCTCATTCAGAAGCTTATAAACAACTAGACTTATTTTCTTACAAAAAAGATGTGAAAGAAGCTGAACTATCTCATTCTATTGCTAAACTGACCAATAAGTATGGGGACAACATTATTTCAAAAGGAAGCTCTCATAAAAAATAGGCTGTGTGTGAAATACACAAGCTTTTTTAAAAGGTAAGAAATTAAAAAATTCGGCGTTTTATATGTCTAGCACAAGCGCCTACTCGCTCGAGATTCCTTCGGTTCGTCAATGGAAATCAAAGATCAGCTTTCCATATGCCGACCCTCCAGGACTTGTCGCTCGTGAGCAAGGCGCTTGTGCTTTTCTTAATTTACGAAAACGCCGTATTTTAATGTATCTAGTCCGTAAGTCTTATAAATATAACCATAATGAAACCGATAATAAAGATAGAGTGATTGATCGGGGTGAACAGCGTGAAATTGTCAGCAAATATATCTTCAAAACAAAACCACTCCCCCTCCTCTTTACCATTACGAGAGGGTGCTGTATATCGTGCGAATATATTAGAACGGCGAGGAAACAATGAAGCGACAATACGTCTGCAAAACACGAAAATAAATGCAACGTTTCAAGGTGCCATGCCTAAGCAGAACAACATTGCTTTTCAAGTAACTAACAGAAAAGATGACGAACTGCAGGTTCGAGCTATTACCAACAACCAAAATAATATAGCCGGACAAAACCGGGCAGTTTCTACTTCTTCTATTTTAAAAAACTTAGGAGTTCATCAGCCTTCCAATTCCGTAAAAAACGGAGCTTCAATTTTGTTAGATTCAGGCACAGCACTTACCAAAACATCCGCTCGCTCTCTACAAAACTTCATGGAAAAATCATCAGGTACAACAGAGCAAAAATTACAAACGGTGCAAGCGGCAGCTAATAAAAGGATTGAGATAACAGAAAATAACTTAAGGGATATACATGAAGGTTTACATAGTAAAAGTGCTGTTAATTTTATGAAAAGTCTCTCTGCATCTACTTCCAATCCTCAAGAATCACAAACTCAAATATCAGATGACCAAGTAAATGAGGCAGTAAAAAAAGGAATAAGAGCAGCGGAAGCGAGTGATAAAGAAGGATTAAAAGAAACAGTACAGAATTTACGAACGCAGCTGCAAAAAGGAGAGGAACCAGCTGCAACCATAAAAGAAATCAAAGAAAAGATAATCAATCATTCCGCTCTAACAGAAAGACAAAGATCAGATGTAGAAAAAGGAGTAAAAGAAGCAGAAAATTTTATTTCAAAAGGGAAGACACGTCAAGCAAAAGAAGTATTGTCTGATACGTTGAAAACGGTTGACGGGGCATTGCCTAGAGAGAAAGTTGGATCAGGGAGTTCGTCTTTAAAAGAAAATATTCAAGAAATTCGTCATGCATTACATAACGGAGGCTCTGCTAAAGAAGCGATTAAACAAATACAACGTGAAGTATTAAATCATTCGGAACTTACTAGAGAACAAGCTTCTCAATTAAAACAAGCTATAAAAGAAGCAGAACAACTAAGCAACGCTGGACGGGAAAAGCTCGATAATGCCTTGGGAACGTTAGCAAAAAGTGCAGGGACTAAAATTGTCCCCGCACCAATGGAAAGACTAGAAGAACCTTTGCATCAGCTGCGCAAGGATTTACAAGCTGGTGCACCTGCCGATAAAGTGCTTCAAAACATAAAACAGCTTTTACAACACGGGGATAAAAGGGAAATAGCACAAACATTAGATCGAATGCTTTCCCAAACAGCAAGTTCATCAGCCGGAAATAAGGGAGCAATACATCTTGACATCGAGCAAGCTTTAGAAAAAGCAGGATTTGATAGGGCGGCTGTGCGTGAAATTGCAAAACTCATTAATCAATCAGAACAGCTGCATGAAGCCGGAAGGAAGCACATGACAAATAGACTGGAAAAAATTGAAGTA
Source organism: Alteribacillus sp. YIM 98480 (assembly GCF_009765375.1). GTDB lineage: Bacteria > Bacillota > Bacilli > Bacillales > Marinococcaceae > Alteribacillus. The sequence goes on from NZ_VTOK01000002.1 coordinate 184,805, forward strand.
ACGGGAAAAGAAAGAACAAATGTTCAAGATTTGCTGCCATCTTTGACAAAAAAGGTAAATCAGGAACCTGACATGAACAAGTTATTAAATCAGGTGAGAGATGAATTGATTCCATCACTGCCAAACCGTTTGCAGCCATCGGCGGCTGAACAGACAGCCACGGCTCAAATCCTTTTAAATCAGGGAAAAGAATTAGCGTCGAGACAGCATACTCATCACTTACTTGAAGATTTAACTAAGACTGTGCAAGTAAATGACAATCAAAGTAAACTTTCTTCCTATGCAGTTAATGAAGCAATCCAGACATCGGTACCGTTTGAATCAAAACAGCTGCTTGAAACGAGAGTTACAGAGAAACTAATAAAAGTGACGGATGATTTTAAACAAATAAAACAAGATACATTAAAGCAATTAGAGCAAGCATCGAAATTAATACAGCAAGAGAAACATTCAGCGCCTCAAGCTAAACAAATTCTAGAGGCAGCTATTAAAAAATTAGATCGGGCCATTTTAAGAAGCGATGTCATGCTTTTTACGGATATGAAAACAGAACGCCAATTACTTCAAGCAAGTGGACAGCTTGCCGAAGCTAAACAATTGCTTGGAAAAGGAAAGATTGCAGAAGCTCATAAGGTTGTAAACGAGGTACAAGATTCAATGAGTAAATTAGAATTCAAACCAACCGAACAAAAAGTGAAACAATTTATTATGAATGAAGAAAGGCTGTTTGTTAACAAATCTTCAAATGCTTCTTTTCAGCAAACATCAGAGCAAGCTCGAGCTGTCATGCAGGAGCCGTCGTCAAGGCAAGTTTTTGAACTTGTTCGCAGCCTCGGCTTGAATAGAGAAAGTGAAATTGGACAAATGTTTGCATCTGCCAATAAAGAACAAAATAGTCAGCAGCAAAGTAATCAGCAAAACATGAAAAATGCATTGCTGCAGCTCATAAAACATGAGGAAGAAGGCAGCAATATCCAGCAGAAATCAAGTCAAGCTCTTTCGAATATTACAGGGCAGCAATTAATGAGTAAGGCAGATCACGGTAATAACTTGCAGCATTTATTGTTTAACCTTCCCGTACAATTGAAAGATCAACTACAGCAATTACAAGTATACGTTCAATCAAGACAAGAAGGAAGTCAACTCGACTGGGAAAATTGCAATCTTTATTTTCTTATTGAAACTCCTTCTTTAGGGGAAACAGGGATAATGGTGCAAGCTAGTGACAGGCAATTGTCTGTGACATTAAAAAATGATCATGAAGAATTTGAGCAAATGATGGAGCCGCTTGTAAACAAGACGCTAGAAGGCTTAAGCGAGCTTGGTTATAACATTAAAAGCATCAATTACCAATCATTGAATACAAAAGAAGAGGATGATTTTCAGGCAGAAAAACATGACACAGAAAATTTACCTTTTTATACCGAGAAAGGGTTTGATTATAAGGTATGATGATTTCTAACTATTATAATCACAAGCAGCGGAAAATAAAAAATGGACCGACCGCTGCTGTTATAAAATATGATGAGGGAGAATCTCCGAAAGTAACAGCACAAGGATCAGGAGAGGTAGCTCGCCGCATTTTATCATTGGCTGAACAAAATAATATTCATATGCAGGAAGACCCTGGACTACTAGAAAATTTATTAGATATGGACCTTGGTGATAATGTCCCTCCGCAGCTTTATTCTGTTATAGCAGAAATTTTGCTGCTTATCGAAGAAATGGAAAAGAAATATTAAGGCTGAGGGTCATAAAACCGATAGTAGTAATAGATCACCCGAAAGGGGCATGATAATGACTTTTTTATCAGATGAAATCCTACAACAAAAAACCTCACAAGAATTGACAATGATGTTATACGAAGCATGTGAACAAAGTCTAGAAGAAGCAATTTCCTCTATTGAAAAAAAAGATTATATGCTCGCAAACAAGAAATTTCAGCGGGCGGTAGATATTCTCGAACGCCTTGGTGTTGGCTTAAATTATGATGCCGGCATCATAGCAGATGAATTAGATGCTTTGTATAACTATATGAGTGAGCTCTTAATAATAGCGAATATCGAGAAAAATATAGAAAAAGCCAAAGAAGCAGCAAGTATATTGCACGTCATTTCTGCTGCCTGGAATGAGGCAATTCTTACACAAACAGATAAACAATCAAAAACTGTGCGGGCAAGAAAAAATGCTTATGAAAAGAATGCATTGTATGCTGAATAGTGGAAAAGGGGCGTAAAGAGTGAAGATAAATAATAACATTCAAGCATTAAATGCTTATCGGAATTTAAATCAAAACCAAAATCAAGTATCAAAAAACTTAGAAAAACTTTCATCCGGCCTTCGGATTAACCGTGCTTCTGATGATGCAGCTGGACTTGCGATTTCTGAAAAAATGCGTTCCCAAATTAGAGGGTTAAAGCAGTCTGAACGAAATTCAATGGATGGCATTTCATTAATGCAAACTTCAGAAGGTGCCATGCAGGAGATTCACTCAATGCTGCAGCGCATGAGGGAACTGGCAGTACAAGCATCCAATGATACAAATACAGAATATGACCGTGAACAGCTGCAAAAAGAAATATCAGAGCTGACAAAAGAAATTGACAGTATTTCTGATAAAACCGAATTTAATACGAAAAAACTGCTCGATGGGTCAAGTGCTGTTTACTCGTATTTAAACGAAGATGAAAATAATGCTAATCTAGCCTCTCCGCCAGTTCCGTTGGATACTGAAATGCAGCCAGGTGACTATAGTATATCTGTTACAGAAAAAAGTTTAAAAATAGATGGTGCAGACGAGGTGCTGTCAATCCAAGATGAAGTGACTGTAAATGAAAATCAGAGATTGGGTGAATACACTATAGAAGTAGAAGATTTAGACGATGAATCTGCATTCGTAACACTTTACGATGATAAAGGAATTGAAATAGACAGTCAAAAAATCTCAGATGAAGAACAATCGAACGTAGGCGGGATTGAATTATCCTTGGATGACATTACTGCAGAGGGTAAAAGCAAGTTCAGACTCGAAGCCGAAGGAACGTTTGAATTGCTTATCGGTGCTGAAGATAACATTGAATTAAAAGAAGAAGTTTCAACGAAAGATGGCAAAATCCAGCTGGGGGATTTAGAGTTGGAGTTTAGCGCTAACATTAGTGATGGGTCATCTAATTTTCATGTTATCAACAACTCTCTTGCTTTTCAAATCGGTCCAAATACAGGCCAGCAAGTCATGGTGGACATCCCTAAAATGGACGCAGAAAAATTAGGTGTTGATGAGGTGGATGTCTCAACTCACGAGGGTGCTAGCAAAGCGATTATACAATTTGACGATGCTATTAATCATGTGTCAGATGCAAGAGCAAAACTTGGAGCTGTTCAAAACCGTATGGAGCATACCGTAACGAATTTGCAGGTTACTCATGAAAACCTCACTTCATCCGAGTCAAGGATTCGGGATGCGGATATGGCTAAGGAAATGACTGAATTTACGAGAAATAACATTATTAATCAATCTGCAACAGCAATGCTGGCCCAGGCCAATCAGCTTCCACAAGGCGTTTTACAGCTGCTTCAATAAACGGGAAAAATCTGGAAGAGTGAAAAAGAGGCACTTTTCCGGATTTTTTTACTTTATAAAAGTTTAACTTGTTAAAGGAATTAATTTCAAAAGTGCTATTTGGTTATCAAAAACCAACATTATATCGGTGAATGCGTCTGCCTGAAGCGAATATTGAACAATAAATCTTTTCCGCCTTTTTGCTATGGTATGGTAAAATGTAACAAGAAATATAGTGTAAAGGTCGTGACAATAGTGGATATTCAAAAAGTCATGCAAACGGGTGTCCATCCGCCTTCTTCTAAAGGGAAAGAAACATCCCGGACAAGCGTCTCATTTACAGAAATAATGGATCAACGACGTCAGGATAAAGCATATGATCGTTTCACCAAAATGATTGAACAAATAGATGATCAAGGTAAAGTCTTATCTGAAACCCGTACTGTTGAAGAACTGCGCAAATATAAACAGCTGGTTAAAGATTTTATGAAGGAAGCTGTAGATCATGGCTTGAATTTAGAAGAAAAACGTGGTTTTAACAGGCGTGGAAGAACAAAAATTTATAAAGTAGTAGAGGAAGTTGATCGTAAATTGCTTGATCTAACAAACGCAGTAATGGAAAAAGAAAAACAGGCAATAGATATTCTTGATAAAGTTGGAGAAATTAGGGGATTGCTTGTTAATCTCTATGCCTAAAAAGATAAGGGGCTGTTTAACCGGATTAAGAATAAAAATGGACTTAGCCAATCACCAATTTGAATGGCAAACCTAATTTTTCTAATAAAAAATAAGAAGGCGTTTTCATCTAGAGGATTTCCATGAAAAAAGAATGATAGCAAAGATGAATTTACTAATCAGGGTATAAAACGCAAAATAATTGCATATAAAGTTATATTAAAGATTGCAAAATCCTTACATCTTTCATAAGATACAGGTTGTGCTTCAAACGAAGGGAGTGGTTAACTTCACCTGAAGACTTTCATATGATTTGTTTATCATTTACAGGTTGTTAACCCTTTTCGGCTATAAGAAGTATTTCGATAACGTGCCACGAGAAAAAACTACAAAGATAAGGAAGTGTCCATGTGATAGTACATGACCTGGTGGAAGCGAAAGAGTATTTCGAGAATGAAACAAAGAACGATTACCTAGTTCTTTATGAAAAGTTTCAAAATAGTAAATGTGACTTTGAGGAAAATGGACGGTTTTGTATGAAGGAAGCTGATCAAAAAGAAGTCGTTCAAATCCTAAGAGGTCGAGAAGACGATACGTTGTATAGTGTGAAAAATTATGACGTTAATGAGTTTTCTTCGGTAGAAGCCATTCTCGAAAAAGTAAAAACGGAATATCAAGAAATTTTTGTATAGCTTCACACCATAAATAGATATAAATCGCTGCCGCCTATAAAGTGGCAGCGATTTTTTAATAGGTTATATTTTCTATTTTCGTGTTTTAGCAGTTTTCTATTTTGGCTCTATACTAAATGTGGATGAAAACATTTAAACGTTGGAAACAAGAGATTCTACAGTCATTTTGTATCCGTTCAATATCGGGTGCATTGAAGGTGTGAACAACACCATTAAAGTGGTAAAACGTATGTCCTATAGGGTTAAAGACGTTGAACGAAAACATTGTTGGAGACAAGAGGTTAGAAAGGCTCTAGCCTAAAATAGGAATGGTTTACCTAGCAGAGGAAATATGCGAGACTCTGCGGAAAAACGGGCAACCGAGACCCCGTAGCGTGGGTTTGACGAGGATGCTCGGGCGTTCGTCCGCGGAAAGTGAATATATTCTCCTCAGCGGCCTATGTGAAATCACTATTTTTATTGAAAGAGCCTTTTAAAAATAGATGGTGGAGTGAAAATCACACCACCACATTTGACAGAGAAACTCTATTTTAAAAGATTCCTTATTGTAAATATCAAAAGTGTCCAGGATGCTTCTGTGTTTTTTTACACTGTCAAGAAAGTTTAAGATTTTATTGGTTAACAATATAAGAAAGTTTTGTCAGAAGTAACCGTGAGCAGTATAATAAGAATAAAAGGAGCATTCGCAGGAAATGAAAATTAATGTGTTATTTGTTTGTCTTGGAAATATTTGCCGTTCTCCTATGGCAGAAGCGGTATTTCGAAAAAAGGTCTCTAGTGCAAGGTTAAGTGATCAAATTCAAATGGATTCTGCAGGGACCGGTCATTGGCATATTGGCAAGCCGCCTCACGAAGGGACTAGAAGCATACTCAAGAAAAAGGCTGTATCTTATGAAGGAATAATAGCGAGACAGATAAGCACTGATGACTTCAAGAACTTTACATATATTATTTCGATGGATGAGGCTAACATATCAGAGGTTGAGAAACTACAAAAAGGTAAAACCGATACTTTATATGCAGGTAAACTTCTTGATTTTCATCCTGAATTTAGTGGCGGAGATGTTCCAGATCCGTATTTGACTGGAAATTTTGAAGAAGTTTACGATATGGTTGATTTAAGTTGTACAAACTTATTAGCATGGATTCGGAGAAGAGAAAGCGTATGAAGACATCTATTCATAGAGCATTGACAGGAGCAGGGATAAACGAAAAGATTGAAAGTATTCAACCGGTTTCTGGAGGCAGTATTAGTGCAGCTTATCTTGTACATACAAATAGTCAATCATACTTTGTGAAGTGGCACGAAGAGGCTCCTACTGATTTTTTCCGACAGGAAGCATTAGGACTGCGCTTTTTAGAAGAAGCAAAAGATCTTTTCGTTCCTAGCATATATGGGTGGGGCAAAAAATATATTGTGATGGAACCAGTTATAGGAACAGCTTCTATCCAGACAGAGGAAGAGCTCGGACGGGCGATAGCGTCATTACATTGCAGCAGCGGATCATTTTTTGGATTAGAAGAAGACAATTTCATTGGTGAATTACCACAAGTAAATGACTATGAAGAATCATGGGTAGCTTTTTTGCGTGACAAAAGACTGCAGCCTCAAATAGAACTAGCCAGATCTCTCGGCCGCATGCCGAAAGAACGTAACAGAAAAGCGCATTATATACTTGATCATTTAAATGATTGGGTTCCTGATCATAAGCATCCGGTAAAGCTCCACGGAGATCTTTGGGGAGGAAATTGGCTTCCTGGTGAAAATGGTCAGCCTTACTTTATTGATCCTGCTGTATGGTATGGGGATCATGAATTTGAACTAGCTTTCACTTATTTATTCGGTGGTTTTTCCAAAAAGGTGTATGATGCATATCAAGAAATGAAAACGATTGATGTTTTATTTGATGAGAGAAAAGCCCTCTATCAGCTTTATTATCTGCTCGTTCATTTAAACATTTTCGGTGAAAGCTACGGGAGACAAGTGGATCGAATATTAACAAAATACGCTAAATAAAAAAACTAATTAGCAGAAGGAAGTAAACGCCCATTAAGAAAGTTATAAACGTAACATGTATAAGGTTATTTTATAGAAACATAAAATAAAAGGGCACATTTCACCCCTGTCTGAATAGCATGAATTAGTATGTTAGACGGCATACTTTGCTGCAGAGAGGGGTTTTTTTAATGTGCGGAATTACAGGATGGCTGCAATTTAATAAGGACATGAAACAGGAACAATCTGAAATAAACAAAATGACAAATACCCTTCGTTACCGGGGCCCAGATGAACAAAACACGTATAGCAGCAAGCACATCATTTTTGGCCATTCTAGATTAATTGTCATTGATCCTGCAGGTGGAAAGCAGCCAATGCTTAAAGAACGAAATCAAAAACGTTATGTCCTCGTTTATAACGGAGAATTGTATAATACGGATGTGTTACGTTCTCAACTAAAAAAAGCAGGTCACACGTTTTCTTCCCATTCCGATACAGAAGTAGTGTTAACTTCTTATATAGAGTGGGGCAGCAGCTGCGTTGAGAAAATGAACGGTATATTCGCTTTTGCAATTTGGGATGAAGAGAATGAAAGTCTTTTTTTAGCAAGAGATCGATTAGGAGTCAAACCATTATTTTATACAGAAACTAAAAATGGATTTATATTTGGATCAGAATTAAAAGCTTTGTTAGCTCACAGAAGTGTAAAACCTATTGTTAAAGAAGAAGGTTTGCTTGATTTATTTAGTTTAGGTCCATCGAGAACCCCGGGATCTGGTATTTATGATGGAATCAGTGAATTAAAACCAGCACATGTTATGAATGTTTCTAAACAAGGTTCAAAAATGACACGTTATTGGAATGTACAAGGTAAACCTCATAACGCAACGGCAGAAGAGACCTCTGAAGCCATAAGAACTTTGGTTTATCAAGCTGCAAAACGACAGCTGATATCAGATAAGCCGGTAAGTACTTTTTTATCTGGAGGATTGGATTCTAGTGCCTTAACAGCTATAGCTGCCCAGGAATACGAAAAAGAACTGCATACCTACTCGATTGATTATGAAGATAATGAAAAATACTTTAAATCAAATGATTATCAACCAGATAGTGACCAAACATACATTGATAAAATGAGAAATACTTTTGGCACACAACATCATTACGAATCAATAACGATTGAGGAGTTAACGGACTCATTAAAAGAAGCAGTGCTTGCACGAGACCTGCCAGGGATGGCGGATATAGATTCTTCATTATTGTGGTTTTGCAAAAAAATAAAACAGCAAGCTGTAGTGGCTTTATCAGGGGAATGTGCCGACGAAATATTTGGAGGGTACCCTTGGTTTTATAGGGAAGATCTCATAAATAAAACTGGTTTTCCGTGGATTTCGTCGCTTAATGAACGACACCAATTACTAAATGATAAATATCGTAAAAACATAAACATGGAAGAATACGCTTTAAAAAGATACAGGGAAACGGTAAATGAAACTCCGTATTCCCCAAATGATAATGAAAAAGAGAAACGACACAAAGAAATGTCTTATCTAAACATGAATTGGTTCATGGCGACTTTGTTAGAAAGAAAGGACCGCATGAGCATGAGAGCTAGTCTAGAGGTAAGGGTCCCGTTTGCTGACCACGAGTTAGTAGAATACGTGTGGAATGTTCCGTCAGATTGGAAAAGATGGGGCGGGAAAGAAAAAGGGATATTGCGAAAAGCATTGGAAGGAATATTGCCTGATGATGTGTTATATCGAAAGAAAAATCCTTATCCGAAAACACACCATCCGAAATATACAACAATGATGACAGAAAAAATGAATGATATTTTATCTAAAAACGAAGCGCCTCTGTATGAGCTTATGGATCCAAGCCAGTTAAAAAAACTGGCAGAAAGTAACGGAGCTTCATTTAAAGTTCCATGGTTTGGTCAATTAATGACGGGGCCGCAGCTGCTTGCATATTTATGGCAAGTAAACTATTGGCTTGAGACTTATCAGGTAACAATAAAATAAACAATTACTGCCAACTTCTGCTGTGAGCGTAAGTTGGTTCTTTTTTAAAAGGTAAAAAATTATAAATAGTTGGCGTTTTACATGTCTAGCGCAAGCGCCTACTCGCTCGAGATTCCTTCGGTTCGTCAATGAAAAACAAAGATCAGCTTTCCATATGCCGCCCCTCCAGGACTTGTCGCTCGTGAGCAAGGCACTTGCGCTTTTCTTATTGAATCATCCAAAAAAAATAATATTTTTCCATATTCGCCCGGTCAAATGACTATCTCCATACATATAGTAATTCTGAAAATACAAAAAGGAGGAAATATATATGTCTGGTGGATATGGATATGGAGGCGGTTTTGCGTTAATCGTCGTTCTGTTTATCTTGCTTATTATCGTAGGAGCTGCGTGGGGTTATGGCGGATATTAAAAACCATTAAAAAAGGAACCGTTCCAATTGCGGAGCGGTTCTTTCCTTTTATACTGTGAGACCAAAAAATATAGCCAAATCTCTGCTTTCAACGTACAGGACGATCTGAATGTTATTGCTGCTGTTCTCAAGGTTCGTTAAAGAAAATCTTTTTCTAATTACACGAACGTTTTTCATGGGATTCCAATTATAAGGTTTTATGTCTTGAGTCTTTAAGCGGTGGATTCTCTTTACGTAACTGGAAACGGTTATTTCTTTAATCCAAATAGTAAAATGGCTTGATATTTGGGGGCTGCTTTAAAAGACTAGAGCAGCTTTAGAAGTGCTCTAGCCTCCGTGTACTAGATAGTGAGTCGCTAAAACCAAGAAAATCGCGGACGATCATCGTTTTCGGTATGCTCATCATTGCCTTCGTCTGTGTTAGAAGTAGGTTGCGGCCTTCCAAACAAGAGATCACTCCAAGGGTCTCGAGCTACTGGTTTTTCTTCCGTATTTTCTTCTTTTTCCGAGCGTTTAGCGTTATTATTTTCTTCTTTCAAGAAAGATGCGGAATAATATGGTGTATTTTGGTTAATCATTCTTTCACTCCGTTCCTCAACTTTTAGTAATGAATTCATTCATATTCACTATATTCATTGTTATGAAGTGTGTTTAGGCACTTATAAAAGTTTCCTAAATCAGGCTTTGATTTTTATACGGTTAAGAAAGGATGAGATTTTGTTAGGAATGAAATGGAAAAAAGAACAGGACTGTCCTGTTCTAGGAGCAGCCCTGTTCTCGAAGAGAGAAATGAGAGTTTTTCATTGATTCACTGCAATTCTTTTAACTGATTGCGTACTGTACTTTATGAAAAAAATCAAAAAATGGCAAGGTTAAAGCCTAATATGTATAAAGGAATCATGATAGTGTAAGAAAAGAAGGTTTGCTATATCATGTTAAATGGGTAAGAAGAAAAAATTAATGTATAGGATGCTGTAAACAAAATGTATAGACATTTAAATGCAAAGAAGTGGTTATATAGATTTTTCTCCTTGTTCATCGTTATCAGTTGTTTATATCTTTTTTTTGAAATAGCTGGCTATCTTCAAACAGATAAACTTATTATAGTTGACCAACTAGTCATGAAAAGTATTCCCTTTTTTCATTCTGAAGGTCTTACAGCTATTTTTTCATTTCTTACCTCATTAGCTTCTGTAACGTTTACTAGTGCAATTACCGTTATACTATGTGTATGTTTTTTCTTTTTTAAAAAAAGGAAAGAAGGATGGATATTGGCCCTTTCTGTCGCAGGAGGAGGCTTATTTAATTATGTACTCAAAGCTGTCTACGAAAGACAAAGACCTGATATTGACCAGCTTATTGAAGTCTCCGGCTTTAGTTTTCCGAGCGGTCATTCAATGAATGCTGTAACTTTATATGGTATGCTTGCTGTTCTATGTTTTTTTATGATGAATCGTTTAATATTAAAGCTTATGAATGGTATAGGTTTTTGTCTTTTGATTTTTTTAATAGGTGTCAGCAGGGTATATTTAGGGGTTCATTATGTAAGTGATGTTATAGCAGGATATCTTGCAGGATTTGCCTGGCTTAGTGCGGCAATATTATTTTATCGTTCCATGTCAGTTAGAAAGAAATAAGTTTAAAAATGTTTTCATTGCGCTGTGCAAAGGAATGCCTTATGATAGCAGAGGTGTTTGAAATATTAGTTTTTCGGCAATACATGGAATAATGAGGTGAGAGTAAATGTTGAAAAAGTTGTTTGGTAAAAAAGAAGAACCTAAAGATGTAAGTATCACATCACCTGCAACTGGTAAGTTTGTTGATTTAACGGATGTTCCTGATCCCACTTTTTCAGAAAAAATGATGGGGGATGGTTTTGCTGTAGAACCTACTGAAGGAAAAATAGTCTCGCCTGTTGACGGAAGAGTTGTACAAGTTTTTCCTACAAAACACGCAGTCGGTATAAAATCAAATGAGGGACTCGATGTACTTATTCATATCGGTCTTGAAACGGTATCACTAAATGGAGAAGGCTTCGAAGGGCGTGTGAGTGAAGGGGACAAAGTGAAAAGAGGAGATGTGCTAGTCGAGTTTGCTATCGAGGATGTTAAAGAAAAAGCAAAGAGTACGATTACTCCTGTTGTTTTCACAGAAGGTGACCAGGTTGATAACCTGGAAAGAAAAGAAGTTAGCAGTTTGACAGCTGGAGAAACGGAAATCATGACAATAACTGTAAAAGGTTAAAAGGCAGACAGAACGGAATCTGCAAGTATCCATTTTTAGGATGCTTGCAGATTTTCCTTTAAAAAAGAAAGGCTTTTCCTTACAATAATAATCATTACTAGTTTGTAAATGGAGAGGTCGACATGGTTATCCAAAAAGTATTAAATCACAATGCTGCTATAGTACTTCATAATGAAGAAGAAAAAGTCGCTATAGGCTCTGGCTTGGCTTTTCAAAAAAAGAAGCATGATAAGATTAATCCAGAAAAGGTAGAAAAACTTTTTGTTCACAACCCAAATAGTCAAACCCCGTTTGTTCATTTGTTAGCTTTAACAGAAAATGGCGATACGAAGTTAGTGCAGGAAATCGTTTCATGGCTGGAACAAAAACACGAAAAACATTTTGACAGTCATTCCTATGCACTGTTTTTTGATCATTTGGTTCATTTAATGAAAAGGCTTAAACAAGACAAGAAAATTAACAACCATTTGCTGCAGGAAATTAAAACCCTTTATCCTGATGCCTTCGAGCTCGCACAAAAAACAGCAAAAAAAATTGAGATATATGTCAATAAAGACGTAGCACAAGACGAAATTGGTTTTTTAGCATTACATTTGTATAAATCCACAAAAAAGAAAATGTCTCCTCAAATTTTAAAAGAGCATACAGAAGCATTACATTACATGGTAAACATTATGGAAGAGGAGTTAAATACTATTTTTCCTAAAAACACGATAGCTTATGAAGGTCTGATTAGTCATTTGCATGTCACCGTAAAAGCTGCCGAAGTAGAGGAAGAATTAACTAAAGCTCCAGCAGAATTAATAGAAATGATGAAGATGGGCTACCCAAAGGCTTTTCGAGCTGCAGAAATGGCAGTCTCTGCCTTTGAGAATCGCTATAGACTCTCCCTTCCCGAAGATGAGAGCGTCTATATTGCGATGCATACACAGCGGTTAGTGAGCAGAAGAACAAACTAATAATAAACAGCTGAAAGTGTGTCTATACCCAGTGGTCAAATGTCTTTTCATGTGCTATACTATGTGTCATCATTTTAATCGAAAAGTGTTTCAATTATTTGAGAAATTAAGAACGTAAAGTGGGGGAATGGCAGTGGCAGCACAGGTGAAGTTGTACGATACAACATTACGTGACGGCACGCAAGGGGAAGGAATCAGCTTATCTGTAGATGATAAAATAAAGATTGCAAATAAATTAGATCAAATGGGTGTTCATTATATTGAAGGCGGCTGGCCTGGAAGCAATCCGAAAGACTTGAACTTCTTTGAACGCGCAAAAGACTTATCCTTAGATCAAGCTATTATTACAGCATTTGGCATGACCCGCAGACCTGGTTTAAAAGCCGAAGAAGATCCTAATTTAAAAAGAATTTTAGAAAGCGGGGTAGAAGCCGCAGCCTTAGTCGGTAAAACGTGGGATTTTCACGTAACAGAAGCAGTCCAAACGTCTCTAGAAGAAAATGTAAATATGATTTATGATTCCGTATGTTTCTTAAAAGAACACGGTTTAGAAGTTATTTTTGATGCGGAACATTTTTTTGATGGATTCAAAAATAATAAAGCATATGCTTTAAAAACAATTTTAGCAGCCGAAGACGCAGGAGCAGATTGTGTAACGCTCTGCGACACAAACGGAGGGTCTCTTCCTTCTGACATAGCCGCCATACTAACAGAGGTCCAAAATGAACTAAAAGTAGAAATAGGCATTCATTGCCATAATGACGGAGAACTTGGAGTAGCAAATACACTCGAAGCAGTAAACGCCGGAGCTAGTCATATTCAAGGCACGATTAATGGCTACGGTGAAAGATGCGGCAACGCTAACTTAGTATCCGTAATTCCAAACTTGCAGTTAAAAATGGGTATAGAGTGCGTGTCTTCTGATCAGTTAAAACAATTAACAGAGACATCTAAATACATTCATGAATTAGCAAACCAAACACCGCCAAATGGTCAGCCGTTTACAGGGAAAAGTGCTTTTGCACACAAAGGCGGTATGCATGTGAGCGCTGTATTAAAACATCCAGAAACGTACGAACATGTTACCCCTGAAAAAATCGGCAATGAAAGAAGAGTACTAGTATCAGAATTAGCAGGTCAGAGCAACTTATTATTTAAGGCAAAAGAATTGGGTCTTTCTCTTGATAAAAGCAACCCGGCCGTCAAAGAAACGATTGAAAAAATGAAGGATATGGAGCATAAAGGCTATCAATATGAAGCAGCAGAAGCATCTTTTGAACTGCTTATCCGTAACGGCATGGGAGAAAATCACGATTACTTTCAACTGGATCATTTTAAAATCATTACCCATAAAGAAAAAGAAGGAAGCTTTACGACCGAAGCAGTTGTGAAAATGATTATTAAAGACCAAACCGTAATGACAGCTGCAGAGGGAAATGGCCCTGTGAATGCACTCGATCATGCTCTTAGAAAAGCAATAGGAGAATTTTATCCTCTTGTACATGAGATGTACTTGTCTGATTATAAAGTACGTGTTCTCGATGAGGCAGAGGCGACCGCTTCCACCGTAAGAGTCTTAATTGAATCTTCCGATGGAAAAGAAACGTGGAGTACTATTGGGGTGTCTGCTAACATTATTGAAGCAAGCTGGCATGCACTTGTTGACAGTATTCGTTATTATTTTATGAAACAAAGAAACAGACTCGAAGAAGTGGAACTTTTCTCTTCTATGCCTACAGAGGGTGTTAAAAACCATTAAGACAAAGATTTATTTAGGAGAGAGCAGATGATGAATAATTATTCAGAAGAAAAAGGTTATTTTGGAGAATTTGGCGGAAGTTTTGTACCGGAACAATTACAAGCTGTCCTCGAACGATTAGATGAAGCATTCTTAAGGTTTAAAGATGATCCCGAATTTTTGAGAGAATATCATTATTATTTAAAAGAATATGTCGGAAGAGAAAATCCTTTAACCTATGCAGAGCGTTTAACCAAAAAATTGGGAGGCGCAAAAATATATTTAAAAAGAGAAGATTTAAATCATACTGGTGCCCATAAAATTAATAATGTAGTAGGTCAAATCTTACTTGCTAAAAAAATGGGAGCTGCTCGCGTTATTGCTGAAACAGGGGCCGGCCAGCACGGGGTTGCGACAGCAACAGCATGTGCCATGATGAATATAGACTGCACTATTTATATGGGAAAAGAAGATGTGCGAAGACAGGAATTAAACGTGTTTCGTATGGAATTATTAGGAGCTGAAGTTGTAGCTGTTAACCAAGGGGGAGGCCGTTTAAAGGACGCGGTCGATGAAGCGTTAAAAGATCTGGTTGCAAACTATGAATCCACCTTTTACTTGATTGGGTCTGCAGTTGGCCCTCATCCATATCCGTCGATTGTTCATTACTTTCAATCAGTAATTAGTAAAGAATCAAAAAGACAAATTGTTGAAAAAGAAGGACGCCTGCCCGATGCTGTTGTTGCTTGTGTAGGCGGCGGAAGTAATGCAATTGGAGCGTTTTCTGCTTATCTGGAAGATAAAGACGTTCGTTTAATTGGGTCTGAGCCAGTTGAAGCGGCCACTTTAACACAAGGAAAGCCAGCAGTGCTGCACGGTTTTAATAGTCTTTGTCTTCAAGATGATGAAGGCAATCCGCTGCCGACAGAATCTATTGCAGCTGGTTTGGATTATCCTGGAATTGGTCCTGAGCATAGCTATCTTAAGATCTCGGGACGGGCCGAGTATGTTACCGTCACAAAAAAAGAAGTACTTGAAGCTTTTCAAGAAATCTCACGGACGGAAGGGATTATTCCTGCGCTTGAAAGTGCCCATGCGATTGCACACGTTATGAAATTAGCTCCATCTTTACAGGAAGATAATATAATTATCGTAAACTTGTCAGGACGAGGAGACAAAGATGTGGCTGAAGTGAAAAGACTTTTAGAATTAAATGTATAAATAACAAAAGTGCCCGAACTCAGTAAATTTCAGATTCGGGCACTTTTTTTACTTAGGAAAGTTTAACTTTGTTAAAGTGAAAAGAATAAGAAAAACTACGTCTTTTCGGCATAAGGACTTCGGGGACAAGCCAAATTTTAATCTATTTTATTCTGCTTGAATAATAGTGGAAGGATCGAGCATCGTAATAACGATGATAGCTAATAAAAAGCAGTAAATGGCAAAATAAATTAACTTTCCTTTGTTTAAAAAGTTAATCAACCATACAATCCCAATCCACGACGTAATAAAAGAGGCTATAAACGATACAATCAGCTGCATTGTACCAATAGAAGCGAGGGCACCTGTATTTAAGTCATCAATAGCAAGGACTGAAGAACCTAAAATGACCGGTATAGATAATAGAAAGGAATAGCGGACGGCTGTTTTTCTATTTAATCCAGCATATAGTGCAGCAATTAATGTGCTGCCCGAACGTGATATCCCTGGAAGTACAGCTAAAGTTTGTGCAAGTCCAACAATAACTGCATCAAGCAGGTTCATTTCTTTTTCTGTACGATGTCCAATTTTATGATATCTTTCGATTAATATTAAAAAAAAGCCTGTTATTGCTAGAGATGATGCTACAAAAATAGGAGTTTTAATAGATTCTGCAAGGAAGTCTTCCAATAACAGTCCTAAAAAGCCTGTAATCAATGTGGCAATGACAATGTAAATGGCAAAGAAAAATTCTGGACGATCCTCTGGATGCCTTTGGGCTATAAAACGGAAAAAAGCATTTATAAGATGGATAATGTCGCTGCGAAAATACAATACGACCGCTACTATCGAACCTAAATGAAGAATTACTTCAAATGATAACCCTGGAAAAGAATATCCAAATAATAATTGAGCAATTACAATATGTGCCGTACTCGATATAGGAAGGAATTCCGCAATCCCTTGTACGATTCCAAAAATCAAAGCTTCTATAACACTCATTTATTCCACTCCTTCATCCGTCTACATTTGTGTCTTGACAAACGGTTTTCATATCCCTTAGTTAGTGTAGCAAAACCAAGTCGAGGTGGGAAGAAAATTTTGGCTCAAAAACTCAATCATCAAAAAGCGTTCACAGAATGAAGGTAGGAGATAAAGTATAAAACTAGTAAAATAGAAATCAAGATACAGCGGGTTGAACAGGAGGATAATGGAAAATGAATAAAAAATTCATCACGAGCATGGTTCTTGTAGCAGCCATAATAATTATCAGTTATGTGATATTTACAAATATTTCTGCGCAAGAAGTTGGTACACAAGAAGGTGATGCTGCAGCTGACTTTACCCTTCCTTCGTATAATGGAGAGGAGCGCTCTTTATCTTCTTATGAAGGCAATATCGTAATTATGAATATGTGGGCTTCCTGGTGTGAGCCGTGTACCGAAGAAATCCCTGAATTAATGGAATTTCATGAACAATATGAAGAACAAGGTGTTGTTGTATTAACAATTAATATGAATTCTTTCGAACGAAAGCAAGAGCACGCAGAGAAATTTGTAGAACAATTTGATATGAGACAAACTCCAGCTTTAATTGATGAAGAAGGCGAAGTGGCTGATTTATACAACCTGCAGTATTTGCCGACAACATACATTATTACTAGAGATGGTACAATAGCTGAAAAAATAGCAGGAGAGATTGACTTTAAACAGTTAGAAGAAAAAGTAGCGGATCAGCTATAATTAATAATAATAGACCTGCACACGTAAAGTAGAAGAGAGGTGAAAAAAATGTATGAAGAGAAAACGGTGCAGGTTACAGATATTCTTGAAGAAGATCAATGGATTCAAAAACTAAAAACAAATGGAGGAGCAGGGCAGGCGATATTATATTTCGTTTGTAGCCCCCGTGTTAACATTGGAGATACAATAAAGGTAAATACTACGGCAGCTGAATTAAATTTAGGTACTGGTGGATGGGATATAGTCATAACTTCCTTTGAAAAGGATAACTATAACGAAGGCAGCGGTCATATCATGAAAGCACGTTATACTCCTTGCCAGCATAGTGTTTTTGCTGTAGATTCTCCAGAACACCCTGATCATGACCTTTTTAAGCTTCCATTTGAATTACACCAAAAGAAAGTTTTACTCGCTGAACTTCATAGTATGCTGCCGATAATTTTGGGAGCAGCCTTTATGTGTAAAAAAGATCAGCATATTGGGATTGTTTTATCAGATGAAGCTGCAATACCTGCAGGGCTTAGTGATCATATGAGAGCGTGGAAAAGTGATCCAAGAGTGCATGTCGTAACAACTGGTCAATCTTTCGGGGGGACGGCTGAGGCTGTAACAATTCCAAATGCCTTACAATGGTTAATATCGAAAAAACAAGTGGATGTAGTCATTATTTCTATGGGACATGGAACAGTTGGCACCAATACGCCTTTTGGGTTCAGCGGTATGGCACTGGCAGGATGGGCAAATATAGTAGGAGCGTTAAAAGGCGAATCGGTTTGGACGCCGCGAATTTCTTTTCATGAGAAAAGGAGCCGTCATTTTGGATTAAGCCATCATACGATAACACCGCTGCAACGTTTTACTTACGCACCTTCCACCCTGGCCCTGCCGGTTTTGGAAAGATATAAAAGGGAAAAGTTCGATGAGCAGACGCAGGCACTTCGACGTCATTCGTTTATTAAAATAAAATATGAAGAAGTAGAGAAGTGGATGCCGCTTTGGCTAGATTGGTATAAAACGAATCTCCCCTCTATACATACAATGGGGGTAAAAGTCGAAGAACATACCGACTATCTAAAAGGAATTATGGCTGCAGTGAAATATGTTCAAGAACCAATAGATAAGGACACGATACAATGATTGAGGAGGAAACGATGAAACTAACAGAAAAAACAACACACAAAGAATCAATTTATAAAGGAAGAATTGTTGATTTGAATCTTCATGAGGTAGAATTGCCTAATGGAAAAACTAGCAAGAGAGAAATTATTAATCATCCTGGAGCAGTGGCTTTAATTGCTTTAACGGAAGATGGCAAGCTTTTAATGGTTAAACAGTTTCGAAAAGCTCTCGAAAAAGAAATTGTTGAGATTCCGGCTGGGAAATTAGAAGCAGGTGAAAATCCTGAAGATACTGCTAAAAGAGAATTAGAAGAAGAAACAGGTTATAAAACGGGGCAATTGAAAAAGGTAATCTCTTTCTACACTTCTCCTGGATTTGCGGATGAAATTGTTCATATTTTTGAAGCAAATAACCTAACAAATGGATGCTCATCTACAGATGAAGATGAATTTGTGGAGGTAATGGAAGTGTCGTTAGAGGAAGCTGAGAAAATGATAGAAACAGAAGAAATCCATGATGCAAAAACTGTTTTTGCTGTTCAGTACATACGAAATAAGACAGCGGAAAGTTCATCCTAAACTTGATTACGAAATAAAAAAGGAACTGTAATAGAAAGGTTTCCCGGCTCATAGAGTGTAACATGTCCTATTAAGCAGGGAGGCAGTTTGAAATGTTCCAAACAACGTCTTTACTGATACAAAAACATTGGCTCGAATATCGTTCCTTTTATTGGTTTTCCCTCATATTGTTATTTATGGGAGTGATTTTTGGGGCAGTTTTAGTTAATAGTTTGTCGCTGCCTTTGAAAAATGACCTTTATTATTACCTTCAGCAATTTCTTACCCAATTTGAATCCGGGACAGATATTACTGCTCGTCAAATATTTTTACAGAGTATTTCTCACCACGCTGGTTATATAGGCTTAATGTGGGTGCTAGGGCTGTCCGTGGCAGGAGTTCCTTTTATTTTAATTCTGTTGTTTCTTAAAGGAGTTGTTTCTGGATTTACAATTGGATTTTTAGTTCAGCAAATGGGAAGCGGTGGATTTTTTCTAGCTTTTGCCTCCATTTTGCCGCAAAATATAATCGTTATTCCTGCTTATATAATTATGGCAGTTACTTCAATTGGAATATCATTAAGTATTATAAAACATTTATTTAAACAAAGCCGTTCCACACCGGTCCCTGCGGTAATCTTAAAATCGGTAATTATATCAGGAGGAATTCTCTTACTTCTCAGTGGGGCTGCAGCAATAGAAGGCTTTTTATCTCCTGCGATGATGAGAAATGTGATAGAGTGGGCAATTTAATTCTTACTTTATAATCATTTTAATTTAATGATAATTATTATTATCATTTGACACTCTTCCCAGCTCTCATTATAATAAAAACGTAGCCGCTTATCAGGGGGAGGGTAATCATGGAGCAAAGAATCGATAGGATTAAGAAGCAACTTCATTCTCAAAGTTATAAGCTAACGCCCCAAAGGGAAGCGACTGTAAGGGTGCTTCTTGAACATGAAGAAGATCATCTAAGTGCAGAAGATGTTTATCTGCTTGTGAAAGAAAAAGCTCCGGAAATCGGATTAGCTACCGTATATCGTACACTTGAGTTACTTAATGAATTAGAAGTCGTGGATAAAATAAATTTTGGGGACGGTGTTTCCCGATATGACCTTCGTAAAGAAGGAGCTGATCATTTTCATCATCATCTTGTCTGTATAGAATGTGGATCGGTAGATGAAATTCAAGAAGATTTATTAGGTGATGTTGAAAAAGTAGTTGAAAGAGATTGGCATTTTAAAATTAAAGATCACCGTTTAACCTTTCATGGTATTTGTCATCGCTGTCAAGAAGATGGAGATACAGAGAAAAAAAATCAATCTCCAGAAAAAGCAATTAATAAAGTGCGCTAAAACCTTTTCATCAGGAAGAGGTTTTTTTATTTTTTCTATAAAGTTTTCGCCATATTGACTTGAAGGAAGCAATTTTTGTAAACATACATCTGCATTTATTTATATACGGAATTGCTCGTCTATATAGTCAGGAAATTTTTAAGGATACGTATAATAAAGGCTGTTTTTGTCATAGATAATTCTAGCTGTGTTAGATAGGAGGGACTTCATCATGGAAAAATGGATGTCATATGGGGTAGAAACAATTAAAATTTTCTTTATTTTTATAGTGTGCCTTTTAGCTTTTTATTATGGTATTCTATGGTTAAGTGATAGTTATGAAGCTGACGAACGACTATATAAGCCAGAGAAAAATTATGAGGAAGTTAAATTAGATAGTGAATTAAGTTTTTATTAAGACAACAATATCAAGGGGGGGAAGGGTTTTGCAGCATGACGTATTAGATTTTCTCCACTATTGTCAAGTTGAAAAAGGATTATCTGAAAATACGCTTAGCTCTTATAAAAGAGATTTACTTAACTATATATCTCATTTAGAGAAAAATTATTTAAATGACATAGAACAAATAGAGCGTTCTCATATCGTTGACTTTCTATTTACATTGAAAGAAAGTGGACGCTCTGCCTCTACCATAGCAAGAACGATTTCATCTATACGAGCCTTCCACCAATTCTTGTTAAGAGACCAAAGATTAAAAAAAGACCCTTCTGAGTTAGTTGAAATCCCAAAAGGAGAGAAAAAACTACCAGATGTCCTTTCTGGCTCAGAAGTAGAAAAATTGTTATCTGCCAGTGAAGGTGTGACGGCCTTTGATCTTAGAAATAAAGCTATGCTTGAATTAATGTATGCAACAGGTCTTCGAGTGACTGAACTTTGTGAGCTTGAAGTTGGTGATATACATTTGCAAATGGGATTTGTACATTGCATCGGAAAAGGTAACAAAGAAAGAATCATTCCGCTTGGAAAGATGGCTCAGGAGGCATTAGAGCAGTACATACATAAAGGTCGGTCTTTTTTAATGAAAAAGAAAAGGCATGATGTTCTATTTGTAAATCATCATGGAAACCAGTTATCAAGACAAGGATTTTGGAAAATATTAAAGAGTGCTGCAGAGAAAGCCAATATCCAAAAAAAATTAACTCCACACACACTTCGTCACTCGTTTGCTACTCACCTTTTAGAAAATGGCGCCGATTTACGAGCGGTACAAGAAATGTTAGGGCATGCTGATATCTCCACAACCCAAATCTATACCCACGTTTCTAACCATAAATTAAAAGATGTCTACATCCATTTTCATCCAAGAGCTTAAAGGTGCAAAGCGTTTGCTATCAACATCGTTTAGAAACTACATTATGGAAAAGGTGGTAAAATGTCAAATTATCATTTTAAAAGAATATTTGTCATCGTTATGGATTCCGTTGGAATTGGAGAAGCTCCTGACGCGGAAGAATATAATGATAAAGGGGCTGATACATTAGGTCACATTGCTGAAAAAATGAATGGTCTCCATATGCCTCATATGGAAAAACTTGGGATTGGAAATATTAAAAATACAGATGGAATAGAAGCAGTAGATCAGCCGCAGGCTCATACCGGCATAATGGAGGAAGCTTCTCACAGCAAGGATACAATGACAGGGCATTGGGAAATTATGGGACTTCATATTAAGGAACCTTTTCGCACTTTTCCGGAAGGTTTTCCAAAAGAGCTTATTGCGAAACTAGAGCAGGAAACGGGACGAAAAATAATTGGAAACAAAGTGGCCTCTGGCACAGAAATTATTAAAGAGCTTGGCGGCGAACATATGTCATCTGGAGATCTTATCGTTTATACATCCGCTGATTCTGTACTGCAAATAGCCGCACATGAAGATGTTGTGCCAATTGAAGAACTTTACGATATTTGTGAAAAAGCAAGAGCAATGACTCATAAAGCGCCTTATATGATTGGCAGAGTTATTGCAAGGCCGTTCATAGGTCAACCAGGGGCATTTGAAAGAACAGCGAATCGTCATGACTATGCTTTAAAGCCTTTTGGCCGTACAGTAATGAATGAATTAGCGGATGCAGGATTAGACAGCTTGGCAATTGGTAAAATCAGTGATATATATAACGGGGAGGGAGTAACTAAATCCATTAGAACGAGTTCGAATAACGATGGTATGGATAAAATAATTCAGACAGCAAGGAAAGATTTTACCGGCTTATGCTTTTTAAACTTGGTAGATTTTGATGCTAAATTTGGCCATAGAAGAGATCCTTTAGGTTATGGAAAGGCACTTGAAGAGTTTGATGAAAGACTACCTGGCTTAATGGAAGAATGCGGAAGTGAAGATGTAATTATCATTACAGCTGACCATGGAAACGATCCCGTCCACCACGGAACCGACCATACTAGAGAATTAGTGCCATTGCTTGTTTATACCCCGGCATATACACCTGGAAATACCTTAGGAGTAAGAAAAACGTTTGCAGATATTGGTGCCACTCTGGCTGATAATTTTAACGTTAAACGCCCGGAAAACGGTACGAGCTTTTTGAAAAACATTACAAAATAAGGGTGATGCATTTGACAACCAAACGCCTCTTAGAGAACGCAGCAGAAAAACTTCAAGAAAAAGTTGATTTTGAGCCAAAAGCAGGGCTGATTTTAGGTTCCGGGTTAGGAGTATTGGCAGAAGAAATCGAAAATGCTGTAAAGGTACATTATGAAGACATTCCTGGTTTTCCTGTTTCTACAGTCATAGGACATGCCGGACAGCTAGTGTTCGGGCACTTAAAAGGAGTTCCTGTTGTAGCAATGCAAGGGAGGTTTCATTATTATGAAGGCTACACCATGCAGGAGGTGACATTTCCCGTCAGAGTCATGCGTGCACTTGGAGTGGATACACTGCTTGTTACAAATGCAGCAGGGAGTGTGAATGAATCCTATTCTCCTGGCCATTTAATGCTCATTAAAGATCACTTGAATTTACAAGGAGATAATCCGCTGCTTGGAAAAAATGATGCAACACTAGGACCAAGGTTTCCAGACATGTCATCAGCATACAGTGTGGAACTCATGAAAACAGCAAGAAAAGCTGCTTCTAGTCTTAACATTACGTTACAAGAAGGTGTGTACGCTGCAAACACAGGCCCAGCATATGAAACACCAGCAGAAATAAGAATGATTAGAACTTTAGGTGCAGATGCAGTTGGAATGTCGACTGTTCCAGAAGTTACGACTGCGGTTCATGGCGGAATGAAAGTGTTAGGAATTTCATGTTTGTCCAATATGGCAGCCGGTATTTTAAACCAGCCGCTAAGCCACGATGAAGTAATCGAAACAACTGAAAAGGTAAAAGAAGAATTTCTTTTGTTAATGAAAGAAATTATATACCAAATAGGTAAGGGAGAGGCTTAGCATGAAGCAATTATCGGAAAAAGTAACAGAAGCAGCCATTTATCTAGAAGAAAAAATTGTAGATAAGCCGAAAATTGGTTTAATATTAGGTTCTGGATTAGGTGATTTAGCAGAAGAAATTGAAGCAGCCGCAGAAGTTGAATACAGTTCTATTCCTTATTTTCCTATTTCTACGGTGGAAGGACATGCAGGAAAATTAGTTACAGGAAATTTACAGGGAAATGTAGTTATAGCTATGCAAGGGCGTTTTCATTACTATGAAGGTTACAGCATGCAAGAAGTAACATTTCCTGTAAGGGTCATGCAAGCATTAGGTGTAGAGACACTACTGGTTACTAATGCATGCGGTGGGATGAACCCGTCCTTTCAACCTGGAGATTTAATGGTAATAGAAGACCATATAAATATGACTGGAACAAATCCATTAATTGGACGAAATGATGATAAATTGGGACCACGCTTTCCTGATATGAGTCAGGCTTATGATAAGTCACTTCAAAAGATTGCAGAAAATGCGGCTGAGTCACTTGGTATATCGTTGCAAAAAGGTGTCTATACAGGGATTTCCGGACCTGCTTTTATGACGGCAGCTGAATTAATCATGCTAAGACGTCTAGGAGGAGATGTAGTTGGAATGTCTACTGTACCTGAAGTAATCACAGCACGGCATGCAGGCCTTAAAGTGCTTGGTATTTCGTGTATTACTGATATGGCAGTAGGAGAAGAAGTTGAGGGCGTGTCTCATGAGGAAGTTATGGAAACAGCCTCTAAAACAAAACCTAGATTTATTGCTCTCGTAAAACAAATACTTAAAATGATGTAAATTAAACTTTCCATTTACCGTGTATTATAGTTATATAGGATGCAGGTGATTAAACACTGCTGCAGTATGCGGCAGTGTTTATCTGCGTACCTTCTAATACTGTTGTTCTTACTCCTTTCTCAGAATATCATAAATGGGATAAGGAAATAGAATAGAAAGGGTGCGTGTAATATGAGAATGGTAGATATCATTGCAAAAAAACGTGACGGCGGGGAGCTTTCTGATGATGAAATTCGTTGGTTTGTAAATGGATACAGTAACGAAGAAATCCCAGATTATCAAGCTTCGGCATTTGCAATGGCTTTATACTTTCAAGGAATGACTCAAAAAGAAGCTGCTTCTCTAACATTTGCGATGGCTGAATCTGGTGATCAGCTTGATTTAACTGCAATAGATGGGACGAAAGTAGATAAACATTCAACAGGAGGAGTAGGAGATAAAACAACCCTTATACTAGGTCCGCTTGTGGCTGCTCTTGGAATTCCTGTTGCAAAAATGTCTGGGAGAGGATTAGGGCATACAGGCGGTACTATTGACAAGCTCGAGTCGTTTAAAGGGTTTCGAACAGAACTGAAACAAGATGAATTTATCAAGCTTGTAAATGAGAATAAAATAGCGCTTGCTGGTCAAAGCGGAAATCTAACTCCTGCCGATAAAAAGCTATATGCCTTAAGAGATGTGACAGCCACCGTTGATTCTATTCCGCTTATAGCTAGTTCTGTAATGAGTAAAAAAATTGCAGCAGGTGCTGATGCAATCGTATTAGATGTAAAAATGGGTTCCGGGGCCTTTATGGAAAATCTGGAAGATGCAAAAGCGTTAGCGCAAGCGATGGTTAAAATAGGACTTTCTTTAAACCGCAAGACGATGGCTGTTATCTCTAATATGGATCAACCTTTAGGGCGTCTTGTTGGAAATGCCCTCGAAGTAAAAGAAGCGATTGAGACCTTAAAAGGAGAAGGACCTGATGATCTTCATGAATTAAGCGTTACACTTGCTGCTCATATGGCAGTAGCAGGCGGAAAAGCTTCGAATGAAATAGAAGGCCGTCAGTTAATTGAAGAAGTAATCTCAAATGGCAAGGCGATTGAAAAGATGAAGCTGTTTATTGAAAAACAAGGAGGAGATGCAGCGGCAGTAGATAATCCGGATTTGTTAAGTACAGCAGCGTTTAAAAAGCAAATAAAAGCTCCAAAATCGGGATATGTAAAATCAATGCATGCTGCACAAATAGGAAGAGCAGCTATGGTGTTAGGTGCTGGCAGAGCAACAAAAGAAGATATGATTGATCACGCCGTTGGTATAGAGCTTCATAAAAAAATAGGCGATGAGGTACAAGAAGATGAATTAATGGCAACATTGCACAGTAATCAACCAGATACAGAACAAGCGGAAGAGATGGTAAAAAATGCTTTTTCTTTGGTGAAAACTAAAACAGAAAAGCCGCTTCTTATTTATGAGACTATTTATAATTAAATAAGGAAAACATTAGGGTCTGTATGGATGGAGTATGACATCTATGCAGGCTTTTTTAAAAGGTGAAAAATTATAAATATTTGGCGTTTTACATGTCTAGCGCAAGCGCCTACTCGCTCGAGATTCCTTCTGTCCGTCAATGGAAAGCCAAGATCAGCTTTCCATATGCCGCCCCTCAGGACTTGTCGCTCGTGAGCAAGGCGCTTGCGCTTTTCTTATTGTCTAATTATCAACGCGGAATACATTTAATAAAACTAGCCGGC
The DNA here is from genome assembly GCF_009765375.1 of Alteribacillus sp. YIM 98480. Taxonomy (GTDB): domain Bacteria; phylum Bacillota; class Bacilli; order Bacillales; family Marinococcaceae; genus Alteribacillus. Next base: position 211,047 of record NZ_VTOK01000002.1, read on the forward strand.
AAGCAACTTTCTTTATTATGAAATTTCTTAGTATATACGATGAAAATAATGGAAAAAATAATCGTATCATTATGGGAGGTGTCTGGAATTGTTAAATAGTCTATCTGCGTTAAAAACCAGTTTTCTTTGTGTATTGACACTGGTTACATTCATACATTCTGAACCGGTTTTCGCAAATGAAGAAGAGGAAAAAAACCTTGAACTCGCGGAAGATGCTAAGTCGGCCATTATTATGGAAGTGGATACAGGACAGGTTCTATATAACAAAAATGAAAATGAAAAACTGCCTCCAGCTAGCATGACCAAAATAATGACTATGCTGCTAGTCATGGAAGCATTAGAAAGAGAAGACATTAGGTTAGATGAACAGGTTACGGCTAGTGAACATGCTGCCTCGATGGGAGGGTCGCAAATATTTTTGGAGCAAGGAGAGCAAATGACAGTTCATGAACTGTTAAAAGGGGTAGCAGTAGCTTCCGGAAACGATGCATCGGTAGCTCTGGCTGAACATATTGCAGGAACGGAAGAGAAATTCATTAAAAAAATGAACGATAAAGCAGACGAGCTGGAGCTTAAAAATACACACTTTAACAATACGACAGGATTAACCGAAAAAGATCATTACACTACAGCCAGAGATCTTGCGATTATGAGTCAAGCCTTGCTTCAATATGAAAAAATTTTAGAATATACAAGTATTTACGAAGATTATTTACGTCAAGGTACTGATAAAGAATTTTGGCTTGTTAATACAAATCGACTCGTAAAACATTATGATGGCGTAGATGGATTAAAAACAGGTTTTACCTCGGAGGCTAAATATAATTTAACCGCAACGGCACAAAAGGATGGAATGCGTATAATAACTGTTCTAATGGGAGCAGAATCACCGAAAAAAAGAAATAAACAAACAACTGAAATGCTCGATTATGGTTTTCAAAACTATCAAAAGGTTGTCTTAGCTAAAAAAGGAGAAGAAATAGCTTCTATTCCAGTTGAAAAAGGTAAAACCAAAACCGTACCAGTTACACTGGAAAGAAACGCTGCCATTGTCCTTCCGAAAGGCAAAAAAATTGAAAAAATCGATAGAGAGATAGATATTAACGACAAAGTTATTGCTCCAGCTGAAAAAGGTTCAGCAGCAGGTGTTGTACAATTTTATGATGGAGAGAAAAAACTTGCTGAAAAAGAGTTGGTATTAGATGAAGAAGCGCAATCTGCCAGCTGGTATGTATTATTTAAAAGAACTCTTTCTTCTTTAACGGGACAAATGTCGTAAAAAAGCGCTGAATGAAAATAGTCACTTGTTTTACCGAATAAACACTAGTTTTGTCATGAAGAAAGGAAATGTTTGAAAAGAATTGAATATTATCATCACAAAGCAATGACAAACGTTTAGGGGGGAAATAGGATATGAGTTTATCAGTCAATCTAGAGCAAGTCGGTGATGTCTTGTGTATTCGATTAAGAGGAGAATTAGATCATCATTCTGCAAGAGAATTGCGAAGTCAAGTTGACGAATACTTGGAAGCTCATCAAATACAGCATATCGTCTTAAATTTGGAAGAGCTTATTTTCATGGATAGTTCAGGTATTGGGGTGATTTTAGGCAGGTACAAACAAGTCAGGAGAAATGGAGGAGAAATGGTGGTCTGCTCTATTTCTACACCGGTAAAGCGGTTATTCGAGCTGTCGGGTCTCTTTAAAATTTTGCGTTTGGAAAACCGGGAGACAGATGCACTACGAAAGCTGGGGGTGGCCTAAAAGTGAAAAATGAGATGAAATTGGAGTTTTCCGCGGTGAGTGAAAATGAAGCATTTGCAAGGGTGAGTGTTGGTGCCTTTACTGCTCAGCTGGACCCTAATATGGACGAGCTGACAGAGTTAAAAACCGTAGTCTCTGAAGCTGTAACCAACTCCATTATACATGGATATGATGAGAACCCAGCCGGCACGATTACGATTATGGTGAAAATTGATACAGATATGGTAGAGCTAACCGTAAAAGACAACGGTGTAGGCATAGAAGATATAGGAAAAGCAAAGGAGCCTTTATATACGTCAAAACCGGAATTAGAACGCTCGGGGATGGGATTTACCATTATGGAGAATTTTATGGATGAAGTGGAAGTGATCTCCAAACCAAGTACCGGTACTACTGTTTACTTAAAAAAGCGTTTAGCTAAAAGCAGATCACTTTGTAATTAAGGAGAGTCTGTATGGATGTAAAATTAAAAAAGCACCAGCCTCTTCAAGATGACAAAGTAAGAGAGTTAATACGACAAAGTCAGGATGGAGATCAAAAAGCACGAGAAGAAATCGTAAATAAAAATACTAGGCTGGTTTGGTCGGTAGTTCAACGTTTTATTAATCGAGGATATGAAGCGGAAGATCTTTTTCAAATTGGTGTGATCGGGTTAATTAAATCGGTGGACAAATTTGATTTGTCCTATGATGTTAAATTCTCTACTTACGCTGTCCCAATGATTATTGGAGAAATACAGCGTTTCATTCGAGATGATGGTACAGTTAAAGTAAGTCGTTCCTTAAAAGAATTAAATAATAAAGTGAGAAAAGCAAAAGAAGAATTAACAAAAGAATTAGGCAGAGTTCCGTCACTTCAAGAAATTGCTGAATCTATGGAAATGCCAATGGAAGAAATCGTGTTTGCTACAGAAGCAACAAGAAGTTTATCGTCATTACATGAAACCGTGTATGAGAATGACGGCGATCCAATAACGTTAATGGACCAAATTGCTGATCAAGGAGACTCAAAATGGTTTGACCAAATCGCTTTAAAAGAGATAGTTGAACAACTAGAAGAACGGGAACGATTAATCGTTTATTTACGTTATTATAAAGATAAGACCCAGTCTGAAGTAGCACAAAGGTTAGGAATTTCTCAAGTACAAGTTTCACGGTTAGAAAAAAGAATTCTCCATAAAATGAAAAGTCAGTTGTCAGATTAGACAGCTGGCTTTTTTGTGATTAGTAAGTAGTGACCTTTACAGCAGCAATCTGCGTTTTTCTAAGTTATAGCACCGCTATTTACATATTTCTCCTAAAGGGATGAAGGCTATGGTATACGTATGCATCTTCAGTGAAACTTTCTTTTTCAGAGACTGAGCTCTTTACCTCCAGATTGAAGTATGATCCATTTGTTTACGTTCATACTAAGCAAAAAGGGAGGGACGGATATGCACCAACAAATATATATGCAGTTATATACCGGAATAACGGTAGAGCCAGGCCAGAATTTGTATCTTAAAGATGTTGCACGTCTCGAAGGGGAAGCAGAAACTGTTCATCCGCTAATGTCTGTTCACTTGTACAGTATAAGCCGCACAGATAAAACCCACGTTGTTCTTGATATATTAACTATATTACAAAAAATCCATAAACAATTCCCTGAAGTTGATATAACTGTAGTTGGGCCCGAGCAAACGGTAATTGAAGTAACGATTGAAAAAAAACTTATTTCTCCCCTGATGCTCGTTTTAGTCTGGTTTCTATTGTTTACTGGTGCTGCTCTGGCTATCATGAATTTTCACGAAGATGTCAGTATGCTGGCCGTTCATCAAAAGCTGTATACCCTTGTTACTGGAAAACAGAGTGAACAGCCTTTATTACTGCAGATTCCTTATTCGATTGGACTAGGCCTTGGCATGATCTTATTTTTTAACCATGTGTTCAAAAAAAGAATCAATGAAGAGCCTAGCCCGCTTGAAATTGAAATGTTTCATTATAAAAAAGATATTGAAGAATATTTAGCTGACACAGAATCTGATCGGAGTTCAAAACCTTGGCAGTCGAAGCTTTATTCGCCATCCTCATCGGATTAAGCGGCGGACTGGCTGTTGGAAGCGGGTTTGTGGCTTTTATAACTGTGTTAGGGATTATACCAAGGCTTGTCCAGCTGACAAAAACCCAAAAGGCTATTCAAGCATACGAAATAGCAGTCATTACAGGAGCTGTTATAGGGTCCATTGCAACTCTTCATGATATTAAAGGTACATTTCCAGCTTTGTTAACCATTCCAGTAGGCCTGGCTGCAGGAATGTTTGTAGGAATGCTTGCGGCAGCCCTGACAGAAGTTTTAAATGTATTTCCAATCTTGGCTCGGCGTATAGGAATGGAAAAAAATATTATCGTTCTTGTAATGGCGATTGTGTTCGGAAAAATTTTGGGGTCGCTTTTTCACTGGATATTTTTTGTGAAATTTTAATAAAAATGAATGGGGGAAAGTAATTTGATTCGAAGAAAGAAGTGGAAATTTCAAAGCCTTCACAGTGATCACCAACATAAGAGACAATCAGAGGATAAGAATGAAGAAACACCTATCTCTAAACAGATAGAGGTAAACGAAAAAGAATTAAAAGAACGCCTTGGTATTGGGGTAAGTTTTGATGTAGGTGTTAGAAAACTTAATATATTGGGGAAGGAAATTCAAATATATTTTGTTAATGGTCTTTGTGACATGGAATATATCATTGAATTATTAAAAGAATTAATGGACTTAGAAGCAAGAGGAAGAGAAACCCTCCATGTCAGAAAAGCTATTGAAAACCATCTGACTCATGTTCAAGTGGAATACAAAGATACATTAGAAGATTGTATAGTTGAAATGCTTTCGGGTCTTATTTTTATATTAGTCGAAGGCGAAGATAGAGCTTTTGTTGTAGATGTTCGGAGCTATCCTGGACGAGGACCAGAAGAACCTGATAATGAAAAAGTGATACGAGGTGCAAGAGACGGGTATACCGAAAATATCATCGAAAATACGGCACTTACAAGAAGAAGAATAAGGGATGAAAGGCTTCGTCATGAAATTTTGAGAGTTGGGGTACGGTCAAAAACTGATATTTGTATTTCTTATATTGAAGGAGTTGCCGACCCTAATTTAATAAAGATTGTTCGTAAAGAATTGGAGTCGATTGAAATAGATGGTTTGCCCATGGCGGATAAAGTAGTAGAAGAATATATGGTGAACCAGGGGAATAACCCGTTTCCTCTCGTTAGATATACCGAACGTCCTGATGTTGCAGCTCTTCATTTGTTTGAAGGACATGTTATTGTAATTGTTGATGCTACACCAAGTGTAATAATAACCCCCACTACCGTATTTCACCATGTGCAGCATGCTGAAGAGTATAGACAGGCTCCTTTTATAGGAACATTTGTAAAGTGGATTCGATTTTTCGGGATGTTTATTTCATTGTTTGTATTGCCGTTTTGGCTTTTATTTGTATTAGAACCAAATTTACTTCCAGCCCAATTTGACTATATTGGTCCCAGTGAAGATGCGAACGTGTCAGAATTTATGCAGATCCTTTTGGCTGATATTGGATTGGAACTACTAAGAATGGCAGCTATACACACGCCTTCTCCTCTGACCACAGCTCTTGGACTTGTGGCTGCGCTGTTACTTGGGGAGATAGCTATAGAAGTTGGACTATTTACGTCTGAGGTAGTATTATATGTTGCACTCTCGGCAATCGGTGCCTATTCTAATCCGAGTTATGAATTAGCAATTGCTATTAAAATGTTAAGGCTTCTATTATTAATTGTTGTAGTAAGTTTTGGAAGTATTGGGTTTGTTATTGCTAGTACGATTCTATTTTTAATGCTTATTCGAATTCGCTCTCTAAATAAACCTTATTTATGGCCATTAATACCGTTTGATCCTCAATCTTTATGGCAAATTGTGATGAGAACAACAGTACCAAGCTTACGCCGCAGACCTAGAATCGTACATCCGCAAGATACGATAAAACAGACTTCGGAATAGGAGTGTCGGATTTTTAGAGTCCGGCGCTCTGCTTTTTCAATGTTTAGTCCTTTTTATCCTGTGAAAATGATGCTAAAATGTAAACATTCATTTGTCGTAGATAAGGAGAGAACGAGTCATGTATTTACATGGAACGAGTAAAATAAACAGCCTCGGACACCTTGTAATAGGCGGGGTGGACACGGTTGATATTGCAAAAAATTATGGCACTCCTGTGTACGTGTATGACGTGGCACTGATTAGAGAGCGTGCCAGAGGATTTAAAAAAGCGTTTGAAGAAGAAGGGGTGCAGCATCAGGTAGCTTATGCCAGTAAAGCGTTCAGCTGTATCGCTATGGTACAGTTAGCAGATCAACTGGGTTTAAGTCTAGATATTGTTTCAGGCGGTGAATTGATGACTGCCAAAAAAGCAGGTTTTCCTATGGAGAGGGTTCATTTTCACGGAAACAACAAAAGTCCTGAAGAAATAAAATTTGCACTAGACCTTGGTGTAGGCTGCTTTGTACTTGATAATTTTTACGAAGTCGCTCTTTTACAAGAAGAAGCTGTTTCTAGAAACCAAAAAGTAGATGCTTTAATACGTACCACACCGGGTGTAGAAGCCCATACCCATGAATATATATCAACAGGTCAAGAAGACTCTAAATTTGGTTTTGACCTCTCAAGCGGTCAAGCCGATAAGGTAATTAAGATTCTTCAAGAAGATACAAATGTTAATTTACGAGGAGTCCACAGCCATATCGGTTCACAAATTTTTGACACGAATGGGTTTGTCCTAACGGTAGAAAAACTATTTTCTCAATTTAAAAGGTGGAAAGAGAAGTATGGTTTTGTGCCGGAAATTCTTAACGCTGGCGGGGGCTTTGGCATTAGATACGTGGAAGGAGATGAACCGCTCCCCCCTGAAGATTATGTAAAAGACTTAATAAAAGCTGTGAAAAAAGAATCTGAGAAAGCAAACATGGACGTTCCAGAAATATGGATTGAACCTGGCCGTTCTATTACAGGGGATGCAGGAACCACTCTTTATACTGTCGGTTCCAAAAAAGATATTCCAGGAGTACGGAGGTATCTTTCTGTCGATGGAGGAATGACAGATAATATCAGACCAGCTCTGTATCAAGCAGAATATGAGGGGATTTTGGCTAATCGAGCAAACGAGCAGGCAGAAGATCACTTCGCTGTGGCAGGGAAGTGCTGTGAAAGCGGAGATATGCTTATCTGGAAGCTGCCGCTGCCTGAAGCAGACCATGATGATATTTTGGCTGTATTTTGTACAGGCGCCTATGGATATTCGATGGCTAATAATTACAATCGCATAACAAAACCTCCTGTAGTCTTTGTAGAGGACAATCAAGCAGATCTAGTTGTTAAAGGAGAAACATTAGAAGATATAACGAAAAATGATCTTCCCTTACGTTCAAAAGAACGGGTATAATCATTATAAACAGCAGCAGGTGTTATTATTTCTGCCAGAATAGCTGCATTAAATATTTCTGATTATAAAATAACTATTTGAGGTGAGAATCACATGAAAAAAGGAAGCATCGCATTTGAAAATGGAGAACAAATTACGATTGAATTTTTCCCGGATGCGGCTCCGGGAACAGTAGAGAACTTTGAAGCCCTGGCAAACAAAGGTTTTTATAATGGTTTGAATTTCCACCGCGTTATTCCGGGTTTTGTAGCACAAGGAGGCTGTCCTAATGGAACCGGAACCGGGGGACCTGGCTACACGATTAAATGTGAAACAGAAGGCAATCCACATAAACATGGCCGTGGTTATCTTTCTATGGCACATGCTGGGAAAGATACAGGCGGAAGTCAATTCTTCATTTTATTTGAACCGCAGCCTCATTTAGATGGTGTGCATACTGTGTTTGGAAAAGTAACGGATGGTATGGAATCTGTTGATAGAATACAACAGGGTGACGTTATGAAAGAAGTAAAAGTATGGGATGAGTAAATGTAAAACCGGCAGGAATTAAATCTGCCGGTTTTTTCTATAGATTTGGGAAGGTCAAGCTGCAAAAGGAGGATTCCATGAAAGAAAAGGTCGGTAATTGTACGGTTTGTGGTAAAGAAGTGTTTTGCTTGAATGGATTTTTAAACGGTGTATTAGATGATCGAAAAAATTTATTTTGTTATAAATGTATAGAAAAAAAGGAAAAGCAAGCATAATGAGTTGACGTTTTATATAGAAAAAGGATAAAATCAGTTTATAAAGTTAGTAAACTTTATGACTAGTTTATTTAACGATATATTAAGCGGTACCTTCGGGGTCGGGTGTAATTCCCAACCGGCGGTGATAAAGCAAGCAATGTTTTTCAGTCCGTGACCCGTAGTAATTTCATTATTACGGTGGATCCGGTGGAAGTCCGGAGCCGACAGTAACAGTCTGGATGGGAGAAGGATAAGCCGTGTTCAAAAATTATCATACAGCAGTCTTAGGATACGTTTATGTTTTTTTAAATAATCCTATTGCGAGAGAATGATGTATAATCCCTTGAAAAAGGGCTTATTTGAGCACGTTTAAACCCTGAAGAATCCCTGTGTTCTTGAGGGTTTTTTATTATGTACGAATGAGCCAAACAAGTGAGGCTCATTCAAATATTTATCAAATAACACTCCGAGAAATGGGGGCGCTTAAAGCATGACAGATAAAGACTATATGAAGCTGGCTTTACAAATGGCCCATTCTACAAAAGGGCAGACGTCCCCTAATCCTGTAGTTGGAGCTATTGTTGTAAAAGATGGAAGAGTTGCCGGTATGGGCGCGCATTTAAAAGCTGGTACAGAACATGCAGAAGTCCTTGCATTGAATATGGCAGGCAGTGATGCAGAAGGCGCAACCATTTATGTTACTCTTGAGCCTTGCAGTCATTTTGGAAAAACACCGCCATGTGCTGATTTAATAATAGATAAAAAAATAAATCGGGCTGTTGTGGCAACACTAGATCCAAATCCTCAAGTATCTGGAAATGGTGTTGGAAAATTAAAAAAAGCAGGAATAGAAGTGACAGTAGGGGTGGAAAAAGAAGAAGCAGATTGGCTGAACCGGCATTTTTTTCATTATATCCGGACAGGACTACCATACGTAACCTTAAAATCAGCAGCTTCACTAGATGGAAAGACAGCAACTTATACAGGTGAAAGCCAGTGGATTACAGGACCTAGTGCACGTGAAGACGGACACGTTTTGCGTCATGAACATGACGCTATATTAGTTGGTATCGGTACGGTATTAAAAGATAATCCGTCCCTTACAGTAAGAACGTCTAATGGCGGTATACAACCAGTAAGAATAATACTCGACCACCGATTAAGAATACCTCTTACATCGAAATTGCTAACTGATAAGCAAGCTCCCACTTGGATTTTTTGTTCAAAAGAAGCTGACAGCGCCAAAATAAAACGCTTGGAGAAGGCGGGGGCTGAGGTAATACCGGTTCATTCAAAAATTGAGGCGGGGGAAGTACTGCAAATATTGGGGAATCGAAAGCTTCAATCTGTTTATGTAGAAGGCGGCGCAGCCGTTCACGGAAGCTTTTTAGAAGCAAAAGCTTTCCAAGAAATTGTTTGTTACATTGCACCTAAATTAATCGGAGGTGCAAGTGCTCCTACCGTGATAGGAGGAACAGGATTTTCTTCGATGTCACAAGTGCCTGAACTAGATGTAATTTCATTAGAACAGCTAGAGTCAGACATTAAAATGGTAGCAGTTCCCAAAAATAAGGAGTGACTGAATTGTTTACAGGGATTATAGAAGAAAAAGCCGCTATTAAAAAAATCGAGGAAACCGATGAGGCTATGATTTTAACCATTGAAGCTAACACTATTATGGATGGTATACGTCTTGGTGACAGTATTTCAGTTAACGGTGTGTGTTTAACGGTTACTTCCTTCCAATCAAATTATTTCACTGTGGATGTTATGCCTGAAACAATAAAATCCACCAGTTTAAGGATGCTCTCAGAAGGGGCTAAAGTAAATCTTGAACGGGCAATGTCTTTTGATGGCAGATTTGGAGGACATTTTGTTACAGGGCATGTTGACACAACGGGTACGATCCGTTCCATTACTCCATACGAAAATGCTTATTATATTGATATTGAGCTTCCTAGACAGATCATGACATACGTCATGGTGAAAGGATCAGTCGCAGTGGATGGTATAAGCCTGACTGTATTTGGAGCTGATGATGAAAATAGCATTTTAACTATTTCCATTATTCCCCACACGTGGCAAGAAACGATTTTAAGTGATAAAAAGATCGGAGACCCTGTGAATATTGAAGCAGATATGCTGATGAAATATACTGAAAAATTGTTAAATACCCGTCAAAAAACAACTGAAAATATAACGGCGGAAACATTAAAAGATAATGGTTTTATGTAATAAACATTAGGGGAAAGAAGGGATGAAAAAATGGCAGAGGACCGCGTGTTTGACCCAATCGAAGAAGCAATATATGATTTGATGCAAGGTAAGGTAGTAATTGTGTGTGATGATGAAGATCGTGAAAATGAAGGTGACTTTGTGGCTCTTGCTGAAAAAGTGACACCAGAAACAATTAATTTTATGATTACACATGGTCGTGGACTTGTTTGTACTCCTATTTTGGAAAAAAGAGCTCAGGAATTAGAGCTTGTTCCAATGGTGGACCATAATACAGACCCCCATGGAACTGCCTTTACAGTGAGTGTAGACCACAATTCTACGACTACTGGAATTTCTGCTCATGAACGGGCAGATACGATTAAGGCATTACTGCATCCGGAGAGTAAAAGCCATGATTTCAAACGGCCGGGTCATGTCTTTCCTTTAGTAGCAAAAAATGGCGGTGTCCTTCGAAGAGCAGGTCACACAGAGGCGGCTATCGATCTAGCTAGATTAGCAGGCTCTGAACCAGCAGGCGTTATTTGCGAAATTATTAAAGATAATGGAGAAATGGCAAGAGTACCAGATTTAAAAGTAATTGCAGATAAGCACGATTTAAAAATGGTAACTATAAAAGATCTCATTCAATACAGACATAAAAAGGATAAACTTGTCAAACGAGAAGCAGAAATTAAACTCCCTACCGACTATGGCGACTTTAAAGCGATTGGATATACATCTGTTGTTGATGATAAAGAAAGTATTGCTCTTGTGAAAGGACAGCTTCGCCCGAATGAACCGACACTTGTTCGTGTGCATTCAGAATGCTTGACTGGAGATGTATTTGGTTCCCATCGCTGTGACTGCGGACCTCAGCTTCAAGCTGCATTGCAGCAAATTGAAAAAGAGGGAACCGGCATATTATTATATATGAGGCAAGAAGGACGCGGAATTGGCCTCATTAATAAAATGAAAGCTTATCAGCTTCAAGAAGAAGGGTATGATACAGTAGAAGCTAATGAAAAACTCGGGTTTAAACCTGACTTACGGGATTATGGAATAGGAGCTCAGGTTTTAAGAGACCTTGGTATATCTAAAATGAAGCTTCTTACAAATAATCCAAGAAAAATTACAGGACTAAAAGGATATGGTCTTGAAGTTGTCGAACGAGTAGCATTACAGCTTCCTTATAACAAGGAAAATGAAAGATATTTACGAACAAAGTATACTAAATTAGGACATATGCTTCATTTTTAATTTAATGTACAGCTTGCTTTAACAACATTGTAGAACGAAAGTAGCTATTTAAAAAATAAAGGAGTTTGACAATGGCAAATATTTATGAAGGAACCCTTGTAGGAACCGGTTTAAAAGTAGGGATTGCAGCAGGAAGATTTAATGAATTTATTACGAGTAAACTTGTAAGCGGAGCTGAAGATGCGTTAAAACGTCACGGATTGGATGAAACGGATATTGATGTCGCATGGGTACCTGGAGCTTTTGAAATTCCATATGCTGCAAAAAAAATGGCCGAAACCGGCAAATATGATGCAATTATTACGTTAGGAACGGTCATTAAAGGATCGACACCACACTTTGATTATGTTTGCGGGGAAGTTGCAAAAGGGGTAGGAAACTTATCGTTAGAAAAAGGACTACCAGTCATTTTTGGTGTATTAACGACGAATACCATTGAACAAGCCATAGAAAGAGCTGGGACAAAAGCAGGAAATAAAGGTGCAGAAGCAGCTTTAGCAGCAATTGAAATGGCGAATCTTGATAAAAACATAAAAAAAGAGTAGACTATAAATAACACATTTAAAACTCGACTTGCCGCCTTGTGCTACCGGCGGCATTCGTATGTGTTCTGTACTTAGAACGCTGTAGTTTTTCTTCTGCTGTTTACCAATAATTATAACGATTGAACAGGGAAATAAAAAAACATGACGGTTTATCTGTCATGTTTCTTCTATGTCATGTGGGATGGTATAAGCTTTTTACTCTTTATAAAAATAAATACTATAAAATTGGGCGAAATTTACCAAGAAATTTGTATAAAATATTGATATGGTTGGCGAAGATAAAAAGTGCAAAGAAATATTTTATTGCTCCGCAACCTCTTTTCATAAATATGATTTGAAGTATAATGAGAGAAAAGCAATTACAAATTATTGTTTGGCAATAAACTTCTCTCAAAAATAAGGGATGATCAGTATGTTTATTAAATTCAAATCAGCCTATAAAAAAATTGCCATGGGATTGCTCTCTTATATGCCTGAAGAAAAGGACGTTAAGAAATTACAGGAAACAATAAGAAACTATGAAGAAAACGAACAGTGGCAGTTATATTTGTGGAAAGAAGCTGATGATATTATCGGTGTACTTGGTCTTTATTTTTATGAAGACAATACAGCGAGATTACAACACCTATGTGTAAATCCATCTTATCGGGATGAAGGAATCGGCAGAAAAATGGTGTTAACGATGAAAGAAAGATTAGATGGAGATCTTATTGGCTGTGATGAAACCATAGAGTTTTTAGGAGCATGTATAGAAGACAATGAAAAGAATAAACAAACAGATGAAGTGAGCGGGTAAGAGCAGGTTATTCCAAGCTTTTCATTATAAAAAAAGCTGTTCCGTAATTAACTCCGGGACAGCTTTTTTTGCTCTCTTAATAATTTCTGATGAAGCCGTTCTTCTGTGACACTTGTCCGGTCTCGTAAAATATGACGGTGAATAATATACGGATCATCAAGGTCACTGTCAGCTAACCATGTTACTTGATTCGCTTCGCATTCCTGTCTGCATTGTTCAATTAATGCTGTATCCGTAATAGGAAGGTTCATATCAGTGTAGCCCTTATGGAGTAAAAGGTCAGAAAGTCTTTCATCAATTAATTGAATTAATCGGCTTGTATCAAGACCTAACTGTTGTAGAGAAGTTTCATTTTCTTGTATTATACTCCGGGCATTTTGAAATGTTTTTCGAGCTCCGCGCCAATTTTCTCTTCTATGATGATAAAGGCCGACAGCCACTTGAATTAAACCTACCCAGTATTTGTCCCGATTTCGAACCTCTTTTTCTTTCCAATGTTCTTCAAGAATTTCGTGACATTCAAAAAAATCTCTATAACCATGAAATTGTATTAAATATTGAATGTATGCTTCAGGATACATAGTCCGTACCTTCTTTCCATACCGGTTTACTGTGCATAACATTTCCTAGTGTAACATATTCAAGAACGTAATATCTAATCTTACATAAAAAAATAGGTAACAGGATTTTAACAGTGTATATGGTATAATTTTTTCTAGAATCAGTACATAAGAATTATCGTTTACATTGCGGGGGTTAAAAATGAAGCGTTACAACGTTAAAATCGACAGCTTCGAGGGACCACTAGACCTTTTATTGCATTTAATTCATCAAGCAGAAGTTGATATTTATAATATACCGGTGGCTGTTATTACGGAACAATACTGTGAATATGTACAGACCATGCAGGAGCTTGAACTTGATGTTGCTAGTGAATATTTAGTTATGGCTGCGACATTGTTAGAAATTAAAAGCAAAATGCTTCTGCCGCAAGACTCAGAATATAGTGAAGAAGATCCTGTAGACATAGAAGAAGATCCGAGAGAAGAACTATTAAGCAGGCTAGTGAAGTATAAGAAATATAAAGAAGCTGCTTATCACTTAAAAGAAAAAGAAAAAGCAGCAAGCTCTTATTATGCTAAAGCTCCTACAGTACATCATCAAGATAACGATGATTCCTCGGAAAAAGAAAGTTCATTACCGGAAGGTTTAACTTTATTTGATATGCTTGAAGCTTATCAAAATCTGCAAAAAAGAATCCGAGTATCTTCTTCTCAAGTGACTACTGTTAAAGCGGAAGAAATTTCAATTGAAGAAAAAATGGAAGATATTGTACATATTTTAGAAAAAAAACAGGGAGAAATAAAATTTTATGACTTGTTTTTAACCCGTGAGAAGCCTCATATTGTCGCTACCTTTTTAGCCGTATTAGAGCTAATGAAACATAGGAAGGTAACATGTATACAAGCGGCTAATTTTGAAGATATCAAGGTGGAATATATAGAGGAGGCGGCTTATTAATGGAAGAATTAGAAATGCAAGCCGTAATAGAAGGCCTTTTATATGTTTGTGGAGATGAAGGTTTAAAACTAGAAGAAGCAGCACGGACATTAGGTGTTTCAGAACAAGAAGCAGAGAAACAATTATCTGTTTGTAAAGACAGAATTCAGAACAATTTGCTAGGACTAGAGGTCAAAATAAATGGAAATAAATATCAGCTTGTAACAAATGAAAAAACAGCTCCATTTATTGAAGCGTTAGCATCTGTTCCGGAAAGAGGTAAATTGTCCCAGGCCTCTTTAGAAACGCTTGCAATTATAGCGTACAATCAACCCATTACAAGAACAGAAATTGATGATATACGTGGTGTGAAATCGGAAAAAGCGATTCAAACATTAATAAATAAAGTATTAATAACTGATTCTGGAAGAGCGCAAAGCATTGGCCGGCCAAAACTTTATAACACTACCGATCGATTTCTAGAATATTTTGATCTTTCCTCATTAGATGAGCTGCCAACTTTAGATGATGTAGAAGAGCATGATGTAACCGAAGAAGCTGACCTGTTTTTTGATGCTTTAAAATAGTTTTTGTCAATAAAATCGCCTTAGCTGTTTATAAACATGAACAGAAGGCGATTTTTGTATCCTTGCTGAACCAATCAGTGTTAGTAATGTACATGTAAATAGTTCACATGACTTGGAATACATATCATAACGGACAGCTCTCCATTACGAATCATAAGTTTGAATAAATAAAGGAAACGAACCATTCCATTCTGCGTAAAGTATTCGATTTATTTCAGGAATATTTCTTGAGTAAATATGCTGAAGGATTTGTTCTTTGGAAACGCTTGTTTCCATAATATTATCCTCTATCCATTCCCCATCTAAAATAAGCGCCAATGGTAATTCAGGCTGTGGAGGAGATTCGGTCATCCACTGCTTATTTGTAGGGGTGGAAGCCTCCGAAGTTTTAAGTACATTAACAGTGCCGTTTGCTTCTAATATAGCGTAGTGTACATCTTGCAGACTGAATACATCCCTATCTCTCAACAAATGCTGAAGCTGATTTAAATCGAGTTTATTTTTTTTCATTGCCTCATAATCAAGCTTTCCTTTTCTAATAACTATAGAAGGTTTACCTTCAAGCAGACTCCTCGTCTTCTTTTGTTTTTGAGTAATGGTTTCAATCGTGCCAATAAGCAATGCCCACAAAACTATGGCATAGAGGACGTAATGGAGGCCAATTTCTCGATCATATATAGCATTACCGACTAACTCACCAAGGACAAGGGCAGAGATGAAATCAAAAGGCGTTAACTGGTTAATCTGCGTTTTCCCAAGTATTTTCGTGATTACAAGCAAAGCAAAAAAACCAATAATTAGTTCAAAAGTTAAATGTAAAAAATTAGTAGATTGCATAGCTGTCCTCCTGTTGTCAGTTATGCTTTTTTTAGTATGGCTTATCTATAAATTATTACCCTTCTAAAAATAGTAATAATAAAATATCCCGCCTAGTTTTTAGAGGAAAAAGGCGAGATGACGATCGAGTTTATTTAATAGCTGCACTGAGGCTGAAGTAATCTGTTCTCTTTCACTAAAGCCCTTATTTGAATTTGCTCGAAAAACTTTTTTTATTTGACCATTAGAAGTTTTCCAAAATACTTCGACGTATTCATTGTAGTAATTAAAAAACTCTTCCATCCCTTTTGCTTTTTCCGCAGTAAACGTTTTATAGATGGTTTCAATATTGTATGAAACCATTCCAGGAGTTTCTTCGATCGCTCTTGGATGGGGAGATTTTGTTTGTTTGTAAACAACATCTCTATTGCATATGAAGATGATGGCGCATTTCTTCTTTTAGCTCTTTATTATCCTGAATTTCTTTGTTTTTATGTAAAGTTTGCAGTTGTATTTCTAAATGTGCTTGGAGTTTTGCTATTTTTCTTACATGAAATAAAACAAATAACAAAATGGTGAAATTACATCCTATAAATAGAGCCAGTAAACCATGTAAGGCAATGTCTTTCATAAAAATCACCATACCTTTCAAGTAAAAACCAAAAATTGACATACAAAGATGTAAATAAAATAGATTACCCTATTTCATACTATAAAGGCAGGCATTGAGGGAGGAAAGAAAAAATGCAAAAAAGTTCAGGATTAAAAGTGATATTATTGACGAGTATTTTTTTGGTATATGCTGCAGGTTGTCAACAACATGAATCTCCTGAGCCAACACGTATTATTAATAAAGAAACGCATGAAGCAGAAGAGCTATTAGAAGAATTAGAACCAATAACAACAGCTGTTGCCATAACAAGCGGTAAAAAGTTATATGCCGCAGCAGAAGTGAAACAAATGGACAGATTTCAACTTGAATCAGTAAGAAAAACAGGTTATGACCGATTATCGAAACGATGGCCTGATTATAATATACATTTTTCTACAGATAAAAAAGCAATGCTGGAGTTGCAAAATTTAAATAAAGATATGTCCGCTATAAAAATGAAGAAAAAAGAAAGGGAGCAGCGTTTAACTAAAATTGAAGAATTCATGAAAGGATAACGGTGGTTGTTATGAGCCAGCAAAAAGAAGATTTAAAAACAACATATCAAAAATTTGCTTCTAAAGATGAACCTAAACGCCCGGTAGTAGCCAACTGTATTAAAGCATTTTTTATTGGAGGATTGATATGTATAGCAGGCCAGGCTATACAAAATTTCTTTTTATACAATTTTGATTTTAACGAGCAAACTGCAGGTAATCCAACGATAGCAGTATTAATTTTAATTGCAGTATTACTTACAGGTTTTGGCATATACGATAAATTTGCACAGTTTGCTGGTGCTGGGTCAGCTGTACCCGTGACCGGATTTGCCAATGCCATGGCTAGTGCAGCCATTGAATACAGAACAGAAGGACCAGTTTTTGGGATCGGGTCCAATATGTTTAAATTAGCTGGCCCTGTTATTGTGTTTGGTACGACGGCAGCGTTTGTTATTGCTCTTATTAAAACACTTTGGATACAGATTGGAGGATAAAAAA
Source organism: Alteribacillus sp. YIM 98480 (assembly GCF_009765375.1). Classification (GTDB taxonomy): domain Bacteria; phylum Bacillota; class Bacilli; order Bacillales; family Marinococcaceae; genus Alteribacillus. Next base: position 228,362 of record NZ_VTOK01000002.1, read on the forward strand.
TGCTGCAAGGGAGCCAGTCTTGGACATTTAATAATTCACCGGTCATTTTATCAACCGGGACAATAGGTGGTCCATTTGAAGCGGAAGGTAATTTAGGAAGAGATTTTGATCACCTTTTTTCTGATATTTGGATGTCCGAAGACTCATTTGAAAAAGCCCAAACGAAATTAATGGAAGAAGCAGCGTATGCTTCTTTGTCAAAAATTAATAAGAAACCAGAAGATATGCAATTTGTGTTTGCTGGAGACTTAATAAACCAAATAACGGCTACTAGTTTTGCATGCCGGTCTCTCGCAATTCCTTATATAGGTTTATTTGGTGCGTGTTCTACGTCAATGGAAGGGCTTGCATTAGGAAGCTTTATTGTTGACAAAGGCGGCGCGGACTATATTTTAACAGGTTCAGCGAGCCATAATGCAGCAGTAGAAAAGCAATTTCGTTATCCTACTGAATACGGGGCGCAAAAACCGCCTACTTCACAATGGACAGTGACAGCTTCCGGAGCAGCAGTAATTGGTAAAGCAGGTACAGGACCAAAAGTAACATCTGCTACGATTGGAAAAGTAGTAGATATGGGTTTGACTGATCCATTTAACATGGGAGGTGCGATGGCACCCGCAGCAGCTGACACGATTGAAGCGCATTGTACTGATTTAAACAGAGATCCTTCCTATTACGACTATATAGTAACCGGAGATTTAGGAAGCGTCGGCTTACCTTTAATGAAAGAATTGCTGCAGCAAAAGGGAGTAATGGTAACAGATGACCAATGTATTGATTGCGGACTTTTGATTTATAACGAAGATCAAAATGTACAGGCAGGAGCTAGCGGGTCAGGGTGCTCAGCAGCTGTTGTTTATGGACATTTACTTAATCGCATGAAAGATAAGGAGATAAATAAAATGTTAGTGGTAGCGACGGGAGCTTTATTAAGCCCTCTTTCATATCAGCAAAAAGAATCGATTCCATGTATTGCGCATGCTGTCTCTATTGAAAGGGGACAGAATTAACATGATGTTTTTCTGGGCTTTTATCGTTGGAGGAATAATTTGTGTTATTGGCCAGCTCTTAATGGATGTCGTAAAGCTTCCCCCTGGTCATACCTTGAGCGCTTTAGTGGTTGGAGGAGCCATTCTAGATGGGGTAGGGTTATACGAACCATTAATTGATTTTGCAGGAGCTGGGGCAACTGTACCTATTACTAGTTTTGGGAACTCCCTAGTTCACGGTGCTATGGCAGAAGCTGAACAGCATGGCATTATTGGCGTTATTACTGGAATTTTTGAAGTCACTAGTGCAGGTATCTCAGCTGCAATCATTTTTTCATTTTTGGCTGCTCTTTGTTTTAAACCAAAAGGGTAAGGCAAGAATTAGCGTCTTCTGTTTTTAACCAATAGAAGGCGCTTTTTTCTGGGTTATTATGGTGACACATTCGATGTCTCTTATTCTTTTTATTTAAGACGAGCATATTCTAATGATTTAAACATACTATTTAAACAAAGTTATTTGGTGGACAAGGTAAATTGTACAAGGAAGACGGGGTGGCAAATGAAAAAATTCTTCGTACTGTTTGTAATAACGATTGTACTAGCAGCAAGCATGCCTCCTTATAAACTAAATGCTGAAAATGAAGATGCAGTTAGTGTATCCGGGCGGACAGCTGTTTTGATCGAACAAGACAGCGGCCGGGTGTTGTATGGAAAAAAAGAGCATGAAACGCGCAAAATAGCAAGCATTACAAAGATTATGACTTCCATTTTAGCCATAGAATCGGGCGATTTTGAAAATACAATAAAAGTCAGCTCTAAAGCATCTGGAGTGGAAGGTTCTTCTCTGTTTTTAAAACCCGGAGAAAACATTAAATTAAAAGATTTAACATATGGATTAATGCTTCGTTCTGGTAACGATGCAGCGGTCGCAATTGCTGAACACGTGGGTGGCAGTCTAGACGGTTTTATATATATGATGAATGAGAAAGCAGAACAAATTGGAATGGAAAATACACAGTTTACCAATCCGCACGGCTTAGATGATGGGGACAATCATTACTCGACAGCTTATGATATGGCTTTACTCATGCAGTATGCCATGAAAAATGAACAATTTAGAGAAATTTCCCAAACAAAGCGTTATAAAGCTCCACAAGAAGGGGAAGCGTGGGATAGAATCTGGACGAATAAAAATAAATTATTAACTTCATTGTATGAGCATAGTACTGGCGGAAAGACAGGGTATACAAAAGCAGCTGGAAGAACGCTTGTTTCAACAGCTCAAAAAGATGATATGTCATTAATTGCTGTTACTTTAGATGCTCCCTCCGATTGGAATGATCATATTTCAATGTTTGAATGGGGGTTTTCTACCTTCCAAAAAGAAGAATTAGGAAAAAAAAGAGAAACAATGAATGTGAAAGACATGAAAGAGGGGACATTTTTTATACCGTATTCTGTTTATTATCCGTTAATGGAAGGGGAACAAGAAAAGCTAAAACAGAAAATAACGTTGAATGATAATTTTTTTCATAACCGTCAGGATGTAACAACAGCTGGAAAAATAGAGTGGTATATAGATAACACACTCATTCACAGCATGCCGCTTATGTATGAAAAAGAACAAGTGAAAAAAGAAGGCTTTTTTCATAAATTAGGAGATTTTATTCGGACGTTGACAGGAGGGACAGGTTGATGGTCCATGCCATTTGGATTTTTATGCTGACAACTGGAATAATTACAGCTATGTTCAACGGTCGAATGGAAAACGTCTCAGAAGCGATTTTTTCAGGAGCGGAAGAAGCAGTTACTCTTTGTTTTGGGTTAATTAGTATTATGGTTTTTTGGCTCGGCATTATGAATATTGCTAGAAAAAGCGGCCTTATGGATATTTTTACGAAGCTGCTGCGCCCGGTTGCTGTACGGTTATTCCCTGACGTACCAGCTGGCCATCCAGCGATGGGATATATTATGTCAAACATTACCGCAAATCTGATGGGACTTGGAAACGCTGCTACTCCGATGGGAATAAAAGCTATAAAAGAATTAAAGAAATTAAACGGCGGAAAAGATGAAGCAAGCCGTCCAATGATAACATTAATGGCTTTAAATACTGCAAGCTTAACATTAATACCAACCACCGTAATTGCTATTAGAATGAATTATGGCTCTGCAAGTCCAGCTGAAATTGTAGGAACGACCATTTTTGCAACTGCTTGTTCTACTATAGCTGCATTATGCATTGACAGATATTTCTATTTTAGAAGATTCCGGAAAAGGAAAGAGTATTCATGAGTTGGATAAGTACGGTTTCATTATGGATACTTCCTTTGTTACTGCTTACTGTACTGATTCACGCAGCTGTGAAAAAAATTCCTGCTTATGATTCTTTTGTGGAAGGCGGAAAAGACGGATTTCAATTAGCAATTTCTTTAATTCCATATTTGGTAGGCATGATGGTTGCCATTTCTGTTTTTAGAGCTTCTGGGGCTATGGAGCTGTTACTTGGTTCAATAAAACCATTCTTAATCTTTATTGGTGTACCGGCTGATATTGTCCCGTTGGCATTTATTCGTCCAATATCAGGAGCAGGTGCTCTTGGAATGATGAGTGATCTTCTAGCTGAGCACGGACCCGATTCATTTATTGGCAGGTTAGCTTCTACTATGCAGGGCAGTACGGATACTACCTTATATGTACTGACTGTTTATTTTGGGGCTGCAGGTATTAAATACATGGGAGACGCATTAAAAGTGGGTCTCTTGGCGGACGCCGCTGGAGTAGCTGCTTCTATCATCATTGTAACCATTGTATTTGGGTCATAATCACTTCCCATGTTATTGGAAGTGATTATTTTTTTTGAGGCTGTCTCAATAGGTTCGTTTTGGGTCTTTAAATTTGCTAAAAGGAGCAAAATATAAATAAAATTACGGCTCCGTCACACAAGGACTCGGCAGTATGCAGAGTTTTTCTAAAAAGGTAAGAAATTATAAATAGTTGGCGTTTTACATGTCTAGCGCAAGCGCCTACTCGCTCGAGCTTCCTTCGGTTCGTCAATGGAAAGCAAAGATCAGCTTTCCATATGCCGCCCCTCCAGGACTTGTCGCTCGTGAGCAAGGCGCTTGCGCTTTTCTTATTTTTCATAATAAAAATATTTTTTCAAACCTGCGCTCGGTTTGTTAAAACGCTTGTGAAATCAGATTTGGATGGTTATGATGGACAATGAGGTGAAAAACATTGGAACGAATTCAAAAAGTAATTGCGAATGCTGGAGTGACATCCAGACGCAAAGCAGAAAAATTAATAGAAGAAGGAAGAGTAAAAGTAAACGGAAAAACAGTGCGAGAGTTAGGTACAAAAGTTTCTCCCCATAAAGATACTGTAGAAGTAGATGGAGTGCCTGTTGATAAAGAGGAGCCAGTGTACTATTTATTTTATAAGCCTAAACAAGTAATCTCAGCAGTCGAGGATGATAAAGGAAGAAAAGTAGTTACAGATTTTTTTGAGGAAGTAGAGCAGCGTATTTTCCCGGTAGGCCGGCTCGACTATGATACATCAGGCCTGCTGCTTCTTACTAATGATGGAGACTTTGCTAATTTAATGATGCACCCTAAAAACAAAATTAACAAAACATACATTGCAAAAGTCGAAGGTAAACCTGATAAAGAAGCATTAAAGCAATTGAAAAGCGGTGTGAAAATCGATGGAAAGAAAACAGCTCCTGCTAAAGTTAGAATAAAATCAGCAAATAGAAAAACGAATTCCTCCATTGTCGAGCTTACTATTCATGAAGGAAGAAATCAGCAGGTGCGAAAAATGTTTGATGCTGTTGGTCATCCCGTAAAGAAGTTAAAGCGAGAACAGTATGGATATTTAACATTGGGAAACTTACAACCAGGAGAAAAACGTATTTTAAAACCGGTAGAAGTAAAAAAGTTAAAGGATAGTGCTGTCACATAAGTTTCATAAAAAGCAGTCTATAATAACCGATATTACAGAGTTATAATAAATAGTGAGTGATTTTTTCCACTCTGCGTTTTTTGCCATAAGAACTTGGTGAAAAGCCGCGCTTTATTATAAAAAGAAAGACTAGTGCGTTGATGTCCATTAAATACGCAGTCTTCATTCCCGGCCCGATATGAGGGGGGTAGCTCCGTTTTCTGCGTTAGATTTTGAGGGTATGATAGAAACCCATCAAGGCTCTTGTTTTTCTTGTCGAGGTGTTCTTATGAACGAAGTGAAATGTGATTGCGGCCATTCAAACCCATATGGCACAAATTTATGTCAGTATTGTGGAAAACCATTGCAAGATAAAGACAATAAAGCTTCTTTATTGGACATGCGGTATGAAGGAGCAGCCAGAAGGTCGCAGACTTATAACAAATCGATTGTAGATAAAATTTGGAACTTCTTTTCTTCAGTTAAAGTAGGTATATGGATAATTGTATTAACGTTGATTGCTTCTTCAATAGGTACTATTTTTCCGCAGGAAATGTACATACCAAATAATGTAGACCCGGCTGAACACTACAAAGATGAATATGGCATCGCTGGTCAAATGTATTACACGCTAGGTTTTCATAACTTATATGGATCCTGGTGGTATATGGCGTTAATTGCTTCTCTAGGTATTTCTCTTATAATAGCTAGTATCGACAGAGTAGTCCCCCTTTATCGTGCTCTGAAAAATCAAAGAGTAACACGGAATGATGCTTTTTTGAAAAGACAGCGTTTGTTTGGCAGAAGCAAGGTTGAACAAGCAGACAAAACGTTGATAAAAGCAAAATCGTTACTGGAAAAGAGAAAATTTAAAGTTCGAGAAGAAAATGGAAACTTACTAGCAGAAAAGGGAAGGTTCTCCAGGTGGGGACCGTATGTTAATCACCTTGGTCTTATAATTTTCTTATCGGGTGCAATGCTGCGATTTTTCCCCGGAATGTATGTAGACGATATCGTATGGGTGAGAGAAGGAGAGACGGAAGTAATACCCGGTACTGATGGAGAATTTTTTATTGAAAACGAACAGTTTTTCATTGAGCTTTACGATGAGGATGATGAAACCTTTGGTCCTGCAATGGAAAGAGCAGGCGGACAGACCATTCAGAACTACCAAACTAATGCTGTACTTTATGAGAGAGAAAAAACGGATACAGTTGGGGCGGTGCCTGAATTAGAGGAAGTTAAGAAAGATGAAATACGAGTGAACCATCCACTTCGGTTTAATAACTTTGCGCTCTACCAAATGGACTATAAGCTGAATGAATTAAACACGATGTCTTTTACGCTTGATAATCGAGAAACAGGGGAGAGTATAGGGACAATAGAAATTGACCTTTTTGATCCACAAGATGAATACGATCTTGGAGATGGCTACAAAGTAGTGATTGATTCTTATTTCCCAAATTTCGAATTTAATGATGATGGGGAACCATCTACCGTTTCAAGTATACCGGACAATCCGGCCTTTATATTTCAGATGTTTTCCCCTGAACATCCTGATGGAGAGTACAGTTTTGTAGGAATACAGCGGAATGAAGATGTGTTTGGAGAAAATGATTATGAAATGAGTTTTGCCGATGTGGATACAAAAAATGTAACAGCATTAACAGTTCGAAAAGATTTAACGCTTCCGTTCATCATTACAGGAGGAGTTATTTTTATGATAGGTTTAATTCAAGGCTCGTATTGGTCTCACAGACGAATTTGGCTTAAACGAACAGACCGGGAAATTTGGATGGCCGGTCATGCAAATAAACACTGGGAATCCTTAAAAAAAGACTTTCGAACATTGGCAGAAGAAACAGAGTTAATAATCCCGGAAGACCAATCAAAAAAGGCTAAAAAGGAAAGGTAACCACAAGGGAAGGGATGACGGGAATGGAAGCAGTCAGTGGAAATTTCTTATTAATAACGTTTTTTATGTATTTGCTCGCTACTATTTGTTTTACTGTTTCAGTAACGGGAAGAAAATGGCGTGATAAACAAGGAGAGATGAAAGGAAACCGCTGGGGTTCATTTGGATTTATCGTGACGCTCATTGGTTTTATATTTGCGCTTGGCTATTTTGTGACAAGGTGGATGACGGCCGGTCATGCACCAGTTAGTAATATGTTTGAATATACAACTTTCTTAGGGATTGCACTCAGTTTAGCTTTTATTATTTTATATGCTATATACAAGACAAATGTACTAGGTATGTTTACCATGCCGATTGTTATGCTGATTATTGCCTTTGCCTCTGTCTTTCCCTCTGAAGTGGAGCCGCTCATTCCGGCTTTACAGAGTAATTGGTTAAAAATCCATGTCACCACAACAGCATTAGGACAGGGGATTTTGTCAATTGGTTTTGCGGCTGGCCTTATTTATTTAATTCGGACATTGGATTTTACAAAACGGGACAAAAAAGTGTTTTGGCTTGAGTTTATTATGTACAGCTTAATAAGCATTATTGGTTTTGTGCTTGTACGATATATTTTTTCGATGTTTCAGTATCAAGCTGAATTTCAATATATAAATGAAACAGGAAATGAAGCAGAAATGACATATAATCTTCCTCCTCTATTAGGACCAAATGAAGGGGAGGTCCTGACCTCCGGTGCCATGGAGCCGCTGATTTCTATGCCTGCTTGGCTCAGAAGTGATGATGCGAACGCTGTTGTTTGGTCTTTAGGGGCAGGACTGATTTTGTATGTATTGTTACGAGTATTATTTCGAAAACCAGTCGGCGGCAAAATTCAGCCGCTCTTAAAAGGCATAAATCCAGACACGGTAGATGAAGTGAGCTATCGAGCTATTGCTATAGGGTTTCCAGTTTTCGCACTTGGTGGTTTAATTTTTGCAATGATTTGGGCGCAAATCGCATGGACAAGGTTTTGGGGCTGGGACCCGAAGGAAGTTTGGGCATTAATTACTTTTCTTTTCTATGCTGCTTATTTGCACCTTCGATTATCTCAAGGATGGCACGGCGAACGATCTGCCTGGCTTTGTGTAATAGGGTTTGTTATTATAATGTTTAACTTAATATTTGTTAACCTCGTCATAGCTGGTTTGCATTCCTATGCTTGATGAATAATAGAATAGCTGTTCCTGGAAAGCAATGCAGGGGACAGCTGTTTTGTAAGTTTAAAAAATGAACAGCAGGGGGATTGAAAAATGGCAGATGAAGCAAAAGTACTAGTCGTAGATGATGAAGAACGTATTCGCAGATTATTAAAAATGTATCTTGAAAGAGAAGATTATATTGTAGAAGAAGCAGAAAACGGGGAAGAAGCACTTGATTTAGCAATGAATAATGATTATGACGTCATATTACTCGATTTAATGATGCCTGGTATAGATGGGATAGAGGTTTGTCAAGAATTAAGAAAGTCGAAAGCTACACCAGTCATTATGCTTACAGCAAAGGGAGAAGAATCAAACAGAGTTCAAGGATTTGAAGTCGGTACGGATGATTATATTGTAAAACCCTTTAGTCCAAGAGAAGTCATATTACGGGTGAAGGCTCTTCTTAGACGCTCTTCATCTACTAAATTTCTTCAAACAGAAACACAGGCAAAGGATGTTCTGGTATTTCCTCATTTAACAATAGATAACGATGCTCACAGAGTAACAGCTAACAATGAAATCATTAGCTTAACCCCAAAAGAATATGAATTACTGCTATATCTTGCCCAAGCTCCTGATAAAGTATTTTCAAGAGAGCAGCTGCTAAAAGATGTTTGGAATTATGATTTTTTTGGTGATTTGAGAACCGTAGACACTCATATTAAACGGTTGAGAGAAAAGTTAAGTAAAGTATCACAAGAAGCTGCTGATATGATTTCAACAGTATGGGGAGTTGGCTATAAATTTGAGGCAGTGAACGAGTAATGCTTTGGAGAAGCGTCGTTGGTAAGCTATGGATCACGATATTACTATTAGTACTTGTTGTTCTTTTAATACTAACCGTCTTGCTGCTGCAATTTTTTGAACGGTTTCATATTACAGAAGCAGAAGAACAATTGACGAATCATGCAAATGTTATCGTATCTGTATTAGAGGAGTATGACAATCCGTCCGAAGCGCTTAATACCGTAGAAAAAATTGCAGATTCGTATGATACCACTGTAGTTGTTTTTCAAAATGGAGAGGAATGGGAATCTTCGAATTCGGAAACAGAAATTCATCTGCCGCTATCCTTGTTTAAAGAAGATGAAAGGTTATCTCTTGTTAGTGCTGATGAATCAGTTATAACTCACGGTGATTTTCCTATCTATGAAGATGGAGAAGAAATCCATAATGAGATTTTTGTCGTAGGGATGCCGTTTGAAACAACAGATGGAGAAGCAGGTTCTTTATATCTATATCAATCGCTGTCTATTATTGAAGATACAACCGGAGAAACAAAACAAATTATTTTATTATCTGCTGGAATAGCCATTATTTTAACGACAGTATTTGCTTTTTTTCTTTCTACTAGAATAACTGCTCCTCTTCGCAAAATGCGCGAGCTCGCATTAGAAGTGGCAAAAGGAAATTTTGAAACAAAAGTCCCGATATTGACTAATGATGAAATCGGTCAATTAGGTAACGCCTTTAATAAAATGAGGCGGGAATTAAACCAAAACATAACTGCTTTAAACCAAGAGAAAGAGCAATTGAGCAGAATTCTAAGCAGTATGGCTGACGGAGTTATCACAATGGATAGAAAAGGGACAATAGTGGTGACTAATCCGCCGGCAGACCGTTTTTTACAGTCATATCAATATGAACACTATCATGAATTAAACAATGAAAAAGAGCTTCTTCCAAAAGAAGTTAAAAAATTGTTTCAGAGGGTTGTGGCATTAGAACAAGAACAAATGATAGAAATGGACGTACAGGGTCGAAGTTATGTCGTACTAATGACACCGCTCTATGATAAACAATTTGTACGAGGTATTGTGGCGGTCATACGGGATATGACAGAAGAAAGGCAGCATGACAAACTCCGTAAAGATTTTATAGCTAACGTATCACATGAACTGCGCACCCCTATTTCTATGCTACAAGGCTACAGCGAGGCAATTATCGATGATATTGCGGCTAGCGAAGAAGATAAAAAAGAAATCGGCCGTATTATTTATGATGAGTCTATGAGAATGGGCAGGTTGGTTAATGAACTTCTGGACCTGGCACGCATGGAGGCAGGTCATATACAACTTGAAAAACAATGGATTCATATACCATCATTCAGCGAAAGAATTCATAAAAAATTCCAAGGTTTAGCTAAAGAGGCAGAGGTAGAACTGAAATTAATCCAAAATAATGAATTTGAACAAGCATATTTAGACCCAGACCGTGTGGAACAAGTGATGACCAACCTTATTCATAACGCCATACGCCATACAAGTGTACACGGCTATGTGAAGATAATGATTCATAATTCAGCAAACGGTGTAACGGTAGAAATAAAAGATAGTGGTTCTGGAATACCAGAAGAAGACTTGCCGTATGTGTTTGAGCGTTTTTATAAAGCAGATAAAGCAAGAACGAGAGGAAAAGGCGGTACTGGGTTAGGTCTTGCTATTGCTAAGAATATTGTCGAAGCTCATAGCGGTGAAATAACTGTTCACAGTAAGCTGCATGAAGGGACGACATTTCGTTTTTATATTCCAAGAGAAAAAGATAAGGAATAAGAATGTATAAACATTTGGAGGAAACCTATGAAATCATGGTTTGAAGAACATTTTCAAGAAGACTACCTGCGTATTTATGACCATAGAGACGAAGAAAAAGCAGCAAATGAACTAACTCATATCATGAAATATTTACCGCTTGAAAGAGGGATGAAAGCGATAGATTTATGCTGTGGCAACGGCAGACATGCAAGGTGGCTGGCAAGAAAAGGGCTGCATGTAACCGGAATAGATTTGTCACCAGCTCTATTGAAAAAAGCCATCGATCTAACTGCCGGCCTTTCCGTTCATTATCAGAGAGCAGACATTAGGGATGTGCCTTTGCTGCAGGAGTTTGACGCTGCCTTTAACTTATTTACGAGTTTTGGCTACTTTTCGGATGATGCAGAAAATGAACTTGTATTTACCCGAGCTGCAGAAGCATTAAAAAGCTGGGGCTGGTTTTGTTTTGATTATTTAAACCCTGCTTATGTTAAAAATACACTCGTTCCAAAAGATGAATCCATCAAAGATGGTCTGCACGTGATCCAAGAACGTGAAGTTTCACCAGAGTTTGTTTTTAAGCGAATTACAATAAAAGAAGGCGACACAAAAAGAGAATATCAGGAACGTGTTAAGTTATACGAACAAGATGCTTTAAAAAAAATGCTTGAAAGAAATGATTTTAAAGTTTTACACCTTTTCGGTGATTATGATGCTTCTTCTTATGATAGTGAGAGTTCACCTAGACAAATTTTCATCTGCCAAAAAAATTAGCTGAAAATATATTACATATGAAGTTTTTTTATGTATAATTAAAAATAACTGTAAAATAAAAAAATCATGCTAAAGGTCATACATGAATACATGAAAATGTATGTTAAAAGGGAAGTCCGGTGTAAATCCGGCACGGTCCCGCCACTGTAATCGCACGCTGTAAAATTTGTTCTTCATGCCACTGTCTAATAGATGGACGGGAAGGTGAACATTTTTGCGTAAGTCAGGAGACCTGCCTTTAAGCACGGTGATGAACCTTCGAGGAAAAGGTGCGGCCGAATGACTGACCTGTACTGGTAACAGTAAGATCATGAACATTCCGCGCTCTCCTTTTTGAAGGGGAGCTTTTTTAGTATCCAATTACGTACATACAAGGGGGAAACATTATGAAAAAGTGGATAGGATTCATTTTTACTTCTATTAGTATTTTATTTATGTCAGCATGCGGGACGGATGAAGAAAATCCTTCTTCTGATGGGAATGAAGAAAATAAACAAGAAGAACAATCAGCTGGAGATTTTCCGATTGAAGTAACAGATGGCATGGGGGAAGAAGTGAGTATTGAAGAAAAGCCTGAACGTATCGTAAGCCTCGTGCCAAGTAATACAGAAATAGCATTCGCACTTGGGCTTGGTGATGAGATCGTTGGGGTAACAGATTATTGCAATTACCCAGAAGAAGCCACAGAAAAACAAAGCGTCGGGGATATGGAGTTTGACGTCGAAACTCTTCTATCATTAGAGCCGGATCTCGTTTTAGCACACGCCTCTTCGGCTCATGGTTCAGAAGAAGGCTTAAAGCAGATTGAAGAGGCTGGTATTGATGTATTAATCGTAAATGACGCTTCTTCATTTGAAGATGCGTATGGCTCCATCGAAATGATTTCACAAGCTACCGGAACAGAAAAAGAAGCAGAAACGATTATTTCAGATATGAAAGAAGATATAACTGAAATTGAAGAACAGGCAGAAAGTATAACGGAGGATGACCGCAAAACGGTTTGGGTAGAAATACAGCCACCTCCTGAAATCTTTACAACGGGAAAAGGAACTTTTATAAATGAAATGCTCGAAACGATTAACGCAGAAAACGCAGCTAGAGAGGAAGAAGGCTGGATTCAATATAGTGAAGAGGAGGCAGTTGCTCATAATCCAGATGTGATTATAACTACATACGGACATTATGTAGATGAGCCATCAGCTGAAATCAAGGAACGGGAAGGGTGGGAACAGGTGCCTGCTGTTGAAAACGATGAAATTCATGATATTGACAATGATACTGTAAGTCGTCCTGGTCCACGGCTGACTGAAGGAACGGAACAATTAGCTGAGCTGGTATACCCAAATGAATTCTCAGAACAGTAATGCGATCACTTGTTATTTAATCGGTGCAGTATTTCTATGCGTTTGTATTACCATTGGTATTTCAGCAGGCAGTTTATCCATCCCTTTTTTGACGAGTGCGGAAGTTTTATGGCGTTCGATATGGAATTTGGATATGCCAGCTGAAATAAATGAAACGCATGCAGCGATAATATGGAATATACGGCTGCCGCGCGTACTATTAGCTGCTCTGGTTGGCTCATCTCTAGCTTTAGCTGGAGCAGCATTTCAAGGTTTGTTAAAAAATCCTCTAGCAGATCCCTATACTCTTGGTGTGTCTTCAGGGGCAGCTTTAGGAGCTGTTTTCGTATTATTTTTAGGATTGTCGCTTCCGCTTTTAGGTAGCTTTACTTTACCTGTTGTCAGTATACTTACTGGATTTCTAACCTTGTTCTTCTTATTGGGCTTTGTGCGTTTCATAGAAAAATCATTAACAACAGAAACCATTATATTAGCAGGTATCATTGTTAGTTCATTTTTAGGATCAATGATCTCTTTTATCATTGCTTTAACAGAGGATGAGTTAAGGCAGATTGTATCGTGGCTGATGGGCAGTGTAGCAATGAAAGGCTGGGACTATATATGGTTAAATGTCCCTTTTTTTGTATTAGGAGCAGGTTTGTTGTTCGCAAACAGAAAAGAGTTGAATGCATTAGTGTTTGGAGAGGAAACGGCAAAAACGTTAGGCGTAGATACGGATAAGCGCAGGATGACTATTCTAGCTGGTGCTTCTCTGTTAACCGGTGCAGCTGTTTCTGTGTCTGGAACAATTGGGTTTGTTGGACTAGTCGTTCCTCATTTGGTTCGACTGATATTTGGCCCCGACCATAACCTGCTTTTGCCAATGTCGATCTTTGCGGGGGGAGGATTTCTCGTTTTAACCGATTTAGCAGCCCGAACTATAATTGCTCCGACAGAATTGCCTATTGGAGTTATAACGGCAATTATTGGAGCGCCAATATTCGGAATTCTTTTGTTTCAAGAGCGGTGCAAAAGGATGAAATAATCATACATACCGGGGGTGATGAATTGCTCGAGTTAAAAGGTGTAACTGGCGGCTACGGATCTATTCCAGTAGTAAAGAATATTAACTTTCAAATGAATGCTGGTGAAATATTGGGAATTATCGGCCCTAATGGAAGCGGGAAATCAACATTATTAAAATTCATCTATGGCTCTCTTCATCCAGAAAAAGGTCAGATTGTGATTGATAATCAGCCCCTTGACCGCTATTCTCAAAAGAACTTAGCCAAAAAGATTGCTGTCCTTCCTCAACAGACTGATAGTGCTTTTTCTTATACGGTAAGACAGGTAGTTGAACTTGGAAGATATCCTCATCAAACCGGTTGGTTTTCTTCTAACAGTGATAAAGATGAAAAAGTAGTCAATAAAGCAATGACCGAAACCGGAGTTTTTTCATTTGCTGATCAGCCCATTGATAGTTTAAGCGGAGGAGAAAAGCAAAGAGTGCTGTTAGCCAGGGCTTTGGCGCAAGAGCCTGATATTTTACTTTTAGATGAACCAACCAACCATTTGGATATCTCTTATCAGCTCAGTTTACTTGATACGTTAAAAGAATGGACCGATTCAAAACAATTAACAGTTATAGCTGTACTGCATGACTTAAACATGGCGGCCATGTACAGTCATCGGATTCTTCTGATGGACCAGGGAGAGCAAAGAGCACTCGATAAACCATCGTATGTGTTGGAAAAGACAGTATTAGAAGAAGTATATGACGCCCATCTGCAAAGAAAAGAGCATCCTTCCGTTCCGAGCCCGCTGATTACCTTGGAACCTTCTAAAAGATCATTTGACGAGCGATTTGATTTACTAGATACGTTGACATTTGATGAAACAGAAGAGAGAGTTTGCATTTCTTCTCAGTTTTATTGGAAAACTTTATCATCAGCAGTTATTGGAGCAGGATTTGGATGGCATCGATTTTTTGTTAACAGGCACGTCGAAAAAGACTATCATTGTGATAATCCACAAGAAGAGTACGGTGCTTATCTCCAAAATATTTCTTTGGACACAGCTGATACTGCGGGGATGATGACGGCTGCTTTATTGAAAGACGGATCATTCATACGTTTGAAAGATTCTGAAGGGGACATTCTTGTATATGCTACTGCCGGTACTTCTAATGCTGTTGATGTCTCCAAAGCATATGAAAATACAGACCTGTCTTTTGCAATTGGCACGATTAATATTTGGATATTTATTGATGGCAAACTAAACGAAGCTGCTTATGCTCAAGTTATGATGACAGCAACAGAAGCTAAATCAAAAGCTTTGCTAGATCATAAAATTATCGATAACCATTCTAGAACGCTTGCTACAGGCACGTCTACAGATAGTATGTTAGTAGCTGCTGTTCACCGTGGCAAAGAATTTATGTATGGCGGCACAGCATCTACTCTCGGGAAGAAAGTTGGTAAAGCTGTGTATGATGCAGTTACAGAAACATTAGAAAAATATAATCAAAGAAAGAATGAGAATGAAAAATGGGAATAATTGCTGCCCACCTAATCGCCATTACAGTTTCATATCTTTTAGACAGATTATTTGGGGACCCGCACTTTTCATTCCATCCGGTAGTATTAATGGGGCGGATGATTTCTTATATAGAGAAAAAATGGAATAAGGGACGTTGGATTAAAGGAAAAGGTATTCTTGCTAGTTTTCTTCCGGCCATTTTATTGTTCGGTCTTTCTTATGTTTTAACGTTTACAGCATATCAGTTTTCAATATGGACTGGGATTTTAACAGAAGCGCTTATCATATGGTTTATGATCGGCGGCACAAGTATGGTGAAAGAAGCCAAGCAAATATACGATTATTTATCGCAGGATGATTTAGCAAAAGCCAGAGAACAAACGGCGATGATTGTATCTAGAAATACAGATCAAATGGATGACACACAAATTACTCGTTCTGTATTAGAAAGTACTGGGGAAAATATTTCTGACAGTGTGACAGCTCCGTTCTTTTATGCGTTCATTGGTGGTGCACCGTTAGCTGTCTTTTATCGTTATATTAATACATCTGATGCGATGATTGGCTACACATCAAAACGTTTTAAGGAATTCGGCTGGGCGGCTGCCCGGTCTGATGATGTTTTAAATTACTTACCAGCACGTTTGACTGCATTAGTGATGACATTGACGGTTTGGAAAATAAAAGCATCTTCTTGGCTTTCAACAGTATTAGTGATTAAACATTACGCTCCCTTACATGAAAGTCCAAATAGCGGGTACGGAGAGGCAGCAATGGCGGGAATTTTACATGTGAAACTTGGCGGCCCAACACCTTACCTGGATAAATGGGTGAAGCGTCCTTATTTTGGCAATGGAGATCGTTGTTTACATGCTGAGCTTATTAAAGAAGGATTAATAGTTTGGCATCTTTCTATTATTTATTTCATCAGTTTACTATGGATAACAGGAGGCTTATATTATGTCTTGGCCTGAACACGGAGCGATGCCGGCGGCTCTTTCTAAACAACTGAGTCAAGCCCGCTGCAGAGAAATAATAGATTTCAGTGTAAATACCAACCCTTTTGGACCTCCCGCTGATTTAAAAAGAAAACTAAAAGAATGGACAGATACTATTTACCAGTATACTGATCCGAGCCACTGTACTTTAAGAGAACATATGGCGGAGAAAATCAGCTGCAAGCCTGATCACGTTTTGCCTGGTAATGGAGGAGCAGAATTGATTTTTGCAGCAGCAAGGCTCTTTGCTAATAAAAAGGTTGTTTTAATAGAACCGACTTTTACTGAGTATAAACAAGCATTACAAGCAAATGGTGCAGAGGTTATTTCTTTTTACACAAATGAAGAAACAAGATGGCAATGGTCATTTCAACACCTCAAGCCATTGCTAGAAAAATCAGATGGCATATGGTTTTGTCATCCGAACAATCCTACCGGAAGCGTCTCTGCCAAAGAAGATATAGTGCAGCTTTTAACATACTGTCGTGCCGCTAACAAACTATTAGTAGTAGATGAGGCCTTTTATGATTTTCAACAAGATCCGTTTTTATTTCACCGTTATATAAAGGGAAATGATCCTATCATTCTCCTTCGGTCTATGACAAAAATGTATGCCGTTCCAGGCTTGAGGCTTGGATATATGCTCGCTTCAGAAAATTTAATAGAAAAAATAAATAACTATTTACCACCATGGAATGTGAACAGTATTGCTGAACAGGCAATGAGCTATTTGCTGAATCAAGAAGCATTTGTGAACCAAACAGTTCAACGACTTCATAAAGAAAAAAACCGTGTATTAAAAGGGTTACAGACTTTAAAAGAGATAGAAGTTTTTCCATCAGCGGTGAACTTTTATTTAATACGGCACATAAAAAATATTGATATGCGGCCCCTGTTAACGTTTTTAGCACAAGAAGGAATTCATGCTAGACATACTTATCATTTTCCTGGGTTAGATGGAAAATATCTTCGATTAGCAGTAAAAACAAAAAGTGAAAATGATCAATTACTACAAAGTCTTGCGAGGTGGAGTGGAGGATGCTGACTTTTGTATGCGGGGGTGTAAGAAGCGGAAAAAGCAGTTGGGGAGAAAAAGCTGCAGAAAAATTAAGACGAGCAGACGGAAAGCTTATCTATTTAGCAACTGCTAGGCAAAGCGATGCGGAAATGAAAAATAGAATCCTTCTTCATCAAAGAGAACGGCAAGCAAAATGTGCAGAATGGACCACCATAGAACAGTCTATAAAATTAGAAACCTGTGCAGACTTTTTAAGAAATCATGATATTCTTTTTTTGGATTGTTTAACGACCTGGCTAAGTAATGAAATGTTTAAAGATTTTAACCAACCAGTACAACCAAAAGATATAAAACGTCGTATTATTGCAGCGGTGGCAGCCTTAGAGGGAGCCTGCAATCACGTTATTATTATTAGTAATGACTTATTTCACGAACCTATCCCTCGTGACAAACACGTGTACAGGTACATAAGGGTACTCGGAGAACTCCACCAATACTTTGTCCACCATGCAAAAACAGCAGTGAAAATGGAAGCAGGCAGACCAGTAGTGATGAAAGGGGAAGTTCTCAGATGAAAGGTTTAATCGTGTGGGGAACAACGTCAGATGCAGGCAAAAGTTATATCGTAACGGGATTGTGCCGTGCACTAGCCAATCGCGGTTTGAAAGTTGCACCTTTTAAAGGACAAAATATGTCAAACAATTCCTATGTTACATTATCTGGACATGAAATCGGCAGATCACAGGGTTTGCAAGCAGAAGCTGCTAAAGTTGCTCCTACTGTACATATGAATCCTGTATTATTAAAACCTAGAAGTGACCGGAGCGCAGAAGTAATTATGCAAGGGGAATCGCTAGGCAGTCCTGTTGCAGCAGAATACCGAAAAAGCTTTTTTGAAAAAGCGAAGCAAGCAGTAGAAAATTCTTTAAATATTTTATCAAAAGATTATGACGTCATATTAATGGAGGGGGCAGGCAGTCCGGCAGAAGTTAATTTAATGGATAAAGATCTTGCAAATCTTGTAACGGCGGAAATGGCTAATGTTCCTGCCTTGCTTACTGGTGATATAGAAAGAGGCGGCATTTTTGCAAGTATTACCGGAACCCTTAATCTTCTGCCAAGTATTCACAAACAAAGAGTCAAAGGGCTGATTGTTAATCGTTTTCGGGGAGATCCTGCTCTATTTCAAAACGGAATATCCTGGCTGGAGAAAAATACAGATATCCCCGTACAAGGTGTTCTGCCCACTCTAGACATCAGAATGGAACAAGAAGATTCCCTATCATTTGCTGTTCTTAATAAAATTAACAGTTCTAGAAAGTTAAACATTGATATCGCTGTTATCGCCATGCCTTATGTCTCAAATTATACAGATTTAGAACCATTTGCTGCAGAGCAAGATGTATCCGTTCGTATTGTGAAAGAAGCTGGCGAATTCGGTTCACCTGATGCCGTTATCATACCAGGTACAAGAAGTACCATTCATGATTATGAACACTTGCATAGCAAAGGAATTTTAGAAAAGATCCTTGAACATAAAGATGATACGTTCCTTGTTGGGATATGCGGCGGATTTCAAATGATGGGAGAACTGTTAATCGATAAATATGGGGCTGACACCGGGCATGTAGGGAAAACAGCCAAGGGGCTTGAAATGTTTCCGATGCGTACCATTTTTATGGAAAGGAAAAAAACGACGCAATGGAAAGGAACCTTTCAAGAAAACGAGAAAAATATGGAATTAACAGGTTTTGAAATACACACAGGAATAGAAGAAGTCGATTACGGAGAAGAATGGCAGCCGCTTTTTATTGATGAAAACAATAATCCAGAAGGTTTAATCTCATCCGATAAAAAATGTTTTGGCACTTATGTACATCATGTGTTTCATAACGATAACTGGCGGAATTGGTGGCTTAATCTTATAAGACGAAGGAAAGGACTAAAAAATATGCCAGCCGTTCATTATTCTGCCAATAAAGATAAAAGGCTGGATGCTTTGGGAGAAGCAGTGGAATCTCATCTTGATGTGAGCAGCATTATTCGAATAATGGAAAAGGGATTGTCATGAAAGTAAAAGCACATCTTATGCTGCAAGGTTTTCAGATGGCGGTCGCTTTTCTCACTGTGTTTCCTTCAAAAAATGGGGTTTGGAAAGAATCTGCTGCACGTTTTTCAATTTTCTTTTTTCCGGTATGCGGATTATTCATCGGTGCTGCCGCTGTGTTTGTAATTTACGTACTGCTTGCTCCTTTTGCATTACCCGATTACATTATCGCTTTTTTTATAGTTGCTGCATTGTTAGTGATGCATGGGGGACTGCACCTTGATGGCTGGATGGATGTTAGTGATGCGGCAGCTTCTTGGCAGAGTAAAGAAAAAAAATTGGAAATCATGAAAGACAGCAGAACAGGATCTGCTGCTGTCTGGACAACGGTTTTATTACTTGGCGGCCGATTTCTATTTGTTTTATTTGTCCTTCAAACGGATGTTTTGGCCGCATGGTTCCTTCTAATCCTTATTCCTGTTTTAACTCGCACCGCAATGGGACATTTAATTATTGCAGCCCCGCTTGCTAAAAATAATGGGCTGGCTTCTTGGTTTAGAAAGGAATCTAAAAAGTATGATACTTGGATTGTTATTTTCATATGCGCTTTATTGATTAGTTTTCTATTTATACTTCAATCTGATTTTTTAGCGGCCGGGTTGTTTATTACAGCAATAGTTATAGTTGTATACTGGCTTGCACGATATTTATTTTTCTCTATGTTTGGAGGCATTAATGGTGACATGGCTGGAGCACTATGTGAGGGGATGGAAACAGTAATATGGTTGAGCAGCGCATTGTATATTTCTTACGTCATGGTATGACAAGCAGTAATTTTCATAAACAGTATTGCGGCTGGTCAAACCCTCCGTTATTAAAATCAGAGGTGGAACGATTGAAATGTTATGCATGGCGCGTGTTGGTAGACGAGGTGTGGTGCAGCGATCTGTTAAGAGCGGTACATACAGCAGATTTATTATTTCCCAATGCCTCGTTACGTAGTATAAAAAGCTTAAGGGAAATACATTTTGGAGATTTTGAAGGAAAAACATATAAAGAATTGAAAGAGAACAGTGAATACCAAGCCTGGCTGGAGGATTTTTTTCATACTGCTCCAAAAAATGGAGAAAGTTTAACAGCTTTTAGAAAACGTATTCAATATGGATGGGAAAAAGTAACGCAAAGCAAACAAAAATCAATTGCGGTTGTTACGCATAGTGGGTGGATCAGAGAATGGTGCCGACTTTACATCTCTGAGAGTAAAGCAAACTGCTTATGGAATATACCGTATGGCGGGGGAGTGGCTGCAAGATTTGAAATGAAAGGAGGAGATTGGCATTGTATTTCATTACAGGAGGTGCGTTTAACGGAAAAAAAAGATGGGTTTTAACGAAATACTCGTATGATGTGAATGATGACTGTAAATGGTATCACTGTTATACGGAAAAAAACAAATATATTATGACCCTGCCCTATTCAAAAGAAAGTACATTAGTGATAGAAGGAATAGAGAAAAGTTTGGAAGAATATTTAAAGAATGGTCATGGCACAGCAAAAGATTTTTACGATAGATACTTATTAAAGTTATTAACATGGGAACAGCAAGATGAGAAAAGAAAACTTATTATTATAGGTACGGATATGACAAAGGGAATTGTACCAATCGATAAAGATGTCAGGCATTTTCGAGATGAATTGGGGCGTCTTTATCAAAAGCTTGTACAGATGGCTGATGACACCATTATTGTATGGTTTGGACTGGGGCAATCATTATCCTAGGGGAGGAATTATGATGAGACTATATACAAAAAGCGGCGACAAAGGCAAGACTAGTATAATAGGCGGAAGAAGAGATAAAGACCATATAAGAGTAGAAGCTTATGGCACGTGTGATGAATTAAATGCGTTTGTAGCAAAAGCATCGGCAGCACTTGATAAAAATGTGTTTCCTGACATTCAACCTGAACTAATAAAAATCCAGCATGAATTATTTGACTGCGGAAGCGATCTTGCTAATATTAAAAAAGATAGAGAATTTAAAGTCAAAGAAAGTATGATTACTTTTTTAGAAGAACGTATTGATGAATATATTAAAGAGCCGCCAGAATTGGAACGTTTTATACTGCCAGGAGGATCTCCTGAAGCAGCTGATATGCATGTGTGCAGAACAGTGGTAAGAAGAGCAGAACGAGTAACAGCAGCGCTTATGAAAGAAGAAGAAATCAATAACGAAGTCTTCAAGTATTTAAACCGGTTATCAGATTACTTTTTTGCAGCAGCGAGGGTTGTCAATTATCGGCTGAACGTAGCAGATGTAGAATATGAAAGAAGTGCTGTCGTATTTCGGTCTCCCAAAAAAAAGAAACAAGAATAGTTTTAAAGATTGCAAGCTTTCCCATCCATTCGGGAAAGCTTTCTTATGTTTTAAGAAAATTCGATTTTGCTAAAAGGAAAAATATAAGAAAAACTACACTTCCGCTATAGCGACTCGGCGGCAAGTAGAGGTAGAGTTTTTTCTAATGGCTAAAAAAGTATAAATATCAAATATTTTCTCATACTAACTGTGACTTTCATATGGAAAGGAGCAGAGTATGAATTTTTTTAAGCGAAAAAAAAGTTTTCAAGCAGCTTCACCGAAATCAAAAAATTTATCGGAGTGGCTTTCTGCTCTTTCTGATGGAAATGAAGATTTCATGGAAGAAATAATTGAAACGCCTTATGGAAATATAAAGATTTGTTACTATACTACGCTTATCGACCACCAACGTTTGAATGTCGATTTTTTGCAGCCTCTGAAAACAACACCGTGGAGAACCTATAAAGACATTCAGCGAAATATATACGTAGACGATACAGCAGTCACCAATGATATCCCTACTACTAATGAAAGGCTGTTACAAGGATTTGCAGCATGTCAGCTTCCTGATCGAAAAGAAGAAGTGCTGTTAATTAACGCACCAGCTGATGTGCAAAGAGAGGTTAGTATTCCCGAAACAGAATTTAGTGTAATCGGTCCACAGGAAGCTTTTGTAGAAAAATTAGAGACGAATATTTTTTTAATACGAAAACGGCTGCCTATTGAAGATTTGCGGATTCGAAAGTTGAAAATAGGGACACTCTCCAGTACAGAAACAGCTGTTTTTTATATAGATGGAATCGCCGATCAAGAAAATGTGAACACAATTATCCAACGGCTTAAGGAAGTAAATTTTGATGACGTGTTAGGCGCTAATGCGCTGGCACAAATGATCCAGGATCATTCTTATACAGTATTTCCACAATTTGTCAATACTGAAAGACCCGATCGGGTGGCTGCTTCATTAGCAGAAGGTAAAGTAGTTTTTATGAGCAACGGGTCTCCACAGGCAATTATTGGACCATCTACATTAGTTGAATTATTTTCATCTCTTGAAGATTATTATCTTCCATGGCATATTGCCTCTTTTGTACGTATGCTCCGTTTATTTTCTGTCGGTTTTTCTATTCTGGCTACTCCTGTTTATGTAGCCGTGCTCACATATCATTACGAAATGATTCCAAAAGATTTACTTTCTACGTTAATAGCTTCTCGTAGCAATATTCCATTTCCACCGCTGATAGAAGCGTTGTTTTTGGAATTTACGATTGAACTTTTAAGAGAGGCAGGTGCTAGACTGCCGACAAAAGTAGGCCAAACGATTGGTATTGTTGGCGGTATTGTAATCGGGCAGGCTTCTGTTGAAGCTGGCTTAACAAGTAATATTTTGTTAATTGTTGTAGCGCTTGCTGCTCTTGCTTCTTTTACAACACCAGTTTATCAGATGGGTAACACAGTTCGTATTATAAGATTTCCATTTATTGTAATGTCAGCAATGTTTGGAGCAATTGGTATTGCTTTAATGCTCGCTTTTGTCATTGCTCATTTAATTCGTCTTGAATCATTAGGGCG
Organism: Alteribacillus sp. YIM 98480; assembly: GCF_009765375.1. Classification (GTDB taxonomy): domain Bacteria; phylum Bacillota; class Bacilli; order Bacillales; family Marinococcaceae; genus Alteribacillus. The sequence continues at coordinate 251,635 of NZ_VTOK01000002.1, forward strand.
TCCTTATTTAGCACCTTTTTATCCGCTGCGTTTCACAGATTGGAAAGATACATTTGTACGCTTGCCCTATAATATGTTTCAGCAGCGTCCACAGCAAATGCGCCCAAAATCAAAGGCAAGAAAAAAAGCTTCCAAAACACAGAAAAATAAGGATATTGATGAATGACAGATAGAAATAAAGGGAGGAACAGAAAATGCATTCGAAAGTAAAAGAGCAATTTCAAGTTTCTCCTCCTATGGTGTTTTTTTTGATACATGCTATGCAGGTTGGAGTAGGGATGCTCGGTTTTCAACGAATTGTTGCGAAATACAGCGGCTACGATAGCTGGATAGCAGTACTTATTGCAGGAGTACTAATCTCTATTCTTATAAGTATGATGTATTTTGTATTAAAAACGAATCATAACGATATTATTGAAATCCATCGCAACCTTTTTGGCAAATGGGCAGGTGGAGTATTAAGCCTAATTATAATTCTGTATTTTTATGCGCTTGGGATTCTTGTTATAAGAACATATATTGAAGTTATTCAAGTTTGGGTGTTTGAAGATATGCCTACTTGGATTTTAGCATTATTAGCTGGTTATTTTTTTTATTATGTAATTGAAGGCGGCTTTCGAACAGTGACCGGCCTCTGTGTAGCAGGAGTTTTTATTCCTTCTATATTATTTTTTGTTCTATTAATGCCTCTTCAATATGCAGATTTTTTAAACTTTCTGCCGGTATGGAAACATTCTGTGAAAAATATTCTTTTAGGTGCGAGAGAAACGACACTCACATATTTAGGTTTTGAACTGCTGCTCTTATTTTATCCATTTATAAAGGACGGGCAGCGTTCTCAAAAATGGGCTCAGCTTGGCCACTGGGCCAGTGTGTTTGTTTATACGCTGTTAATGTTTGTAACTTTGTCTTTTTTTAGTGAAGGTCAATTAGACATGACAATATGGCCTACTTTGACTCTTCTAAAAGTTATTGAATTTCCTTTTATCGAACGATTTGAATATTTAGGGATATCACTATGGCTTATTATTGTTATCCCTAACATTGCTATGGCATTTTGGGGAGCAAGCAGAGGTGTAAAGCGATTGTTTTCTATAAAACAGCGTTACGTCATTATTGTCATGATGATTGTGATGGTCTTTATCCTTCCACCGCTCGACAATCGCCAAGCTGTAAATACATTAAACGATATTATTTCACAAATTGGATTTTGGGTAATAGTAGCTTATATTACATTCATATATATTGTTCAATTTATTGTTCAAAAAATAGGAAGGAAGCGGAGTTCATGAAGAAAAAAAAATTTATATCCTTATCCGTTCTTATCTTATTAACTGGATGTCTTGATACTCAAATTATCGATGAAATTCTATTAATACAAACAGTAGGTATTGATAAGCATGAAGAAAACAAACTCAAATATACGGTTACCTATCCATTTTTTTTAGAACAAGGCGAAGAAAGTACACTAAATATGGAGCAGCTCTCTGTTATTTCAGAAACAACCGAAGAAGCACGCAGTCTTTTGAACACTAGGGCGCAGCAGCCGCTTAGATATGGTCAAGTAAGAGTTATTATGTTCGGCAAAGAGGTAGCAGAAGAAGGATTAGAGAAATACGTCAAATCTTTTTATCGTAATCCAAGAATAGGCAGTCAAATTTTTTTATCGCTTGCAGAAGGAAAAACAGAAGAAATTTTAAGACTGAAAGGAGAAAAACAGCAGCGTATAGGTATGTATTTTTCAGACCTTATTGAGCAGAATATCGAGTTTGAGAATATACCAGAAACGAACATGCATCTTTTTTTGTTTGATTTGTACAGCGACGGTAAAGATGCCATTTTGCCGTTAATAACAAAAGAAGGAGAAGAGCCTAAGTTAATTGGTACGGCATTGTTTGATTTTGATCGTTACATCGATAATATCGACTTAAATGAGACCTACATTTTCAAGCAATTACGAGACGGCAGTGAGGGTGGAACTAGCCAATTTATGGTAGAGCATGAAGGGAAAAAAGAGTACGTTGTAATCGAAAATGTGTTTACCGACGTCCAGTATAAAGAAAAAAAACGAACCCCCTATCCTGAATATGATATTCAGGTGGAAATCCAAGGAGAGATTACTGATAATACTGGTAATATCGATCTGAATGATTCTAATCAAGTTACAAAAATAGAGGAATCTGTAGGAAAGCAGATTAAAACAGAAAGTGAGAAATTAATAAAGAGATTTCAGGAATTAAAAGTTGATCCTTTAGGGTTTGGTGAAAAGTATAGAAGTAAGACAAGAAATTGGAAACCAAATGAATGGAAAGAAAATATTTATCCTCAAACAAAATCGAATGTAAAAGTAGACTTAGAAATTTTACAATCTGGAGCCATTGAGTAAACAAATCAGTTACACATAAGTAATACAAGCTTTCATAAGGTAAATATGTGATGATTTATAAGTGGAGGCAGATATGAATTATTTGAGACGGTTTGTTATTGTAGGGATTTTTTCTGTTGTCCTGTTTCTCATTTACTTATTTATTGGTGTGTCGGCCACATATGCAAGTGAAGGTGAATATATTTGGCCGGTACATGGGGAATTAAGTGACACATTTGGTACAAGAGATGGAACACATTACGGAATTGATATAGCTGTAGAGAAGGGTACAAAAGTATACGCTGTAAAAAGAGGTGAGATAGTAAAATCCTATTTATCATCTTCTTACGGCAATGTCATTATTGTTGCGCATGCAGATAATGAGGAAACGTTGTATGCACACTTAGATAAAAGGTTAAAAGATGAAGGAGATTCGGTTAAACAAGGGGACGTGATCGGAACAATAGGCACTACTGGCCATTCCACGGGACCACACTTGCATTTTGAGTTGCACGAAAATGAATGGAGAGAAGATAAAAAATTTGCAGAAGATCCTTTAACGGTCTTAAATACTGCTTCGTTAAAGGAAGGATATTCGACGGAAGTGAGGTCACGTGATACCAATAGAAAGGAGAGATCAAGTGGAAAAAAGTATAAAGTTCAATCTGGTGATACTCTTTGGGAAATAGCAAAACAATACGGTACTTCTGTTGAAGTTTTGATGCAGTCAAATAAACTTAATGATTCTGTTATTCACACAGGACAATTATTAATCCTGCCTTAAACGTTCGCAGCAAAAAATATGATAAAATGTTAGAAGCATAAAATAAAGGAAGATAAATCGATGAATTATCAGACAAACCAAGCCATTTATATTGACACGTCCTTTTTGATTTGGCTTAACAAACAGAGTGGCGGGCACCAGGAAGAATGGATGCTTGACGGATTTTTGTTTGTGTTAAAAAAATTATCACTACATCAGCAAATTAGGCTGGATCGGGATGGACACCTTCACCGGCGGTTTTGGAAAGGAATGGAACAAGTTTTTCAAAGACAGTTATTAACGAAAAGTAAAAAACCAAAAGATGTGTTTTATTATCAATTTATTGAGATGATCGCTGTCAAAGAGGGATGGATAGAAAAAGGCAGCCATTACGCGTCTATTACATCCCACGGACGTGAGTTTTTAGATTTGCCAAGACGAATGCAATGGAATCATATTCTTAGATACATATGGCCCGAAAAATAAAGAATCCCTATGTTCAAATGCATAGGGATTCTTTATTATTTATACCTCAATTTTGTCTGCGTGTTTAATTTCGTCAATAGATGTTAAGTCAGCCAGTACCTCTTCATTCGCTTCTTTATCAACAGCAAGCATCATAATAGCGTCTCCGCCTTCTTCTTTACGGCCTACTTGCATTGTCGCGATATTCACTTGATGTTTTCCAAGAAGCTGTCCCATTTTACCGATTACCCCAGGTTTATCCGTATGTTTAATATAAATTAAATGACCTGTTGGATAAAAGTCGACATTAAAATCATTAATTCGAACAATTCTTGGTCCATATTCTTTTACATACGTTCCATGAATTGTAAATGTCCGGTTTTCACCTTGTACTGTAGCTTGAACTAAATTTGAGTAGCCAAGAGCATTCGTCTGATGTTTTTCTCCGTAAGTAATTCCTCGCTCTTTAGCAATTAAAGATGCATTTACATCGTTTACCGGAGCATCAATACGGCTCTGTAAAAAGCCTGCAATCAAGGAGCGGGTAAGTACGGATGTCTCTAATTCTGTTACTTCACCGCTATAATGTACATCAATATCTTGTACTGGTCCTTTCATGCTTTGAGATAAGATATGCCCCATTTTTTTTGAAAGCTCATAATAAGGCTGAAGGGTTTCAAATTTCTCTTTAGACATAGCTGGAAGATTTATGGAATTTAATGCCGGCATACCTTTTAAAAACTGCAGTACTTCTTCAGAAACTTGAGCGGCAACGTTTAATTGAGCTTCTTTTGTAGATGCAGCAATGTGTGGTGTAGAGATTACCTGGTCAAAATTCAACAGCTCATTGTGTTGGGCAGGCTCTTCTTCAAACACATCGAGGGCTGCTCCAGCAACATGGCCATTTTCAAGATAGTGTTTTAAAGCTTCCTCATCAATGATCCCGCCGCGCGCGCAGTTAATGAGAAATACACCTTTCTTTGTTTTATTGATGTTCTCCATGCCAAGTAAACCTTTTGTGTCTTTTGTCAGCGGTGTGTGAACTGTAATAATGTCAGCTTCAGTAAATAATTCTTCAAGCTCAGCGAGGCGGACACCAGATTTTTCAGCTCGTTCTTTGGTTAGAAATGGATCATATACTACTGTAGACATATCAAAGCCGCGTGCACGCTTTGCAAGTTCGGAACCAATCCGTCCAAAACCAACAATACCGAGAGTTTTTCCACGAAGTTCTGTTCCTTGAAAAGCCTTTCTGTTCCATTCTCCGCCTTTAATGGATGCATTAGCTTGGGGTACTTTTCTTGCTAGGGAAATAATCATAGCAAACGTATGCTCAGCTGTGGAGATTGTATTTCCATCTGGAGCGTTAATTACTACGATACCGCGCTTTGTTGCAGCCTCAATATCAATATTGTCAACTCCAACCCCTGCACGTGCAATAATTTTTAAACGGTCCATTTTGTCCATTAACTCAGCTGTTACGGTTGTACCGCTTCTTATGAGGAGCGCGTCATACTCTTCAAGATCGTTTGTTTCATCTACATTCTGCTGTACACATTGCATGTTCTCATTTTTTAGTAACGGTGCAAGACCTTCTTCGCTCATGGGATCAGATACGAGAACCCGATAAGTCCCATTGATGGTTTTCTCTTCTGCTTTCTCTGCTACTGGCTGTTGAATCATCTAACTCTCCACTCCTTTTTTGTATCTAAAATATGTAAACCAAGTTCCGCCACTTCACTTTTTTATCTAAGTGTGTGTATGGGTCCTGGTTTATTCGCTTTGTTATTGAAAGCGCTGTAATGTAAAAAAACTTCCACCCACACGAATATTTTCGTGAGGGGCGGAAGTTTCCGCGGTACCACCCTCATTTTCAGAATTAAGCATTCTGACTCTTAGGGAGCTCCTGCTCCAATATAACGGGTCATCCGTCCGCTTCTACTTTACTGTTCGAAGCAGCTGCTAAGAAGTGCTATCAGAAATGGATCATACCGGTTCCCAGCTATGCCGGCTCTCTGAAATGATAAACATTTCTTCATTCTTCCTCATTGCATTATCTATATACTTGTTCACTCTTGAAAGACAACTATCTATCGATTACTTACTTAGTTGTTTGCAATTTATCATATGTTAATGTAAATGTCAATTCTATTTATAGTAGAAAGACATATCATTGCAATGAGTGTACTAATCAAAAAGGGGGACCGCAATGATTTCTTATAAAGTAAAAAAAGGAGATACTTTAGCAAAAGTTGCTTACAATAATAAAGTAAGGATAACAGATCTGCTTTTTTTTAATAGAGACATTTTATCAGAAATGGACTATATCACCCCAAACACTTATCTTCAAATACCCGAACCTGGGCCTGTCTCTCATATAATGGAAAAATCCGCTTGTTTGTTTGAATATGGCTTTCGAGAACTTGAAAAAGATAGAGAAGTCTTAGCGGAAAGTTTTCTTTCAGAAAAAATCGGTACGTCTAGACTGGGAAAACCGATATGGTTGTTTAAAGCGGGACAGGGGAAAAAGAAAATTTTTTTCTCGGGGACATGGCATGGGAATGAATGGCTGAACACTTGGCTGTTAATGGAGTTTCTAAAAGTTTTGCAAAAAAAAATGAAAAATAAAGAACAGTGGCACGGAATAGATATAAATGTGTTGTTAGATCAAACAAGTATTTACATTGTCCCATTAGTAAATCCAGATGGAGCCGAGTTAGTACAAGAAGGCCTTACCGAACAACACCAGTACTATAATGAAATATACGAAATAAATCAAGGATTTAATGTTTTTCATCATTGGTCTGCAAATGCTCTTGGTGTCGATTTAAATCACCAATGGCCAGCTGGCTGGAAAGAAGAAGCAGCTTCGAGTCCAAAATGTCCATTTCCACGGCATTACGGTGGAGAAGCTCCTTTGACCGAACCAGAAGCAAGAGCGATTTACGAACTCACAATGAAAGAAGAATTTTCCTGCGTTCTGGCCTTTCATTCCCAAGGGGAAGAAATATATTGGGGATATCGGGAGAAGGAACCGTCGATAAGTTTCGAACTAGCAGAAAGGCTGGCAGGAGCAAGTTCTTTCAAAGCTGTTCAAACGGCAGATAGCAAAGCAGGGTATAAAGACTGGTTCATAAAAGAATTTAAACGTCCGGGATTTACGATTGAGACAGGAGTAGGACAAAACCCGCTTCCTTTAAAATCCTCTGTAAGAATTTGGATAACTTCGATACCTCTTATTTTAGAAAGTCTTACTTTTCCAGATTTTTCATAAAGAAAACGGACCCAATCAGACGGGTCCGTTTTCTTTATCATTTTATTTTTTATATCGTTCAAGGCAAGCATCGGTAAGTTCAGCTGCAGCTTGGGCATCTTCCCAGCTTCCGATTTCAGTCTTTTTGTTTTCTAAATCTTTATATGTTTTAAAGAAGTGAGCAATTTCCTCGAGTTTATGAGAAGGAACATCATTGATAGAATGAACATCTTTAAATCTTGGATCTTCAGTAGGTACAGCAAGCAGCTTTTGGTCTTCTTCCCCGTCATCAATCATATTTAGGTATCCGATAACACGTGCATCGATCACGCATCCTGGGAAAGTTGGGTTGGTAACAAGTACTAAAATGTCTAATGGATCACCATCAAGCGCAAGTGTTTCATCAATGTAGCCGTACTCTGCTGGATAAAACATGGAAGAAAAAAGGACACGGTCTAGTTTGTAAACCCCTTTTTCTTTATCAAATTCATACTTGTTTTGACTGCCAGTCGGAATTTCAATAATAGCTTCTACTACTTTATTTTCTGCAGCCATACGTTTCGCCTCCTTTATTATGTATAACAACACGGTTAAAATTATAGCAGGAAACAGCACAGATTAAAATCTAACAAAAGAAAAAGTAAGTAATATTGTATTGGACCAAGTCCAAATAGTGATATGCTTTGCTCCTTCAGCAACGATTACACTTCTTAATATAAAAAAACACCGGGAGATACCGGCGTTTTCAATTCTATTCATATTTTAATGCATCACCATCAAATGGCTGATCTGCAATTTTAATAGAATCTGTTGGGCAGCCCTCAAAGCCGTCCATCATGTCTTCTTCGAGTTCTTCTGGAACTTCGACCGTTCCTGTGTTATCGTCAAGGATCACTTCCGCGAGTCCTTCATCATCATAATCATAAATATCGGGTGCCGCAGCCCCGCATGCTCCGCAGGCGATGCATGTATCTTTATCTACGATAGTATATTTTGGCATGAAAAAACCTCCTGAAGAATCATTTAATCTCCAAAAACAGTGATAAAGGCCTCACATAAATCGACTATTTAACACTGTAAGGAAAATATAAAATGTTATTAATAAACAATATTAGAGAAACCACGGCCATTCGCTGTATAGACTCGGCGGCAAGCCGAGATTTTCTAAGGACATTTCCTAAACCGAGTTTCTTTAATGTCTATTTCATATTGTATGCTTTCGTGATAAACTTTTCAACAGAAAAACAGTAAATTCGAGCCTGATCCCAGAATGAAAACGCTGTTATTTCAAGTTCTTTGATAGATTCCTACTATTAATTTGGAGGCTGGGATTATTGAAAAACCTCTCCTTCCGCCATTTCCTTTTCCTTTATTTACTAAGTCGTTTTAAAGGTGATCGTACAATAAAATCTGTTTTTCACCTCTTAAATGGAAAACGGTCTTCACAAACAATACAAGATATTAAATGGTATGGTTTGACAGAATTTTTTTCGATGCTTCCAACTTGGAAAGTTTCTGTTTTTGAACAAGAGACTAAGTGGATGGAAAATCACTTGTTTACAATTAATAGTGATAATAAAGCACATGTGACGAAAAAAGGTAATATAGTTGTTGAAAATTATTTTAATAATTACGACTGGCCGCCGCAAATGAATGGATGGAAATATGGACATACTGCTGCTATTTTCTGGAAAAGGCTGGCTTTACTCGTCCAGTGTTTGTCATTTTCATTAGAAGGAAACCGTTCGTATGTGCCTGTTTTTGATGACCGTGATATTCAGCAGTGGCTAAAACAAAGGTGGCCGCGAAACAGAACGGCCAAAAAAGAGATGGCTTTTCATCTATATAATGAATTATTTATTTTGTTAGACAGACTCCCTGAAAAAGATGCTTTTTTGTTTACGCACAGACTTTCAGGGCATCAACATACGGGAAAAACGATACAGCAGTTAGCAAGTTTAATGAATCAGGATCCTGATGAAAGTTACTTCCGCTTTCAATCTACCCTTCATTATTTGTTAGCAAATGCACATCAAACAACCTACATAAAGGACACAGCAGGTGGGCTGCTTCAAAAGCATGTTTTAACAGACACCGCCAAAAAAACAAACATGTATTTACAAAAAGGTTTAACCATACAAGAAATAGCAGCAATAAGAGGATTGAAAAGCAGTACGATCGAGGATCATATTGTAGAACTGGCATCAGAAGGAGCTGACTTTACAATAGACTGCTATGTCTCTACCCATTTGCAAAGATATATTACAGATACCGTTCAACGGTTACGTACATTTCGCTTGAAGTTAATTAAAGAAGCACTAGAATATGAAAATATTCATGCAGACTACTTTTCAATACGAGTGACTTTAGCTTATTTTGGAGGAATCCATGAAAATGCTTGATCATTATTTATATAAATATTTTGGTTACAAGTCATTTAAAGAAAACCAGCAAGAAATTATTGAGGAAGTAATGGCCAAAAGAAACGTGTTTGCAATGCTGGCTACTGGTTCGGGTAAATCCCTTTGTTATCAACTTCCTGCCTTAATTAATGAAGGGTTGACGATAGTGATTTCGCCGCTATTGGCTTTGATGGAAAATCAAGTGCAGGAATTGAAACAAAAAGGAATAAAACGTGCAGCTGCCTATAATAGTTTTTTATCATTTAAGGAAAAAAAATATATATTAAACAATTTGTCTTCCTATAAAATCCTTTACATATCACCTGAGAGCATTCAACAACAGGATGTATTGTTTCAACTTGCTAAACAAAACATTTCTTTGTTTGCTGTAGATGAAGCTCATTGTATTTCACAATGGGGGCATGAATTTCGAACGGATTATTTGAAATTAAGCAATGTACGCGACGCATTAGGAGCCCCTCCTTGTTTGGCTTTAACAGCTTCGGCAGCTCCAGAAGTAAAAAATGATATTCTAGAGCAATTACAACTAAAGGAACCTGTCATTTTCTGTGATTCTATTGATCGTAAAAATATCTCTATAGAAGTTGTGCCAGCTAGTAATGAAGAGGAGAAGAAAAAAGCATTACTTGATTTCTTAAACGTACTTCCTATGCCTGGAATGGTGTACGTATCAAGCAGAGAAAAAGCTGAGAAGTTATCCATTATGATAAAAGAGGAAACTGCTCTCACTGCCTTTTCGTATCATGGAGGGATGACACAAGAAGATCGAAATTTAATACAGCAGCAATTTTTAGCAGGAGAAACGAATGTTATATGCTGCACGAATGCATTTGGTATGGGAATAAACAAACCAGATATTCGGTTTGTACTCCATTACCACTATCCAAAAGACTTAGAATCATATATTCAAGAAATAGGCAGAGCAGGAAGGGATGGATTTCGAAGCACTGCGATACTTTTAAGGTCCGATGAAGACAAAATTTTTCCCCGCCGATTAATTGAAAATGAGTTCCCTGCCGAAAAACTAATTAATGAAGTAAGTATTGAATTGGAAAAAAACGAACAGCCAGAGTGTTCTGAACGATTTTTGATAGAAAGATATGGATTTGAAGAAACTCATGCTCGTTTTTTTACTCATTATTGGAATGAATGGCACAAACACTCATACAAGCTGAACGAAGTGAAAGAATACATTTTAAAAATTATTGATAAAAGAAAGAGATGGAAATTTACAAAACTGAAGCAAATGGAAGAATGGATATGGAATGATGACACATGCAGAAGAAAAAGGTTATTGGAATATTTTGGGGAGAGACAGCTGACAAAGCCGGAACAATGCTGTGGAATATGTGGAGCGGCTCCGTTAAAAAAGGAAAGACATATAAACAAATCATTTCAAAACATGACTTGGAAAGACCGCCTGGCTTCCTTGTTTCATCAGTGCAGTTAAGCACTTAAAAGGGAGCTTGAAACCTGAAGATGTGTTAAAATGATAAAACAAGCCTTTTCTATCGTACAAAAAGGGTGATGGTAATGACGAATTCTAGCCGTCAAGGAGACCAGGCTGAAAGTCTTCGCAAACGAACACATCAAAATAAGATAAGTGAAGATAGATCCATTGACGTTAATTCACTTCCTCCAAGAAGTGAAGCGCATAAGAAGAGAAAGAAAGTTATGCTTAAATATCCGATGATACGTTTTTTGCTTATTTTATTTATCCTTATCGTACTGATTGCTGTATTCGTTTCAATTCAAATAGGTTCGAATGTATAAAAAATGTTATGAAGTGACCTGCTCTAGTTGTCTCTGACCTATAAAAATAAAATCCTGTCTGTCAAAACATGAACCAGCTACGCAAATAATGTGATGGGAATATCTTTCAATTTGTCCAAATGCAATGGTTGACTCTGAATGAGTACAAAAGACTTCTACAGGGATACCCAGCCGGAAGTTGTAGTCAACATCTTTGTCAGTTATAAGCGAGCGGCACGTCAATTTGTTTAATAACATTGGTTCCGCCTCCTGTTTAAATGAAAGGTTATGTACAGTATAACGCAACTTGTTAGAATTTTCAAATAAATATAAAAGTTAACCCCTCTGCGAGAGAGGACTTCAGCTAGTACACATGGGAACGTTTACCGATACAAAAACTGTTTTTTCATCGTCACACTATGTAATGTAAGTTGAGCTTCTTCTGTTAAAGGAGAAGAAAGCAGCAGTCCAATAAAGCAAACAATCACTCCAACCCCCATTAATACAAAGGGCACAACCAAACTTTTTTTCTTTAACAATAAAAAAAGCAAAAGAAAGAATCCTCCTCCAAATAAACCAGCACCAATTAAGAATATGGTTAAGTCCACTCTTTACTGCCTCCTTCTTCATGTTTTCCTTATTATTATAATTCAGTCTAAAAGCTATTTTCCATCATGAATGTAAAAAAATTACGAAAACGTTCTTAATAATACGGATCTATTATGTAACAGATTAAGGTTGTTTCATTGATTTAAGTAACGATATACGTGTATGTTGTTGGCCGGATTTAACAAAAAGTGCAATGTAATAAGGTTTGGTCATGGAAGTTACTAGGCATTTGTCTCCAATTTAACCTTTTTATAATAAAGAATAATTAGGCAAAAAATGTTCTAAAACAAGTTGACAAAAATAAAACTGTTATAATACAATGAATGTAAGAAAAGATCGAAAGGGGAACTTGTTAAATGAAAAAAATTACTGAATTTTTCAGAAATCTGCCGCCAAAACATTGTTCGGATTGTGGAGAAGTGATGGAAGAAATGCATGAGTCCTATATGAATCAATGCGATAAATGTTTGAGAAACACCGATATATAAAAACCTGATATTCATTATATGATAGAACGGGCAACCGTTCTTTTTTTTGTACTTTTAAAGAGTTTAAGATTCCATTTTATTAACCAATACTCTTATGCTATTATTTTAGCTGCTGATAATATGAAGAAGTGAAAATAAAGATTGGGTAGGCGATTAGAAAATGAAATGGTTTAAGGTGTTGTTTTATCTTTTATCCTTGTGGGTTTTACTGATGTTTATTGAAGGAAAGCGAACGAGAATACGAAACGAAAATCTATACTTAACTCACTTACCTAAAAGTTTCTGGGAGAGAAATATTTTTTTTATCTCAGACATACATTTCCGCTCTATTCCCAATCGGTTAATAAACAAGGTGAAAAATAAAGCAGAACTCGTTATTATTGGCGGGGACATTATGGAAGAAAATGTTCCTTTAGAGAGAGTACGAAAAAACATTAGAAAACTAAGTGAAATTGGCCAAGTTCTGTTTGTTTGGGGAAACAATGATGCAGAAACGAAAGAATGTTTACAGGTTTTACTTGAAGAAGAAAAGGTTATTACTTTAGAAAACAGTATTTTCAACTGGCAAATAAATAATGAAGAATTAAAAATTGCCGGTTTATTGGATAAGGAACAAAGATTAAACGAAGCAGTGTTAACTGATAAAAAAGAAAAAGGAATTCCTATATTAGCTGTACATGATCCAGCAGTATTAAATCAATTGTCAAATCCATCTGTATTTGAAGCTGTTTTAAGTGGACACACACACGGAGGACAAATACGATTAGGGCGTATAGGCCTGCGTGAGAAAGGCGGCTGGAAAAGTCGCCGAGGTGTTAAGCTGTTGATAAGTAATGGATATGGGACGACTTCGTTACCTCTCCGCTGGGGAGCTCCAGCCGAATCGCACCTTATCACTTTGAAGGCAAAAGCCTAATATATCTTCACCCCTCCTTGCCGACATGAATATAGTATAGCAAGTTTCGCAAGTAAAGACGGGAACAATGGCAAATTCAGGAGGACACAAAATGGAGATATATACATGGCCTGGAGATCGTTTGAAAGTTCATCTTAGCCAGCAAGAGCTTTCCCAATACGGAATCGATCCATACAATGGCTTAGTTAACAATGATCGTGCCGAATTGTTTTTTTCCTCCCTTCTTTGGATGGTTTCCAACCACTTCAATATCGACCAAAATGCACAAGTTGACGCAGAAATCAACGAAGGAGAAGAAGGTACTATTTATCTTATTATCAGTTTTTTTGATGAAGAGGGCAGTAAAATGAACGTATTAAACGAAACAAAAAAAAGTGATTTTATGGTCTTGTTTCGTTTTTCGCGTAAAGAAGATCTATTTGCTTTAGCAGAACGTGCCGCACATCATAATATAAAAGGCGGTATGTTAATCGAATGGCCCCCGTATTATTATCTTTATTTTACTTTCTATCAATCAAAACAGCCTGTTCTTCTTATACCGTTACTCGAAGAATACGGAGAAAAGGCATATGTAGATCCAGTCATTGTAAGAAAAAAAGGAAAAATACTAAAAACGAAATCGGCTCTTCAATCTTTGGCCTCTAGTAAATTATAATTTTACGTTTCCAATATTTGAGTGGAAATAATGGCAGTAATTCTTTATAGTAGTAATTAATTAGGTACCGTAAAAAGGCAGACATCAAGCAAATGTTTCAGAGGTGAGAAGTGATGGAGGAACATGAGAAAAAAGATCATGAACATCCTAAGAATGAGCAGCTTGAAAATATGAATGTACTTGATTCTACCCAAACAGTTATTAAAAATGCTTTAGATAAATTAGGTTATCCTGAAGAAGTATTTGAACTAATGAAAGAACCGATGCGATTATTGACCGTTCGCATTCCTATACGAATGGACGATGGTTCTACTAAAGTTTTTACAGGCTACCGGGCTCAGCATAATGATGCAGTTGGACCAACCAAAGGCGGTGTCCGGTTTCATCCGGATGTTACAGAACAAGAAGTAAAAGCACTTTCTATTTGGATGTCATTAAAAGCAGGCATTGTTGACCTTCCTTACGGAGGTGGAAAAGGCGGCATTATTTGCGATCCAAGGAAAATGTCGTTTCATGAATTAGAACGATTGAGCCGTGGATATGTACGTGCTATAAGTCAGGTAGTAGGCCCGACTAAAGATATTCCTGCTCCTGATGTTTTTACAAATTCTCAGATTATGGCATGGATGCTTGATGAATACAGCAGAATTCGCGAGTTTGATTCACCGGGTTTTATTACCGGAAAGCCCATTGTTCTTGGAGGATCTCACGGCAGGGAATCTGCCACAGCAAAAGGCGTTACGATCTGTATCAGAGAAGCTGCAAAGAAAAAAGGGTTAAATATAAAAGATGCAAGAATAGCTGTTCAAGGCTTTGGTAACGCAGGAAGTTTCTTAGCTAAATTTATGCACGATGCTGGAGCGAAAGTTGTTGGAATTGCAGATGCTCACGGGGCTTTATATGACGAGGATGGACTTGATATTGATTATTTACTAGATAGAAGGGATTCCTTTGGAACGGTAACAAACCTTTTTAAGGACCGGCTCTCTAACCAGGAGCTGCTTGAAGTAGAGTGTGATATTCTAGTGCCCGCTGCGATTGAGAACCAAATCACCGAAAAGAATGCTCAAAACATAAAAGCTGGAATAGTAGTAGAAGCTGCAAATGGACCAACGACATTAAAAGCCACAAAAATATTAGCGGACAGAGGAGTTTTATTAGTACCAGATGTGCTTGCAAGTTCAGGTGGCGTTACGGTTTCTTATTTTGAATGGGTCCAAAATAACCAAGGATATTATTGGACAGAAGAGGAAGTAGAAACAAAACTGGAACAAGTTATGGTTCAAGCCTTTGAAAACATATATAAACTCTCTCATGGAAGAAGAATAGATATGCGGTTAGCAGCCTATATGATCGGTGTCCGTAAAATGGCCGAAGCTTCACGGTTTCGCGGCTGGATTTAACAAACATAAAAGGGTTAAAAAATATGCTCAGAGACTCGCCCATTATCCTGGCGAGTTTTCTTTCATTCAACCGAACAAAAGATAGAGAAATGGTTAAGGAGAGATACTTAATATGCAAGAAGAAGAGATTATCATTATCGGGGCTGGGCCTTGTGGACTAGCGACAGGAATTGCCTTGCAAAAAAAGGGGTATAATCCGCTGCTTATAGAAAAAGCAAATATCGTACATTCTATATACAGCTATCCGTCTCATCAAACGTTCTTTAGTTCTAGTGAAAAATTAGAGATAGGAGACATACCTTTTTCTTCCATTGAAAGGAAGCCAAAACGTCATGAAGCGCTTGTGTATTATCGGCAAGTAGCAAAGCGGCGTCAGCTGAGAATTCATTCGTATGAAAAAGTACAGAAAGTTCACAAATCAGCGGATGGATTTAATGTTTTAACGTTATCAAAAAATGGAAAAGAAAAAGTTTATCATTGCAATTATATAGTAGCTGCTACGGGGTACTATGATAATCCGAATATAATGGAAATAGAGGGAGAAGAGCTTCCTCATGTATTTCACTATTTTAAAGAAGCTCATCCTTTTTTTCAAAAAAAAGTGACAGTCATTGGAGGCAAAAACTCTGCCGTTGATGCTGCTCTTGCTTTAGAACAAGCAGGTGCAGAGGTCACCGTGTTGTATAGAGGCAAAGCATTTTCAGATGCAGTAAAGCCTTGGATTCTGCCTGATTTTTATTCGCTTGTAAGACAGAAAAAAGTGGACATGGTTTATGAAGCAGATGTAAAGAAAATAACGCCAACGTCTGTATATTATGTAAAAAAAGGCAAGGAACACTGTGTTGAGAGCGAATTTGTGTTTGCTATGACGGGTTATCATCCAGATCATTCATTTCTGCATAGTATGGGTGTTAAAACAAATTCTGATAGCGGACGTCCCATATTTAATAAAGATACAATGGAATCGAATGTACAGGGGCTTTATATTGCTGGTGTATTAGCAGCAGGTAATGATGCCAATGAAATATTTATTGAGAATGGTCGTTTTCATGGCGAATATATTGCAAATTCAATAGAAAACAAAATAAATAACGAATAAATCAAAACGTGAGCATGTAGTGAGGTGAGAGTATGAAAAGGGTGGTTTTAGTCGCTACAGGCGGTACAATTGCAAGTAAAACAAAAGAAGGTTCAGGTTTATTAGCTGCCGGTGAGCTGACAGGAGAAGAACTTGCTTCTATGTTTGATTTGCCAAACCATGTGGAAGTAATCATAGACTCTTTTATTCAAAAGCCAAGTATTCATTTAACATTTGATGATTGGCTGAATTTAAGGCAAAGAATTCAAGATTATTTAAATAACAATACGATTGACGGTGTAGTAGTCACACATGGAACAGATACATTGGAAGAAACAGCCTATTTCCTTGATATAACGATCAACAATAAAAAGCCAATTGTTATGACCGGTTCCCAAAGAGCTCCAGAAGCATTAGGTAGTGATGCTTACATAAATATCCGCTACGCGATTTTGTCTGCATGTGCTAATGATTTAAAGGGTTTAGGGACGGCCGTAGTATTTAATGAAAGAATTTTTTCAGCAAGGTACGTGAAAAAAGAACATGCTTCTAATATTCAAGGATTTAATTCGTTTGGTTATGGATATATAGGCATTATTGACAATGATAAAGTAATCCTTTACCAAAAGCCGATTAGAAGAGATTATTTAGAATTAGGAAATCATTTACCTAGAGTAGATATTGTAAAAGTACATTTAAATGCAGATGGCAGTCATATCGATGCCTCAGTAAATAGCGGTGCGAAAGGTATTGTGATAGAAGGCGTTGGGCGTGGGCAAGTTACTCCGAAAATGGTAAATAGTATAAAGAGCGCAATCGACAAAAACATTAAAGTTGTTCTTACCACAAGTGCCGAAGAAGGCCATGTCTATACGACTTATGATTATGAGGGAAGTGCTTATGATTTAGAGAAAATCGGGGTGGAATTAGGAGGAGATTTAGATTCTAAAAAGGCGAGGATTAAATTAGCTGTTTCATTATCTTTAAATAATGAAAAACGTAATCTCTAATTTAATGTTTAGTTTATATAATAAAGAATAAGAGTAACATAAGAAGAGAAAAGTGTATGGATATTCTTACCCGGAACCCTTATTTTCATCGATAAAATAGCGTGTTACGATAATATAATAAGAGGGGACGGGATGAAAGTGATTGCGCTTATTATTGCAGCTTTGGCACCTGCCATTGCTCTGCTAAGTTATTTTTATTTAAGGAATGAATATGAATCCAATATTCTTTTACAAGTAGTAAGAACTTTTATTATTGGCGCATTGCTTGTGTTCCCTATTTTGGTTCTGCAATATGCTTTAGAAGCAGAAGGTGTTTTGCGTACTGAATGGTTACATGCATTTCTAGGAGCAGCTGGATTAGAAGAGTTTTTTAAATGGTTTTTATTGTTTTTTACTATTTATAAATTTGTAACTTTCCATTCTCGCTATGAGGGAATTGTATATGGTGCATCGATTTCTTTAGGGTTTGCTTCGGCTGAAAATGTAATATATCTCATGGCGACTGGAATTGATTATGCAATCGGTAGAGCTCTCCTTCCAGTTTCCAGCCATGCTTTATTTGGAGTAGTAATGGGGTATTATATAGGATGTGCTCAAATTGCATCAACAAAGATAAAGAAAGTAATCTGGATGATACTCTCGCTTATTGTGCCTCTTGTTTTACATGGATTATATGATTTGATATTATTGACCGTCCATGAAAATGTACTAATTATCATTGTACCATTTATGTTTTTCTTATGGTGGTTCGCATTGTCGAGGTCAAAAAAAGCGAATGAAAAAATGGCATAAGAAAGGATGGAAGTTATGGCTGTTCAGACTCGTTATCGTGTAATTGTCCGCTGTCCGAAATGTGGTGAAAAATATATTCTTCGAGGAAGAAACAATGAAAAAGGTGAACTTGAAACAGGATTTAAACGATGCGTATGCGGTAATGAAACCAATCTTCACATTGATGCAACCCCGGAATAATTTGTTATTGCAATTATGCTTTTTATCGTGTACGGTTTTACTAACAACAATTACATTTTTATATTCTTATCGAGAGAGATGGAGGGATAGGCCCTATGAAATCTCAGCAACCAGCCACGCCGTGGTCAGGTGCTAAATCCGGCAGACGATATACCAACTCGTCTGAAAGATAAGATGAAGTGTACATGCCTTTATAAAGCAGGCCTTCTTCTTATCGAGAAGAAGGCTTTCCTATTAGAGAAAAAAGAATGACTGTAAAGCAAATACATAAAAATGAGGTGCATTAAAAATGAGCAGTAAACACCATATAGAAACAAACTTAGCACAAATCGGCAATAATCAGGATGAAAAAACAGGGGCAGTCAGTGCTCCCGTGTATTTTTCAACTGCTTATCGTCATGCTGGAATTGGACAATCCACTGGTTATGATTACTCTAGAACAGGCAATCCGACAAGAGAAATACTTGAAAATGCAATTGCTGCACTTGAAAATGGAAGAAAAGGATTTGCTTTAAGTTCTGGAATGGCAGCTATACAAACGCTCTTTGCTATTTTTGAAAGCGGAGATGAAATTCTGGCATCACAAGATTTGTACGGAGGTACTTACAGGCTTTTTGAAGAAGGCTGGAAAAATTGGGGAGTAACTATACAATATGGTGATCCGCGTAATGTAGAAAATTTTGAGAAGTTGATAAATGAGAAAACTCGTGCTTTGTTTATCGAAACACCAACGAACCCATTGATGCAAGAAGCTGATATTGACGCTCTTGCTGCACTCGCAAAAGACAATCAACTACTGCTTATCGTAGATAATACCTTTTACACTCCTGTTTTGCAGAAGCCTTTAGACATGGGAGCTGATATAGTTATCCATAGTGCTTCTAAATACTTAGGAGGTCACAATGACGTTATTGCTGGACTAATTGTTGCTAATGATGAAAATATTTGTGAACGTATAGGAGCTTTTCATAATGGGATGGGCACTATTTTATCACCGATGGATTCTTGGCTGCTTATGAGAGGGATGAAAACATTATCCCTTCGTATGGATAAACATACAAAAAATGCACAAGAAGTTGCAGACTTTCTAAATAAACATGACAAAATTGCAGATGTTCTTTATCCAGGTAAAGGTGGAATGTTATCTTTCCGTGTTCAAAATGAAGAATGGGTGGATACTCTTCTCCAGGAACTGAACTTAATAACATTTGCAGAAAGCCTTGGCGGTGTGGAAAGCTTCATGACCTATCCTGCAACCCAAACTCATGCGGATGTACCAAAAGAAGTAAGAATAGCAAATGGTGTATGCAATCGGCTGCTTCGTTTTTCTGTTGGTATTGAAAATGCTGAAGATTTAATTGCAGATTTAGACCAGGCTTTAGCTAAATTATAAGGGCGCTCTTAAAAAGAAAGGATGACAGAGTAGTGAAATTTCTTAATAAATTGCAGCAAAACATGCTTGTCGGTGACGGTGCTATGGGTACTTATTTATATGATAAAGGTATTACTGGTTGTTTTGAAATGTTGAACTTGAGTGATCCAAATAAAATTAAATCTGCTCATAAGGAATATGTGAAAGCAGGTTCTGATATCATTCAATCAAATACATATGCTGCAAACAAAATAAAACTTGAAAAATACGAGCTAAGTGAAAAAACAGAAGAAATAAATAAGGCGGGAATTCGCATTGCAAAAGAAGCTGCTGGTTCAGAAGCTTTTGTTTTTGGGACGATCGGCGGCATCAAAGGGGTACAGCAGCTCGATGTCAGCAGTGAAGATATACAAAATGCTTTTAAAGAACAAGCAGAAGCATTACTTTCAGAAAACCCTGACGGTTTAATGTTGGAAACCTTTTATGACTTAAAAGAAACAATAGATGCGGTACAATTAATTAGAACGTTGACGGATTTACCGGTAATTGCTCAAGTCGCATTAGGCGAAGTTGGGGTAATGCACGGAGGCACTCCAGTTAGTGAAGTCTTTCAAAAGCTTAAAGATGCGGGTGCTGACATAGTAGGGCTAAATTGCAGAATGGGCCCATATCACATATTGCGCTCATTAGAAACTGTCCCTTTAATGAAAGACACCTATTTTTCTGCATATCCGAATGCGAGCCTGCCTGATTTAGATGATGGTAGATTTGTGTATCAATCGAATCCGGACTACTTTTATGAGAGAGCACAAGATTTAAAACAACAAGGAGTAAGATTGATTGGAGGGTGCTGCGGAACTACTCCTGATCATATTGCAGAGGTAGCTCGTGCCGTAAAAGGGACGGCGCCCGTAAGAGAAAAAGTAACAGTAGAGGAAGCGTCGGCTGATCAGCCAGTATCTGCACAAGTGCCGTCCAACATCGTTCGTTTAAACGAAAAAAAGCAAAAACCTTCTGTAATAGTCGAATTGGACCCACCTAAAAAACTAGCAACTGAAAAGTTCATTCAAGGTGCTCAAGAATTATATAAGGCTGGAGCAGATGCTGTTACGATGGCTGATAATTCCTTGGCTACGCCTCGCATTGATAATTTAGCGATGGGAGCAATGGTTAAAAATAAAACGAGTGCAAGACCACTTCTTCATGTTGCGTGCCGTGATAGGAACTTAATAGGATTGCAATCTCATTTATTAGGTATACATGCACTTGGTATTCAAGATGTATTAGCGGTTACTGGTGACCCGACGAAAGTGGGTGACTTTCCTGGGGCAACCTCTGTATACGATGTTAATTCTTTTGATTTAATTTCTTTGATGAAGGAAATGAATGAAGGGCGTTCCTTCTCTGGTAAATCGTTAGGGGAAAAAACGTCGTTTACAGTAGCAGCCGCTTTTAATCCAAACGTAAGAAATCTGGAACGTGCCGTGAAAAGGCTGGAGAAAAAGATAGAAGCTGGTGCTGACTATTTTATGAGTCAGCCTGTATATGGAAAAGAGCAATTTAAAGAGATATATGATGCAACAAAGCATTTAACCGTTCCAATATATATAGGAATAATGCCTCTTGTTAGCAGTAGAAATGCAGAATTTCTCCATAATGAAGTACCAGGGATTAAATTAACAGATGAAACAAGGCAGAAAATGGCAGCGTGTGGAGAAGATAAACAAAAAGCTCAAAAAGAAGGAACAGCAATAGCAAAATCCCTTATTGATGAGGCCTTAAATTATTTTCATGGAGTATACCTCATCACCCCATTTTTGCGGTATGATATAACAGCAGAATTAACAGCGTATATAAGAGAATCGGCTTTACAGCGTTAGCAGCAGCTACATGAAGGAGTGGAAGACTACAATGGTTCAATTTAAAGAAAGATTGAAACAATCGATATTGTTACTAGACGGTGCAATGGGAACGATGCTTCAAAATGCAAATTTAAAGCCGGAGGATTTCGGAGGAGAACATTATGATGGGTGTAATGAATATTTAAATGTTACATCTCCGCATGTAATTGATCGAATACACCGCGAGTATTTAGAAGCTGGTGCCGACATTATAGAGACAAATACATTTGGGGCAACCAGCATTGTACTTGCCGATTATGATCTTGAAGAAAAAGCAGAAGAACTGAACATAGCTGCAGCAAAGCTTGCCAAAGCCGCAGCTGATGATTATTCAACTCCGGAATTTCCAAGATACGTGGCTGGAGCGATGGGACCGACGACAAAATCATTATCGGTAACGGGAGGCACAACATTCGAACAATTAGCGGATGCTTATGAAGAGCAAGCTGCAGGATTAATAAAAGGCGGCATTGATGTGTTCCTGTTAGAAACAAGTCAGGATATGCGTAATGTAAAAGCAGCTTATGTTGGTATTAAACGTGCAGAAGCAAACGCAAAAATAGAATTGCCGCTTATTGTCTCAGGAACAATAGAACCGATGGGGACTACTCTGGCAGGACAGACGATTGAATCTTTTTATATTTCACTAGAACATATGAAACCTACTGTTGTTGGGTTAAATTGTGCTACGGGTCCAGAATTTATGAGGGACCATCTGCGTTCCTTATCTGATTTAGCTACGACCTATGTTCATTGCTATCCAAACGCAGGATTACCTGATGAAGAAGGACATTACCATGAATCGCCTGAATCTCTTGCTTCCAAATTAAAAACATTTGGAGAAAAAGGCTGGCTTAACATTGTAGGCGGCTGCTGCGGGACAACCCCGGAACATATTAAAGTAATGAGAGATACTCTGAAGGATTACTCTCCAAGAGTACCTGTTGAAACTCACCCGCACACTGTTTCTGGAATCGAGCCGCTTGTCTATGAAGAAGACATGAGACCGCTGTTTGTTGGGGAACGGACAAATGTCATTGGTTCTAGAAAATTTAAAAGACTTATTAACGAAGAAAAATTTGAAGAAGCTTCGGAAGTGGCGCGGGCACAAGTGAAAAGAGGTGCTCATGTTATTGATGTTTGTCTAGCTGATCCTGATCGTGAAGAGTTAGAGGATATGGAAAAGTTTCTCAGTTATGTAATAAACAAAGTAAAAGTACCGTTAATGATCGATTCAACAGACGCTCATGTTATTGAAAAAGCACTAACCTATTCGCAAGGTAAAGCAATCATCAATTCTATTAACTTAGAAGACGGGGAAGAACGTTTTGATGATATTATTCCAATAGTGAAACGATTTGGAGCAGCAGTTGTGGTAGGAACCATCGACGAACAAGGAATGGCTGTTACTGCCGAAAGAAAACTTGAAATTGCTAAACGTTCACATGATTTGCTCGTCCATAAGCATGGCATGAACGCTAAAGACATTATTTTTGATCCGCTGGTATTCCCGGTTGGAACGGGAGATGAGCAATACATCGGGTCCGCTGAGGCTACCGTTGAAGGAATTCGTTTAATTAAACAACAACTCCCTGATTGCTTAACAATTTTAGGAATAAGCAACGTGTCATTTGGACTTCCTCCAGTTGGTCGAGAAGTTCTAAATGCAGCTTTTATGTATTACTGTACCAATGCAGGTTTAGACTATGCAATTGTTAATACAGAAAAACTCGAACGTTTTGCAAGTATTCCAGATAACGAAAAGGAAATGGCCAGAAAATTATTGTTTGAAACTTCGGATGAAACATTGGCAGAATTTACTGCTCATTATCGAGGGAAAAAAGCCGAGAAAAAGAAAGTCGAAAAGAACCTTTCTCTTGAAGACAGATTAGCTGAGTATATAGTGGAAGGAACAAAAGAAGGGTTGTTTGAAGATTTAGATGAAGCACTGAAAAAATTCGATGATCCTCTTGATATTATTAATGGTCCACTAATGAACGGAATGGATAAAGTCGGAAAATTGTTTAATAACAATGAATTGATTGTAGCTGAAGTGCTGCAAAGTGCAGAAGCAATGAAGGCGGCCGTTGCCCATCTTGAACCCTACATGGAGAAAAAAGAAGATGATGATTCAGGAAAAGGGAAAATATTGCTTGCTACTGTCAAAGGTGACGTTCATGATATCGGGAAAAATTTAGTAGATATTATTTTATCAAATAACGGGTTTAAAATCGTTAATTTAGGAATCAAAGTCACTTCAAACGAACTAATCGAAGCAGTTAATAAAGAAAAACCGGATGCTGTAGGTTTAAGCGGTCTGCTTGTTAAGTCTGCTCAACAGATGGTACTTACAGCGCAAGATTTAAAAAACCAAGAAATATCCATACCTGTGCTTGTAGGCGGAGCAGCTTTAACACGTAAATTTACTGAAGAAAAAATAAGTGCAGAGTATGATGGAATGGTTTTATATTCAAAAGATGCAATGAACGGTTTAGATATAGCAAATAAACTGGCTGTACCTGAAGAACGGACCAAACTGCAGCAAGAATTGATAGAAAAACGGAAAAAACGGTTAGATAATGTGCAACGAAAAAAAGTTGTAAAAACGGTAAGCGAAGAAACACCGGCTCGTTCAGAGGTATCGACAGAAGTGCCTGTACAAACTCCTCCAGATTTAAAAGAACATGTGCTGAAAGATTTCAGTATTGCTCATTTAGAACCGTACGTAAACTTGCAAATGCTCATGGGGAAACATTTAGGTTTGCAAGGAAAAGTCAGCCGGTTATTAAATGAAAAAAATGATAAAGCAGTCGCGTTAAAAGAAAAAGTAGATCATTTAATGAATAGAGCTAAAAAAGAAGGTCTTTTAAAAGCGCACGGGATGTATAGATTTTACCCGGCTCAGTCAGATGGAAATGAGATATACATCTATAATGATCCAGTAGAAAAGAAAGTGCTTGAACGCTTTTCATTTCCAAGACAGCCTCGCGCTCCTCATTTATGCCTTGCTGATTTTATTCGTTCTGTTGACAGTGGTGATATAGATTATGTTGGATTTTTAACTGTCACGGCTGGAGAAGGTGTAAGAGAAATGTCTGCCGAAACGAAAGAAAACGGAGATTATTTATTTAGTCATTTAGTCCAAGCTGCTGCCTTAGAAGTGGCGGAAGGATTTGCGGAAAAAATTCATCAAATGATGAGAGATCAATGGGGGATTCCGGATTCTCCTGAATTGACAATGGAAGACCGTTTTTCTGCCAAATATCAGGGAATAAGGGTTTCTTTTGGTTACCCTGCTTGTCCTGATTTGAATGATCAAGCTAAATTGTTCCGATTGCTAAGACCAGAAAAAATCGGTGTTCAATTAACAGATGAATATATGATGGAACCTGAAGCTTCCGTATCTGCGATGGTTTTTGCCCATCCCGAAGCAAGATATTTTAGCGTTCTATAAAGATAAGCATTTTTGGCCCTTTTCGACTTGTTGTCGAAAAGGGTCTTTTTGCACTTTATGAATGTATAACTTTGTTAAATGAACAAGTTATAAGTAAAACTACAGCTTATGCCTAACTTGGCGGCAAGCCAAGTATTTAATTAATAATGAAAGTATTTCCTGGTAATAGGTAGGAAAACTAAGTCGTTTACCATAATGATTCGGCAAAAGCAGAGCTTTTTAGATAAATAGCATGGAATAAATAACTCTTTATGAATAAAAAAACCAGCACAGAAGAAAATAAGAGCAACCAAGTGTTATGGAGTAAAAGGAGGGACAACCGTAATGAAAATATATCAAAAAAAATTAACCAAACTTATTTTCATTTCCTTATGCTTTTTTATTTTCAGCTATGCTTATCCCAATTCAACAGCAGAAGCTTTTACAGATCAAGTCATTCAAAAGGGTGCTACTGGTGATGATGTGGTAGAACTGCAAGCAAGGCTTCAATATAACGGTTTTTACAACGACAATATTGATGGGGTATATGGCTGGGGTACCTTTTGGGCTGTTAAGAACTTTCAAGAAGAATTTGGTTTAGAAACAGACGGCCTTGTTGGGAAAAAAATGAAAAGCATGCTTGAAAAATCTACCGAATATGACGAAGCGTTTGTAAAAGACGCTTTAGAAAATGGTAGGAAATTCACCCATTATGGCGGTACACCAAAAGAAATTCAAAGAGGTGAGAAAGGAAGCAAAAATAAGAAAGGAAAACAACAGCAAAAGCAGCCCCAGCAAGAACAACAGCAAGGCGGCAGTCAGCAGCGTAATGGACAGCGCAGACAAGATGGAAATCAAGGAACAGAAACAGAGCAGCCGCAAACAGATCAAGAGCAAGTAGATGAAGATCAATCAAATGAACCTAATATTCAAAAAGCAATGAATGTCCCGGAAGGTTATTCTGAAAATGATATTCAAATCATGTCGAATGCTGTGTATGGTGAAGCGAGAGGAGAGCCATACGTCGGCCAGGTAGCTGTTGCTGCAGTTATTATAAATCGAATAAACAGTTCAACATTTCCAAATACGGCAAGCGGTGTCATATTTGAACCGAGGGCATTTACTGCAGTTGCTGATGGTCAAATATACATGGAACCTAATGAAGAAGCTAGAAAAGCTGTTCTTGATGCTTTAAATGGACAGGATCCTTCTGAAGGATCACTATATTACTATAATCCAGTGACAGCAACATCGGGTTGGGTGGCGCAAAGACCAGAAGTGAAAACGATTGGAAAACACGTATTTGCTAAATAACGGAGGTGAACATTCATATGGTTCGTAACGTCTTAATAGGTTTATTAGTCATCGCCTTGATTGGAACAGGCTGGTGGGGAGCTAATCAAGCAAATCAAAAAGAAGCTCTGCTTGTGAATAACGAAAACAATTATCAGCGTGCTTTTCATGATTTATCTTTTCATCTTGACCAAATAGAAGATGAAGTAGGTTCTACGCTAGCCATGAATTCGAGAAAGCAGTTATCGAGCTCGCTTGCGCAAGTTTGGCGCCTTACATCGTTGGCCCAAAGTGAGTTGGGACAGCTGCCGCTTGGAATGATGGCTCTTAACGAAACAGAAGATTTATTGCATAAAATTGGAAATTTCAGCTATGAAACGACGATTCGTGATTTAGGAAAAGAACCGCTGTCAGATAAAGAATATAAACAGTTGAACAATTTCTATAAAGAGGCAGGAGAAATTAAACATGATTTAAGAAAACTGCAAGCATCAACGTTAAAAGAAAATGCTAAATGGACAGATGCAGAAGAAGCAATGGCCAATAACGATGAGCCAATGGATAATTCGATTGTGAATGGGTTTCATATGATAGATGACAAAGTTAAAGGTTTTTCTGAAGCAGAATTTGGCCCGGAAATGGAAGAAGGATTTGCCCCAGATTTAGATAAGAAAATTGCTGAAAATGTTAAAGGGAAAGAAGTAAGTAAAAAAGAAGCAGCCAAAAAAGCGAAAGAATTTGTAGGCCTTCCAGATTCAATGAGTGTTAATATTGATGAATTAAATAAAAAAGGTGTTGAATTCGAAGGATATACGTTAACTATAGAGGAGCCTGAGGGAGAAGACGAAATTTACATGGACATGACGAAAAAAGGCGGACATCCTCTTTGGTTTTTGCAATCTAGACCAATAGATGAACCAGAAATTAGTTTAAATAAAGCTTCAAAAAAAGGTTTAGAGTTTCTAGAGAAAAATGGATTCGAAAACATGGAAATGGTAGATGGTAAGCAATATGACACGGTGGGAGTATTTCAATATGTATCCATGCAAGACGAAGTAAAGATGTATCCGGATACTGTTTATGTAGAAGTGGCTCT
Organism: Alteribacillus sp. YIM 98480; assembly: GCF_009765375.1. Lineage (GTDB taxonomy): Bacteria > Bacillota > Bacilli > Bacillales > Marinococcaceae > Alteribacillus. Next base: position 278,882 of record NZ_VTOK01000002.1, read on the forward strand.
TGATGATGGAGAGATTGTTGGTTACAAAGGAGCAGAATATATAACGAACCACAAAGAACGAAATGACTTTAATCCATCTCTTAGTATAGAAGAGGCAAGAGATGAAATTAATCCAAATGTTGAGGTTAGAGAAGAGGGTCTAGCGTTAATTCAAAATGAAGATGAAGAAGAAATTTTGTGTTATGAATTTTACGGTACTATTGATAAAGATACCTACAGAATTTATATCAATGCAGAGAACGGAGACGAAGAAAGCGTGAAAAAATTGGAACAAGCCGAACCAGTATATGATACAATGTAATCGAAAAAGTAATGACCAATATAAAAAGTGAGAAAAAGAAGAGGCTCTCTGCTTCTTCTTTTTCTCACTTAAAAGAATTATTACTCTATAGTCAAGTTAAGGGTCAAACCATTAAAAATATGAATTAAAAAGCGAGTGAAAATTGTACAGCAGAATGATTGATAAATAAGAATGATTTATCAAGCGGTGAACCCAACTATAACATTAATGAAAAGGAATGCTTAAAGTCGGAATCGTTAGATTTGTTCATTGCTTTATGGTATGATACTCTGTGAATATATAAGTTTTAGGGAATCTTAACCGCCCTTAATCATCGCAGTAATACATATCGTCTCGATGGGGTGCACTATGAAAAAAATCAACATTGCTATTGATGGACCTGCGGGTGCAGGAAAAAGTACGGTCTCAAGAAAAGTAGCCTCTGCATTGGGGTATATTTATATTGATACAGGGGCAATGTATCGTGCTTTAGCATGGAAAGCCATTCACTCGAACGTAGATATTCAGGATGGACACGTTCTATCTTCGATGTTAGAGTCAACAAATTTGCAATTAACTTATGCAATCGATGGAAACAGGATTTTTGTTGATGATAATGAAGTCACTGACGATATACGCTCAAGTGAAGTAACAGCTTCCGTTTCTGCTGTGTCTGCACATGCAGGAGTCAGGGAAAAAATGGTAAAAAAACAACAAGATTTAGCCAGCAGCAAAGGTGCAGTTTTAGATGGAAGGGATATAGGAACGACCGTTCTTCCACAAGCCGAACTAAAAGTATTCCTGACAGCTTCTGTTGAAGAAAGAGCAAAACGCAGACATTTTGAAAATGTAGAAAAAGGGAGAAAATCAGATTTACAAATGATCATGAATGATATTCAATTAAGAGATGACAAAGATTCTACGAGAAAAATATCTCCTTTAATAAAAGCCGAAGATGCTGTGGAGATTGATACAACAAGTTTATCAGCAGATGAAGTGGCAGAGAGTATATGTTCATTAGCGTTAGAAAGGATTCAAGAGCAATGAGCGTGTATTCAATAGGTAAAGCGATATGCAAAATGTATTTATCATTGGTTATTCGTGTAGAAGCAATAGGTGAGGAAAATATTCCAAAAGAAGGACCGGTGTTGCTTTGTTCTAATCACATTAGCAATTATGACCCTCCATTAGTAGGTTCTTTTATGAAACGAAAGATTCACTTTATGGCAAAAGAAGAGCTTTTTAGTCAAAAGATTCTAGGTACTCTATTGCCTTTCCTCGGAGCTTTTCCTGTAAAAAGAGGAGCAGGCGACCGTCAAGCGTTACGAAAAGGTTTGAGTTTATTAGAAGAAGGGAAGGTTTTATGTCTTTTTCCGGAGGGTACAAGGAGTAAAACCGGTGAAGTTGGAAAAGGGCTGTCCGGATCAGGTTTTTTCGCTCTTAGATCCGAAGCAGCTGTCGTCCCGGTTGCCATTTTTGGAAAATATAAGCCTTTTCAAAAAGTGACGGTGGTTTATGGGAAACCATTGAATTTTCAACACTTACGAAATCAAAAAACAAGCGCTTCTGACGCTACTGAAGAAATTATGGAAAATATCCGTAAGTTAATGGCTCAACACCAAGCTGAAAAAAATAAATAGAGCAGAAAAAAGCTGGAGTCATTTTGTTTAATGTGTTTGGTGAGATAAATTCTTTAGCATAAGGAATTTATTATATTTTAGTTTTATGTTCCCTAAAGGAAAGTGAAGGAGGCAAATGTCAATGGTTGATGAAATGAATAATGAATTGGTCGGTATGCAGGATTTAAATGTAGGGGATCTTGTTACCGGAAAGATTACTAAAGTTGAGGACAAGCAAGCCTACGCGGACGCTGGATATAAAGTGGACGCAGTGATACCGATCAGCGAGCTTTCAAGCCTTCATGTAGAAAAGGTTAATGATGTACTTCATGAAGGCGACGAACTAGAGCTAAAAGTCATTAAACTTGAGGACGATGAACTTGTATTATCACGCCGCGCTGCTTTGGCGGATAAAGCATGGGGGGGAACTCCAGGAGAAATTTGATACTGGTGAAATTATAGAAGCTGAGGTTGCAGAAGTGGTAAAAGGCGGACTCGTTGTTGATCTTGGTGTTCGCGGATTTATCCCTGCATCTTTAGTTGAACGTCATTTTGTGGAAGATTTTAGTGATTATAAAGGAAAAACATTACGATTAAAGGTAGCTGAAATTGATCCAGAAGAAAATAAACTTATTCTCTCTCAACGTGCTGTTCTTGATGAAGAAGCAGACAAGCAGAAAAAAGAATTACTTGAAAATCTTCAAGTTGGAGATGTGGTGAAAGGTACAGTACAGCGATTGACAGATTTTGGTGCTTTTGTTGACATAGGTGGAGTAGACGGCCTTGTTCATATTTCACAAATGGCTCATCACCGGGTAGAATCGCCTGGAGAAATCGTAAAAGAAGGCGATGAAATCGATGTGAAGATACTTGCTGTTGATTCCGAAAGTGAAAGAGTTTCTCTTTCCATTAAAGAAACATTGCCAGGACCTTGGACAACCATTGAAGGACAATTCGAACCCGGCGATGTTATTGAAGGTCAAGTGAAGCGTCTCGTTTCTTTTGGAGCGTTTGTAGAAGTGGCGCCTGGAGTAGAGGGTTTGGTTCATATTTCCCAAATTGCTAACCGTCATATTGGCACACCAGGAGAAGTTCTTGAAGAAGGGCAAACCGTGAAGGCAAAAATTCTCGATATCAGCCCATCAGAACAACGCATTTCACTGAGCATTCGTGAACTAGAAAAAGAAGATACTCCTGATGAAAAAGTTCAGGAAGAGTATGAAGCGCCTGAAGAAGACCATTCTGGCTTTTCATTAGGTGATATGATTGGTGATCAATTAAAAAAGTATAAAAAATAAGGAGTTTGGTTTTCAGGTGTCTCGTGCTGAACGAAAGAAGGATCATATAAATTACGCATTAAGTGCAGAAACAAAAACAAAGAACAGCTTTGATGATGTTCGTTTCGTTCATAACAGCTTGCCGGAGACTTCTGTTTCACAAATAGACCAATTCGTATCAATCGGCGAACTTTGTTTAAGTTCGCCGATTATTATTAATGCTATGACAGGAGGCGGCGGCAAGGAAACAGAAAGAATGAACGAATGTCTTGCAGCAGCAGCAAGAGATACTGGAGCGGCTATGGCAGTTGGTTCTCAAATGGCAGCTTTCAAAGATCCAGCAGAAGAAAGAACGTATAATGTTGTTAGGAAAGTAAATAAAGATGGTGTAATATTTGCTAACTTAGGAAGTGAATTAACGTTAGAGCAAGCAAAGCAGGCTGTAGACATGGTAGATGCAAATGCTTTACAAATTCATTTAAATGTTATTCAAGAATTAGTAATGCCTGAAGGAGACAGGGATTTTAACGGTGCTCTTGAAACTATTTCAGAAATTGCTGCATCTTTACATGTACCTGTCATTATAAAAGAAGTTGGATTTGGATTGTCCTATGAGGCTGTAACACAATTAAAACAAACGAACGTCCAAGTTGTTGATACGGGAGGAAATGGCGGAACAAATTTTGCAGAAATTGAGAATAAAAGAAGAAATGAGCCTTTTGAGTTTTTTAATAAGTGGGGTTTGGCTGCAGTTCCATCGATTGTAGAGTCCGTACACGCAGCTTCACGTTCTATTTCAGTTATAGGATCAGGCGGAGTAAGAAACGGGTATGATATCGCAAAAGCCATTGCTTTAGGAGCTGATGCAGCTGGTATGGCAGGGAAAGTATTAGCGGCTGCAGACCAAGGCGGTAAAGAAGGTGCTAAGCGGTTTATCAATAAGTGCCAGGAAGAATTAAAAATGATAATGACTGCTGTTGGTGCAAAGCGAATAAGTGATCTGAAAAATGCCCCCCTTGTACTTACAGGGGAATCTAATCATTGGTTAGAAGAAAGAGGATTTCCCCCTTCATATTACAGCAGAAAAAGGCTCGGGAAATAAAAACTGGTTATCTGTTTGATAAACCAGTTTTTTTTTCGAAAGGTAAGACACTATAAATAGTTGGCGTTTTACATGTCTAGCTCCAGCGCCCAGCCGCTCAGGCGCACACGATGTGGTGACTTCTACGTTGCACACTCGTCGCCAAAAACGCCACGTCCTGTGGCATTGGCGCCATTAGCACATCCTATGCGTCGACGTGTGCGATCTTAGTAGAAGTTCATGAAAATGAGCTGAACGTCTTATGTCTTCCCTTTCGACTCCGGGCCGCAGGCGACCCTGCGCGAAAGTTCCAGAACCTGTCGCGGCTGACCAGGAAGCTTGCGCTTTTCTTATGTGTCATTGTGAATAGATAATGAAATATTGTCCATACTGAAGAAAAAAAGGAAAAAAATGGAGAATATTTTATTACTTATCATTAGTTGGTATTTATGGATGATTCAGACTTTTTTAATAGGAAAACAAAATAGATATCGTTTTGTTTCGTCCCTGTTCTTGCTAGTAATAATTAGTTTTTATCCGTTGGACTGGTCTTTCATGCAGGTGACCATCAAGCCTGTATTTATTTTGTTTTTTGCAGGAGGTTTTCTCTGTTTATGCAAGCAAACCTCCGTAAATAAATGGAAGATATTTTTTATGTCTATTAGTTTTGCATATTTGTTTGCAGCTTTACGGTTAACCGAATGGTATGAACCAGTCATTTTCCTATTTGGTCATTTATTGACGTATATTATTTGTTTCACTTTTATATTTTTTCTCTTTTTTCATTCATTTAAGGAACGTTTAGCTTGTGCGATAATAGCTTCTTGCAGCGGAGAAATCATTTACCAATTGCATATATTTCCATTAACTTCGTTACTTCATATTGGTGAAGTGTTCTTTTTAAATTACCTTATTACCTTAATTGCAGCATTATACAGTTTAGAATTGTTACACAAATTAGTAACCATGATTAATAATGTAGTATCTCCATCTCGTTCTAACTTGCCCGGGTAGAGAAAAATCTGCTAAAATAAACAAGTTGAGGTACTAATACTTTAGGAAAAAGAACTCGGCGTGAAGCCGAGTTCTTTCTAAAAAGGTAAGAAATTATAAATAGTTGGCGTTTTACATGTCTAGCGCAAGCGCCTACTCGCTCGAGATTCCTTCGGTTCGTCAATGGAAAGCAAAGATCAGCTTTCCATATGCCGACCCTCCAGGACTTGTCGCTCGTGAGCAAGGCGCTAGTGCTTTTCTTAATAAAGTAAAAAGCTGTTCCAAGTAGTGACTTAAGTATGTAAGTCACTGGATTTATTGAATAAACTAGCTAAGTGGTTAAGGGAGAAAGGAAAGAAAAAATTATGCCAAAACCGGTAGCAGCCATCGTTGGAAGGCCTAATGTTGGAAAGTCTACTATTTTTAACAGGATTGTAGGAGAGAGACAGGCAATTGTAGAAGATATACCCGGCGTTACTAGAGATCGTATTTACAGTAAAGCTGAGTGGTTAAACCGTGAGTTTCATGTAATCGATACCGGTGGAATAGAAATTGGAAATGAACCTCTTTTAGAGCAAATGAGAGAGCAGGCTCAAATTGCCATTGATGAAGCCGATGTAATTATTTTTTTAGTGAACGGAAGAGATGGAATGACGGGAGCAGATGAAGAAGTTGCTTCCATTTTGCACCGTTCCAAAAAGCCTGTCGTTTTAGGGGTTAATAAGATTGACAACTTTGAAATGCAGGATAAAGTATATGAATTTTATGCTCTTGGTACTGGTGAAGTTTTTGGGATTTCCGGGGCTCATGGTCTTGGCCTAGGTGATTTACTCGATGAAGTCGTTCGCCATTTTCCAGCTGACCAAGAAGAAGAATATGAAGAAGATACAATTAGAATGGCAGTTATCGGCCGGCCTAATGTAGGGAAGTCTTCACTTGTTAATGCGGTTCTCGGGGAAGAAAGAGTTATTGTAAGTGATATTCCTGGAACTACCAGGGATGCAGTGGACACGGTTTTTGAAAAAGATGATCAGGAATATGTACTAATAGACACTGCTGGGATGCGAAAACGAGGTAAAGTATATGAATCGACTGAAAAGTACAGTGTTCTTCGTGCTCTAAGGGCAATGGAGCGTTCTGATGTAGTATTGATGGTGATAAACGGGGAAGAAGGTATAAGAGAGCAAGATAAGAAAATTGCAGGGTATGCCCATGAAGCAGGAAGGGCTATGCTAATTGTGGTTAATAAATGGGATGTCATAGAAAAAGATGATAAAACCATGGCACGGTATACAGAAAAAATACGTGATGAATTTCAATTTTTATCTTATGCTCCAGTCCTTTATCTCTCGGCCAAAACAAAACATAGATTGCAGCATTTACTGCCTGCTGTAAAACAAGCTGCAGACAACCATAACCTTCGCGTCCCTACAAATGTGTTAAATGACGTCATTATGGATGCAGTAATAATAAATCCTACTCCTACTGAGAACAATCGCAGGCTGCGGATAAATTACGCAACTCAAGTGGCAGTGGCTCCACCTACTTTTGTGTTGTTCGTAAACGACCCTGAGCTCTTGCATTTTTCATATAAACGATATATAGAAAATAAACTGCGCGAAGCATTTCATTTTGAGGGAACACCACTTAAAATTATAGCAAGAAAAAAGAACGAGTAAATTTTTAGTAAAAATTATGTCAATTAATCGGGGGAAATGGGAGAAATGGAATTATTAGTGTCTATAATCGCTGCTTATTTATTAGGGTCGATTAGTTTTAGCTATGTGGTTGCACAAAAATTGATGAAAATTGACATTCGGCAGCACGGGAGCGGGAATCCAGGAGCTACCAATATTTTAAGAGTGTTAGGCAAAGGCCCGGCTATTTTAGTGTTGAGTCTTGATATATTAAAGGGGATCGCGGCAGTATGGTTGGCAAAATGGTTGGAAATATCGGGTATATTTCCGGTATTTACTTCTGTCGGAGAATTGGATGGCCTTGCTCCCGCATTAGCAGGTTTAGCTGCGATTCTCGGGCACAATTGGCCGATATTTTATGGGTTTAAAGGTGGAAAAGGGGTAGCAACAGCAGTTGGAGTAGTGGGCAGTCTTGTATTTTTCCCAGCAATTTATGTCGGCATTGTTTCCATTTTAGCCATCGTGGTTACGAGATACGTTTCGTTAGGTTCTTTGATTTTTGCCGTTGCAACTCCCATATTAATCTGGTTTACAAAAGAGCATTATGGACATCCCGATCCATACTTTTACTTAACTGCACTATTAGGACTAATGTCGATTTGGAAACATAGAACAAATGTTGAAAGGTTAATAAAAGGTACCGAAAACAAAATCGGGGAAAAGAAATTATCATAAACGAGGGGGAAAAGAATGAACTCAAACGTTGCGGTAATAGGGGCAGGAAGCTGGGGAACAGCTTTAGCTACAGTGTTAGCAGATAACGAGCACAATGTAAAAATTTGGACAAGAAGACAAAAACAAGCAGACGAAATAAACAATTCTCATACAAATACAAAATATTTGCCCGGCTTTACCCTTCCACATACTATTCAGGCTTCAAGTGATTTAGCATGGTGTACAAGAGATGTTAAATACGTCCTCCTCGTTGTCCCTACAAAAGCTATTAGGGATACAGTGACTCAATTAAAACCACACGTTAAAGATTACAACATTCTTATTCATGCCTCTAAAGGCATTGAACCTGGAACCTCAAAGCGGATTTCAGAAATGGTGGAAGAAGAGCTGGATGAAAAAAAAGGAGAAGCTACTGTAGTGTTGTCTGGCCCGAGTCATGCTGAAGAAGTGTGTGAAAGACAGCCAACTACCGTTACGGTGTCGTCTCACATAGCTCAAGCGGCTGAAGAGGTGCAAGAATTGTTTATGAATAATAATTTTCGCGTGTATACTAATCAAGATTTAATTGGAGTGGAAATAGGCGGTGCGCTAAAAAATATCATTGCCCTCGGTATTGGATTGACAGAGGGCCTAGGTTACGGCGACAATGCAAAGGCTGCTCTTATGACTAGAGGGCTGGCCGAGATTGCACGTTTAGGTATTAAACTTGGTGCAAACCCGCTCACTTTTACCGGGCTCTCTGGATTGGGAGACTTAATTGTTACCTGTACCAGCCAGCATAGCCGTAATTGGCGGACTGGATATAAACTAGGTATGGGGAAAAACCTTGAGAACGTGCTGGATGAAATGGGGATGGTTGTAGAAGGAGTAAGAACGACAAAGGCAGTAAAAGAGCTTTCAAATAGACTAAAAGTAGAAATGCCAATTACAGAGGCACTGTTTGAAGTTTTGTTTAATGAAAAAAAACCCGAAGCTGCAGCATATCAATTAATGGGAAGAGTAAGGAAACATGAAGTAGAGAATGTCTCACTTTTGTTAGGACCCGACTTTCAAGAAAAATGGCAGGGGAAGTCATGGAGTCCGAATGATAATGAGTAACAATTGGCACGCCTCCTATAATCATGCATAGGATAATTTGAATAGTGATTAAGGGAGGCTGTTACATGCGACACCGTCAAAACGATTCATTTTTTGACCAGATTGAGAAAAAAACGAATGTAAAACAAGAAGATTTATTTAAACTGGTACAATCCTTAAATGGAGCTGACTTCCAAGATGAGCAAACGGTACGCCGTGTCATTTCTGATGTAGGTAAACTTGCTGGAAAAACTGTATCCAAAAAACAAGAAGATGAATTAGTCAAAGCCATTGTGAACAACAATATCCCGTTTGATTTGGCTTCTCTAAGCAAGTGGTTCCAGTCAAAATAATTTCAGATTTCTTTATGCTTCAAAGGCATATGCTCATTCCAATGGATACCTTTATGAATACAGTAAAAAGAATAGAATAAAGGCTGTAGAAAAAAAGGAAAGAATATAGCAAAAGCCAGCTGGATCAGCCCCGGTTCAGCTGGTTTTTGATGGAAAAAGAAACGGTTGGATTTAATTTTTCTACAAAACATTGAAAACAAATCGGACATGCAGTCACAGTTTGTTTCCTGTGTTATAATATGGGCTGAATTAAAGGAGGTTGCGGTTGATGACAGCTTTACAAAACATGTGGTTTTCCTTTTTTGGTATATTTTTAATGTTTGTGTCGGCCGGGCTTACCGTGTTATCACAAAAGCTTCCTGGATTTTGGAGAGTATTATTACTTATATTGTCATTTTTATGTCTAATGGTAGCTGGTCTAATTGTTTTTGCTGTCGTAGTAAGAGGGCCGTTAGCTGAATAAAGAAACGTTACATTAACATATAGGACGACCTTTCTGCTTAGGAGGTGAAGCAGTGAAAAATAAATTGATTGCATCATGTTTGTATTTAATTCTCCTATTTTTCTTATCGGGTTGTATGTTCCCGCAGGAAAAAAGAGCGGAAAATCAAGTACCTTATGAAAATCAGCTTGCTTCCGTTCAGCAAGCGGTTGATCAATACAAACAAGATAACAGCGTGCTTCCTATAAAAACAAAGGATGAAGAGACACCGATATACCAAAAATATGTTATAGATTTTCAGCAGCTAATGCCGCGATATATGCAAGAGCCGCCAGGAAATTCTTTTGAAAACGGCGGGTTTTATCAATATGTGATTATTAATCCGGAAGAGGAAGCAGAAGTAAAAGTAATTGACTTGCGTATTATGAGAGAAATACAAGAACTACAGCGAGAAGTAAATAACTATATTAAAGAAAATGAATATGCACCTATTGAAGAACCCATTGGACCTGAAGTTTATTCCATAGATATGGAGAAGCTGGATTACCATCGTGATGCAAAAGTGGAAAGTCCATACAATGAGACATATTTGCCCCTAATCATAAATCAACATGGAAATGTTTTAATCGATTATGCAATGGATTTAAATATAGCTTTGCAAGAAAATGACCATGATTTCAATAAAGGTGATGACATAAGAGAAATATTGACGGACCATTCGCCGATAGTACCTGTATTCTCTGTTCCATATACGATTGATGACAATGGAGAGCCGTCATTTAAAAAAGAATAACGATATAAAAAATAAAGAAAGACACTTCCTCTTGTAAAACATCAGGGGAGTGTCTTTTTTACTTACAGAAACCATTCAATTACTATATTATTTAATGCACAGACTGACGAGTCGGTGTTGTGTAGAGCTTGTTTCATTAATATGGCTATAACCGAATTTTCTAGGTTTTGAGTGAGATATAAGGATCCTCTCTTTTAAAGTTTGAAGCATATAAATGTGAATCATAGCATAAGTAGAAATGAGAAAGTCATATCCGTCGGACATTATCATAAATATATAATGTCATACATGCAAGACCGGTATCGGAATTTCACATTGAACAGGAGGGGATCTAGTGGAAAAGGTTGATATCTTCAAAGATATCGCGGAGCGGACCGGTGGAGACATCTATCTAGGAGTAGTCGGAGCAGTCCGTACCGGTAAATCCACTTTTATTAAAAAGTTCATGGAGCTTGTCGTTCTTCCTAATATGGAGAGTGAAGCAGATAAAGCACGCACTAAAGATGAACTGCCGCAAAGTGCTGCCGGGAAGACGATCATGACAACAGAACCGAAATTTGTTCCTAACAATGCTGTTTCGTTAGAAGTGGATGAAGGGCTTGAAGTAAATGTTAGACTCGTGGATTGTGTTGGATACGCCGTGGAAGGTGCGAAAGGATATGAGGATGAAAATGGACCACGAATGATAAACACACCCTGGTATGAAGAACCCATCCCTTTTCAAGAAGCAGCAGAAATAGGAACACGTAAAGTTATTCAAGAACATTCAACTTTAGGAGTTGTTGTTACTTCAGACGGTACGATTGGTGAAATCCCTCGCATGGATTATATGGAAGCAGAAGAGCGGGTGGTAGATGAATTAAAAGAAGTTGGAAAACCTTTTATAATGATTGTCAATACAGTCAGGCCTCACCATCCAGAAACAGAATCACTGCGTCAAGAATTATCAGAAACGCATGATATCCCAGTGCTGGCATTAAGTATTGAAAGCATGACAGAACATGATATTCATAACGTATTAAGGGAAGTTCTTTTTGAATTTCCAGTGCATGAAGTAAATGTTAATTTGCCTAGCTGGGTAATGGTATTAAGAGATAACCATTGGCTCAGACAAGAATATGAGCAGTCCGTAAGAAATACAGTAAAAGATATTAAAAGGCTGCGAGATGTGGATAGAGTTGTACATCAATTTGCAAATGAATTTGAGTTTATAGAAGAAGCAGGTCTTGCTGGAATTGAAATGGGGCAGGGAATTGCGGAAATCGATCTTTTTGCTCCAGATCATTTGTATGACGAAGTATTAAAAGAAGTTGTAGGAGTAGAGATTCGAGGAAAAGATCATTTGCTTCAGCTTATGCAAGATTTTGCTTATGCAAAAAGTGAATATGACCAAGTGAGTGAAGCGCTAAAAATGGTAAAACAGACAGGGTATGGGATAGCTGCTCCCGCATTAACTGATATGAGTTTGGATGAACCGGAAATTATTCGGCAAGGTTCCCGTTTCGGAGTAAGACTGAAAGCAGTAGCACCTTCGATTCATATGATAAAAGTAGACGTAGAATCGGAATTTGCTCCTATTATCGGCACAGAGAAACAAAGTGAGGAATTAGTTCGCTATCTCATGCAGGATTTTGAAGAAAATCCACTATCTATCTGGAATTCTGATATATTTGGAAGATCATTAAATTCGATTGTGCGTGAAGGTATTCAAGCCAAACTTTCTCTGATGCCTGAAAATGCAAGATACAAATTAAAAGAAACGTTAGAAAGAATAATAAATGAAGGATCAGGCGGATTAATCGCTATTATTCTTTAATGATTAAAAAATAAGTTTGAAAAAGGAGCAGTGTATCAAGCTGCTTCTTTTCTATGCGGAATAAGTTTACATAATAAAATTATTTAAGACTTATATCACTGCTCATCTTTTGCTTTATACCTACCCTTATGCTAAAATTTTTCAAAGGTTATACTTAATTCGATGGGGGGAAAAATAGATTGCCTACTGTTGATCATGATAAAATAAAACAAGCTGTTCGGTTAATATTAGAGGCTGTTGGTGAGGATCCAAATAGAGAAGGGTTAATGGATACACCTAAACGGGTTGCAAAAATGTATGAAGAAGTTTTTCAAGGAATTCATGAGGACCCGTCTGAACATCTACAAACAGTATTTGGAGAAGACCACGAAGAATTAGTGTTAGTTCGTGATATTCCGTTTTACTCCATGTGTGAACATCATCTTGTTCCGTTTTATGGTAAAGCTCATGTAGGATACATACCAAAAGGAGGAAAAGTAACCGGCTTAAGTAAACTAGCTCGTACCGTTGAAACGGTTGCTAAAAAACCTCAGCTTCAAGAAAGAATTACATCGACAATTGCTAATACCATAGTTGAAACCTTAGAGCCTCATGGGGTTATTGTTGTAGTGGAGGCAGAACACATGTGTATGACCATGCGAGGTGTTAAAAAGCCTGGTGCTCAAACGGTTACATCGGCGGTTAGAGGTACGTTTGAAAAAGATGATGCCTCAAGAGCGGAAGTATTAGCATTAATAAATAGATCTTAACTTTTTAAAGCAGGTGATGATATTGAATAGTAAAGACGATTTTTTTGTCATTAAAGCCGAAGAAGACGGTGTTAACGTGATTGGTTTAACGAGAGGTACGGATACAAGGTTTCATCATTCAGAAAAACTTGATAAAGGCGAGGTTATGATTGCACAGTTTACCGAACATACATCAGCAGTAAAAGTTAGAGGGAAAGCTGTTATTCAAACCAGCCATGGAGAATTGAAAACGGAAGAATAAACTGAATGTATAGGGCTGTGAACTTATAGGAACGGGGAATGCAGCAGGAAATAGGAAATATACAATACAGTTATATCCTGTATTATTGTGTGGGAAATGTTGGCTGTAAGCCCAATTTTCTAACGCTGTTAGGATTGTTTAAAAGTAAATTTAATGTAAAGGGCGTACTAAAGCCACCACTTACTGCAGTAAGTGGCGGTTTTAGACAGTTTTCTTTTTAAGCGCTAAGTCGAATTTTCTAATATTAGAATGGATCGTTAACAGGAAACGATAGAGGTTTCGACGGATTTCGCTTCTATGCTATAATAGCACCGTTAACTTTTTTTACAGTCAGGAAACTACGAAAGAACAGCATAAACGTTGAAGCTGCGCTAAGGTTTCTAGTGAATTACATATCATCACCAAGCTAAAATTTTGGGGGGACGTCTAACATGATTCAATCACAACAACAGGCTGAGGAAGTTAAAAACATTGAAGATCAGTTTTTAAAGATGACTACCCACCCATACTTGAAAAAACATATTGATAGTGCAGAAATAGAGTATGATATTATATTCTTTTTGTTAGAAATAATGAAGGAAACTAGTCTTACTCAAGAGGAAAAACGAGAACAGATACTATCTGCTCTGCTTGTTCAAGCAGCTTTTCTTACGCACGAAAAGGTTCACAATACAACGTTAGAAGATAGTAATGAAAAAAAACCAAGACAGCTAACTGTTTTAGCAGGCGACTTTTTCAGCAGTCTTTATTATTTTATGCTTGTTAAAAATGTACATGATGATATACTTCCTGTTTTTAGCAGCTCGATTCAGAAAATAAATGTTGAAAAAATGAGTCTGCATTTTTCTGAACATCAATCTGAAGGTGAATTGATGAAACGTTTAAAGACCGTTGAGGGAGGCTTTATAGCTGACATAGCCTTTTTTTATAAAAAAGACGAACTTGCTTTTCTTGCAGAAAAATTCTTTTTATTAAAACGATTATTTAAAGAAAAAGAAAAGGCAAACTCAAAATACTTATCGGCATTTGCTTCAGCTATTCATTCATTTAGCGAAGGATATAGAGCAGATGAGGTTACAAACTGGCCTCCAGTACGGACAAGCAGTTTTTTAAATGATAAAATTTCTGAACTGCAGGTGAAATTACAAAACCAGCTGGATACTTATCCTGCTATTCATAAGGTACCGCTCTATAATCGGCTTAATAATTGGACCAATCTGGAATTTGAAGCAAAGATAAAGTAATGGGAGAAGGGATAAGATGCAAAAGTCCAAAGAAGAAAGGGTACATGAAGTCTTTGAATCCATTCATGATAAATATGATCAGATGAATTCTATTATAAGCTTTCAGCTTCATAAGTCCTGGCGTAAAGATACGATGAACAGAATGAACGTTTTTCAAGGAGCGAAAGCGCTGGACGTTTGCTGCGGAACTGCTGATTGGGCTATTAACCTTGCTGAAGCGGTGGGAGATAACGGACATGTTATTGGATTGGATTTTAGCCGGAATATGCTTAAAGTCGGCAATCAAAAGCTTAGAAATAAACAGCTTTCAAATGTAGAATTGATAGAAGGAAATGCTATGAGCCTCCCATTTGAAGATAATACGTTTGATTATGTAACTATTGGATTTGGTTTGCGTAATGTTCCTGACTACCAAACAGTACTAGAAGAGATGCATCGTGTACTAAAGCCTGGCGGATTGGCAGTATGTCTTGAAACCTCCCAACCAGAACATAAAAAAGTTAAAGGTGTCTATTCTTTTTATTTTAAGCGGGTGATGCCGCTTTTAGGGAAATACTTCGCTGGCAGTTATGAAGAATATTCCTGGCTGCAAGAGTCGACAATGTCCTTTCCGAATAAAAGTTTGCTTGCTGTTCTTTTTTCTGAATCGGGTTTTCATCAAGTAAACGTGATACCATATTCCATGGGCACAGCTGCTGCACACTTTGCAAGAAAAGGAAAAGCAGCTCAAAGCGAGGAAAATGTAAGATGAAAAAACTTAAAATAATACTAGAAATGATCAAATTTGAACATACCGTTTTCGCCCTTCCTTTTGCATTTTTAGGTGCAGTGTTAGGTAATTTAATGGTAGAAGGAAGTTGGCCTACGATATCAGAATGGATTTGGATCACTCTTGCAATGGTTGGCGCAAGAAGTGCAGCCATGACCCTAAATCGAGTGATTGATGCCAATATTGATAAAAAGAACCCTCGAACCGCTGATAGAGCAATCCCTGCTGGATTGATCACGACCAGCCAGAGTATTTTATTTATCACTGTTTCCTTTCTGTTATTGTTTATTTCTGCTTATCAGCTCAATATGTTATCAGTTTATTTACTTCCGATAGCAGTGTTTTTTCTTACTTTCTACTCTTATACTAAAAGGTTCACATGGCTTTGTCATGTCTTTCTTGGTATAACAATCGCAATTGCACCTCTTGGCGGCTGGGTAGGTGCTACAGGTACTCTTCACAGTGAAGCTTTTTTATTGTTCTTAGCTGTTGCATTTTGGATTGCAGGTTTTGATATTATTTATGCTACCCAGGATGCTGATTACGATCGGCAGGTAGGCCTTTACTCTATACCTGCAAGATTTGGTGTGAAAAAAGCATTATACTTAGCACGTTGTTTTCACGTTATTAGTTTTATATCTTTGTTAACCCTTCACTTTTTATCGCCTCTTTCTGTTGTATATTTAGCAGGTGTTTTGCTAGCCGGTATCATTATGGCTTATGAGCATTCCATCGTAAAACCTGATGACCTTTCCAAAGTAAAGGTTGCTTTTTTTCCAATGAATGGAATTTTGAGTATGGTTATGCTGTTATTTACGATTGGGGATATTCTTCTATGAATGGAAATAAAAAAGTGTTTACGGTAGCAATTACTGGGGCGAGCGGAGCAGTATATGGCGTGCGTCTTGCGCAAATATTACTTCAGAAACACCATTTCGTACATTTTTTGGTAAGTGAAGCTGGATGGCAAGTTTTTCGAGAAGAACTGCTTCTAGATACTAGTGACCGAGAAGCTTGTCTAGAAGAGTTATTTTCTAAGTCTTATCAAGAAAACTTAAAAATCCATGACTTGCGTGATTTTAAAGCACCCGTTGCCAGTGGATCGTATCGAACAGACGGTATGGCAGTTATTCCTTGTTCTATGGGAACCCTTTCTAAAATTGCAAACGGCAACTCCGGTAATCTATTAGAAAGGGCAGCGGATGTGGTTTTAAAGGAAAAGCAAAAATTAATCCTCGTTCCAAGAGAGACTCCGCTTAATGGTATTCACCTTGAAAACATGCTTAAAGCTGAAAAAAATGGCGCTCATATCATTCCGGCAATGCCCGGGTTTTACCATTTGCCGGAAACAAAAGATGATCTTATTAATTTTGTAGTAGGAAAGGTTTTGGACGCATTACATGTCCATCATTCCCTATTTACAAGGTGGGGGAGCGGAAAATGAGTTTAACCATTGGAGAAATTTCATACACTAATATTTTACCTATGTTTTTTTATATAAATCGAGAATATTTAAAGGCTAAAGGATGTACTTTTATCCCAAAAGTCCCCTCTGGTTTAAATGAAGGAATGAAACAAGGTACGATTGATGTTGGAGGTATTTCTTCTTTCGCATTTGGCGAAGCTTCCGGACAATATCAACTAATGCCAGGCTTATCGGTATCTTCTTATGGAAAAGTCGGTTCTATTTTTTTATTTTCACATAAACCTTTGGAAAAACTTGAAGGCGCAAGTATTGCCTTAACTTCTTCGAGTGCAACTTCTGTTCATTTACTAAAAATCATTATGGCTGAATTCTACGATTTTTCAACTATTCATTACACTACAATGGCGCCGGATCCGGTAGAAATGAAAAAAAATTACGATGCTTTTTTATTGATTGGCGATGACGCCATTCAAACTTCCTGGAAAAATGAATCAGAATTATACTGTTATGACCTCGGAGAACTGTGGTTAAATCATACAGGTTATCCGATGACATACGCTGTTTTTGCAGTGAGAAAAGAGGCTGTACGGGAAAAAGAAAGCGTACTGAAGCTGTTGTATAAAGAATTTTTATATAGTAAAAAACGCGCTCTTCATACACACTTAAAAGAAATGACCTCTTCTATTCAAAAAGAACATGGAGGAACTAAAGATTTTTGGATAAATTATTTTAGGAGTCTGCATTACGATTTTCAAGAAAAGGAAAAAGAAAGTCTTTTGTATTATTACAACCTAATGTATAAGCATGGGTACTTTAGTCAACCAGTAAATAAGATTGATATGTGGCTTGCAGGAAACGAGGTGCAATACTTATTTTGAAGGTGAATATAATGAAGTTGGCGGACTTATATTTGTTTCTAAAATCGGACATAAATAAAATTGAAAAAGAGCTGGAAAGGTCCGTGGAAGCTCAGCACCCTGTATTAAGGGATGCTTCTCTTCATTTGCTTCAAGCAGGCGGAAAACGAATCCGGCCTGTATTTGTATTGCTGAGTGCTAAATTTGGCAGCTACGATATTGAAAGGTTAAAACATATCGCAGTAGCTTTAGAGCTTATTCATATGGCCTCTCTCGTGCACGATGATGTAATAGACGATGCAGAGCTAAGAAGAGGAAAAAAGACGATCAAAGCTCAATGGGATAATCGTGTTGCTATGTACACTGGTGATTACATATTTGCCAAAGCAATTGAAAAAGCGGCTTACTTTAAAAATGAAGACATACACCGCATTATTTCACGTGCCATGCATGAAATGTGTCTGGGAGAAATTGAGCAAATCAGGGACCAATACAATTGGGATCAGACATTAAAAACGTATTTAAGGAGAATTAAGCGAAAAACGGCTTTGTTAATTGCAGTTAGTTGCCAATTAGGAGCAGTGAGTGCAGGAGCCTCTTCAAAAGATCAATCACGGCTGTATCATTATGGCTATAATGTTGGAATGTCTTACCAAATCATAGATGATATTCTAGATTTTACTGGAACCGAAAAGGAACTTGGCAAACCTGCTGGCAGTGATCTCTTGCAAGGTAATATTACGCTGCCTGCACTATATGCTATGTCCAAGAGTTCGAGTATCCGCTCAGAAATCTCCGAGCTATGCCAGAAAAAAGACCATTCTAAGATCGACATTACCCCCGTGTTAGAAATGGTAAAAAGCTCTGGCGGTATTGAGTATTCAAAAGAATTAAGCAAAAATTATTTAGCAAAAGCGTTCATTGCTCTAGAAGGGCTTTCCGATATTTCTGCTAAAAAATCACTAACTGATATAGCAACTTACATAGGCGGGAGAAAACGTTAATTACCTTTCCTGTAACTTTCTCCTTTGCAGGAAAGGTTTATAAGGGTTTTCGTTGCTAGCGCTTTCATAGTTTGTTATAATCGATAAGGTTTAACTGTATTACATACAAGGAAAGAGGGATAGTAATGGAAAAAACATTTATTATGGTAAAACCAGATGGAGTGCAACGTAATCTAGTAGGAGAGATTGTTCAGCGTTTTGAAAGAAAAGGGTTTACGCTTGCAGCTGGGAAACTAATGTCTATACCAAAAGAACTAGCTGAAGAACACTATGGCGAACATAAAGATAAACCATTTTTTGGCGAATTAGTGTCTTTTATAACCTCTGGTCCTGTATTTGCTATGGTATGGGAAGGTGAGGGTGTTATTAGCACAGCACGTAAAATGATGGGTGCGACAAATCCTGCTGATGCTGATTCAGGAACGATTCGAGGAGATTTCGGTGTGCAAGTAAGTATGAATGTAATTCATGGATCGGATTCACCAGAAAGTGCTAATAGAGAAATTGGATTGTTTTTTAACGAAAGTGACTTGATTCAATATAAAAAATCAGTTTCAGAGTGGGTTTAATGAACGTATTCATAACGTCTTTTGCTGATGCAGCGAAAGACGTTTTTCTTTCGAAATGAAAATTTTTGAGTTTTCAATAAATGTCAGCAATGTGCGGACATGGTATAATGAGACTAGTTTCGAGAGAGAGGACAATCATTCATGCAAACCCAGTCAAAAAAACATCCTGATAAAGAAGAGTATATTAATGATGATTACACTAGCTTTGTTCGTAAGGTAAAAAAGAAAACGGGCATAGATCTATCGATGTATAAAGAAGCTCAAATGAAACGCCGGCTTCGTTCTTTCTTTGAAAAAAAAGAATTTGCCAGCTTTGAGGATTTTTTTCATAATGGGATTAATAAGGATGAAGACGTCCTTGCCGAGTTCTTAGAAAGGATGACGATTAACGTCTCAGAATTTTTTAGAAATCCTAAACGGTGGGATGTTTTATCGGACGTTATTCTGCCCCGCCTTTTAAAAGACAAAACAAAACTTAAAGTTTGGTCAGCAGCCTGTTCGACCGGAGAAGAGCCTTACACCTTGTCCATTATTCTTGATCAATATTTGGGCAGCAAAAGCAGTTCTATACTGGCAACAGATATTGATGAAGCTATTCTTTTGCGTGCAAAAACAGGATTTTACACAGGGAAAGCGTTAAAAGAATTATCACAAGATATATTATTACATTATTTTATTAAAGAAACATCAGGTTATCGAGTGAAAGATACGTTAAGAAATAGGATTAGGTTTAAGAAACATAACCTCTTAGCGGATAAGTTTGAGACTGGATTTGATCTGATTGTTTGTCGGAATGTACTAATATATTTTACAGAAGAAGCAAAACATAATATATATAAAGAGTTTAATAAAGCACTTAATACAGGCGGCGTGTTGTTTGTCGGCAGTACCGAACAAATATTCAACCCGGCCCATTATGGTTTTGAAGCAGAAGATACTTTTTTTTATAAAAAAATAAATGAATTGGAATGAACCAGGTCTACATATCTAAAAATGATTCATTGGTTCTTTTTCGTAAATTCTAAAAAATTCTTTAGCTGTGCACACATAAAAAAGCAAATATGTTATCATTTAATGCATAAAAGCACTAAAGAGAGAAACGGCAAGTATGTAAAGAGGAGTGGAAAGTAATGAGATACTTAACAGCAGGGGAATCACACGGTCCGCAGCAGACTACAATTATAGAGGGGCTTCCAGCCAACATGGAGCTGCTTGAAGAGGATATTAATACAGAGCTAGCCCGCAGGCAGGGAGGATACGGACGAGGGCGCCGTATGCAGATTGAAAAAGACAAGGTGCAGATTCTAAGCGGGGTACGTCATGGGAAAACGACCGGTGCTCCGGTAACTCTTGTAGTAGAAAATGATGATTTTAAACATTGGCAGAAAATTATGGGAGCAAAGCCTTTATCTCCAGAGGAAGAAAAGGAAGTCAAACGTAAAATAACCCGTCCGCGTCCTGGCCACGCTGACTTAAATGGAGCTATAAAATACAATCACAGAGATATGCGGAACGTACTAGAACGTTCATCTGCCCGAGAAACAACTGCACGTGTTTGCGCAGGTGCTGTCGCTAAGAAAGTATTGAAAACGTTCGGGATAGAAGTCGGAGGACAAGTCCTCGAAATAGGCGGAATTAAAGCAGACAACCCGGCTTATGAAAATGTGAACGATTTAAAAGAAAGAACCGAAGCATCCCCTGTCCGCTGTCTCGATAAAGAAGCGGAAACCAAAATGATGCAGGCCATTGACGATGCTAAAAAAGAAGGTGATTCAATAGGGGGTGTGGTGCAGACTGTAATCAGCGGTGTGCCGTCTGGTCTTGGGAGCCACGTTCATTATGACCGAAAGTTAGACGCAAAAATAGCAGGAGCAGTCATGAGTATAAACGCATTTAAAGGAGTAGAAGTCGGTATTGGCTTTGAAGCAGCCAGCCGTCCTGGAAGCAAAGTACACGATGAAATTATTTGGGATAATGAAAACGGGTATCAGCGTAAAACTAATAATTTAGGCGGATTTGAAGGCGGAATGACAACAGGAATGCCAATTATTATTCAAGGTGTTATGAAGCCTATCCCTACGCTATATAAACCATTAGAAAGTGTAGATATTGATTCTAAAGAGCCGTTTAAAGCAAGTATTGAACGTTCAGATAGCTGCGCTGTACCGGCAGCATCTGTTGTGATGGAAAACGTTGTAGCTTTTGAAGTTGCAAGTGCTTTGCTTGAAACGTTCGGTTCTGATCGTGTAGATGCGATTGAGAGGAATATCAATGAACATATTCAGTGGTCGAGGGATTTTTAATGAAACAATTAAATATTAATACCTCTAATCAATCTTATCCTGTTTATATTGGTAACAATATTCTCGAAGAAGTGCCGGATTTGCTCGGTTCGTTCTTAGGTGATAAGAGTAAGGCACTGATTATTTCGGATACTAATGTTAGCGTGTTATATGGAGATAAGCTAAAAAGGATTCTTGAACCAATTCTCCCGGTGAGCATTGTTACCGTACCAAATGGAGAACATTCAAAATCAATGGCTAGTTATGAAAAGCTGCTGACTGCTTGCATAGAAGAAGGACTTGATCGCCAATCGGTTATTTTTGCGCTCGGCGGAGGTGTGATAGGTGATTTAGCCGGTTTTTCAGCAGCAACTTATATGAGAGGGATTCCTTTTGTTCAAGTCCCTACTACACTATTAGCTCATGACAGTAGTGTAGGAGGGAAAACGGGAATAAATCATTCTTTAGGAAAAAATTTAATAGGGGCGTTTCATCAGCCATCAGCTGTCCTTTATGACACGGGTACTCTGACTACACTGCCTGATGAGGAATGGCGTTCGGGTTTTGCTGAGATGATAAAACATGCATATATTCAAGATCCAGATTTTTTACATTGGTTAAAAGAAAATGTGAAAACAATCGCTGATGTTAAAACGGATAAAATCCGCCAATTTTTAAAACGTTCTATTGCCGTGAAAGCCGAAATAGTAAAAGAAGATGAAAAAGAGGCAGGCATTCGCGCATTTTTGAACTTTGGGCATACACTCGGCCACGCACTAGAAAAGAATTCCGGTTATGATGGGCAGATTACTCACGGTGAAGCTGTGGCAGCTGGGATGGTATTTGCTATGCGGTTGAGTAATGAGTTAGGGCTTTCCGCTTGGAAAGTGTCTGAAGAGATAGATTGGTTGAAATCGTTAGGTTACCCGGTGGAGGCACCTTCTCAATACTCTGTTCAAAAATTAATAGAAGCTATGAAAAAAGACAAAAAAGCAAGTGCAGGAAATATTAAGTTTGTGCTGCTAAAAGAACCTGGCCGGCCCTTTTTATACACTATAGATGAAAAACTTCTATTTGAATTGCTTTCGAATGATCGAAGGGGGATGACTAGGAATGATTAGAGGGGTTCGCGGAGCAATTACAGTTGACAATAATACGGAAGAAGATATAGTAAACAGTACAAAAACGCTGCTTGAAAAGATGATTAATGAAAACGAATTGAAACCGGAATATGTATCACATATTTGGTTTACAACGACTTCTGATATAGATGCTGCATTCCCAGCAAAAGCGACGCGCTTATTTGATGGATGGCAATGGGTTCCTGTTATGTGTGCTCAAGAGATAAATGTTTCTGATAGTTTACCATTGTGTATTAGAATCATGCTGACGGCAGAATTGGATACAGCGCAAGAAGATGTACAGCATATTTATTTGCGTAAAGCAAAACAACTTCGTCCTGATTTGGAGTTGACAAAAAAGAAGTAAGGTGTGTAATATAGAATTAGTTTAGTTGAGATGAGAAATGATAATGAAATACTAAAATATATAATATTATAGTCGAGCAGAGTGCAGTTAGAAGAGAAGAGCAGAGTTCAGTGGAGCGGAGTATATATGCAGAACCGCCTGAAACTGGATGTTTCAGGCTTTATATTTTTAATAATGGCAGCGGCAATTTGATTTGCAACACTTTTTTGCTTTACTTCCCGCTGTTTACATTATTCCTTCTTTGTTCTCTCCTTCCCTTCATGCTCTCTTCTTGTCAATTATAAGAGGTGAGCCCATGTCAGAATCTTCCTATCCGTTATTTAAAGACCAATCTTTGCGCAATAAAATGGTGCCGTATGTTAGACGGTTCTTTACGGATACTTTAACTCCAATAGAAGTATTTAGAAAACTTGAAAGTGAAGCCGTATTTCTGCTTGAAAGTAAAGACGAAGCGTCTCCTTGGTCCAGGTATTCATTTATTGGACTATCTCCGCAATATAAAATTCAAAGTAAAAATGGGAAATACGTATTTGTAGACAATAGCGAAAGAATATTACTGCAAAATGAAGATCTTGCTGTATTGTTTGAAGAGTCCATTGCATGGCTGAAACCGGGATCACCTTCCATTGAAGTGCCTTTTAAAGGGGGAGCTGTCGGTGTTATTCCTTACGATACAGTAGAAGAATTTGAGCCAGACTTGAAATCAAATGATGATTCTGAACGTGAAGATGAAGTTGTTCTTCTATTTTGCCAGACGTTAATTGCCTTGGATCACGATACAAAAGAACTAACATTTATTCATTATGACGCCGATAGTCAATCAGATGTATTGCATCGTTATGAAAATTCAAAAGAGATTGTTTCTAGGTTGATGGAACAACTTACTTTAGGTTCTAAGGAAGAAGCGTTTTTGTCACCAATAGCAAAAACAGTAGATGTTGATTTTGATGGGGTCCGTTCCAATTATCCTAAGGATAAATTTTTGCATGATGTGGAGAAAATTAAAGAATATATAAAAGCTGGTGATATCTTTCAAGCCGTACTTTCACAGCGATTTGAAAAGGAGGTCACTGTTTCAGCTTTTGATATATACCGCACCCTTCGAATGATTAATCCATCACCTTATTTATTTTATTTAAAACTTGACGATCAAGAAGTTGTAGGAAGTTCCCCTGAAAGGTTAATTCAAGTACAGGATAATCATGTGGAAATTCATCCGATTGCTGGGACTAGAAAGCGTGGAACTACAACAGAAGAGGACGGCGAATTAGTCCGTGAACTTTTAGATGATGAAAAAGAGAAAGCCGAACACTATATGCTGGTTGATCTTGCAAGGAATGATGTAGGCAGAGTAGCAGAATATGGCTCTGTAGCCACTCCTGTATTACTTGAGATCGGGAAATTTTCCCATGTCATGCATATTATTTCGAAAGTAACGGGGAGACTTGCTGCAAATACAAAGCCAATTAAAGCTCTGCAAGCCTCGTTTCCAGCTGGAACCGTTTCAGGAGCACCAAAATTTAGAGCTATGGAAATATTGAAAGAATTAGAACCTGAGCGACGCGGCATTTATGCAGGAGCAGTTTGTTATTTAGGATTTGATGGCAACATTGATTCTTGTATAGCCATCAGAACAATGATCGTTAAAAATAATAAAGCTAAAATACAAGCTGGTGCAGGGGTTGTAGCAGATTCTATACCTGAAAAGGAATTTGAAGAAACGCAAAATAAAGCGGCAGCCTTATTAAAAGCAGTGGAATCTGCAGAAAAAATGTTCGGGAATAATGGGGAGGAGAATGTTCATGCTGAAAAATATATTGAACGGATGTATTGAAGGAGACACGTTGACAGAAGAAAATGCAAAGGCTGCGATGGATGAGATAATGCAAGGAAATGCAACAGAAAGTCAAATAGCCAGCTTATTAACCGTATTACGTTTTCGCGGGGAGACAGTAGAAGAAATGACAGGTTTTGCAAGATCTATGCGGGACCATGTAATAAAGATTCCTCATAATGAAAAATTTGTAATTGATACATGCGGAACGGGTGGAGACAAAAGTTCAACATATAATATATCCACTGCTTCTGCTATTGCTCTTTCTTCTTTTGGCGTAAAAGTAGCTAAACATGGAAATCGTTCTGTCTCATCAAAAAGCGGCAGTGCCGATGTGCTAGAAGAATTAGGCCTTTCTGTACAGACTACACCAGAAGAAGCAGCTGTCTCTCTGGAGCGTCATGATATGGCTTTTTTATTTGCCCCTTTATACCACGTAGCGATGAAACATGCAGTTGCTCCTAGAAAAGAAATTGGGTTTCGTACTATTTTCAATTTATTAGGGCCTATAACAAACCCTGCAAATGCAAACGGACAGGTTATAGGGGTTTTTAATAAAGAGTATGGTTTAAAAATGGCACAGTCTCTTCAGCGCATGGGTGCAGAACGTGCTATGTTTGTTACTGGTGAAGACGGTCTTGACGAAATGACGATAACCGGGAAAACATATGTAACGGAACTAATAGATAATGATATTAAGCAGTATTCGATTACACCCGAGCAATTCGGCTTAAAAAGGGCTGACATTAAACCTGTGCAAGTAAATAACGCAAAGGAAAGCGCTCGTCTGATTGAAGGTATTTTTCAAGGAAGTGTAAGTGGTGCTGCCAAAGATATTCTCGTGCTGAATATAGCTGCAGGACTATATATTGCAGATCAAACCCCATCCCTTGAAGAAGGGGTTAAGGAAGCTAAGAGAGTAATAGAAAACGGTGAAGTTCTTAAGCAATTGCAGCGTCTTAGAAAAGAAAAGGTGGAAGAACAGCATGCTTAATAAAATTATTGATACAAAAAAATCAGAAATACAAACTATACAGCTGCCCCCTCAAGCAGATGTATCAAAATACTCTTTAAAGAATGCTCTAGCACAACATAGTGACGTGCAGGTTATTGCAGAAGTGAAAAAAGCATCCCCTTCCAAAGGGTTAATCCGGCCTGGTTTTCATCCAGAAAAAATTGCAGAAAGTTATCAAAAGGGAGGGGCAGCAGCCCTCTCGGTCTTGACTGATGAACCATACTTCCAAGGGAAACGCGAGTATTTAACGGTGGTAAAACATATGGTATCCATACCTGTGCTGCGAAAAGATTTTATTATCGATAGATTACAAGTAGAAGAAAGTGCAAGAATCGGAGCAGATGCCATTCTTCTAATAGCAGCAGCTCTTGAGCCGGCCCATCTTCACGAGCTGTACGAGGAAGCACACGAAAAAGGATTAGAAGTACTCGTTGAGTTTCATTCTAAAGAGGAACTTGAAAGTGTGCTGAAAATCTTTAAACCTGCTATAATTGGTATTAATAACCGGGATTTACGGACTTTTAAAACGACATTGGCAGTGACAGAGGAATTGAGTGAATTTATCCCTTCTGGCAGTGTGCTTGTAAGCGAGAGCGGTATATATACGAATCAAGATATTCGTACAGTTCAGAATGTCGGGGCTGATGCTGTTTTAGTTGGTGAATCTTTAATGAGGCAGTCTGACGTCGAACTTGCTTTACGACAATTAAAAGGAGAAAGATCTCATGACTCGTCCTTACTTTAAACTATGCGGACTTCATTCAGAACAGGATGTAGAGGCTGCACGTTTTTCCCATGCTGATTATGTAGGGTTTGTATTGGCAGAAAGCAAAAGAAAAGTATCGCCTAAAGAGGCTGCTTCCTGGCTTGAAAGGCATCCATTGCCGGAAAAGAAGGTAGCAGCCCTCTTTGTTAATGCCCCATTAAAAGACATTAAAGATGTGGTTAATGTTCTTTCACCTGATATCATTCAACTGCATGGCTCAGAATCTCCTGAAAAGGCAGCAGAGACGAAACTGAAAGTTGGTTTGGAAGTGTGGAAGGCTCTTCCTCACGATGAAGACACCATAAAGCGAATGGAGTATTATTTAACCAAAGTAGATGGATTTGTTATTGATGCGAAAGTAAAAGGAGCCTGGGGAGGAACAGGTGAACGTTTTGATTGGTCACACGTTCCAAAATATGTTGAATTTGGAAAAGAACACGGCATTCCTGTTTTCATTGCTGGAGGGGTAAATCCAGACAATGTAGAAAAGCTGATGCCATTTCAGCCATGGGGAATTGATCTATCTAGTGGTGTTGAAACAAAAGGTGCAAAAGATAAACAGAAATTGACTCGTTTGGAAATGAGGTTGAATAAAAATGAGTAGAGTCTATCCGGACAACAATGGACGTTTCGGCAGTTTTGGAGGGAAATTTGTCCCTGAGACTTTAATGTATGCCCTCGAAGAATTAGAAAAATCATTAACAGAAGCATGGGAAGATACGACATTCGTTGAAGAATACAAACATACGTTAGCAGAATATGCTGGTCGTCCAACTCCTCTCACGTATGCAGAAAGACTTACCCAGAAACTGGGAGGAGCAAAAATTTACTTAAAAAGAGAAGATTTGCTTCACACTGGGGCGCATAAACTTAACAATGCTGTAGGACAAGCGTTATTAGCTAAACGAATGGGAAAAAGCAAAATCGTAGCAGAAACTGGCGCTGGTCAGCACGGGGTGGCGACGGCAACTGTTTGTGCACGTCTTGGCCTAGAATGCAAGGTTTTTATGGGAGAAGAAGATATGCGGCGCCAGGAACTAAACGTGTTTAGAATGGAATTGCTAGGTGCTGAGGTTGTGCCAGCAGTTTCGGGGAGCAAGACATTAAAAGATGCTACAAATGAAGCAATACGTTATTGGGTGGCTAACGTAGAAGACACTTTCTATCTTATCGGCTCTGTTGTTGGTCCGCATCCTTATCCAAAAATGGTCAGAGATTTTCAACGAATTATTGGAGATGAAACAAAAGAGCAATTACAAGATAAAGAAGGGACTCTGCCAGATGCAGCAGCAGCATGTGTTGGGGGAGGAAGCAATGCTATCGGTATGTTTTATCCATTTTTAGAAGATAATGTAGAACTATTTGGAGCAGAAGCAGCAGGGAAAGGCATATCGACTAAAAAGCATGCAGCTACTATAACGAAAGGAACTAAAGGGGTTATTCATGGATCGCTCACTTATTTAATTCAGGATGAAAATGGGCAGATTATCGAGCCTTACTCCATTTCGGCGGGTCTTGATTATCCGGGAATTGGACCAGAGCATGCTTATCTTGCAGAAAGCGGCCGAGTCGCTTATGAAGGAGTGACTGATAAAGAAGCGCTAGAAGCCCTATCGCTATTAACACGAGCAGAAGGAATACTGCCTGCAATTGAATCTGCACATGCTTTGCACCTTGCTTTTAAAAAAGCAAAAGAGATGAAGGAAGGACAAACCATTGTCATCTGTTTATCCGGAAGAGGAGATAAAGATGTTAATTCCATAAAAGAAGAATGGAAAAGGAGTCTAAATCATGACTAGATTGAGTGTGAATGAAGCGGCTAAAAAAGCAGATTATCCACTATTTATACCGTTTATTATGGCAGGAGATCCCGATCCATCTACAACAATTGAACTTGCGCTTCGTATGGAAGAAGCAGGTGCACATATTGTAGAACTAGGAATTCCTTATTCGGATCCCCTGGCTGATGGTCCGGTGCTTCAGCGTTCGGCAAAAAGAGCTTTGCAGCAGGGAATGAGTCTTACGCGCGCGATGGAGCTTGTGCCAGACATGAGAAGAAGAGGTTTAACGATCCCCGTTATCATATTTACGTATTATAATCCAGTATTGCAAATGGGAGCAAAAACCTTTCTTGATAAAGTCAAAGAAAATGAAGCTGATGGAGTTTTAATTCCAGATCTGCCATATGAAGAAAGCCAGGATCTCACAGTAACTGCTAAAGAAAATGGCCTGGCTAATATTTCACTTGTTGCCCCCACATCGTCGACGAGAATCGAGAAAATAGCGAACAAGGCAGAAGGGTTTTTATACTGTGTATCCAGTTTAGGAGTTACGGGAACGAGGGAGTCTTTTTCAGAGGAAGCATACACATTTATAAAAAATGTCAATTCGAGCAGCAAAGTTCCTGTAGCTGTCGGCTTTGGTATTTCAAAACCTGAACACGTAGAGAATCTCCAAGGAGTATGTAATGGAGTTATAGTAGGCAGTGCTATTATGAAAAAAGTAGAAGAACGTTTAAGCGAGTTATCACAAGAAGGAAAAATGAAACAAAATGCTCTCGAAGAAATAAAATCATTTGTTTCTTCTCTCATTTCGTCGTAACATAGAACAAGAGAGTAGAATTTATTAAGGTGAGGTGCTAAAGTATGAAGTTCAAATCACAAATATTGGGGATGACGCCATATAAACCGGGAAAGCCAATAGAAGAAGTAAAAAAAGAACTCGGTTTAAAGGTAGTCCATAAATTAGCTTCAAATGAAAATCCATATGGTGCCTCTCCAAAAGTACAGGAAGCGATTAAACAAGCGGCATTGCATCCTGAAGTGTACCCTGATGGTTATGCGGCAAACATTAGAGAAGCAGTGGCCGAACATTTAAATGTTAAGCAGAGTCAATTATTATTTGGAGCTGGTTCAGATGAGGTCATTTTAATGCTTTGCCGTGCTTTATTGACACCAGATACCAATACCGTGATGGCAACTCCGTCTTTTTCTCAATATAAACATAATGCTGTTATTGAAGGGGCTGAAATTAGAGAAGTTCCATTAAAAAATGGCATACATGACCTGCCAGCCATGCTCAATCAAATAAATGACAAGACAAGGATTGTATGGGTTTGTAATCCGAATAATCCTTCTGGCACATATGTTGGAAAAGAGGAGTTTGAAGATTTTTTACAGCAAGTTCCTGATCACGTCCTTGTCGTATCGGATGAAGCTTATATTGAATATGTTACAGCCAAAGATTTTCCTAATACGCTTTCCTATTTAGATAATTTTTCTAACTTAATGGTGCTCAGAACTTTTTCTAAGGCTTACGGCCTGGCTTCTATGCGAATCGGCTACGGTGTTGCTGCCGAAGATCTAATGAATAAACTTGATCCAGTTCGGCCGCCCTTCAATACGACCACGATTGCACAGCATGCCGCTATTGCAGCATTAAATGACAAAGCGTATATAGAAGATTGCAGAATAAAAAATAGAGAGGCGTTGGATCAATTTGAAGCCTTCTGTGAGGACAGAAAACTTTCCTATCTGCCTTCACAGACGAATTTTATGTTAATTCATACAGGCATTTCGGGCGATGAAATGTTTACTTCCTTGTTGAAGAAAGGAATTATTGTTCGTTCAGGAGAAGCTCTTGGTTTTCCAGAGTGGATACGGATTACAACTGGTACGAGTGAGCAAAACAAATATTTCTTACAGGCATTGGAAGAATGTTTACATGAACACAAACATTCTATTAAAGGATAAATCTAACGCAGCGGCCTGATTCTAGTAGTTTTATAAAGAATAGTCCGCTGCCTTTTGAGTTCGGAGAGAAATCTTTTAGTGCCTCGAAAGAAAAGAGAAGGAGGGGCAGGATTGGTGAAAAGAAAAATATGCATTATTGGTATGGGTCTTATAGGAGGGTCCATCGCTTTAGCCATAAAAAAAGAGCATAATGTACATATTACGGGAATTGATATTGACAGCAATCAATTAAAATTGGCTCAGTCACTAGGAGTCATTGATGAACCCGCCGAAGAATTAGCAGCAGGCGTAGAAGATGCGGATTTAATCATTATTGCTGTTCCTGTTACAAAAACAGAATGTATAATTGAAGAATTAGAGACCCTCTCATTAAAGAGTGGGGCTATTGTAACGGACGTTGGCAGTACAAAGGAAAGAATATTTCATAAAGCAAAGCAGTTATACAACAAAGGTGTAACTTTTATTGGGGGCCATCCTATGGCAGGATCCCATAAAAGCGGAGTCCAGGCAGCTAAGTCTCATTTATTTGAAAATGCATTTTATATACTAACACCTTGTGAAAATACAAACACTAATAAAATCATTCAACTTCAAAACTGGCTGAAAGGGACAAAAGCCCGTTTTATCGAATTGACACCCAAACAACATGATAAACTTGCAGGATTGATCAGCCACTTTCCTCATATCATTGCTGCGGGACTGGTCCATCAAGTAAAAAATACAGAAAATGAAGACGAGCTTGTTTCTAGGCTGGCAGCAGGCGGCTTTCGTGACATTACGCGTATTGCTTCCGCAAGCCCGGTAATGTGGAGAGATATTCTTTTACACAATAAAGATACTATATTATCACTTCTTCATAATTGGAAAGAAGAAATGAACAATGTCGAACAGATGCTGAATGAAGAAGATCCAACTGAAATTTTACATTATTTTTCTGCGGCTAAAACGTTCAGAGATGGTCTTCCAACAAAAGAAAAAGGTGCTTTACCGGCATTTTATGACTTATTTGTAGATGTCCCGGACCACCCAGGTGTAATATCTGATGTGACGGGAATTTTAGGTGAAGCAGATATTAGTATTACTAACATTCGTATTATTGAAACGCGAGAGGATATAATGGGAGTGTTGCAGCTTTCTTTCCGAACAGAATATGACCGGGAAGAAGGACGTCAACATTTAGAGAATGCTTTATACGAAACATATGTTATGGAATAAAAAAACAGCAGCAAACTATTCTGGAGGATTGTAAAATTCACAAGGATAGTTTGTTGTTTGAAATTCTATTTAAATTAAAACATAAAATATTATTGACTTTTACCTGCACTTCGTTATAATAAAAGTAGCGTATGGTTTCTCTCCACTCCTATCCATACTCTTAATTGAATAGCATTTTTGCTAACCCGATTTGTAAGCGTTTACTTATCGGGTGTTTTTTTGTCTGCAAGTCCTTTTGTACTAACGGCCTTTACCTGCACAGTTCATATTTTTTCGTTTTAGCTCATATCTTCGTGTAAAAGACAAGAAAGGTGAGGAAAACGATGAAATATTGGCTCGTTAGTGCTTCGGAAACAGACAGAGGAAAGATCAATATGAAAATTGAAAATCAATCTATTTTATATAGAGGACGTCATCAATTTGATACTACGATAAAAATAAATGCCAAAGGTTTTCGCATAGAACCTGCAAAAGTGGCAATAGGTGGAGCAGTGAAGCAATTTTGCGGGAACGATAGTGTAGAAAGATGGAAGAAGTTAATAAGAAAAGGGATCACTACCTCTCTAATGATTATGCCGATATCTAAAATAAAAAAAATAGAAAAGATAACAGAAGAATCACTATCTTGTTTAGATAAAGCTCCTATTGATTTTATACTTGTTCCATCTATTAATAGTAGAGATTTCACCCCTGAAGTGGTTAAATGGTTAATAAAAAATAACTATCCAATGGTTGAGGTTTTTTTTACTTCTTTAAAAGAATGTCAGTACGTTTCTTGGGATTGGGTTAAGCAAGCTGTTGGTCCTTCTTCGATAAGCTTTACCTTTTGTTTTCCGCCTCTTTATACAAAGGAAGATTTACGATTGAAAGAGAATTGGGAGACAGCACTTTCTCAGTTATTTAATATAGTTACCTTTCAAAGAGGGGCAGCATTAAATAAAGATGAAATGCAGATAACCGGAGTTTATCCTTCTAAAGGCACAATTGCTCGAGGAGATGCTGATTATTTGTTATACTATGATTTCAAAAGAGAACAAATAGAAAACGAAGTATCTGCAAAAATGGGACAAGAACCTGATATTGTAGTATTAAGAGGGAAGGTTTTAAAGGCTGGATCACATATACAGATTGGTGAAGGGTTTGGGCGTTGTTGTAATGACTTTCTCCCCGGACGCCTTCGTTCGATAAATGGTGTGTAAACGTTGGAGGGTTAAAAATGAAAAAGAGCCTTGAAGACATAATTCAAGTTATTCAAGAGGGTGATATAGAAGAGGGACTTAAAAGCCTTGAGCAATATGAAAAGAGTGCAGATCATCAGGAAAAATATGACCTTGTACAATTATACGAAGAATTAGGGAGACTAGATAAAGCAAAGCCTCTAATAGAAGAATTAATTAATTATTACCCTGAAGAAGGAGAATTATTAACAATGGCAGCCGAAATTGCTATTGATATGGACGAAGAAGATGAGGCGATTGAATGGCTGTTAGAAGTTAATGAAGAAGACGAAGCTTTTTTACGGGCACAAATGCTTCTTGCTGATCTTTATCAATTGCAAGGTCTTGATGAAGTTGCAGAAAAGAAATTAAAAGATGCGCTGCAAAAAGCTCCTGATGAACCCGTCCTTTTAGCTGGTTTAGGAGACTATTATTTAGATAGAGGGGACTTTGCAAAGAGTATTCCTTATCTAAAGCAAGCAGAAAGAATGGGGTTTGAATTTCCTGAAGGCGGCTTAGATCTGAGGCTTGCTGAAGCATACAGTGCTACAGGAGAGTTTGAAACGGCATTACCTTATTATCGAAAAGGATTAAACGAAAAAACAGATCCTCATGCTATGTTTGGAAATGGTTACACTGCCCTGCAAATAGAAGACTATGACTTGGCCGTTAAGTCATTTAATAAGCTAAAAGAAGCTGACCCTGATTTTGTTACGCTCTACCCATATTTGATTCGAGCTTACGAAGGCTTAGAAAAATATGAGTTAGCACTGAAAACAGCAGAACAAGGCTTATCTGTTGACGAATATAATGATACATTGTTTACAGAGGCAGGAAAACTGCAATTGGCATTAGGAAATGAAAAAGTGGCAGAAGAACGGTTCAGAGAAGCATTATCAATAAATCCAGGCAATCAAGAAGCTGCGACTTCTGCTTTGGCTTTATGGCTTGAACAGGAAGACTTTGAAGCGATAGAAGATCTTGTTACGTACTTAAAAGACATAGGAGAAGAGGATGCTAGCTTTGATTGGTATCATGGAAAAGCTTTATGGGAAAAAGAAGATTTCCAAAATGCGTCACAAGCATATGAAAAGGCTTCTGCATCTTTTATGGGTAACGAAGAATTCTTAGAAGATTACGGAAAGTTGTTATTAGAGCTGGGACATAGAGACCAAGCTTTACAGATATTTAAAAAGGCATTTCTTCTCGACCCCTCAAATGAGTCACTTCAAATATTAATAAATGAACTTGAAGATAATTTTTTATAATGGAACGAAAGGAATGAAGAGTTTGCTGTCGAATTATACTGTAAATATACTGGGTGGTTAATTCGTAGGGGGATTTGAGATGAACAGTGCAATTTCTACAATCGAAAAGAGAGACTTTTTAAAATGGCTCTTAAAAGGACAGCATATAAAAAGAAGAGAATATGCATGGATTTTAAATTACCTCCTAAGTGACAGTCATTTGCTAGAACATGTTCATTTCGTTGAAAAAGCAGAGTATTGTCCGAAAGCAATTATTTTATCAGCTGAGGGCCTCAGTAATATTCCATTTTCATTTCACAAACATCAATATGTTACGATGGACGCAGAAAGATCATTCCATGACATACGGCTTCATCCGGATGAAGAATTATACGTCCAGTTAAACTTTGATGACGCAGATTTTCAACGTCAATATGTGTCTGTATTGGAAGAGAATCCTTATTTACCAGGACGTGGACAAGAAAAACTGCTAATGGAAGTGGTTGCAGATATAATATTAAATCAGGCTGTAATTGATTTTAAACTTCAAACATTACGGGAAAATATTGATAGAGCCTTAGAAAAAAAGAATAAAGAAGAATTTTATGCTTATAGTAAGGAATTATTAGAATTAAAGCGCAGCATAGACCCATAAACTTTCATTTGAGTTTTTTTAGCGCTGTCCCTCAAAGGACAGCTTTCTTTATTCTTAGGAAAGTTTAATTTTGTTAGGAAGAAAAGTGCAAGAAGACTAAGGCTTCTGCCACATGGATTTGGCGGGAAGCCAACTTTTTAATGATTTCTATAATAAAAAATAGAAAGCGGGTAAAAATATGAAATGGACTACTGAGGATATACCGTTCTTCATAAATGAAAGAGAATATATTGATACGGCACTTATCCCCCTTTTGCCAATTGATTTTGGAAACGGGATACGCCAAAGTGCTGCGATGAGTGAGTTTATTACAGTCATTACAGCTGAGCTGGAGCGGCAATTCAAGGGAAGAGTACTCCTCGTTCCGCCGTTTACTTACTTAGATTCAGAAAATATTACTGTTTGTAGGGACAATCTCGAACAATGGACAAACAAAATGAAAGAAGAAATGAAACATGTGATATTAATAACAGCAGACCCTTCTTGGAAAAAGGTTGAAGCAGATATAGAGGATTTATTAGTATGGATGCCTCTTGTACCTTTGGAAAATATGGAGTCAGAATACAAGAGACAAGTAGTCTCAGAGCAAATAAAACAGCTTATTCCTTTAATAATGGACAAATGGAAAAGTAGCCCTTAACGTCGAAATTGCTCGCAAAATAGACCCGTAAAAGATTGACAGCATATTGAATACTAGGCTATCATGAGTATGTCCTAGTTTTGTAAAAGTGTGTGTAAAATACGTCCGTAAGGACCGAACTTATATAGCAGGGGGGGATATGTGGTGAGTGAAAAAAATCATAACGTGTCGAGGCGTCAATTTCTGACATATACGCTCACAGGTGTTGGAGGTTTTATGGCTGCAGGCATGATACTGCCTATGGCAAGGTTTGCGATTGATCCCGTGCTCAAAGCTGGAGCTGCAGGTGATATGAACGCTGTTGCAGAAGTTGCTGACCTGACGGAGGAACCGCAGCGATTTGACTTTTCCTATGAGCAGCAAGATGCCTGGTACACATCGGAAGTTACGGAAACAGCATGGATTTATCAAGAAGGAGATGACATTGTAGCTCTTTCACCGACTTGTACTCATTTAGGGTGTACAGTGAATTGGGATGCAAATGAAGATCATCCAAATCAATTTTTCTGTCCTTGTCACGGTGGACGTTTTGAAAAAGACGGGACAAATATTGAAGGTACTCCGCCGACTGAGCCGCTTCATAAATATCAGGTTGAGGTGCAAGATGGAACGGTCTACCTTGGAAAAGCTGAACCACAAATTTAGGAGGGGCGTCATTTATGTTACAACGTGTGTATGAATGGGTAGATGAACGCCTGGACATCACTCCAATGTGGCGTGACATCGCTGACCATGAAGTGCCCGAGCATGTTAACCCTGCTCATCACTTTTCAGCGTTTGTTTATTGCTTTGGAGGGTTGACATTTTTCATTACTGTCATTCAAATATTGTCCGGGATGTTTCTTACGATGTACTATGTACCCGATATTGTAAACGCCTACGAATCGGTCAAATATTTGCAAGGTGAAGTAGCGTTTGGACTTATTGTACGCGGCATGCACCACTGGGGAGCTAGTCTCGTTATAGTGATGATGTTTTTACATACCTTGCGCGTGTTTTTTACCGGTGCTTACAAACGACCTAGAGAATTAAACTGGGTTGTAGGTGTACTTATCTTTTTTGTTATGCTTGGATTAGGTTTTACAGGCTATTTACTTCCATGGGATATGAAGGCGTACTTTGCAACAGTAGTAGGGTTGCAGATCGCTGAAAGTGTCCCGCTTATAGGTACTCTAGCTAAAACGTTATTAGCGGGGGATCCGGAGATTATAGGAGCTCAAACACTGACTCGCTTCTTTGCTATTCACGTATTCTTTTTGCCAGGAGCTTTGCTTGGCTTGATGGCAGCTCACTTTATAATGATTCGAAGACAAGGCATTTCCGGACCGTTGTAAGTGCAGCAGGTACGAAAAATGGATAAGACAGAATTTATGAGGAGGGAAACCAATGCATCGTGGAAAAGGTATGAAATTTGTTGGGGATTCCCGCGTGCCTGCCGAGCGAAAACCGAACATTCCAAAAGACTATTCTGAATTCCCTGGGAAAACAGAAGCGTTTTGGCCAAACTTTCTACTGAAAGAGTGGTTGGTTGGGGCAGTTTTTCTAATCGGTTATCTTTGCTTGACAGTAGCACATCCATCTCCATTAGAACGGATGGCGGACCCTACGGACTCCGGTTACATACCATTGCCGGACTGGTACTTTTTATTTTTGTACCAGCTTTTAAAATACGAGTATGCAGCTGGTGATTTCACCGTCATCGGAGCAGTGATCATTCCAGGTCTCGCTTTTGGTGCTCTACTCTTAGCACCATGGCTTGATAACGGACCAAGAAGACGTGCTTCACAACGGCCGGTTGCTTCTGGGTTAATGATTTTAGCTGTTCTTGCAACGGTTTATCTTACCTGGGAATCGGTGGATCACCATGACTGGGAAGCAGCAGCAGAACAAGGTGAAATGCTAGATGAAGATGAAGCAGCCGCT
Source organism: Alteribacillus sp. YIM 98480 (assembly GCF_009765375.1). Lineage (GTDB taxonomy): Bacteria > Bacillota > Bacilli > Bacillales > Marinococcaceae > Alteribacillus. The sequence goes on from NZ_VTOK01000002.1 coordinate 315,878, forward strand.
GTAGAAGAGGTTGATACGGAAGCAGAAGGCTACGAGATATTTGCTGATCAAGGTTGTATAGGTTGTCACGGTGATCAGCTTCAAGGTGCAGGATCTGCCGGACCGGCGCTCTTTGATGTTTCTTATGACGCTGATTCTATTAAGGATATCGCGGTTAACGGTATTGGCGAAATGCCTGCTGACCAGTTCGATGGTTCAGATGAGGAACTCGATATTCTTGCTGAATACATTGCCAGTGGGGGTAACCCGGAAGGTAATGACGGTGAGAATGAGGATGATGAAGAAGGATCAGACGAAGAGACTGAAGATGGTGAATCTGAAGAATAATAAACTCTTAATCTTAGCTGCCCTTTTAAAAGGGCAGCTTATTTCATTACAGGATGGTGGCGGAAATTGCAACTTTTTATAAAGTTTTTAGGAATGCCTTCTATACTGACCCTTCTTTTGATTGTAAATATATTAGGTACAATCTATGGCTATTGGTGGTACAAAGTACAGCTTGAGCAAACACCATCTATCTTCCTTATTTTTGTGCCAGATAGTCCTACTGCGAGTTTGTTTTTTTGTATCGTACTTGTTTTATTTTTAAGTAAAAAAAGCAATGGTTTAATAGAGGCTTTGGCATTGGTAACTCTGATAAAATATGGATTATGGGCTGTTGTAATGAATATAGCAGGCGGAGCTTTTGGTGATGAACTCCAATGGCAAAATTATATGTTAATAGCTTCTCATTTTGGGATGGCCGTCCAGGCTGTATTGTTTTCACCATATTACCGAATAAAAGTATGGCATTTAATGGTTACAGCAGTTTGGACCTTGCATAATGACATTATCGATTATGTTTATGGAATGCACCCATGGGTTTCACCGGCGATTAGTGACTACATAACACATATTGGTTATTTTACATTTTGGTTAAGTATTTTTTCTATTACTGTTACTTACTTTTTAGGTGTGAAAAAAAACAGACATACTTTAGAACTTCCTTCATTGTGAAAAAAGTCCACCAAATAGGAAAAGCGCAAGCGCCTTGCCCACGAGCGACAAGTCCTGGAGGGTCGGCATATGGAAAGCTGCTCTTTGCTTTCCATTGACGAACCGAAGGAATCTCGAGTGAGTAGGCGCTGGAGCTAGACATGTAAAACGCCAACTATTTATAATTTCTTGCCTTTTGAAAAAAACCCTTCCGGTCTACTCTTGTCCATTTATTCATAGAATGTGACGAGGAGATTAGGAGGGATTTTTATGAGAAATGATAGCGTGTATGGTTTGCATAATACGCTGCTCAAATATGGATTAGCTGTTATTTTAGGCATATTATTATTTTTCTCTACAATAGGACAAACTATGGCCGAAGAACACGCTGATGTGGACTTGAAAGTGATAGACGAGAAAGCATCTCTAATGTATGATCTCGTAAAAGACGGCAAGTATGAGGAAGCTAAACAGTTACATGAATGGATGGCAGTACATTTTCCTTCCGTTTCATTTGACGATTACGCCATGAATACCAATCAAATGTCAGAATTGTTTCGCGCATTTGATCGAGCAGGTGAATCTGTAACGAAAGCAGAGTTAAGTGAACAGCGGCGAATACAATATATATTTGCTTTTCGGCTGGCTGTTGATGCTGTCATTAGTAAAGAAAACCCTTTGTGGGAAAAATCTGCTGAGAGACTGTTATTAAGTCTAGATGGGATAGAAAAACAAGTGAAACAGGAAGATCCTGAAGCTGCTCGTCAATCTTTTCAAGATTGGCAATTACAATTTGAAATGATACGGCCTGCTATATATGCAGGAGTAGAAGAAAAGCGTTATATGCCTTTTATATCATATGTTCGTTATTTGGATCATCATTCAGGCTGGGTGGAGTCAAAGGATGCTGAAGAAGTAAGAAAATTGAAATCATCTTTACATGACTTACTTTCTGAAACAGAAGAACAGTCTTCAGCAGATCCTTCGCTATGGTTAGTAATGATGTCTATCGGCAGTGCGATATTTGTATCATTGACATATGTAGGCTGGAGAAAATATAAGGGAGAGAAGCAAAGACAACATTTAAGGGATTAACTTTCAAATAACCGTCAAACTCTGCGAGGCAGCTTCATTGACTTTATTTGACGAATTAAATAAAATAAAAATAATTCATAAAAAACACTGGAGGGGGTAATAAAGCAATGGGTTTATGGATTTTGTATATAGCAGCATTATTAATTATTCCAATATGGGCACAAATGAAAGTTAAAAAAGCTTATCGTAAATATTCAAAGGTTTCAAACTCCTCTGGGTTGAGCGGAGCTGAAGTTGCGAAAAAAATATTAAATGAAAATGGTATTTTTGATGTGACGGTAGAGCCAGTAAAAGGACAACTTTCTGATCATTACGATCCAAAAGCGAAAGTTGTACGTTTATCAGAAGACAATTATTATGGCACAAGTGTTGCTGGGCAGGCTGTGGCAGCACACGAAGTAGGCCATGCTATTCAAGACGCGGAGGATTATGCATTCCTGCGTTTCCGTCACACGCTAGTACCTGCAGCTAATCTCGGTTCAAACTTATCATTTTTCCTGATTCTAGCCGGCATGTTATTGCACGCGAGCGGACTATTGCTCGTCGGTATTGTATTTATGTCTGCAGCAGTACTATTTCAATTGGTAACGCTGCCTGTTGAATTTAATGCGAGCAGTCGTGCTATGCACCAGATCGTATCTACCGGTATCATTAGAAACGATGAAGAAAAAGAAACGCGAAAAGTTCTTGATGCTGCAGCATTGACTTATGTAGCTGCTGCACTTGTTGCGGTACTTGAGCTGGTTCGATTTGTTTATATGTATTTCTTGATGAATGAAGAATAAAAAAGCGCAAGCCCCCTTATAGTGGGCGCTTGCGCTTTTCTTAAAAGGTAAGAAATTATAAATAGTTGGCGTTTTACATGTCTAGCGCAAGCGCCTACTCGCTCGAGATTCCTTCGGTTCGTCAATGGAAAGCAAAGATCAGCTTTCCATATGCCGACCCTCCAGGACTTGTCGCTCGTGAGCAAGGCGCTTACGCTTTTCTTAAGTAGAATGTATCGGTTTTTTATTTTCGTCCAATGTGAAGCCTTCTCCTGCGACATCCTGTACATCATTCACCGTTACAAAAGCGTGGGGATCTGCTTTTTCCACTAAATGTTTTAACCGTACTACCTCATTTCTGCCAACGACACAATATAAAACTTCTTTTTCCGACCCAGTAAAAGATCCTTTTCCCCTTAGTACGGTAGCTCCGCGGTCCATTTCTTGAAGAATCATTTGCGAAATTATTTCGGTTTTCTCTGATATAATAAAAGAGGCTTTCGCCGAGTAGGCACCTTGTTGTATAACGTCTATCACTTTAGCAGCTACAAATACTGCAACTAGTGTATACATTGCTTCTTTGTAATCCAAATACACGAGAGATGCCGTAATAACACATGCATCAAAAATAAAAAGGGTTTTTCCCATACTCCATCCTAAATAACGAAAACCTAATTTAGCGAGGATGTCAGCTCCTCCTGTCGTACCCCCGTAACGGAATACAATTCCAAGACCAGTACCAATGAACACCCCTGCAAAAAGAGCTGCCAATGTCATGTCTTGTTCAAGAGGAAGGCGGAGCAGCGGATATTTTTGAAAGAGCCACAAGAAAAGCGAAATTCCAATAGTACCGATAATTGTATATGTAAATACAGTTCTTCCTAGTATTTTCCAACCAATGAAAAATAGAGGTATATTTAAAAATAAATTGGAATAAGCAGGGTCTAATTGAAAAATAAAATACAAAATAAGCGTAATACCAGTAAATCCTCCGTCTGCCAGGTTATTTTGCATATTAAAATAAACGAGACCAAAAGACATAATAGCTGAACCGAGAAGGATAAAAAAAGAATTTTTCACGTGTTTCGTTAATTTCAATGTCCTTTCCTCCTTTCTAAAAAAAGCCTTGCTAAATTCTACCTCATTATAAGAAAAACATATCGAACAAGGCAAGATTCATTAAGATTGTCAAATGAAATGGAATTCGATACGATAAAGTGGAAGGTGAGGGATTCATATGCAGACAAAAACAATAAAAGAAATGCAAAAAGAAGTGGATAACCATATTTCACAATATAAAGAAGGATATTTCAGCCCGCTTTCGATGCTTGCTCGATTGAGTGAAGAAACTGGTGAACTAGCTAGAGAAATCAATCACTATTACGGAGAAAAACCAAAAAAAGAAAGTGAAACAGAAAAATCCCTAGAACAAGAAATGGGAGATATTTTATTTGTATTGATTTGTTTTGCTAATTCATTACATATCGACCTTGAGGAAGCATTTGACCTAGTCATGGATAAATTTCAAACAAGAGATAAAGACCGCTGGACAAAGAAAACGGAAGGAGACGTGGAATAATGGCAGCCGATACAAAAATTATTATTGCTGGTCCAAGAGGAAAGATGGGTAAAGAAGCTGTCCAACTTTTACATGAAACGGAAGAATTTCAATTAGTTGCAGCTGTTGATTCAAAAAATAACGGGAAAACAATAAAAGAGTTATCAGGGATGCCGGACGAAAACGCTGTTATTTATGACGACATGCAAACCTGCTTAGAAGAAATGGAGGCAGATGTACTCATTGATCTTACCACTCCGGCAGCAGGGAAACATCATCTTGAATTAGCACTTGATCACCATGTGAGACCGGTAGTTGGCACAACTGGTTTTACACCAGATGATATTACAAGACTTAGAAAAAAAGCAGAAGAAAAGGAAATAGGGGCAATTATTGCACCTAACTTTGCAGTAGGTGCCGTTTTAATGATGAAATTCTCGCAAATGGCTGCAAAATATTTTTCTGATGTAGAAATTATTGAAATGCACCATGATAATAAATTAGATGCTCCATCTGGTACAGCAGCTAAAACGGCAGCTCTCATCAATGAAGTAAGACTGCATAAAGAACAGGGACATCCTGAGGAACAAGAAGAGTTAAAAGGAGCAAGAGGAGCAGAAGTAGATGGATTGCGAGTGCATAGTGTTCGTTTACCAGGATTAGTTGCTCACCAGGAGGTCATGTTTGGCGGGTCAGGTCAAACGTTAACAATCCGTCATGACTCCCTTAATAGACAGTCGTTTATGCCGGGAGTAAAGCTTGCAGTAGAAAATGTGCTTCGTGTTAATACGCTTGTATATGGTCTTGAAAACATTATGGAGTAGGAGGAGCTTTATTTGGAAATTGCATTGATTGCCCACGACAAGAAAAAAGAAGATATAATTCGATTTGTTCAAGCTTATAAACCAGTTATCGAAAAACATAGTCTCCACGCTACTGGAACGACAGGGGCAAGACTTGAAGAGGAAACAGGAATTACTGTTACAAAACATTTATCAGGTCCACTTGGAGGAGATCAACAAATTGGTTCGTTAGTAGCGCATGGAGTGGTAGACTTAATATTGTTTTTTAGAGATCCTTTAACTGCTCAACCGCATGAACCTGATATTTCAGCTTTAATTAGACTTTGTGATGTACACAGTGTTCCTGTAGCAACAAATATGGCTACTGCAGAAGTATTAGTAAAAGGTTTAAACAGCGGTTTTTTCGAGTTCCGAAAAGCTATACAAAAGGAGCGTAAATCCAAGTGAAAAAAAGGTCATACTTGCAGTAGGAGCCCATCCAGATGATATTGAAATCGGTATGGGAGGAACGGCTGCATCTCATTCTAATAAGGGTGATGATGTATATATTTGTAATTTGACCAAAGGGGAATTATCGTCTAACGGTACTATAGAAGAACGCCAGCATGAAGCAGAGAAGGCAGCTGGCATTCTCGGAATAAAAAAAAGATTTCAGCTGGATTTTTCTGACCGTTCCTTAGATCGTTCGGATAGTGAATATTCTCATTTAATAACGCTTATTCGAGAATTGAAACCAGGCGTCATTTTTGCGCCGTATCATGAAGACAGACATCCAGATCACGGCGCATGCTGTCAATTAGTAAAAGAAGCTGTGTTTGATGCTGGTATCCGCAAATTTCCGGGATCTGAACTAGAACCACATAAAACACCGTCCCTTTTTTACTACTTTATAAATGGTTTTTCAGTTCCTGACTTTTTTATTGATATTTCATCCACACAGAAGGTGAAAGAGGATGCTTTGTCCTCTTATCAAAGTCAATTTGTCAAAAGAGCTAAAAGCGTGAGCACCCCTCTTACCGATCGCTACATAGAAAGCGTGAAATCGAGAGATTCTCTATTTGGAAAAGAAGCCGGTGTAACGTTTGCAGAAGGATTTAAAACTGGTTCTCCATTAGTTTTTTCTGCTATCCCGCAAAGGAGTTCATTATGAAACAGAAAATCGGAATAACGTGTTACCCGACTGTAGGCGGGTCGGGTGTGGTTGCTACGGAATTAGGTAAATTGTTAGCCGAAAAAGGCTATGAGATTCATTTTATTTCAACGAGTCTGCCGTTTCGGTTGAATAAAACATACCCTAATATTTTTTATCATGAAGTTGAAGTAAATCAATATGAAGTGTTCCAGTATCCGCCGTACTCTTTAACACTTGCAAGTAAAATGGCCGAGGTGATAGAACGAGAAGAGTTGGATATTTTACATGTGCATTACGCTGTCCCTCATGCGGTATGTGCCCTGCTGGCAAAAGACATGGTTCATAGAGATGTGAAAGTTGTAACCACTTTGCACGGCACAGATATCACTGTACTTGGTCATGATCCTTCTTTAAGAGGTATTATTCGTTATGCTATTGATCGTTCCGACAAAGTTACAGCCGTTTCAAAAGCGCTAGCTTCAGAAACAAAAGAAATGCTTCATATATCCAAGCCGATTGAAACGATATATAATTTTATTGATGAACGAATTTACAGGCCCCGTTATTTAAAAAGTGAATTAAAAAAAGCGTATAGGATTAAAGAAGATGAAAAAGTAATTATTCATATATCCAATTTTCGGCCTGTAAAGAGGGTCATTGATGTAGTAGAAGCATTTTCGATTCTGCAAAAAAAATGTCATTCTAAATTACTGATGATTGGAGATGGCCCGGAAAGAAACAAGGCACTAAAACGCGCTGATGAGCTTGGAATAAAGGATTATGTTTTATTCTTAGGAAATCAGAAAAATATAGTAGATTATTTAAATATAGCTGACTTGATGTTTCTGCTTTCTGAAAAAGAAAGCTTTGGATTAGCCGCACTTGAAGCAATGGCTTGCGGTGTCCCTGTAATTGGAACAAATACTGGAGGCATACCCGAAGTTATTGTAGACGATCAAACAGGCTATATTTGTTCGGTCGGAGATGTAAAAGAAGCTGGAGAATCAGGAGCGAGTCTCTTAAAAAACAAACAGCTCTATGAAGCATTTTCTTATGCGAGTCAAAAACGAGTAGAAAAAGTATTTGCTTCTTCTCTTATCGTAGAATATTACGAAGCTGTATATAACGAGGCGTGAAGGGCGGCGGGAAGATATGGACGGCCATTGGGAAAAAGCATTTCATTTATTAAATAAATTTGAATCGCAAGGGTATTCTGCTTATATCGTTGGAGGTGCAGTGCGTGATTATCATCTAAAAAGAACGGTGAATGATTTTGATATTGTAACTAATGCTTCTCCGAATGAAATAAAAACACTATTCCCTAAAGCTGTTCAGCCGTCCAAACGATTCCCGACACATATCATTCGCTGGCAAAGCATTTATTTTGAAGTCAGTCCGTTCCGTTTAGCAGCTAAAACGTTACGAGATGACTTATTCTATCGAGACTTTACTATCAATGCCGTCGCTATGGATAAAAATCAAAATATTATTGACCCTTTAAACGGTTTGGCTGATATAGACATGAAAATTATTCGGGCAAGTGATCCAATTGCTCGGTTTAAAGAAGACCCTTTACGTATGCTTAGAGGGTTTCGTTTTGTATCGGAGCTAAACTTTACAATGGAAAAACATACACTCAAACATGTTTTGGATCAACTTCCTGCTTTAAATGATCTTCCTGTGGAAAGAATTCAATTAGAAATAGAAAAACTTCTAAAAGGGCACTGGCATGCTGCTGGACTTTCGTGTTTATTTTTATACGCCATTCCTCAGTTTTTTCCACAGACACTTCAAACGAAAGTCTCTTTCCTATCAAGAAGTTTAAATATGTATGGTTTAAAAACAACAAATGAAAAATGGGCAGCTTTTTTATGGCTGTTATACGGTAGAAAAGCGAGAGAAAAAGCAGGTTCTTGGAAGTTTTCAAAAAAAGATAAAAAAAATATTAAAACGATGCTTTGGTTTGCCGAAGAATACTTATCATATATTCCTTGGAGAAAGTATTTAGTTTATCAAACCGGAAAAAAACTTGCATTCCAAATAGAGCGTGTCCATCAATGGATATATTGTTATAAAAACGAGGATCATTTCATTTTTATACGTAAATTGTTTAGTTCGCTTCCTATTACGAACAGAAAAGAATTAAAGATATCTGGAAAGGATATCATTAAAGCTTTTCCTCATATAGAAAAAGAAAAGATAGGTGTTATATTAGGCTGCCTTGAAAAAGAAGTAGTACTTGGGAATGTAAACAATGAATTTACAGAACTAGTAACTTTTGCAAAGGAGAAACTGACTAATGAGAGGTAAATTATTACAACTGTTAATGCGAACATCCAACTCATTTGTCTCTGGACAGGAGATAAGTGAAAATTTAGGAATATCTCGAACGGCAGTTTGGAAGCATATTGAGGAATTACGTAAAAACGGTTATGAACTTGAAGCAGTGCCAAGAAAAGGCTACCGTCTCACACATACTCCAAACCATGCCACTGCAGATGAAATCGAAGCTATACTTTCCACTGAAAATATCGGCAAAAATATTATTTACAAAAAAGAAGTGACTTCAACCCAAGCGTTAGCACATGACATGGCAAGAAATGATGCATCGGAGGGTACTCTGGTCGTGGCGGACCATCAGCAGAAAGGTAAAGGAAGACTTGGAAGAGAATGGCATTCTCCTCCAGGAACAGGTTTATGGTTCAGTTTAATTTTAAGACCAGATATTCCACCGCAAAAAGCCCCGCAGCTCACATTATTAACAGCAGTAGCAGTAACAGAAGGAATTAATGAGGCTGCGGGAATTGAAGCGCAAATTAAGTGGCCTAACGATATTCTTATTGACGGGAAAAAAACAGCCGGAATACTAACGGAAATGCAGTCAGAGCCTGATCGAGTACAAGCAGTTATTGTTGGGATTGGAATAAATATTAATCAACAACCTGAACATTTCCCTGAGCAGCTTCTGTCAAAAGCTACGTCTCTTTCCATTGCTAAAGAAAATAAAATATTTTCACGTGCTAAAGTGATAGCAGCTATTCTTGAGCGGTTTGAAGAGTGGTATAGTCAGTATTTAACCGATGGTTTTGAGCAAGTAAGAAAACGATGGGAGAAACTAGCTGTCACCATTGGTAAAGAAATCACTGCCACTACTGTAACAAAAACGGTAGAAGGATTAGCCCAAGGAATAACAGAAGACGGGGTATTACTTTTGAAAAAAAAGGATGGGCAAATAGAACATATTTATAGTGCGGATATTCATTAACCTCCTCGCAAATATTTTTTGTTATACTGACATTACAGGCAATATCTAATCAGAATTGCACTGTATGTTTTTTTACAAAAAATTTTTATCTGCCTTGATCCAAATAGGACAGGGACGGAGAGAGTAGAGGAGCAATCGGTTGAAAAGAAGATTACTTCTCACTTCTCCGAAAGAAGGAGGAGGAAAAAATGAAGAGCACAAGCACGTTTTTGAAAATGAAGAAAGAACGTGACCCTATTGCTATGATGACTGCTTATGATGCTCCATCAGCAAAAGCAGCAGCAAAGGCAGGAATGGACATTATTCTCGTAGGTGATTCTGTTGGAATGGTTGTTCATGGTTATGATTCAACAATTCCAGTTACTCTAGACGATATGGTACTGCATTCAAAAGCAGTACGGCGCGGGGCGCCAGATACATTTGTTGTAACTGACCTGCCTTTTTTAACGTTTAACGGGGATTTTGATACTACCCTTTCCGCTGTGAAAAAATTAATGCAGCAAACAGGTACAAATGGTGTGAAACTTGAAGGAGGCGGCAGAACACTTACTGTTATTAAACGATTAACAGAAGCCGGTGTTCCTGTAATGGGGCATTTAGGCTTAACCCCGCAATCGGTTGGAGTTCTCGGCGGGTATAAAGTACAAGGAAAAACAGAAGAATCAGCTCATCGATTGGTAGAAGAAGCAAAAATGATAGAAGAAAACGGTGCATTTGCTCTAGTGCTAGAATGTGTACCTAGACAGTTAGCAGCGCACATATCTTCTTTACTAAATATACCTGTTATCGGCATCGGAGCTGGTGCGGAAACAGACGGTCAAGTTCTTGTATTTCACGATGCAATTGGGTTTTCGGATGGTTTTTCTCCTAAGTTTGTAAAACAGTATGCGAATATCCAAAACGATATTGAAGAAGCTTTAACTGATTATGTCAATGAAGTAAAACAGTTAACATTTCCTGGAACAGAGCATACTTTCACAATGGATGAAAACACACTAGAAAAGCTGTACGGCGGGATAAGGTCATGAATGTAGTTACCACTATTAATGAATTGCGTGACCATATTAATAGCTTAAAATCAGAGCAAAAATCAATAGGGTTTGTGGCTACGATGGGGGCTCTTCATAAAGGTCATTTATCGCTTATGGAAAGGGCAAAACAAGAGAATGACGTGCTCGTTACCAGCATTTTTGTAAATCCGCTACAGTTTGGTCCAGCGGAAGACTACGAAATGTATCCTCGTTCTTTAGAAAAAGACCGAAAGCTGGCACAATCCCAGAAAACAGATATTTTATTTGCTCCTGTAGTTGATGAAATGTATCCGCGCCCTATGTTTAACGAAGTAAACGTTATTTCTGGTACAGATGTCCTTTGCGGCAAAAGTCGGCCGGGGCATTTTAACGGGGTAGCAACAGTGGTTTTAAAATTATTTCAGCTAGTTCAGCCAAATAATGCTTATTTTGGACAAAAGGATGCACAGCAAGTAGCCATTATTAAAAACTTGGTGAAAGATTTTAATATTCCTGTTCATGTTGTGGCTTGTGAAACAATGAGAGAAGAAGATGGTTTAGCCATAAGTTCGCGCAATATTTATTTGTCGGATAAAGAACGGTTGCAGGCTGCTTTTCTCTATGAAAGTTTGCAAAGAGTAATGCGCCGAATAGAAGAAGGAATCACAGATTCACAACTGCTTGAAAAAGAAATGAATGTTTTTTTAAAAAAACATACGGACGCTCCTATTGATTATGCCCAAATTTTATCGTTTCCTGAATTAAAAACGATCGATAAAATTGCTGGATCAATTATTATTGCTGGGGCGGTTCAATTTACCAAAGCGCGGCTAATTGATAATATATTGCTTCATGTCAATGAAATGGAAGGGGGCAATAAATATGTTTCGTACTATGATGAAATCTAAACTGCACCGAGCTACTGTGAAAGAAGCTGATTTAAATTATGTAGGCAGTATAACGATTGACCAAAATTTAATGGAGGCTGTGGATCTTCTTGAAAATGAAAAAGTCCAAGTCGTCAATAATAATAATGGTGCTCGTTTGGAAACATATGTTATATCAGGGGAAAGAGGAAGCGGAGTAATCTGTTTAAACGGTGCAGCTGCTCGTATGGTACAGCCTGGAGACAAGGTGATCATTATAGCATACAGTTTAATGAAAGAAGAAGCTTGTCGTACGTTCAAACCTAAAGTAGCAGTGTTGGATGAAAATAATCAAATTTCCCAGATGCTCTCCTTTGAGCCCTCTTCTACAGTCATGTAAGAAAACGGCCCCCGATGGAGTGAACTGCTAGTCGGGGGTTTCCTTATGGAATATTACTATATAATAAATTTTAAAGTTTGACGCACCGGGGTGAACACAATGTCTGAAAAGTATGTTGTAATAGATACAGAAACAACAGGAAATGCACCAAAAAAAGGTGATAAAATCATACAAATTGGGGCTGCCGTTATTGAAGACAATCAGGTGAAGCAAACCTTTTCTACTTTTGTTCGCCCCTTTCAGCATATTCCGTTTTTTATCAAACAGTTAACAGGGATAAGCAATGAAGATGTAAAAAACGCCCCTTCCTTTTCAGAAATAGCCCCTGAGCTGCTCGAATTATTGGAAAATGCATATTTTATTGCTCACAATGTTCCATTTGATTTGAATTTTATTAATCAAGAACTTATTCAAGCTGGATATCGTCCATTCAACGGCCCGACAATTGATACGGTAGAGTGCGCTCGATTTCTATATCCTACTGCTCCAGGCTATCAATTATCGCAGCTGGCTGATTGGTTAAATATAAATCACGACAGGCCCCATCAAGCCGACAGTGACGCGATCGTAACTGCTTATTTATGGTTGAATATGAAAAAGAAGTTATTTCATTTGCCTGTGCCCACATTAAAATCTCTTTGTTCATTAGCTGTGCACATGGATAGTGATGTTGGATCTTTAATAAAACATGCACATACATTAAAAAAACAGCATTCACTTTCTAAAGAAGACGGAATTGAAATCTACAAAGGCTTAGCGATAAAAAGGCTAGAACCTTTGCAGAAAAAGGAACAAACATTAAAAGATAACATACAAGGCGAAAAAGATTTCTTTTCTCCTGAAGGTATGTTATCACGCAGCTGGGCGGGTTACGAGCCAAGACAAGGACAAGACCAAATAGCAAAAGCAGTAAAAAAAGCATTTCAGATGAGGGAACATTTACTGATAGAGGCAGGAACAGGTATTGGAAAAAGTTTATCCTATTTAGTACCTGCTTTGTTCTATTCTAAAGAAGCTGATCGCCGCGTTGTAGTTTCTACCCATACTGTTAACCTCCAAGAGCAGTTAATGGCAAAAGAAATTCCTTTGCTGAAAAAAATATTGCCATTTCATTTTAATGCAGTAGTAATAAAAGGCAGAAATCATTATCTCTGTCTTAGAAAATTTAAACAGCTATTAAACACTGCCCCTTCTACATATGAGGAAGTATTAGGTTTGGCTCAAATTTTAATATGGATTCTAGAAACAAATACTGGGGATGTAGAGGAAATTAATATTGCTGGTGGAAGCAGCAGTTCGTTTTGGGAAAAAATGATGAGTGATGAAACGACATTTTCAGAAGCTTCGTCATCCTGGTTCCCAAAAAATTATTACAATCGAATAAGAGAACAAGCCAAACATGCTGATTTGTTGATAACCAATCATGCGTTGTTGTTTTCAGATTTGTCAAAAGACAGGGGTGTCTTGCCCTCTTATAAAAATATTATTGTAGACGAAGCACACCATTTAGAGGATTTGGCTGCAAAAAATCTTGGTTTAGAAGTAAACTACTTTGATTTAACGCAAATTTTTCACAAACTTGGTTTATTGGATAAGACCGGTTATTTTCAACGATTAATGGTTTATGAACAATCGGTTCACCAGCATTTTTCTTCTTTTTGGTATCAGTATAGAGAAGATCATTTTACTCTTTTGAAGTATGAAGTTGATGAATTATTTAGGATGCTCCATCAATTTTGCATGAAAACCGCCCAACCCAATCAGACCGATGTAGGCAGAATATCTATTAGATATAATCCATCTATAGAAGTGTCTTCTTATTGGGAGGGCATTCAAGATTCTTTAAAACGAGTACTTGTTTTATTTGAAGAAGAAGCAGATGAATGGCTTTCTTTTTATCAGTATTTATCACCTCATACACCATCTGGGTCTTTGGAGTACGGATTGCTGTATGATTTTAAGGCAGCCGTAAAAGAAGCAGAGGACGTTTGTGATCAGTTATTTTTACTGTTGATGGAAAAAGACGAAAACTACGTATATTGGATGGAAATTGATAAAAAAGGAGCTGCAAATGCTGCCTATTTGTATGCTAGACCGGTTGACGTATCTGATCTGTTAGCAGATCGTTTTTTCGCCAAAAAAGATAGTGTAGTTCTCACATCAGCGGCACTTACTGTTGAAAATTCTTTCACCTACGTGATGGAAAAATGGGGACTTATGGACTTTGCTCCGTCAGTTCTTCAGCTCCCCTCTCCATTTGAATATGACAAAAAAGCAAAAGTTTTTATTCCAGAAGATATGCCAGCCATTAAAGATGGTGAAAAAGAGTTTATAGTACAAACAGCAGAATTCATATATCAAGCTGCCTCTGTTACTGAAGGAAAAATGCTGGTTTTGTTTACTTCATTTGATATGCTGAAAAAAACGTATTATCAATTAAGAAAGTGGGATGAAGCTAGTAATTTTGTTGTGATAGGTCAAGGGCTCAAAAGCGGAAGCAGGTTAAAGCTGTTAAAGGCTTTCAAACAATATGATAATGCGATTTTGCTAGGAACGAATGCTTTTTGGGAAGGGATTGATATCCCAGGACAGGATTTAAGCTGTTTGGTTATTGTTAGACTTCCATTTTCTCCTCCTAATGAACCTGTTGCTCAAGCGAGAATGGAAAAAATCAAATCTGCTGGCGGAAACCCTTTCAGAGAAATGTCACTTCCACAAGCAGTATTGCGTTTCAAACAAGGTTTTGGAAGGCTTATCAGACATCAAAATGATAAAGGGGTGGTTATTGTACTTGACAAAAGAATTTTGCAATCAAAATATGGGATGCATTTTATTCAATCCCTTCCAAACCTGCCGGTTGTACATAAACCTGTAGACTTCGTATTAAATGACATTGCAGCTTTTCTAGACGATTAAGTGGAGAAGACAGGAGTGACAGACCGTGGACCAATATATTCTCAATCATGTTCAAATCATGACAACAGATCCTATTGATAGGTTTCAAAAAGACATGTACCTTGTGATTAAAAACGGATTAATTCAAGATATCGGACAAAACCCTTTACCGGATGCGTTAAGAAAAGGCTTGCCAGTTTTTAATCAGAACGGAAAACTGCTGCTGCCAGGATTATATAATACACATGCACACACTCCTATGTCTCTTTTACGCGGTGTTAGTGATGATGTTCCGTTAAAAACTTGGCTGGAAAAAGAAATTTGGCCGCGTGAAGGATTGCTAGATAAACGAAAAGTGCAGGCCGGTACTTCGCTAGCATTAGCAGAAATGATTAAGTCGGGTACAGTTGCTTTTTTGGATATGTATCACTTACATATGAATGAGGTATTTGAATTAACAATGGATGCTGGCATGAAAGCAGTGTTAAGCCGCGGCATGATAGGGATAGGTACTAAAAAAGAGCAGCAATCAAAACTTAATGAAGCTTGTGAACTAGCAAAACATTGGAATGAAAATGGAAAAGGAAGAGTGAAAGGCATGCTGTTTCCTCACGCACCTTACACTTGTCCACCAGATTTTTTAGAAGCAGTTATTTCACAAGCTCATTATCATCAGCTCCCATTAGGCACTCATTTAGCTGAAACAATAGAAGAAGTGAAAAACCATAAACAACAATATGGTAAGTCTCCACTTCATCACTTGAATGAACTTGGCTTTTTTAATAAAAAAGCCATCTTAACTCATGTCGTTCACGTGACTGATGAAGAGCTGGATCTGTTAAAAGACGGTATGATTACTGTTTCCCATAATCCAATGAGTAATGCAAAACTAGGATCAGGAACAGCTCCTATTCCGAACATGTTAGAAAAGGGGATTTCAGTATCACTTGGTACAGATAGTACTGCTTCAAACAATAATTTAGATATGTTTCAAGAAATGAGAACAGCAGCTCTTCTGCAAAAAGGAGTTAACAGGAATCCAGATATTGTTTCGGCTGAACAAATATTGGAAATGGGTACACTGCAAGGGGCTAGATCTCTTGGCTTTGCAGAACACGGTCTTCTTCAAGCTGGTTCTCCTGCCGATTTCATTATGCTCGATATGTCTTCGTTGCATTTACAGCCTGAAGATAATTTACTTTCCCATTTGATATACTCTGCGTCTGGCCAGGACGTCACAGATGTTTATGTAGATGGAAAGCAGCTTATGAAAGATAAAGAACTCCTCACCCTGGATGAAGAGAAAATTGTGTATGAAGCAAATGAATGTTTTAAAGATCTAGAAAGCAGTTTCCTAAACAAAAGGAGAAAGGAAGACAATTAATGCAGCGTTTGATTGTTGGAGCAGCAGGACTTGGTATCATTATCATATTAGGCGTTATGGCAATCATTTTTTTCTCTGCCCGCTCTTCTTTGGCTGAAGAGCTAGATAATGCTGAACGGGCGCTGCTTGTTGAAGATGATATCACCGCTGTTAACAATGTAAGTTATTTTTTTGGAAATGAAGCGGTTTATACTGCAGAAACCATGAATGCAAACGGGGAAGCTGAATGGGTATTCTATCAAGACGAAGAAATAAGAGAGAGAGTGCTCAAACAAGATAGTTTTGAACGATCGCAAGCTGAAAATGTCGTGAAGGAACGATTTGAGCTGCAAAAGGTTAGAAGTGTAAAGCCTGGATATGAAAATGGAGAGCCGGTTTACGAAGCTACTTTTGAAAAAGATGGCCGTCTTCATTTTTATTATATGAAATTAAAGAATGGTGAGTTTATAAAAAGGTATAGTATGAAGCAATCTTAAAAAACATCCTCTACTGTAAACGAGAGAGACGTTTAATACAGTTCTAGGAACGTAATGAGAGAAAACGGACCTTGAATTACCTGCGGCATTTTTATAAACTGACTTTATTGTATGAAAATGAGAAACATAAAAATGTATAGTTTTGGCGAATATTTTTAAAAAAGAGCCGAATTTTAGACTTCTTAATTAACCCAAGGAGGAAAACAACTGATGCAATTATCTAAACGAGTATCTACCCTTACGCCTTCTTCTACGTTGGCGATTACGGCAAAGGCAAAGGCCCTGAAAGCAGAAGGACATGATGTGATTGGACTTGGAGCAGGTGAGCCTGACTTTAATACTCCTTCTTACATAATTGAAGCTGCTGCTGCATCAATGAGAGAAGGCCATACAAAATATACACCTTCTGGAGGGTTACCGGAACTAAAAGATGCGGTAATAGACAAATTCAAAAAAGACCAGGCCCTTGATTATTCCCAAGATGAAATTATGGTCGGGACAGGCGCAAAACATGTATTATATACCCTTTTTCAAGCTTTGCTTGATGAAAACGATGAAGTAATAATACCTACTCCTTATTGGGTAAGTTATCCAGAGCAAGTCAAACTGGCTGGTGGTAACCCTGTATATGTAGACGGACTAGAAGAAAATGATTTTAAAATTACTCCAGAACAACTTCAAAGTGCAGTAAACAATAAAACGAAAGCAGTAATCATTAATTCTCCAAGTAACCCAACTGGAAATATGTACAGCAAAGAAGAATTAGAAAAAATAGGTGAAACAGCTTTAAATAATAATCTGCTCGTTGTCTCTGATGAAATTTATGAAAAGTTAATTTATGGAGATGTTGTTCATCATTCGATAGCTCAAGTTTCACAGCAGCTAAAAGATCAAACTGTAGTAATTAATGGTGTCTCAAAATCTCATTCCATGACAGGATGGAGAATCGGTTACGCAGCAGGGAACGAAGAGTTAATTAAAGCAATGACCAGTTTAGCAAGCCATTCAACTTCAAACCCTACTGCGAGCTCTCAATATGGAGCTATTGCGGCATACACGAAAGAAGATGGCTCTGTTGAAAAAATGCGTCAAGCATTTGAAGAACGTCTTGACCGTGTTTATGAAAAACTTGTACAAATTCCAGGTGTGTCATGTGTAAAACCTAAGGGTGCATTTTATCTTTTTCCTAATGTGAAAGAAGCAGCCAGCTCTTGTGGTTTTTCCTCTGTAGATGACTGGGTGAAAACTCTTTTAGAAGAAGAGAAAGTTGCAGTCGTACCAGGCAGCGGCTTTGGTTCACCAGACAACATTCGTTTGTCTTATGCCACTTCTCTTGACTTATTGGAAAGTGCGTTGGAAAGAATGGAACGATTCATAAATAATCATTCTTCATAGATAGATATCGCAGCCGGAGAACGCTTCGTTGACGGTGCTTTTTCAAGAACGGTATAATAGAGCTTGTTAGCATAGCCTTTTTTGAAGGAGGAATATTCTATTGAAAACGACTATTCAACATATAGGCAATCATAAAGGAGAGAAGGTTCGTATTGGCGGTTGGATCGCAAATAAGCGGTCAAGTGGTAAAATTGCTTTTTTGCAGCTGCGAGATGGAACTGGCTATATACAAGGTGTCATTGTAAAAAGTGAAGTAGATGAAAAGTTGTTTCAAACGGCGAAAAACCTTCCTCAGGAAAGTTCTGTTTATGTAGAAGGAACAGTCCAAGAAGATGAACGTTCTCCTTCCGGCTATGAGCTGCAAGTGAGTTCTTTAGAAGTAATACATGAAGCAACAGATTATCCGATTACTCCTAAAGAACATGGCACCGAGTTTCTAATGGACCATAGACATCTATGGATTAGATCTAAAAAACAACATGCTATTTTAAGAATTAGAAATGAAATTATAAATGCAACGTATGAATTTTTTAAGAAGGAAGGGTTTATTAAAGTAGACCCGCCTATTTTAACAGGAAGTTCTGCAGAAGGTACTACCAATTTATTTCATACGAAATATTTTGATGAAGATGCATACTTATCTCAATCCGGCCAGCTCTACATGGAAGCTGCTGCAATGGCATTTAATCGAGTGTTTTCCTTTGGTCCGACGTTCCGTGCTGAAAAATCCAAAACGAGACGGCACTTAATTGAATTTTGGATGATAGAACCGGAAATGGCATTTGTTGATCATAATGAGAGTTTAGTTATACAAGAACAATATGTTACTCACGTTGTTCAGTCCGTATTAGAAAAATGTCAGCTTGAATTTAATGCAATAGGACGGGATACCAGCATTTTAGAAAAAGTTCAAGCTCCTTTTCCTAGAATTACGTATGATAAAGCAGTTGAAATGCTTCAAAAAGAAGGGCATGAGATTACGTGGGGAGAAGATTTTGGTGCACCTCATGAAACAGCAATTGCAGAAAAATTTGATAAACCAGTTTTTATCACACACTATCCACTAGACATTAAAGCATTTTATATGAAACCAGACCCTGATAGAGAAAAT
The DNA here is from genome assembly GCF_009765375.1 of Alteribacillus sp. YIM 98480. GTDB lineage: Bacteria > Bacillota > Bacilli > Bacillales > Marinococcaceae > Alteribacillus. Next base: position 335,007 of record NZ_VTOK01000002.1, read on the forward strand.
GTTGCTCTTTGTGCTGATTTAATTGCACCAGAAGGTTATGGTGAAATAATTGGCGGCAGTCAGCGCATTGATGATTTAGAGCTGATGAAGCAGCGTTACAAAGAGCATAATCTTTCAGAAGAGGCTTACCGCTGGTATCTAGAGCTGCGGCAGTATGGTTCTGTTCCACACTCTGGATTTGGTTTAGGTCTTGAAAGAACCGTTGCATGGATAGCTGGAGTAGAGCACGTGAGGGAGACCATTCCGTTTCCTCGTTTACTCAATCGGTTGTATCCTTAATACTTCAGAACATCTCCCCCCTTATTGGGGGGTTTTCTATTAATTTAGAGTAAGGAAAGGAGAGAAAAAAATGGAGCGGTCACAAATTGTTGCACTAATGCAGTACGGTCACTCTTCCATCTCCAAACTGTTACTTGATTATTATGCCAAGCTTGGAATAAAAGAAACGGAAATGATGCTATTACTTCATATACATCGCTTCATAGAAGATAATCATCCTTTCCCTACTCCGGTTGAATTATCCGAACGTATGTCTATTACAGACAAGGAATGCTCTGAATTATTGCGTTCTTTGATAAAAAAAGACTTTTTACGAATGGAAGATAATCAAGATGAAGACCAAGTAATGTATGAAACTTATTCTCTTACCCCGCTTTATGAACGAATTATTCAGGAGATGTTTCATGAAAATGAAAACGAGAGTGCAGTTAACGAAGACGGAAAACTATATGAAATATTTGAAGAAGAATTCTCGCGGCCATTGTCCCCAATGGAATACGAAACGATAAAAGTATGGCTGGACCAAGATAAACACAAACCAGAGTTAATAAAAACAGCGCTGCGTGAAGCTGTGATCTCAGGAAAGCTCAATCTTCGCTACATAGACCGAATTTTACACGAATGGCATAAAAACGGAATAAAGTCATCACAAGAAGCAAAAATGCATGGCGATAAATTCAGGCAGTACCAAAAAGGGAAACGGTCGACTGGAAAAGGGAAAGGAACTTTGCCGCAATATCCTAATATTAACTGGCTTGATGAATCTTAAAAAAGGAGAAAAAAGAAATGTTAACAAAAACACAAGTTCAAGAGGCTCTTTTGCATATAGGAGATATGTTTCCTGAAGCAGAATGCGAATTAACACATACGAATCCATTTGAACTTCTTATTGCTGTTGTGCTGTCTGCTCAATGTACAGATGCCCTTGTAAACAAAGTTACTCCTGGTCTTTTTGAAAAATATAAAAAGCCAGAAGACTATGTAGAAGTAAGTCAGGAAGAGCTAGAACAAGATATACGCTCGATTGGATTATACCGCAATAAAGCAAAAAATATAAAAAAACTATCTCAGTCTTTAATCGAACAATATAACGGCAAAGTCCCACAAACTCGCGAAGAACTGATGAGTTTGGCAGGAGTAGGCCGTAAGACCGCCAATGTAGTAGCTTCGGTTGCATTTCATACACCTGCTATTGCTGTAGATACTCATGTAGAAAGAGTGTCAAAACGTTTGGGTATATGCCGTTGGAAAGATAACGTTCGTGAAGTAGAAGAAACGTTAATGAAAAAAATTCCGAAAGAACAATGGGCACAAACACACCACCGGTTAATTTTTTTTGGGCGTTATCATTGTAAGGCCAAATCTCCGCAATGTCATATATGTCCGCTGCTTGATATGTGCAGAGAAGGGCAAAAGAGAATGAAAAAGCAGGAGGCTCGTCATGGTTGAGCTTGTCATTCCAAAAGAACTAGCAAAAGAACCGTTTTATACTTCTCAAGCTACAGTTTCTTTAACAGATGAGGATATTGCTAAAGAGAGTATTCTTTATATTCCTTTTATGGCGGAAATATTATGGCACAACGATAAATTAGCATCACCTCCGTGGAATAATCCTTTAAAATATATACCAATTATTCAAAAAGAATGGGAAAACGATTTAAAAATGTTAAACTCTTTATATGAAGAACGTAACAGAAAAGATGCGAAATCATTAATGATTAAGCATATTGCTTCTTTAATGAACGCGATATGGTGGATGAACCGAAGAAAAGTTCCTGCTGCGGCGCGGCAAGATGTTAAAAAAGCAGCGCATAAATTACCTAAGGCTCCTGTAAATGCAGGAGAAAGGCTTGCATTTTTATTAGAGACACCAGATCATTATCACAGTTTTGTGCAGTTAAAAGAGTTATTTAGTGAAAGTAAAAAGCAATTTGCTGTCGTAAAAATGAAGGAACAACGTAGCAGATAAACTATATTAAAAAGAGAGGAAAACATATGACGGAAACACAAACAAAGACTTTGACGTCATCGCTAGAAAACCTTCCTTTTCACCCGGAAGATCAAAAACGGATCAGTCGTTTAAATAAAAAAATAGAAGAATCTTCGTTTGAAGTAGCTTTTTGCGGCCATTTTTCTGCAGGGAAATCTACATTGCTGAACCGTCTTTTAGGCAGTGAAATGCTACCAACTAGTCCCATACCTACCAGTGCAAATATTATAGCTATTCAAAATGGATCGGTTAAGTTAGAAGTAACAAATTCGACAGGAGAGGTAGAGACATGGGAGCAAGAAATTCCCTGGAATCAAGCAAAAAAATGGGGAATGGATGGAGAGGGCATTCATTCGATAAATCTTTTTGCACCTTTGCCATTTTTGACGGAACACGGAAAAATTCTTGACACCCCTGGAGTAGATTCTACTGATCCCAACCATCAGCTTGTTACGACAGAACAGTTGTATACAACAGATTTGATTGTGTATGTTTCCGATTATAATCACGTGCAGTCGGAAACAAATATCGAGTTTTTAAAAAAATTAGCTGGTGAAAACAAACCTATTATTCTAGTAATCAATCAAATTGATAAACACGATGATAAGGAATTAACGCTTCAATCTTTTGAAAATGCAGTTCGCAGCATGCTAGCTAAATATGAAATAAAACCTGTACAAGTATTCTTTACATCGATGAAACATGAAGAACATCCTTTTAATCAATATGAAGAACTAGAAACATATATAAAAGCAATTATCTATAACAGCAGCTCGCTAAAAGAGCAAAGTATGATAATGCTTGAAAACGCTGCTGTATATCAACTAATGGAAAGAGTGGAGGAGGAAAAGCACGAAAAGTATACAGAATGGGAAAAGGAAATGGATGAAAAGGGGATTAACCCCGAGGATGCGAGAAAGAGTGATCAATGGCAGCAAACCCTTTTAACTATTGAAGAAGAAAAACAGGAAGTTATTCAAGCAGTATACAAAGAAAGAAATCAATTGTTTAAAAATGTTATCCTTTTTCCATATACAACCACAGAAAAAGCGCAATCTTGGCTTGAGAGCAATCAAAAAAATTTTAAAGTCGGTATGTTTTTTTCTAAAAGAAAAACAGAAGCCGAAAAACAGCATCGAATGCAATTATTGTTAGATGAACTGAATGAAAAAGTAAAAACACAGCTGTTATTTCATATAAGAAATTTGCTTCTTCAAGCAGATACATCTTTTTTAGACGAACCTGCAATGTATGAAAAAAATGTACAGAAACTTTCATTTACAGTTGACGAATCCCTTTTGCTAGCCTATGCGACTACGTCTGAAATGGATCGAAATTTTGTATATACGTATACAAAAAAAGTGACAGATGAGATTGTTAAAATGATAAAGACAAACACGAATGAATTATTTTCACAATACGAAGAATCAATCAAAAGAAAATATATGCAGCAAAAAAATGAATTAGAAACAAAGCTTCACTCATCTGACCAATGGAAAGAAGCGTGGGAAATGTGGAAATCAGTAGAAAGAAGCTATGATCTTCAATTGATTGAGCTTAAGGATTGGTTAAGCAATAGAAAAATGGCAGCAAACTTTTCAGACTTGCTGCAGCAGACAGCAATGAAAGAATATCCTGACGCTCAAACACTAGACATTCCTATTGTACAAGAAGATGAAAGTGTTATTGGTGCAGAAGCAGTTTATTCCTCTATACCAGAGAAAAACATTACGGTAGATGATTCTTTTATGGAACATCTTCAACAATATTTGGAACGTTTTCAATCAAGAAAGATTTTCACAGAAGAGAAAGAGCAATTAAATGAACTAGTCGATCAATATAATAATAATTCGGCCGTTATTTCATTGTTTGGCGCATTTAGTGCTGGTAAATCCAGCTTTATTAATGCGATGCTAGGAGAAGATATTTTACCAGTTTCTCCACATCCTACGACAGCAGCTGTTAATAGAGTGAAGAAAAGCAGTGAAACACACCCTCATAAAACGGTCATTATTTATGTGAAAGATGAAGAGTTTTTAGATAAAGAAATAAAAGCAGCTGCACGAGAGCTTTCTATACAGATCGACTTTTCATCCATTGAACAATGGAAAAAACCGAACAATCAGCTTTTAAATGGATATCAAAGAATGTACGCAGATTACCTTTATACGTTGCAGCAAAGTATTAGAAAACGAACTATACAGCCAGGAACCTTTATAACAACTACTTTAGAAGAACTGAAAGAGTGGGTAGCGAAGGAAGATAGAGCTTGTATGATCAAAGAAGTCGTTATTTATTTTGACTGTGATTGGACGAAAAAAGGCTTGGAGCTAGTTGATACTCCCGGAGTAAATTCTATTCATGGCAGACATACTAATGTCGCATTTGAACAGTTAAAGCGTTCTGATGCTATTTTCTATTTAACCTATTATAACCACGCTTTTTCTAAAGCAGATCAAGTATTTTTGCAGCAGATCGGACGAGCAAACGAAAACTTTGAAACGGATAAGCTGTTTTTTATTATTAATGCAGCTGATCTTGCAGCGACGCCATTCGAGTTAAACGGTGTAACCAATCATGTGAATGAGCAGTTACGTAAAAATGGAATTACAGAACCTCGTTTATTTGCTTTGTCTAGTAAAGAAGGTTTAAAAGTAAAGCAGCACCAAGGGGAAGAAACCAAAACAGGACAAGCTTTTTTGGCCTTTGAAGAAACGTTTTCACGTTCGACATGGGACCAGCTAAAAGTACTGCATCTTAAAAAGATACGCTCTCTATGGGAAAATATTTATGATCAGACTCATCAAATTTTAAACACTTTTACAAACGATGAAGAGGATCTAAAGCTGCGATTGAATGAGCGTGAAGCTTTGGTAAAAAGATTTTTACAAAAGCTAAGTGACTTTAACTTACAGTTTTTATTGCCTTCTTTAGAAGAAGAAATCCAACAGCAATGTGCCTTTTTAAAAGAAAGAACAGCTTTTATTGTACAAGATTACTTTCCCCACGCTGTTAATCCTTCTACAGTGGCGGGTTCAACAAAAAAGCAGCAAAAAAGTCAATTGAATGGTGCCATTCAAGAATTAGAAGGTTTTGCGCGAAAATATATCTCGCAGGAGCAAGAAACAATCCTCATTAGAATAGAGGAACAATTAAAAAGAAAGATGCACTTTTATATTCAATCTTTTTTGGAAACAGAATCTGAGAAAACATTGCACATCATTCCTCCTTCGCTCAACGTCGATCTAAGTGATAAGATCTTGACATATGATGATGTAAATTTTAATAAGGGACCATTAATGGATATGTATCACTCAAATAAAGATTTCTTTGAAAATAAAAAAGTAATAACATTAAAAGAAAAAGTGACAGGCGAGGTTCAAAGAGAAACGAATGAGCTCCTAAATCATTTTGAAAGTGAAGCATGCAAGCGTATTAGAGCTTACATTAAAGAATTAAATGAGGCAGGAAAAAATATGCTCGAAATTGAAGCCCGCAAAGAAACAGAACGGGCAGCTTGGATGTTTGATACGTCAAGAAGAAAAGAATTAGAAGAGGAATACAGATTTATAAAGGAAGGTCTTTTAAACTGATATACGTAACAAGTTAAAAACCACCGGCTAAGCCATTTATAAGCTTAAGCCGGTGGTTTTTACTTATTAGTCATCATCTTCCTCATCATTATCAGAAGGAGTGGCTTCCTCATTTTCTTCATTATTATTTTCATTATTTTCGTCGTTCTCTTCATCTTGTGGAGGTTCTTCTGTTTGATCCTCATTGTTTTCATTATTCTCTTCACCATTGCCATTGCCATTGCCATTGCCGTTCCCGTCGCCGTCACCGTTTCCATTCCCATTATCGTTCCCGTCGCCATTACCGTTCCCGTTTCCATTCGGTAAATCCTCAGGCAAATCTTCTTCCTCGTTCTGTTCTTCGTTATCATCTGATTGTTCATCTGAATCTTCATCTGGATCAGGCACGTTCACCTGGACTTCTGCTGAATCACTGGAATCATCTGGACCTTCCTGATTAATGACTGTGACTCTAAATTGATGAGTATTTCCTTTTGCAGGATTTGAAAGAGAATAGGTCATTTCAGTCTGGCTGCTGATTGATTGATATTCGCCATCACCCACTCGGTGTTCAATTTCAAAGGCTCTGCCCTCTAATTCGTCTTCATCATAATTCCAGCTTAATTGTATCTCATCTGCTTCTTCATTATATACTGCATTTAATCCATTTATTTCATTTGGGGTTGTAAACTCTTCAGATACATCTTCAGGACCTGTTCCTTTTACAAAGAGTTCTGTGATAGTCTCTGAAGAAGGTGTAAACGGACTTGCCCGTTTTCCAGTACCTTTTTCAATTTGTATTTCTTCGACAGAATCCGGTTTTTCAAAATCAGGAGTGTCTATTTCTTCTGATACATTTCCCATGATAAGCCGGAAAATTTCTTTAGCAATATCACTTTCCCCATTAATAAGATAATTTTCCCCTCTTCTTCCGCTAAATCCTGTCCATACAGAAGCCGTATACTGCGTGGTATATCCGGTAAACCATACATCAGGGTCACCTCCTGACGGTATGTTAAATTGTTGATGCTCTTTATCTGTGAAGTTGGTCGTTCCTGTTTTTCCGGCTACAGGTAAACCGGGAATATTAGCTGCACGACCTGTACCTCTGCTGTCTGTTAGAACATCTTTCAACATATCAGTAATCATATAAGCTGTGTAATCACTCATGGCAGAAGTAGATTCTGGTTCTAAATTGATTTCACGCCCATCTGGAAATTCAATCTTTCTAACAGCATACGGTTCTGAATACTGTCCGTTGTTACCAAAAGCTGCATATGCGCCAGCCATGTCAAGGCTGGATACACCTTGGTTGACTCCACCAAGTGCTGCTGCTTCGTTTACTTCATCTATCGGAAAACCTAGTCCGCGAACAAAATCACCAGCTTCTTTTAAACCTGTTTGCTGAAGGGCTTTAACAGCAGGAATGTTTAAGGAGCGAACAAGAGCTTCACGCATACTAACATTTCCTGCATAATTCCCAGAGTAGTTCGTAATTTCTTGCCCGTTTGAATACTGATGAGGTGCATCTTCTAATTGATGATACGTGGACCACTCGTTATGTTCAATGGCAGGGCCATAATCCAATAATGGTTTGATAGTAGAACCTGGCTGGGCATTGGAATGGGCAGCGTAGTTCAGCCCTCTAGCTACGTCCTGGCTTTGACGATTTCCCACCATCGCTTTTATAGCACCGGTCTGGGTATCAAGCAGAGTAAACCCGACTTGAAAATCATCACTTTCTGGATAGTTGTTAATATGCTGATTTGTTTGTATTACTTCTTCTGCAAAATCTTGAGCATTTGTATCTAAGGTTGTGTGTACCTTGAGGCCGCTCGAATAAATATCAGAAGACGTAATTCCATCCACTTCTTCAAGTTCATTTTGGACTTGAGTAATGAAAGAGTCGTAAACGACGCCTTCTTCGGTAGGTGAAAAATCAAGCTGTTCTTCTACTGAAACATTTTTAGCTTGCTGCGCGTCTTCGTCGGAAATAAAGTTATGTTCTGCCATCAAATCTATCACTCGATCGCGCCGGTCTTGTGCTGCATCTGGGTTTTGAGTAGGATCGTAATAACTTGGTCTTCGTGGAATCGCTGCTAATAAAGCTGCATCTTCAATAGTAAGCTCTGTAATATCCGATTTATTAAAATAAATCTTAGATGCTTCGCCAATCCCGTAAGCACCTTGATTAAAATAAATTAGATTTAAATACATTTCGAGTATTTGATTTTTGCTGTATTGCTGCTCAAGACGTATAGCAAGGTACTGTTCTTGAACTTTTCTAGTGATGGTTTTATCCGTGGATAAAAATGCATTTTTTACAACTTGCTGCGTTATCGTACTTGCTCCTTCTGCCCCAAAACCGCCTGTAATATTTGCAGCGAGTGCACCAAACACACGGCGGACGTCTATCCCAAAGTGATGATAATAGCGTACATCCTCAATCGCTACAAAAGCAGCTTTAGCATGCTCAGGGAGTTCATTGATATCAATTAAATCTCTGTTTTCTCCTGCTTGCAGTCTTGTGATTTCTTCTCCATTTTGATCATAAATTTCAGCAGCTTGTGCGAAAACAAGTTCATCTGGATCAAGTGCAGGAGCTTTGCTGATTATAGCAGCGGCTGTAATTGTTCCTGCAGTTAGTATGACAATTCCTGCTATAATGAATGAAATAAAGACTTTACGCCAGATGGAACGTTTAGGTTGTTTTCCTTTATTTGATTTTTTATAGTTGCGCTTTGCAGATTCTTGTGCTTTGCGTCTTTCTTGTCTTGAACGGTAATTGTCGCTCATTTTTCGAATTCTTCCTTTCTATAGATGCCGCTTGCATGTTCGGTTATGCTCTCTAACATGCGTATCATTAGACGTGTATTCAAAAAAAAGGTTACACCTAAAAATAAATTTTATCGATCGTGGAAAGATAGTCTAAACGGGGGATATAGCCTTCTGGAATTAAATGTCCGTTCCTTTCAATATCGTCTTTAGGGATTGACTTTCTGTCGGATTGTTCAAAATACCACCAGCTAAAATGAGAAGCATCATAAAGGTATGTTTGATTATGTTTAGAAAAACGGATAATAAGAAAGGCAATCCCTTCGTGTTTCATGACGGCTTTCATATGTTCAGCTTGATGAACATGAATATTGTTAAATGGAAAAGACGTCTTATTTCTCGTTTCTTTTGCTTCAAAATCTATATATTTTCCCCGGTAAATACCATTATAATCTGTGGTGGAAGGCTGCTTAAAGTATGCTTCGGTTATTTTGGCAGCACTCCTTTTTGGATAATCAACGTTGACAATTTGGACAGGGGTTGGCTTTTTGTGTATTACACATTGACCTGTCGATTGATAATATATATTCGTTTCATTTAAATCTTGTTCTAAAGACATACCTCTGTTTCCAAAGCTTTTATTAGTGGAGCTTATGGTAGAAGCAGAGGAAGCTGCATATTTTTTTCCGCTGGGATAACGAAAGGCCATCTCTCGACACTTCCTTTTTTTATACTTTAGAAATGTTTAACTTTGTAAAAGGATCAAAGTATAAGCAAAACGATAACTTTCGCCATTTGGACTTGGCGGAAACCCAAGTTTTTCTAATAAGGTAAGAAATTATAAATAGTTGGCGTTTTACATGTCTAGCGCAAGCGCCTACTCGCTCGAGATTCCTTCGGTTCGTCAATGGAAAGTAAAGATCAGCTTTCCATATGCCGCCCCTCCAGGACATGTCGCTCGTGAGCAAGGCGCTTGCGCTTTTCTTAAACATTTGTCATCCCTATATATTAGCACATATTATTAAGTTAAAGAACAGGATGAAAGTATTAAGATGTACTTAAATTGGACAATCATGGGTATGGTCATGTTACGATAAGTACGGAAGAGAAAGTGAGGGATATAATGAGTGATAAGCCGGTTAATCTTGGATTTGGAAATATGATGCCACCAGAAAGAATTGTATCTATTGTCAGCTCTGATTCTGCTCCAACTAAACGTCTCATTCAGGAAGCAAGAGAAAGAAAAATGCTTATTGATGTAACGAACGGCAGAAAAACGAGAAGTATTATTTTAGCTGATAGCGATCATGTCCTTCTTTCTGCTATTCAGCCAGAAACGGTTGCTCAACGACTGCATGACAATACCGAAGATGAAGAATAAAAAAAGCTCCGGCTGACCGGAGCTTTTTTCACGTTTTTGGTTCATTCGGACCTTTTAATTTTTTATCTCCATAACCAACATTTCGCTTTTCCGTATTATGTTGATTACGCTTTTTTTCGTCGCTCTTTTTCGTCATTACATACCCTCCTTGACGCTTAATTTCCCCACTTTTACAGGGTTTATTCTATCTAAAAAGGAGGTTATGTAGAAAAAAAGATAATTTCTGTTTTCTTACTCGAAACAACACTAGTTCTGTCACAGCAGCAGGGTATTCCCTCCTTTACTACGAAATCATAAGAACCTACTAAATGAAGGAGGATAAGGATGAAAGAGAATTTATATAAAACAAAAGATGTGGCGGATCAATTAAATGTCTCTGCCGGGACCGTTTTAAAATGGGTGAAAAAGCACGACATTCCTTATTCAGTTAATCAATACGGCCACTACTGTTTTGAAGAAAAACACCTCCCTTTATTTAATGAAATTAAAGAACAAAACCGCCAGCTCGTTTCCACAAGTACAAAAAAAGAACCTCCTGTCACTACAAACGTTCTTACGGAGAAAATAACGGATATGGAAGATAAGATAAAAATATTAGAAAGGTTGGTTTCAAGTAAAGCTGATGACATTGTATCCTTTCAATTAATGGAACATCGAAAAGAGGTAAGATCTGTTAGTAAGCAACTGCAAAAAATTGAGGACAGATTGTATAAACTAGAAGACAAAAAGGAAACTTGGGCAATGACTGAACTGCCGAAACAGACTAAAAAAGATAAACGGGTTTTAACTAGTATTCTGTCTGCAATGAGAATCATGTAAGTATTATTTCTATGTTTTGTATTATTTGATAAGCCTAGTCCCTGCTGGTAAGATAAATAAAAAGGGGGCCCAGATAATAATATGCACCAAGAGATGAAAAACAAACTTTATAAGCGGACGGAGGAACTGAGAAAGCTTAACAATGAAGCATTGCAGTCCTTTGTGAGAATAAAAGAAGAAAAGGAGACTACTCCTGATTTTTATGAATGTGTGAAGCCTTTTGCTGATAAAGTTAAAGCATGTGCTGATGAGTGGAAGCCTTTAGCGGAACAATGGATATTAGAAGACAAGCCTGATTATTTTTATATAAAACAAATGGACGATACCCATGAAAATCTGCTTATTTCTTCTGTGCTAGCCTTTCAAATTGATACGAAAGAAAAAAGGTTCCGTGAAATGATACAGTCTATTGATTACATTTTGACAGGAATAACAAACCAATTAAAATAAAATTGCTATAAAACTTTTTAGAGCTGATGTGACTTATCTAGGACAGGAGGGGGAACAATGCGTTATCTTGTAACTTCAGGGTGGCTAGAACAACAGTTGAACAAAAAGGAATATAGAGTAGTGGATTGTCGTTTTCATTTAGATGCTCCATATAAAGGAAGGGACCTCTATAAAGAAGGGCATATCCCAGGAGCAGTTTATTTTGATTTGGAAATGGATATGTCTGCTGAAGAAGAAAATCATGGAGGCCGCCACCCGCTGCCAGATATGAATGACTTTGCGGAAAAACTTTCTAATTGTGGCATAGACAAAAGCACTAAAGTAGTAGCGTATGATGATCAAGGTGGTGCAATGGCAGCCAGGTTTTGGTGGATGCTTATGTATTTGGGGCATAAAGATGTTTATGTGTTAGACCGGCCATTCTCTATATGGAAGGAAGAAAAAAGACCGGTAGAACAGCACATACCAACCTATGAACCAAAAGTATTTCTGCCCGAAATCGAGCCGCATTTGCTCGTTCATTTAGAAGAAGTAAAGCTGGTACTGCAAGATAAGACTGCTGCTCTTATCGATGCAAGAGATAAAGATCGTTTTAAAGGAAAACGTGACAATGTAGATGGTATTGCTGGGCATATCCCAGGAGCACGCCATTATTTTTGGAAGAACGTGCTGGATGAAAGTGGAAAGTGGAAAGATAGTAATAAATTAAAGACGTATTTTAAAGATCTGCCTAAAGAAGATGATATTTTTTCCTATTGCGGCTCAGGGGTAACTGCTTGTGTGAATGTACTTGCTTTAAAAGAAGCAGGGCATGAAAATGCGAGACTATATGCCGGAAGCTGGAGTGATTGGATAACGTATGATGATCTCCCTATTGAAACAGATAAAGATAATTAATTAAAAGGAAAGCCTGCTTAACTATATGCTGGCTTTCCTTTTTAAATAGGTAAGAAATTATAAATATTTGCGTTTTACATAGCTCCAGCGCCTACTCGCTCGAGATTCCTTCGGTTCGTCAATAGAAAGCAAAGATCAGCTTTCCATATGCCGCCCCTCCAGGACTTGTCGCTCGTGAGCAAGGCGCTTGCGCTTTTCTTAATAGCTAAAACCTCCCTGATTTAAATATGGCGTATAAAAGCCAAAGAAACATTAAAAATGTAGCTATAAAACTGATTTCAATGACAGGCAAACGGACAAGCGGTGAGGACGAATCGCCGAAAGTAGATCCAATAATTAATCCAACCATAATAATGCTGAATGCTAACAAGATTATACTAAAGGAAAGGCGGTTACTGATTCTGTCTAATTTATTAAGAAAGATATTGATTTTTGGGATTTTCATTTCCACACCAACATGGCTGTTGTTTAATTTTTCAAGAGCAGCGCGTAACTCGCGTGGAATGTCTAATAAGTATTCTTTTTGTTTTTGGCCTTCTTTAAGCCATTCACTTACCTTTGTTTTCGGATTCAATCTTTCTTTTGCCAGCATCTTTCCGTAAGGCTCCGCTACTTCAACAATACTAAGCTCTGGATCAAGATGTTCCACTACGCTTTCAAGAGTAATAATAGCTTTGGCAAGCATTGTGTACTCTTTATAAATTTGAATTTCATATCGGTGAGCCGTGGAGAAAATATCATTAATGGCTTCACCAATACGTACCTCATTAAAAGGCCGATCGTAATACTTAAATAAAAGATATTCAACATCTTCTGCAAATTGGTCATCATCAATAGCGTTAGGGATGTCTGCCATGTCATAAATAGCACTAGCTACTAGGTCTGGCTGTTTTTTTGTCATAGCAATAATGTAATTAATAAATTGTTTTCTCATTGCTTTGTTCAAACGGCCAATCTGCCCAAAATCAATAAAGGCTGCTGTATCATATCCTGTGAAAATAATATTCCCAGGGTGAGGATCACTATGAAAAAATCCGTTCACTAAAACTTGGTGCAAAAAGGAATCAGTTAATGTACGAGCAAGTCCTTTCTTATTAAATTCTTTTTCTGTATCTGTAAGTTCAGACAGTTTAACGCCTCGTGAAAATGACATTGTCAATATACGCCGGCTAGAATAGTCTTCTAATATATCAGGTATTTCAATTTTGGAAAAGCCGGCCATATTATTTTTCATTTTTTCAGTATTTCTCGCTTCTACATAATAATCGACTTCGTCACGAATAGCATCCACATATTCTTCAATAATATCTTGCAGCCGGTAGTAACGCGCCCAATGAAATCTTTGAGTAAATAATTTAGCTAGGTCGCGAAGAATATCAATATCTTTTTCCATCGTTTCTTTAATATTCGGTCTAGAAACTTTTACTGCAGCTTCACGCCCATCATGAAGGACTGCATAATGGACTTGGCCAATAGATGCTGCAGCCAGAGGTTCTTCACAAAAGTGTGAAAATACATCACTTAATGAGCAGCTCAAATCATTTTCAATAATTTGTTTCCCATATTCAAAGGGAAATGGCGGAACTTCATCTTGAAGTTTTTCTAATTCTTCAATGATTGAAGGAGGAAAAATGTCTTTTCTAGTGCTTATAAGCTGCCCTAATTTTATAAACGTAGGGCCTAACTCTTCAATAACTAGCCGAACTCTTTTGCCGATCGAGTGAGTATTCACATCTTTAGAGTCAGCAGCCAGTCTTTTAGGGAGGGATAATATATGAAATAGTCCAACTTCTTGTAATATATAGCCAAATCCGTGCCGGGCTAATGTGGCTGCAATTTTTCGATAACGGTTAGCGTGTTTCAGTCCGCGGGTTAAAGCCATTTGAAAATTCCTTTCTAGAGCTTCAGCAGGATATGATACTAGTTAAAGAATGAATTTTTTCATACACTTCATTCCTTGTTGTCCTCAAAAGAATTTCTTGAGTTGAATTCTAATTTTTGTTCTAACTCTTGAAGTTTGTTTTCTAATGCTTCTACATCTTTTGCTGTTGCTAATCCCATTTCTTTTAAAGATTCCTGCATTTTTTCTTTGGCCTGGTTAGACCACTCCATTTCTGTGTCGCGGCCTTTTTGAATAAACTCCTCTTTCCATTGTTCTGCTTCACGAGGAGTTATTTTCCCTTTTGTCACGAGATCATCAACATAGTTTTGAATCTTTTCTTTGCCATAGGCTGCTGCCCCTAATCCGAGAAAAAAACCTTTTTTAAGCATTTCATTCATTTAGATGATCCTCCTTGTTGAGAGTTATAATCTACGTTTTATTTTACCAAAACCTTGCTGGATAAAACATCAAAAATGGGCCTTACCTGAATGTCAAACTTGTTCAAGTAAGGCCCATTACTTATCCGTTATCTCTTAACATTAAATAAATAAATACAAAAATGGTGATCACCGATAGGATGGTAAGTACGGTGATAAACATCGGTTCTGCATCATTCCATCCGTTAACGGATGCAAATACGTTGGAAGGTACGAGTGCTAAAACCATAGCAGTAAAGAATGCTGCTATCCATTTATTCATTACAGCTCCTCCTTTTTGTTTGTATTGTAGTATGTAACAAAATAAGCTAATGATTATCCAATTTTATTATATAGGGTGATGCAGAAATTATCAATTAGCCCGGTCAGCTTTTAACCTTCTAAAAAAATGTTATAATAGGTACTGTTTTTATTGTGTGAAAAAAACTTGAACTTATTAGGAAAAGGTTATATAAACAACTTGGACAGTGTGGAAAGGATAATGAAGATGGGTAAGATTCACATTGAAGACATCATTATAGCGAATCAGACACTAAAAGATGTTGTAACACATACACCCTTGCAAAAAAACCAAGTGTTATCGGAGCGTTATGATGCTAGTGTTTATTTGAAAAGAGAAGATTTACAGGTGGTTCGTTCTTTTAAAATTAGAGGAGCCTTTCATGTTATGCATAGTCTTCCAAAGGAAAGAATGGAAAATGGTGTAGTGTGTGCTAGTGCTGGGAACCATGCTCAGGGAGTAGCTTATTCGTGTAAAGCTCTTCAAGTCAAAGGGAAAATTTTTATGCCTACGACAACACCTCGTCAAAAAGTTGAACAAGTAAAATTATTTGGAAAAGAATTTGTAGAAGTCATTTTGACGGGAGACACTTTTGATGATGCGTATCTACAAGCAAATTCTTATGGTGAAAAAAATGACATGGCTTTTATTCATCCCTTTAATAACGAGAAAATCATTGCCGGACAGGGCACAGTGGGGATGGAAATTATGAATGATATAGAAGAGACGATTGATTATTTGTTTTGTTCGATTGGAGGAGGAGGGCTGATATCTGGAGTTGGAACGTATATAAAGTCCATTTCTCCAAATACAAAAATTATCGGGACAGAACCTGCAGGCGCTCCGGGAATGAAAGAATCACTCGCTCGTAATGAAGTAGTAGAACTTGATAAAATAGATAAATTTGTAGATGGTGCTGCGGTAAAGAGAGTAGGGGATATTCCATATGAAGTGTGTCAAGCTGTAATAGACGATATTTCGCTTGTTCCGGAAGGGAAAATTTGTACTACGATACTCGAGTTATATAATGAAAATGCATTAGTCGCAGAGCCAGCAGGAGCTATGCCTATTTCAGCACTCGATTTTTATAAAGAGGAGATTAAAGGAAAAACAGTTGTTTGCGTTGTAAGTGGCGGGAATAATGATATTGGAAGAATGGAAGAAATGAGAGAAAAATCTCTCCGCTACGAAGGGCTGCAGCATTATTTTATTATTGATTTTCCTCAAAGGGCTGGGGCACTAAGAGAATTTCTTCATGAAGTTTTAGGACCAGATGATGATATTACAAGGTTTGAATATGCGAAAAAAAATAACAAAACCAACGGCCCGGCTTTAGTTGGTATTGAACTGACCGACAACAAAGATTACCTTCCTTTAATTGACCGCATGCAGAAAAAAGGTTTCCATTACAATGAAATAAATAAAGAAGAAAGCTTATTTAATTTTCTTATCTAACCTTCCTGCGGGAAGGTTTTTATGTAACTGAATATTGGGTATGAAAGTACTAAGGGGGAGAGTATAATGATTGTAAATGAGTATAAATCTTACTTTGAAATGATACCTCAGCATGAACACGCCAGAATATCTTATGAAATATTAAAAAACTGGGGTGATCACTCATTAGAAAAGAGTCCATTATGGGAGGCTCTCCTGCTTGCAGTACGAGAACATGACAGGGCATGGATACCGCTTGATGCCAGTCCAATAATGAATAAACAACAAAATAAACCATATTCTTTTACGGATTTCCCTGAAAAAGAAAAAATGACTGCTTACCAGCAGGGTATACAGACAGTGGCTGAACAGAACGCGTACAGCGGACTGCTTAATAGTTTACATTATGCATCTTTTTTTAAAAACAGTACATCAAAAGATGCTGTATCGTTTTTAAAAGAAGAAGAAAAAAGGCAGGAAAAATTACGTAAATTACAAACACATTCTGAGGAATCTTTTCATTTAAGGCTGCTGCAATTTTGCGATGATCTGTCTTTATATGCGTGTATGAACGATCCTGGAGCTAGGAAAGACGAAGAAATAAGCTGGTTTAAAAACGGCTTTCGACATACCTTCGAATTTCTTGACTATAAAACAATTCAGGCACAGTTCATCTCTACAAATGAAATTCAACTCATCCCTTTTCCTCTTCGTTCACTGTTGAAAGTAACCATTCACGCAAAGGCTGTGAATAAAACGGAGATAGCAGAAGAAAAGGTGGAGGCAGCTTATCAATCGGGAGAAGAAGCAGTTAGAAATTTAAGCTTTGTTCCTTGATGAGCTGGGGAAAATATATGAAGATAGGAAGAGACGTTATAAATGAAAGGAGTATACGATGCAATTATCACAAACACGAATTATAGCACTAGTAGATGAAGATTTTGAAGATTTAGAGCTTTGGGTGCCTGTGATGCGTCTAAGAGAAGAAGGGGCAGAAGTGGTATTAACAGGGAAAGAAAAAGGGAAAACCTATTACGGGAAGTACGGTGTACCTGCTGAAGCACAAGCTGGTTTTTCCGATATTAATCCTGAAGATTTCGACGGCATTTTAGTTCCTGGGGGGTGGGCTCCAGATAAGCTGAGACGTTTTGATGAAGTGATCGACATGGTAAAACATATGGATGCCAATGAAAAAGTAATCGGTCAAATCTGCCATGCAGGCTGGGTTTTAATCTCAGCTGATGTGTTACAAGGCAAAAAAGTAACGAGCACGCCAGGTATTAAAGATGATATGAAAAATGCTGGTTCTCTATGGAGTGACAAAGCAGTTGTCGTAGACGGCCATCTCGTATCAAGCCGCCGGCCGCCCGACATTCCTGAATATGGAAGAGAGTTAGTAAAAGCCTTTCTTAACAAGTAGCTTGAGTATCACATGGCAAGGCCTAAATTTCTAAATCGATGTGTAGTGAAAAAATGGAGAAGCAGGTCTGATTCTTAAAGGGATCAGACCTTGTTTCATGAAAAAGGAGCAGACATGATTGAAAAAAATGAAAAGCAAATCTTTCATATGAAAGCAAGCGGAGAATTCTTTATATTATTTCTTTATTCCCCGTTATGTGGCACATGTAAAAAAGCTGAGCAAATGATGTTTGCTTTGGAAAATGTATTTGATAGCATGCTTTTTGTAAAAGCAAATATAAATACGATTCCTTCTTTTGTAAGAGAAGAAAAAATAAAAAGTATTCCATGTTTACAAGCGGTGCAAAACAAAAATACTGTAAAAACAATCTATGCGTTCCATTCCATCCCCTCGCTCGTTGAACGGCTGCACCCTATTATAGAAAAGCGTCACGCTGAACATGAATAGAAAGGATGAACTTTTTTGATTACACCTTCCTTCGAATTAAAGGATATGTTTACAGACCAAACCGTTCCATTGCATGCCTATAAAGGTAAGCCTCTAATGCTTACGTTCTGGGCATCGTGGTGTCCGGATTCACAAATTGATTTATCTCAAAAACAAAGGTTTTATGATTATCTAGATACACATCAACTTGGATTTTTAACGATAAACGTTACCGGAAGAGAGGGAAAAGAAGAAAATGCAAAAGAATTTATAGAAAAAGAAGGCTACACTTTCCCGGTACTATTAGATAATGGCACAAAAACATACGATCGCTACCACTGTATGGGGGTCCCTACTACCTTTATTCTTGATGCAGATCAACAAATTATCAATCGCTTCAACGACAAAGCAGCATTTTTAGATATTATGAAAGGAATGAATCAAGTTCTAGGCAAAAAATAAACCCCGGCTTATATAAATACAGCCGGGTCCATATTCCTTTTAAGGCTTTTTTCCCTGTTTTACTACTGCTTTCATTTGTTCACTATTGGGATAATCATTAGCGTCATATTGATTTAAAACCCTTTGCAGATCATAAGACACCCGGTGAATAGAGGCAGAAAAAGTATCATTTTCTATGTGAAGAAGGACATAAGAGGGGCGTGGATCACCATCAAAAGGCAGGCCGACACTGCCCGTGTTAATAAAGGTTTTATCCCCGATTGTTTTTATAAATGGAGTATGGATGTGGCCGTAAACAATAATGTTTGCCTCTGTATCAATTGATAGTTTTTCTTCTAATTCCTTGTCTGAATGGTCCGCAGTAACTACATCAAATAAGCTTGTTGGCGTAGCGTGGAAAGCATGCATGGTTACAGAATCACTAAAACTCTCTAAAAATGATTCAGGAAGACGGCTTAAATAATTTACATCTTCTTGTGAGAGTCGTTCCACGGTCCAGTCGCGTTCTTGATTCATTAAAGCAAGAGCATTATCTGGGACTTCATTTTTTAAAACACCGCGCACTACCCATTCGTCTGCATTACCTTTTAATACTTTAGCAGGAGAGGAACGCACAGTCTCTAAAGCGTTTTTTGGTTCTGGACCTCTGTAGCACAAATCACCGAGTATATACATTTTATCTACTTTTTTATCTTTTAGTTCATTGAGTACCGCTTTTAAAGCTCGGGCATTTCCGTGTATGTCTGATAATAGAGCAATTTTCACAACGATAACCTCCCTGATTATGTATAAGTAAAAATTCACGTATGATTTTCACGTTTTACCCTTCCATTATACAGGATAAAAGCTGCTTCAATAACCCTCACAATGAAGGTTTAGAAATTGGAAGAAAATCTTGCGGTTATGTTACAATCAAAATTACCTAATATAGTGGAAACGTTTGGGATGAACTTAAGTTTGGAAAGGAGTTTACTTTACTGGTATGAAAATTGTATCCATAGAACCAACACCTAGTCCGAATACAATGAAGTTAATATTAGATGAATCCTTGCCTTCAGGGAAAAGCAATAATTATTCTGCTAAAAACATAGAGGATGCTCCTGATTTTATTCAGCCGATTTTAGAGATTGAGGGTGTAACGGGAGTGTATCATGTTTCAGACTTTATGGCGGTGGAGAGGCATCCTAAATCAGATTGGAAAGCACTTCTTCCTAAAGTTCGGAAAGTTTTTGGAGAAAAAGATGTTGAAGAAGACCGGCAGTCTAATGAGCAGGGAGAAGCATTTGGTGAAGTGCAGATTCAAGTTCAGGCTTTTAAAGGGATACCAATGCAATTAAAAATAACAACGGCAGATGAAGAAAAAAGACAAGGACTGCCAGAAAGGTTTCAGGAGGCAGCTTTTGCTGCGCAAACAGAGAATGACAATGTAGTTATGCAAAGAAAATGGGAAGATCATGGTGTACGCTATGGAAATGATTTAGAGTCGATCGGTAAGGAAGTAGCAGAAGAAATAGCGGCAGCCTATCCAAAAGAAAGACTTGACCGTCTCGTGAACATGTCGCTAACTGGTGAAGAACAGGCACAAAAAAATGCTAGCCGTTACATCAAAGTTACATTAGATATGCTAGATGATCCGGATTGGAAAAATCGTTATGCAGCACTAGAACAAATGGACCCTAAAGAAGAAGATATTCCAGTGCTTGAAAAAGCTTTACAAGATGAAAAATCTTCAATTAGACGTCTTGCCGTCGTATACCTTGGAATGATTGAAAAGCCTATTGTATTACCGCTTCTTCGTCAGGCGATGCAAGACAAATCTGTAACGGTTAGAAGAACAGCAGGTGACTGCTTTTCCGACATTGGTGATACAGCCGGTATTCCTGCAATGATTGATGCATTAAAAGATAAGAATAAGCTTGTACGCTGGAGAGCGGCTATGTTTTTGTATGAAGCAGGAGATGAAACAGCAGTGGAGCCTCTTAAAGAAGCCGTAAATGATCCGGAATTTGAAGTAGCTTTACAAGCTAAAATGGCTCTTGAAAGAATAGAAGGCGGGGAAGAAGCCAAAGGTTCGGTTTGGAAACAAATGACTGAAAAAATGGCTGAAGGAAGAAATAATAGTTAACAATAAAAATAAGCTGACGTTAACAATGTTGTGCTGCTTGAACGAAAAGGCCGTCTCCCGCAAATATTAGAGACGGTCTTTTTACACTTGTTAGGAAAGTATAAAATTTATGGAAAACAGTATAAGTAAAACTACGGCATTTAACGTACAGTATTAATGCCGCTGCTGCCACAGGACGTGGCGTTATTAGGCGGTGTCCTTATATTATATATCGCTGCCAGCCCAGTTTTTCTAAAAATAAACGGCTAAGCAATTAGGAATGAAAAGACACAGCAGGAGGCGTTAATAATGACAAAGGAAGAAATAAAAAGTATATTAAAAGAAAAACAAATGGAAGAAGCGCTTGAATTGATTGAAGAGGCAGAAGCGGGTGAACTTGAAGAATTAGAGTTGGTACAATCCTTAGGGCTGCTGCGGGATCCTGCCCTAAATGAAGAAGTAATACGTGTACTGCAAGAAGAAGGTGTTTCCATCATATATATATCAGACGAAGATGTTTAAAAAGAGAGGAAGCAAAAAGTGCGTGGTCAACCAACACATCGAATATCAAAAAAAGCATTATCCGTATGGCATTTAAAAGGAGTAATAACAACCGGGCTATTATTAATCATACCAGCTGCATTATTTTTTTTCACTTACAGATTTCAATTTCCACTTTTTTATGTTTGGACAAGCGGAATACTTGTTGCTGGATATGGTTTGTGGAAAATTATTGTATTGCCAAAAATTCGGTGGAATATGTGGCGGTATGAAGTATATGACAAAGAAATAGAACTTCTGCGTGGAGTGTTTATTATACGGCACACACTTATTCCGATGACACGCGTTCAGCACGTTGATACAGAACAAGGTCCAATTTACAAAAAATATGGACTGACGACTGTTACGATCTCTACCGCTGCTGGAGTACATGAAATTCCTGCTTTATCAGAAGGAGTTGGTAGCAGACTGCGAGACAAAATTGCATATTTAGCAGGAACGGAGGAGAGCGATGAATAATTGGCACAAATTGCACAGCGCCTCCATTTTATTACTGTTTACATCCAAAGTGAAAGATTTACTAATTCCTTTATTGTTAACTTTATTTGCTGGCGGTACAAGTTATGGGTCTCGATTTTCATCTTTGCTTTTTCCTGTACTAATTATCGTTATTTTGTTGTACAGTATCCTATACTGGGCGTCGTTTAGGTATCAATTTGATGAAGGTGAGCTGAGAATAAAACAAGGCATCTTTATCAAAAAAAACCGCTACATTAGAAAAAATAGAGTACAATCTGTAGATATTGTTACCGGAATGTTTCATAGGCTGCTGAAAGTAGAAAAAGTTAAAATTGAAACGGCAGGAGGAGGAATGGAGCCTGAAGTTGAATTAGCAGCAGTCAAACAAAGAGAGGCGCAATTTATTCGTGCACAGCTTAAAAGCGTTGAAGTACCAAACCAGTCTGAAGGTGAGGAGGTACAAGAACTCGGACGGTCTACGCAAAGAAGTTTTTATTATAAAGTGCCATTAAAATCAATTATAATAACAGGATTAACTTCAGGAAAAGTAGGCCTTGTTTTTTCAGCAGCTGCTGCTCTTATTTCTCAAATTGATCAATTTCTACCTCGGGGATTTTACGAAAATTCTATTGGTGTACTCATTTCTAAGGGAGCTGTCTTTTTGACAGGTCTATTACTAGTTGTCGCATTTATTGCATGGATCATTTCTATCTTTATTACAGTAATTCAATATGGTAATTTTGAGATTGCCAAAAATGATAAAGAATTAATTATTTCTCGAGGATTATTAGAAAAAAGACACTTGACATTACAATTAAACCGGATAACAAGCGTACGCTATGTGTGCAATCCCTTACGGCAATGGCTTGGTGTTTGGAGTATTTACGTCGATAGTGCAGGGGGAGGCTCTAAAGAAGAACAGCTTTCTACATTGCTTTTGCCGCTTGGCAGCAGAAAAGAAATTGATCATTTGATGAAAGAAGTGCTGCCTTATGCCAAAATGCCAGAAACAATCCAGCCTTTACCCAAAAAAGCTGCCTTTCGCTATATTATTCGTACATCAATTGTTTGGTGGCTTCTCGCTTTTCCGGTTATGAGTTTCCTTCCAAATGGCTGGGTGTTTTTTGTACTGCCGCTCTCTTTTTCTTATTTGGGCTGGCTTAGATATAAAGACAGTGGTTATACGCTTTGCCGGAATCAGTGTGTATTACAAACGAGACTTTTTAGTTTATCTTGTAATATACTTCCAAAAAATCAAATTCAGTCCATTACTTATCAGCAAACTTTTTTTCAAAAAAAAAGAAAGTTGTACACATTATCAGCAGATATTTTATCAACTACCGGGGGCCGTACATTTCAATTAAAAGATATGGAAGCAGATGAGGATCAACATATTTTTGAATGGTATAGAAGAAACAATATATAAAAGCTGCAGGAAATACTTCACTGCAGCTTTTATTATTCATTAAAGAAAATTATTATGATTCGTAGTCCTTGCTGTAAGCATTTGTATAAGTGGAGATACTTCTTTCTCCGCTGTCGGTAGTACATTCAAACCGGTCAAATACGTAATCTTGGGAGTGAGTACGTAATATCCGTTCGTAATGATGCTGGATAAGTAATGTTTTACCTGGCTTTCGAAAGGTGAGGAAATTTACACCTTTAAAAGAAGATACTCCTTCTGATTGCAATAGTTCATATAATAATCGATTGTGGCAATCTTCTAAGTGGTTTCTTTCAAATCCAAAAGAGTGGATCCTCTGCCAAAGACTTTTACGTGCAGGGTGTTCCAATTCGTTTAACAGAATAGTAAAGGGCTGGAATTGCTCTTTATGAACTCTTACCGAATCGTTTTTCTTTATTTTATATTCTTTCCCTTTATGGTCTTGAAAAATAAAGCGGTTTTTATAGGTAACCGGAACCCATGTATTACTTGATTTTTGAATTTCAAGCTCAAATGGACAGCCTTCTAACTCCAGCGTATCTCCATTTGTTGGTTCAATAAGATGCACATCTCCTTGATTTTCTTGGATTTGATAATAAATATAATTTTGTTCCTCTGTTTGGTTTTCCTCTTTGTTTAATGACAGGGACGGTATAGTAATCTGGCCGTAAACGGAACCAATATCTTTCCATGTCTGAGCGGTTTCTAATTGTTGCTTAGAAGCAGTGTATAACTCATTGATAGTTGTTTGTATAGCTTGCACAACGGAATCGTTGAAAGACATATCCCATTTCTTATCCGGTAAATGGATTTTTGAACCGGGGACGGTAACATAAGCATTCTTTTTTTCATCAATAGTATCTGCTGCATGCAGTTCTGGTGTTTGGGCTACTCCGAGGATGAAAACTTTTCCAGACCAAGTTTTTTTAGGAGGAGTAAATACCTCATCTAAACGACCATAAAAAACGCCTTCTATTCCTTTATCAACCAGGACGGTGCTGCCTTTATGTTTAGTAGCTTCTGTACGATTCATGTAAACCCTCACTTTTGGTTGTCGTTTTTTTTAGTTTATTTCTCGGTGTGAATTTCCGTGTTCCCTTGAATTCGAGGGAGGGCAGAAACGCACGCCAAATATGAATAAGAATAAAATGTGTCAATCTTTCCGGATAGATATAATAGAGCGTAGTTAGTTATTAACACATTATTTATAGACATATGTATACGTCTCATTGAGAGATTATCTGAGAAATTTGAACATGAGGCTGTCCCAAAAGGATTTTTCACTTTAGGAAAGTTTAACTTTATTAAAGGACCCGACTTATGGGACAACTGTTTACTTCATTATACGAAAAAAAGGGGTCTTCCGGCAAGAAGACCCAATAATGAAAATGGAATAAGTTATTTGGAGAGATAATCAAAAATCCCCATTGCTGATACGATAGCGTCCATTTTAATAATAGTAACGAGAGGATGATCATCTGCAAGGTGATCCAAAGAATAATGCCTTAATACATCTTGTCCTAATCGTTCAGCTAATACTCCAAAGTCTAGACCTTCTCCTTTAACAGCTTTTCCTTTTTGAATAAAGTACGGAAGCCAAAATCTTATTTGTCTTTGTATTTCATCGATATTTTTAGAAGCTCCGTAATGACCGAAAAATATAGAAGAAGGCTCGTATGAAAGTATAAGTTTAAGCGATTCTTCCATTTTGTCAGGGTCAAATTGATTGGGAGAAGTGGATGGCAAATAAATTTCTTTTTGAAGATTATTTGCATCCGTATATTGAATACCAATGGTGTCCCCGGTAAAAATTCCATTACTGCGTGAATCTATAATGCTAAAATGATGAGCGGCATGCCCCGGCGTGTCCAGGAAAGTGAACGTTCTTTCAGAAGAGATGGAAAGTGTCTCTTTATGATTTTTAATAATAATTTTTTCTTCTGCAATAGGAACAACGGGATCAAATAAAGATTCGAATCTTTCCCCATAGACTGCCTGAGTCCCTTTTACGAGACGAGCAGGATCAATTAAATGCCTGAGACCGCGGGGGTGGACCACCACTTTAGCATTTGGGCAATCTTTTAAAAGTAGACCAACTCCTCCTGCGTGATCAAGATGGACATGAGTGACAATTATATATGTAACTTCGTCTAGTGATCTTCCCAAGTGCTCAATACTCTTTATTATGCGGGGGACAGCCAGGCTCGGTCCAGGGTCAATTAATGTTAAGTCTTTTTCATTAATAATATAAGTGCCGGTCCGATTGGGCAGATGAAGGTCAAACCCATCTGAAATCCAAATATCATCCGTAATAAATTCTGGTTTTTTCCAATTCACAAGATATCATGCCTCCAATGTAAGGGTTTTCCTTTATGGGTGGAAAGAAGCGGGCGAACAGGCCCGTCTTCAGGCTGTATGGCATAACGTTTTAATATATTTTTTGTCGGTTAATGGCATCAATCGAACATATTTTTATTCTGTTTTCCCGGGTACCGTTTTTCGTATAATTTTAATAGCTGTTCCATTTTTTCTACTTTTGTGTGTTCTGCCTTCTCTCTTATTGTGCGGATGTTTACTTCCATTTTAGTGAGCGTTTCATACAGCTGTTCTGTTTGGGCAGTTTTCAAATCCGAAGAAAGAGATAAATAAGTCTTAATTAAGGATGGTACATCTCTTTGAAGCAGCCGCTTTAAAGTGTACTTTTCCTCTATATCGAGCAATTCATATACGTTTCCAGTACGTTCGGTTTCTTCTAGAAGTCTCTTTAGTCGATTTTCTATTAATTTCCCGAGCTTATCATAATGATTTGCTAAAAATTCTTCAAGTTCTCTAATGTATGGATAAGGTTCCTCTGAAGATTGAATTAACTCTTTATCTTCCATAGAATCAGGAAGAGAAGAAGCGGTAGGATTAGCTGATGTTTTTTCAATCAAACCGCCTAACAGTGCATCATCAAGAAGTTCAAATTTATAAAAAAGGCCCTCAAAATATCTTGATTTTTGAATACTCCGTACAAATGTCTGGCCGTTTTTAATATATTGAACAGTTGCCTCTTTAAAGCGGTTTGGCCGTTTTTTAGACAGATGGGTTTTACGAAGGTATTCAATAATAATTCTTTTTTTTATTGCTGCTTCTGATTTTGGAGTTTCATAGCTTAATAATTTCATCCGTTTTTGATTGATTTTCAAACGAAAATGAAATGTTTTACCATTCTTTTTGAATGTTTGCGCAGATTTTACTTGTTTGCCGTGATGAATCAAGCGATCCAACGCTGCTTCTGTGTCTTGAACAAGCACTAAACCGTGCGCATCCGAAAAGATATGGTCATCCACTGGCCTTAAATGGTCCGGCAAAAACTTTTCGAGCCAGGGATGAGTAAGCCAGTCTTTTGTCAACGCGACCACCTTCTTAAACGATGTTCAAAGGCTTTAGTACACCTTATTCCAACAATTTTGTTTTCATTTGGTTATTTAGTTCATCTAATTCAGAAATAAATTTCTTTCCAGTTTGTACTATGCGTTCATTCGATTGCTCCGTCATTTGAATGGCGGCATACACATCTTCATATGCTTTTCGAAAGGTTTCAATTGCCACAGCAGGTTCTTCTAGTGTTTTTAAAGTGTCTTCTGTGTTGCTTTTCAGCATTTCTGCGTTGCTTAGGATCATATTTTCTGTGGCTTCGTTTACGCTTTGAACAGCATTAATCACTTTACGCTGATTGCCAAGGGCAAGCTGAATAGAGGCAGTAACAGTAATGATGTTTTTTGTCATCGTAATGGCATTGAAAATAGCTTCTTCTAATTTCTCATTATTATCTAATATTAAATCAACCGAAGCTAAAGACTGCTGTAAGACCATTACTGCCTGGGTCATGTTTTTTATTCTTGAGACCACTTTTTGCTGCCCCTTTTGAAGTGCACTCGAGTTGTCCCGCCATTCTTCTTTTGTCATTTCATTTTCCAGCATTTCATTTAACGTTTTACCGGTTTGTATCTGTTCTTCTAGGTCAGATATTCGTTCTTTTGCAGTCTCTTTTAATTGTTCAAGCATAACATTATCTTCTTGAAGTTTATCTCTGCCTGAGAGCAAACCTTCTATAATATTCTCTACTTGAGCTTCAACGGTATCGTACTTTTTGGCGTATTGTTCGATTGGATTTCTTCTTAATATTTTATTCCAGGTTTTTTTCCATTTTCCCTCTTTTAAATAATCAGGTTCTAGCTCTCCAACCATGCCTTTTAATTCATGAAGTTTTTCCGGGAGTTCATTATCTTTTTGATTCATCATTTCTCGAACAGGTTTTTTTAAAGCATCTAAAGAGTCGCCTGCTTTTTGTTGTTCTGCTTCTCCAAGTCCTCCAAGTGCGGACACTAAATCCTCAGAACTTTCTGCGCTTTTAAATCGTTCTAAAAACTTTTCTGCCTTCTCTTTGGCTCCGCTCGTTTCAGCAGGATGGTTGTGTGGTTCCTGGGTCATTTAGCGCTCTCCTTTCTGTTTATGCTTATATATAAAGCGGTCACAACGCTGATAAGTTTTTCGTAGGATAGTAATATTATATCATTTATTGCCAGGTTTCGTCGTATATCACTTTTCATTATTGTGTGATTTAGGTACGATGTAGTCTACAATAAAGTTTCGGAAATAAAAAATTATTTTCTTAAAGCTTGAATTTCGATATATTTATACTAGGGGGAGTGTATGGGGAATGTTTAGTAAATATCTCACGCTTCAAGAAGCAAATGATCTGCTCCCGTCCGTTAGGGAAGAATTGGTACATCTTCAATCTTTAGAGCGCGAATGTAAAACTGTTCATCA
This sequence comes from Alteribacillus sp. YIM 98480, assembly GCF_009765375.1. Classification (GTDB taxonomy): domain Bacteria; phylum Bacillota; class Bacilli; order Bacillales; family Marinococcaceae; genus Alteribacillus. The sequence continues at coordinate 362,894 of NZ_VTOK01000002.1, forward strand.
TCATCTTAAAGCTGTTAAAAAGGGTGCTTTAGAGGAAGTGACCAGTAGAGAAGAAGACATTTTTCTTCTGGAAACAGGGGTCGATTTTTTAGAAATTCAAGCCCAATGTTACGTAAGCCAGTTAGAAAAAAATGGGATTTATATCAAAAGTATTGATGAAGGACTGGTTGATTTCCCTGCAAAAGTAGAAGGAAATCCAGTACTGCTTTGCTGGAAACAAGGTGAAGAATTTATTACTCACTATCACCATTTATTTGAATCTTTTAAAAAGAGAAAGAAAATTTACAGCACGGATGATAGGTGAGATAGAAGGAGGTTAAGATGTGCCTGATCGTTTTTGGGTATGGTGTTCATGAAGATTATCCATTGATTGTGGCAGCAAACCGTGATGAATTTTATTCTAGGCCGACAGTTCCTCTTCATCATTGGCCGCATTCTCCAATTAAAGCAGGAAAAGACAATGAAAAGGGCGGTACATGGATGGGGGTTACAGAGAGCGGACGTTTTGCTGCTATAACCAATGTGAGAGCACCAAAACAGAACCCTGCCAAGTATTCGAGAGGAGAAATTGTTAAAGGATTTTTAGAAGCAGAAGATCCGCACACGTTTTTAGAAGAATGTAATGTACACAACGAAGATTTTGATGGTTATAATTTGATTTCTGGAAACAGTAACCAACTATTTTATTCAACCAATCAGGACAAGCATACTAAGCACCAGTTACAAAAAGGTATTTATGGTTTGAGTAATGCGTTTTTAAACACGCCGTGGCCCAAAGTAGTACACGCTAAGAAGAAATTCACCAGCATTTTAAAAAAGCAGATGGAACCTTTCTCGCCCGAACCGTTATTTGAAATGCTTTCTAATACGGATGAAGCAGACGAGAACGATCTGCCTGAAACAGGAGTGAACAGACAACTTGAAAAAAAGCTGTCTCCCTTGTTTATTAGAATGAAAGGGTACGGTACACGTTCTCAAACGGTAATCGTATTTACGAAAAAAGGTGAAGTGATGATGGAAGAGCGGACATATAGTGAAAACGGACACATATTAAATCAAAAGAACATAAATTGGACAATAAAATAAAGATGAATATGTATTAAATAAAATGAATAAATATAAATATTTACGATTTCTTAAAATTAATTAATAATATAAAAAAAGTGAAAAAAACGCGGCAGAAAGCGTTTTCATTGAGTTTTCCTCATGTAAAATAATTTGCCGAAATGTCAGAAAAATGATATGCTTTCGTATATTAGATAAAACTACAGGGATATGTTTTGTTAGACAGTTTTTAGAGAGGTGGAGAGGGCAATGACACAACCTTACATTTCACAGAGAGAAGGCCTTTACGATTCTGATTTTGAGCATGATAATTGCGGGATCGGATTTTTGGCTAATATTAAAGGGAAGAGATCACATGACATCGTGAAGAAAGCCCTTGACATTTTGGTCAACCTTGAACATCGCGGCGGTCAAGGTGATGAACCAAACACTGGTGATGGTGCCGGTATTTTATTACAATTACCGCATCGATTTTTCAAAAACAATGAAAATGACTTAGGATTTGAAGTTCCTAAAGAAGGTCATTATGGAGTAGGGATGGTATTCCTTCCTTCTCAAGACCAAAAAAGACATCAATGTGAAAAAGAGATTGACCAGATCATAGAAGAAGAAGGGCAGACTGTTTTAGGGTGGAGAGAAGTTCCAGTAGATGACTCAATGATCGGAAAAGCTGCACTTAAAGCAAAACCTGCTGTGTATCAAGTATTTATCGGACGAAGTGACGATGTACAGTCTAGAGAAGAGTTTGAAAGAAAGCTGTATGTCATTCGAAAGCGTGCTGAGCATGAAGCGGGGCAAGAATTAGAAGAAAATGATTCTTTTTATTTTGCCAGCCTTTCTTCACGTACCATTGTTTATAAAGGAATGCTTACGACAGAGCAAGTGCCTCAATTTTATAAAGACGTAAATGATAAAGATTTTGAAACAGCTGTAGCACTTGTACATTCCCGCTTCTCTACAAACACATTTCCAAGCTGGGAACGTGCACATCCAAACCGTTACCTGATTCATAATGGGGAGATAAATACGGTTAAAGGTAATGTAAATTGGATGCATGCTCGTGAAGCGGTTTTTCAATCGGAATTATTCAAAAATGATCTTGATAAAGTGCATCCTGTCATAGACCATCACGGCAGTGACTCCTCGATGTTTGATAACACGTTTGAATTTCTAACACTTGCAGGTCGTTCTATGCCTCATTCAGCTATGATGATGATACCGGAACCCTGGCAGAATGACCCATTAATGAACGAAGAAAAGAAAGCTTTTTATCAATTTCACAGCTGTTTAATGGAACCATGGGATGGTCCGACAGCGATTGCTTATACAGATGGCAATAAAGTAGGAGCATGTCTGGATAGAAATGGACTGCGTCCAGCAAGATATTATGTAACAAAAGATGATCATATATTGATGTCTTCTGAAGTGGGCGTTTTAGATATTGATCCAGAAGATGTCTTGTATAAAGAGCGGCTGCATCCGGGCCATATGCTTTTAGTAGATATGGAAGAAGGCCGGATTGTGCCTGATGAAGAAATTAAGCATTCTATTGCTTCTGAAAAGCCATATAAAGAGTGGGTAGATACTTATATGGCTGACCTAGAAGACGTAATGGAAAGCCAGGATGTTTACAATACGGAATTTGATCAATTACAAAAAAGGCAGCTAACTTTCGGGTATACGTATGAAGAGCTTGAAAAAATGGTGAAGCCAATGGCTGCAGAAGGTGTCGACCCGGTAGGTTCTATGGGTTACGATTCCCCATTAGCAGTTTTGTCTAAAAAACCACAGCTTCTATACAATTATTTTAAACAATTGTTTGCCCAGGTAACTAATCCGCCGATTGATGCTATTCGTGAAGAATTGGTTACTGCGGTCGGAACGACGATTGGTAAAGAAGGAAATCTTCTTCATCCCGAACCAGAAAGTGCCCGGCAGCTGTTTTTAAAGACGCCGCTTTTAAACAATGAGGACTTTGCAAAACTGCGTGCCAATAAACAAAAAGGATTTCAATCGGTTACGCTGCCTATGGTATTTGATGCTTCGAAAGGAAAGGAAGCATTAAAGCCTGCACTCGATCAGTTATTTGCATCTGCAGACCAAGCAGTGGAAAACGGAGCGACAGTAATTATTTTAAGTGACAGGAATGTAGACAGCCAGTATGCTCCGATACCTGCACTGTTAGCTGTTTCTGGTTTGCATCACCACTTTATCCGCAACGGTATGAGAACTCGTGTGAGCCTGGCAGTTGAAACGGCTGAACCAAGAGAAGTTCATCACTTTGCCGTATTGCTTGGCTACGGTGCAGAAGCGATTAATCCATATCTTGTCTTTGATTCTATTGACGGGATGTTAAAAGATAATTTAATAGAAGGCACATCGTATGTTGAAGCTGTCCAAAAGTATATTAAGGCAGCTACAAAAGGCCTCATGAAAGTACTTTCAAAAATGGGGATTTCTACGATCCAAAGTTATCGAGGCGCTCAAATATTTGAAGCGGTTGGTATTGATTTAGAGGTTGTAGATAAATACTTTACGTGGACTCCTTCACGCATAGGCGGAATAACACTTGACATTATTGCAGAAGAAGTACTGCTCAGACATAAACGAGCGTTTACTGATCAAGAAGGTCAAGATTTAACACTTGAACCAGGTGATGACCTGCAGTGGAGAAGAAATGGGGAGCCTCATCAATATAACCCACATACGATCCACATGCTTCAGCATGCAGCACGGAAAAACGATTATGACTTGTATAAAAAGTATTCAAAAGCAATAAACGAACAAGAAAAAGAGCAAACATCTTTACGAGGTTTACTCTCGTTCAATACGACAAAGACCAATCCTGTTTCTATTGACGAAGTAGAATCTGCATCAGATATTGTGAAACGTTTTAAAACAGGAGCGATGTCGTTTGGCTCTATTTCCAAAGAGGCACATGAAGCGCTTGCGATCGCGATGAATCGAATTGGTGGCCGATCCAATACTGGCGAAGGCGGAGAAGACCCTGCGCGCTTTAAGCCAGATGCTAATGGTGATTTGCGCAGAAGTTCTATAAAACAGGTGGCTTCTGGACGTTTTGGAGTAACGAGCCATTATTTAGTGAATGCAGATGAAATCCAAATTAAAATCGCTCAAGGCGCAAAGCCTGGTGAAGGCGGCCAGTTACCTGGCAATAAAGTATACCCATGGGTAGCAGAGGTTCGCGGCACGACAGCTGGTGTTGGACTAATTTCGCCTCCGCCTCATCATGATATTTATTCCATTGAGGATTTAGCAGAATTAATTCATGATTTAAAGAATGCTAATCCTTCAGCGCGCGTAAGTGTGAAACTTGTTTCAGGTACCGGTGTAGGCACCATTGCAGCCGGTGTTGCCAAAGGCAGGGCAGACGGACTTGTAATCAGCGGCTATGATGGCGGTACTGGAGCTGCAGCTAGAACGAGTATTAAACATGCTGGCCTTCCTTGGGAAATTGGTCTGGCTGAAACGCATCAAACTTTAGTATTAAATAATCTTCGTGATCGTATAAAAGTGGAAACAGATGGAAAGCTCATGACGGGCCGGGATGTAGCAATTGCTGCACTTTTAGGTGCTGAAGAGTATGCCTTTTCTACAGCTCCTCTTGTTGTATTAGGCTGTGTTATTATGCGTGTCTGTCATTTAGATACGTGTCCAGTGGGAATAGCTACCCAAAACCCAGAACTGCGCAAAAAGTTCATGGGTACCCCGGATCATGTAGTAAACTTTATGCATTTCATTGCAGAAGAAATGCGTGAGATCATGGCGGAACTAGGATTTAAAACTGTGAACGAAATGATCGGAAGAACAGATCTGGTTGAACAGAAAGAAGAAGTTGATAATTGGAAAGCAAGCACAGTGGATTTGAGTAATCTGTTGTATCGTCCTAAAAAGCTTGATCAGTCAAAACATTTCGGTCACCTTGAACAGGACCATATGCTTGAACAATCTCTGGATTATACTACTCTATTAAAAGCTGCTAAACAGGCTATAACCAATAAAGAACCTGTATTTGGCGAGTTTTCAATAAAAAATACAGACCGTGTTGTCGGAACCATTGTTGGAAGTGAAGTCACGAAACATCATGGAAAAGATGGCCTGGAAGAAGACACAATTCGGTTTACGTTCAGAGGATCTGCAGGGCAAAGTTTTGGAGCCTTTATTCCAAAAGGTATGACCCAAACATTAATTGGAGATGCCAATGATTATCTTGGAAAAGGTCTTTCAGGCGGGAAAATTATTGCCTATCCTCCTGAAACGTCCACTTTTGCTCCGGAAGAGAGTATTTTAATCGGTAATACGACTTTTTACGGGGCAACAGCAGGAGAAGCATATATTCGCGGTGTAGCAGGAGAACGTTTCTGTGTTCGTAACAGTGGTGCCCATGTAGTAGTAGAAGGAGTCGGCGACCATGGCTGTGAGTATATGACAGGAGGTATAGTAGTTAACCTCGGTGGTACTGGCAGAAACTTTGCTGCTGGTATGTCTGGCGGGATTGCTTATGTACTGGATAGAGACGGTAATTTCGCTGATTACTGTAATCATGAAATGGTGCAATTAGAGGCCTTAGAAGATACAGAAGAAATCAAACAGCTCAAAAGCTTAATTGAAAACCATGTGTATTACACGGAAAGTTCGCTCGCAGAGAGCTTGCTGCAGCAATGGAAAAGCTCTGTCTCTAAATTTGTGAAAGTTATTCCAAAAGATTACAAACAAATGCTGGAATCGATTGAAATTGCTAAAAAAGAAGGTTTATCTGAGCAGGAAGCTATCATGACAGCTTTTAACGAGACGAAAACGAGCAAAGCAAGAGTTGGTGGAAAGTAAAATTAAAAAAACGGGCAGCGGTGAATGAAAAGTGGTTCACCGCTGTCATAAACATCAAGATTTAGAATGTCTGGAGTGAGAGATGTGGGGAAACCAACAGGTTTTATGGAGTATACAAGGGAAGCTCCACCTAAGAAAGATCCACTTGCCCGAGTGAAAAATTGGCAGGAGTTTCAAATAGTTATGCCTGAAGAAAAACTGCAAGAACAGGGAGCGCGCTGTATGGACTGCGCGATACCTTTTTGCCAGGCAGGCACAACAATGGAAGGGTCAGAAGAAATTGGCTGTCCAGTTTATAATCTTATCCCTGAATGGAATGATTTAGTTTACCGTGGAAAATGGAAAGAAGCATTAGCACGTCTTCACAAAACAAATAACTTTCCAGAATTTACAGGCCGTGTTTGTCCGGCACCTTGTGAAGGTTCTTGCACCGTTGCATTAAATGACGACCCTGTTACTATTAAATCTATCGAATTTCATATTGTAGAAAAAGGATTTAAAGAAGGTTGGATCAAACCTGCTCCTCCTAAAAAGCGAACGGGGAAAAGTGTCGCTGTGATAGGGTCAGGTCCAGCAGGTCTTGCTGCAGCCGCTCAGTTAAATAAAGCGGGTCATCATGTTACTGTATTTGAGAAAGATGATCGAATCGGGGGACTGCTCACTTACGGTATACCAGATGTGAAACTCCCTTATCATGTCGTTGAACGCCGTTTAACGCTTTTAGAAGAAGAAGGCGTGGAATTTGTAACGAACACGGAGATAGGAAAAGATTATTCTACGGAAGATTTGCATAAAAATTTTGATTCCGTTATTCTTTGTACTGGTGCCCAGGTTCACCGCGATGTTCCGGCGGAAGGCAGAGGTCTTGATGGTATTCATTATGCAATGGATTTTCTACGTCCTAATACAAAATCTTTGTTAGACTCCGAGCATAAAGATGGTAATTACATTTCTGCCGAAGGTAAAAATGTAATTGTTATAGGCGGGGGAGATACGGGGGTTGACTGTATTACGACATCACTAAGACACGGATGTAATTCCCTTGTTCAATTTGATATTCATCCGGAAAAAGACAGCACACGTGATGAGAATAACCCATGGCCGCTTTACCCTCAAGTGTACACACAAGAAGAGGGCCATAAAGAAGCAGAAGCTGTTTTTGGGAATGATCCTCGTGCGTATAAAGTGATGACTAAAAAATTCGTAGGGGACGAAAATGGACAAGTAAAAGAACTTCATACCATTGAAGTAGACACAGTATATGAAAACGGGAAAAAGATTAGAAAAGAAATTCCTGGGACGGAAAGAGTATGGAAAGCAGATCTTGTTTTTCTTGCAATTGGGTTTACAGGTCCAGAACAAGAATTGCTCGAGCAAATGGAAATTGAAACAGATGAAAGAAGCAATGTGAAAGCAGAGTATGGAAAATATTCTACTAATAAAGAAGGCGTTTTTGCTGCTGGAGACAGCAGAAGAGGACAAAGTTTGGTCGTTTGGGCTATTCATGAAGGCCGAGAAGCTGCCAGAGAATGTGATAAATATTTGATGGGAACAACTAATTTAACTTAAAAAGACAGAAGCCCCAGTTTAATGTGACTGGGGCTTTACTAAACACATCATAAAATTTCACGCACCGTATTTGACCTTACAATAAACTATAAACATCAAATAATATTTGTTAGAATAAACAAAAGAGATCATGAGGAGGATATTAGTATGGCTGAAAACAACATAGTAAAGGCTCCATATAAAACGGGCCTTTATGCGGGGGAGATTTTGAAAGAAAAAGAGAATAAAAGATTGATAAAAGTTTTAGCTGTTTTAAAACATCCTAAGCAAGGTGATCTTCATAACCCAAATCAAGTAGAAGTGCCGTTGTTTCATGAACGAAAAGCTTTGGCGGAAAATGAAAAGGTTTGGGTACCTGCATCTGTTTTAAACGATTATGAAGAAAGTATCCCATCATACGAAAAATCTTTAAAATTTGCGGTAGAGGCTATGCTACAAGATCTTCAAAACAAAACAGATACTTATTCTCAAAAGGCACTGGAAACTTTAAATAATGTTTCTAAAGATTATCCCTTTACGATTCATATTTAGTAGGTAAATTTTTTGAGATAAAAACAAACCCAGCAGGTAAAATGTTGTACCTGCTGGGTTTTAACGTACAATCGTCCCTGGATCATTTTGTGCGCTAATCGTATGAAGCCGGATGGATAAATCTATTAGGAATGTATCGTCTGAATTATCAAGGCTACATCCTGTCAAAGTTTCAATTTTACGAAGTCTGTACAATAAGGATTGCCGGTGTAAATTAAGTTCTCGTGCTGTTTGACTGACATTTCCTCTATGCCGGTTATAAACGATAAATGTATGGACTAGATCGATGTTTCGTTCACGTGAATATTTCTGTAAAGGCGCAATGATAATATCGGTAATTTTTCGAAGTTCCTCATTTTCTGCTAAAGCTAATAAAGCCCGATCAAACCGAGTATCAGCATACGTACTGATATAGCCTTCCCCTTTTTGCCTTCTTCCGATATCTAAAGCAGAATAAGCCTCTTGAAAACCGGTATGAAATGAATCTTTACCAAAAGTTTTAGCGATCCCCCAAGAAACAACAAGGCGCGGCCATTTTTGATTCAAACGGTATTGCAATAACTCTATAAATGGAAATGCGGTTTCTATGCTTTTCTCAGATAGCAATTCCACGTAAATAATAAGTTCTTCTTTTTGAAAAGTAGACATGGTTTTTAAATGCATTGTTCTGCCAGTATGATACACTTCTTCTTCAAGCATATCCCCTAGCTGTTTCAGCCAATTTTCAAATGACATATTGCCAAAAGGTTCTTGGTCATAAAGGATGGAAAGATTTTCCGGCTTTGCAATTAAACATAAGTATGGAATTTTTAAATTATAGCCTAACGATTTTGCTCTTGAAAGGGCTGTATCTGTGGAGTCAAATTTTCCCTTTGCTAAACTCCATACGAAATCATCTTTTAGTCTCATTTCCGTTTCTAAAGCAGCTTGGTCATGTAGAAAACATAGGGCAGAAGAAGTTACAGCATGTTCAAGCAATATTAAAATTTGTTCAGAAAAGACTTCATCTTCTTGTAAATGTTCTGGCCAATCTAATAAAAGAAAGCCTTGTATTTCTCTTGCACTTTGTATAGCTAGCTGCAAAATAGTAACAGTATCGGTGTGAATCCAATGCATATTATTAGGAAGTGAAATCGATTCATTGCTTTCATCGTGCTGGAAATATAAAGGGTCACCATGAGTAAGTAAATGAGCATTCCATTTTTCTTCTAAAGCTTTAGCGCTTTTACTTTTACTTTTTACGATACCTCTTCGATCTGTAATCACTACAGGCATATGAAGAGACTTGCCAAGATAAAAAGCGATTTTGGCAATCCCTTCCCCTTTTAAAATAATTTCAAGCATTTCTTTGCGCACTCTATCTGAATACTCAACTAAACTTCTTTCTTTTTGATGCAGAGCAGTAGATATAGCGTGACTGACATCTGCAAACCGGACTTCCCAGGGAAGTTCAATTAATGGAAAGCCGTGTTCTTCACAAAATTGAATGACTTTTTCAGGAAGGTTAGTAATGTATCGGCCTGTAGCGATAACGAGAGCTGCTGCTTCAGCTTCCATAACTTCTTTTGTAAAAGTCAATAATTTATTTTCATCTTCTTCACAGCCTATACCTGCAGAAAGCACAAATTCATTTTTTCTTACAAAATTTTCTACTGGCATCTCAATAATTGATACCCACTCCACTGGGGTTTGTAATCGAGATTTGGCTTCTGTGGCCAGCTTGGCTTGCTGCATAATAGGCAGCTGCAGGACATCTTTTACTGTAAACATCGTTATCCCTCCCCAAAAAATCCAAAAACTCTTTAAGAACAATAGTCATACAACTTCTTCATTATTTTAGCATAACTGCATGGCAGTTAACCTTTCATTCACATTGTCAGGTGCGGGATTATTAATTTCATACAAATTGGTGAATGGATTTATTTCATCCATATAATAAGATACAAGTAAGAATTAAAGAAGTATTCAGAAAAAGGGGTGTTCCTGTGAGAAAATATAACGAACAAAACATTAATCGTTCAACCAAGGCTGTTTGGGCAGGGGAAAAAGAATACAGAGTGCACGGTGCAAGCCAGGTCCCTGTTGTACACAGTGTAGCATATACGTATGACGACCTTGACGATTGGTACGAAGTAGCAATAGGAAATAAAAAAGGACATATTTATGGAAGGAACACTAATCCAACTGTCGAGTCATTTGAACAAAAAATTAAAGAGCTTGAAGGAGCAGAAGCAGCGACAAGCTTTTCAACAGGTATGGCGGCAATCAGTAATTCGTTGGCGACATTTTTAAAACCTGGAGATCGTGTTGTGTCTATAAAAGATACCTATGGAGGAACGAATAAAATATTCAGTGAGTTTTTGCCGCAAATGAATATAGATGTCGTTCTATGTGAAACCGGAAATCATGAACAGATCGAAAAAGAAGTTCGAAAAGGATGTAAGATATTATATTTAGAAACTCCAACGAATCCTACGGTGAAGATTACAGATATCAAAAGAATGGTAAAGTCTGCTAGGGAAGCAGGTGCTCTAGTTTTTGTAGACAATACTTTTGCCACTCCGATCAATCAAAACCCGCTTGAATTCGATGTAGACCTTGTCATTCATAGTGCTACAAAATTCTTAGGGGGTCATGCCGATGCACTTGGGGGTGCAGCATGCGGAAGGAAAGAACTCGTAGAAAAAATTTATCATTACAGAGAAATTAACGGAGCGACGATGGACCCCATGGCAGCTTATCTTATGATAAGAGGGATGAAAACATTGCATCTTCGCTTAAAACAATCGTGTGATTCTGCGCTTAAAATTGCAAAATATCTACAATCTCACGAACAGGTTGATCAAGTGTTTTATCCTGGTCTTGAAGATCATCCAGGACATGATATTGCCAAAAAACAAATGCGTCAATTTGGCGGCATGCTTAGTTTTTCAATGAAAGGCGGATTGGATGCTGTACGAGAATTTCTCCCAAAACTTAAATATGCTAATCGTGCAGCAAACTTAGGAGCGGTAGAAACAACAGTCGGGCCGGCTCGTACGACAAGTCATGTAGAGAATACTCCGGAGGAAAGAGCAGAACTAGGCATCCCGGAAAGTTTAGTGCGCTACTCAGTGGGAATAGAAGATACACAAGACTTAATCAACGACCTAGAACAAGCTATGGCCCACATCCCAGAAAAAATGGTAGCTAAACGTTAAAAACAGGAGGAATAAAGATGAACTCCGGACAAACGCTGCATAAAAAAGTTCAAGAAATGCACTCTTCTCTCGTGAAGTGGCGTCGTTATCTGCACCAATTTCCGGAGCTTAGTTTTCAAGAAATAAATACAGCATCGTTTGTGGAGGCAAAGTTGCGTGAAATAACAGGAATGAAAGTGCTGGCTGGAACACAAGAAACAGGAATTAAGACGGGTGTAGCTGGAATCTTAAAAAAAGGAGAAGGCCCCGTTGTCGCATTAAGAGCCGATATGGACGCTCTCCCTATTCGTGAAGAAAACGAAGCAGTCTATAAATCTCAGCATGATGGAGTAATGCATGCTTGTGGACATGATGCTCACACATCTATTCTTCTAGGGGCAGCACATTTGCTAGCAGATAGAGATATCCCTTTTTCGGGTACTGTGAAGTTTTTATTTCAGCCTGCAGAAGAAGATACGGATCAATCCGGACGGACGGGAGCTCCATATTTTATTGAACATGGATTATTAGATGACGTTTCGATGGCGTTTGCACTGCATATGGATCCAGAACATGAGCCAGGAAACATTAAACTTCATGCGGGGCCAAGTATGGCAAATGTCGATACTTTTAAAGGAATCATACAAGGCACGGGCGGCCATGGCGCCTATCCTCATTTAGGAACGGATCCCATCTGGATGTTATCTTTTGTGCTTCAAGCAATACAAGGCGTTGCCTCTAGAAAAACATCCCCGTTATCACCAGCAGTTATAAGCGTCGGGGAAATTAAAACGGGGTCGTCTACGAATGTTATTCCAGAAAAAGTAACACTACAAGGAACGATGAGAAGCTATGACAAGGATACTAGACGCCATTTAGAAGAAGAACTGGAAAATGCATTTTCCATTTCAGAATCCATGGGAGGAATGTATGAGCTTGATATCGAACATGGAGAACCCGCTTTAAATAACGATGAGAAAGCGGTAAGCATTTATCAGTCAGTCATACAGGAATTCTTTCCAAGCTTTCATATTTTAAATGAACCTTATGGACTCGGTGGAGAAGATTTCGGGCATATCGCAGAAAAAGTACCAGCTGCGATGCTGTTTTTAGGGGCGGGTTTTACCAAAAAAGACAATCGCGGTCTGCATATGCCTTGTTTTGATATTCAAGAAGATATATTGCCTATTGGGGTTTCATTACTAGCTGGAGCCGCTCTGCACTATATAAATGAAACAGAAGAGTGAGGAGGGGACATTTATGGCACACAAACTAGCCTTTATAGGATTTGGCGGTGTTGGACAGGGGCTTGCCAATATTATAAACACGAAAGGTTCATGGCTTAAAGAACAATTCGGTACAGATTTTCAAGTGGTTTCAATAGCTGATTTATATAAAGGATCACTGCATCATCCGGAAGGATTAAATATTGAAAAAGTGCTGAATACGTTACAAGAGTATGGCAGCTTAGAACATTATCCAGAAGAACGAGGCTTAATTCGCGGCTGGGACAGTATAACCACGATAGAAAAATCGAATGCAGATACTATGATAGAAATCACTTTTACCGATGTGCACACAGGTCAGCCTGCTATTGATCATTGCAAAAAAGCATTTGAGTCCGGCAAAAATGCTGTTTTGACAAACAAAGGCCCGGTTGCTCTTGCTTATCAACGTTTAAAACAGCTGGCTGATGAAAATAACGTCCGTTTTTTATTCGAAGGAACAGTAATGAGCGGTACACCTGCCCTCAGAATGCCTTTGGTCTCTTTAGCAGGTAATGATATTAATGAAATACGCGGTATTTTTAATGGTACAACTAATTACATGCTTACAAAAATGGAAGAAGGAATGTCTTTTGAAAATGCATTAGAAGAAGCTCAATCTAAAGGTTATGCGGAAGCAGATCCAACAAGTGACATCGAGGGTTATGATGTATTGTACAAAGTCGTTATATTAGCAAACGTGGTGATGAATGAACCATTACGCAAAGAAGATGTGGCTTGCAAGGGAATTTCCCATTTAACACCTGAAGATATGAAACAAGCTGCTGAAGAAGGGAAAAAATGGAAATTATTAGGGAAGATAAAAAAGACAGATGGCCGAATCGAAGCATCGGTGGAGCCCGAAAAAATAGCAGCAGATGACCCGCTGGCTGGAATTTCAGGTTCATTAAATGCAGTTACGTATGATTGTGACTTGTCCGGTCCTGTCACTTTAATAGGAGCAGGAGCGGGGATATCTGAAACGGGTTTTGCTCTTTTAATAGATTTAATAAATTTGGAACGGGAAAATATGTAAAAAAATAGGGACAGAAAGGTGGCGGGTAATATGGCAACAAAACTAGCTGGTAAAAAAATGCTGATAGCTGGTGAGTGGGAAGAAAAGGAAGACAAAATAGAGGTATTTAACCCGGAAAATAATGAATTGATTGATTCTGTTCCTGCCGCGAAAGCAGATGATGTGCGAAGGGCTATTACGCTTGCTAAAAAAGGTGCTGATGTTGCAGCTGATCTTTCTGTACGGGAACGCATGGATATTTTAAATAAGACGGCGTCCTATATTGAAGACAATTTAGAAGATTTTGCGACTACGATCGCCTTAGAAGGAAGTAAGACGATAAATGAAGCTAGAAGTGAAGCAGCTAGGGCTGCAGAAACGATCCGTCTTAGTGCAGAAGAGGCCAGACGCTTAAAAGGAGAATCTATAAATTTTGATCAAATGCCGGGTAATGAGGATAGAATGGGTTACTATTTTCGTTTTCCGGTGGGAGTTATCGCAGCCATTACACCATTTAATGATCCCTTAAACCTTGTAGCTCATAAACTAGGACCGGCAATTGCTGCTGGAAATGCCATCATTGTAAAACCTGCTACTAAAACACCTTTAAGCGCCCTGAAGTTAGCGGAAGCATTTATGAAATCAGGTCTTCCTAAAAAAATATTAACTGTTATAACAGGCCGCGGCCGCGATATTGGAGACTCATTGATTGAAAGTAAAGATGTTCATATGATTAGTTTTACAGGTGGCTTAGAGACGGGAGAAAAAATCTCGAAAAAAGCCGGGTTAAAAAAATTATCAATGGAACTTGGCTCTAATTCACCGGCAATTGTAAGAGGAGACGCAGACTTAGAGCTTGCTGCAGAAGCAACAGTCTCAGGAGCTTTTGCAGCAGCTGGGCAGAATTGTCTCAGTGTCCAAAGAATATATGTGGAAGATGAAGCGTATGACGCTTTTAAGGAACTATTTCTCGAAAAAGTAAAAGGCGTTAAAACTGGTAATAAATTATCTGAGTCAACAGATATGGGGCCGCTTATTAATGAAAAAGAGGCAATGCGGATTGAAAACTGGGTGAACGAAGCTGTTGATCAAGGCGGAACACTTCTGAGCGGTGGTACTAGAGATGGAGCACACTACGAACCAACTGTTTTGGAAAAAGTTCCAGAAAAAACTAAAATTGTGAAAGAAGAAGTTTTTGGTCCAGTGGTTCTTTTATTTAAAGTTAAGGATTTAGACGAAGCAATCGATCGATCCAATAATGTGAATTATGGGCTTCAAGCTGGTATATTCACTTCCAATATTAATGCGGCGTTAAAGGCTTCAAAAAAACTCCATACTGGAGGCGTAATGATTAATGACAGCAGTGACTTCCGCATAGATGCAATGCCTTTTGGGGGTGTAAAAGGTTCCGGTTTGGGAAGAGAAGGCGTTGAATTTGCGGTTAGAGAAATGTCAGAGGAACGAATTGTATGCTTTAAAATAACTGAGTAATTTCATAGTATTTTGGGGTGCTATTCTTTATAGGATAGCACATCCTTTTCTATAGAGACAGAAAGGACAGAAAGGGGTGGCAGACTTGTTTTCTAAAGAAGAATATCTAACTAGAATGAATCATACAAAGCAAAAAATGATGGAATATGGAGTGGAAGTTCTCCTTATTTCTAATCCTTCAAATATGTTTTATTTAACAGGTTACAATGCTTGGTCTTTTTATGTGCATCAAATCTTAGTTGTTATGATTGATGAGGAGCAGCCCATTTGGATAGGAAGGGAAATGGATGCTCATAGTGCAAAAATAACAACCTGGTTAGACGAGAATCATATCATTCCTTATCCAGATGAATTTGTACAATCAACGATTAGGCATCCGATGGATTTTGTTGCCAATATATTGAATGAAATCGGTCAAGGAAATCGAAAAATCGGCCTGGAAATGGACGCCTTTTATTTTACGGGGATGTGTTATGAGCGGATCACTCAAGGTCTTCCGAATGCCGAATTTAGGAATTTCAGCACTTTGGTTAACTGGGTGCGTTTAATAAAATCAGATGATGAAATTGAATGCATGAAAAAAGCAGCAAAAATTTTAGAAAATGCAATGCATGCAGCATATTATACTGCTGACGTCGGGATGCGGGAAAATGATGTAGCAGCAGCTATATATCAAGCTCAGATTAGCGGTACTGCGGAATTTGGCGGAGACTATACTTCGATCGTGCCAATGATTCCCACCAGTGAAAACACGGCAAGCCCCCATTTAACTTGGACAGATCGCAGGTATAAACATGGTGATTATTTAACGATTGAAATTGCTGGCTGCTATCGCCGTTATCACACTCCGATGGCAAGAACAATGGCTATAGGGGAGGCGCCAGACAAAGTAAAAGATCTGGCAGAGGTTGTTGTAGAGGGTATTGAAACAACTATGGATGCTATAAAACCAGGGATGACTGCAGAAGAAGTTGAAAGCATCTGGAGCAAAACAATAGCAAAACGAGGTTATTTTAAGGAGTCAAGACTTGGCTATTCAATTGGTTTAAGTTTTCCACCTGATTGGGGTGAGCACACAGTAAGCTTTCGAAAAGGGGATCGAACGATATTACAGCCTAATATGACCTTTCATTTAATGCCTGGAATATGGCTTGATAATTATGGAGTAGAAATTACGGAGTCTATAAGGATCACGGACAATGGCTGCGAAACGTTTGCAAACGTTCCAAGAGAACTTTATATCAAAAAGCCATCGAATATATCAGCCATGACTAGAGCTCATAAAGAACACACAGGTTCCTAACAAGCATTTCCTTTCTCTGTAGTGGAAAATATCCGCTGCAGATTTTTTCGCGATTAAACATTTATACAGGAGCTAATCCAGATGATGCGAGGGCGTGCTGTTAAGAATAAATAGTATAGGCTTTACTAACATGCAAAATGCTGTTCAGTCCGTTCTTTACATGTTAGCATATAATAGAGAAAGATAAGGTGAGGTTTGCAGGAAGGCGGAGAGAATATATATGACACAAACCTACCTTGGGATTACCTCTTTTTTGGCAGTTGTCATCTATTTAGTGAGTGTATTTTTCCCTTCACAAATACTTACTTCTATATACAGTTCTATCGCTCTTTTATTGTTACTGTTTGCATTAAAAAAAATGAATGGAGCCAATCGGTTTGTAGTATTACTTCTTTTGATCAGTGGAAGTATACTTTTTTTATTTTACAACGTTTCTTTTTTGGAGGCGCTATTTAGTTTTGGAGAAAATCTGAACCTCTTAGGATTATTTTTACTCATTCCTTTATTTGGGGTTTTAATGTCGGAAGCTGGTTATTTACAAGCTTTACAAACAGCTTTACGCAAAAGAGAAAAAAGCAGACAAGCTCATCCTTATCGCCTTGGTTACATATTGACAGCCTTTATGGGTTCATTACTAAATTTGGGTTCTATGCCGCTTGTATATAAAATAGGTTCCGAAAGTTTTTCTTCCTTTGAAAATAAGAAATTTGGGTTAACACTCCTAAGAGGATTTGGCTTTTGTATGCTATGGTCGCCTTATTTTGTCAATGTGGGGCTTGTTCTCATTCTATATGATCTGACGTGGCAAGAAGTAGGGGGATATGGATTTCTCATAGCTGTCGTTTATACAATTCTCGTTGCGGTTTTTTATCCATTTATAACATTTTCTAAAGAAGAATATATACGAAATGATTCGACATCAAAAAATAATTTTTATTACGCTACGTCACCCTTAAAAGGTTTATCTTTTTACATTATTATATTATTATTTTTATCTGTTGCTATAGAAATAGTATTGCCAGTAAACATGTTAACAGTCGTCTCACTTCTTGCTCTTGTATATCCGCTCGTATGGTCCGTTTCGATAGGAATGGTACAGGGGTATTTTCAAGCTGCTTTACATCACATTTCTCATTCTTTTGAACGATTAAATAATGAGATTGGAATATTTATAACAGCTGGGTTTTTTGGAGAAGCGCTGGCTAGAAGCAATGCCGGAAACTTGCTTGCAGATGCAATTTTATGGGTTTCCAAAGGTATTATCCCTTTATTAATTCTTATTCTTATAATAAGTGTAATGTTTCTAGCTTTTATCGGTGTTCATCCTGTCATTATCGTCTCAGGACTTGGCAGCTCTTTAACTCCAGAACAATTCGGAGTTCCTCCTGCTTTTATGGGAATATTGCTTTTGTGCGCTTGGACGTTATCAACCCAGATGTCGCCATTTTCCGGCTCCATCCTCATGGGAGCACATTTAATGAAGGAACGTCCATGGAATATAGTGAAAAAAAATGCAGCATTTGTCTTCACCGCTCTTATCGTTTTTACACTACTTTTAACTGTTTTTGAGTGGATACAAGCAAGGTAGCTTCGTTAACAAGAAAGGATGTATAATGAATCAACAAAATAAAATATGGATCAATTACTTGTTTGTAATTGGTGTAATGGTTTTATGGGGATTAAATGTTGTTGCTTTAAAAGTATTAGTTGCATACATGCCTCCTGCAAGCATGCAGACTTTACGTATTATGGTTGCTGGAGCTATTATATTGATTATTATGTTATGCTGTAATGAATGGCGAAAGATTTCTAGAAAAGAACTAAAGCATATTGCAGCAGCCTCAGTATTTGGTGTTATGGGCCATCATTTTTTCTTAGCATTGGGGCTTATGAGCACTTCTGCGGTTAATACGTCTTTAATTTTAGCGCTTGTTCCATTAACTACATCCCTTTTAGCAATGATATTACTAGGAGACCCGGTGACAAAAACTCGATTTTTAGGAGTAGTGTTAGGATTTATTGGTGTTGGACTATTAACCATTGCAGGATCTGGCAGTCAAGTCAGTGGTTTGTCATCTGGTGATGTACTGATATTTTTAAGTATGTTTTCACAAGCAGTCAGCTTTATTTATATAAAAAAAGCGACCACGACGCTGCACCCGCGAGCTATGACAGGTTTTATGTTTTTAATTGGGTCGGCAGGTCTTCTTCTTATTAGTTTGTTTATGGAACCAGGCGGGATAGTACAAGTATTTAAGGCTCCCTTATTTGTCTGGCTGATTTTTTTTGGCTCTGCTGTACTGGCTACAGCTCTAGGGCACCAGCTATTTAACAGCTCCATTCAGAAGATAGGAGCTGGTGAAACAGCAGTATTTAATAACCTTGTTCCATTTTTCGGATTAATAAGTTCGGCAGTCCTTTTAAAAGAAACGGTGTATCCTGCTCAACTGACAGGATTCATTTTTATAGTCGGAGGGGTTTTATTAGGGACGGGATATGTGGAGCAAAAGTGGATCAACAATCGACGCAAAGCACATCAGCATTAAGATTGACGCTTTTTCTCCGGTACCGGGTCAAAGCCGCCGGGGTGAAAAGGGTGACATTTACAAACTCTAACGATGGTTAAACATCCGCCTTTCACAGCACCGAATCGTTCAATTGCTTCTATGCCATATTGTGAACAAGTAGGATAAAAACGACATGTCGGGGGAGTGAGAGGAGAAATAAATTTCCGGTAAAAAGATATAAAGATAAGGAGAATGTTCTTCAAGAATTAACACCCCTTTTTTAGTCAAACTATTCATAATATAAAACATTAACCTTTTGCATAGACATTAAAAGAAAACGGACTGTTTCTTCCGCAAAATAGGGGAGAAACAGTCCATTTTAAATTAGCTAACGTAAAATGTTGTTTTTGGCCGCAGAGTAGAGCGTAGCATATTCATTTCTTCTTCATTCAAGCGAACCATTGGAAGTCTTACATCACCTGATATTATCCCCTGAATTTCTAAAGCAGCTTTTACAGGGGAAGGGCTTGGAGCTGTAAACATTGATTTCATGGTTGGAAGCAGCTCTCTATGGCGTTTGGAAGCATATTGAGGATGACCATTTAAAAAGCTTTGAACCATATCCTGCATTTCATTACCAATAATATGGGAAGAAATAGAGACTACTCCAGTTCCTCCAATAGACATTACAGGAAGTGTTAAACTATCGTCTCCGCTGTATAAAAGGAAATCTTCAGGTGTATGTTCGATGATATAGGCCATCGCATCTAAATCACCGCTAGCCTCTTTAACGGCCATAATATTTTCCATTTCGGCCAAACGAATAATTGTTTCAGGTGTGAGACCTGCAGCACTTCTTCCTGGAATATTATAGAGCATAACCGGAAGCTGAGTAGATTCGGCTACTTTTTTGAAATGTAGATACATGCCTTCTTGAGATGGTTTACTATAATAAGGAGTAACTAGCATGACTGCATCCACGCCGGTTTTTTCTGCTTTTTTTGTTAATTCTATCGAAGCTTTTGTATTATTACATCCCGTACCTGCAATAACTGGAACACGCCCATTTACTACTTTTACGACATGTTCAAAAAGCGTAAGTTTTTCTTCTTTTGACAACGTAGGAGATTCACCTGTTGTTCCTGCTATAACTAAGCTGTCTGATCCGTTAGAAATAAGATAGTTGACTAACTTTGTCACTGCACTGTAATCTACTTCTTCGAGATTATCAAATGGTGTTACCATTGCTGTACTAATTCTTCCAAAATTCATTTTCAATCACCCTCTGTTAGAGATTAAAGTCTCGTTAATAACAATTTACAGAGGAGGGCCGGTTCTCACCGGAAAATTCAAAGTTACGCAAAAAAACAACAATGAGAGCCTCATTGTTGCATGAACGTTCCAGCTATAAACAGAACCGTTTATGCGTGAGATAGCCCTCCATATAGCATGAGTATGCTATATGACAGTTTCGTACTTATTAAATACGAAACCAGCATCCAACTCATGAGAAGTTGTCTGCTTCGGCAAATCCCCCTTTCAGCAAAAATCACTGGACCTCATGCTCCTCCTAATGCTTACTCATGGTCTTTGCGCCTCTAACCTCACTTCTTATAAAGAAGTAGGAAATTAATTTATAATATTTTCGTTACTGAAAACTTTACCAGACCATGAATAGAATTGCAATTAATTCAAAGAAAATTACTAAAAAAATTTTTTCAATGATTCATTATAGCAATAAATTGTAAGGGCAGTACTTGGTGTAATTCCTCTTTTATATCAGCAGAAAGTAATTAAGGGTTCTTTTTACTCTACTCCTGCCGAGCAGCAAAAAGTCATCACGTCTTCTGAAAACTAGGGCGGTGCCATTTCTTAAAAGGTTAGAAAATATATAAACTTGGTGTTTTCTAGCGGAGCTGTCCCATAGGTCACTTTTCGGCAAACGAAGTTGGAATATCCCCGCTTTCACACTAAGGGCACAAGTGCGACATCTACTCCGGCTCTTTACTCTATCTTGTAGTGTCTTCTTTGCCGCGGGCCGTGGTTTCCCCTCCCTCGTGAGCTGCCCCTTCGCGGTCATCACACTGACCTATTTCCAGCAGCAGTCTTATATACCTTTAAGACAGCCGCCCTTTTCTTATAGCCCGTTATCAAATAAAATGTCTTTATACGTTTCATCCATTGTTTTGTCAACATAGAACAAATTGTTTAAATGGGTTTGCATTTCTTGACAATGGTTATTAGATTTAAAACAATCAGAGGCATTTGTTTTTGCCATCTTCAACTCATAAGCTGCACTTAACTGAACTTCTTTAAGCGGCTCAAAAGCGTTTGGTGCATCAGATGTAATATTATCTGTCTTCTTTAGCATTTGATTTAGCTGTTTTTGCACCCAGTACTCATTAATATCATTTCTTTGTACCTCATCAGCTACCTGACGTAAAGAGCGGTGAAAATAAGTGAGATAATCCTCATATTCATTAGCTGCATTTTTAAGTTTATCATTTACTTGATAATCTTTCTTTTGTTCATAGGAACTAGGCTCTGTTTTTAACTCTGTGTTTTCACTCTGTTCGTTCTGTGCAGGATTACAAGCAGAAACAAGAAAACAACAGATTAGACATGAAATTGTCTTTTTCAATCAAATGCCTCCCTTCTCCACTGTAATAAAAATTGAATAATGTGGCATTATGTAGTATGAGACAGATTATGAAAAGATTATTCTTATTAAATAAATTTTTCCTTTAAAACAGGCTTTATATTATAAAATTTGAAAGGAGAGAATTAAATTTATTAGAAAATACGTTTTATTTACTATAGAAAATCATTTATAATGGTGTGTGGGAATAAACCATGCATGGGGGGCCGTCCAGGTATGTCTCAATTTCAGCAAATTGCATTAGAACTTCCAGAAGAAATTTATTCTGAAATTGAGCACCTTACGGAGGAAGAAAAAAATTCTTTCTTTCGTAATGTGTTACAAGAACAAATTGAACAACGGAAATCATCCGATTTAGAAAACCAAATGAAACAAGGATATTTAGAAATGGCTCAAATTAACATGGAGCTTTGCAAGGAATTTGAAATAGCGGAAGAAGAAGCCTTGCGTACCGGAGAACGTCTTATTGTTTCAAAAGAATAGGAATAAGACTTTCCTTTTCAGCATATCCTGTTAACGGAACCGGTGAAGGAGGTGAATGGATGAGTTGAGTGATACGCAAAATTATCACCAATCCAAAAAAGTTGTAAAGCGTGGAGACGTTTTTTTTGCTGATCTTTCACCGGTAGTAGGTTCGGAACAAGGCGGTGTGAGACCTGTTCTCATCATTCAAAATGATATTGGCAACAGGTTTAGCCCCACCGTCGTTGTTGCTGCCATCACAGCCCAGATAAAGAAAGCAAAACTTCCTACCCACGTGGAAATTGATGCGGCGAAACATCGTTTTGACCGGGACAGTGTTATATTGCTCGAACAAATTAGAACCATTGATAAACAGCGTTTAACAGATAAAATTACCCATTTAGATGAAGATACAATGGAGAGGGTCAAAGAAGCACTTGAAATTAGTCTCGGCATAAAAGAAGTGTAACAATGGCTTCAAGAATAAACCGTACATAACATCGGGCATGTTCTCTAGTTTAAAAGAGGACATGCTTTTTTACCTAGGCGCAGGTAAAAACAATTAAAGAAAGGCGGATTGGATGAACACCACCATTGAAACGATACTAAAACACCGTTCCGTAAGAGCGTTTACTGAAGGAAAAATACCGCAAACAGACGTAGAAAAAATTATAGAAGCAGCTCAAGCAGCTTCCACTTCAAGTTTTCTGCAAGCATATTCTATTATAGGCATAACAGACCCCGAAAAGAAGAGGACCTTGTCTATTTTAGCCGGAAATCAGTCTTATGTAGAAGATAATGGATATTTTTTAGTGTTTTGTGCTGATTTGTATCGTCATGAACAAGCTGCAGAACAACACGGCGTAGATATTAAACAAACGACCGAAAGTACAGAAGCTTTTATGATTTCTTTAATAGATGCTGCTTTAGCAGCTCAAAATGCTGCGGTTACAGCGGAGTCAATGGGTCTTGGGATTTGTTACATAGGTGGAATAAGAAATAACCTTAAAAAAGTATGTGAATTACTTCAAACTCCAGATAAAGTTGTTCCTTTGTTTGGAATGGCTATAGGTTATCCAAAGCAAATGGAAGAACAAAAACCTCGGCTTCCAAAAGAGGTAATCTTTCATGAAAATGAATACATGCAAGATAACGACAATTTACATGAAAACTTACAGCAATATGATCAAATTATTTCGGACTATTATAAACAAAGGACCAATGCAAAGAAAAACTTGACTTGGACAAAACAAGTAACCACTACTTTGGAACACTCAAAAAGA
The DNA here is from genome assembly GCF_009765375.1 of Alteribacillus sp. YIM 98480. Taxonomy (GTDB): domain Bacteria; phylum Bacillota; class Bacilli; order Bacillales; family Marinococcaceae; genus Alteribacillus. The sequence goes on from NZ_VTOK01000002.1 coordinate 386,071, forward strand.
CTTTATTTAAACGATTTTATAAAACAATGCGGCTTTTTGCGTTAATTCAGTTCCCCTCTAAAAATGGAGGGGGATTTTTTTTGGAACGATTATGTGAAAATATGAAAAAAGATGATATTTTTTAAAGAAATTTTAAAAAAATTTGTTATAATATAAAGTATAAGAAATAGCAGCTGTCTCTGGGAGGGGATAGGCATGTGGAAAAAAACAATTAAAATAACTATATTTCTTAGTTTAATAGTGAGTTTGATTATAGCATGGTCGATTGAAGATTGGTCTAGAACTGTACACGGTAAACTTCCATCAAAAACAGCAGTCATTCTGCATGCTGTTAATAATAATTTGGTACCGCTTGATCCCGATCTTGAGCCTCCTGGCTTTCTTGCCAACTCAGGAAAAAAAAGTCAAGTGACGATGGTAAGAGATGAAGAAAGCATTCAATTAAACAATGAAAAAGAAATTCCTGTACGAATTTACAGATATTCCGATGCAAAGGAAGCACCAGTTATTTTGTATTTTCATGGAGGGGCTTTTTTAGAAGGGTACGGTAGTATTGACACCCACGACAATATAATCCGCTCTCTGGCAGCCAGAACAGGTGCGGTAGTAGTAAGTCCTGGTTATCGGGTTGCTCCTGAACATGTTTTTCCGACTGCTGTTAATGATAGTTACCGTTCTTTGGAATGGGTATATGAAAATGCGGAGAGGTTTGGTGGTAACCCTGAAAAAATTGCAGTAGCTGGGGATAGTGCAGGAGGGAACTTAGCAGCTGTCACTGCCCTGAAATCACGGGACTCCAATGGACCGGATATATTCGCCCAGCTTTTATACTATCCATTAACCACTTTTAAAGATATAGAATTCAATTCGAGAAGTACCTATGACAGCGGCTATTATTTATTATCAAAACAAGTCATGTTAAAAGCTAGAGAAGCTTATACCCCGGAAGAAGAGATGTGGAATAACCCTTATACTTCTCCGCTTGAAGCGGAAAGCTTAGAAGGGCTGCCCCCAGCCATGATCATAACAGCTCAATATGATCCTTTAAGGGATGAAGGGGAATTATATGCGGAAAAACTACATGAAGCTGGAACACCGGTAAACGCTGTTCGCTATAACGGGGTAATGCACGGGTTTGTATCGTTTTTTGAAATTATGAAAAGCGGCGAAATGGCATTAAATGAATCAGCACTTTTTCTTACAAAAGCATCCGATGAATCCATTCCTTTAGAGAATGAATATAAGCTGACTGTGCAAAAAGCACCTGCAGGGCTTAATCGGGTAAAAGAGGAAGCTGAAGCTTTTGCAATAGCTGCATTTTTAGTTGGCAAGCATACTTTTACCACAGTAACAAAATAATATATTTTGAAAGGATCTGTTAACAAGCAGGTCCTTTTTTGAAAGGTAAGAAATTATAAATAGTTGGCGTTTACATGTCTAGCGCAAACCCCTACTCGCTCGAGATTCCTTCGGTCCGTCAATGGAAAGCAAAGATCAGCTTTCCATATGCCGACCCTCCAGGACTTGTCGCTCGTGAGCAAGGCGCTTGCGCTTTTCTTTCTGATTTCTTAGACAGTTTATTAGCTTATTTATTGCGAATATAGACGATTTGACCTTCTATGGAATGATCATGAAGGAATATAGTTGTATAAGTCCGAAATAGATAAAAAAACTTTCAAATACTCTATTTTATTTTTCGTTAGGATGTGATACACTCTTCATTGGAAATCGACAGAAAGATAAAAACGCCTGCTGTGACGGGCAAAGAAAATACAGATAAGATGGAGGGAGGCTTTCAAATGTTGAAGGCAATGAAACACAAATTTTACCAAAAAAAATCCGTGTGGGCAGAAGAGACAGCTAAACGGATAGAAGAGTACGCAGAGCAGCAGCGATTAGAATCATTAGAAAAAATGAAAAAAGAAGAAGATTTAAGTCACTTATTGCACCATGAAATTGAAAAATATTTATATACTATCCATCCTTCGTTTTTGCTAAATCCTGATGTGGTACGTGCTCTTCATAATAGGTTGATTGCCCGTTCACAAGGAAGGTTTTCCGTATCTTTGCACGTTACTAGTGAAATGAGACTTGCTTTGGATTTTTACAACTCAGATTTATCTGTATTCATCAGATTGCTTGAGAAAAAAGGCTTTCAACTAAAAGGGAATGAGCAGCGTTTACTAACGGCGCTTTTAAATAAACTAAGCGAAAATAATTATCGTACGTACTTGGAACGTTATGGAGATTTTGTAGACGAAAATCTTTCTTTACAGAGTGCTGTATACAAATATCTAGAAAGAGTAGAAGATCATAATAAATATGACAGCGGTCGTCTTGATTTTCTTCATAAGTATTTAATCAACAAAGGTTTATTAATGCCTGATTTTACAATTAAGAAAATGAAGAAGCTTGTTAAATCTTTTGATAAAATGTATGCGGACGATTATAAGGTAACTCGACTGGAAAAGAGAATGCATGAGATTGGTTAATTAAAAAAGCTCTTCTTTGCACATACAAAAAAGAAGAGCTTTTTTACGTATTCGGATTAGAAACATCTATTAATATTATGCATTTCTCTTTGCGTTTTCGAAAACTTATGGCAAAATGATATTAAATAAGATTATCTGTTTAGGGAGGGAGAAAAATGGCAAAAGACATTCCTGCTTTTTTCAAGGAAAAACTTAATGATGCAAAAAATCAGTTTGAACGTACGATTGATTGCAAGCACACGGAATTTGATGATCTTTATCCTTATATGAGCGAGCAGCCGCAGTTTTTCTGGTATAAAAGGTATGTTGCTTGGCAGGAGCTCCTTACCATTGTCAAATTAGCTGATGAGTTAGATGTTTCTTGGAAAGATGAATTTAATGAGGCGCAGCAGCGTTTTATAGAAAAAAAGGTTTTAGATGCGAAAGTCCTTGATGATTGGTATGGAAAAAAACGAACAGAAGCTTAAAGCACAAAAAACTGGACGCCTGGCGGCGTCCAGTTTTTTTGTCCATTTTACGGAAAATCTATTAAAAAATTAGATGGGCAAACCCGATAATAATAGGAAGCGTGATGATGGTGCGCTCTAAGAAAATGAAAACAAGATCCGTAAACTTGACAGGGAGTTTAGAGGCAAGCAATAGACCACCAACCTCAGACATATATATAAGCTGAGTAACAGATAATGCAGCAATGATAAAACGAGTTAGTTCACTTTCTATTCCTGACCCTATAATAGCTGGCAGGAACATATCCGCAAAACCGATTACCATTGTTTGTGAAGCTTCTGCAGCTTCAGGCACTTGCATGAATTCTAAAAGAGGCACAAACGGCATTCCAATTATTTCAAAAAACGGAGTAGTCTCGGCAATAACCACAGCAGCAGTACCCAAAGCCATAACGACCGGAATTACTCCAATCCACATATCTAAAACGTTTTTTAGACCGCCGTTAACAATAGAAGAAGCTCTATTTTGAACAGCTTTTTGAGCAGCTTGTTTCAAGCCCCATTGAAATGGATTATATTCAGGAGGGCTTGAATCATCTTCTTTTTTATTTGTTTCGTTAAAATAGTGATCTTTTTTTAAGGACAACGGCGGGATTCGCGGCATTATTAGTGCAGCAACAACTCCTGCAGCAACAATAGTAAAGTAATAAGGCACAATATATTGCATCAAATCCATTTCTGAAAGTATTACAATACTGAAAGTGATGGAAACGATAGAGAAAGTAGTACCGATCACAGCAGCTTCTCTTTTGGAATAGTAGCCTTGTTCATACTGCTGGTTCGTGAGCAGCACGCCAATTGTACCGTCCCCCATCCACGAAGCAGCACAATCAATGGAAGAACGCCCAGGCAGTGTAAAAAGCGGTCTCATTATTGGAGTTAAAATCGCACCGCAAAATTCCAGCAGGCCGAAATTTAAAAGAAACGGAAGAAAAAAACCAGCAAACAAAAATACAGTAATAAGAAGCGGAATTAAATCAAATAACAATAAACCGCCAGTATCTGGTGAAACAATCCATTCGGGACCTGCATTAAATAAAACCATTAAAGAAAATATAAGACCTAAAGCACGAATGCCAAGCCAACCCCAACTAACGTCAAATAATGATTTTATGAAGTGATTCGAAAAATCCGTTATTTTCACTAAAATGGAGCCTGCCACCGCAACGAGCATAAAAAAAGCGGCGATAGGCGGGAGAGCTCCAGCTGCTTCACCTTGCAGCCAGTTTGCCAGTAAAGCAACTGGGATTGTTATTTCACCATCGGCCGATATCGGGATCATAAATAAGAAAATTCCTATGAGAGAGGGAATTAAAAACCTTAAGGTCGAACCCTCTTTGTTTAAATTGCTATTGTTCATTTTCTCACCTCTTTATATGTGTAAATATGCATAGTTATACTTTTTGATCACAAATAATACTATTTTTCACTCGTGATAACCTGCATATAACTGCATAAATTCAAAAATGCATTTATAAATATAACATCTTTTCCGTTTTGAATAAAGAGAAGGATAATAATATTAATTTTCAAAATTCCTCATGATAACAGGAAGTGCGGTTTAAGTAATAACAAATAATGAACGTCATTTATTAGTATGTTTTTGGTTGAATAGTATTCTGAAAAATAAAAAGAGGCTGGGACAAAACCCAGTAATTAAAAAGAGTGGTCCTCGCCAATACGTTGGTGAGGACCAC
>NZ_VTOK01000020.1 GCF_009765375.1 Alteribacillus sp. YIM 98480
TATCCTATACAAAGGGAAGCGCCTCGCAGGCTCAAACATTCGTTATGCAGTTTTGAGGGAGCAATCCCCTAATAAGAAAAGGATCGTTGAGATGTTGTCTCCGATGAGGCTATAATCAAACGAATCCATCCAAAGTCTGGTGGCGATAGCGAAGAGGTTCCACCCGTTCCCATGCCGAACACGGAAGTTAAGCTCTTTTGCGCCGATGATAATGAAGGGGCAACCCTTTGTGAAAGTAGGACGCTGCCAGGCACTAATGAAAGCTGTCAGAATAAAATTCTGGCAGCTTTTTTGGGTTCAAAGGTAAGAAATTATAAATATTTGGCGTTTCACATGTCTAGCGCAAGCGCCTACTCGCTCGAGATTCCTTCGTTCGTCAATGGAAAGCAAAGATCAGCTTTCCATATGCCGACCCTCCAGGACTAGTCGCTCGTGTGCAAGGCGCTTGCGCTTTTCTTATAAAAAACATAGTTGTGTTTTTATACTATCAATTGACTTCCACACTACCATATGGTTGCTTTAACACAGTATGTGTTGACTTTTGCCCTGTAACAAGACGTGAATTTAGAAGATGTACATTAGATCTGTCACCAGCAACACTACGTTCTTAGGCTTTTGGCTACACTAGCACGAAGCATATGCGTCCAGTAAAAATTCTTAACAGAACTTTCTTTTTTACAATGCTTGAACATTTATTAGAAGGTCAATTTAAAGTGACAAGCAGAGCTTTTTATCTATTTTCTCATAAATCCCCGGTTAAATTCCCCTTCATATTTATCACTTTTTAATGATTGATTTTTACCCTAAAAACTGAAAGAGCTAACCATACAAAAAACTTGGCTTGCTGCCATGAATAAAGGAAATCTTCTAGATAAAGGTACTTCTACTAAAAATGCACACCGTCCTGTTTGCAACGTCGAGAAGTCACCACGTCGTGTGGAAGTACGTCTGTACGTTGGAAGCCTTAGTCATTTTTTATCCTTTGTTTCTTTAGCAAAGGGAAACTTTTCAGAAGTATAAAAAGGGAGTTGCGTCCTTAAAATCGAAGATATGAAGATATATAGTTACCAGACAAAACCTAAGAGATTCAAGGACACTCTTTGAGTTAAAGAAGCAGTATATCTAATGCGTCTTACGAACAGGAAATTAGAGTAGTTTATATTAGACACTTTGTCTTCAAACATAAGATTTTTTAACTGAAAAATGACAACTTTAGAAATATTTTTTTAGAGGAGATCCATCATTCATTCTTTGCATGTCTAGCTGTGTTAGTGGGTATAAGAAATAAAATATAATAATATACATAGGCTTAAAAGCAGGGAGGGGGAAATGCATATGGATATGTGGCTCGATCAGGAAGCATATACAATAATAATTAGAATACTAGCAGCTGCATTTCTAGCTGGATTAATTGGAATAGAACGAGAATATAAACGACATCCTGCTGGTTTCCGAACACACCTGTTAGTTGGGACAGGGGCATGTTTAGTGATGGTTATGGCACTGTTTGGATTTCAGGAATACATGGAAGCAAATAAAGAAATTGTACGATATGACCCATCTCGCCTTGCTTCTTATGTGGTGAGCGGGGTCGGCTTTTTGGGTGCAGGAACTATTATCGTTCAAGGTGTTTCCATTAAAGGGCTAACAACTGCAGCGTCTATTTGGGTGGTAGCTGCGATAGGACTAGCTGCTGGAGCCGGAATGTTTTTTGCAGCTGTATTTACTACAATCGTTGTTTTACTGAGTTTATTTTTTCTTAATAATGTTGACCGTTTTTTTCGAACTTCTTCACGTCCTGAGAAAATAGAGGTTACTGTACAAAAAAATACATCGGTTTTATCATCATTAATAGAAATTTTGGAAGATAATGAAGTAATTATTAAAAAAGTGAATGGAAGCACAAAAGAAGGCAATGGCAAAGAAAGTAAATGTGTTTATGATCTGCATGTTCAATCTCCAAATGCCCTAAAGCGTTCCCAGCTTTATGAACAATTACTTTTGACAGAGGGGATCTTAGAAGTTGAAATGCAATTGGAAGAAGAATGATTAAAGATAACTTGGCTATAATGAGTAGTACCGTCTGCTTGAAATTTGCAGGCGGTTGTATTATATTTATAGTCAAAGATAGTCAAGGTCAAAACCTGAAGGGAACCGGCTTACAGCAGGAAGGGGGTTGTTTTCTTGCGTAATATTTCTGATGTCATTGAAAATTATTTAAAAGAAATTCTCACACAAAGTGAGAAGGATTTAATTGAGATTAAACGAAGTGAGTTGGCTAAACGGTTTGAATGTGTTCCCTCTCAAATTAATTATGTGATAAGTACCCGTTTTACAACAGAAAAAGGGTACATTGTAGAAAGCAAAAGGGGCGGCGGTGGGTATATACGTATTTCAAGAGTGAAAATTGGTGACCATGCTGAGCTTATTGATCAATTAATCCATTTAATAAAAGAAGGAATTGATCAGGTCACAGCCGAAAGTATTATTATGCGTCTTTTTGAAGAGAATGCGATATCAAAAAGGGAAGCTAATATTATGCTTGCATCCGTACATCGTTCGATATTGTCCTTGCGTCATGCAGAAGATAGAGACTTTATCCGGGCCAAAATGCTGAAAGCTATGCTTCACAGCTTACGTTATAAATGAGTATATTAGCTGCGAAGGGAGGAGATGAAAATGCTCTGTGAAGAATGTCACCAGCGTCAGGCCACGTTGCATTTTACAAAAATCATAAACGGAAAAAAAGAAGAGATGCATCTTTGTGAGGAATGTGCACGCGATAAAGGAGAACATATCCCTGGCTCAAACAGCTATTCTATCCATGATTTATTATCGGGGTTGTTAAACTTTGAACAACCGATGGGGAATGGGGGGTCTCACCCTTCAAGGGCTTCTGTTCCAAAGCAGCTTGTTTGTGATTCTTGTGGGCTTTCATATGAACGCTTTGCAAAAACAGGAAGATTTGGATGCTCGCACTGCTATAAGGCGTTTGACCCAAAGCTTGACCCAATTTTTAAAAGGGTTCACAGTGGAAATGTGCGTCATGCTGGCAAAGTTCCAAAAAGAGCTGGCGGCCGAATGCAAATTCAAAATCAGATAGATAAATTAAGAAAACAAATGCAGCAGCACATTGAACAAGAGGAATTTGAAGAAGCAGCTAAACTCCGCGACCAAATTCACGATTTAAATGAAAACATACGTGATGGAAAGGGGGATGCTTAATGTCACTTCAACGTTTTATTTCAGAAGCGATCAGTCCGTGGATGAAAAAAGGTCCCGGTCCAGAAGGTGATATTGTTTTAAGTACAAGGATCCGACTAGCAAGAAACTTGGAAAATTACCCCTTTCCGATAGTGGCTTCTGAGGAATCGGCAAACACGATGCTTCACTACACTTCAAAAGAACTGGCAAAGGATCCATATCAATATGTTGGAAATCTAGAAGTATTAAAAATGGATGATATTTCTTCCAATGAAAAAAGAGTATTAGTAGAAAAGCATTTGATCAGCCCGCATTTGGCAGAAAAAGCACAACATGGTGCTGTAATGCTGAGTGAAGATGAGTCTGTTAGTATCATGCTTAATGAAGAAGATCATATAAGACTGCAGTGCTTATTCAGGGGTTTTCAATTAAATGAAAGTCTAGTTTTATCTAACGGCTTAGATGATTGGATTGAAGAAAAAGTAACATATGCTTTCGATGAGAAGAGAGGATTTTTAACAAGTTGTCCAACAAACGTTGGAACAGGTATGAGAGCTTCAGTTATGATGCATCTTCCTGCACTCGTTATGACCCAGCAGCTCAATCGTATATTACCTGCGATTAATCAGTTGGGGCTTGTGGTAAGAGGTATTTATGGAGAAGGAAGCGAAACATTAGGGAATTTATTCCAAATTTCAAACCAAATGACATTAGGTAAATCAGAAGAAGATATTGTCGAAGATCTCAGAGGCGTGGTGATGCAGTTAATTCAACAGGAGCGTTATGCGAGAGAAGAGTTAATACGTACTTCAAAAATTCAAATAGAGGATAAAGTATTTCGTTCTTTCGGACTGCTGACAAATAGCCGGGTGATGGAGTCAAAAGAAGCAGCAAAAAGACTGTCAGATGTTAGATTAGGGATTGACCTTGATTTAATCCAAGGGATTTCGGGTAATATTTTAAATGAACTAATGATTTTAACTCAGCCTGGTTTTCTGCAGCAGTATGCAGGTAAAGGTCTTACACCGGATGAGCGTGATGTGAGACGGGCGGCGTTGATTCGTGAGAGAATGAACTTAGAGAGAGAAGAATAAGCAAATTTTGGAGGTGCGCATATATGATGTTTGGAAGGTTTACAGAACGAGCGCAAAAGGTATTAGCCTTGGCTCAAGAAGAAGCGATCCGTCTTGGGCATAATAATATAGGTACAGAACATATTCTGCTAGGGTTAATTCGTGAAGGCGAAGGAATTGCAGCAAAAGCACTGCAAGCACTTAATCTTGGCTCAGAGCAAATCCAAAAAGAAGTGGAGTCTTTAATTGGAACAGGTCAAGAAGGCTCTAAGACCATCCATTATACTCCACGGGCTAAAAAAGTTATTGAATTGTCCATGGATGAGGCTAGAAAGCTTGGTCATTCATATGTAGGGACAGAACATATTTTGTTAGGATTAATACGTGAAGGCGAGGGAGTGGCTGCAAGAGTACTAAACAATCTTGGAGTCAGCTTAAATAAGGCTAGACAGCAAGTGTTGCAGCTGCTTGGGAGCAATGAAGCATCTACCTCTAATCACCAGCAAGCTTCTGGAGCCGGCTCTTCTAATGCTAATACACCGACTCTAGATAGTTTAGCGAGAGACTTAACTGCAGTTGCTAAGGAAGAAGGGCTTGATCCAGTAATCGGCCGCAGCAAAGAAATTGAACGAGTTATTCAAGTGTTGAGCCGTCGTACAAAAAACAATCCAGTATTAATCGGGGAGCCGGGGGTCGGTAAAACGGCAGTTGCAGAAGGGCTTGCCCAATCCATTATTTCAAATGAAGTGCCGGAAATTCTTAGAAATAAACGCGTGATGACCCTTGATATGGGTACAGTAGTGGCAGGAACCAAATACCGTGGCGAGTTTGAAGATCGTTTGAAAAAAGTAATGGAAGAAATTCGACAAGCAGGTAATGTGATACTGTTTATTGACGAACTTCACACTTTAATCGGTGCAGGCGGAGCCGAAGGGGCTATTGATGCTTCGAATATTTTAAAACCATCACTTGCTCGTGGAGAATTGCAGTGCATTGGAGCTACAACGCTAGATGAATACCGTAAGTATATTGAAAAAGATGCTGCCTTAGAACGCCGCTTTCAGCCTATTCAAGTGGATGAACCGACTACCGAAGAGTCTATTCAAATTCTGGCAGGCCTTCGCGATAGGTATGAAGCACACCACCGAGTTACCATCACCGATGAAGCTATTGCTGAAGCCGTTAAACTTTCTGACCGTTATATCTCGGATCGTTTCCTGCCAGACAAAGCGATTGACTTAATTGATGAAGCTGGGTCAAAAGTACGGCTTCGTTCCTACACGGCGCCGCCAAATTTAAAAGAGCTAGAGCAGAAGCTAGAAGAAACACGGAAAGAAAAAGATGCCTCTGTTCAAAGTCAGGAGTTTGAAAAAGCAGCTTCCTTACGTGATAGTGAACAACGGCTTCGTGAAGAATTGGATAAGATGAAAAACGAGTGGAAAGAAAAACAAGGACAGGAAAATACGGAGGTTACTCCAGAAGATATTGCTCAAGTTGTAGCTAGTTGGACGGGGATACCTGTCTCTAAGCTTGCTGAAGAAGAAACAGATCGTCTTCTTAAAATGGAAGATATTTTACACAGTCGTGTCATTGGCCAGGAAGAGGCGGTAAATGCAATTTCTAAAGCAATCCGCCGTGCTCGTGCAGGTTTAAAAGATCCAAAACGCCCGATAGGTTCTTTTATTTTCCTGGGGCCTACTGGTGTCGGGAAAACAGAATTAGCCCGAGCTGTTGCTGAGACATTATTTGGCGACGAAGATTCGGTTATTCGTATAGATATGTCTGAATACATGGAAAAACATGCGACCAGCCGTCTTGTAGGTTCCCCTCCTGGTTATGTAGGATTTGAGGAAGGCGGCCAGTTAACGGAAAAAGTTAGACGTCATCCATATTCCGTTATTCTGCTTGATGAAGTAGAGAAAGCCCACCCAGAAGTGTTCAATATCCTTCTCCAAGTTCTTGAGGATGGTTTTCTCACCGATTCCAAAGGACGCCGCGTTGATTTTCGAAATACCGCAATTATCATGACATCCAATGTGGGGGCTAGTCTGCTAAGACGTAATAAAAATGTGGGCTTTACCACACAATCAGAGGGAGAAAAGTTTCAGGACATGCGGGATAAAGTAATGGGAGAATTAAAAAATACATTCCGTCCTGAATTTTTAAATCGTTTGGATGAAATTATTGTCTTCCACAGTCTTGAAAAAGAGCATATTAAGAAAATCGTGGTGCTTATGGCAGAACAATTACAAAAACGTTTGGCCGAACAGGGTATCAATGTTGAATTAACAGAAGAAGCTCAGAATAAAATTTCTGATGAAGGATTTGACCCTGAGTATGGTGCTCGTCCATTGCGTCGCGCTCTGCAAAAGCAAGTCGAAGACCGTTTGTCAGAAGAACTTCTTCGCGGAAAGATTCAAAAAGGTGATACGGCAGTGATCGATGTGAAAAACGATGACTATGTCGTTGAAACGAAAACAGGAGCTAGAACGTAAATACGTTAAGCGGTAAGACTGTCCGATATTATTTTCGGACAGTCTTTTTCACCCAATTTCTGTTACTTTTTCGTGGTAAAATAGAAGGTGGTATACATAAGTTAAAGTGAGGGTAAAAAAAGTATGGCGAAACAAAAATCAAAATTTGTTTGTCAAGAATGCGGATATGAATCAAGAAAATGGATGGGGCGCTGTCCTGGCTGTAACCAATGGAATACCATGGTAGAGGAGTTAGAGGGGCCATCAGTTAAAAGTGGAGGAAGGAAATCATTAAGCACTTCACCAGATGGAACCCGCCAAAAACCACAACCCATTACAAATGTAACTGGGGAACGTGAACCAAGAATAGATACTTCCTTAAAAGAGCTTAATCGCGTACTTGGAGGAGGAATCGTGCCTGGATCATTAGTACTTGTAGGGGGGGATCCGGGAATTGGTAAGTCCACTCTTCTTTTACAAATGACAGCCATTTTAGCAGCTCGTGATCATAAAGTGTTATATATATCAGGAGAAGAATCAATAAAACAGACAAAATTACGTGCCGATCGACTCGGGGCACATTCTGATAAACTATATGTATTTGCTGAGACAGATATGGATTTAATCGAAAATGCCATTGATCAAATACTACCTACACTAGTTGTTATTGATTCAATCCAAACAGTACACCAGGCCGGGGTTACCTCTGCTCCTGGAAGCGTTGCGCAAGTCAGGGAATCAACTTCTATGTTTATGAGAATTGCCAAAACACGAGGCATCGCTGTTTTTATTGTAGGTCATGTAACAAAACAAGGCTCCATTGCAGGTCCAAAAATGCTAGAACATATGGTGGACTCGGTATTGTATTTTGAAGGAGAACGCCATCACACTTACAGGATGTTACGTGCAGTAAAAAACCGTTTTGGATCAACAAACGAGCTAGGCATTTTTGAAATGAAAGAAATGGGATTAAAAGAAGTGAAAAATCCATCTGAAATTTTTTTAGAAGATCGAACAGAAGGAAGCTCTGGTTCTATTGTAGTTGCTTCCCTTGAAGGCACACGCCCGGTTCTAGTCGAATTGCAGGCGCTAATAGCTCCTTCTAGTTTTGCCAATCCGAAAAGAACCTCTACAGGGGTGGACCAAAACCGAATTGCATTATTAATGGCAGTATTAGAAAAAAGGTTAGGAATGCTTCTGCAAAATCAGGACGCATATATTAATGTCGCTGGCGGTGTGAAACTTGATGAGCCTGCAATTGATCTTGGTATTGCTATTTGTATTGCTTCAAGTTTTCGAAACCATACAACAAATCCCACAGACGTAGTGATCGGAGAAATCGGCCTGACAGGAGAAATAAGACGGGTCGCTAGAATTGAAGAAAGAATTCAGGAGGCAGCAAAACTAGGTTTTAAAAGAGCAATTATACCTGAAAAAAACATGGATGGATGGACGTCTCCTGACCAGATGGAAGTTGTGGGAGTAACAACATTAGAAGAAGCGCTGGATATTACACTGGAGGGGAAAGCACCGTCTTGGTAATCGCGCTGGTCATCAAAAGGAGGAAAAGAAATGCTAGATAAACAACGTGACTCATTCATTCGAGAAGTACTGCATTTCGTTGCCCCCGGCACCCCCCTTCGTGATGGTATAGATAACGTTTTGCGGGCTAATACGGGTGGTTTGATCGTTCTTGGCTATTCAGAAAAAATAAAAAGTATTGTGGACGGAGGTTTTTTTATTAATTGTCCTTTTACTCCAGCTTATTTATATGAACTAGCAAAGATGGACGGGGCCATTATTTTAAGTGAAAAAGGCGAGCGTATCCTCTATGCGAATACACAGCTCGTTCCTGATAACACCATTGTTTCCAACGAGACAGGAATACGGCATCGTACAGCCGAAAGAGTTGCTAAACAAACAGGAAATCTTGTCATTTCTATTTCACAGCGTCGTCAAATTATTACATTGTATAAAGGGGCATACCGATACTCTCTCAAAGATATGGAAATGATTTTAACGAAAGCAAATCAGGCCGTACAAACCCTCGAAAAGTACAAAGCGGTGCTTGACCAGAGCTTGACCAATCTGGGGGCGCTGGAATTTGAAGAGCTGGTTACTTTCCAGGAAGTGGCACAAGTCATTCACCGAATTGAACTGGTTATGCGAATAAAATATGAAATCTTAAACTACGTGATGGAACTGGGAAATGAAGGGCGTTTAATAGCCATGCAGCTCAATGAATTAGTTTCTAACTTAGAAAAGGAGACGTACCAATTAATAAAAGATTATATTGCAGATTCCAGTAATGACCCGGAAGCAATTATTCAAAAGTTAAAACAAATGACAAATGAAGAACTTATGGATGACACCGTAATTATGAGATTGCTTGGTTATTCTCAGCGAACTAATTCTTACGAGCAGTCTGTTTCTCCAAGAGGATATAGAATATTGCATAAAATTCAGCGTCTTCCAGCTGGAATAATTAACAACTTGATTCACCGGTTTGAAAACTTAGGAGGAATAATGAAAGCTTCTATTGAAGAACTGGATGAAGTACAGGGAATAGGCAGAACCCGTGCCAAAAAGATAAAAGAGGGACTAAGCCGTATTCAGGAACAGTTATTTATCGACCGGCATATATAGATTACATCTGACCACTCTCAATAAAAAGAGATTGACGTTACAATTTGTTCACGATACAATGAAAATTTATTAAAAACTATGACAATCTCATAAAAATTTGCTACATTAATAATAAACGCTCCCATAAAAAGTAAGTTATTGGGTGGTTGCAGTTTCATAGGTTTTAAAATAAAGTATTTGTCTATAATAGAGTAAAGGAGGTGCATGTAAGGTGTTAAAAAGGATAGTACAGTTGTTTTTTATACTTGCCGGGGCTACACTCGGATTTATTTTTATACCGGAATTTATTTCTTTATTGGATTATAGCTCTTTTCCTGAGTGGCTCGGTAATCCTTATGTCGGCGGTCTTATCGGCGCAGTTATTCTCTTTTTGTCTACATTCTGGTTTGCAGATTATATCGTGAATGGCATGAGAGTACTAGAGGAAATGATTGTTAAAGCACCAGTGACAGACGTATTATTTGGTACACTTGGATTAGTTTTTGGATTACTTGTTGCTTTTCTTATCGGCATTCCTTTAAACTCCGTAGATTTTCCGGTAATCAGTTCCGTCTTGCCTATTTTCATCACATTTTTTCTTGGATATTTTGGCTTCCAGGTAGGGTTTAAAAAACGAGATGAACTTATGAACCTATTTCCAGCAAGCCGTGTTGCAGCTAAAAAAAGGGAAGAAACAGGGCAAATTTCAAACCAATCCAAAGTAAAGATTCTTGATACTAGTGTAATTATAGACGGACGTATTGCAGATGTTTGCCAGACTGGTTTTATTGAAGGTACTTTAGTTATACCCGAATTTGTATTAGAAGAACTCCAACATATTGCTGATTCCTCTGATGTGTTGAAACGAAACCGAGGACGCCGAGGTCTTGATATTTTAAACCGTGTTCAAAAGGAATTGGCTGTTGAAGTTGAAATTTATGAAGGAGATTTTGAAGACATACAAGAAGTTGACAGCAAGTTGGTGAAGCTGGCCAAGGTTAGACAAGGAATGGTCGTAACCAACGATTTTAATCTCAATAAAGTTTGTGATCTGCAAGGTGTAGAAGTCTTAAACATTAATGATCTTGCAAATGCTGTTAAGCCCGTTGTTTTGCCAGGCGAAGAAATGAATGTTCAAGTAATAAAAGACGGAAAAGAGCAAAACCAAGGAGTTGCCTACCTTGATGACGGTACGATGATCGTTGTTGAAGGCGGACGCGATTATATAGGTGAAACGATTGAAGTTGTGGTAACAAGTGTTTTGCAAACAAGCGCTGGACGAATGATTTTTGCAAAACCTAAATTAATGGAGAAAGCACTTTAATTTATATACGGAAATGCCTCTGTCGGGTGGTTTTTTACACCGGTTCACAGAGGCATTTCTTTTGTGAAATCTCATCAACAATTGGTGAAAAGCTGTCGGGATAAGTCATTGCCTAGTATGATCTTTCAAGTGTATGATAATAAGAGCCTGAAAAATGACTGAAATCACATGGAGAGGTAATATGAAATACGCTGTAGTTATACCCGCAGCCGGACAAGGAAAACGAATGCAGGCAGGCTGTAATAAACAATTTTTAATGCTTGAAAAAAGACCTGTAATTATTCATACTGTTTCAATTTTTGATAATGACCCTTGGTGTGAGCGGATTATTATCGTAGCTAATAGCAATGAGATCAGTGCAATGGAACGTTTGATGAAGGATTGGAATATTAAAAAGGTAGATGCTATTGTAGCAGGCGGCCGTGAAAGGCAAGACAGTGTGTTTAAAGGTTTAAAACAGCTGAATTCCTCAAATTTGGTTCTCATTCATGACGGCGCTCGTCCCTTTATTACAAAAGAACAAATTCATTCTTTAGCTGAGAAAGCCAACACAGACGGAGCAGCTGTAATGGGTGTGAAAATGAAAGATACCGTAAAAAAAGTAAAAGATGGGCTTATTCTAGAAACGATCGAACGTTCTAGTGTATGGTCTGTGCAGACACCGCAAGCTTTTCAATTTCCTATTGTTTTTGATGCTTACAAAAAGGCAGCAATCGATGGGTATGCCGGAACAGATGACACTAGTTTAGTAGAACGGTTAGGCTTTCCGATACATATGGTTGAAGGCAGCTACGATAATATAAAATTAACCACACCAGAAGACATGACAGTAGCTCAAGCTATCTTAACTAAACGAAAGGAGGAGGCATAAACGTGAGAATAGGACATGGTTTTGATGTACATCAGCTTTCAGAGAACCGCCCGCTTATTATCGGCGGTGTAAACATTCCTCATAGCAAAGGTTTAATCGGTCATTCTGATGCAGATGTTTTACTACATGCAATATCAGATGCTTTGCTCGGTGCAGTAGGGGAAGGTGATATCGGCAAACATTTCCCTGATACAGACCCGGCCTTTAAAGATGCTGACTCCGCGCAGCTGATAAAACATGTTTATCAACTTGTTAAAGAAAAAGGCTATTACATAGGGAACGTAGATTGTACGATTATGGCAGAAAAACCAAAGATGGCTCCTCATATTAAAGAGATGCAGTCCACAATAGCAAGTATTTTTGAAACAGAACAAACGCATGTAAATATAAAAGCGACTACAACAGAGAAGCTGGGCTTCACAGGAAGAGAAGAAGGAATTGCCGCTCATGCTGTTGTATTACTGCAGCCATTATAGTAATTTTCTTCTTCTTTAATTGGTGGTAAAATAGGAAAAGTATTTATTCATAACGTTAGGTATATCTAAAAAATAAAACAAACTAAATCTGATAAAATATTGAGAAATGGAAGGTGTAGAAACATGAGCAATGAAGTACGAGTGCGTTTTGCTCCTAGTCCAACTGGACATCTTCACATAGGAGGCGCACGTTCTGCTCTTTTTAATTATCTTTTTGCAAGAAGTCAAGGCGGAAAATTTATTATTAGAATTGAAGATACCGACCAAGCAAGAAATGTCGAGGACGCTACAGAAAAACTAATGAACAGTATGAAGTGGCTTGGTGTCGATTGGGATGAGAGTGTAGATATTGGCGGACCATATGGACCGTATCGTTCTATGGAACGTCTTGAAGTATACAAAGAATACATCCAGCAGCTCCTAGATGAAGGTAAAGCATACTATGACTATATGACAGAAGAAGAATTAGAAAAAGAACGGGAAGAGCAGCTTGCACGAGGCGAAGCTCCAAAGTACAGTGGACGGGACCGTGACCTGACTGAGGAGCAGCGAAAAGCGTATGAAGCGAAAGGGATTAAGCCCGTTGTTCGTTTTCGTGTTCCGGAAAATCAACAAGTCCTCATCGAAGATGCTGTTCGTGGTGAAGTGACTTTTGAAACGGATGACATTGGAGATTTTGTTATTGCTCGTAAGGATGGTATTCCTACGTATAATTTTGCTGTGGTGGTAGACGATCATTTGATGAAAATTTCTCATGTTATTAGAGGAGAGGAGCACTTGTCTAATGCTCCGCGTCAGGCTCTTGTATTTGAAGCACTTGGCTGGGAGAAGCCGATGTTTGCCCATGCCTCGCTTATTTTAAATCCAGACCGCCAAAAAATGAGTAAGCGTGACGAGTCTATTATTCAATTTGTAGAACAGTATAAAGAGCTCGGTTATCTTCCAGAAGCAATTGTTAACTTCCTTGCTTTATTAGGCTGGTCTCCAGTGGGCGAAGAAGAAATTTTTTCATTAGAAGAACTAGCATCTCAATTTAGTTTGGAACGTGTTTCTAAAGCTCCGGCCGTTTTTGATACCGATAAACTCGCATGGATGAATAATCAGTATGTGAAAGAAGCAGATGTTGAGCGGTTGACACAACTGGCTGTTCCACACCTTCAGAAAGATGGAAAACTTCCAACTGAACTGTCAGAAGAGCAGTACGAGTGGGCCAAAAAGCTGGTAGCATTATACCAGGAACAAATGCATTATGCTGCAGAGATAACAGACTTAACCGAGCTGTTCTTTAAAAAAGAAATAGCGTATAATGAAGAAGCGAAAGAAGTGCTTAACGGTGAACAAGTTCCACAAGTGTTAGAGCAATTTTCTAAAGAACTGGACGGCCTTGAGAACTTTGAGCCGGATGAGATTAAAGCTGCAACAAAAGCAACACAAAAAGAAACAGGGCAAAAAGGAAAAAAATTATTTATGCCAATCCGAGTAGCTGTTACAGGTCAAACGCATGGACCTGAACTTCCGCACGCTATTTCTTTATTAGGTAAAGATGTCGTACAAACACGGCTTCAACAAGCTGTTAAACAATAAAAACAGATTAAATAAGAAAAAAGCATTGAAGGGAAAAAGTAGGAATGTCATTTTCTGTACAGAGAGAATCACGGGTGCTGAAAGTGATTTCAGAAATCATTCTGAACATGCATCCCTGAGCCTTCTGTTGAATAAAGTAGGCAGAAGCGGCAGACATCCGTTACATGTTTAAGGGAAAGGCAGTACATGTTTCTTATCCGCTGCCTTTAAACAGAGTGGAACCGCGCCATAAAAGCGTCTCTGTGCAAAACAAGCACAGGGATGCTTTTTTAGTTATTGTAAGAAGTTGAAAAGCTTAAGGTTTTACACGGCTAATACAATTCGTAGTATCACTCAAAAACAGTCGCTTTTGGGAGGTTAGAGGAGAGGAGAGAAGTAGTATGTTAAAGACATTTAAAAACGATATTGATGTTGTCTTTGACCAGGACCCGGCTGCAAGAAGCAGAATGGAAGTAGTATTGACCTATGCAGGTGTGCATGCCATTTGGTCACACCGAGTAGCTCATTGGCTTTGGAAGAAAAAAATGTATTTTTTAGGAAGGCTGCTTTCCCAAATAAGCCGTTTTTTTACAGGAATTGAAATTCACCCGGGTGCTGTCATAGGCGAGCGTCTTTTTATTGACCACGGTATGGGAGTGGTAATTGGAGAGACCTGTGAAATAGGGGATAACGTAACCATTTATCAAGGAGTAACACTTGGAGGTACAGGGAAAGAAAAAGGGAAACGCCACCCAACTATAGAAGACAATGTGCTTATAGCGACGGGAGCTAAAATTCTTGGATCAATGACAATTGGAAAATACTCGAGGATTGGGGCAGGCTCTGTCGTTTTAAATGAAGTTCCTCCCAATTCAACCGTAGTTGGTATTCCAGCAAAAGTAGTTGTCCAAGATGGTGTGAAGGTGAAAAAAGATGAGCTTGCCCATCATATACTTCCTGATCCGGTCGCCGATAAGTTTAAGGAACTTGAAAAAGAAATTTTAGAGCTCAAAAAAGAATTAGACGCATATAAAAATAACAAAACTGAGGGAAGGACCGATGAATAATGGCCATAAAATTATATAATACATTGGCTAGAAAAAAAGAAGAACTGAAACCTCTTAAAGATGGAAAAGTGACCATGTATGTATGCGGGCCAACAGTGTATAACTATATACACATCGGGAATGCCCGCCCTGCTATTGTTTTTGACATGATCAGAAAATATTTAGAATACAGGGGCTATCAAGTGTACTTCATTTCTAACTTTACCGATGTGGACGATAAAATCATTAATGCTGCAAAGGAATTAAAAGAAGAAGTTCCTGTATTAGCTGAACGTTTCATCGAAGCTTATTTCGAAGACACCGGTGCACTTGGAGTGAAAAAAGCTGATATGCATCCAAGAGTAACAGAAACAATGCCTGATATCATTTCCTTTATTAAAGCATTAATGGAAAAGGGCTTCGCTTATGAAGCAGAAGGCGATGTATATTTTGAAACAAAAGCTTTCAAAGAATACGGCAAGCTTTCTTCCCAATCGATTAATGATTTACAAATGGGAGCTCGAATTGAAATTGGCGAAAAGAAAAAGGATCCACTCGATTTTGTGCTTTGGAAGAAAGCAAAAGAAGGTGAAATTTCTTGGGATAGTCCATGGGGAAAAGGTAGACCAGGATGGCACATTGAATGCTCTGCGATGGTGAAAAAATATCTTGGCGATACCATTGACATTCATGCAGGTGGACAGGATTTGGCTTTTCCTCATCATGAAAATGAGATTGCTCAATCAGAAGCATTGAATAATAAGCAAATGGCTAAGTATTGGCTGCATAATGGATATATTCAAATAAATAACGAAAAAATGTCGAAATCACTTGGAAATTTTGTATTAGTGCATGATATTATTCAAAAGCACCGCCCTGAGGTTATACGTTTTTTTATGTTGCAATCTCACTACCGCAGTCCGCTTAATTTCAGCGAAGAATTGTTAGAAAGCGCGAGAAGCAGTCTTGAGCGTATTCATACAACGACAAATAACTTGAAACACCGGTTCAATGAAAGTGCCGACTTTGGTGAAGAAAATGATTGGATCGACACGGTTCGTCAGTATAAAGAAGCGTTTATTAGGGAAATGGATGATGATTTTAACAGTGCAAATGGAATTAGTGTACTTTTTGATTTAGTAAAAGATGCTAATCGTTATCTTCAAGAAAACCATTCGTCCAAACAGGTGATGCAATCATTTTTGGATGTTATTCGTGAGATTGGCGTGGTTCTCGATATTCCAGTTGAAGCTGAAGAGGAAATATTGGATGAGGAAATCGAACGTTTGATTGAAGAAAGAATTCAAGCAAGAAAAGAAAGAAATTTTGCTCGAGCGGATGAAATTAGAGACTCATTAAAAGAACAGGGCATTATTTTAGAAGATACTCCGCAAGGAACCCGATGGAAGAGAGAGTAGACAATATGATAGGAAAGTTAGAAGGAAATAAAGTGGACGCTAAACAATTAAATGCTCTGGCACTAGCTTATATGGGAGATACAGTTTATGACCTTTATATAAGGCATTACCTCATTGCGTCAGGTCGGGTGAGACCTCACCTATTGCATAGAACCTCCACATCTTTTGTGTCTGCTGCTGCTCAAGCAGCAGTTATGTTTGAATTTCTTGATAAACAACTCCTCACAAAAGAGGAAGAATCTGTGGCTCGCCGAGGAAGAAATGCAAAATCAGGAACGGTACCTAAAAATACCGACCAAAACACTTATCGTTACAGTACTGCTTTTGAAGCTTTATTAGGTTATTTGTATTTTCTAGGTAGAGAAGAAAGAATAGAGCAGCTGGTCACATTTGCCATTGAAACAGTTGTAAGGAGTGAAAAGGAATGAAAGAAGAGTGGATTTCTGGAAAAAATCCAGTGCTAGAAGCAATACGTTCTGAACGATCGATTAATAAAGTTTGGATAGCAGAAGGTGCTGGAAAAGGGCAAATGAAACAAATTTACCAGGCTGCTAAAGAAAATAATATCATTATTCAGCAAGCTCCGAGAAAGAAGTTAGATGAGCTTTCAGGTACTTCTCGCCACCAAGGTGTTGTTGCTTCAGTGGCGGCATATCGTTATGCAGAACTAGAGGATATACTCGAAAAAGCAGCTGATTTGCAAGAAGACCCTTTCTGTATTTTATTAGATGAAATAGCTGACCCTCATAACCTTGGCTCCATTTTAAGAACAGCAGATGCTGCAGGAGCTCATGGAGTTATCATTCCTAAAAGAAGATCTGTGGGCTTAACTCAGTCTGTTGCGAAATCTTCTACAGGCGCTATAGAACATGTACCTGTCGCTAGAGTTACCAACATGTCTCGGACAATGGATGAGCTAAAAAAACGAGGGTTATGGCTTGCGGGTACTGATGCTTCAGGAACAGAAGATTTCAGAGAGTGGAATGCTGATATGCCGCTTGGGCTTGTTATTGGGAGTGAGGGAAAAGGGATGAGCCGTTTAGTAAAAGAAAAGTGTGATTTCCTATTAAAAATCCCGATGAAAGGACATGTTACCTCCTTGAATGCTTCTGTAGCTGCCAGTCTCCTAATGTATGAGGTATACAGGAAACGTCAGCCGGTAGGAAGAAAATAAAATGAAAGATATACTGTTAGTAGATGGTTATAACATGATTGGGGATTGGCCGGAATTAAAAAAATTAAGAGATAAAAGTTTAGCAGAAGCTCGTGATCGCTTGGTTGAAAAGATGGCAGAGTATCAAGCCTTTAAAGGATGGGAAGTTAAAATCATTTTTGATGCCCATATGGTTTCTGGTGTAGGGCGTAAGTATAACAATTACCTTGTAGATATCATTTATACTCGGGAAAAGGAGACGGCCGATGAAAGAATTGAAAAACTGGTCGGTGAATTAAAGAACATAGAAACGCGGGTGCACGTTGCAACGTCGGATTATGCTGAGCAATCAGTTACTTTTGGAAGCGGAGCGCTGCGTAAATCTGCCCGGGAACTTCGGGTAGAAATGGAAGTTGTCGAACAAAACATTTCACGCGAGGTAAAAGAGCAAAGTAAGCATGATAATTTGTCGAATTTTCCGCTCACAGAGGAAATTGCTGAAATTTTTGACAAATGGCGTCGAGGCGACCGCTGAGCTGTTGACGCTTGAATCAAAGGTGCTATATAATTAGGCTATATTCATACAATCAGTCGAGGGCGGAGGGATTGTATTGGGTTTAGACCTCAAAGAAACGGAACACCAGTACTTTGATAAAGCAGAAGATGAAATATTAGTTGAAAAAGTGCGTTCAGGAGATAGTGCTGCATTAGAGTTCCTAATTAATAAGTACAAGAACTTTGTCCGGGCAAAAGCCAGGTCATATTTTCTTATTGGCGGTGACCATGAAGATATTGTACAAGAAGGCATGATTGGATTATATAAAGCAATTAGGGATTTTAATGGAGACAAGTTATCGTCTTTTAGAGCTTTTGCCGAACTGTGCATTACAAGACAAATTATTACAGCTATAAAAACGGCAACCAGGCAGAAGCATATGCCATTGAACTCATATGTTTCCCTGGACAAGCCTCTTTACGATGAAGAATCAGAGCGAACTTTATTGGATGTGCTTTGCGGTTCGAAGGTTAGTGATCCAGAAGAATTGATTATTAATCAAGAAGAATTTGATGATATAGAATTGAAAATTGGAGAAATACTCAGTGATCTTGAACAAAAAGTACTGAGGCTGTATTTGGACGGGAGGTCTTACCAGGAAATATCAGGTGAATTGAACCGCCATGTCAAATCAATCGACAATGCGCTTCAGCGTGTGAAGCGAAAATTGGAGAGGTGCGTGGAAGTCAAGGGTATCAGTTCATAATCAGGGGACCTTTTATTTTGGAACAATAAAGAAAGCGTTTTCAAGCATCCTGATTCGAGGATGCTTTTCTGCTTGTTTTATTTATACTGATAGATAGCATAAAATTTTAGCATTGCGTCGTTAAAATTTTAAGGGAATCAGTGTAAAGGAAAGCGGCCACTGCAAAAATAGGGATCGCACGACATAGAAACCTC
Organism: Alteribacillus sp. YIM 98480; assembly: GCF_009765375.1. GTDB lineage: Bacteria > Bacillota > Bacilli > Bacillales > Marinococcaceae > Alteribacillus. Next base: position 18,684 of record NZ_VTOK01000020.1, read on the forward strand.
TATGCAAATCGATCAATACCCAACGCATTGGTCCGTAATAGTCCAATCAATTTGAAGGCCCTGTTTCAAGAGATAAAGCAGAACAAATATCCAGCCCGTACTGCAAAAGCAAGACTGACCAACTTTTGGGAAAAATTTCCATTCCGAAACGTTTGACAGAGAGCCTTAATTAAACGGTGGTTTAGGCAAAATTGACAGGTTTTTTTCAATGTGATAAGGTAATTAAGCGTATGCAAAGGGAACCTGTCAAATACAGGAGGTGCTCAATGCGGAATAAAGCAGTACTAGCATGTACGATTTGTTTATCAAGAAATTACACAAGTGAAAAGAATAAGCAAAAGCAACCCGACCGCATTGAGATGAAGAAGTTTTGCAAACACTGCAATGCGCATACCCTTCATCGTGAAACAAAATAGCAGCGGTTATTTTTTTATTCCTAAAAAAGATAGTAAAAAACAACAGGTTTGTATTACTGGTATAGAGGAGAATCGTTTTTCTGCTGATCTTACATAAGTGGAATAGCGAACGGTTTGGAGGTGGCTGTATGGCTGATGGAGCAAAAAATCCAGCAAGGTTTCTTCGCGACGTAGGAAGAGAAATGAAACGCGTCACGTGGCCAAATCGCAGGGAACTGACAAAATACACCGTCGTTGTAATTATAACGATTATATTTTTTGTTATATTTTTTGCTGCAGTAGATTCAGGATTGTCTGAGCTGGTGCGTTTGCTGCTGGATTAAAAATTTTGAACCTAAAGAGGAGGAGGGAAGGACGTAACCGTCCGGAAAATAATGGAAAAGAACTGGTTTGTAGTTCACACATACTCCGGTTACGAAAACAAAGTAAAAACCAATTTGGAAAAACGTGTGGAATCAATGGAAATGACCGATAAAATATTTCGCGTCCTCGTTCCGGTAGAAGAAGAGACTGAAGTGAAAAACGGGAAAAGCAAGGCTGTGACCCGTAAGGTTTTCCCAGGTTACGTCATTGTGGAGATGGTGATGACCGATGATTCCTGGTACGTGGTTCGAAATACTCCTGGAGTAACCGGATTTGTTGGTTCGGCTGGAGCTGGCTCTAAACCGACACCTCTCTTGCCGGATGAGGTAGATAACATTTTACGTCAAATGGGTGAAAGCGAACCGAAAGCCGAAGTAGACTTCGCCTTGAAAGAATCGGTGAAAGTGAAAGAAGGACCATTTGCCGATTTCACAGGAACAATTGAAGATATTAATACAGAAAAACAAAAGGTGAAAGTCCACGTAAATATGTTCGGGCGTGAAACACCGGTGGAGCTTGAGTTTAACCAAGTAGAAAAGATTTAAATAATCAGGTCTTGCAGATCTTTGTTTGAAGTGATAAGATTTTAATGTTTGGTATTAAAATTAACTGCAGAGGGGTTTGTAGGTATATTACACTTTGCCCCTTTTTATGAGTGGGAGGACAATTTGTCCGACAAACCACATCACGGACTAAGGAGGTGTGTCGCGTGGCTAAAAAAGTCGAGAAAGTAGTTAAGCTTCAAATTCCTGCCGGCAAAGCTAATCCGGCTCCGCCAGTTGGACCTGCATTAGGTCAAGCAGGTGTTAATATTATGGGATTTTGTAAAGAATTTAACGCTCGTACTTCAGATCAAGCAGGTATGATCATTCCTGTAGAGATTTCAGTATATGAAGACCGTTCGTTTACTTTTATTACAAAAACACCACCTGCAGCTGTACTTCTTAAAAAGGCAGCAGGCGTGGAGAGCGGTTCTGGAGAACCAAACCGCAATAAAGTGGCTACGGTAAAGCGTGATCAAGTACGTGAGATTGCTGAAACGAAAATGCCGGATCTTAATGCGGCTGATGTTGATGCAGCGATGCGTATGGTAGAAGGTACAGCACGTAGTATGGGAATTACAGTAGAGGACTAATGAATGCCTTGCCTAAGGTTGCGACTGCCGTTCCGTATGGGGCGGATGCCTTGTTCGCAACCTTTAATAGTGGGAGGTCTAACCGCTAAAACCACAAACGAGGAGGAAATGAAATTGGCTAAAAAAGGTAAAAAGTATCAAGATGCTGTAGCGCTTGTTGACCGTGAACAGCAATATAATGCCGAAGAAGCCATAGAACTTGTGAAAAAAACATCTATTGCAAAATTCGATGAGACAGTAGAAATTGCTGCACGTCTTGGAGTGGATCCTCGAAAAAACGACCAGCAAATCCGCGGAGCAGTTGTACTCCCGCACGGTACTGGTAAAACACAGCGTGTTCTCGTTTTTGCAAAAGGGGATAAAGCGCAAGAAGCAGAAGCTGCTGGGGCTGACTATGTAGGAGAAGAAGATCTTGTGAATAAAGTTCAACAAGGTTGGTTTGACTTTGATGTAGTTGTTGCCACCCCTGATATGATGGCTCAAGTTGGTAAACTCGGTAAGACATTGGGACCAAAAGGTCTTATGCCAAACCCTAAAACAGGTACTGTAACAATGGACGTTACAAAAGCAGTTGAGGAAATTAAAGCAGGTAAAGTGGAATACCGTGTAGATAAATCCGGAAATATCCATGCACCAATTGGTAAAGTATCTTTTGATACTGATAAGCTGGTTGAGAACTTCAACACGCTAATTGACACGTTAGTAAAGGCGAAGCCAGCCGCTGCTAAAGGCACTTACATGAAAAATGTTGCTGTAGCCTCTACAATGGGGCCGGGGGTAAAAGTAAGTACCTCAACCCTTAATTTAAAATAATTGTTGACGAAAGCTGCAGATACCGCTATACTATATAGCGGTGTCGAAGCTTTGGATAAAATATAAATGTTTACCGCAGACAGCAGGTGCGCTTGCCGCTTAATTTCCTGCCGAGGTAGTTTTCGACATACTCTCGTTCGTTGCTAGGGGAGAGTGTGTATATATTGAGAACAAACCTTCATGTCTGCGAACATGAAGGTTTTTTATGATTTCATAAGAGGTCATAAAACACCATCTGTTTGCGGAACGTCATAAATGAGAGCAGGAGGTGTGACAGTTGAGCAAAGTAATCGAACAAAAACAAAGTGTTGTTCAAGAAATTGCAGAAAAACTTGAGAACAGTGTTTCTACTGTTGTAGTTGATTATCGTGGCTTGGATGTTGCTGAAGCAACAGAATTACGTAAGCAGCTTCGTGAAGCAGGCGTTGACTTTAAAGTGTACAAAAACACAATGGTTCGTCGTGCTACAGAAAAAACCAACCTAACAGAACTTGATGAATTTCTTGTTGGACCTACAGCAGTAGCTACAAGTACTGAGGATGTAGTTGCTCCGGCGAAGGTTCTTAACAATTTTGCTAAGGACCACGAACAGCTGGAAATTAAAACAGGTGTCATTGAAGGTCGCGTAGCTTCCTTAGAAGAAATCAAGGAACTTGCGAGTCTTCCTTCTCACGACGGTTTGGTTTCCATGTTTCTCAATGTTCTTCAAGCGCCAATCCGCAACTTTGCGTTGGCTTCTAAAGCAGTTGCTGATCAAAAAGAAGAAGAAGGCGCATAAGCAAAACGTTATACAGATCCACATTTGTCACGTGTTTTAGAATAAAATTATTATTTAAGGAGGATCAACACAATGAGTAAAGAACAAATCATTGATGCGATCAAAGAAATGTCCGTTCTTGAATTGAACGATCTTGTAAAAGCAATTGAAGAAGAATTTGGTGTAACAGCAGCAGCTCCTGTAGCAGTTGCTGGCGGCGGTGCAGCAGAAGCTGAAGAAGAACAAACTGAATTTGACGTGGTTCTTGAAGAAGCAGGTGCTTCTAAGATCAACGTTATCAAAGTTGTTCGTGAAATTACTGGTCTTGGCTTGAAAGAAGCTAAAGCTCTAGTAGATGGAGCGCCAGAAACAATTAAAGAAGGCGTTGAAAAAGAAGAAGCAGAAGAGCTTAAAGGTAAGCTTGAAGAAGCAGGCGCTAAGATCGAACTTAAGTAAATTGAAGCTAAAGAGCTTTCTCTATTCGTTAGAGAAGGCTCTTTTTTAAAAGATAAGAAATTATAAATATTTGGCGTTTTTGATGTCTAGCGCAAGCGCCTACTCGCTCGAGATTCCTTCGGTTCGTCAATGGAAAGCAAAGATCAGCTTTCCATATGCCGACCCTCCAGGACTTGTCGCTCGTGAGCAAGGCGCTTGCGCTTTTCTTACACTATGAAAAACTTTTATGGAAATAAAGATTACTTTTCTTATTAAGATTGTTTGGGATTATTGACGACTTTTTTATGCTGCAGCAAGCGATTTTACCAAGCTGTGTTATTGAGTGATGAAACGGAAAGAAAACAATGAACAAAGAAGGACGTGGAAAAATGAGCAGTCATTATTTTGATAAATCGCCTGATAAAGAAAGCGAAGAGAGGAAAATAAAGAGTTACCTTCGCGGGAAAAACTTGACTTTCACGAGCGATCATTCCGTTTTTTCAAAAAGAGAAGTGGATTTTGGGAGCAAAACACTGTTAGAAGCTTTTGATTGGCCTGATGCCCAAGGCGACATTTTAGATATTGGCTGTGGCTATGGCCCGATTGGAATTACTCTTGCTAAAGAGACAGAACGAACAGTATGGTTAGCAGATGTGAATCAACGAGCTGTTTCGCTTTCGAAAAAAAATGCAGCCCATTATGGTCTTCAAAACATTAAAATAGTTGAAAGTGATCTGTTTTCTGCAATTCCGGCAAGTGATTTTGCTGCAATAGTAACGAACCCGCCAATAAGAGCAGGGAAGAAAGTAATTCATTCCTTGTTTGATCAAGCTCATGCACATTTGCAAAAAGGCGGGGAGTTCTGGGTAGTGATTCAAAAAAAACAGGGGGCGCCATCGGCAAAAGAAAAATTAGACTCTCTTTTTTTAAATGTAGAAACTGTTAAAAAAAATAAAGGATATTATATTTTTTGTTCAAAGAAAAGTTGACCGTCCTGCTTTTTTGTGTTATTGTTATTTAATGCGTATAAGTATCCGATTGGATATAATACATTTTTACGTCCGCTCTATATTTTTCATACCAAAATCATGTATAAAAAAGGCAGGAACAGGGAAAAATAATATAATCAGCCTGACAGTTGGAAAATAGTGGTTCTTTTTTTAGAAGAAACCATTTTTTTCTTTGTACGAAAAAGAAGGGTCGGGCACTAAAAGATGGAGAAAACATAATCGATTCTATTTCTTGGGATCAGTTATGTTTCTATATTTTTGGCAGCCGCCTTGGGTATACTGCCTGTCGAAAAGATAGGTGGACACTATGCGATATTTAAGGGGTGACTCAGTTGACAGGTCAACTTATTCAGTTTGGACGCCACCGCCACAGAAGAAGCTATGCAAGAATCAACGAAGTATTGGACCTTCCAAACTTAATTGAAATTCAAACAGCTTCCTATCAATGGTTTCTTGATGAGGGTATTCGTGAAATGTTTCAGGACATCTCTCCCATCGAAGATTTCACGGGTAATTTGGTTCTTGAGTTTATTGATTACAGCCTTGGTGAGCCGAAGTATTCTATTGACGAATCCAAGGAAAGAGACGTTACGTATTCTGCGCCTTTGCGAGTGAAAGTTCGTCTTATGAATAAAGAGACCGGTGAAGTGAAAGAGCAGGAAGTATTCATGGGAGATTTCCCTCTTATGACTGATACCGGCACCTTTATTATTAATGGGGCAGAGCGGGTTATTGTTTCTCAGCTTGTACGTTCACCGAGCGTTTATTTTAACAAAAAAACGGACAAGAACGGTAAAAGAGGATACACAGCTACGGTGATACCGAACCGGGGTGCATGGCTGGAATTAGAAACCGATGCTAAAGACATCGTATATGTCAGAATAGACCGTACCAGAAAACTGCCTGTTACGGTGCTCTTGCGTGCGCTTGGATTCGGGTCTGATCAAGAGATCATTGATTTGCTTGGTGAAGATGAGTACTTACGCAACACATTGGAAAAAGATAATACCGAAGGAACAGAAAAAGCATTGTTGGAAATTTATGAGCGCCTTCGTCCTGGAGAGCCTCCAACCGTCGAAAGTGCAAAAAGTTTATTAGAAACAAGATTTTTTGATCCTAAACGGTATGACTTAGCAAATGTTGGTCGTTATAAGGTAAATAAAAAGCTTCATATTAAAAATCGTCTTTTTAACCAACGTTTAGCTGAAACCCTGGCTGATCCTGAAACAGGGGAAGTTCTTGCTGAGGAAGGCGCTGTTTTAGATCGGAGAACGCTCGATCGTCTTCTTCCTTATTTAGAGAACAACCTTGGATTTAAACGCTATACGGTTTCGGGAGGCGTTGTAGAAGAAGCTGACCTTGACGTTCAATCTATAAAAATATATCCGCCAGAAGAACAGGAAGAAGAAAAAGTTATTAACGTTATTAGTAATGGCAATATTGAACGCAATATCAAAAATATTATGCCAGAAGATATCATTTCTTCTATTAACTATTTCTTCAACCTGCTTCATGGTGTTGGTTTAACAGATGATATAGACCACTTAGGTAACCGCCGCCTCCGTTCTGTCGGTGAGTTATTACAAAATCAATTCCGAATTGGCCTATCTCGTATGGAAAGAGTCGTTCGTGAACGCATGTCGATTCAAGATCCAAGTGCGATTACTCCGCAGGCTCTTATCAATATTCGCCCAGTGATCGCTTCTATTAAAGAGTTTTTCGGAAGCTCTCAGCTTTCTCAGTTTATGGATCAAACCAATCCGCTCGCTGAGCTTACCCATAAACGACGCTTATCAGCACTTGGGCCTGGTGGTTTGACAAGAGAGAGAGCAGGGTTTGAAGTTCGTGACGTCCACTATTCTCACTACGGGCGCATGTGTCCTATTGAAACACCGGAAGGGCCTAACATTGGTCTTATTAACTCACTATCAAGTTATGCAAAAGTTAATGAGTTCGGTTTCATTGAAACGGCATATCGCCGGGTAGACCATGAAAAAGGCCAAGTTACCGAAGAATGTGATTATTTAACTGCAGATGAAGAAGATAATTATGTTGTAGCTCAAGCAAACGCTAAGCTAAACGAAGATGGTTCATTTGCAGATGATAATATTATTGCCCGCTTCCGAGGAGAAAACACAATTGTTCCTAAGGAAAAAATTGACTACATGGATGTTTCTCCTAAGCAGGTAGTTTCTGCAGCTACTGCATGTATTCCTTTCTTGGAAAACGATGACTCTAACCGTGCTTTAATGGGAGCTAACATGCAGCGTCAAGCTGTACCGCTGCTTGAACCGGAAGCTCCGTTAGTAGGTACGGGTATGGAATATGTATCTGCTAGAGACTCTGGGGCAGCTATTGTAGCCAAAACAAGAGGTGTGGTAGAGCGTGTTACAGCTCGTGAGATTTGGCTGCGGCGCATAGAAGAAGTAGACGGAAAAGAAATAGAAACAGACATTGATAAATACAAAATGTCTAAATATATTCGTTCTAACCAAGGAACAAGTTATAACCAACGTCCGATTGTCAGCGAAGGCGACCGAATTGAAAAAGGAGAAGTACTCGGCGATGGACCTTCCATGGATAAAGGAGAAATGGCACTCGGCCGCAACGTGCTAGTTGGGTTTATGACCTGGGATGGTTATAACTATGAGGATGCGATTATATTAAGTGAACGTTTAGTTAAAGATGATGTATATACTTCCGTACACATTGAAGAATATGAATCAGAAGCTCGAGACACCAAACTTGGACCGGAAGAAATCACACGTGATATACCGAATGTAAGTGAAGAAGCATTAAAGAATTTAGATGATCGCGGCATTATCCGGGTCGGTGCAGAAGTAAAAGATGGAGATATTCTAGTTGGAAAAGTAACACCGAAAGGGATGACCGAACTTACAGCTGAAGAGCGCCTCCTTCACGCAATATTTGGTGAAAAAGCAAGAGAAGTACGGGACACTTCATTGAGAGTTCCGCACGGCGCAGACGGCATTGTGCTTGATGTCAAAATCTTTAACCGCGAAGATGGAGATGAACTCCCTCCTGGGGTGAACCAGTTAGTTCGCGTTTATCTCGTGCAAAAGCGTAAGATTCACGAAGGAGATAAAATGGCTGGGCGCCACGGAAACAAAGGTGTTATTTCAAGAATTTTACCAGAAGAAGACATGCCTTATCTTCCTGATGGAACACCTATTGAAATCATGTTAAACCCGCTTGGGGTTCCATCCCGTATGAATATAGGCCAGGTTCTTGAACTGCACTTGGGAATGGCTGCTCGCTCTTTAAATCTTCATATGGCAACACCGGTATTTGACGGTGCTAGAGAAGAAGACGTATGGGAAACTCTAGAGGAAGCAGGAATTGCTCGCGATGGTAAAACTGTTCTCTACGACGGACGGACAGGAGAACCTTTTGACAGCCGTGTTTCTGTTGGGGTTATGTACATGATTAAACTTGCTCATATGGTTGACGATAAACTTCACGCGCGCTCCACTGGTCCATACTCCCTTGTTACGCAGCAGCCTCTTGGCGGTAAAGCCCAGTTTGGCGGTCAGCGTTTCGGTGAGATGGAGGTTTGGGCCCTTGAAGCATACGGCGCAGCCTATACTCTACAAGAAATTTTGACAGTGAAATCAGATGACGTCGTCGGTCGGGTGAAGACGTACGAGTCAATTGTAAAAGGTGAAAATGTACCGGAACCAGGAGTACCTGAATCTTTTAAAGTGCTGATCAAAGAACTTCAAAGTCTTGGTATGGACGTTAAGATGCTGTCTAGTACCGAGGAAGAAATCGAAATGAAAGAACTCGATGATGAAGACGAACAATCCAGCGATAAATTAAATTTAAAAATGGAGTCCAGTGAAAACGCCTAAAGAGAGTTCAAAGCACAAACACTGACAAAGAAGGTTAGCAAATTTAAAGCACAGATGAAACTTCTTCCTTGAAAAAAGGGAGGGTTTCCTCTGCCCTGCTTTTCTTATACTAAAACTTTCCCGTGCTTGTACTATTAGCTACCCAAAGTTCGAAAGGGAGGTTGACCCCTTGATTGATGTGAATAATTTTGAATACATGAAAATCGGTTTGGCATCGCCGGATAAAATTCGTTCGTGGTCCCGCGGAGAAGTCAAGAAGCCCGAGACCATTAACTACCGCACATTAAAACCGGAAAAAGACGGTCTTTTTTGTGAGAGAATATTTGGTCCAACGAAAGACTGGGAATGTCATTGCGGGAAGTACAAACGAGTTCGTTATAAAGGCGTAGTATGTGATCGCTGCGGGGTGGAAGTGACCCGTGCAAAAGTCAGACGTGAACGGATGGGCCATATTGAATTGGCTGCTCCTGTTTCTCATATCTGGTATTTCAAAGGAATCCCTAGTCGTATGGGACTGGTGCTGGATATGTCCCCGAGATCACTTGAAGAAGTGATTTATTTCGCTTCCTATGTAGTAACAGATACAGGGGAGACTCCACTAGAATACAAACAATTACTTTCTGAAAAAGAGTATCGTTCCTATTATGATAAATATGGACGTGGTTTTTCTGCTCAAATGGGAGCAGAAGCTATCCGTAAACTTTTGCAAGATATTGATTTAGATAAAGAAGTGAAGATTCTCAAAGACGAGTTAGAAACAGCTCAAGGTCAAAGAAGAACTCGTGCTATCAAACGCTTGGAAGTTTTAGAGTCCTTCCGTAATTCAGGGAACCATCCTTCATGGATGATTTTAGATGTTCTTCCGGTAATCCCTCCTGAATTGCGCCCAATGGTACAACTTGACGGCGGACGTTTTGCGACGTCTGATTTGAATGACTTGTACCGCCGCGTCATAAACCGAAACAACAGGTTGAAGCGTCTGCTTGACTTGGGGGCTCCAAACATCATTGTACAAAATGAAAAACGGATGCTTCAGGAAGCAGTTGATGCGTTGATTGATAATGGCCGCCGCGGCCGTCCGGTTACTGGACCTGGAAATCGTCCTCTGAAATCTCTTTCTCATATGTTAAAGGGAAAGCAAGGTCGTTTTCGTCAAAACCTTCTTGGTAAACGTGTAGACTATTCAGGTCGTTCTGTTATTGTTGTAGGTCCAGCATTGAAAATGTACCAATGCGGCCTTCCTAAAGAAATGGCTCTCGAGTTATTTAAGCCTTTTGTGATGAAAGAACTTGTCAGCAGAGGCTTGGCTCATAATATTAAGAGTGCGAAACGTAAAGTCGAACGTGTCCATCCTGAAGTGTGGGACGTCCTTGAAGAAGTAATTAAAGAACATCCAGTACTTCTTAACCGTGCACCAACATTACACCGTCTTGGTATTCAGGCTTTTGAACCAACGCTGGTAGAAGGCCGGGCTGTTAAACTTCATCCGCTCGTATGTACAGCATATAATGCGGACTTTGACGGCGACCAAATGGCTGTTCACGTGCCTCTATCTGCAGAAGCTCAAGCTGAGGCTCGTATATTAATGCTTGCTGCTCAAAACATTTTGAATCCAAAGGACGGAAAACCAGTTGTAACACCTTCTCAGGACATGGTTCTTGGTAACTACTACCTTACGCTGGAAAGAGCTGGGGCAGTAGGGGAAGGATCAATATTTAAAGATACGAATGAGGCTTTAACTGCTTATCAAAATGGATATGTGCATTTACACAGCAGAGTCGCTATTCCTGTATCATCTTTATCAAAAACGAACTTTACGGAAGAGCAAAACAAGAAATTGCTTCTTACAACCGTAGGGAAAATTATATTCAACGAAATACTCCCTACATCTTTCCCATATATAAACGAACCAACAGCTACCAATTTGGAAGAGCACATACCTGAAAAATATATCGTACCGACGACGGCTGATATTAAAAAGGAATTTGAAAATCGAGAAACGGTTCTTCCATTTAAAAAAGGATTTTTGGGAGATATAATCGCAGAAGTCTTTAAGAACTTCCAGATTATTGAAACTTCTAAAATGCTTGACCGTATGAAAGACCTAGGGTTTTACTATTCTACCAAAGCCGGTATAACAGTTGGTATTTCAGATATTGTTGTTTTAGGTGACAAGCAAGTAATTCTAGATGATGCAGAAGAAAAAGTAGAACGTGTAATGAAGCAGTTCCGCCGCGGTCTTATTACAGAAGAAGAGCGTTACAATAAAGTGATTTCTATTTGGAGTGAAGCCAAAGACACTATTCAAGATAAATTGATGGGAACACTAGATAAAACGAACCCTATCTTTATGATGAGTGATTCTGGGGCTCGTGGTAACGCATCAAACTTCACTCAGCTTGCTGGAATGCGCGGACTGATGGCTAATCCATCAGGACGTATTATTGAACTTCCAATCAAGTCAAGTTTCCGTGAAGGATTAACAGTACTCGAATACTTTATTTCTACTCACGGTGCCAGAAAAGGTCTTGCAGATACAGCTCTTAAAACGGCAGACTCAGGTTACCTTACCCGCCGCCTTGTGGATGTTGCTCAAGACGTCATCGTTCGTGAAGATGATTGTGGTACTGATAGAGGCCTTGACGTTCAAGCTCTTCGAGAAGGAAATGAAGTTATCGAACATCTTCAGGACCGCCTAATCGGCCGTGTACTGTTTAAAACAGTCCGCAATCCCGAAACGAACGAAGTGCTGGCTAAAAAAGGTGAATTAATTAACGAAGACAAGGCAAAACTTATTGAAGAAGCTGGCGTAGAAAACGTCACAATTCGCTCTGTCTTCACGTGTGATACCCGGCACGGCGTTTGTAAAAAATGTTACGGGAAAAACCTTGCTACTGGTGCCGATGTAGAAGTTGGAGAAGCAGTAGGCATTATTGCAGCCCAATCTATCGGTGAACCGGGAACGCAGCTTACCATGCGTACGTTCCATACGGGCGGGGTAGCAGGAGACGATATCACACAAGGTCTTCCTAGGATTCAAGAGCTGTTTGAAGCACGTAATCCAAAAGGTCAGGCTGTCATCTCTGAATTATCAGGTGAAATTGTAGATATTAAAGAGCTGAATGATAAAAAAGAAATTACCGTACAGGGAAATCTTGAGTCAAGAAGCTACACTACTCCATTTGGAGCTCGTTTGAAAGTAGAGCTAGGAGAGCGGATTGTTGCTGGCCAGCCTCTAACAGAGGGTTCTATCGATCCAAAAGAATTGATCAAGGTTACTGGTCTGCAAGCTGTTCAAGAGTATCTATTAAAAGAAGTACAAAAGGTATACAGTATGCAAGGGGTTGAAATCGGCGACAAACACGTGGAAGTCATGGTACGCCAAATGCTGCGTAAAATACGTGTGGCAGATTCCGGAGATACAGAAGTACTTCCTGGCAGTCTCGTAGAGGTACACCACTTTGATACTGCTAATGAAAAAGTACTTGAAAATGGAGGGCGCCCTGCTGTCGGACAACCGGTTATTCTTGGTATTACAAAAGCTTCACTTGAAACAGATTCTTTCCTCTCGGCAGCTTCCTTCCAGGAAACTACCCGTGTGTTGACAGATGCAGCAATTAAAGGAAAGCGCGATGAGCTTGTCGGGTTGAAAGAAAACGTGATAATAGGTAAACTTGTTCCAGCCGGAACGGGTATGCAGCGTTATCGATCGTTGGAAGTGGATCTACCTGAAGAGGCATCACAAGAAACATCAGAGACGACGGGAGAAGAAGCTGTTCCACAGGAATAAAATAGTGTTGACATCTGTAATTTACGGTGATATGCTATCAAAGTGTGCCTAACTCCCTGTGCTTTGGAGGATATAGAATGTCTTATGAAAAAGTATCACAGGCGGCTGAGGTTTTAATAGGAACGAAGCAAACGTTAAAAGCTCTGGAGTCGAACTCCGTCCAATCAATCATAGTCGCTGATGATGCAGAGAACAGGGTTATTAATAAAGTCCTTCTCGCAGCGGAAGCAAAAGGAGTACCGATTCACACAGTAGATTCTATGCGTAAGCTTGGTAAAGCTTGTGGAATTGATGTTGGAGCAGCTGCGGTTGCGTTAAAAAAGCAATGATGTTTTTGCTGGTAGGGAGCACCCTATCGGCAAAAACTTTACTTTTGCTTTGGAGTGAACCACCTGGAACGGTGGTCATAAAAAATAGCTTGAAGAAAGGAGGAAACAGCATGCCGACTATCAACCAATTGGTACGTAAAGGACGTCAGGCAAAAGTGAAAGGTTCTGACTCTCCAGCTTTGAATAAAGGGTATAACAGTTATAGAAAAATCCCTACTGATCAAGATTCTCCGCAAAAACGTGGAGTATGTACTCGTGTGGGAACGATGACACCGAAGAAACCAAACTCGGCTTTGCGTAAATATGCACGTGTTCGTTTGACTAACCAGATCGAAGTAACTGCTTATATCCCTGGTATTGGTCATAATTTGCAAGAACACAGTGTGGTGCTGATCCGCGGAGGACGTGTAAAAGACCTTCCTGGTGTACGTTACCACATCGTACGCGGAGCGCTTGATACTGCTGGTGTTCAAGACCGTAAACAAAGCCGCTCTAAATACGGCACAAAGCGTGGAAAGAAATAATCTTTTCATATATATTATGTTAGTAAATTAAACGGAAAGGAGGAGTGACCCATGCCTCGTAAAGGACCTGTACCACGCAGGGATGTACTGCCTGATCCTATTTATAATTCTAAATTGGTTACTCGTTTGATTAACCGTATTATGCTGAATGGTAAAAAAGGGAAAGCGCAGAATATCCTATATAATGCGTTTGACCTTGTACGTGAAAGATCTGGCCAAGAGCCAATGGAAGTCTTTGATCAGGCCATGAAAAATGTTATGCCAGTGCTTGAAGTTAAAGCACGCCGTGTTGGTGGTGCGAACTATCAGGTGCCAATCGAAGTAAAGCCAGACCGTCGTACTACTTTAGGATTGCGCTGGGTAGTGAGCTATGCTCGCCTTCGTGGTGAGAAAACAATGGAAGAACGTCTTGCGAATGAAATCCTTGATGCAGCCAACAACACTGGATCTGCTGTGAAGAAACGTGAGGATACGCATCGTATGGCAGAAGCTAACAAAGCATTTGCTCATTATCGCTGGTAAAATCAATTCAATAAATAATACAACTAACTTTAGGATGGAAGAAAGGAGAAAGGAAGTCCATGGCACGAGAATTCTCCTTAGAAAAGACTCGTAATATCGGTATCATGGCTCATATTGATGCCGGTAAGACTACTGCTACAGAGCGTATCCTTTATTACACAGGCCGTATCCACAAAATTGGGGAAACACACGAGGGTGCTTCCCAAATGGACTGGATGGCTCAAGAACAGGAGCGCGGTATCACAATCACTTCTGCTGCGACCACAGCACAATGGAAAGATCACCGTATTAATATTATTGATACTCCTGGACACGTCGACTTCACCGTAGAAGTGGAGCGTTCTCTTCGTGTATTAGATGGAGCGGTAGCAGTACTCGATGCTCAGTCAGGGGTTGAGCCTCAAACAGAAACAGTATGGCGTCAGGCTACAACTTATCATGTTCCGCGTATTGTTTTTGTTAATAAGATGGACAAAGTAGGTGCGGATTTCATCTACTCCTTAGGTACGTTAAGTGATCGTCTTGGAGCGAACGCTGCTGCAGTGCAGCTTCCAATTGGTGCAGAGGACAATTTTGAAGGGATTATCGATTTAGTATCAATGGAAGCTTATTACTATATGGATGATCTCGGCACTCGTACGGAAGCGCGCGATATTCCAGATGAATACAAAGCTCAAGCAGAAGAATATCGTGAAAAGCTAGTAGAAGCTGTATCTGAACTTGACGAAGACTTAATGATGAAATACCTTGAGGGTGAAGAAATCACCACTGATGAATTGAAAGCTGCAATTCGTAAAGGTACGTTAGATGTTGAATTCTATCCTGTTCTATGCGGCTCTGCGTTTAAGAACAAAGGTGTTCAACTTGTGATCGACGCTGTTCTTGATTATCTTCCATCACCATTGGATGTTCCTCCAATTAAAGGGATTCTTCCAGATAGTGATGAAGAAGTTGAAAGAAAAGCAGATGACAACGGGCCTTTCTCTGCACTAGCTTTTAAAGTTGCAACAGACCCATATGTGGGTAAACTTACATTCTTCCGCGTATATTCCGGTAAACTTGATTCCGGTTCATATGTTCGTAATTCCACCAAGGAAAAACGCGAACGGGTTGGTCGTATTCTTCAGATGCATGCCAACTCACGTGAAGAAATTTCTACGGTTTATTCTGGGGATATTGCCGCTGGTGTTGGTTTGAAAGACACTGGTACTGGTGATACTCTATGTGATGATAAAAATAGAGTTATTCTTGAATCTATGGAGTTCCCTGAACCGGTTATCTCTTTATCTGTTGAGCCAAAATCTAAAGCAGACCATGACAAAATGGGTATCGCATTAGCTAAACTGGCTGAGGAAGATCCAACATTCCAAACAGAAACAGATCAAGAAACGGGTCAGACTCTTATTAAGGGTATGGGCGAACTTCATTTAGATATTATCGTTGACCGTCTTAAGCGTGAATTCAAAGTGGAAGCTACTGTTGGTGCGCCGCAAGTTTCTTATCGTGAAACAATTCGTACTGCTGGTAAATGCGAAGGTAAATTCGTACGTCAATCTGGTGGTCGCGGTCAGTACGGACACGTGTGGGTAGAATTTGAGCCAAACGAAGAAGGAGCAGGCTTTGAATTTGTAAACAAAATTGTCGGCGGTGTCGTACCGCGTGAATATGTACCTTCTGTACAGCAAGGTATTGAAGAAGCACTTCAAAATGGTTTGTTAGCTGGTTATCCAATGATTGATGTGAAAGCTACGCTATTTGACGGCTCTTATCACGATGTCGACTCCAACGAAATGGCGTTTAAAGTTGCAGCGTCCATGGCGCTGAAAAAAGCTAAGAATCTCTGTCAGCCTGTTATCTTAGAACCGCTTATGAAAGTTGAAGTGGTTGTTCCTGAAGAATACATGGGTGACGTAATGGGTGACATTACTTCACGACGCGGCCGTGTGGACGGTATGGAAGCTCGCGGTAACTCTCAAGCTATTAAAGCATTTGTTCCACTTGCTGAAATGTTTGGATACGCGACGAACCTTCGTTCTAACACACAAGGACGCGGTAACTACACTATGTTCTTTGACCATTACGAAGAAGTACCAAAGAACATAGCAGAGGAAATTGTTAAGAAAAACAGTGGAGAATAATTCTCTAAAAATGATTGTTTGTAAAAATGTTTTATTGTAAGCTAAGGAAGGTGACCCTACTACAAGGTACACCTTTCTGGCTTCCATATAATTTACCTGTATTAAGGGAGGAAATTAATAATGGCTAAAGAAAAGTTTGATCGTTCCAAAACGCATGCCAACATAGGTACTATCGGCCACGTTGACCATGGTAAAACTACATTGACTGCTGCTATCACCACAGTTCTTCATAAAAAATCCGGTACAGGTGAAGCAATGGCTTATGACTCCATTGACGGAGCACCGGAAGAGCGTGAACGTGGTATCACAATTTCTACTGCACACGTAGAATATGAAACAGATACTCGTCACTATGCCCACGTAGACTGCCCAGGACACGCTGACTATGTTAAAAACATGATCACAGGTGCAGCACAAATGGACGGAGCAATTCTTGTTGTTTCCGCTGCTGACGGCCCAATGCCTCAGACTCGTGAGCACATTTTGCTTTCCCGTCAAGTAGGTGTACCTTCTATCGTTGTTTTCTTAAATAAAACAGACATGGTTGACGATGAAGAGCTTCTTGAACTTGTAGAAATGGAAGTTCGTGACCTTCTTTCTGAATATGACTTCCCTGGCGACGATGTACCGATTGTAAAAGGGTCTGCATTGAAAGCCATCGAAGGTGACGCTGATCATGAGCAAGCTATCGTTGATCTCATGCAAGCAGTAGACGATTACATCCCAACACCAGATCGTGACAAAGACAAGCCATTCATGATGCCTGTTGAGGACGTATTCTCCATCACTGGACGCGGTACTGTTGCTACAGGACGTGTAGAGCGCGGTATGCTTAACGTTGGTGATGAAGTTGAAGTCATTGGTATCGATGAAAATGCTAGAAAAACAACTGTTACAGGTGTTGAAATGTTCCGTAAGCTTCTAGACTATGCTGAAGCTGGGGACAACATTGGTGCACTTCTCCGTGGTATTGACCGTGAAGACATCAAACGCGGACAAGTTCTTGCTAAACCAGGCAGCATCACTCCACATACTAACTTCAAAGCTGAAGTTTATGTTCTTTCTAAAGAAGAAGGTGGACGTCATACTCCATTCTTCACAAACTACCGCCCGCAGTTCTACTTCCGTACAACGGACGTAACTGGCGTAATCAACCTTCCAGAGGGCGTTGAAATGGTTATGCCTGGAGATAACGTAGAAATGACTGTTGAATTGATTTCACCAATCGCTATCGAAGAAGGTACAAAGTTCTCCATCCGTGAAGGTGGACGTACTGTAGGTGCCGGCGTTGTTTCTACAATCGAAAAATAATCTCTAAAGAAGAAACCCCGTCCTCGAGATGGGGTTTTTTATTACACTGATAGATTGCATAAATTTTTAGCGTGGATGAATCATCGGCGTCGTCAAATTTTTGAGGATATCAGTATAAGTGCAACTAGACAATCGCCTTCGCCTAAAGACTTGACGCTAGCCAAGTTTTTCTCTGTATTAAACATTCTTTTTACTAATTTATCAAAGGAATTTTAAAAACTTCTTGCATTTAGCATAATGAATCATTATAATAGATAAAGTGTGACCACGGACTGTGTCTTTGGTGATAAGAAATCACATTACAGATACAGTTGTGGTTAGGGCGATGATGTGAAAGGTTACCGACACACCCGGACCCTTTGCCATGGCTGGGAGGTTGGAAAATTTTCACGGAGTATGTCTGTTAAAAAATCGGGCGAAAAGGAGGGCTCATAATGGCAAAAGAAAAGATCCGCATTCGTTTAAAGGCTTATGATCATCGTGTACTAGATCAATCTGCCGAAAAGATCGTTGAAACTGCAAAACGCTCTGGTGCAGGGGTATCAGGACCAATTCCGCTTCCGACGGAAAAGTCTGTATACACGGTGCTTCGTGCGACTCACAAGTATAAAGATGCTCGTGAACAGTTTGAAATGCGTACACATAAACGTTTGATTGACATCGTAAGTCCAACACCGCAGACGGTCGATGCTCTAATGCGTTTAGATCTGCCATCTGGGGTAGATATTGAAATTAAACTTTAAGTTATTGAAATAAATGAAAATTATTTAGGAGGTGTGACTGATGACCAAAGGAATCTTGGGCAGAAAAATTGGCATGACCCAGTTGTTCAACGAGAATGGTGAACTTCTTCCGGTCACAGTCATTGAAGCTGAGCCGAATATTGTGCTTCAAACAAAAACATCAGAAGCTGATGGTTATGAAGCGATTCAACTTGGTTTCATTGACAAAAAAGAAAACCGCGCTAACAAGCCTGAACAAGGCCATGCTGACAAAGTAAGTTCAGCTCCCAAGCGCTACGTACGTGAAATCTGCGAAGTGAACAGCGGAGATTACGAAGTTGGTCAGGAAGTCAAGGTAGATACATTTACTAATGGAGAAATAGTGGATATCACTGGAACATCCAAAGGGAAAGGTTTTCAAGGTGCGATAAAACGTCATAACCAATCCCGCGGACCAATGACCCACGGTTCTCGTTATCACCGTCGTCCTGGTGCAATGGGTCCAATTGATCCTAACCACGTATTAAAAGGTAAAAAGCTTCCTGGACGTATGGGTGGAAATACAGTAACTGTACAAAATCTGGAGATTGTAAAAGTTGATCCAGAACGTAATTTGCTGCTCATTAAAGGTAATGTACCCGGAGCAAAGAAAAGTTATGTAACGGTAAAAAGTGCTGTAAAAGCAGCGAAATAACGATTGAAAGAAAGGAGGCTCCATCATGCCTAAAGTAGCATTGTTAAACCAGACCGGCTCTAAGGTCGGCGACATTGATTTGGCTGAAGCCATTTTTGGTATTGAACCAAATGAAAAAGTTCTTCATGATGCTGTCGTGATGCATCAGGCGTCCCTTCGTCAGGGAACTCACAAAGTGAAGAACCGCTCTGAACGCAGAGGAGGCGGACGTAAGCCGTGGCGCCAGAAGGGTACTGGACGAGCTCGTCAAGGGTCTATCCGTTCCCCTCAATGGGTCGGAGGAGGAGTCGTATTCGGACCAACTCCCCGTCAATACAGCTATAAACTACCAAAGAAAGTTCGTCGCTTGGCTATCAAGTCTGCACTTTCCACGAAAGTGAAAGAAGAAGCTATTGTTGTAGTAGACAGCCTGCAGCTTGAAGCACCAAAGACAAAAGAAATGGTTAACATTTTATCTGGTCTGTCTGTGGACGAAAAGGCATTGGTAGTAACAGCAGACTATAATGAGCAAGTAGCATTGTCAGCACGTAATATTCCTGGAGTGACCTTCGCAACTGTTGATGGCGTGAATGTACTAGAATTACTAAAACACGATAAACTTGTGATCACGCAAGAGGCAGTGGAGAAGGTAGAGGAGGTGCTCGCATAATGGAAGCACGCGACGTAATTAAGCGCCCCGTCATCACTGAACGTTCTGCTGATCTTATGGATGAGAAAAAATATACGTTTGAAGTTGACGTGAAAGCAAATAAAACACAAATTAAAAAAGCCGTTGAAGAGATATTTGAAGTGAAAGTGGATAAAGTTAATACACTTAACTACAAAGGGAAATTCCGTCGGTTCGGACGCTATACTGGCTATAAGCCGAAGCGTAAAAAAGCCGTAGTGACATTGACTGAAGATAGTCAAGAACTCGAATTCTTCGAAGGCGTATAAACAATCAACGAGTGAAGGAGGGAAACAATTATGCCTATCAAGAAGTATAAACCGACCACAAATGGCCGCCGTCATATGTCTGTTAACTTACAAGCGGAAGTCACAACAGACCAGCCTGAAAAATCATTGCTTGAGCCGCTTCATAAAAAAGCTGGACGCAACAATCAAGGGCGGATTACGGTTCGTCACCAAGGCGGCGGTCATAAGCGTCATTACCGTGTGATTGATTTTAAGCGTGATAAAGATGGAGTGCCGGGCCGGGTCGCAACTATTGAATATGACCCTAACCGTTCTGCCAATATCGCACTTATTCACTACAATGATGGGGAAAAGCGTTATATCTTGGCTCCAAAAGGACTGAAAGTAGGTCAAGAGATCGAATCTGGTGCAGATGCTGATATTAAAGTTGGGAATGCTCTTCCACTTACGAACATTCCAGTTGGTACTGTTATTCATAACATCGAATTGAAACCAGGCCGCGGAGCTCAATTGGTACGTTCTGCAGGTGCCGAAGCACAAGTGCTAGGTAAAGAAGGAAAGTATGTACTTGTACGTCTTCGTTCTGGAGAAACTCGCTTGATTCTTTCTACTTGCCGCGCTACTGTTGGCCAGGTAGGTAATATCGAACATGAGCTTGTGAATGTCGGAAAAGCTGGACGTTCACGCTGGTTAGGCAAGCGCCCTGTTGTTCGTGGTTCTGCGATGAACCCAAGCGATCACCCTCATGGTGGCGGGGAAGGACGTGCTCCAATCGGCCGGAAATCACCAGTTTCACCTTGGGGTATGCCTACAGTCGGTTACAAAACCCGCAAAAAAAATAAAGACACGGACAAATATATCGTACGCCGTCGTCGTAAAAAATAACGGGATTGAGCTGCGGTTCTTACGAATCGCAGAACAATCACGAAAGGAGGTTTCCTCATGGGTCGCAGTTTGAAAAAAGGACCTTTTGTCGATGATCACTTGATGAAAAAAGTGGAAAACCTAAACGAAAAAAATGATAAGCAGGTTATCAAAACATGGTCGCGCCGTTCTACAATCTTCCCTGATTTTGTAGGTCATACTATTGCTGTGTATGATGGACGCAAACATGTTCCAGTATACGTTTCTGAAGACATGGTAGGTCATAAGCTAGGTGAATTCGCACCATCTAGAACATTTAAAGGCCACAAAAATGACGACAAGAAAACCAAACGGTAAACAGAGGGGAGGTTCTCTAAATGCAAGCTAAAGCAGTTGCTAAACAAATTCGCATTGCCCCTCGTAAAGCACGGTTAGTCATTGATCTTATCCGGGGCAAGGAGGTCGGTGAAGCAATCGGCATATTGAAAAACACTCCGAAAGCAGCTTCTCCGATTATCGAAAAAGTACTAAACTCTGCTATTGCAAACGCGGAGCATAATTATGAGATGGAACCGGAGGATCTCTATGTCAGCGAAGCATTTGTTGATGAAGGGATTACCTTAAAACGTTTCCGTCCGCGTGCAATGGGTCGTGCAACACGTATTAACAAGCGCACAAGCCACATTACTGTTGTGGTAACAGAAAAGAAGGAGGGATAATGCGTGGGTCAAAAAGTAAATCCAGTAGGACTTAGAATTGGTGTCATTCGTGACTGGGATTCCAAGTGGTATGCAGAAAAAAACTATGCAGACTTACTTCACGAAGATGTGAAAATCCGTGAGTATATTGAAAATAGACTCAAAGATGCATCTGTCTCCACAATCGAGATTGAACGTGCTGCAAAGCGTGTCAATATCACTATTCATACTGCTAAACCAGGTATGGTTATTGGTAAAGGCGGTTCAGAAGTAGAGGCGTTGCGAAAAGCTCTTAATGACCTTACCGGCAAGAGAGTTCATATTAATATTGCTGAAGTAAAACAAGCTGATTTAGATGCAAGATTGGTTGCAGAAAATATCGCTCGCCAGCTAGAAAATCGTATTTCTTTCCGTCGTGCGATGAAGCAATCTATACAGCGCACTATGCGTGCTGGGGCTCTTGGAATTAGAACAGAAGTATCCGGGCGTCTTGGCGGTGCAGATATCGCTCGTAACGAAAGCTACAGTGAAGGAACTGTTCCACTCCACACCTTGCGTGCAGACATTGATTACGGAACTGCAGAAGCAGATACAACGTACGGAAAACTTGGTGTGAAGATTTGGATTTATCGTGGAGAAGTCCTTCCATCGAAAGGTGCCAACAACGAGGAAGGAGGAAAATAATTATGTTAATGCCAAAACGTGTCAAATATCGTCGTGAACATCGCGGCAGAATGAGAGGCCGTGCAAAAGGCGGTACGGAAGTTTCTTTTGGTGAATATGGCCTTCAAGCTTTAGAAGCTTCTTGGATCACAAATCGTCAAATTGAGTCAGCTCGTATTGCGATGACTCGTTACATGAAACGTGGCGGTAAAGTTTGGATTAAGATTTTCCCTGATAAACCTTACACTGCTAAGCCTTTGGAAGTTCGTATGGGTTCCGGTAAAGGTGCTCCTGAAGGCTGGGTAGCTGTTGTAAAGCCAGGTAAGATCATGTTTGAAATTGCAGGTGTTTCTGAAGAGGTCGCTCGTGAAGCACTTAGACTTGCGTCTCACAAACTTCCTATTAAAACTAAGTTTGTAAAACGCGAAGAAGTGGGTGGTGAGGCAAATGAAAGCTAATGAATTGAGAGATTTGACTACAGCGGAAGTAGAAGAACAAACAAAGTCTCTAAAAGAGGAACTTTTTAATTTGCGCTTCCAGCTAGCAACAGGCCAATTAGATAACCCTGCCCGCATTCGCAGCGTCCGTAAGGATATTGCACGTGCCAAAACCGTTTTACGTGAACGGGAGCTAGGCATCAATAAAGGTTAAAATGAGAGGAGGTTTGGCAGACAATGGCTGAACGTAACCAGCGTAAAGTATACAATGGACGTGTTGTTTCCGATAAAATGGATAAAACCATTTCGGTCCTTGTAGAAACCTATAAAATGGATTCTCTCTACGGAAAGCGCGTTAAATATTCAAAGAAATTCAAAGCGCACGACGAAAACAATGAAGCAAAAAAAGGTGACATTGTGAAAATCATGGAGACTAAACCACTTTCTAAAGACAAACGCTTTCGTCTAGTGGAAATCGTGGAAGAAGCAGTGATCATCTAAAACATCTTTCTCTGATGAAGGGAGGTTCGACAGACTATGATTCAACAAGAAAGTCGATTAAAAGTTGCGGATAACTCTGGTGCTCGTGAAGTGCAATGTATTAAAGTACTAGGCGGTTCTGGTCGTAAATCTGCAAATATTGGCGATATGATCGTCTGTTCTGTAAAGCAAGCAACACCTGGTGGCGTTGTCAAGAAGGGTGAAATAGTAAGAGCGGTAGTTGTACGTTCTAAAAGCGGTGCTCGTCGTTCAGATGGTTCATACATTCGCTTTGATGAAAATGCAGCAGTTGTTGTCCGTGATGACAAGAGCCCAAGAGGTACTCGTATTTTCGGACCTGTAGCTAGAGAGCTGCGCGAAGAGCAATATATGAAAATCGTTTCACTAGCTCCGGAAGTGCTTTAATAGAAACGAATATAAAACGGTCATGCCTGACTAAGGAGGTGCGATTATGTCTCAACCTAAACTCCACGTGAAAAAGGGCGACAAAGTAAAGGTTATTACTGGGAAAGATAAAGGCCAAGAAGGTGTAATCCTTCAAGCTTACCCAAGTCAACAGCGTGTATTAGTTGAAGGCGTTAATATTGTAAAAAAACACGCTAAACCATCTCAGGAAAATCCGCAGGGCGGAATCCTTAATCAAGAGGCTCCTATTCACGTATCGAATGTGATGCCTCTAGATCCCAAATCTGGTGAGCCTACCCGAGTAGGCTTTAAAGAAGAAGACGGAAAAAAAGTGCGCATCGCCAAAAAATCCGGCGAGCCTCTTGATAAGTAAGTCATTCAGATGATGAAAGGAGGTCAACCTAATGAACGCTCTGAAAGAGAAATTTAAAAATGATATTGTGCCTCATTTGCACAATAAATTTAGCTACTCCTCGGTGATGGGAGTTCCAAAGATCGAAAAAATCGTTATCAACATGGGTGTGGGTGATGCTGTTCAAAACCCTAAAGCCCTTGACAAAGCTGTAGAAGAGCTTACTGAAATCACAGGTCAGAAACCATTGATTACAAAAGCGAAAAAATCCATTGCAGGTTTTAAACTTCGTGAAGGCATGCCGATTGGAGCGAAAGTTACGCTTCGCGGAGAACGCATGTATGATTTTCTTGAAAAATTAATTAATGTTTCTCTCCCACGTGTACGTGACTTCCGTGGTGTTTCTAACAAAGCATTTGATGGACGCGGCAATTATACACTTGGGGTAAAAGAACAATTAATTTTTCCGGAAATTGAATATGACAAAGTAGATAAAGTACGCGGTATGGACATCGTTATTGTCACTACTGCTGAAAATGATGAAGAAGCTCGTGAATTATTGACTCAAATGGGAATGCCATTTCAAAAATAATTTAAAAAACAATGAAGGAGGGAATACGGACCTTGGCAAAAAAATCTATGATCGCCAAACAGCAGCGTCCCCAAAAGTTCAAAGTGCGTGAGTACACTCGTTGTGAGCGTTGCGGACGTCCTCATTCCGTCATCCGTAAATTTAAACTTTGCCGAATTTGTTTCCGTGAACTTGCATATAAAGGACAAATTCCAGGCGTGAAAAAAGCCAGCTGGTAAGCCCGATATAGGGAAGGAGGTAAATCGATATGGTCATGACAGATCCAATCGCAGATATGTTGACTCGTATTCGTAATGCGAACACTGTACGTCACGAAAAATTAGAACTTCCGGCATCAAACCTTAAAAAGGAAGTAGCGGAAATTCTTAAAAACGAAGGTTTCGTTCGTGATGTGGAAAATATCGAAGATAACAAACAGGGTATCCTTCGTATTTTCTTGAAATATGGAGCAGAAAATGAACGTGTTATAACTGGACTGAAGCGTATTAGTAAGCCAGGTTTGCGTGTGTATGCTAAAGCTGATGAAATCCCTCGTGTACTTGGAGGATTGGGAATCGCAGTTATTTCCACTTCTAAAGGCGTAATGAGCGATAAAGAAGCAAGAAAGCAGCAAGTTGGCGGAGAAGTACTTGCTTACGTCTGGTAATAAATAGTGTAAGAACGGAGGTGCAAAGTAATGTCTCGTATTGGTGTAAAACCTATTTCAATCCCGGACGGCGTCAATGTAACAATGGACGGTAACACTGTTACCGTTAAAGGGCCGAAAGGAGAGCTTAAGAGAGATCTTCATCCGGATATTAGTGTTAATATTGAAGACAGCGAAATAACATTCGAAAGACCTTCTAACCATAAAGATCATCGTTCTCTGCACGGAACTACTCGCAGTGTTGTTAACAATATGGTAGAAGGTGTTACAAAAGGTTATGAAAAAGGACTTGAGCTTGTTGGTGTCGGTTACCGTGCTTCCAAGTCTGGAAATAAACTTGTATTGAATGTTGGGTACTCTCACCCAGTAGAATTCGAACCGGAAAACGGTGTAGAAATCGATGTTCCTTCCAATACAAAAGTCGTTGTAAAAGGTATTGATAAAGAACTTGTAGGTGCAGCGGCATCAAATATCCGTGCAGTACGTACTCCTGAACCTTATAAAGGAAAAGGAATTCGTTATGAAAATGAATATGTACGTCGTAAGGAAGGTAAGACTGGTAAGTAATGTCTAGGTAACGGTTTTACGAAAGGAGGAGCGATTCATGACCACTAATTCAACGAAGTACGTAAAACGTAAAAAACGCCATGCAAGTATTCGTGTAAACGTAAAAGGAACTTCTGAGCGTCCGCGTTTAAACGTATTCCGTTCTTCTAAGCATATTTATGCACAATTGATTGACGATGTAAAAGGGGAAACAATTGTGGCCGCTTCAACATTGGAAAATGATTTGGACGTGAAGAATGGTGGAAATAAAGATGCGGCAAGTAAAGTCGGAGAATTAATTGCAAAGCGTGCATCTGAAAAAGGATATGAGTCTGTAGTGTTTGACCGCGGAGGCTTTGTTTATCATGGCAGAGTAGAAGCTCTTGCAGACGCTGCACGCGAAAATGGATTAAAATTTTAAGGTGTAAGGAGGGAAAAGAATGCAAATTGATGCTAGCAAGCTTGATGTCGAAGAAAGAGTGGTAGCCATCAACCGTGTGGCTAAAGTTGTAAAAGGTGGACGTCGTTTCCGTTTTGCAGCTCTTGTTGTAGTTGGTGACCGCAATGGCCATGTCGGTTTTGGCATGGGTAAAGCATTAGAGGTACCAGAAGCAATTCGCAAAGCTGTAGAAAATGGTAAGAAAAATATGGTTGAAGTACCAAGAGTCGGAACAACGATTCCTCATGAGATTGTAGGGCATTATGGAGCAGGGAATGTATTGTTGAAACCTGCTGCTGAAGGTACTGGTGTTATTGCAGGCGGCCCGGTCCGTGCTGTACTGGAACTTTCCGGTGTCACAGATATTCTCTCTAAATCTCTTGGTTCAAACAACCCGATTAACATGGTTCGCGCTACCATTCAAGGTCTAACTGAGCTTAAAACAGCTGAACAAGTTGCCAGACTACGTGGTAAAAGCGTTGAAGAATTGTTAGGATAAGGAGGGATACGATATGGCAAAACAAGTTGAAATCACCCTCAGCCGCAGTCTCATTGGTCGTCCGGAAGATCAGCGCGTTACGGTAAGAACGCTTGGTCTTCGTAAAGTCAACCATACAGTGGTGAAAGAAGATAATCCCGCAATACGCGGAATGATTAATAAAGTGTCTCATTTGTTGACTGTAAAAGAATTGGATGCATAAATGATACAACAAAGTGATAGGGAGGTGTCAGCATGAAACTTCATGAGTTGAAACCTGCAGAGGGATCTACGAAAACCCGTAACCGTGTAGGACGCGGTGCTGCTTCTGGTAATGGTAAAACGGCTGGTCGCGGCACAAAAGGTCAAAAAGCCCGCTCCGGCGGTGGTGTGCGTCCTGGTTTTGAAGGTGGCCAAAATCCTATATATAAGCGTCTGCCTAAACGTGGTTTCACAAATCCGACCCGCAAAGAGTTCGCGATCGTGAATGTTGAAACATTGAACCGTTTTGAAGCAGGTACGGAAGTTACTCCGGAGCTTCTTGTTAAAGAAGGCGTCATCAACAAAACAAAAGACGGTGTGAAAGTTCTGGGTAATGGAAGTTTGGAAAAAGAGCTTAACGTTAAAGCGGATAAGTTCTCTGCTTCTGCAGTAAAAGCGATTGAAGCGGCCGGCGGAAAAACCGAGGTGATCTAATGTTCCGCGCGATTTCAAATATTTTTCGCGTGAGTGATTTAAGAAGCAAGATCTTTTTCACTCTAGCCATGTTATTTGTTTTTCGAATCGGCAGCTTCATTCCAGTTCCCGGTTCTAACAACGATGTGTTAAACTTTGCAGACCAAGCAAATGCGTTTGGATTTTTAAACACTTTTGGAGGCGGAGCGCTCTCGCAATTTTCCATATTTGCTATGGGGGTCATGCCTTATATCACGGCTTCAATCGTCGTGCAGCTTTTGCGAATGGACGTCGTTCCGAAATTTACGGAATGGGCAAAGCAAGGTGAAGCAGGTCGTCGAAAATTAGCTCAATTTACTCGGTATTTCACCGTAATTCTTGCTTTTATTCAAGGTTTAGGAATGTCTATTGGATTTAATAACATTTTTAATGGGCTTATTCCTGACCCAAGTATTCCGAAATACATTTTTATAGCTCTGGTAATGACCGCTGGTACTGCATTTTTAATGTGGCTTGGAGAACAAATTACTGCTAAAGGAGTAGGTAATGGTATCTCCATTCTGATCTTCGCAGGGATTGCAGCTGGTATTCCAGGTGGAATTAACCAGATTTATGCTACGCAGATAGAAGACGCCGATCAGCTCTTTATGGGTATTGTGACTATACTGTTATTAGCGGTTGCCGTTTTAGCGATAATCGTTGGTGTTATATTTGTACAACAAGCCCTTCGTAAAGTACCGATTCAATATGCAAAACGTTTGGTTGGACGCAGCCCTGCGGGTGGTCAATCAACGCATCTGCCTTTAAAAGTTAACTCTGCTGGAGTTATTCCGGTCATTTTTGCATTATCACTATTTATTTTCCCGCCAACAGTAGCTGGTTTTGTCGGTGAAGATCATCCAGTTGCCCGCTGGGTCATTCAAAATTTTGATTACACTCAGCCAGTTGGTATGGTGATTTATGCAGCATTAATTATTGGCTTTACGTATTTCTATACGTTTGTACAGGTTAATCCCGAACAAATGGCAGACAACCTAAAAAAACAAGGCGGATACATTCCTGGGATTCGCCCTGGGAAAACAACGGAAACCTATATCCGAAGAATTTTGTACCGCTTGACTTTTGTAGGTGCTTTATTCCTTGCTGTTATTTCGGTAATTCCTGTATTCTTCACAACACAAATGGGGCTTCCGCAAACCATTCAGATTGGCGGAACTGGCTTACTGATTGTCGTTGGTGTAGCTCTAGATACTATGAAGCAGATTGAGAGTCAGTTAATACAGCGAAGTTATAAAGGCTTTATTAAATAGATAGAGATAGGGGGAGGGGTGAGTACGTTCGCCTTGCCCCTGGCTGAAATCGGAATGATGGAGGAGATATCATGAATTTGATATTAATGGGGCTTCCTGGTGCTGGTAAAGGCACGCAAGCCGAAAAAATTGTAGAAAAGTATGAAGTTCCGCACATTTCTACTGGTGACATGTTTCGCGCAGCGATTAAAGAAGAAACTTCTTTAGGGAAAGAAGCTAAGTCTTATATGGATAAAGGCGAGCTTGTTCCTGATAAAGTTACAATAGGTATTGTAAAAGAAAGACTTGGAAAAGATGATTGCAAAGCAGGTTTTCTTCTTGATGGCTTTCCGCGGACTGTTGCACAGGCCGAAGCACTAGAAGATATTCTTTCTTCTTTAAATAAAAGCCTGGATTATGTTTTAAATATTGATGTTCCAAGAGAAGACCTTGAGGAACGGCTTACCGGCCGTCGTATTTCTCCAACATCAGGTAGAACGTACCATGTGAAATATAATCCCCCAAAAGTTGAAGGAATCTGCGATGAAGATGGCAGTGAACTCGTTCAAAGAGACGACGACAAGCCAGAAACAGTGAAAAAACGTTTAGACGTAAATATCGAACAACAGCAGCCTCTGATTGATTTTTATGAAGAAAAAGGTTATCTTCGTAATATCGATGGAGGTCGGGATATAAATAAAGTTTTTGAGGATATTGAAGAACTGCTGAAAGGACTTCATGCATGATTATTTGTAAAACGGATCGTGAACTCGATATAATGCGGGAAGCAGGTAGAATTGTTGCGATAACGCATCAAGAACTGCAAAAACACATTCAACCAGGTATTAGTACAAAAGAGTTGGATAATATTGCGGATAAATCGATCCGTCAACACGGGGCAATCCCATCATTTAAAGGCTACGGTGGATTTACTGGCAGCATTTGCGCTTCAGTAAACGAAGAGTTGGTACATGGAATTCCGGGTGACCGGGTTTTAAAAGAGGGCGATATCATTTCAATTGATGTCGGGGCCAAGTATAATGGTTATCACGGAGATTCTGCCTGGACTTATCCTGTAGGGAAGATATCCAGGGAAGATCAGCGCTTGCTTGATGTAACCGAGGACTCTTTATATATAGGGTTAAAGGAAGCAAAACCAAAAGAGCGCTTATCCAATATTTCTCATGCCATTCAAACTTACGTTGAAGCCGAAGGTTTTTCTATTGTGCGTGAATACGTAGGACATGGTGTTGGGCAGGAATTGCATGAAGATCCGCAAATCCCACATTTTGGTCCCCCTGGGAAGGGTCCGCGTTTGAAGCCGGGTATGGTTTTGGCCGTAGAACCAATGGTGAACGCAGGAGAGCGGTATGTACACACGCTCTCGGATAACTGGACAGTGGTCACAACTGATGGCAAGAGCTGTGCCCATTTTGAGCACACGATTGCAATAACAAATACAGGCTATGAAATACTCACTAAAGCCTGAATTAGGTGATGACTGGATGAAAGAAGCTGAATCACCGCCTGAAGTCGGCCAGGTTGTCCGTATAAAACAAGGACGTGAAGCTGGCAACTTTGCGGTAGTCATTGGAGTGTTGAATGAACGATTTCTCCTTTTAGCAGATGGAGAAAAACGTAAATTTGACCGAGCTAAAAAGAAAAATATCAACCATGTAGAAATTTATCCGCACCTTTCCAATGAGGTCAAACGAAGTATAGAAGAAACCGGACGTGTTACCAATGCTAAATTAAGGTTTGCTCTACTTTATTTTTTAAAAGAGCAGCCTGAATTACTGAAGGAAGGAGAGTAAATTCATGGCCAAAGATGATGTTATTGAAATGGAAGGCACAGTCATAGAGCCTCTTCCAAACGCCATGTTTCGGGTGGAGCTTGAAAATGGGCACAAAATTCTGGCCCATGTATCTGGGAAAATTCGTATGCACTTCATTCGAATTCTTCCTGGGGACAAAGTGACTGTGGAAATTTCGCCATATGACTTATCCCGCGGACGGATTACGTACCGCTATAAATAAAATTGCAGTTAAGAAGGCTGACATGAGTCCGAACTACGTTTACTCTCGCATGTACTCCGCGCAGTTAAGGAGGTAAATGGACATGAAGGTGAGACCATCTGTCAAACCAATCTGTGAAAAATGCAAAGTCATTCGCCGTAAAGGTACGGTAATGGTTATTTGTTCAAATCCAAAGCATAAACAAAAACAAGGATAATAATAAAGGAGGTGTCGACTAGATGGCACGTATTGCAGGTGTTGATATTCCTCGTGATAAGCGAATTGCAATTTCCCTAACGTATGTATACGGAATTGGTAAATCCCGTGCTCTTGAAATCGTTAAAGAAGCTGGTGTAGACGAAAGCACACGAGTTCGTGATTTAACCGAAGAAGAACTCGCTCAAATCCGTACAGTACTAGAAAATTATACGGTGGAAGGTGATCTTCGCCGTGAAAAATCTTTAAACATTAAACGTTTGATTGAAATTGGAAGCTACAGAGGTATTCGTCATCGTCGTGGATTGCCGGCCCGCGGTCAAAACACGAAGAACAATTCTCGTACAAGAAAAGGTCCTCGCCGTACAGTAGCAAACAAGAAAAAATAATAAGGTAAAGGAGGTAAGTCTAACATGGCAAAAGCTAAAACAAATACTCGTAAACGTCGTCAGCGTAAGAATATTGAGGCTGGAGTCGCTCATATCCGCTCGACGTTTAACAACACCATCGTGACGATTACAGACACGCAGGGGAATGCTCTTTCTTGGGCAAGTGCTGGTGCTCTTGGTTTCAAAGGTTCCCGTAAATCTACACCATTCGCAGCTCAAATGGCTGCAGAAACAGCTTCAAAGGCGGCAATGGAACATGGTTTAAAAACGGTAGAAGTGGCTGTTAAAGGACCAGGTGCTGGTCGTGAAGCAGCAATTCGTTCTTTGCAAGCTACAGGGCTTGATGTTAGTGTCATCCGCGATGTGACTCCGGTACCTCATAATGGCTGCCGCCCACCGAAACGTCGCAGAGTTTAACCCGCAGAAGTATAGATTTTCCTGAAGTGTCAATAATGGGTAAGGTCATATATAGGACGGATCCCCTTACGCATTGTTGACGAGTAAGGCTGTTAATGTGATCGGGACTGCCTAATGCAAAATTCCGGATAGACGGGAAAGCCTTCTGCCGGAGTTTGGACGTTTTGAAGGAGGGTATTTTAAAGAATGATCGAAATCGAAAAGCCTAATATCGAAACGGTTGAAGTAAGCGAGGATGCCAAATACGGCAAATTTGTCGTAGAACCGTTAGAACGTGGGTACGGTACAACTCTAGGAAATTCCTTGCGTCGTATCCTTTTATCCTCCCTTCCAGGAGCTGCTGTTACGACAATTCAAATCGATGGGGTGCTTCATGAGTTTTCAACCATTGAAGGGGTTGTCGAAGATGTCACTACGATCGTTTTGAATTTGAAGAAGCTTGCCCTGAAGATATACTCCGATGAAGAGAAAGTGCTTGAGATTGACGCACAGGGCGAAGGCGTTGTAACTGCAAAAGATATTACACACGACAGTGACGTTGATATCCTTAATCCGGATTTGCACATCGCTACGCTTACAGAAGGTGCGAACTTTCATATGCGTTTAACGGCGCATCGTGGACGCGGTTATGTTCCTGCTGAAGGAAATAACAGTGAAGATCTGCCTATTGGGGTGCTCCCTATTGATTCTATCTATACACCAGTTGCCCGGGTAAACTATCAAGTGGAAAATACGCGTGTTGGTCAAATTACTAACTATGATAAGCTGACACTTGATGTATGGACAGATGGAAGCATTCGCCCCGAGGAAGCTGTTTCGCTTGGTGCTAAAATCATGAATGAGCATTTGAATATTTTTATCGGCCTCACGGATCAGGCACAAAATGCTGAAATCATGGTTGAAAAAGAAGAAGACCAGAAAGAAAAAGTACTTGAAATGACGATTGAAGAACTGGACCTTTCTGTTCGTTCTTACAACTGCTTAAAACGAGCTGGCATCAATACAGTACAGGAACTAACGCAAAAATCGGAAGAAGATATGATGAAAGTCCGAAACCTTGGCCGCAAATCTCTTGAGGAAGTTCAAGAGAAGTTAGGTGAATTAGGTCTTGGCCTGCGTAAGGAAGAATAAAAGACAACAGTGATAATTAGTGTCTCGGAAAAGGAGGGGAATATACATGTCTGCATATGCAAAGCTTGGACGTAATAGTTCTGCACGTAAAGCACTATTTCGTGATCTTACGACAGATCTTATCATCAATGAACGTATCGAAACCACTCATGCAAAAGCAAAAGAATTGCGTCCTGTCATTGAGAAAATGGTGACACTTGGCAAACGTGGAGATCTTCATGCACGCCGCCAAGCAGCTCAATTCGTTCGTAAGGAAACAGCAGATGAGGAAAATGGAAAAGATGCTGTTCAAAAATTGTTCGATGAGATTGCACCTCGTTATGAAGAACGTCAAGGCGGATATACCCGCGTTCTGAAAGTAGGTCCTCGCCGCGGGGATGCTGCGGAAATTGCTATCATTGAATTCGTATAAGTCACTTCTTCGTGGATAATGGGAGACTGCTAATGCAGAACACACAGACGCTGCAGCACAATGTAGCGGTCTTTGTCTGCGTTAGTACAACTGATGAATGATGGCAAATTAGATTGACTTATAAGGGCAAAGGGCATGCTGCTCTAAAAAGATAACACGTTTAGTTATTGCTTTTTCTTAAAAACCACCTATACGTTTAATCATCCGTAAGGGCAGGACTGGACCTATTTTAGGTTACAACGTCTGTGCCCTTTTTTTAATTAATTAGGTGCAAGAGCAAATAATGTTCCGGCATACCCTCTGATTTGCTCCAAACACACAATGAATCTTCGTAAAGGAGCTTATAGACATGTGTATAATATTGTCATAAGATATGGCCGCAGCTCCTTTTTCTACATACATGCGGAGCAAGATCTGGCGATAAATGTTTAAAATAAAGAAGTGCTTGAGTTGTGTTTGTTAACCTACTATAATGTTCTTGTTAACGTTTAGTGGCGGGTGTATTAAAAAGGCAGGTGAAAGCAATGGATGCTGTACGGCTGCAAAATGTTTCCTTTCAATATGAGGAAGAAGGACCTTGGATTTTAAATAATTTAAATGCTTCCATTCAACATGGAGAATGGATCGCTGTTATAGGTCCAAATGGTTCTGGAAAATCAACGTTGTCTCGGCTGTTTAACGGGTTATATTCCCCTACGCTGGGTGAAGTTTTTATTGGGGAGCAATCTACAAAAATAGAAGAACATCTACCTAATATTAGAAAGCATGTAGGGATGGTATTTCAAAATCCAGATCATCAGTTTGTAGCTCCTACTGTAAGAGATGATATTGCATTTGGAATGGAAAACGCAGGGGTGGAAAGGGAAGAGATGGTTCGTCGAATCGAGCAGGCAGCAAGCCAGACAGGAGTCGAAAGGATACTCGAAGCAGAGCCGCACCGTCTTTCAGGTGGTCAAAAACAGAGGGTAGCAATTGCAGGAATACTGGCGTTACACCCTAAAATAATGGTGTTAGATGAAGTGACTTCCATGCTCGATCCAAAAGGAAGAAAGGAAGTAATGTCCACTGTGGAAAACCTCCATACCAATGAAGGTGTTACGATAATATCAGTCACTCACCACCTTCATGAAGCACTGCTTGCAGACCGTGTATGGTATATGGAAGAAGGAAACATTGCATTTAATTTAGAATCTGAAAAGTTATTTTCTGAATTAAAATGGCTGAAAGATAAAAATATTCCCCTTCCTTATGGGTTTGAACTGCTAGAATCCTTACGAAAAAGAAATCAGCCTACCTCTTCGTTAGAAACCTTTATTAGGGAGACGGTGAAGTATGAAGATCGTATTTGAGCAGGTAGAACACATTTATATGGAAAAAACCCCGTTTGAAACCAGCGCGCTAAAAGATGTTTCGATTACGTTTCCGGATAAGTCGTGTACTGCTGTAATTGGGAGGACAGGTTCGGGCAAGTCGACCTTAGTCCAGCATATTAATGGTCTGCTAAAGCCCAATAAAGGAAAAGTAATTATTGGAGATCAAGTTATTCATGCTAATACAAAACGAAAACATATAAAATCCTTGCGTAAAAAAGTAGGGATGGTTTTTCAATATCCGGAACATCAGTTATTTGAAGATACTGTAGAAAAGGATTTGTTATTTGGACCAAAAAATATAGGGTTAAATGTTGAAAACAAGAAGAAGGAACTTCCGGAATTGTTAGAGCGTGTTGGTTTAGATGAAACGTTTTTAGAACGCTCCCCCTTTGATTTAAGCGGGGGACAAATGAGACGAGCAGCAATTGCTGGTGTGCTTGCAATGGAGCCTGACATCCTAATTTTAGATGAACCAACAGCGGGACTTGATCCTAAAGGACAGGAAGAAATACTGACGTTATTTAAAGATTGGCATGAACAAAAGAAAACAACAATGATTATGATTACTCATCAAATGGAAGAAGCATCTCGTCTAGCTGAACAAGTTATAGTTATGGATGACGGACAGATAGCAATGGAAGGGTCGCCAAAAGAAATATACAAACGAGAAAATGAGTTAACACAATTGGATTTGGATATACCTGAAGGTGTCAAAGTACTAAAATACCTAGAAGAAAACACAGGGGTTTCATTTTCAGAATGGTCCTTGACCCCAGAGAAAGCAGCAGACGAACTTATGATGCTGTCAAACAAGAAGGAGTAAAAAAGCATGTTTGAACATGTGATTATAGGCCAATATTTACCTGGTTCTTCTTTTTTACATCGAATGGACGCCAGGGCCAAATTAATAGCAGTGTTTTTATTTATTTTTATTATATTTTTGATGAACAGTTGGGCCGGATACGGTATTCTCTGGGCAGGAGCAGCTATTATTTATTTTTTATCCGGGATACCGTTTCGCTACATTCGCAAAGGGATGTTCCCGATTTTAATTTTAATTGTGTTTACTTTCTTTCTTCATGCTCTTTTCACTAAAGAAGGGGAAATTCTTATTTCAGCAGGATTTTTTACACTATATAAAGGCGGTGTCGAACAAGGTCTGTTTATCGCCTTTCGATTAATTTTACTTGTATTTATCACCTCCCTTTTGACGCTGACTACCAGTCCGATAGATTTAACGGATGCACTAGAGCAGCTGTTTACGCCTTTAAAACGTATTGGAGTGCCGGCTCATGAAATAGCATTAATGATGTCCATTGCAATCCGTTTTATTCCGACCCTGCTGCAGGAAACAGAAAAAATCGTAAAGGCCCAGTCAGCCAGAGGTGCTGATTTTAATAAAGGTACATTTCAAGAGCGGTCACAAGCATTTGTTGCATTGCTTGTTCCATTATTTGTTCGAGCATTTAAGCGGGCAGAAGATCTAGCTTTTGCTATGGAAGCCCGTGGTTATAACGGAGGAGAAGGAAGAACAAAACTTCGTCAATTAACGTGGTCATTTCGTGATAGTGCAGCCTGTACAGCTGTGTTGATATTTGGATTTTTGTTGCTTTTTTTCAGGGATTAAGGAGAGATATATTTATGCAGAGAGTAAAAGCTGTCGTTAGTTATGAAGGCACATTCTTTTCAGGGTGGCAAAAGCAGCCAGGTAAACGTACAGTTCAAGAAGAAATAGAATCGGCTTTAACAAGCATTCATAAAGGACAAAAAACAAAGGTTACAGCTTCAGGACGAACAGACGCTTCCGTTCATGCTATCGCACAAGTTATTCATTTTGATACCTCCTTATCTATCCCAGCCGATAAATGGCCAAAAGCAATCAACAGCAAATTACCGGAAGATATACAAATTAAAGAAGCAGAGTATACAAGTTCTGATTTTCATGCACGCTTCCATGCTGTCGAAAAAGAGTACCGTTACCGCGTTCTTCCAAAGCGAGAAAAAGATATATTTAGGAGAAATTCTGCTTTTTTTTATCCGTACCCTATAAATGTGGCTGAAATAAAAAAAGCAGCTGCTTATTTCAAAGGAACACATGATTTTTCTTCCTTTTGTGCATCTGGTACGGATGTGGTGGATATGGTTCGGACCGTGCATAAATCAGAAGTACTCGAAAAAGGAGATGAATTGCACTTTATTTTTCGAGGAAATGGTTTTTTATACAATATGGTGCGTATCATGGTGGGAACGCTGCTTGAAGTAGGAAAAGGTATGAGAAGAGCCGATGATATCCCTGAAGTAATCCATGCAAAAAAACGAAGTGCTGCTGGTAAAACAGCGCCTGGGCATGCCTTATATTTATGGGAAGTATGTTATGAAAAATAAGACGTTTTCAAAGCAGGACATTTGACGCTGGGTAAGATTTTTTGCCGAGACATCAAATACTACATTTTAAAAAACAACGTCGCCAGGTGTAGCAAAACCATTGACATTAGCCTCACAATGTTATATGATGTTATTTGGCATTTCACGTCCCACAGCCCCGGGATCGGAAATGATGAACGTAATGACATGTGATATATAAATGTATGATAAAAGATTTAGGAGGGACATTGATGCGTACGACATATATGGCTAAGACCGACGAAGTAGAGCGCAAATGGTATGTTATCGACGCAGAAGGCCAAACACTGGGTCGTTTGTCCAGTGAAGTAGCTTCTATTCTTCGCGGCAAAAACAAGCCTCAATATACACCGCACATTGATACGGGAGATAATGTGATCATTATCAACGCAGAGAAAATTGAACTTACTGGAAAGAAGCTCCGTGACAAGATGTATTATAGCCACAGTCAGTATCCTGGCGGGTTAAAAGAAACACGCGCGTCTGAAATGCGTGCAAATAAACCAGAGAGAATGATTGAGCTTGCAGTAAAAGGAATGCTTCCAAAAGGTTCACTCGGACGTAAGCAAGCGAAAAAACTTCATGTATTTGCAGGACCAGAACACAATCATCAAGCACAACAGCCTGAGAAGTACGAACTTCGCGGCTAAATTAAAGGGAGGGTATTATTTTGGCACAAGTGCAATATTACGGTACTGGCCGTCGTAAGAACTCCGTTGCCCGTGTATTCGTTGTACCTGGCGACGGCAGTATCACTATTAACAATCGCGACATTGATGAATATTTTGACCTTGAAACATTAAAGCTTGTTGTGAAGCAGCCTCTTGCAGAAACAGGCACAGAAGGTCAGTATGATTTAAAAGTAAACGTAAACGGTGGAGGATTTACAGGACAGGCAGGTGCTATCCGTCATGGTGTAGCACGTGCACTTCTTGAAGTAGATCCTGATTTCCGCAAGCCGCTTAAGAACGCTGGATATCTTACTCGTGACGCTCGTATGAAAGAACGTAAGAAATACGGTCTTAAATCAGCTCGTCGTGCGCCTCAGTTCTCGAAGCGTTAAGAACACCTTTATATCAAGGACTTGCCCTCTTTGCTCACACAGAGCCGAGAGGGCTTTTTTAAAAGGTAAGAAATTATAAATAGTTGGCGTTTTACATGTCTAGCGCAAGCGCCTACTCGCTCGAGATTCCTTCGGTTCATCAATGGAAAGCAAAGATCAGCTTTCCATATGCCGCCCCTCCAGGACTTGTCGCTCGTGAGCAAGGCGCTTGCGCTTTTCTTATATTTGATATGGAAAATTATTTGAACAGGTCGCGTATTTTTTGCAACATTTATGCTTTTGCTGTCTCACCGTGCTTGGTAAGGCATCTGTTGGATTTTAGGGCTTTACTGCTAACAATTACAAAAAGAAGGGGCCTCTTCTCTCATTTATTGATTTGGATTACTATAAAGCCCTTTCATATATATAGTTGTCATATGTTTGATAATTTCCTCGATATCATTAGAGGACTTTTCATCAATTACTTCCCACATAAACATTTCGTTTGTATAAAACCATAACCTCGCTACTAAAGGCGGGGAAAGGCTTGAATCGGCAAGTTCGTGCTCTTGAGCATACATGATGTCTTTTGTAATGTTGGCTGTAAATTGATCACGAATGTCCTGCCATCTTCCCTCTACTTCTTTTGAAACACCAATTGCTTCCTTTATTACCTTCATCAACTCTTTTTTCTTTATAGCAAGTGACAGAAACAATTTAACTTGGTTTGAAACAAGTTCATAAGCTTCGTTTACTGTAGCAGGATAAAACGGAATAGAAGCAATCTTTTTAAATTGTTCCATCGTATCCTCCATTATTTTAATAAGGAAATCTTCTTTATTTTTAAAGTACACGTAAGCTGTACCATGACCTGTTTCTGCCTTATTATTGATAAGTCGAATCGTTGTATTTTGAAAACCATGTTCTAAGAAAACTAACTCTGCTGCTTTCAATAATCTGTTTTTTGTTTCTATGGCTTGCTGCTGCCTACTATTAACCACCAAATCTCTCCCTTATCGTTAATGTATGTCTCATTCCATTATAACTCAAATCTGCCATGAAATTTTATACTTCATTATTTGTTGACAACAAGTCATTGACAAAATGTCAATAAAACTATAACATTACACACATAATATGTTTGACAATTCTACCAATTGAAAATTTTGAGGTGAAATGACAGTGAACCAAAACCATTTATATTCAGAAAATTACGCAAAAGAGTTAGACCAAGAGGATCCTTTAAAATATTATCGAGAGGAATTCTATATAGGAGATGCTATTTATTTGGATGGTAATTCTCTCGGTCTTTTATCAAAAAGGGCAGAAAATTCCCTTATGACCGTTTTGAACTCGTGGAAAAAATACGGGATTGACGGTTGGACCAATGGTGAAAATCCCTGGTTTTATCTTTCCCAGGACTTAGGGAAGAAGCTGGCCCCTTTAGTTGGTGCTCAAGCTGAAGAAGTAATTGTGACAGGGTCAACGACAACCAATATTCATCAGCTAGTGTCTACGTTCTATAAGCCAACGTCTAAAAAGTACAAAATATTAGCTGATAATGCTACCTTCCCATCTGACATTTATGCGTTAAAGAGTCAGCTGCAATTGAAAGGATATAACCCTTCCGAAGCACTGGTACAAGTAGAGAGCCAGGATGATATCCTAGTAGAAGAGCAAATCATCGATCAAATGACACAAAATGTAGCACTCATTTTATTACCAAGCGTGCTTTATAGAAGTGGACAAATTTTAGATATGAAAAGACTAACAGCAGAAGCTCACAAAAGAAATATTATAATCGGCTTTGACTTATGTCACTCCATTGGAGCAATTCCTCATGAGCTTGATAAATGGGACGTTGATTTCGCCATGTGGTGTACCTATAAGCATATAAATGGAGGACCTGGCTCAGTCGGGGCATTGTATGTGAATAAAAAGCACTTTGGCCAGGATCCCGGATTGTCCGGCTGGTTTAGCTCAAAAAAAGATATTCAGTTTGAAATGAAACACGAATTAACGGCAGACGTTGATGCTGGTGCTTTCGAAATTGGCACTCCCCATGTCTTAAGCATGGCACCGCTGATTGGATCTCTTCATATGTTTAATGAAGCTGGCATAACCAGCATTCGCAAAAAGTCACTGGCACTTACAGATTACATGATAGACTTAATCACCTATGAGCTGAAAGAATTTGGTTTCGAGATTGTAACACCGCTTGAACACTCGAAACGAGGCGGACATATTCTTTTAAAACATTCGTACTCAGCAAGCATTTGCAAAGCGCTAAAAAGTGCTCGTATCATCCCTGACTACAGAGAACCTAACTTTATTAGATTAGGACCTGTGGCATTATATAACTCGTTTCATGACATTTGGAAAACGATTCAAACGCTCAAACAAATAATGACAGAAGAAACATATAAAAATTTTGCTAATAAGCGAGACATTATCGCCTAAGGATGGATGGAAATGAAAAAAGGAAAGTGGATAGACATATCCCAGCCGGTTCATGACAATATTGCACATTGGCCCGAGGATATTCCGTTTTCATATGAATTATCGTTCACAAAAAAAGAGACAGGGTCAGTAAACATTGGAAGGATTACTACCAGCCTTCATACAGGCACTCATGTTGATGCACCGTTCCACTTCTCAGACAACGGTGAAAAAATTATAGATCTGGATATTAATCATTTTATTGGACCGTGCCTTGTTGCAGATGTAACTAGTTTAAAAACAATCAATAGAGCAGCCGTGGAAAACCTTCACATCTGTGGAGCCGAGCGCTTATTATTAAAAACCTCCACTGAGTGCAGCCCGAATACTTTTCCTAAAAGTGTTCCCTGTCTTACGGTAGATGCTGTGGATTTCCTAAAAGAAAGTGATATCAAACTACTGGGGGTCGACGTTCCATCCGTTGATCCGTTAGATAGTAAAGAATTACTGGTTCATCACCAATTGTATAAACACAAAATTAATATCCTGGAAAACGTAAAACTAGACCATATTAAGCCAGGTGAATATGAATTGGCCGCTCTTCCGCTTCCTCTAAAAGAAGGAGATGGAAGCCCGGTTCGTGCAGCCCTTAGGGTGCTTTAGTAAACAGTAATGTTGAGGAGTGATTTGATGAAAAATCCAACTAACAACGAAAACAATATTGAAACGAACTTTAAGGAAAAAATGACCTATGGAGAATATTTGCAGCTTGATTCTTTACTCTCAAGCCAGAACAGGTTATCTGGTCACCATGACGAAATGCTCTTTATTGTTATTCATCAGGTAAGTGAACTTTGGATGAAGTTAATACTGCATGAGCTGAATGCTGCAATAGAAGCTATCAAAAAAGATCATTTATCTGTCAGCTTTAAAAAACTGGCTCGCGTATCACAAATTCAATTTCAGATTATACAGGCTTGGGATGTTTTGTCCACGTTAACCCCATCTGAATACCTTGAGTTCAGAGATTCTCTAGGGAGTGCTTCTGGTTTCCAATCTTATCAGTATAGATTAATTGAATTTGCTTTAGGTTATAAATCTGATTTCATTCTAAAAATTTATGAAAAGGACACTGAACTACACCAGAAGTTAGAACAGGCTTATAGAGCACCCAGTCTTTACGATGTTTCTATCTCCGCCTTAAAAAGGGCAGGATTCGACATTTCCGATGATATACTGAAAAGAGACGTTTCTAAAGCTTATACTTTTGATGAGAGTGTACATAAAGCTTGGAAAGAGGTTTATCTAAACACAGAGGATCACTGGGACTTATACCAGCTTGCTGAAAAACTGGTTGACATTGAAGACCGTTTTCAACAATGGCGCTTCCGTCACATGAAAACGGTGGAAAGAATTATAGGTTTTAAAACAGGAACGGGCGGGTCATCAGGTGTTCATTATTTAAAATAGGTTTTAGACCAAAGATTTTTTCCAGAACTATGGGATTTGCGGTCAGAATTGTAGGCAGGGAATTATTAAAAAAGCGATTGAGGAAAGGATGATTAAATGTCTGTTACGAACGTAAAGGAAACCAAGGTAAAACGGCATCGCAAAAAGTTTGAGATGCCGGATGTAGTAGTCATTTTGTTTGGTTTTTTGCTTTTAGCCTTTATTGCTTCGTTTATATTGCCCTCTGGGGCTTATGAGCGAGTGGAAAGAAACGGGGTAACCCAAGTAGATCCTGATACTTTTCAATACATACCAATGGAATCGCTTTCTATCCTAGATATCTTTTCATCCATACAGATAGGACTTGTCAACGCCTCAAGCATTATATTTTTAATTTTAATTGTAGGCGGAACTATTAAAGTGATTGAATCGACAGGGGCCATTAATGCAGGAATCCACTCTTTCATTACAAAATCAAAAGGGAACTATCAATTATTAATTTTTACATTCTGCACTTTGTTTGCCCTTCTTGCCTCTTTAGGGATTGCTCCTAACCTTGCCATCGCTTTTGTTCCGATAGGGCTTTTGTTAGCTCGTTCTTTAAAATTGGATCCCATTGTTGGAGTGGCAATGGTTTTTCTCGGAGCCTATGCAGGTTTTAGCGGAGGGGTATTCGACCCTGTAGTTACTGTCATGGGGCAGACGATCGCAGAACTGCCCCTTTTTTCTGGATACCTATTTCGAATGGCTATATTTGGAGCCTTCTTATCTATTACAATAATATACATTTGCTTATACGCTAAAAAAATAAGAAATAATCCTGCTAAAAGCTTCATGGGAGCAGATTCCTTTTCTGAACATCTCGAAGAAAATGTTTATACGGAAGAGAACACTTTTACGAGCCGTCATATCATTGTTCTCTTATTATTCTTTTTATCTATTGGTGCGTTTGTATACGGTGCATTTGCGTTTGGCTGGTCTATAAATGAGCTTGCGGCAATCTTTCTCATGCTCGGTATAGCCGTTGCTTTCATAATGAAGATCTCTCCAAATGGCTTTGTAAAGAGATTTATGGACGGGGTAAGAGAAGTGGTTTACGGTGCTTTAGTCATAGGAATAGCCGGAGCTATTATTGTCCTGCTTAATGAAGCGCACATTGTAGATACCATAGTACACTTCACTGCTTCTTCGTTAGAGGGTTTTTCACCAAGTGCAGCAATGCTGTTGTTGTATGTTTTTAATTTGATATTTAATGGCTTGATTACATCGGGAACAGGCCAGGCAGCTATTGTTATGCCAATTATGGTTCCTATAGGTGATATGCTGGAAGTGACCCGGCAGTCTGTGTTTATTACCTTTAAATTAGGAGATGCGGTAACCAATATCATTACACCGCTATCCGGTACACTAATGGCGTGTCTGGCAATAGCAAAAGTCTCTTTTATTGACTGGATTAAATTTACTTTCCCGTTATTCCTTCTCTGGCTTGTGATGGGAGCGATATTTATAGGCATTGCCGTTTCAATAAATTATGGTCCATTATAAAATATTTTTTGAAAATTTTATTATTTCGGCACTTTTCTCTTAGTATGCTGCAGGCACTATGTCTAAACTATAAAAAGGGAGTCATCATTATATGAGTAAAAAAGCAGTACTTGATTTTATTGACGACAATAAGCAGCCGATGCTGAATCTCTGGGAAGAAATGGTGAATATTGAAAGCGGTCCCGATCAAAAGAAAGGAACGGATGCCATTTTAATGTGGTTAAAAAACATCCTCGAAGATGAAGGGTTTCATACACGTACAGTTTCGTATGACAAAGCCGGAAATACTCTAATTGCAGAATTTGGTAACCAGACTTTATCAAAGCCAATAGCATTTATTGGTCATGTTGATACAGTTTTCTCTAAAGGATTTTTATCAAATCACCCTTTCCGGCTGGAAGAAGGAAAAGCTTACGGTCCTGGAATACTTGATATGAAAGGGGGAATTGTATCCACAATTTATGTACTAAAAGCATTAAGGTCCATTCATTATGATAAGC
This sequence comes from Alteribacillus sp. YIM 98480, assembly GCF_009765375.1. Taxonomy (GTDB): domain Bacteria; phylum Bacillota; class Bacilli; order Bacillales; family Marinococcaceae; genus Alteribacillus. Next base: position 62,347 of record NZ_VTOK01000020.1, read on the forward strand.
ATCCTTTAAAGGTTATTATCGTAGGTGATGAGGAGACTGCTCATATTCATTCCACCTGCAAAGAGTTATTAGTTAATGAACTAAAGGGCTGTCTGTGCGCTTTTAATACCGAAACAGGCAATTTAGAAAATCAATTAGCTATTGGAAGATCTGGAGGTGCTGCATACGAACTCGAAGTCGAGGGTGTATCCAGCCATACTGGCATAGACTGGCTAAGTGGAAGAAACGCGATTATAGAACTTTCCCATAAGATGCTAGAGATAGACGCGGCTTCATGCTTTGAAGAGGGTTATACTTTTAATGTTACTATCGTAGAGGGAGGAACCGCAGTAAATACATGCCCTGATTATGCGAAAGCGACTATCGGAGTAAGATACCAGACAAAATCCCAACAAGAAATGACGAATCAAAAATTAAAAGAAATTGCATCACGTTCCTATATCCAGGGAACAAATACAACGTTAACTTACAAAGGCGGATTCGACCCGATGGAAGTAACCGAAGATAACAAAAGCTTGTTTGAAATAATTAGAAAAAGCGCTGAAGAAATTGATATTCAAGAACCCGGCTCGTTTTTCGCACAGGGAAGTTCAGATTCGTCTTATGCGGTTGCAGCCGGTGTGCCAACTGTTTGTTCCCTCGGACCTCAAGGAGAAGGCAACCATACTCCAGATGAATATGCAGTAGTTGATTCTTTATTCACAAGGAGTAAGCTAATTGCCGCTAGTATCCTAAATCTATAAAAAGGCTCACTTAACAGTTTTTAAAAATTTTTCATGAACACCTATATTACGAATCAGGTACAGGTTACGAGTTGTGGATGATAAAAAATGTAAGTAATGCGTTTCAGTTTTCCGAAATGTAAATCATAAACACTGAAAAGGCCTTCAACCACTGGTGGTTGAGGGTCTTTTATTAACGTGGCTGGAGATGTGCCCAAACATTTTTACCTTCAATCTCTCAAAATCCAGCTTTTCTTTTAACCCATATACAACTTAAAAAACGTAAGAATTTTTTCTTTGTAATATTCTATCCAATTGAAAGATGTTTACTCCTCATAACGAGATATAAAAAGTTGACATATATGGAACATAATTTTTATTTTAAAATTTAGTACCAAATCATTCGTATCCTCCATTCGATATTTCTCTCGAAGCTTGCCTGCTAATTTAAACAAAAGTATTCCCGTCGGTTAATTTGGACTATACTCTTTTGTTTTTTAAAGGGAAGTAAAGCAATATACGGTTCCCTTTTAAAAAACGGATGAACAAAAAGCTTTTTCCTTGCCTGTAATGGTAAACACCAACTCGTATGTCTGAAAGCCTCTAACACATAATACAAAAAGAGGAGGGAGGCTTTTTATGGGGACTATCGTATCTTTAGAACCGCATCGTTTAAAAAAAGAATGGGAAGAAGAGAAAAAGCTCTTACAAGAACTCCGGGTTGAAGAAATCAAGTCTACAGCTGAAAATATATTTGTACCGGTATTCAGTCGTTTTCATTTTCCGTATTCTTTCTTAGAAGAAGCCTGTATGGACCTTGCGCTTGAAGCATTTTTATCTGGCGGAAAGTTCAGCAGGTATGTGGAAAACGGCGAGTTAGCGTTTCGTTTTAAAATGCAGGCAGTATTAGCGATCACCAGCATAACAACTGAGTTGTACGAATTCATGAGCGGATGGGTAGAAGAACCAGCTGCTCAAAGGTCTGATCTTAAAGAAATAGTGGAATGCTTTGTGACGTATTGGTGGAAAAGAGGTCTTGAAGCTGGAACAAAAAGACACCTATTACGCCTTTAAGCAGGAATACTTGGCCCGCTCTTTCATATATATGATACAAGCTAGGGAATGAAAAGGAGCGGGCATTGTATGAAAAAATGGCTTGGAATTGCCATTCTATTCATAGTATTAGCTGGAACTGCCTTGTTTATGCAAGAGCGGTTTATGACGAAAGATTCAATGACAAATTGGCATGTTCCATTGTCCGGTAAAGTGATTATTTTAGATCCAGGACATGGTGGCGTGGATGGAGGGTCTTCAAGTAAGGACGGTGTATTGGAAAAGGAGGTCGCTCTTAATATTTCATTAATGCTTCGCGAATATCTTCAGGAAGCCGGCGCGCTAGTGTTTATGACGAGAGAAGGCGATTATGATCTTGCCAGAGAGGGTTTAAAAGGATACAGCAAACGAAAAAAAGAGGATTTAAACAAGCGGGCTGAAATTGTAAATGAGAGCGGTGGTGATGTATTTGTGAGCCTTCATTTAAATGCCGTTCCTTCTTCACGGTGGAATGGTGCTCAAACGTTTTATCATCCGAGAGTTCCTGATAATAAAAAATTAGCCAATCTTATTCAAGAAGAAATGATGAACAATCTGGAAAATTCAAGCAGGACAACAAAGCCTATTAAGGAGTTATTTATTTTAAGACAGGCGGACATACCTGGAGTGCTGGTAGAAGCTGGGTTTTTATCGAATCCTAGTGATGCATCCTATTTAAAAACGGAAGAATACCAAAATAAAGTTGCAATATCTATTTATCGTGGATTGCTGCGTTTTTATGCTGGAGAAGAAATTGATGAATAATAATTGTAAACGTTTGAAAGAGGGGGAGGGAAAACGGTATGCTATACTTAGTATAATTTTAGTGCCAATTAAAGGATGGTGTCCGTTTTGTTAAATGAAGATAAGGTTCTTGATACATTAAAAAACATAAAAGATCCCGATCTCCAAAAAAGTATTGTAGAAACAGGCGGAGTACGGGAAGTGAAAATAAAAAATGATAACGTGAGTTTAAAAATTGCACTAGCCCGTACCGGAACAGCCGAGCAAATGCAATTACAACAGAAAATTGTACAAGCTGTAAAAGAAGCAGGCGCGGAATCCGTTGGATTAAGGTTTGATACACTGGGGGAAGAGGAAGTAAAACAGCATGGGGGCTCCTCACAGTCACAAGAAGAAAAAACTTCACTACTCTCAAAAGAAAATAAGACTGAATTTATTGCCGTGACAAGCGGAAAAGGCGGCGTCGGAAAATCAACAGTTTCTGTAAATATCGCTACAGCAATGGCAAGGGCTGGAAAAAAAGTCGGGATTATAGATGCTGATATTTATGGATTTAGTGTTCCTGATATGATGGGAATAGATCAGCGCCCAACCGTTGAAGGCGAGACAATATATCCAGTAGAGCGCTTTGGAGTAAAAGTAATTTCGATGGGCTTTTTTGTGGAAGATAATGCACCGGTTATTTGGAGAGGGCCGATGCTTGGAAAAATGCTTAATAATTTTTTTAATGAAGTAGAATGGGGCGAACTTGACTACTTAATTCTTGATCTGCCGCCTGGAACAGGAGACGTGGCTCTTGATATTCATACAATGCTGCCAGAATGTAAAGAGCTGATTGTAAGCACCCCTCATGCAACAGCAGCATTTGTTGCTGCACGTGCAGGAGCTATGGCAATAAAGACAAATCATGAGATTCTGGGCGTGATTGAAAATATGGCTTATTTTGAAAGCAAACTTACTGGAGAAAGGGAGTATGTTTTTGGACAAGGAGGCGGAGAACGATTAACCGAAGAACTAAAAACCGAACTTCTTGGGCAAATTCCATTAGGACAACCAGATGTGGATGAAGAAAATTTTGCTCCTTCAGTGTACGATAGGGAACATCCAATCGGAGCAATTTATGCAAATATTGCAGATCGTATTATTGAAAAAATCGGTAAATAAATTCAAAAAAAGCACCAAGAGGAGATTTCTCCTGAGGTGCTTTTTGTATTAACCGCCGCCGCTGCCTCCGCCAGATCCGCTTCCACCGCCGGATTCACTTTCACCCTCGCCTTGACCTTGTTCACTATCTTCTTTTTTCATTTGTTCTTCGGCGATTTTTGCTAGGATTTCACTAATTTTAGCTTTGAAGTGCGGACTTTCAAGCGCTTCTGTCATGATAGTCATGACTTGCTGCCTATATTCTTTTCCTTTTAAAAGCTCTAACGTAGCTTTTTCCATCTCTGGATCTTTCATAACGTCCATCAGCATTGTCTGGTATTCAGGATCTTTCATAAGTCCTTTTAATAATTTTTCGTTTTCTTCTTGCATACTATCCGCTAAAGCTTTGGAAAATTCGGGGTCTTTCATCATCTCCTGCCAGAATGTTTTCCCTTTATCTGAGGTCATCGTGTCTTCAATGGATTTTTTCACCGTTTCCTGTTCGATGACAATGCTTTTCTTCATTTCCTCATCACTTAAAATTTCACGTATAGCACTTTTTCCTTCATCTGTTTTTAATAAATCAACAAGCATCTTTTTTGTTTCCTCATAGTCGGATTGCCCCCCGCCTTGTTCCTCTGCTGCAGCGGCGCATCCTAATAATAGGCAAAAGCAGATAACAGCAGTTAAACCAGCTTTTACATAACGCATAATAATGCGCTCCTTTCTGCATATCCTCTCCCATTAATTGACTGCTTTACTAGCAGTCCGTTGACATATTTAAGCATTTGTTTTATATACAATTCACATTAATAATATGGCTGAGATGTGAAAAAATTATGCACAACAGTAAGCGTGTATAGCTTTTTTTTCATTACATTGGTAAAATCATTACGGTGGCTAATTTAGACAGGTTTTATTGAGGAGCGCGATCTTTTTGAATGCAAGAAAGCTTGTTTACTTATTTTTCTCTACTTTATTGATAGGAGCTTCTAGCGGAGCCGTAGTGGGAGTTCTTTTAGATCTTGAAACATACTTTAGTGGAGGCATATTAAATTTCATATTTGGAGTATTATGGATGTTTGGTATCAGTGCGGCCATAAGTTTGGTGGCACAGATGGGGTATTTTGCCTATTTGACGTTGCACCGATTTGCGCTTGGTTTATTTAAGTCAGTCAAACTGTGGAACTGGGTCCAAATCGTATTGATTTTATTTGTTCTATTTGATTTAATTTACTTGCGTTATGTTGCATTTGCTTCTGAAGAGGAAACGATAGCAGGATATATGGTTATGCCTTTATTGCTTTTCGTTTACTGTATTTTTGTCGCTTTTCGCAAACAACAAGAAACAAACAAAGAAGCATTTGTTCCTGCATTGTTTTTTATGTTTGCAGTCACGACCATAGAGTGGGTCCCTGCCTTAACGGTAGAAACAGTAAATGAAACAAAATGGCTGTGGATTTATCTGACTCCATTGATTACAGCGAATACTTGGCAGCTTCTTATTTTACACCGTTTAACAGGCAGGTCTTTACGGACAAACAAATAAAACCGCAGCATTGTAATCATCAAGCTGTGGTTTTTGGTTATAATAAAAGACCCTTCCAAATGTCGATGTTGTTACAGAAACATACTTCCGATTACACTGATTTACACAGGGAAACTTTTGCGCCCAGAACAGGACGTTCGCGAATGAAACAGAAGTTCCTTTATCTATTGTACAGTTTTTGTATGAAAACAAACATTTTAGAACACAGTCAAATTAGTTTCAATCTTCGAGCTGAAATTGCTTTTCATGGTAGATGGCGGCGGCATGCTCTTGGGCCGCCATGATGGTTTCTAATTATAATTATTTAATTTCCTCAATGCTGGCTTCTGCTTGAGATATGAGTTCTTCTATATCTACAAATGAATAGTTTTCATTGTGTAGCTTATCAATGATAATCGGCAGTGCTTCTCCTGTTTGTTTAGCTGAATCTGAAGCATGGAGTAAGATAACATCTCCAGGCTTTACTTCATTAGTTATATTATTGACGATAGTATCTACACCAGGATTTTCCCAATCTTGTCCCCCTACACTCCAATGGACAACAGAGTATCCAAATCGGTCAACGGTCTCTAATACACTCTTGTTAAAATCTCCATGAGGCGGACGAAAATATTTTACATCCTTTTCTGTTACGTCTTTAATTTTTTTATGGCTTAAATTTAAGTCACTTATTATTTCATTTTCCTCTAGCTGCGGATAATGCTCATACCTGTAACCATGGTTGCCAATTGTATGCCCATCCTTCATCATTTTCTCCACAATATCGGGATGGCGCTCGGCCCATGCTGCAGAGATAAAAAATGCTGCATTTACTTCCTTCTCTTTTAAAACGTCTAATATCGGTAATGCTTTGTCTTCGCCCCAACTAATATTAAATGTTAAAGCAACTTTTTTTTCTTTTATATCTGCTCTGTAAAAAGCGGCTGGTTCTTCATTGGTTGAAAAGACGGGCATGAAAGAATTATTTATTATGAATCCTCCTAATATAATAAATACCCCTGCCAACAGTAGAAATAATAGTTTAAATTTTTGACTGCCAATTATCCATACTTTTCTAGGCACCGTATTCGACTCCCTCCAAAGAATCATCTTTGGCATAAACTTATGCACAAAAGGACAAGATATGAATATAACATTTAATGGAAGCAGGGATTATTATGATGGGTATTCTTATTAATGTTAAAGAAGCGCAAGAAATGGAGTATCTTTTGAAAAGAGAACTTGAAGAGCTGCTTTTAGATTTTGAAGACAGCAGAATCGAGCCGGTTGTAAAACGAGCAATGGAAGAAAAATATCGAATTGTTTTAGGGATATATAGGCGTTTTGCATCTCCTGCTGAATGCAGCAGATATACAAAATCATTTCGAAATCATTATGATAAGCAGAAGGACCATTTATAAAGAAACAAATTTTTTTTTAAACATGGTTGACGCTCACGGAAGAGCGTGTTAAATTATTAAATGCGCCTTTGAGAGAAGAAAGCAATGAGCGCAAAACACAATATTAAATTTATTGTTGACTTAATTCGGCGGACGTGATACTATATAAAAGTCGCCAATTAAAAGAAAAACGAGCGAAGTTGTCCTTTGAAAATTGAATGAAAGTCAAGCGTCTGTTAATTTCTTTATTAATTATGTAAGATACAGCTTGTATCAAACAAACCAATTTATTGGAGAGTTTGATCCTGGCTCAGGACGAACGCTGGCGGCGTGCCTAATACATGCAAGTCGAGCGCGGGAAGCAAGCAGATCCCTTCGGGGTGACGCTTGTGGAACGAGCGGCGGACGGGTGAGTAACACGTGGGCAACCTGCCTTGCAGACTGGGATAACCCCGGGAAACCGGGGCTAATACCGGATAACCAATCAGATCGCATGATGTGATTGTAAAAGTAGGGACTTGTTCCTTACACTGTGAGATGGGCCCGCGGCGCATTAGCTAGTTGGTGAGGTAAGAGCTTACCAAGGCAACGATGCGTAGCCG